>NZ_JBKFDI010000019.1:0-634 GCF_046452355.1 Erythrobacter sp. NE805 | reverse complement strand
CATCTCGACCGCGCTGGTCGAGCAGACCGCGACGATGGTGTTCATGCCCAACAGCCGCGCCCGGCCCGAGGATTATTGCGACGGCTTCGGCCTCACGAGCCACGAGTTCGCGCTGATCCGCTCGCTCCCCGCGCACAGCCGCGCCTTCCTCGTGCGCCAGCCGGACGCGAGCGTGGTGGTGCGGCTCGACCTCTCGGGCGCTCCGGAAGTGCTGACGATCCTGTCGGGCCGCGAGAGCGCGGTGCGGCGGCTCGACCTCTTGCGCGAGGCGGTCGGCGATGCGCCCGCGGCCTGGTATCCGCCGCTCACCGGCCGCGCATGGCCTGAAGGATTTGGGCCGGACGGGCCGGGCGATCCGGGTGACGACACCATGTGGCAGGCCGCGGAATGAGCACGACCTGCGACATGGCCGCCCAGGCGATGGGCAGCGGCGTCTCGGCGGCGCTCACCGCGGTCGACTGCATCGCCAGCGGCATGAGCGAGCAGGCCTTCAATCGCCTGTTCGGCAGCGAGGGGCAGTTCACCCTCGCGCTGACGCTGCTGCTGGTGTTCTACGTCGCCGGCTTCGGCATCTCGCTGATGCTCGGGCGCTCGAACCTCGGGGTGCGCGCGCTGCTGCCGAAGATGATCACGC
>NZ_JBKFDI010000018.1:0-755 GCF_046452355.1 Erythrobacter sp. NE805 | reverse complement strand
GGGGCTGCTCCATACGGACGGCGTGAGCGTCGCGGCAATGCGCGCGATCAACAATGCCACGCTCATCTTCAAGGGCGACATGGGCAAGACGTGGGTGGTGCGCGGCGCCTACTTCGTCGAGCACGGCGACATCAGCCAGGACGGCAAGGTCACCGTCACCTTCGAGGGTCAGCCCGCCGAGGAGCTGGTCTGATGGTCCAGCTGACCTACACGCTGCTGCACCCGATCACGATCGAGAAGAAGCCTGCCGGCAGCGAGGAGATCGTCAGCGAGGAGCTCAAGCCCGCCGGCTTCGAGGTCACCCTGCGCCGCCCCAAGGCGAAGGATATCCGCGCCTTCGACAAGCACCGCGATTCCGAAATCGCGGCGGTGATCGAGCTGATCATCACCTGCTCGAACCTGTCGCAGATCGAGGTCGAGAATCTCGACGCCGACGACTTCGGCGCCATGGGAAACTTGCTCGCGCCGAAATCGCCCGGTGGCCAGCAGACTGGGAGCTCTGCCTTGGCAGCGTGACCAAGTACTTCGGGGTCCAGCCTTCCGAGGCGATGGCGATGGACCTCGACGATGTCGAGTTCTGGCTACGTGTAGCCGAGCAGCTGGAAGCCCACGCGCAGAAGGACTGACCCGCGATGCGTTTCTCCATGATCCTCGAGATGGTCGACCGGCTCACCGGGCCGGCCAAGCGCGCCCGGGCGAGCGTCTCGGGCCTGCGCGAGACCGCCCGCGGGCTCGGCCAGCAAATGCGCCGCACC
>NZ_JBKFDI010000017.1:0-755 GCF_046452355.1 Erythrobacter sp. NE805 | reverse complement strand
CGGGCTGCTCCATACGGACGGCGTGAGCGTCGCGGCAATGCGCGCGATCAACAATGCCACGCTGATCTTCAAGGGCGACATGGGCAAGACGTGGGTGGTGCGCGGCGCCTACTTCGTCGAGCACGGGGACATCGGCCAGGATGGCAAGGTCACCGTCACCTTCGAGGGTCAGCCCGCCGAGGAGCTGGTCTGATGTCCCGGCTCACGCACACGCTGCTGCACCCGATCGTCTCCGAGACGAAGCCCGCGGGTAGCAGCGAGCCGGTCGTCGAGGAGCTCAAGCCCGCGGGCTTCGAGGTGGTCATGCGCCGGCCGAAGGCGAAGGACATCCGCGCCTTCGACAAGCACGGCGCTTCCGAGATCGCGGCCGTGATCGAGCTGATCATCACCTGCTCGAACCTGACGACGATCGAGGTCGAGAACCTCGACGCCGACGACTTCGGCGCCCTGGGAAACTTGCTCGCGCCGAAATCGGACGTTGGCCAGACGACTGGCGGCTCTGCCTAGCGAGCCTCGCCAAGTACTTCGCCTTCCAGCCTTCCGAGCTGATGGAGCTGGACCGCGAGGAGATCGAGTTCTGGCTCGGCGCGGCCGAGCAGCTGGAAGCCCAGGCGCAGAAGGACTGACCCGCGATGCGTTTCTCCATGATCCTCGAGATGGTCGACCGGCTCACCGGGCCGGCCAAGCGCGCCAGGGCGAGCGTCTCGAGCCTGCGCGAGACCGCCCGCGGGCTCGGCCAGCAGATGCGCCGAACT
>NZ_JBKFDI010000016.1:0-954 GCF_046452355.1 Erythrobacter sp. NE805 | reverse complement strand
ATAGTGCCCCTCCATCTTCTCGACGCGTTCCTCGATCTCGCCGACCTTCGACCGGACGCCGCTCAGCTCGGTGTTGAAAGAGTTCAGGCGCTCGTCGAGGTTGCCGGTGGTGACCGGGTTGGCCGCGCCGCCTTTCCAGCCAAGCCAGATGACGACGCCGATCCCGCCGAAGATGAAGAGGATGATGGAAATCTCGAGCCAGTTGGCGATCACATGTCGTCTCCCTTGCGGCCGATGGTCGACCGGGCCTTGTCGAAGATGTCGGTGATGAAGGCGCGGATCTGCTCGCCGAACAGCTCGACCAGCGAATAGCCGGAGAAGCCGAGGCCGATCGAAACCACGAAGGCGTAGAGCCACGAGGGGCGGCTCTCTATGATCCAGAGCAGGACCACGACCAGCATGATCGCGGTGACTGCGGCGAAGCTCAGCCACCCTAGCTGCGCCTCGGTGCGCCGGGCGAGGAGCCGGGAGAGGCCGATGCCGAGCACCGCCAGGAGGCAGGTGACGACGGGCACCGGCACGCCGGAGACGTCGACCAGGAACATGTGGCCGAGCGCCGGAGCCGGCGGCGGCGTCAAGCTCACCGCGGCCATGGTCGGCAGCCAGGCCATCATGAAGTCGCGGAAGCTGAGCGAGGCGGCGATCACGAAAGCACATCTTTCAGCAGCTCGGCCTGTTCGGCAGTGATGATGACCGACTTCATGCCGGAAGGGGTGAATGCGGTGAGCGTGAGCTGGTGCTCCTCGACCTTGACCATCGTCGTGCGAGCCAGAGGGCTGGGCCCCAGATTGTGGGTGCCGAGCTTCATTCGACAGGCTCCGCGGGGGTGAAGCGGACGGCCGACTGCGCCTCGACCCAGTCGATCAGCGCATTGAGCTGGAGCGCCTGCTCGCTGGCGATCAGAGCATCCTCGAGGCTCAGGCCTCCGGAGGCAGGAAGTCGGTCTTCACCGGC
>NZ_JBKFDI010000015.1:0-954 GCF_046452355.1 Erythrobacter sp. NE805 | reverse complement strand
GTAGTGCCCCTCCATCTTCTCGACGCGTTCCTCGATCTCGCCCACCTTCGACCGGACGCCGCTCAGCTCCGTGTTGAACGAAACGAGGCGGGCATCGAGGTCGCCGGTGCTGACCGGGTTGGCCGCACCGCCCTTCCAGCCAAGCCAGATGACGACGCCAATCCCGCCGAAGATGAAGAGGATGATGGAAATCTCGAGCCAGTTGGCGATCACATGTCGTCTCCCTTGCGGCCGATGGTCGACCGGGCCTTGTCGAAGATGTCGGTGATGAAGGCGCGGATCTGTTCGCCGAACAGCTCGACCAGCGAATAGCCGGAGAAGCCGAGGCCGATCGAAACCACGAAGGCGTAGAGCCACGAGGGGCGGCTCTCGATGATCCAGAGCAGCACCACGACCAGCATGATCGCGGTGACCGCGGCGAAGCTCAGCCACCCGAGCTGCGCCTCGGTGCGCCGGGCGAGGAGTCGGGAGAGGCCGATGCCGAGCACCGCCAGGAGGCAGGTGACAACGGGCACCGGCACGCCGGAGACGTCGACCAGGAACATGTGGCCGAGCGCCGGCGCCGGCGGCGGCGTCAAGCTCACCGCGGCCATGGTCGGTAGCCAGGCCATCATGAAGTCGCGGAAGCTGAGCGAGGCGGCGATCACGAAAGCACATCTTTCAGCAGCTCGGCCTGTTCGGCAGAGATGGTGACCGACTTCATGCCGGAAGGGGTGAATGCGGTAAGCGTGAGCTGGTGCTCCTCGACCTTGACCATCGTCGTGCGAGCCAGAGGGCTGGTCCCCAGATTGTGAGTACCGAGCTTCATTCGACAGGCTCCGCGGGGGTGAAGCGGACAGCCGACTGCGCCTCGACCCAGTCGATCAGCGCATTGAGCTGGAGGGCCTGCTCGCTGGCGATCAGCGCGTCATCGAGGCTCAGGCCTCCGGAGGCAGGAAGTCGGTCTTCACTGGA
>NZ_JBKFDI010000014.1:0-1927 GCF_046452355.1 Erythrobacter sp. NE805 | reverse complement strand
GCGTCGGAGCGGATGCGGATCTTGCGCTGCTGGAATAGGCGCTGGAGACCGAACGCAAGGTCAACGCGGTTGGGGCCGACCAGTTGCACGCCGACGACGCGGGAGGCGCCGTGCTTGGCCTGCTGGTCCTCGACCACCTTCTCGCCCATGCCGGTCTGGTCGACGCGCCACTGGACCATGCGGAAGCGCTTGAAGCTGGCATCGAACCACGCGTCCTGGTGCGCGAAGGTCTTGCCAGTCTCGCGGTAGCCGTCGCGCTCCCAAAGCACGTCGCCGATCTTCTCGCCCACCAGCTGGATCTGACCATCACGGCGGCGGGCCACGTCGCGGCCGCCATAGCACAACCCGCCAAGGTAGAGCTCGGGCAGGCCGGCATCCTCGCTTTCGCAGGCGAGGATGTCTTCGAGGCTGATCAGCGCGCCGCTGCCAAGGGCTGGGATGCAGTCGAGCTCCTCCGCCGCATCATCGCCATACACCGCACGGATATCGGCTTCCCAAACCTCCTTCGGCGGCAGCTCGCTACCCTTGGTCTTCGTAACCAGAGCGACGCGCTCGTAGAGACCGTCCGCCATTGCATCGGCGAACGTGATCTTGATCGGCGTGCCGCGCCGCTTGCCACCGCGAATCTCCTCGAGCAGCACGTTGAACGGATTGCTCACGCCGTCATGGGTGGAGATCACCACGATCTGCCCGCCCCAGATCAGCAGCGCCATCGCCGACTTGAGCACCTCGTTCACGTTCTTGTGGAACGCCGCCTCATCAATGATGACGATGCCCTGCTTGCCGCGCAGCGCGCGCGGGACGGATGGCAGGGCGGTGATCCGGAAGCCCGAGGCAAAGCGGATGCTGAAGGCCTTGACCCCCTGCTCTTTGCCATTGTCGTCGACGTAAAGGACTTCCTCTTCCTGCAGCTCGCCGGCAATCAGGCCAAAGGCTCGCGCCCACATCGCGCAGACCTCGATGAATTCGAGGGTCATGTCCTTGTCGTAGCCCATGTACCAGACGTTCTGGCCACCGGCCTCGACGCTGCTGGCAGCCTTCAGCGCCGCAAATGCCGCCACGCCCCAGGTGAGCCCGATGCGTCGGCTCTTCTCGATGACGAGGAGCGCCGTGCCGGCGAACAGCAGATCCACCGCACGCTGCTGGTAGCCTAGCAGCAGATCGCCCTTGGGCAGGCGCATGATTGCGCTCTCGGCCGCCGCACGATCGCCTTGGATCTCGCGGGCACGGATCGCGGCATCGCGGGCGGCCTGATCTTCGGGCGACAGCTTCACGCTTCGCTGCCCAGCACTGCGCGGCGGATCGCCTCGACGGTTTCCTTCGACAGACCCTTGGCCCGCGCTGCGGCCGTCGCCTGCTCGGCGTTCTTCAGCCGCTCTTCCTCGGCGGCCTGCTGCTTGGCCTTGGCGATCACCTCGAGATCGGTCTTCCGGGTCAGCGCGATGTTGCGCAGCGCCTCGGAGAACTCCTTCGCCTCCTTGGGGCTGAGGACGATCCCCTCGCCGTCCTTCTCGGCGAGCATGAGCTTGAACATGTTCGCCTGCAGGAGCTGGGTATTCATGTCGAGCAGCTGGTGGCCCTGCTTGCCGCCCGCTTCCTTGGCCAGCGCCTCGGCATAGATCTGGGTGTTGCGCAGGTCGGCCGAGATCTCGGCGAGCCCGCGCACGTGGCGGCCGAGCGCCGACCGGCTCGGGACGCGGTCCTCTCCAATTACCTTGACCAGGGCGGCGCGGATCTCGTCGATCGTGAAACCCTTGTCGACGCGCAGCTGCGCGATCAGCTCGCGGATCTCCGGGTCGAGCCGGTCGATCGTGGAGGGCGTCGACTTCTTCAGCGCCGCCCGGCGCCGGGCTTCCTTGGCTGCGCGCGGAGAGACCACCGGATCACTCCTCCCCGCTGTCGATCGCGGCGACGCCGGCGATGCGGC
>NZ_JBKFDI010000013.1:0-2392 GCF_046452355.1 Erythrobacter sp. NE805 | reverse complement strand
TACCAAGGACATCGCCGCCTTCTCGCCGCCCGGGATGATGTGGATGGGCGCGCTGCTGCTGCTGCTCGGCACGGTGGGCCTCCTGGTGACCTCGCGGATCGCGCTGGCGCTGCTGCTCGCGGTCGGGCCGATCTTCGTGGTGCTGGCGCTGTTCGAGGGCACGCGCGGCCTGTTCACCGGCTGGCTCAAGGGGCTGGTGATGCTCGCGCTCGCGCCGCTCTTCGCGGTGCTGGGCGGCTCGATCATGCTCGAGATGGCGGTGCCGGTGCTGCAGGCGCTGACCAAGACGCCGGGCAAGATCGACCAGCAGGCGGCGATGGCCTTCTTCGTGGTCGGCTTCGTCCACGCGATGCTGATGCTGATGGCGCTGGTGGTCTCGGCGATGATGGTGCGCGGCTGGCAGGTGTTCGGCCTTGTGCCCGCGCAGGAGCGCGAGCGCTCGGGCGAGGGGCCGCGCACGGTGGTCGTCCCGCCGCTCGCGCCGGGCGCCGCGCCGCGTGGGGCGGTCCTGCCCCCCGCCAGCCCGGGTCTGGCCCCCCGCAGGGTCGAGGTAGCCCCCCTCCAGCCCGGCCTTGCCGCCAATGACACGGGGCCTGAGGGCAATGTTTCACGTGAAACACGGGTTGTCGCCGCGACCGGCAGCGGGGCGCCGGTGAGCCCGCTCAATCCGCCCGCCACCCGCACCCGCGGGATCGGCAACCGCTTCCGCACCGCCTCGTCCTCGCGTGGCACCGCGCCAACCGCCACGACCCCTCCGGAGACCTACCGATGACCCGCGCCGCGCTGACGCTCGCGCTCGCCCTTTCGTTCGCAGCCCCGGCGGCAGCGGATAACCGCTTGCAAACGCGTGTTTATGATGCCGATGCCGTGGTGCAGGTCGAAGGCCGCACCAAGGTCCAGACCACCATCAAGTTCGGCCCCGACGAGGTGATCGAGAACGTCGCGATCGGGGATTCGGCCGCCTGGCAGGTGCAGCCCAACAAGGCGCAGACGATCCTCTTCGTGAAGCCGCTGGAGCCCGCCGCGCGGACCAACATGACGGTGGTGACCGACAAGCGGACCTATCTCTTCGACCTCGTGGCTTCTCCCAAGAGTTCAGCGCTTTACGTGCTTCAATTCCGCTATCCCGAGCTCGAGAAGGCGGCCGAGGAAGCCCGTCTCGCCGCCCTCGCCGAGGCCGAGGCGCAGGCCCAGCGCGTCGCTGCCGCGCCCGACATGGCCGCCCCCGGCGCCGCCCCGGCGAGCGACCCGGCCAAGCTCAATTTCGCCTGGAGCAGCGCCGGGTCGAGCGAGCTCCTGCCGCTGCGCGCCTATGACGACGGCGCGGCGGTGTTCCTGACCTGGGCCGCGGGCACCGCGGTTCCCGCGATCCTCGTCACCAACGACGCGGGCGAGGAAGGGCCGGTCAACTTCACCGTGCGCGGCGACACGATCGTCGTCGACGGGGTGCCGCCGCAGCTGATCCTGCGCTCCGGGCGCGACACCGCGACCCTCACCAACACCGCCGGGCTTGCGCCCGGGCAGCGGCAGGCGGGGCTCTCCGCGCCGCGCAAGAAGGGCAAGAAATGATGCGCGAACAGATCTTTAGGGAGACCATGTGATGCGTCTGGCGATGCGACTGCCGCCCAGGAAGGGCGGGACGGCCAATGGCGAGACCGCCGATCCGCGCGAGCGGGAATCCGCCGAGATCATCGACCTCGCGAGCCGCGCCGCCTTCCCGGCGGTGACCGACCGCAAGGTCAAGGGTGACGGGATGCAGATCGTCGCCGGGGCGGCCGTGGTCGGCCTGCTCGGGGTGGTGACCTTCTGGGCGATGAACGCCGCGCGCACCTCGCCGCCCGAGGGCATCGGCGGCCGCGGCCCCGCGCCCGCGCAGGCCGCCGCCGTGCCGATGCAGCCCGCGGTCGTACCCGCGCCCGCCGAGCCCGCCGTCGTGCCGGACCAGCCCGAGGGCGCGCCGGTGCCCGCGCCGGTCTATGCCGTGAACCCGAATGCGGCGCCTGGATCGGCGATCAACCCCTATGCGAGCCCGCAGCTCGTCTTCGACGCCAGCGTTGCCCGCGCGATCCGCGCCGCCGAGGGCGCGCTGCCCGCGCCCGCCCCGGGCACCCCGGGCGCCGAGGTGGCCGGCACGGGCGGCGCGGCCGCCTTCGCGAGCCGCGTCGGCGGGGTCGGCGGCGCGCCCGCGCAGGCGCGTTCGATGGTCAACCCCTCGACCACCGTCACCGAGGGCACGCTGATCCCCGCGATCCTCGAGACCGGGATCAACACCGACGTGCCCGGCTACGTGCGCGCGGTGGTGAGCCAGGACGTCAAGAGCTTCGACGGCAAGCGCGTGCTGATCCCGCGCTCCTCGCGCCTCATCGGCCAGTACCAGGCCGGGGTGCAGCAG
>NZ_JBKFDI010000012.1:0-2544 GCF_046452355.1 Erythrobacter sp. NE805 | reverse complement strand
TAACGCCGGGCCCGGCCGGGTCGAACGCGCGGGCGGCATCCCCAACATCCGCGAGACCCGCGGCTACGTCACCGCCATCATCGGCCGCCTCGCCAGCCATTCCCGCGCGCAGGGGCAGTGACCGCTCCGCGCTCCCAGACCATGAAAGCCAAGACCATCACGATGACCCGCAAGTTCCTTCCCGCCCGTCTCGCCGCCGCCCTGACGCTCGCGCTCGCCCACGGGGCGGCTCACGCGCAGAATGCCGATCCGGCGGGCTCGGGCCCGATCAACAACGCGCTGCTGTGGCTCCAGGGGACGCTGCTCGGCACCGTCGCCACCACCGTCGCCGTGATGGCCGTCGCCGCGATCGGCTTCATGATGCTCACCGGCCGCATGAACTGGCGCTTCGGCGCGACCGTGATCGTCGGCGTGTTCATCCTGTTCGGCGCGACCACCATCGTCGCCGGCATCCAGTCGGCCGCCGGGTAAGCGCCCGTGAGCGAGCTCGTCCGCCACCCCGTCCACCGCGCGCTCACCCGCCCGCAGATGTTCCTGGGGGTGACGATGAACTTCTTCATCATCAACCTGATGGTGACGACGATCGCCTTCCTGATCCTCAAGAGCTGGTGGATCCTGCCGGTCCCCGCGGTGATGCACGCGATCGGCTACTTCGCGTCGCTGCGCGAACCGCGCATCTTCGACCTGTGGATCACCAAGGTCTCGCGCTGCCCGCGCGTGCCCAACTACAAGCGCTGGGGGTGCAATTCCTATGCCCCGTAAGGAGTGCCGCTGATGGCCAAGACATGGCTCGGAGCCGCCGCGTGGAGCGCCAAGGAAGCCCGCGTCGGCGACCGCCTCCCCTATGCCCGGCTGATCGATGCGAGCACCGTGCTGCTGCGCGACGGCTCTGTGATGAGCGCGATCCAGGTCCCCGGCCTCCTGTTCGAGACCGAGGATTCCGACGCCCTCAACGCCCATGCCGCGACCCGCGAGGTGATGCTGCGCTCGGTGCTCGATGCGCGCTTCGTGCTTTATCACCACGTGATCCGCCGCCGCGTCGAGGTCGAGCTCGATGCCGCGTTCCCCGATCCCCTCTCGCGCCACATCGACTCGCGCTGGAAGGAGCGGCTGGCGGGCGGCTCGCTGTTCATCAACGACCAGTTCGTCACCCTGATCCGCCGCCCCGCGCGCGGCAAGACGGGCCTGCCCGAGCGCATGGCCAAGCTCTTCTCCCGCGCGGGCCAGGACGAGCTCGAGGCCGATCCGCGTGACCTCAAGAGCCTCAAGGCCGCGGTCACCGGCCTCGTCGCCTCGCTCCAGCAATATGGCGCCGCGGTGCTCGGCGACTACCAGGCGCCCGATGCCGGGGGCACGAATTCGGAGATGCTCGAGCTCTTGAGCGCGCTCTACAATGGCGAGATGCGCCCGGTCCGCCGCCCCGCGCCCGAGACCGACATCGGCCATATGCTCCCCTATCGCCGCGCCTCCTTCGGGCTCGACGCGATGGAGCTGCGCGGCAGCGCCGCCCCGGACTTCGCCGCGATCATGGGCCTCAAGGACTATCCCGAGGCGACCTCGCCGGGGCTGCTCGACAACCTCCTCAGGCTCCCCTTCGAGATGGTCGTCACTGAGAGCTATGCCCCCAACGAGCGGACCACCGCGCGCGAACGCATCGACCTTGCGCTGAGGCGCTCGCGTTCGGTCGACGAGGACGCCGCGGCCGAGCGCGCCGAGATGCTCGCCGCACGCGATGCGCTCGGCAACGGCGCGGTCGGCTTCGGCGACCATCACCTCACCGTGCTGGTCCGCGAGCGCACGCTCGACCGGCTCGACGAGGCGGTCGCCGCCTGCGGGGCCGCGCTCGCCGACACCGGCGCGATCGCGGTGCGCGAGGACACCAACCTCGAACCCGCCTTCTGGGCGCAGTTCCCCGGCAACGAGGAATACATCGTCCGCCGCGCGCTGATCTCCTCGGCCAACATGGCGGGCTTCGGCAGCTTCCACGGCTTCGCGCTGGGGCAGGCCTCGGGCAACCACTGGGGCGATGCCGTCACCCTGCTCGAGACGACCAGCGCCACCCCGTTCTTCTTCAACTTCCACCACGGCGACCTCGGCAACTTCTCGGTGATCGGCCCGTCGGGCTCGGGCAAGACCGTGGTGATGAACTTCCTCGCCGCGCAGGCACAGAAGTTCAGCCCCCGCACGATCCTCTTCGACAAGGACCGCGGCGCGGAGCTGTTCATCCGCGGCATCGGCGGGCGCTACGACCGGATCAGCCCCGGCCAGCCTGCCGGCTTCAACCCGCTGTCGCTCCCCGACGCGCCGGCCAACCGCGCTTTCCTGCGCGACTGGCTGGCGGTGCTGCTCAAGGCCGATGGCCCCGAGGAGTTCGCGACGATCAGCGCCGCGGTCGATGCGACCTACGCCAATGATCCCTCGCTGCGGCGCCTCCGGCACTTCAAGGAGCTGCTCGCAGGCACCCGCCGCCCGACGCCGGGCGACCTTGCCGACCGGCTCGCGGCGTGGATCGGGGAGGGCGAGCACGCCTGGCTCTTCGACAAT
>NZ_JBKFDI010000011.1:0-3451 GCF_046452355.1 Erythrobacter sp. NE805 | reverse complement strand
AATCCTTTCCTGTTCGGCCTTCACCCGCGCGGCGTTGGCCTCGGCATCGGCCTTCGCTCTGGCGCTGGCGTCGATGAAGTTGCTGATGGTCCCGAGGTGGGCGAGCTGGGTGTCGGTGAGCAGCTGCTGACTCTGCTCGAGCAGTGCGCTCATCCGGGGGTTGAGGATGAACTGGTGCCACGCGCCGAACAGCGCGAGCGCCACCAGCGGCCCGTTGCGCCAATCGCTCACGAGCCACTTGCCGGCCGCTGAGAGGCCTCTCAGAAGCCCGTCGAGCACGCCTCCGCCGAACAGGCGAAGCGCGGTCCAGATCGCGCCCCAACTGATCATGCACCGCCCCCGGCGTTGCGCAGCGCGGCGCGGACCTCGTCCTTGATGTCGATCTCGCGCGCGCTCTTCCACACCGGGTTGCGCGGCTCCTTCGGATTGACGCGATCGTAGATCGTGACGACGCCGTCACCGGACCACCTACCCTCGAAGAACAGCTTCCGCTCGGCCTTGCGCCGGGCGATGATCTCGCGCGGCTTGGCCCAATAGAGGAACTCGATCCAGGCGCGGTCTCGCTGGCCCTTCAGGAAGGACTGCACCCAGTCGGCCTCGCCGATCGCGCCGGTGTTCCAGTGGAAGGAGAGCGCCGCGGCAGTCTGCGCCTCGGTCAGCGTTCGGCCGCGGAAGGCGCGCAGCACCTCGGGCAGGTACTTGGTGCGCAGCAGCCACTCGAAGACCTCGACCGCGCGCTCGATCGTCGAACGCTCGCCGCCGCGGGTTGTGTCGTACCGCTCGACCCGGTGCCCGCTCTTGCTGGTGACGCCGAAGCCCCACGTCAGCACGCCCTCGCTGTCGCGATAGGCCTCGAGCACGAGGCCTTCGTGCTCGGCGATCTCGAGCAAAGTCTTTTCGCTGAGGAGGGTGGTGCTCATGTCCCGCGACTAGGGCGGGAGGGAGGCAATCCGTTACCTCCGGGGGCGGAGCAAGCCCGCTAGAGGAGCCGTGGCTGACGTTCGTCCTCGCGCCAGCGCTTCAGGATCTCATAGACCTGCGCCTCGCGGATTTTCAAGTGACGGGCGATCTCGCGCCGCGTCATGCCGGCATCGGCGTGCTGCTTGACCGCATGGTGGAGGACGACGCGCACCGGGATCGAGACCGGCGGCGTGCCGCCCATCACATCGCACAGCGCGCGCGCCAGCTCCTCGCCGATCGCCTCGGCGATGCGCGGCTCGCGCGCCGGGTTCTTGGGGATATAGACCCGCTCACCCCGGAACGCGCAGCCCAGCACGAGCGCCGCCCGGGTGCCGATCACCCCGGCGATCTCGTCGAGCACGCGCGAACCGGTCGAGACGAGCGATTCGGTCATCCGGCGCGGTTCCGGGTCCAGTCGTTGGCCTGCCAGAAGGCCTGCGCCTGAGGGCCGAGGAGCCCTTCCAAGGCCATTGCCTTCTGGATGATGAAGATCGGGATGATCTTCTGCTCGCGCCAATGCGGCCACTTGCGCCGCCAACGAAGGATGCGGGTCAGGTCATATGGCGACAGACCGGTCTCGACCGACAAGGGGACGCAAAAGCTTTCGGGATCGTCCTTCCGTTCAAGATGCTCGATCAGGTCGTTGAGACGTTCGTAGGCCTCGTTGAGCGCAGGGTCGTCCGACAGGTCCGGCATCCCGGTCGGCGGGCCGTCCAGGTACTCGTAAGGTGGGTGACGGTCGAGCCGGTCCATCAGTGCACAGCCTGCTCGGCCGGCGCCCCGGTGATGGTGGCATGGGCGAGCGGCAGCGGGGTGCCACAATGCGAGCACTCGGCGGTGACGCGGCCGACATGCCAGCCCTTGTTGCCACACTGGGGGCAGCGGTTGGTCTCGCCCTCGTGATAGCAGAGCGGCGCCGGCCGATCGAAGTAGGTCGGGGCGTTCATGGCAGCACCTCGCTGGCGCCGAAGAACTCGGCGCGCATGGAGTGGGGGAGCAGCGTCCGGAAGATGCTGCGGAATGCGCCGTGCGTGGCCGTCAGGTGACCGAAGCCCGCATACCCGGGTGCCACATCGAACCAGTCGATCCTCATGCCGCACCGCCCGCAGCGCGCAGCCTGGCGCCGAGCTGCTGGGCGAGGGTCTGGTAGGCCTCGGCGTTCATCGGGCCATCCGCGCCCAGCTCGACGCCGCACAGCCGCCACGCGGCGGTGTTGAGCGTCCAGTCCGGCCGCGCCTCGCCTGCCTTCACCAGCTTGGCGAGGATCGCCTCGCACAGGCCTTCGTTCAGCTTCAGCGGGGAGAGGTTGTTGCCGCTCGCGTCGGTCTGCGCCCAGCCTTCGATCTCGGCCCGCTTCTTCAGGGCCTCGATCAGCTTGTAGCCATCCGACTGCTTGGCCCAGACAAGCCGCTCGCACCCGATCTGGCGCTTGGCGAAGGCCTCCAGCGCCTTCTCGTCGCGGTTGCGCGCCCACCCGAGGTGGTAGAGCGAGATCCACAGTGCGCGGGCCTTGCGGGCCATCGGGTTCTGCGCGACGCCCTTGGCCGCGGGCCGGGGCAGGTCTTTCCAGCCCAGCGCCCGGAACCGGTCGAGCACCATCTCCAGCTCGCGTTCAGAGCAATCCTTGAGCGAGGCCTTGCCGGTCTCGTGGATCAGGATCTGGCGATAGTCGTCCTCGTCGAGGCTGAGGGCCTTCTTGCCGACATGGACCTTGCCGATCATCGCGTTGCGACGCTTGGTGCGGGGATCGAAGCGAGCTGGCCGCGCCGGGGCGGTCGAGACAAGGGAAAGAGCCATGGTCATGCGTCTCCCGTGATTGCGGCCACGCCGATCGCGAGGATCGCGAAGAGGCCGAGGGTGATGAACATCCCGATCGCTTCGGACCGGGCGGTGCCCGGGCCGCCCGCGGCGTCAAGCTCGCGCGCGGCCTCGCGGTAGAGGTCGAGGAGGTTGATCACCCCCGCACCCGTGCATCAGGCCGCATGTTTGCCTCGCAATGGAAGCAGTGGTGCGGACCGGACTCCATACTGGTGTCGATCTGGTGCTTGCCGTCCGGAGACGAGGGGCACTCCCGCTCCTCCGCTTCCTTGGCTTCGACCGCAGCGATCGCGGCGTCACGCGCCTCCCGGTAGCGGCGGATCGCATCGATCCGGGCCTCGCCGCCGAGCTCGCGCCCGCGCGCATCGGCGTAGGTGTCGAAGACCGCCCGGTTGAGCGGTTTCGGCACACGCCGCCAGTGCGGCCAGCACATCAGCTGGTTGGGTTTTGCGTGCGCGGTGCAGCCCTTCACTGGGCAGAGCTTGCCGGTGGCGCCGCTCACAGCACGGTGCTCGAGTTCTGCTGCCAGGCCTTGCGCAGGTGCTGGAGCGTGACGGGCGAGCTCTGCGCCACCGCGAGCATGTGCGCGACCTCGAGCACGAAGGTGGCACCGCGCAGCGCGCCCGGCTTGCCGACCATCTCCCGGATGAAGCTGACCATCGCCGGGTCGGAG
>NZ_JBKFDI010000010.1:0-3622 GCF_046452355.1 Erythrobacter sp. NE805 | reverse complement strand
ATGTTCCACGCCGCGGCGAGCGCCTCGGCATCGCCGGTCACCGCGCGCTGGCGGACGAGGCGCAGGCCAATTCGGCTGAAGAGCTGCGCGAAGTCGGCCGCGCGGCTGACCCCGTCGATCGACTGCTGCACCCGCTCATTGCCCATCAGGACGAGCCCGGCGCCGGTCGCATCATAGATGCTGCGCAGCTCGTCGAGCGCCTTGATCGACAGGTGCTGCGCCTCGTCGATCAGCAGGACCGGGTTCTTGGGGCCCTTCAGCTTCTCGATGATCATCTCGGTCAGCGCCGCGGGCGAGCCGATCACGTGCTTCTCGCCAAGCGCGCGAAGCACCTTCTGCTGCATCGGCATGATCCCGCTGGTCGACGGGGTCATCGTGGCCATGTAGCTGCCGATGTTGTCCTTCAGGAACTGCTCGGCCGTCGTCGACTTGCCGAGGCCGGCGCCGGTGACGATCAGCACCAGGCGCCCGCGCTGGGCCCAGTGCAGGTAGTGCATGATCGCCTTGCTGGTCGGCGTCTCGAAGTAGCCCGGCTTCTCGGGCAGGTCGGCCGCGATCTCGGACTGCGCCGTCAGCGTGTGCCGATAGGTGGCGATGATGTCGGCGTACTTCTTCCGGTTGCCGGCATAGCCCTTGCCGAGCAGGTTGCTCACCGTCCCGTGCGGGATGCCGGTCCAGTTGGCGATGTCGGCGAAGCTCGCGCCCATGCCCTCCTTGTGGGCCTTCAGCCACGCGATCTGCTCTTCGATGAACCGCTCCTCGGGCGTGAGCGATGCCTGCTCGATCGCCGCGCTGAGGGTTTCCTGTGCCTGACTTGCCATGTATGTTCCTCCAGTTCCGTTGTTGGGACGATGCGCGGGGGTGATTGGAACGGCCCCGCGCATCACTTGCTCACTCGACCAGCCTGAGGTTGAAGCTCCCCAGGGCGGCGATGATCTCTTCTTCAGCTTCGTTCGGGACGGCCGCGGCCGGCTGCGGCTTCAGCGCGGCCGAGCCGACGGTCGCGAGGTGGCGCTGTGGGCGAATGACGCTGGCTTCGGGGCGCGGCGGCGCCTCAAGCGGGATCTGCGCGGCGGCGATCTCGGCCGCATCGAGCGTGCGCTCGGCCTCAAGCGCGGCGCGGACGGCGCGGCGGGCCTCCTTGCGGCGAGCGCCGGCCTCGATCGCACCGGCCTGCTCGCGGAAGCCGTAGTCCTCCAGCAGCTCGGCCTGGGCGAGGTAGTGGCCCGCCTTGTCGTAGACATGGACCTCGCGGTGCAGGTTCCACGGGTCGAAGCGGACGGTAACCGGCGCCCCCAGATGATCGATGAAGACCGGCGAGTAGTAGCGGTTGCCGAACAGCCTGATCTCGCCTGTGCGGCTGTCGAGCCGGGTCCGCTCGGCCTGGAGCAGCGCCATGCGGAGATGGACCTCGTTGGCCTTGCGGATGCTGGAGACGGCGTAGCTCTCGGCGAAGGTGACATCGCGGCTCCGGCCCTTGCAGGCACCGCCGTTGCTCTTGCGGGCATTGTGGGCGGCGACCCCGCGCGCGACGATCTGTTCGAACTCAGCCCACGGCACGGCGCGCTGGCCGTAGTTCGCGGGCTTGTTGGTCGGGCTGTTGCCGGCATAGGCGCCCGCGCAGGCGGCGCTGCGGCTGATGCGGTCGGCGAACTCGCGCCAGGCGCGCTCGATCGGCTTGGATTTGCCGCTGTAGATCTGGGTAAAGCGCACCTCGATCCCGAGCGAGACGAGCAGACCTGCAGGCTCCTCGGCATCGACCTTGTAGCGGTACCGGGTGGCCGCGCCTGCGGTGAGCGCCTTCGAGGCGAAGGTACGGCTGTTGTCGAGGTAGCAGACCTCAGGGATGCCGAACTCGCGCAGCATCTGCGCGAAGGCCATCCGGGTCGAGAGGACGTTTTCCGACAGGTCGATGTGCCAGCCAAGGATCTTGCGGCTGTAGACGTCCTGGACGCCGACCAGCACTGGGCGCACCCATTTCTTCGCGTCACCGGGATGGTCGGGATGCTCGACGAAGACGTCGAAGGTGTGGCCATCGACGTTGACGATGTGCATCGCGTGCAGCCCTTCGACCGAGCGTCGCGCTTCCGGAACATGCCGCTCGAACTGCTTTTCGCCCTTGCGCGCCATGATCTGGACCGAGCGGGGAACCTCGGCCTTCAGCCGGCGGAGCAGGGTGCGCGGATGCGGCAGGGTGAGGCCGCGCTCCCTAGCGATGCGCTCGGCCTCCTCGTAGCACGCGGCGAAGGGCGGCTCCTCCGGGCGCAGCCAGTCGCTCTTGATGATCTCCCACAGACCGGGATCGATCTCGGCCTTCTTGCCGCCGCCCTTCCGGGCCGAGGCAAGCGCCGGCAGCCAGTCGGCGCGATCGATGCCGCGGACATCTTTGAGCCAGTCGTAGATGGTGGAGGAGCCGACATCATGCGCGGCTGAGGCCCGCGCGACCGCGGCCGTGACGGTCGCTCCCGCGGCGCAGTGCAGGTTGACCTCGGCCACAATCGCCAGGCGTCGCTGCGCCTCGGCCTTCACGCTTGCCTTTTGTGCATCGAACCACGCCCAAGCGGCGGCGCTGGTGGTTGGCTCGGCCTTGGGCTGGGCGCAGGCATAACCGCGGCGGGCGAGGTCCGCCTGCGCCTCCGCCGGCAGAAGGGTGAAGTGGTACTCGTTGCCCCCGCCGCGGCCCTGCCGGGCGCGCACGAGCGGCTTGCCCTCGGCGCTGAGGCGCGAGCCCCAGCGCTCGTTCTGGGCGCGCCGGTTGATCGAGCGCTTGTCGCCCGGCAGCCCGGCGAGGTCGAGCGCTGCGAGCGTCTCGGCCGTGAACCACGCCTGCGAAAGGTCGGCCTGCTGGGCAATAGAAAGTGCAGCGCCGGGCGCCATCAAGTGTTCCCCCTCCGGTGTTCGTGAATCGGCCGAGCGCGGCCCTCCAACTCGCGGATCTCGCGCTTGTCCTGCTCGATGCGCTGGCGCAGCTGCCCGATCCGGGCGATCTCGGTCTCCGCACCGATCAGCAGGGACACGCCCAGCTCGCCCATGACGTCGCGCAGCAGATCCTGCCGCGAAGTGACGAGCACCAGCGCCGCGAGGCGCGAGAAGGGCACGCGGTGATCGTCGCGCGCGGGGCTCGAGTAGGCATCGAGCATCGACTTGGAGACATCCTCGTCGAGCAGCTCGCTCATTGCCGCGGCGATGACGTACCGGCTCCGCGTATCGCTCGCGAGAATCGTGCCGACGAGGCGATTCACCTTGCGCTCGAAACCCGCGAGCGCGCCTTCACCGCGCGCCGGGACAGGCACGTTCCAGTCGAAGCCGAGCTGGTTGGGATGAGGCTTAGCCTTGGGCATCAGATCAGCCCCGCCTTGCGGAGATCTTCCGCCATCAGAGGGTCCATGCCCCAGCACTGCTCGGTCTCGCCGCTCAGCAACTTGCGGATGTTCTCGAAAGCGCGATTGGCCCAGCGTCCGGCGATCTCCGCACGCTCCTGGTCGCCCTTGCGATCGAAGCGATTGGCACGCGCGCGCCACGTCGAGGCGAGGATTCGCATGTCCTTCGGGGCGCGCCGCCAGCACTTGCCGCAGATGATGGTCCAACCCGGCTCGACCTTGGTCGTGCCGCGCTTGCAGCC
>NZ_JBKFDI010000009.1:0-4025 GCF_046452355.1 Erythrobacter sp. NE805 | reverse complement strand
GATCCTTTCCTGTTCGGCCTTCACCCGCGCGGCGTTGGCCTCGGCATCGGCCTTCGCCCTGGCGCTGGCGTCGATGAAGTTGCTGATGGTCCCGAGGTGGGCGAGCTGGGTGTCAGTGAGCAGCTGCTCGGTCTCGCCGATCGTGCGATCGCGGGCGGGCACGATGAGCAGCGCATGCACCGCCCACATGATCGCGCAGATCACCAGCGGGCCGTTGCGCCAGTCGCTGACGATCCACCTGGCGACCGCTGAGAGGCCTCTCAGAAGCCCGTCAAGCGCCCCTGCGCCGAACAGCCGCAGGGCAGCCCAGATGCCGGCCGCACCCATCAGCGCGCGCTCCCCGCCTTGCGCAGTGCAGCGCGGACCTCATCCTTGATGTCGATCTCGCGCCCGGTCGACCAGACCGGGTTGCGCGGCTCCTTCGGATTGACCCGGTCGTAGATCATCACGACGCCGTCGCCCGACCACCGGCCGTCGAAGAACAGCGCGCGTTCGGCCTTGCGGCGGGAGATGATTTCCTTCGGCTTGGACCAGTTCATGAACTCGGACCAGGCGCGCTCGCGCCGGCCGAGCAGGAAGGACTGCACCCAGTCGGCCTGCCCGATCGCGCCGGTGTTCCAGTGGAAGCTGAGGGCCGCGGTGAGCTGCGCCTCGGTCAGTGCGCGCCCGCGGAAGGCGGCGATCACCTGCGGCAGATACTTCGTGCGCAGCAGCCATTCAAAGACCTCGACCGCGCGCTCGATCGATGAGCGGCTGCCGCCATTAGCGGTGTCGTAGCGGCCGACCTTGTGTCCGCTTACATCGGTGACGCCGAAGCCCCAGGTGAGCACGCCGACGCTGTCCTTGTACGCCTTGAGCACGAGGCCCTCGTGCTCGGCGATCTCGAGCAGGGTGCGTTCGGAAAGGAGGGGTTGGGTCATGTCCCGCGACTAGGGCGGGATCGGCGTCGGCCGTTACCTCCGGGGGCGGAGCAAGTCCGCTAGAAGAGGCTCAGCTGTGCCTCTTCCCTGCGGGCACGCTGGAGGATCTCATAGACCCGGCCCTCGCGGATGTTCAAGTGGCGGGCGATCTCGCGCCTCGTCATCTGACCTTCGGCGTCGAGCTGCTTGACCTTGAGATGCAGCACCGCCGACATCGGGACGCGCACGACGGTGCGCCACATTGTGTCGCAGAGCCGCTGCGCGAGCTCCTCGCCGATCGCCTCGGCGATGCGTGGCTCGCGCGCCGGATTCTGGGGGATGTAGACCCGCTCGCCGCGGAAGGCGCAGCCGAAGTCGATCGCCGCCTTGAGGCCGATGACCCCGGCGATCTCGTCGAGCACGCGCGAGCCGGTCGAGGCGAGCTCTTCAGTCACTGGCCGAGATCCAGCGTCATCTGATTGGCGAAGGCGCGCTCGCGGATGCCGGCGCGGCGCATCTTGGCGTCGTAGAGGTTGTGGCACCGTTGACACCAGGCGCGCAGGTTCTCTTCGGCGCAGTTCTCAGGCTGATGATCGAGATGCGCCACGGTCAGCACGATTCGAACGATCCGCAGCTTCTGGACGCCGTGCGGACCATCGCACCACCAGTCGCTGCCCGGCTCCGGCAGGCGGCGATCGCAGCCGGTGATCCGGGCCTTGTGCCACTGGCCATCAGGCGTGCGGCCGCCCAGCTCGTGGTTGGGCACACCGCACTGCTCGCAGCGATTGCCCGCCCGCTCGAAGCGAATGCGGCGGCTGATCGCTGGCCAGTTCTTCGGGTACCGGGCGCGGTTCTCAGGCCGGATCGGCATCAGGATTCGCCCTGCTCGGCCAGAGCGGTCGGGACACCACACCCGGCCTTGCCGGCCCGACCGAAGGGATTGCCCGGGTTCCAGCGGTAGGGGCGCATCGGCACAAGTACCGGCGCCTTGGTAGTCACCGGCTTCCCTGCGATATCGGCGAGCAGCTCCTGGCACAGCCGCGCCATTCCGATGCTCTCGGGACGCCGGGAAAGCGCGAACTGGATGGCCTTGTCGCGGTCCATCAGTGGACAGCCTGCTCGGCCGGCGCGCCGGTGATCGTCGCCTGCGCCAGCGGCAGCGGATGCCCGCAGTGCGAGCACTCGGCAGTGACGCGGCCGACGTGCCACCCTTTGTTCTGGCACTGGGGGCAGCGGTTGGTTTCGCCCTCGTGATAGCAGAGAGGGGCGATCCGCTCGAAGGATGCGCGGGCGTTCATGGCAGTCTCTCCAGCTGCTGGCGAGCTGAGATCAAGCCCTCGGCGAACAGATCGTTGAACGCCTCGAGGGCGGATGCCAGATCATCGCGATCCATCGCCGTGGCGATGCGGCCGATCGATGCAAGAAGCCGATCGCGCTCGGCAGTGATCTCGTCATGCCGGGACTTGAGTGGCTCCAGCGCCACCGCGATCCGGCGCCGAAGCAGGTTGCGGCCCGCCCAATCGGTCAACGGGAGGGCGAGTTCGCGGTCGGGGCCGTTCATCACTGCGAGGAACGCCTCTTCGATGAGATCGCTTTTCATGGCCACACCTCGCAGTCGCCGAAGAACTCGAAGATGATCGAGAGCGGCATCATCGTGTTGAGGATCGAGCGGAACGCCCAACGCGTGGCCGTGATGCGACCGAAGCCCGCGTAGCCCGGGTGGGCGTCGAACCAGTCGACGCCGTTCATGCCGCACCGCCCGCGGCGCGCAGCCTGGCGCCGAGCTGCTGAGCGAGGCTCTGATAGGCCTCGGCATTCATCGGCCCGTTGGCCCCGAGCTCAAGGCCACACAGCCGCCACGCCGCGACATTGATGGTCCAGTCGGGGCGCGCTTCGCCCACCTTCACAAGCTTGGCGAGAATCGCGTGGCACAGCCCTTCATTGAGCTTCAGGGGCGAGAGGTTGTTGCCGCTCGCGTCGGTCTGCGCCCAGCCTTCGATCTCGGCCCGCTTCTTCAGGGCCTCGATCAGCCTGTAGCCATCCGACTGCTTGGCCCAGACGAGCCGCTCGCACCCGATCTGGCGCTTGGCGAAGGCCTCCAGCGCCTTCTCGTCGCGGTTGCGCGCCCACCCGAGGTGGTAGAGCGAGATCCACAGCGCACGGGCCTTGCGAGCCATCGGGTTCTGCGCGACGCCTTTGGCCGCTGGCCGGGGCAGGTCCTTCCAGCCAAGCGCCCGGAACCGGTCGAGCACCATCTCCAGTTCGCGTTCGGAGCAATCCTTGAGCGAGGCCTTGCCGGTTTCCAGGATCAGGATCTGGCGATAGTCGTCCTCGTCGAGGCTGAGGGCCTTCTTGCCGACATGGACCTTGCCGATCATCGCGTTGCGACGTTTGGCGCGGGGATCGAAGCGGGCCGGCCGCGCCAAGGCGGTCGAGACAAGGGAAAGAGCCATGATCATGCGTCTCCCGTGATTGCGGCCACACCGATCGCGAGGATCGCGAAGAGGCCGAGGGTGATGGACATTCCGATCGCTTCGGACCGGGCGGTGCCCGGACCGCGCGCGGCATCGAGCTCGCGCGCGGCCTCTCGGTAGAGGTCTAAGAGGCGGATCATCGCTCGCCTCGTGCCGAAGACATGGCGGAGCGGGCTTTGGTGAGTGCGGCCCAGCAGAGCTTCGCTGCCTCGCTTTTGCTACCGCCATTCTGGAGCATCAAGGAGTGGAGCGTCTCAAGGTACGGCTCGGCGTAGCTGAGCGCCTCCACCAGTTCCCTGGCAGCTGCCATCGCGAGGGTCGCAGGAGCCGGCTTGATGCCGACAAGATTGCCCCCATCGTCGTAGACTGGTTCACCTTCCGCGAAGGCGAGGCAGACGCCGCGTCCCATGATCCGCGCATCGAAAACATGGCTGTTCGCCCCCGGTTCGATGGTCCACGGTCCTTCTGGAAGCGCGCTCAAAGCACGGTGCTCGAGTTCTGCTGCCAGGCCTTGCGCAGGTGCTGGAGCGTGACGGGCGAGCTCTGCGCCACGGCGAGCATGTGCGCGACCTCGAGCACGAAGGTGGCACCGCGCAGCGCGCCCGGCTTGCCGACCATCTCCCGGATGAAGCTGACCATCGCCGGGTCGGAA
>NZ_JBKFDI010000008.1:0-9712 GCF_046452355.1 Erythrobacter sp. NE805 | reverse complement strand
ATCACCCGCGCCGATCTGATGGCGATCAAGAAGGTCGGCAGCGAGGAAAGCGGGGGCGTCCGCATCGTCAACGATGGCGATGTCCATGCCGACGAGTTCTGGGCCTATGCACTGATGGCGCAGGCCATGGAGATGGCCGGATCGCTCTACGAGTACCGCGGCATCAATCGCGACGGCCGCGCCACTGGCGGGCCGAAGCGCGGCCAGGAAGGCTGGCGCCATCCCGATGACGCCTCCGGCCGGGCCGCCCATGGCACCCGATTCCAGGAGCGCGGCGCATGGTGAGGAGCCTCGACGGGCTGCACTTGTGCGAGGAGTGCGGCGACGAATTCCCCAGGCGCGAGATGATCGGCCCGATCTGCCGCGACTGCCACGATTCCCTCGGAGACGATGACTGATGGCCAGCAAGCCGCCCGCCCTGATCATGCCCGATGGGCGCCCGCTGGTCCGGGACAACCTCCGTGTCGAGATCGCCGCCCCGGCGCGCACCAGCGTGCGCACCATCCAGTCGGGCCACCCGGCGCAGGGCCTCACCCCGCAGCGCCTCGGCCGGCTGCTGCGCGATGCCGAGGATGGCGACGCGATCGCCTACTACGAGCTTGCCGAGGAGATGGAGGAGAAGGATCTCCATTATCTCGCCGTGCTGCGCACCCGGAAGCTCGCCGTCGCGCGGCTGCCGATCGAGGTCGAGCCGGCCGACGACAGCGAGGAGGCCAAGAAGGACGCGGCGCTGATCGAGACCTGGCTGAAGCGCGACATGCTCCAGCTCGAGCTTTTCGACATGCTCGACGCGATCGGCAAGGGCGTGAGCACCACCGAGATGGTCTGGGACATGAAGCCCGACCTCTGGCAGCCGTCGAAGCTGCTCTGGCGCGACCCGCGCTGGTTCGAGTTCGACCGGGTCAACGGGACCGATCTGCTGCTGCGCGGCGGCGAGACCGGCTATGGCGAACCGAGCCCGCTGCCGGCAGGCAAGTTCATCACCCACTACCATCCGTCCAAAAGCGGCCTGCCGATCCGCTCCGGCCTCGCCCGGATCGCGGCCTGGGGCTACATGTTCAAGAACTTTGCGATCAAGGACTGGGTGACCTTCCTCGAAAGCTTCGGCCACCCGCTGCGCATCGGCAAGTACGGCCCGAACGAGAGCGAGGAGAACAAGAACATCCTCCACCGCGCGCTGCTCGAGCTCGGCTCGGATGCCGCCGCGGCCTTCCCCGAGACCATGTCGATCGAGTTCGTCGATCGCAAAGCCGGCACAGCGCCCAACGACCTGTGGCGCAGCCAGGCCGAATACATCGACGATCAGCTGTCCAAGGCAGTGCTCGGCCAGACCAACACCACTGATGCCAAGGCAGGCGGGCTCGGCTCGGGCCAGGCGCAGGTGCACGATGGGGTGCGCGCCGACATCGAGGACTTCGACGCGATGATGCTGGCGGGCACGCTCAACCGCGATTTTGTCGTCCCCTTCGTCATGTTCAACCACGGTCCGCGCAAGGCCTATCCGCGGCTGAAGATCGGTCGCCCGGACGAGACCGACATCGCGGTCGAGATCGACAGCGCCGAGAAGCTCGCCAAGATGGGCGTGAAGATCGATGGCGAGGAGATGCGCGAGCGGGCGGGTCTGCCGGCGGCCAAATCGCCTGAGACTGCCCTTCAACCTGCCGCCCCGCCGCAAATGCCCCAGAATGGCCAGGAGAGCGCTCCGGGTCCGGTGGCGGGGAAAAAACCGGCGACAGGCGTCTTAGACCCTCTTAAATCGGCCTCAGGGGGCAATCGGTCCGACCGGGCAGCTCTCAATTCGCAGATCGGTCCGGATGGTGACGCGATCGACGCCACGGTCGACGAGATGCTCGGCGACTGGGAGGCGCAGGTCGATGCGCTGCTCGTGCCCGTCGACATGCTGATCGGCGAGGCCGGCGATCTGTCCGAGGTGCAGGCCCGGCTCGCCCAGGTCATCGGCGACATGGACACCTCGGACTTCGAGCAGCTCATCGCCCGGGGCGGGTTCGCCGCGCGGCTGATCGCCCAGGCCGATCGCGGCAAGGGGACCAAGTGACGGATGCCGGTCCTGCGCGCCCGACAGTTCCCGATAGCCTTCGACTTCGCGCGCGGCGAAGCGGCGGCGGTGCGCGGGCCTGACGGCGTCGTCCGCACGCTCGCTCCGGACCTGCCGCGCTTCGATCACGATCCGGATGGGACGCCGCGCGGGCTGCTCGTCACCGAGGGCGAGGGAGTCGACGGGCGCGACCGGGCCCAGCTCGATCCGATGATGCTGCCCGCCGATATGGTCGAGGGCGACGAGCTCGCGGCGCGGGCGACGGTCTATCACGCCTTCGTTCCGCTCGCCGCCTCGGGGACGGTGGACGGGATCTCGACCGCGCCCCGGGAGGACTTCGACGCGGCGATCGTCTGGCGCGCGATCTACACCCGCGATGCCGCCGCGACGATCGACGCGCTGCTGCGCGAGGATGGACATCACCTGGCGATCGGGACGCATGCCGGCTTCGCCGAGAGCCGTGACGGCTTCGTGCGCTTCCGCGGCCGGCTGTGGCAGCTGCAGGCGAGCAGCTGATGGACGAGACGGAAGCGCTCCCGATCGGCGCGCCGGCCGACGCGGTCGCGGCACTTGCGGCCAAGGGCTACGAGATCGCCTTCGACTGGCGCGAGGTGTGGCAGGAGGAGAATGCCCGCGCCTTCACCGTCGCCAAGGCGATGAGCCGCGATCTGCTTGAGGACATTCGCGAGGCGGTGCAGAAGGCGCTCGACGAGGGACTGACGCTCAAGCAGTTCCAGGACGAGCTGCGCCCGCGTCTGGTCGCGCGCGGATGGTGGGGCCGGGCGCTGATGACCGATCCTGCCGACGGCGTGGAGAAGGTGGTCCGCCTCGGCTCGCCGGCGCGGCTGCGCACGATCTACCAGACCAATCTCCGGGTCAGCTACATGGCCGGCCGCTGGGCGCGCCTGCAGCGCACCAAGAGTGCCTTCCCGTTCCTGCGCTACGTCTCGGTCAAGGATGCCCGCGTCCGCCCCGAGCACGCGGCCTGGGACGGCACCATCCTGCCGGTCGACCATCCGTGGTGGGACACGCACTTCCCCCCCAATGGCTGGAACTGCCGCTGCGACGTGCAGCCGGTGAACGAGCGGATGATCGAGCGTCGCGGGTGGGCGGTCACCGAGGACAGCGAGATCCCGCGCGCGCCGGTCCGCGACTACGTGAACCGCCGCACCGGCGAGATCACCCGGCTCGAGCAGGGCCTCGACCCGGGCTGGGGCTACAACGTCGGCAAGGCGGCGCTCGACGGGCTCACCCCGCCGCCGCGCGTCGGCCGCGGGCCGGATGACGGGATCGCCAGCGAGCTCAACGCCCAGCTCTCAGACGCCGGTTACGAGGCCGTGAGACCCTTCTTCGAGGCCTTCAACCTCACCTCGCGCGATTCCGCGGTGAAGGGTCGGGTGTTCACCGACGTGGCGGGCTGGCCGCTTGCCGTCTCGGCCGGGCTGCTGCGCGGGCCCGATGGGGATATCGTCGCCCTCAGCGGCGTCCAGGAGCGCGAGCTCGCGGACGCGGCCCGGACGATCATCGATCCCGAGAGGATTGGCTGGCTATGGATCGCCGGCCGCGACGGGCGGGCTATGCTGGTGCGGCGCTACCAGGGTGCACGCGGCTCGGTCGATTTCGGCCGCGACTTCTGGCGCTGGATGGGTCCGCGCAGCGGCGCCTTCGCCCGCGGCCGGCTTGTATGGACGCGCGAGGACGGGCGCGTCGGCTGATCAAAGCCGCTTGGCAATTGCCGTGATCGGGGGCTAAGCATGGGGCCTTCCCGCAATCGACACGAAAAACCGGACTTGCTCCGGGGGCGGAGGTAACGCCCACCGCGCCTCGCCCACTAGGCAGGCGGCATGTCGAAACCCGCTGCCTCCTCCGCCGACGTGGCCGTCATCGCCAGTGCGATCGCCGTGCCCGTGCAGGACGGTGCGCCGGCCAAGCGTTTCCGGATCGTCCCGTTCGGTTACTTCAGCGGCCGTGACGGTCGCGGCCCCTGGCTGCTGCGCGACAAGGCGCACGCCGAGCGCGTGATCGCCGCGACCAAGGCCTTCCTCAACGGCGTCGACCTCCTGGTGAACTACGACCACCAGAGCGAATTCTCGGCCGTGCCCGGCGTCGGCGGCATGGCCAAGGCTGCGGGCTGGGTCAGCCCCGACACGCTCGAGGTAGGCGACGACGGGATCTACGTCACCGCCGAATGGACCGAGGCCGCCGAGGCCGCGCTCCAGGCGCGCGAGTACCGCTACTACTCCCCGCACTTCCGCGCCGACAAGGCCACCGGCGAGCTGACCCGCATCGTCAACGTCGGCCTCACCAACTCCCCGAACATCGAAGTGTCCGCGCTGGCCTCCCAGGAGGCGGGCGCTTTCAACGAAGGAAGCCCCATGAAGAAGATTGCAATGCTGCTGTCGGCATCGGCGCTGACGGCGCTGGGCCTCAAGGCCGACAGCGAAGACGAGGCCGCGATCAACGCGATCGACAAGCTGATCGAGGATCGCGGTAAGGACGCGGCAATCCTCGCCTCGGTTCGCACACACATCAAGCTGAAGGACGATGCCGACGAGGAAGCGGTGCTCAACGCGCTCAAGGCTGCCGCTGAGGCCGGCGAGCCCGACCCGTCCAAGTACGTGCCGATCCACGCCCTGAAGGACGTGCAGAAGCAGCTCGGCGCGCTCCAGGAGGACAAGGTCCTCGCCGCGGTCGACGCCGCGATCGAGGAAGGCAAGCTCACCCCGGCCCAGAGGGACTGGGCGCTGAAGCTCGGCAAGCAGGACATCTCCGAGCTCAACAGCTTCCTCGCCACGGCTCCCGCCTTCAAGGGCGGCAAGGTGATCGAGGGCACCCCCGAAACCCGCAAGACCGCCCTCACCGAGGAGGAGGCGGCGATCTGCTCGATGATGGGCGTCTCGGCCGAGGACTACCTCAAGGCCCGGAACGCCGAAGAGAAGGAAGGCTGACATGGCGCTGACCAAGAACAACAACACGCCCGAGCGCGACGGCAAGACCATCGCCCTCGGCGTCGCGGCCAACGTGAAGATCTTCGCCGGCGCGCTGGTGGCGCTGACCGCCGCGGGTCTGGCCACGCCGGGCGCGGTCGCGACCACGCTCAAGGGCGTCGGCCGCGCGAAGGATCTCGCCGACAACACCGGCGGCGCCGCCGGTGCCATCAAGGTTGAAGTCGAGAAGGGCGTGTTCCGCTTCAACAACTCGGGCGGCGGCGACGCCATCACCGCCGCCGACATCGGCAACAACGCCTTCATCGTCGATGACGAGACCGTGGCCAAGACGAACGGGACCAACACCCGCTCGATCGCCGGCACGATCTTCGATGTCGATGCCCAGGGCGTCTGGGTCAGGTTCACCTGACCCGCCCCCGCACCTCCTGAAGCCAAGGAAGCAACGACATGAAGATCAATCCGGGTAATCTCCAGACGCTGGGCCGCACCTTCAGCGCGCTCTACCAGCAGGGCCTCACCATGGCCGCCTCGCAGAGCGCGCTGGTCGCCACGACGGTGCCCAGCTCGACCGGCGAGAACGAATATGGCTGGCTCGGCAAGCTGCCTTCGATGCGCGAGTGGCTGGGCGATCGTGTCATCAACGCGGCCACCGCCAGCGACTACACCATCAAGAACCGCGACTTCGAGCAGACCATCGGCGTCGACCGCAACGACATCGAGGACGACAACATCGGGATCTACAGCCCGCTGTTCACCGAGATGGGCCGCTCGACCATGGCGCACAAGGAAGAGCTGGTGTTCGGCCAGCTCAAGGCGGGCTTCGACCGCCCCTGCTACGACGGCCAGAACTTCTTCGATACCGATCACGTCGTGCTCGATGCGGCCGGCAACGAGACCACCGTCTCCAACATGCAGGCCGGGGCGGCCACCCCCTGGTATCTGATCGACGACACCCGGGCGCTGAAACCGATCATCTGGCAGGAGCGCAAGGCGCCGCAGTTCGTCGCGAAGGACCGTCCGGAGGACGACAATGTCTTCCATCGCAAGCAGTTCCTCTACGGCGTCGACAGCCGCTGCAACGTCGGCTTCGGCTTCTGGCAGTTCGCGTTCGGGTCGAAGGCCGAGCTCACCGCCGACAACTACGAGGCGGCGCGCGAGGCGATGCACTCCATGAAGGGCGATTACGGCCGCCCGCTGGGCGTCCGCCCGACCCTGCTGGTGGTTCCGCCCAGCCTCGAAGGTGAGGCCATGGAGATCCTCAACGCGGAGCGCAACGCCGCCGGCGCCACCAACGTGTGGCGCGGGACTGCGAAGCTCGAGGTGGTTCCGTGGCTGGCATGACCGCCGAGCGCCTCCGTCTGACCACTTCGCGCTCGCCGTCATATCGGCGCGCCGGGGTGAAGATCGGCAGCTACAGCGCGCCGACCTTCATCGGGCGGGGCGATGTCACGGTCGGGCAGCTGCTCGCGATCGTGCAGGACCCGAACATCGCCCTCGCTTTCGAGTACGAGGACGGCACGACCGCCGCTTTCACGGCGGAGGCTCGGGCCGAGTTCGAGGCGGGCCTGCTCCAGGTGATCGAGCTGGACGGCCCCGATCGGACCCTTGGTGCTGAGGGAGCCGGCTCGGTCGGCGAGCCCACGCCGCTCGGGGAACCCATTACCGCCGAGCCGCAGGGTGAAGGGCTCCCGCCTGCCGCCGAGGCCTCGCAGGCGAGCGGTGCAGACGCCGCTCCCAAAGACAGCGCCGGGTCTGCGGCCGGCGCTGTCACCTCCGAACCGACGGCGCAGGCCAGTCCCACTGCGCCCGAGCCCGCGGCCAAGCCGGCGCCTGTCTCCAGGGGCGGCGGCAAGAAGCGCGGGACCACCGCGGCCTGACGACGGCCGCTGAGACGGGCGGCGGCACCGGTTCCGCCGCCGCCCGCCTCGCCACCATCAACCATCCGCCCGATCGGGCCAGCTGAGAGGAGGAGCGTGCCGTGTCGATCTTTGCCGATCTCGATGCCATGCAGGCGCGCTTCGAGGCCCGCGACCTCATCCAGCTGTCCGATCATGAGAACACCGGGGACCTCGTCCCCGCGCGGATCGAGGACAAGCTTTCCAGCGCCGACGCGCTGATCACCGGCTACATCGCCCGCCGCCATCGCAACACCGCCCAGTTCGCCGGCAACCCGATCCTGCGCGACATCGCCTGCGACTATGCCTTCTACCTGCTGTGGCGCTCAGACGCGCCCGACTGGGTGATCGATCGGAAGAAGGCCGCGCTCAAGCAGCTCGAGCAGATCGCCGCCGGCACGCTGATGCTCGACCAGGGCGAGGAGACCGCCGCGCCGCGGCCGGGCCAGATCCTCACCAGCTCGGACGGCCGCAACTTCGGCCGCGACAACATGGAGAGCTTCTGATGGCTGCCGCCATGGATCTGCGCCTGCGCGGCGATCGCGCCTTCGAGCTGGCGCTGGGTGGTCTTGTCGCCGGCTTCGACAACCTCGAGCCGCTGGCGGAGCGCTTCGGCGTGTACCTCGAGAGCTCGACGATCGAGCGCTTCGACAACGAGACCGCACCCGACGGGAGCCGTTGGCAGCAGTCGATCCGGGCGAAGGAGGAGGGCGGGCAGACGCTGACCGACAGCTCGCAGCTGCGCTCCTCGATCCATGCCGAACCCGCCAACGGCTCGGTCACCTGGGGATCGAACAAGATCTACGCCCGGATGATGAATGACGGCGGGACGATCCGCGCCAAGGGCGGCGGCAAGCTCACCTTCCAGCTGCCGGGCGGGCTCGGTTTCCGCTCGGTCGACGAGGTCACCATCCCTGCGCGCCCGTTCCTCGGCATCAACGCCGAGGATGAGGCCGAGCTGCTCACGCTCGCCAAGGAGTACGCGGTCGAAGTCTCCGGAGGCCTCGCATGAGCTGGTGGGAAGGCCTGCACCTGGCGCTGTCGATCGCCATGCTGATCGGCGTCTTCATCATCGGAGACGACGAGCCCTTCTGGGTGCGGCTCGGCTCGGCCGTGTTCGTCGCCGTCTTCTGGCTGCCGCTGCTGGTGATCTTCGCGATCTGGATGATCGGCGACGGGATTGGCGGGCTTGTCAGGATGCTCCGCCGATGATCGCCGCCACCGAGAAGGCGCTGGTGCAGGAGCTGGTCGAAGCGGGTGAGCGTCGTATCCTGGGCTACCAGTACCACACGACCGGGACCTTCCCCGACCAGTTCGAGGAGTACCTGCGCTCGACCCCTGGCCTGCGCACGCCCGCGGCGTGGTCTACCTTCCTCGGTATCGTGGAGGGCGACGATCACGGCGACGATCTCGGCCTCAGGGCACGCGCGCGTTTCGCCCTGGTGGTCGCCGGCGGCAACCTGCGCAACGAGGAGGACAGCCGTCACGGCGACGGCGCGGTTCCCGGCTCCTATCAGCTGATGGTCGACGCGATCCGCCTGCTCTCCCGCTCGAAGCTCGCGCCCGAGCTCGATCTGATCGAGCCGGTCCGCATCCGCAGCGCCCGGCCTGTGAGCCGGACCGATCAGATGAAGCGGCAGAGCCTCTCGATGATCGCGATCGAGCTCGAGCTGGTGCTGCCGATCGGCGTCTTCACCGAGGAGCCCTTCGAGCTGCGCACCCTCCACGTTGACTGGGACATCCCCGCCTTCGGCAACGTCGAGCCGCCGCTTCCCGCCGCCAATCCCGACGCGGCCGATCTGATCGAGCTGGGAGACCCTGCGCCATGACTGCCGCCCTGAAGGCCGAGCGCCTCGCCCCCAAGTTCGGGCGCCGCGTCCGCCACATCGACGGTCGGCTGTTTGACGCCGGCGGCGAGTGGATCGTGCTCGACGCCTACTACCGCCGCCTCATCGCCGATGGCGATCTCGTCTCGGCCATCCCGCCCAAGTCCCGCCGCCCGAAGAAGGGAACCCAAGCATGACGATCAGTTTCAACACCATCCCGGCAAGCTTCCGCACGCCCGGCCAGCACATCGAGTTCGATTCGAGTCGCGCAGTCTCCGGCCTCGCGCCGATCGAGAACCGCGTGCTGCTCATCGGCCAGAAGCTCGCCGCCGGCACGGCCGCGGCGCTCACCATCGCCCCGGTCAGCTCGGCCGGGCAGGCCAATCAGCTGTTCGGCCAAGGCTCGCAGCTCGCCCGCATGGCCGCCGCCTATCTCGCGGCCGACAGCTTCTCCGAAGTCGTCGCGATCGCGCTGGACGACGCCGGCGGCTCGACCAAGGCGACCAGCACGCTGACCGTTACCGGCCCGGCAACCGCGGCCGGCACGATCGCGCTCATGGTCGCCGGCGAGCGGCTCGCGATCGGCGTCGCTTCGGGCAACAGCGCGATCGTCATCGCGGCTGCGATCGCCGCGGCCATCACGGCGCGTCCGGATCTTCCGGTGACCGCCGCTGTCGGCGGAGCGCCCAACCAGCATGTCGTCACCCTCACCGCCCGGAACGGCGGGACGAACGGCAACGACATCGATGTCCGTCACAGCCACTATGCGGGCGAGGCTCTGCCCGCCGGCGTCGGCGTGGCGATCGTCGCGATGGCGGGCGGCGCGACTGATCCCAGCCTCGCTGCCGTTTGGCCGGTGCTCGGCGACAACGCCTACCGCACGATCGTGCTCGGCCTGATGGATGCGACCACCTACGCCTCGGCCGCGGCCGAGCTGGACGATCGCGCGGGATCTGCGCGCATGCTCGAGAGCATCGGCTACGGCGC
>NZ_JBKFDI010000007.1:0-13277 GCF_046452355.1 Erythrobacter sp. NE805 | reverse complement strand
GGGTGTAGCGAGGCGAAAGCTTCTGGAGTCTCGGACAAGACACACTGGAGCACTTAATCGTCCTCAATCACGACCCCGTAGAGGTCTGCCCAAGCAAGATACGCTTTGATGTCCCCAGGACCGCGAACGATCAAAACGCCGGGAAGGTCAGTATCGAAGCTGACCTTGAAGGCTTGGATGACATAGTCCCGGAACCGCAAGATCACGGACCTCGCACCGGCGTGGTCATCCAGATACTCCGAAGCGCGGTGGTAGAGGTTCCACTGAGCGGTGGTGATCTCCATCGACGAGATCAGATCCTGAACGTGGTCGAGCGGTTCCATGTGAGCTCCCTCCTAAAGGCCCGAGATTATCAGCTCCCTCGCCGGAGTCACCTTGCCGCTGGCGCGATAGTTGAGGGAAACCTCCTCCATCGCGAAGCCGGCGAACAGCTCACGCACCTCGGCCCGGTCGTTGAGCGACAGGATAAACTGCCCCTGGAGCCCGTCTAAGAGGCCTCTGAGACGCTCGAAATCAGCCTCTGAGAAGATGTCCTTCCCGTAGTCATCGGTGTGTCCCCAGTAGGGCGGGTCAAGGTAGAAGAGCGTCCCGGGCCGACTGTCGTAGCGGGTGATGCACTCGCCGAAGTCGAGGCACTCGATCAGCACGTCCTCGAGGCGCTCGTGAACCGCTTCGAGCAGCGGCTCGACCTTGCTGAGGCTCCAGCGCGGCTGGTCATAGCTCACGCCGAAGGTCTTCCCCATCCCGCCGAAGCCGGCCTTCTGGAGGTAGGGGAAGCGGGCCGCGCGCTCGAGGTCGGTGAGCTGGTCCGCCGGCGTTGCGCGAAGGCGCTCGAAGTCGGCACGGCTGTAAAGCTGGAAGCGCAGGACATCGAGCAGCTGCTGGTAGTGCCGCTGGAGGATGCGGAAGAGGTTCACGACGTCGCGATTCACGTCGTTGATCACTTCGAGCTTCGGCCGGGCCGGGCGGCGGAAGAACACCCCGCCCATGCCGACGAAGGGCTCGACGTAGCGGGTGTGCGGTATGGCGGCGATGCGCTCTCCGATCCGGCGGGCGAGAGCTCTCTTGCCCCCCAGCCACGGAGCAACCGGCTGGACGGGGCGAACGGCAATCAATCCTTCTTTCATCACTTGCACCTTAGTCGGGCTCCGCCGCTTGCGGCCGGGGGAGCTGGAAGGCCGGTCATGACGGCCCAAGGTGCGAGACGACCCTCTCGCGGTTCGAGCTGGTGAGACAGCTCGACCACCCCCGTTTTCAGGAGGCGGCAATCTCCTTCTTTAGCTCGTCCTCGTCGAGGCCGGTGTCGATGAAGAACTCGTCGGTCTGCTGGACGGTGAGGATCTCGGCGAACACCGCGGCGACGCCTTCGTCCGCCTGCACCGCCTTGATCACCGCCTGCTTGTCGAGGTCGACCTTGGTGCGCAGGAAATCCTTTGCGCGGATCCAGCGCACCCGGCCGAGCCAGTCGACCACGTTGCCAACGCTCAGACCCCGCTTCAGCTTCACCTTCGGCGGGGTGAGCCGGATGCCGATCTTCGCACCCGCCAGATCGGCCGAGCGCTTGCCCTTGGCGAGCTCGTCCTTGCCGCCCGCCTCCCACCACGCCTTGAGCCCGGCGAACAGCGGCAGGGCCTGCGCTTTGAGCTCGGCGAGGCGCGTGTCGCGCTGAGCCTCGATCCGGTCGATCGCCGCCTCGGCCGCGAGCTGCTCGAGCGCGATCTCGCGGTCGATCGCGACGTACTCGCCGAGCATCAGCGTGGCCTCGGCCGCATCGGCGGGAGCGGGAGCAGCGGTATCCTTGCGACGGGGCATCAGAGGGTCTCCTTCAGGGGCGAGTTCACGGCGTCACCGTCACGAACAGGTTGGTGCCATCGTCGAGCTCGAGGCCGTAGGCTTCGGTCACCGCGCTCGTGGGGAAGGCGGCGGCGACCTGCAGCTGTCCGTTCCTGATGCGGAAGCGGCGGAACATGTCGCCGTTGACGATCCGGCCGGCATTGAGGCCGCTGCGGATCACCGTGCCCACTGCCGCGGTCCTCGCCACCGTCAGCGTCTCGCTGGCGACGAAGAGGTTGGCGGCGATCGCAGCCTCCAACCGAACCTCGGTTGCGGTGGCGCGCGTGACGATCCCGTTCCAGTCAACGCCGGTCGCATCGACGAAGCCGGGGCGGAAGCGGATGTCCTTGGGCCTGACCGTCCCCGGAACGCGGAAGCTGCTGGCGAGCGTGATCCCGTCGAAGATGGTCTCGATGCTGCGCACGCCGGGCTGGTCAGCGGCCGGCGCGGCGATGGTGGTGTAGTTGGTGATCCGCCCCATCGCGATCGTGTTCGGCGCCCCCGTGACGATGCCGCCCGAGTTCTGGATGCCTGACGTGAGGCCGCTGGTGGTCGAGACCCACACGTTGCTCCCGATCACGATATTGGCATCCGGACCGAGGCCACGGATCACCGACGCGAGCACTCCCGAGCCATCGGTGAAGCGCGTTCCGCCGTCCGGGGCGAACGTGATCGTGTTGCTGATCGTCTGGGTGCCGAGGATCGGCCTCACGCTCTGGAAATCACCGAAGGACAGGTTGTTCTGGAGGCCGGCGCCGATGATGCAGTTGGTGACGGTGACATCGACCAGATTGCTGAGGGCTTGGATGAAAAAGCCCTGCGCGCGCGGCGAACACGAAACCACGTCGGTGAAAGTCCAGTTGACGACGCGGGTGGTGCTGTTCGGTTGCGAGATGTCAGCATGGTAGCCGGTGTTGGACTGCTGCGGGGTCGTGAGCGTCGCCCAGGTCGGACCGGCATTGTAGCGGCCGTACATCGATCGCAGCCGGATGCGCGGGTTCGCCGCCGAAACGTCCCCGTTGCGCACGTTGACCCAGACCGCATTGTTGGGAGCCGGATAGGCGATATTGCGCTCGACATCGAACACGCCTGTCGCCTGCCACTGGTAGTTGGGACGGCTCGTCGCCCCGCTGATGGTCGGGGTGAAATTCGAAACGAAGCAGTACTGGCTGTCGTTCGCGTCGGTCGCGTTGACCACGCCCGCTGCATGCGTCCCGGCCCGGTAGAACCACTGGGGCTGAAGGCTCGCCAGCGCCACGCCCGATGCCGAGAGCGCCTGCCAGCCCGAGCCCGTATCGACCTCGATCTCGAACTGCGACTGCCAGGTGTCCTCTTCGGGCACGACGGCCTCTCCGAAGGAGGCGCGGGTAAGCGAGACTGTCCAGTAACCGATGCTTGGCGCGAAAGCGTCCTGCTGCCACTTGTCGCAGTGAAAATCGGTGATGTTGGCGGTGTACGCGTTCGTGCCGGTGCCTGTCAGGACAAGGCCGTTGGTGACGTGCGAGATGGCGACCCGGTTGACCGTGATCGGACCCTGTGCCCACTCGATCAGGATCCCGCGCCCGGCGCTGTTGTGCTCGAAGTAGCTGGTCACGGTCCCGCGCCGCAGCGCCCTGCGGCGGGTCAGCGAGCGCCCCACGACTGCGGACGCGTGAGCACCCATCACGAGCACGTCCTCGACCAGCGGCGCGGCGCTGTCCCGAAGTCGCAATGCGTTGGTGCTGTCTACGAAATCGCTGTTGCCCACCCGGATGTGCGGCACGATCCGGCGAATGGTGACGGCTCCTGTCGTGTCCAGCAGCTGGAAGCCCCTGATGCCCGGCCAGAGCATCGGGTCATCGTAGGCACCCTCGAAGGTGAAGGCGGTGGCGTTCGCCCCGCCTCGCTGGACGCGGACATCGAACCAGCGCTGGCCGACGCCCTTCGGGTTGGCTCCGATCATGTAGCTGCGCAGGCCCGTGTCGGAGAAGACCGAAGGCGCCTGGGCGCAGGGCAGAAGGAAGGTGCGCTGCGCGGACGCTCCACCCGAGAAGATTAGCAGCCGCTGGAACCGGGGCAGCGCGGCGTAGCCGAGGAAGGTGGCGGGGCAGGCTACCTCCACCGTGGTGTTGCCGCAGGAGCCGACCGCGATGTCATCTCCCAGCCAGTGGACGTTCGCCGGAAGCTGGCGCGGCCCGACCAGCACGGTATCGGCGATCAGCGGGCCGTTCTGGAGCAGCGGAACGCCCGAGGGGCGGCGGTTCGGCGGATCGGGCAGGATCGTCAGCCCGCAGATGTAGACCATGTCGTTGGTGGTCCAGGTCCCGGTGCGCGACAGCAGCGGCGAGACCGTGGCCCCGGCGTGAGCGGTCACATCAACCCAGATCTGGTAGAGCTTCGAGCCGTCCGCAAGCGTTTGGACAAGCCGAGCACCTCCAACGCTGGCGCTGTAAGTGAAATCCCCGGCTGTCGTCATGTCGAACGTAGTGATGGACTGGTTGCCATCGCTCGCTCGGCGGGTGCCGAGGCGGAACTGGAGTCCGGGCGTCACAATCGAGGCCACCACCCACGCGACAACCCGGACCGTTGAAACCGGGGTGACGGTGATGTTGCCGAAGTGCGCACTGCTGGACGCACCGGGCTTCCACCGGATCGACCGTCCCTGCCCGAGCTGGAAAAGGTCGGGGCCGGCATGTGCGCCCGAATAGAGCGCCTCGCTGCCCGCACCGCTGAAGGTCATCTGCGAAGAGTTGTTGGTCGCCAGCGGCAGGTGAACCGTCGCCGCACGCAGGCCGGCGGGCACCTCTCCCTCGGCGAGCAGATCGGTGGTGCCATCGGCCTCGATGAAGCGGCGCGGCGTGTTGGCCGGGGCGAAGCTCCAGCGCCCGGCATTGCACTCGAGGCGGTTGGCCGCGCTCTTGTATCCCACCGCGCCGGCAATCAGCTGGAAAGGCTCGACTGGCCGGTTGGAGGCGGCCGACCGATCGGCCTCGGCCGAGGCGGCGGCGGCGAACCCGGCCGCGGTGGCGATCTGCGCCGTGGCGGCGTTGGTGACATCGGTCACCGCCGCCGCACGGGTCGTTCCGATGGCATCCAGCGCAGCTAGCCGGTCGTTCGCGATCGCGTCGGCGGCGGCGGCACGGTCCTGGGCAATGTCTGCCAGCGCCCCACCGCGGGCCGTCGCCACATCGCCGAGCGCCGCGGCGCGATCGGAGGCGATCGCCCCGGTGGCGGCGGCACGGTCCTGGGCAATGTCTGCCAGCGCCCCACCGCGGGCCGTCGCCACATCGCCGAGTGCCGCGGCGCGTTCATTGACGATCGCCGCCAGCGCACCATTTCCGGACTGAATGACCTCAGCCGTCTTCTCGGTAGCCAGCTCCGCCTGCGCGGCAGCGTCGAGAGCGTGCTGCTTGCTGCTCTTGGTGCCCGGGCCACCCGGCTCTTCCCCTTCGGCCCAAGCTCGCGAAAGGGGTCCTTCAGGACCCGGAGGTCCCTGAATGCCGCGAACGGCAATATCGATGACCGGAGATGAGAAGGGTGAGGTGCTCATGTGACGTTGATCCAGATCTTGGGTGAGGAAACCTCTGCGTTGTCCTTGGAGATGCGAAGGCGGAAGCCGGCCATCTTCCCGTGCGGGATCTGGTCGCTCCATTCGATGTAGACCCGGTACCGGGCCGTGCTCGCATCAAGCCACTCGACCGTCATTCCGGAGATCGACGGGTGAGGCTGGAACGCTGAAATATTCCAGTCTCTCAGATCCATCGGCTCGCCGGTCTCGTCGCGCCACGAGCCCGTGAGCGTCACATCCGAGCCGCGGTTGATCGTGATCTCGTTCATGACGCAGGCGGCTCCGGCCAGTCGCTGCCATCCATGTCGAGATCGCGCAGCGCCTGACGATAGGCAGCCCAGGCGGCTTTCGCTTCCTCGCTGAGCGGAGCGTCGGGCAGCTGGGTCCAGTCGCTGGCTGCGAGACGCTGGTCGCGACGCTGGCGGCGTACGGCGCGCGCCTGGTCCGGATCGATATCCCGCGGGAGGGCAACCGGCTTGCCGTCCCGCAGGGCGATGGCCGCACCTTCGCGCTGCGCGGCCATCAGCTCCTCGAAGCGGGCCGCGGAGATCTCGGCCGCGCCCGCCGGGATCAGACAGTCGGGATTGTCGACCATGACCGGGCGCTTGCCGGCGGCGCGCTCCTCCTCACTGCTCCACTGCGGGATCTGGCGGGCGCCGAGGATCGCCTCGTGGTGGAAGCGGACGGCGCCGGTCTCGGGATCGATGTCGAAGTAGATCTTCATGGCTGTTACCTTCCGAAGGCGATGACGTTGACCGAGGCGCTGCTGTCGAGCGCGCTGTAGACAGACACGGTGCTCAGCCCGAGGCCGTTGACGAAGGGCGGGTTGTCCTGGATGCCGGCCCCGGCAGTCCCGCCATTGACGAAGGCGGCGCGCGCCTCGGTGGTGAACGACTGCGGCAGGGTCAGGATGGTCGTTCCGTTGGCGCCGACGACGGCACTGAAGAGCTGCACGATCACCGGCCCCAGCCTGATCACCCACGCGCCCGCGACCTCGGTCAGGCCGACGAGCCCGGCGAGCCCGGCCGGCGTCACGGCGACGTCGTCACGCACCTGCGCCGACACCTCGGCCGAGGTGGCCTTCGCGAGGCTGATGGTACGATCGGCCGCGAGGTTGCCCCCGCCCGTCAGCAGCCCGCCAGCGAGGATCTGCCGCGTCGTGGGCGCCGAGCCGCCGCCGGTCCCGACAACGCCGGCGATCAGCGCGACGATCGCGTCGTAGAGCTGGTCGTTCGTGCCCTTCTCGAGCGCGATGCCGGCGCCGAGGATGACCGCGACGATCTCCTCCTGCACAGCGTTGAGCCAGTCTTGGTCGACCAGCGTGGCCTGCTGTCCGGTCGCGGGGTCGCCCGGGTGGAACCGATTGGCGACGTTGCCGCTCGTGTCGATGCGATGCATGGGGTGCTCCTCAGATGAATTCGATCCAGAAATCGGGCTCGCGCTCGATGACGTAGGCGAAGATGACGACGGTATGGGCGGGCGCCGCGCGGCGGATGACGCACTCCAGATCGAGCGATCCGAAGCCGCGCACCCGCGTGCCGACCGGGTCGCCAACCTTGAAGTGTGCGATCGCCGGCCGCGGCGGTCCGGCGCCGTCGAAGGGCTGCACGACGACGGTCCAGGCGAAGGCCCAGTCCTCGTCCGTGCAACGGTCGCCGACCCGGAAGCCGGTGCGCAGCGGGCGGTGCTCCACGATCTCGATCTCGAAGCCGATGCGCGCCGCGAGGTCGATGAAGTCGGCACGGGATTGTCCGGCGACGCCGGTGAGCTTCTGCACCAGCGCGATCTGGCGCTCTCCGATGTTGTCGGGTGCGCCGGTGCAGGCGTCAGGAAGGCCAGCCACACGCTCCCATTCGGCAAGCGTCTCGAGAGCGGTGCGCGGATCGGCTTCGTCCAGGAGATCGATGGCGCGGACATCGACGCGGGCCAGCTCGGCCGCGAGCGCCTCCAGCAGCCGGGCGAAGGTCCTATCCGGCGCGAAGTCCCATGCCGCACCGCGCGGGAGCAGCTGCCGGAGCATCTGCGCGTGGTCCGCATCGCTGCGGGGGATGAGCGCCGCCTCGAGCATCAAACGAAGGTCACCGTGCCAAGCGAGGCGATGTGCCCGGGCTCAGGAGTGAAGTCGGTGTCGGGCAGCTCGATCGCGTGGCTGAACTCGCCCGCGGCGAGGCTGATCGCCTCGGAGATCCGGCTCAGATGGATCGTCCCGCCCGGCTCTGCCTCGCGAGCGAGGAAGTCGGCCAGCTCGGCGCTGATCGCCGCACGCACCGCGGGCGTGTTGGGCACGACGCGAACGACGATGTCGAGCGGCGCCGGCGTCGGCGCGAAGACCACCACCTCGGCCGTAACGGGCCGCAGGATGTCGAGCGCTGCCTGCACCGCATCGATATCGGCCTCGAGCGGGATGATGTCCTCGCGCTGGTCCATGACGAAGGCGACGCCGACCGTGCCGATGCCCATCCAGCCCGGGTAGACCCATGCGCGCGTGACGCCCGGCTGAGCGAGCGCCCAGGCGCGGTAGTCGTTGCTCGACCCGCCGCGCGGCGGGGTACGGATGCGATCGAGGAGACGGGCGAGCAGGCTGGCGTCATCCTCCTCGAGCGCGCCGGCAGTGCCCGCGGCGCTGACCGTGATCGCGGCATTCACGCCGACGATGGTGCTCGAAAGGGTCAGCACGGTTCCGACGGTCAGGTCCGCGTCCGGCCCGGGCTCGATCGCTTCGATCGAAAGCGCGGCCGTGCCCGCGGCGATCGTCGCCGGCGCCGTCACCCGATAGGCCTGGCCGTCGACTCTCAGCGCCTGCGTGCCGGCGGCGATCGCCGTCCCGTTGACCCCGGTCGCGGTGGCCGTGGCGGTTGCAGTGACCGCGGCCTTGCGGCGGATACCCCAATTCGACGCGTGGCGGGCGAGGAACTCGCCATCGGCCGTGTCGGGCAGGATCTGCCGGGCGAGAAAGTCGAGGTAGCCGTAGACGCCCGACATCGCTCCGCCATGCATCCGGGCAAGCACGTCGAGCACCGAATGCCGCAAGGCGCTGTCGGCGCCCGGGAGGCGGGTCTCGATATCGCCGCGGCTGCGCTCGATGAGTTCGCTGAGGGTCGGGCGGTTGAAGGGCATCAGGCGGGCTCCGGCGATGTGGCGGCAAGGGTGGCGGTCGAGGCTTCCCAGACGAAATCGAAGCGCTGGCGCCCCGGCCCGCCTGGCCGATCGACCTCGACAGCGATGGCCAGCAGATCCGGCGTTTGCTGGCCGGTGCGCACCTGTGCCTCGACCACCACCCGCACGGCCGCGGCGATCCCGTCGCGCACCAGCCACGCGAGCGCGTCGTCGCAGGCCTGCTTGGCCTGGGCGAGGACCTGCGCGGTGATCTTGGACCGCGAGAGCAGCCAGAGCAGCGAGCCGATGCGGGAGCGATCGCGCGCCGTGCCGGCGTCCGGCCGCGCGTCGCGGGCATAGGCATCGCCCCACCACCCGCGCCGATCGCCGCCGTCCTCGGGCAGCGCCTCGTCATCGGCCGCGCGGGCATCGGTGAAGAGCGAGATCAGGATCGCCGTGCGCATCCCGTCGTCGGTGGCGAGCTGCCCGTTCGCGAGCAGCAGGTCGGCCGCCATGGCATCGGCATTCCAGACGAGGGCGAGGTCCGTCATGCTGCCGTGACCTTCGCGCTGCCGCTGACGATCTTGCCGGTCGAGAGGTTCACGTCGTCGCCGACGCGCGCCACGGCCGGGCCGCCAGCGCCGCCCAGCTGGACGTTATCGCTGTCGATCGTCACCCGGTCGGCCGAGACGTCGGCCGTGTCGCAGGTGACCTCGATCGCAGGCGCATCGATGGTGAGCCTGCTCACCGCCGTGATCGCGATCGCCTCCCGGCCGAGTTTCACCACGTTGCCGAGATCGTCGAACATCGCGACCTCGCCGTCCGCGAGCGCGGTGAGGCGGTAGCGCCGGTCCTCGACCACCAGCGCCACCCCGTGGCTGCGAAGACCGCCGGCGAAGACCACGAGCGCCTCTGCGCCGGGATGGGGCACGCTGGTGAAGCCGTAGTTCTGGAAGCGCTCCACGGCGTCCTGGCTCTCGTCGGCGAGGAGCTCGAGCTGCAGCTCCTGCGCCTGCCGGGCATCGTCGACCAGGCGCACGATCGCGCGCGCGACCATCCCGCGAACGCGGCCCTCGATGCCGCCGAGCATCTCGCGCACCTGCCCGATCATGCCTTGGGCTCCGGTTCGGCGAGCTGGGTCCACGCCTCGGGCGGGACAAGCTCGAAGGTGGTGACGGTCCCGCCCTCGGCATCGCGGCTGAAGCGCAGCCGCTCGATGAGGAGCGATCCGGAAAGGCCGGCCGAGGGCACGTCGCAGGTCGCGCGCATGCCGTGGGCGAAGGGCTTGCCCTCGGCGTTCAGCCATCCGGGCACGGTGATCTGCGCCTGCTGGGAGCGGCCCGATCGCACCGCCGCCTCCCACTGGGCGCGCTTCTTCAGGGAAGCCGGGTCGGACTGCTCCTCCCCAATGATCAGCAGCGGCCGGTACCGCGCGACTGCCGCGTCCTTGGCCTCGCCCTTGACCTGTGCAACCGACGCGCCGTTGCGCTGGTCGCTGCCCGCCGCCTGTCCCTTGACGATGTAGTCCGAAAAGCGGTCAGAGGTCGTGCTGGTGAGATTGGCGGAGATCACGTTGTCGCCCTCGGCGAGACGGCCGATGCTGGCGTTGCTATCGGGATTGCCGATCCGCAGCACGCCGTCGCCCGCCGACCATGCGACCAGCCCGCGGTAGCGGCACATGCGCTCGATCGCGGCGAAGACCGTCTCGCCCTGCTGAAGCGCGAACTTGCTGAAAGCCGCGCCGGTCTCACCCGCGATCTCGATCGGGATGCCGAAGGGCTTCACGAGCTCGGCTGCGATCTGCTCGAGCTTGCGATTGCGCCAGCTGCCAGGCTTGTGAATCGCCGAGCAGTCGACGAGGTCCGCGGTGCGGTCCCGGCCGCGCACATCGATGCCGCGCTCGTCCGGGCCGACGAAGCGGGTCAGGCTGTCAATGTAGCCGGTGATCAGCGGCACGCTTGCGAGGACAACGCGGCACTCGGCGCCCTGGCGGATCGGCCAGTCCTCGGCCCCGGTGCGCTCCTTCGCGGCGAGGCGGAGCGAGAAGGTGCCCGTCATCTGGTCGATGCCGCGCTCGATCTCGACCGTGGTCCAGCCCGAATAGGCGATGCCGCCCAGCTGCAGCTCGACGACGTGATCGGGGAGCGTGCTCATGCCGCAAGCACTCCGCTGTCGACGGTCGTTGTGAGCAGCTCGATATCGACGCCGGCGGGCACGAAGCCGGGGTGCGCGACGCCGTTGCGCGCGACGATCGCCGCGGCGCGCGCCTCGAGCGTCATGGGCGTGCGGCTGCGCTGATCAGCGTTGCCGCCGTAGAGCCGGTGGGCAAGCACCAGGGCGGGCTCGCTGGCGCTGAGTCGCAGCTGGTAGATCCGCGCGAGGGTAGCGCCGCGCACGGCTATATCGCGGGCCAGCGCACGCCGCAGGCGGTCGAAGACGCCGGCGCCCTCGTCATCGCCGCGATCGGCCGCGGCGATCGCCAGGCGGTCGAGCCGCTCGCCGATGCTGTTGCGGACGGCGATCGCGTCGTCGTAGCTCGGATAGTCGAGCGCGCCGGCGGTGCGCACCAACTCGGCCGCGCTCACCGCCCTGAAGAGCTGGAGGAGCGCATCGCGGTTCGCCTGCTCGAGCACGCGTTGTGGGGTGCGGACCGGGAACTCGGTCTTGGTCGGCTGCCAATCGACCATCATCTCGAGCGACTGGAGCCGGGTGCGCCGCCCTCCGCCCGACAGCGCCGAGACCGCGAGCACAAGGCCGGTGATCGACTGGGCGAGCGAGAGCGGCGCGCGCAGAAGCGAGGTGATGTTGGCGGGCAGGAAGTTGAGCCCGGCCTCGAAGGCGCGCAACGCGGGCCCCACGCCGCCGCGCAGGCCTGCGGCGAGCTGCGAGACATCGCCGATGCCGCGTACGATGTCCGTGGCGGCATCTTCCACGAAGCTCGCCGCCTGATCGATCGAGAAGCTCGCCGCGAAGCGGGCTGGCGCGTCGGCAGTGACCGCGTCGGCCGCGGCGGCGCTGTCGTCGCCCACGGCTGCGTTGGCAGGCGCGGCCACCGCCTGCCCGGCCTCGCCGAAGGTGACAGTGAAGCGCGCGATCCCGCCTTCCTCGGTGCTGGTACGGCACGAGTACTCGAACACCACGGCCATCATCCGGCCGTACTGCGGATGGACGAGGAGGCCCGGACCTGCGGCCTCGAGCGCGGTCAGCAGCGCGTCGCGCCGTGCGATGTAATCATCGCCGATCACGTGGCAGTCGATGGTGAAGGTCTTCGCGCGGGCGCCGAGATCCTCGGTCACCGGATCGTCGCGCCCGGGGAACTCGTGGCTGACCACGCGGCGCCCGCCGGCGCGCTCCTCACTCTCGGTGCGGAACGCCGCGCCGCGGAAGCTGCCCTGCTGGATCTGATCTCGCCACGCCATCAGGCCGCACTCCGCATGGTGCGGCCGGTGCGCACCTCGATCGGCATGGCGGTGCTGGCCGGCGCGATCGCGGTGGCGCGGGCGCTGTAGCCTGGCGGGGCAGTGATGCCGATCTCGAGCTTGCCGCCGACATCGACGCGCGACTGCTTAGGCCAGAAGCGCTGATTGAGCTGCTGGGGCATCAGCGGCGGGGCCTTAGGACCAGTCCCAGATCGCGGCTTGAAGCCCGGCGCCGGCGCGCGCCACCTCTCCGGCATCCGGGAAATCGCGTCATCGCCGGCCTTGTCCGTCTCATCGAGCCAGCCTTTGACGCGGCTCGCCAGCGAGACCGCCTTGCCGAGCAGCTCGACGAACTTTGTAAGCGCCTCCACGCCCGAAGCGAGACCCCGCCCAACGGCGTCCCAATCCGTCTCCTTGATGAACTTCTCACCCCACTTGAAGGCCGCGACGAGCTTGTCGGAGATATCTCCAGCCCACTTCTGAAGCTCGCCATTCGCGGCCATCTCGTTGACCCTGTCGAGCAGGCCCTGAAGCTTCCCCTTCACGAAGTCGAAAATGCCTGCCTTGGCGACCATGAGCAGGAACTTCGACCACATGTCCTTCAGGTTCGCGATGATCCCGAAGAGCGTCGTAGCCTGGCGCTCCATCCCGCCGCCGAAGCGCTCGTTGAAGATGCCGACCAGCGCTTCGCGCACCGCCTCACCCTCTCCCTTGGCGACGCGGGTAATAGTCTTGCCATTCTTGACGTAGCTGAAGGTGGTGCGGTTGCCCGCCTTCTCGGCCCGGATGCTGAACTCCTTGAGCCGCTCGTATTGATCGGTCATGGCATCCGCGATCGCTTGGACCGCGCTGTCGAGCGGCTTGGACATGCCCGAGGCGGCATCGCCGAGAGCCCTGAGCGTGCCGTCCATCGGATCGATGCCGTAGGCTTTCAGCGCGACAAAGGCCTCCATGACCTGGTCGAGCTCGTAGGGCGTCTTCTCGGCGAACTGCGTCACCCACGCCATCGACTTCCGGGCTGCCGCGACCGAGCCTTCGGTCCCCTCAAGCATGGCTTGGTACTGCTCGAACTGCCCGGCGGTTCGGAACAGGTCGAATAGCGCGAAGCTGCCCGCGCCGACGGCTGCCGCGCCGCCGGCGAGCACGCCGTTCTTGAGCAGGCCGAACGCTCCCACCCCCAGCTTCTTGAGGCCGCGGCCGGTGGCATAGCCCGCGCGCTCCGCAAGCTTCAGCCGGCGTTCCAGCGCGAGCAGATCCCGGCCGAGCCGCCTTGCGCCGGCGCCGGCGCGATCGAAGGCCTGACGAAGGCCGAGGGCGGCGAACCGGCGCCCACTCCGCGCGACGTCGGCGAGGCTGCGCTCACCGCTCCGCAGATCCCCGGC
>NZ_JBKFDI010000006.1:0-95446 GCF_046452355.1 Erythrobacter sp. NE805 | reverse complement strand
AGCCAAAACGCGCAGGGGCCGGGCGCGCTTCAGCTTCAGGCCCCGGCGGCAGCCGCCTTGCGGTCTCGCCGGGCCGTGCCCGCTTCTCGCGTTGCGCTGCGTATGTTTCCGCAGGCTCGGGCGCTGCCTGCCGGGGTCAGGGTCCTCAGGCGTGGACGATGTTGCGGCAGGCGCTCAGGAACACCAGCTCGCGCAGCTGGTCGTCGGCGGGCAGGTCGTGCCCGGCAAGGTCGGCGATGCCCACGATGCGCTCCTTCTCCGAGGGCTCGGCGAGCGCGACGCGGTGGGGGAGGATCCGCTCGCGGGTCTCGAGCGAGTAGAAGGCCTGCACCACCGGGCGCAGCGGGTCCTTGCGATCCTCGTCGATCACCATCGCGATCTTGCGGCTGGCAAGCTCGACGAAGGCACCGACGGGGTAGAGGCCGACCGTCTCGACGAACAGGCGGAGGATCTCCTCGTCGAAGGCGCCGGTCTGGGCGCGCAGCGCGTCGACCGCGGCGGCCGGGTCCATCGGCGGCTGGCCGAGGCTGCCGGCGAGCAGGAACTCGAAGCTGTCGCACACCGCCGCCATGCGTGCGATCAGCGGGATGTCCTCGCCCGCGCGGCCCTGCGGATAGCCGCGCCCGTCGATCCGCTCGTGGTGGAGCAGGCAGGCATCGAGCACCGCCGGGGGCAGGTTGTCGTCGTTCTGGAGCGCGCGGTAGCCGAGCAGCACGTGGCTCTGCCACAGCCGCTCGTCGCGCGCGCGGTAGTCGCCGCCCGCCAGGCCCTCGGTCTGGGGGAGGTAGTTGACCCCGATGTCGAGCAGCAGGCCTGCCAGCCCGCTGCCGTAGATCTCCGGCCCGCTCAGCTTCATCCGGTCCGCGAGCGCCACCATCAGCGCGCTCACCGAGAGCGCGTGGCGGAAGATCGCCTCGTTCTTGAGCTTGCAGCGCATCAACCCGCTGAAGGCCTGCGGGTTGCGGCGCACCGAGGCGAGGATGTCGCTCACCACCGGCTCGACCTTGCGCACGTCGAGCGCCTTGCCGAGCCGCGCGTCGATGAACACCTTGCCGAGCCGCTCGCGGGCCTGCTCTGCGATCTGGGCGGCGGTCTCGACCTCCTGCGCAAGCGACACGGGCTGCGCAGCGACGAGCTGGGCGTCGGTGCGGCGCTTGATCGAGCGGATGCGCCGGGCGGCAGGCGAAGGCGCGCGCTCTGCCGCCTCCGCCGCCTCGCCGGGCTCGGCGGCGGCGGCGACAGCGGGAGGCGTCAGGTCGCGCCCCTTCGCGGTGTCGATCACCACGCCGCGCAGCCGGCTCTCGCGGATCGCCGCGAGCTTCTCGTCGTCGTCGACGACGAACTTCGCCTTCCAGAAGGGATGGTCGAACCAGCCGCCCTCGAACTTGTGGACGAACATGCCGATCTCGAGCTGCGAGACGGGGATCTGCTTCAACATGACGAGGCCCTGCTCCGCGAATGTGCGGCGAATCTAGGGGCTTGCGTCTTTGCATTTGGCGGAACACCGCATCGGGGAAATCCCCTATCCGCTGGCCGACCGCGCGAACGCCTCGCCTAGAATTCGCTCCGATCTCGTTGACCTGCGCGGTGACCGCGCCGACCTGCGCCACGACCTCGGCGAGCAGCGTGCCCGTCTCGTGCGCATTCGCGGCGATCCCGGCCTTGACCCGATCGTCGACTTCGCTCTGCGCCCAGCGCCGCTCGGCCTTCCAGAACACGGCCTCGAGCTTCGCCAGCGGCTTGTCGTCGATGTCGTAGGCATCGCGGTGGATGGTCATGATGCTGGCATTGGCGAAAGGTTCGACCAGGAACATCGGCGGCGGCAGGATGTCCGCGCGGAACGTGGACAGCAGTTCCTCCTTGCCGTCGAGCGCGCCGCCGTTGCGGATGGGATTCATGCCGATGCCCGCCACCAGCAGGATGGCTGCCACGAACCCGGCGAGCGCCATCGCGCCCGGCCGGGACATTGTCTCGATCGTCATGATGCCTGGTTCTCTTCGGCTGCGACGCGTCCTGCCGATCGTCCCACGCTGCGATTTCTACGTGTGAAGCGCAAGAAGGCTCTTGGCCGCCCTCTATGCGCAAGCCCCTAGGGCAGGGGCACGGATTTGTTCGCCGCTGCCCGCCTATCCCGATCGCCAACATCCACGCCCGCGAGCGTCCTTTGCAGGCCCCAGGCGGCCTCCTCGCGCGCGCACCGAGAGGCTGAGCGAACCATGGCCAATGTCAGAGTGCTGGTAGTCGACGATTCCGCCGCGATGCGCGCGCTTTTCTGCGACATCCTCGACAATGCCAAGGGCGTCACGGTGTGCGGCACGGCCAAGAATGCCGACGAGGCGCGCGGCCAGCTCGAGGCGCTGAGGCCCGATGTCCTCACCCTCGACGTCGAGATGCCGGGGATGAGCGGGATGGAGTTCCTCGAGGAGGTCATGGAGACCCGGCCGATGCCTGTCATCATGCTCTCCTCGATCACCCAGGCCGGGACCGGCACCGCGCGGCGCGCGCTCGAGCTGGGCGCGGTGCACTGCTTCCCCAAGCCGCTCCACACCTCGCGCGAGGAGTTCGACGCGACGGTGCGCACGCTCGGCGACATCGTGCTGAAGGCGGCCTCGGGCGAGCTCCAGCCCGGCGGCGGCGAGGGCGGGGAGGGCGGCGCGGGCGGCGCGCGCTACCGCAGCGACGGGCGGATCGTCGCGCTCGCCTGCGGGGCGGCCGGGATCGAGACCGCGCGCCAGGTGCTCGCCGCCTACGACGCCGCCTGCCCGCCGACGGTGGTGCTGTTCGACGCCGATCCGGCCGCAGTCGAGAACGCGATGCGGGCGATGCGCGCCTCGCTCGCCTGCCAGCTCGACAATGCGGTCGACGGCGTCTCGCTCGAGATCGGCAAGGTGTGGCTCGCGGCCGATCCGACCCGCCACGTGATCGTCGAGGCGGGCGAGCCGCCGCGCCTCAGGCTCGTCGAGCGCGATGCGGTGAACGGCGCGCGGCCTTCGGCGGACCTCCTGTTCGGAAGCCTTGCGCGCACCGGCCTGCCTGCGCTCGGGGGCCTTCTCACCGGCGGCGGCAGCGACGGGGTGCGCGGCCTCGGGATCCTCGCCGAGACCGGCAAGGTGTTCGTCCAACGCCCCGCCGACTACGCCCCGCGCGACCGCTACGACGCGGTGCGCGCGCAGGGGCTGGAGGCGGCGGATCTCAGGCAGGAGGCGATCCCGGAATGGATCCTCGGGCAGACCAATGCAGAGAGCTGATATGCAAACGATTTTCGCGGGATATCTCCTGATCGGAGCAAAATCCCGCTTGGCCGTGTGGATATCATAAGATAACAACTCCTCCGATTGGAAATCTGAGGGGGGAGTCGACTCATGGTCGAACTGCGTTCGCGTAAGCTTGTCGCTGGCAATGGTATTTCGTTCGGCAAGCTGGCGGCATCGGGGTTGTTGAGCTCGACGGCGCTCCTTCCCGCAATCACCGCAGTGGCGACGGCGGGCGTGTTGCTCGCACCTAGCGCTGCTTACGCGCAGGATGTAGGTTCTGGCGGCGATGGCGGCGGTAGCGGCGGCGCTGGCGGCACAAGCAGCGGCCCTGGCCTTGCTGGCGTTGCAGGCGCGGATGGCGTGGCCCCCGGTGCAGGCGGCGGTGGCGGCGGCGCGGGTCTTCCTGCCGGAGCTGGAGGATCAGGGTCGGGCGGTGCGGCGGGAGGTGCCGGCGCTCCAAGTTTTACCGCTGCTGGCGGTAATGGTGCAGATGCTGTCGTTGTCGATTCTGGCGGCGGTGGTGGCGGTGCCGCGCAGCTTTCGAGCTTTGGCACAGTCACAACCGCAGGTTCCAACTCCTTGGTTGCTTATGGGCGAGGAGGCGATGGCGGCGCCGGGCTTGGTAGCGGGTCGGGCGGCGGCGGCGGGGCAGGTGGCTCGCGCGGCGGGGTAAGTACGGTAAGTATCGTCTTCGGCGCGTCAACCAATCTTCGTGGCGGTGACGGCGGTAATGGTGGAGCGGGCGGTGCAACCGGCAACGGCGGCAACGGCGGCTCTGGCGGTCCTGGCTTCGTTATCAATCAGCTTGGTGTCACTGACATGGCCGCTGGATCCCAATTCACGGGGGGTAACGGCGGAAATGGCGGCGCAGGCGTCATTGCTGGTCTGGGCGGGGGAGGCGGAGCCGGTTATGTCCAGACCGGCGGCTTCCTCAACCATGCCGGCACTCTCACTGGCGGTAACGGTGGCACCGGTTCGGTTGCTGGTTTCGGCGGCGTCGGTCTCAATGCCACCAACATCACCCTCAACAACACCGGCACCATTATCGGGGGTCTGTCGGGCGACTTCTCGTCGCGCGCTCCGGCAATCCGCTTCTCGGGCACCAACACCGTCAACGCGATCGGCACGACGATCGGCGGGATCGAGATCGCCTCGGGCACGACCACTTTCAATCCCGGCGCCGGCTTCTTCAGCATCGACAACCTGCGGGGCACCGGCAACCTCGTCGTCACCTCGGGCGACCTCATCATCGGCAACGCCACCGGGGCGGTCGCCTATAGCGGGATCATCTCGGGCGACGGGCGGCTTGTGAAGACCGGCGCCAGCGTCCAGGTGCTGTTCGGCAACGCCCACACCTACACCGGCGGCACGCTAGTCGATGCGGGCTTCCTCAGCGTCTTCAACGGCAGCATCCAGGGCCCGGTGGTCAACAATGCCGGCCTCGCGATCGGCGGCGACACGCCGACGGGCGGCGCGATCTTCGGCGAGTTGACCAACAACGGCGTCACCACCCTGTTCGGCACCATCGACGGCAACGTGGCGAACAACAACCGCATCGTCCTGCTCGGCCTCAGCAGCATCACCGGCGTGCTGACGCAGCAGACCCTGCCGGGCGCGAGCTTCGAACTCGGCGGCTTCAATGCCAGCGTCGGCGGCCTTTCAGGTGGCGGTATCGTCGATCTCGGTTCGGGCTCGCTGTCCATCATCGCGACCGGCTCCAACGGCTTTTTCGGCACGATCACCGGGACCGGCGGGCTGAACCTGCAGGGCGGGGGCCAGCAGACCCTCAGCGGCGCCCAGACCTACACCGGTATCACCCAGATCGTCGACGGCTCGCTGACCATCTTCGATGGCAGCCTCGCGGGCTCGGTGGTCAACAGCGACGCGTTCTTTCTCGGCGGCTCGACCGCGGCGGGCAGCCGGATCTTCGGCGACTTCAGCAACACCGCGGGCGCGACCGCCGAATTGAAGGGCCAGATCGACGGGGGCGTGCTCAACGACGGCTCGATCAAGAACACCGGCGAGATGATCTTCCTCGGCCGGTTCACGCAAGGGTCGACCGGCAGCTACAATCTCGACGGGTTCAATGCGAGCGTCGGCAGCCTCGCCGGCTCGGGCACGATCACCCTCGGCAGCGCGACGCTTACCCTCGGCGGGGACGACACCAGCGATGCGATCTTCTCGGGCGTGATCTCGGGGAGCGGCGGGCTGACCAAGACCGGTCTCGGCTCGCAGTCGCTCTCGGGCGTCAACACCTATACCGGTCTGACCCAGGTCAACAGCGGCGAGCTCTGGCTGCGGATCGGCGGCGAGCTGGCGGGCAATGTCACCATCGACACCTCCGGCGCCTTCGCCAATGACGGCACCGTCAACGGACTGGTGACCAACGGCGGCATCTTCGCCAATGGTGCCAGCGGCAACGCGGCGATCCTGCTCGGCGGCCTGACCCAGCTCGCCGGGTCGACCGGCTTCGTCTCGGGCACGATCAACGGTGCGATCAACAACGCCGGCGATCTGCTCGTCGAGGGCAACCTGTCGAGCAACGGCGTCCTCAACAACACCGGCGCCGGGCGGGTCAGCGTCGGCTCAGGGCTCTCGTGGACCGGGCTTACCGGGATCGACAACTCGAGCACCAGCAGCCAGGGCCTCGAGATTCTCGGCAATCTGAACGTCAGCGGCAACCTGACCAACTTCGGCGGCGCGACCACGATCGTCCGCGCGCAGGGCGTCCTCACCGCCAATTTCATCAACAACTTCGGCACCTTCACCAACCAGCTCGGCGGGACCGTCAACTCGGATGCCTTCAACGTCGGCACGCTGACGAATGACGGCACCTGGAACGGCAACATCACCGAAGGCGCCTCCACCACGACGATCAACAACGGCACGTGGAACGGCCGCTTCGCGATCGACCCGGGCGGCAACATCATCAACAATGCGACCGGCACCTGGAACAACAACACCTTGCTGGTGTCGACCATCAATGCCGGGACCTTCACGAACTTCGGCGCGCTGAACGGTCTCGGGGTTGAGGTGGGCGGCACGGGCGGCCTGCTCGCCAACCGCGCCGCTGCGACCATCACCCTCGATTCGGGCGAGCGCCTGGTCTCCTTCAACGGCGGCCAGATCACCAACGCGGGCACGGTCAACGGCGAAGGCGTCGCGGACTTCAACAGCACCATCGCCAACCTCTCGGGCGGCATCTGGAACGGCTTCCTCGGCGCCTACAACAGCGGCCTCGTCACCAACGCGGGCGAGGTCAACGGCAACGTGACCGCGGGAACGGGCGGCACCGTCCAGAACCTCGCCGGGGGCGCGATCAACGGCACGCTGTTCGTCGTCAACGTTGCGTCCAACGCGGGCACGATCACCGGCTCGGTCGAGAACAGCGGCAGCTTCACCTCGACCGGCACGATCAACGGCACGCTCAACAACGCGGAGACCGGCACGGTCCTCCTCGAAGGGGCGATGAACGGCAACATCAACAATGATGGGCTGATCACGCTCACCGGCATCACGACCGGGATCACCAACCTCAACCAGAAGACCCTGCCTGGCGCGGTCTTCGACATGGCGGGCTTCAACACCGCCATCGGCAGCCTGACGGGCGGCGGCGAGGTTCGGCTCGGCTCTGGCACTTTGACGATTGGCACGGCTGGGGGTTTTTACGGTTTCTTCGGTGTGATTTCGGGGAGCGGCGGGGTTACGAAGGTTGGGACGAGCCAGCAGACGTTGTTCGGCGACCAGCTTTACACTGGTCTGACGCAGGTTGATGGCGGGTTCCTGACGGTGTTCAACGGGAGCCTTGCGGGCTCGGTGGTGAACAATGCGAGCTTTGCGCTGGGTGGGGACACGCCGGCGGGGAGCCGGATTTTCGGGGACTTCACCAATCTTGCCACCACCAGCTTCGCCTCGATCTTCGGGCGGATCGAGGGTGCGACGCTCAACAATGGCGAGATCGTGCTGTTTGGCGACAGCACCTTTGCCGGGCGCTTCACCAATGGCGCTGTCGGCAGCTTCCGGCTCGAGGGCTTCGCCTCGAGCGTCGGCAGTCTTGCGGGGGGCGGGACGGTTACGCTGGGCAGCGGTCTGCTGACGGTCGGCACTGACGGGACGAGTGCGGACTTTGCCGGGGTGATCTCTGGCGACGGCGGCCTGACCAAGGTGGGCGCGGGCACGCAGACGCTCTCGGGCGCGAACACCTATACGGGGCTGACGACGGTCGACGGGGGCATCCTGGCGGTGACCGGCAGTCTTGCGGGCAATGTCGTCAACAACGCGATCCTCACCAACGGCGGGACGCTGGGCGGGACGGTGCTCAACAACGACAGCTTCACCAACGGCGGCACGGTCGTGGGCCTGGTGACCAATGCCGGGGGGCTTGTCTCGTCGGGTTCGCTGCTGGGCGGGCTGACCAACACCGCGAGCGGCACGGCCTTCGTGCAGGGCACGCTCAACGGGGCGATCGGCAATGCGGGCGCGCTGACGGTCGACGGCAACCTGTCGAGCGACGGGTTCCTCACCAACACCGGCACGGGCACGGTGCAGGTGCTGGCCGGGGTGACCTGGACGGGTCTGACGGGCCTCGACAATGCGAGCACGTTCCCGACCGGCGGGGTGCTGATCGGCGGCACGCTGACCACGGCGGGCACGGTGACCAACCGCGCGGGCGCGACCTTCGGGGTGGTGGCCGCGGGCACGCTCAATGCGGGCAACATCGCCAACGCCGGCAGCCTGGTCTCGCTGGGGACCGTCAACGGCACGCTGACCAACCAGACGGGCGGCACCGCCCAGCTGGCGGGCGCGCTGAACGGTCCGATCGGCAACGACGGGACGATCACGCTGGTGGGCACCACCACCGGGATCGGCGCGGTGACGCAAGGGGCGGGCGGGGTGTTCAACCTCGGCGGGTTCGACACTGTCTTCGGCAGCCTTGCCGGGGCGGGCACGGTGAACCTCGGCGCAGGGCTCCTGACGCTCGGCGGCAACAACGCCTCGACCACCTTCGGCGGGGTGATCGCCGGGGCGGGCGGCCGCCTCACCAAGGTCGGGACGGGGACCTTCACGCTCACCGGCGTCAACACCTACACCGGCCTCACCACGGTGAGCGCGGGCACGCTGGCGGTGACCGCGAGCGGGGCGATCGCGGGCTCGGTGACCAATGACGCGACCTTCACCAATGCCGGCAGCGTCGGCGGCAGCGTCACCAACACTGCGAGCTTCACCAACACCGGCACGGTGGCGGGCTCGCTCGTCAACAATGCGAGCGGCACGGCGAGCAACAGCGGCACGATCGGCGGCAACGTCACCAACGCGGGCAGCTTCACCAACACCAGCACCGGCACGGTGACCGGCGCGCTGTTCAACAATGCGACCGGCACCGCGACCAACGGCGGGACGATCGCGGGCGGGGCGAGCAACGCCGGGACCCTCACCTCTACGGGCACGATCGGCACGGGCCTCGAGAACACCGGCACGGCGCGGGTCCAGGGGGCGGTCAACGGCTTCGTGACCAACGCGGGCTCGCTCACGCTGACCGGGACCACCACCGGGATCACCGCCTTCAGCCAGACCGCGGCGGGCACCTTCGACCTTGCCGGGTTCAACACCACGGTGGGCTCGGTGGCGGGCGCGGGGAGCATCACGCTCGGCAGCGCGGTGCTGACCACCGGCGGGCTCAACACCAACACGCTGTTCAGCGGGGTGATCGGCGGCACGGGCAGCCTCGTGAAGGTCGGCACCGGGCGGTTCACCCTGACCGGCGCCAACACCTACAGCGGGGGCACCACCATCAGCGGCGGCGCGCTGCAGCTGGGTGACGGCGGGACCTCGGGCGCGATCGTCGGTCCGGTGCTCAACAACGGCATGCTGATCGTCAACCGCTCGGATGCCTACACCTTCGCGGGCGTGATCTCGGGCACGGGGATGTTCGCGCAGATCGGCACCGGCACGACCACGCTGACCGGGGCGAACACCTACAGCGGGGGCACGCTGGTCACCAATGGCCGCCTGGTGGGCAACACCACCGCGCTGCAGGGCGCGATCCAGATCGACGCCCCGGGCGTGCTCGAGTTCGCGCAAGGCACGGCCGGCACCTATGCCGGCGCACTGCTTGGCAATGGCCGCTTCGAGAAGACCGGGGCGGGCCTCCTCACCCTGACCGGCAACTCCAGCACCTTCACCGGCGGCAGCTTCGTCGTCGGCGGGGAACTGCGGGTCAACGGCGACCTCCGGCGCTCGGTGGTGACGGTGCAGACCGGCACGACCCTGTCGGGCACCGGGATCATCGGCGGGCTGGTCGCGCAGAGCGGCAGCACGATCGCGCCGGGCACCAGCCCGGGCACGCTGACGGTCAACGGCAATGTCAGCCTCGCGGCGGGCAGCAACGTGGTCTACGAGATCGCCGCGAGCGCCCCGTGGGACCGCATCCTTGCGACCGGCACCGCCTCGCTCGCCGGCAATGCCTCCTTCATCAACCTCTCGGGCGCCAATGCCTACGCCTTTGGCAGCGAGTACCTGCTGCTGCAGGCCGACGGCGGGCGGACCGGGACCTTCGCGAACGCCGCCGGGCTCGCCGGGTTCGGGATCATCTACCGGCCCGAGCTGGTCTACACCGGCACCCAGGTGCGGCTGCGCTTCGCGCCGAACCTGCTCACCAACATCGTCGGCAACACCCCGCTCACGCCCAACCAGCGCTCGGTGGTGACCCGCATCGATACCGCGGTGACCGCCGGCTACAACCCGCAGCCGCTGTTCAACATCTACATCCTGCCCAATGCCCAGCTTCCCGGCGCCTTCGACCAGCTCTCGGGCGAGGTCTATGCGACCGCGGCGGGCGTGGGGATCGAGCAGGAGCGGCTGTTCAAGGAAGCGGTGCTCGGGCGGATCGCCTCGGTTGCGGCCGATGCGCGCGCCGACGGGGCGACCGCCAAGCGCTTCGGCGCCTGGGGCCAGCTGTTCGGCGGCTGGGGCGATGGTGACAGCGACGGCAATGCCGCGAGCTTCGAGAGCGATCGCACCGGGTTCATCACCGGGATCGACTTCGGCGGCGGCAACGACACCGGCAGCTGGCGCCTCGGGGCCTTCGGGATGCACGTGCAGAGCGACGTCACGGTCGCGGCGCGCGTCTCGCGGGCCGAGGTCAGCCAGTCGGGCGGCGGCGTCTACGGGGCGTTCAACTCGGGGAGGCTCGGGATCGCGGTGGGCGGCTACCTCGCCGACGTCGACCTGCGGGCGTTCCGCGACATCGCGCTGCCGGGCTTTGCCGAGACCGACGTGGGCAAGACCGAGGGCACCGCGCGCCAGGCCTTCGCCGAGCTGTCCTACAGCTTCGGCTCGGGCAAGAGCCAGATCCGGCCCTTCGTCAACGGGACGATCGGCAGCTTCAAGCTCGACGCGCTGACCGAGGTCGGCGGGCCGGCGGCGCTGGTGATGCGCAAGCAGAGCTACTCGACCGGCACGGTGACGGGCGGGATCGACGGGGTGGTCGAGGTCGGCAAGAGCCTGAAGCTCGCCGGCACGCTCGCCGCGCGCCACCAGCTCGGCGACCGCGACCCCGAAGCGAGCCTCGCGCTCGCCGCGGCCCCCGCCTCGGCCTTCGCGATTGCGGGCACCCAGATCGACAAGACCGCGCTCGCCGCCCGCCTCGACGCCACCCTCGCCCTCGGCAAGAACCTCTCCATCGCCGTCGGCTATACAGGCCTCATCGGCGACACCGTCACAGACCACGGCGCCAGAGCTACCGTCCAAGTGCGGTTCTGAGCCGCGGCTCACGCCACGAGAGGGCCCGTCCCTGCCGACCGGCAGGGGCGGGCCTTCCGCGCTTCAGGGAGAAGTCGGCCGAAGTCTTCTCGCGAGATTTGAAGTTGTGTCCGAAAAGCGACACCGGACAACGAAATGCGCCAAGTCCCGCAGGGCGATTTCAAGTCAACAAAGCGTAACAGAGCCCGCTTAGCGCCAACGGCACAAACCCAGCCAAAGGGGGCTACCTTGTCTTACTCGAATTCCCTGGGCTTGCGCCTGTCGCGCAAGGCCCTGATGCTTGCTGCCGTCGCCGCGCTTCCGCAGGTTGCTTTCGCCCAGGAACAACAGAAGTCTGAGACGGAAGAAGAAACCACCGAAATCATTGTCGACGGAACGCGCCCGATCGCCGAGTCCGAGGCCGAGGCGCTGCGCATCCAGCGGCTTTCGGACAATCTCGTCTCGGTTCTCTCGGCAGACTCGGTGGGCCGCCTGCCCGACCAGAACATCGCCCAGGCCACCGGTCGCCTTCCCGGCCTCGCGGTCGAGCGTGACCAGGGCCAGGCGCGCTACATCTCGATCCGCGGTGCGCCCAACTACTGGACCTCGCTGAGCTTCGACGGGATCAACGTCGTCAGCCCCGAAGGGCGTGACGCGCGCTTCGATTCGATCCCCTCGGCAATCGCCTCGCAGATCATCGTCTCCAAGGCCGTGACCCCGGACATGCCGGGCGAGACGGTGGCGGGCAACGTCAACATCATCACCCGTTCGGCCTTCGACTATCCTGGCCTCAAGGTGCTCGCCAAGGCGGGCGGCGGCGTCGTCGAACTTGGTGACCGCCGCGAGTACGAAGGCAACCTCGTGCTCTCCGACCGCTTCGAGGCCGGCGGTCTCGGCGAGATCGGCCTGCTGTTCTCGGGCAGCTATTACGAGCGCAACATGGTCACCGACAACTTCGAGACCGACTGGGAGCGCGTCACCCGCGACGCCCGCCCTGGCAATGCCACCCGCTTCTGGGCGCGCGAGACCGAGAACAAGCTCTACCGCCTGACCCGCAAGAACTGGTCGGTCTCGGGCCGGCTCGACTGGCGCCCGGACGACGACAACCAGATCTCGCTGCGCTCGGTCTACACCATCTTCACCGACGACGAGGCGCGCGACAACTACATCTTCGACCTCGACGATCGCGAGGGCGACCTCAGCAACAGCGCCGACGCCTGCACGATCACCCCCAACAGCACCCCGACCACGACCGGCTATGCCGACGTCTGCATCGGCAACACGCCGCTGCTGGGCACGGTCTATGGCATCGACATCAACCAGCGATCGACCCTGCGGGCCTTCGAGCAGTCGATCTTCACGAACACGATCGAGGGCAAGCACACCTTCGGCGACAGCGGGGTGCGGCTCGAGTGGCTCGGCAACTACACGCGTTCGCGCGACGACCGCTCGGTGGTCGGCGAGGCACGCTGGAACAGCCCGGGCACCCGCACGCTGCGGCCCACGGTCGCATATGACTTCACCGATCCGCAGCTCGCCCGCGTGCAGCTCTTCAACACGGTCCAGCTAGCCAGCCCGACCCGCTTCCAGCGCGGCACGGCGGTGACCGCGATCGACACCTTCAACAAGCCGCTCGCGGACCTGCGCGTCAGCGACCTTGTCGACGATACCGACGCCTATACCGGCCGAGCGATCCTCGCCTACGACACGGGTTTCCTCGGCAGCGAGGCGACCTTCAAGGTCGGCTTCCAATACGACCAGCGCACCAAGATTTCGGTCAACGAGCGCATCACCGTCGGCGCCTCGGACGCCGGGCGCATCAACCTGTCGACCGATTTCAACCAGTTCGCGCTCGACATCCCGTTCCAGGGCGAGATCCCGCTCGGCTACACCTTCCGCTACTTCGATACCGAGAAGATGCGGGCAGCCTCGGCGGCGGCGCGGGCCAACTTCCCGCTCGTCCGGCTGACCGACGAAGACTACAACGTGCGCGAGACCATCTATGCCGGTTTCGTGATGGGCACGCTGCGCTACGACTGGGGCAGCATCCTCGGCGGCGTGCGCGTCGAGCGCGTCGAGAACCGCGGCATCGCCAACATTCCCGGAACCACCACGACGCTCACCGTCGAAAACGCCGACACCTTCTTCTTCCCCAGCCTGCACGTGAACTACAATGTGACGGACAACGGGAAGCTGCGCGTCGGCTACACCAGCGGCGCGGCGCGTGCCGATTATGACCAGCTGCGTCCCAACGTGCAGATCGACGACGTCAACGACACGATCTCGGGCGGCAACCCGTTTGCACGGCCCGAGCGTTCCTGGGGCCTCGATGCCTACCTTGAATGGTACATCATGCCCCAGGGCTTCATGTCGATCGGTGTCTTCTACCGCGACGTGCGCGACGTGCTCTACACCGACCGCCGCACCTTCGGCTCGACCGCGCTGAACTTCGGCGGTGTCGATCGCTCCGACTATGCCTTCAACGGCATCGCCAATGCCGGTGAGGGCCGGATCTACGGCGTCGAGATGGCGGCCCAGCTCCAGCTCGAACCCTGGACCGACGATCTCGGTCTGCCTTCGTGGATGGGCGGCTTCGGCATCACCGCCAACCTGACTCTGAACGACAGCAAGGCAACCAAGCCCGCCTTCCGCAACGCCGTGACCGGGGCGATCATCGTTCCCGAGCGCGAGGTGCGCCTGCCGGGCACCTCCGACACGGTCTACAACATCGGCGCCTATTACGAGAAGTACGGCTTCTCCGCGCGGCTCCAGTATCAGCGCCGCAGCGCCTGGCTCGACGGGATCGCCAACGACCTGACCGACGCGGGCGACACCTACTGGGCGGCGGACGAGGAACTCGACCTCTCGGTGCGCTATGCCATCACCCGCAATGTCGAGGTCTACTTCGACGCGTCGAACCTGACCAACCAGCCGGGCCGGCGCTTCTCCGATCCGGGCAACCTGCTCACCGCGACGGGCACCCCGACGCCCTTCACCGACAACCTGACGATCGAGTGGGAGCGCTTCGGCCGCCGCTATACCGGGGGTGTGCGCGTCAACTTCTGATCGCGCTGGTCTGCAATGACAGCGAAGGCCCGGCGGGACTGCTCCCGCCGGGCCTTTTGCTTTGCGCGCGGTGCTATTCGACCTGTGCGCGGAAGCGGATCGTGAAGCTCGGCTGCGCGGTCGCGCTCGTAGCGGCGGCCATCGTGCCGGTGGGTGCGATGCGGATGCCGGTCACCCGCCCGTCATAGGTGCCGGTCGGGGTGTAGGTGTAGGGCGCCGCCCCGCCCGCCGCCTGCGAGTAGGTCACCATTGTCGCCGCGTTGAAGGTGTTGAGCCCGCTCGCGGTGGTGCCGTTGGTGAAGGTGACCGGGGTGGTCACCGCGAAAGCCATCTCGGTCGGCATGACATCGAGGATCACGATCGAGCTCGAATCCACCGTCCCGGTCCCGGTGTTGCGCACCGTGATCGTGTATTCGACGACCGCGCCCGGGATGAGCTTGGGGTTGGTCGTGCCGTTGACCGGGTCGGAGATGACCGCGCTGGTCTTCTCGATCACGAGGAAGGCCGCGGAGCGGCGGGTGTTGGTGATGACGCAGGTGATCGTGTCGCCGGGCCTGAGCGTGATCGTTCCGCCGACCGCGGTAGGAAGGGTCGTGGTGCTGGTGACCGTGTTCGTGCAATTCATCGTCGCGGTATAGTTGCCGAGTACGGCAGTGCCCGCGGCGACCTCGTCGACCCGGTAGCTCTGGCCCGTCACGACCTGGACCAGGCCCGTATCGCCGGTGCCCGCGTTGATCGTGCCGGAGCTGCCCGTCGTCGTCGAGGAGGCGACCACCGTCGTGCCGTTCATGATCCTGACGGTGAACTGGTCGGTCCCGAACCGCCGCCCGCCGCTCCCCAGGGCCTTGCGCACCCTCAGGCGCGGCTGGGAGCCGATCGAATAGGTGCACACCAGCGCTTCGCCGAACTGCAACTGGCCGATATCGGCGCTGGTGGCCGCGAGGTTGCTGGGCAGCCCGGACCGCGTTGCGCCCGCGTTGTTCACGCAGGTCAGCGTCGCGGCGTATTGCGACAGGGTGCTTGTGCTGCCGGAGGCCATCGCGATGCGCAGGGTCAGCGCCTGCCCGGCCGACATATTGAGCGGTGCGACCGAAAAAGGGCCGGTGCCGGTTCCGCTGGTCACGCCGGTGCTCAGCGCCGTGCCGGTCGCGGTCGAGGCGATCTGGAACTGGAACTGGTCGGCGCTGTTGACGCGGCTGCCGAAGATCGTCGCATCGAGCCGGATCGATGCGAAGCGGATCGCGAACATCACCCCCTGGAGACCGCCCGCCTGGGTCTCCACCGTCACCGTGGTAGGGCTGTTGCTCCCGAGGATATAGGCTCCCACCGTTCCCGGCGTGCCGGCGATGTTGGCCGAGGCGGTTCCGGTGCCGGTGAGCGTGGGGAAGGCCGATCCGCTGCTCGGCGGCACCGAATCGAGGAGCTGCCAGCCCCCGCCATTGGTAGTCATGCGCAGGTATTCGTTGTCGTTCGAGCTCTCGCCGTCGGCGACCACGAAGGAATAGACCGTCGCGCTCGCGCCGGCGGGGGGCTGGACCGCAATGTTCGACAGGGTGATGGTGCGGTTGCCCGCGGCGGCGGTGTAGAGCACCGGGCGTCCCGGGATGCCGATGAAGGCGGTGTTGCCGACCGCCGAGCCGCTCCACGAGGGCGCGGTCACCGCGTTGTAGGCGGTGCCCGTGCCGGTCACCCGGGCGTTGAAGGTCAGCACCGAACCGTCGGGCAGCGTGAAGCTCAGGTTCTGCCCCGAGGCGCTGCGGGCGGTTGCATCGTTGTAGTCGGTGAGATCGAGCCAGCAATAGGTCTGCCACGTCGCCGGAGCGGTGCCCTGGCTGGCCGCCTGCGCGCAGTCCTGCGCCTGGGCCCCGGCGCTCCACATCAGCCCGCAGATCATCAGCATCGCCGCCAGCCAGCGGCGCAGGTCGAAGCGCAAGCCCGTCATGCGAGGGGGATAGCCCGCCATGGTAAACAGCCGGTTAGCCAAAAGCTTCTCACGCGCGCTCGCCATCCTCAGCGCCCCAGTCCGAGGAAGCCGAAGGTGTCGGCATCGATCTTCATGCGCACCGCAGCGAAGACCCCCTTGTCGGTGTTGCGCGCCGGACCGAAGTCGCGATCGCGGAAGCCCTCGATGTTGTAGCCGACGGTCACGAGCACGCCCTTCGCCGGGACCACGCCGAGGGTCGGGCCGAAGGCGAAGCGGGTCTCGCCGTCGGTGAGGTTGCTGCGCACGGTGGCGCTCGCGCCGAGTTCGAAGCGCTCGCCGATGCCGATCCGCCCGTCGGCGCCGACCAGCACCGAGGTGCCCTTGAACTCTTCGCCCTCGAGCTCCTCGAGGTTGTGGCGCGCGCCGAGGAACAGCGCGAGCTCGTGGCGGCGCACTTCGGCGCCGTCCTCGTCCTCGCCGCGAGGCGACCAGTTCGCCGAGAGGCTCGCGACGAGGCGGCGCGAGGTGGCGTTGCCGTCGACCGTCAGTGCGGTGCGGCCAGCGCCGCCGACCTCGCCCGCGACAGCGCCGGTGACCCGGTCGCTGCGGAACTCGAGCCGCCCGAGCATGGCGAGCGGCGAGGTGTCGGGGCGGTGCGCGAAGGCGATGCTCGCGTCGAGGATTTCGGTGGTCGCGCCGCCGAGAGTGGTGGCCCGCGTCCAAGTCGTGCCCGAGCCGACGATGCTGCCCGCGCCCAATTGCCGGATCGCGCCGAAGGTGAGGCCCTTGCGGTCGGCGCTCTCACCGTCGCGCAGCTCACCACGTGCGGCGATGCTCCACAGGTCCTTGCGCCAGGCGACGCCGAAGGTCGCTGCGGTGAAGTCCTCGAAGGACAAGCCGCCGGTCAGCTGACCGCCGCTCGCCGGGGGCTGGGCGGGGTTGACGATGCCGCCGCTGCCCGGATTGCCGCCGAGCGTGCGGCTGCCGTCGAGCGTCGCGTCGATGGTCAGCGCCGGGGTGAGCTGGAGCGTCTGGGCGAGGCCGAAGGCGGCGAAGCTGCGATTGCCGTTCTCGCCGATCGTCTCCTGCCCGAGGCTGGTGACCACGCGCCCGCCCTGCCACGGCGCGACCTCGATCCCGCCGCGCAGCTGGCGGGACTTGAGGTTGGCGCCGTCGGCAATCTCGTAGGTGCCGACCAGCCGCACGTCCTGGGTGATCGCATAGCGCGCGCCGAGGCGGTGCCTGGCGGGGAGGTCGAGGCTCTCGGCCTTCCCGAGCGCGATCGCCGTGCCCGCCGACAGCTCGAGCTTGTTGTCGAACAGGCGCTGCGTCGCCCCCGCCTCGAGCACGGTCGAGGTCGCGCTGCCGCCGTTCGCGAGGCGGTCGTCGAAGCGCACCAGGCCGATCTTGAGGTCGGTGCTCTGGCGGGTCAGCACGAACTGGCCCTGCGCGGCGCGGCGGCGCGCGGCGTCGGTGAGGCTCTCGTCCTGCCACAGGCTGCCGACGAAACTGAGGCTCTGGGTGATGAGCACCCGCCCGTCGGCGCCGATCTTGCGGCGCCCGCGCTCGGCGGCGTTCTGCTGGCCGATGCCGTAGTCGGCGTCGACCTGGCGGGCGTAGGCGATGAGGTCGACCGTGCCGGTCTGGTGCTGCGCCTCGACGAGCCAGCCGGTCGCCTGCTGGCCCTCGCGGCGGCTGATGCCGAATTCGGCGCGGATCTCGGTGCTGTCGCCCACCTTGGCGAGGAGGTCGACCGCCCCGATATCGGTGCGCTGCACCTCGCCGCTGCGGCCCTCGGTGCCGGCGTCGGTGATCGCGCTCGCGCCGATGCGCAGGCGGCCATCGGCAGTGGTAAAATCGGCGCGCACCCCGGCATTCAGCTCGGCCTTGCCGTTGCCCTCGGCCTCGAACTCGATGACGATGAACTGGGGGTTGAGCGCCTCATCGCGGCTCAGCACGGGCTGGGCGAAGCGGATCGTGCCCGAGAGGAGGTCGATGTCGTAGTCGGTGAAGCGCACCAGCTCGCGCACCGAGACGATCAGCTCGGGACGGAAGCGGTCGCGCACCTCGATGGTGACGCGCTCGGAATTGGGGAGAATGCGGCGGCTCGCGAGGGCATAGGGGCCGGTAATGCCCTGGCCCTGGATTTCCTGGCGCTGGAAGCGGCTTGCGATGTTCGCGGCAAAGGCCTCGGCGCGCAGGCGGCCGAGGCGCGCCTCGCCCTTCACGCCGGTTGCGGTGCGGTTGTAGGCGGCGAGGCGGCTCTGGTTCATCGCCGTCTGGAAGTCGCCGTAGATCGCGTAGAAGCTCGCCGTCTCGATGCGCACGTAGAGCTTCTCGCGGCTCGCGGCGTCGAACTGGCGGGCCGAGCCGTCGCCGAAGACGGTGTAGTAGGCGGCCGGGTCGATCGCGCCGAGCATGCGGTTGTCGCGGCGCTCCTTGGCGCTGTCATAGGCGAGGGTGAGGAGGTATTTCCCCAGCACCCGGCCTTTGGCGTAGAGCGCGACGCGGGCATTGTCGCCGAGGTCGCTGTCGAAGTGGCCGGCGCGTTCCATGTTCTTCGCCACCGAGCGGGCGCCGACGGTGCCCTCGGCGAGGCCGACGATGGTCCATTCGACCGCGCCCGGCTCGATCCAGCCCTCGAGTTCCTGGCGGCGGGTGATCTCGCCGTCGTCGAAGGTGAAGCCGAGGCGCAGCGAGCCGCTGACCATGGTCGGGGCGAGCTCGATCTTGGCGATCCCCTCGTTGCCCTCGACCGTCCAGCGCGCCGCCATCGGGGCCATGCCGGTGAGCTGGTTGAGCTGCTGGCGGTCGATCTGCTCGGCGCTCTGATAGGGCGCGTTGAGGGTGAAGCTGCCCGAAATGCCCTCGCGCAGCGGGCGGCCGTTGCGGTCGAGCACGCGGATCGCGACCACCGGGCGCGTGCGCCCGTCGGCGACCAGCCTGGAAAGCCCGGGGAGCAGCTCGACCTTGGCGGGGTTGCGGGTGAACCACACGTCGCGGGTGACAGTCTTGGAGACCTCGCCGAAGGAGTTGATGATCCGCGCCTCGAGCACGGTCTTGTCGTTGACGAGCGGCACGCCGCGCCAGGCGCTCACGGCGAACAGGCCGTCGGGGTTCTGGACGCCGTCGAAGGCGAGCGGATCGACGGGCTTGCCGTCGACGAAGAGCTGCACGCTCTGGCCGCCGCGGTGGCGCACCGCGACCTTGATCGACGGTGCGCGGGGGTTGGCGTCGGGGGCGGGGACGAGGAAGCCGTCCTCGCCGTCGCCGAGTGCGATGTAGTCGGTGATGGCGGGTGCCGTGGCCGCGGGCTCGGCCTTCGCGTCCTCCACGGTGGGCGCGACGTCCGCGGTGGCGGGGGCCTTCACCGGGACCACGGGGAGCGCGGTGCCCTCGCGCAGCACGGCGTGGAAGTCGGCGACGACGAGGCTCCCGCCCTGGCCGATCGCGAAGCGCGAGGAGGCGCTGCGGGCATTGCGGGTCGAGCGCGAGCAGTCGACCATCCGCGCGCCCTCGGGCAGGGTGATGCGCGAGACCTGCACGACGTGGGTGCCGGGAACGACGCCCTCGAAGTGGTAGCGACCGTCGGCGTCGGTCACCGCGAAGCTGCCGTCCTCGAGCATCACCCGCACGCCGGGGATGCCCTGACGCTCGGCCTCGGGCAGGCGGCAGCCGCCCGCGGTGATGCGGCCGATGATGGTCATGCGGTCGGCGATCGAGTCCCGCTCGATGTCGAGCGCGGTGCTGGCGCGGAAAGCTCGGCCGAGCGCGTCGCGCGCGACCGCCTCGTTGAGCACGCGGCCGGCGGGCGCGTCGGGGCGCACGCTCATCGCATAGGTGACGCGGACCGCGGCGCCGGCGTTCAGATCGCCCAGCGCAACGCTGAATTGGCGACCATCAGGAGAGATTGTAACCGCATTGGCAACTTTGTTCCCGTCGATCCGCACACTTCCCGCGCGCAGCCGCAGCCAGCGCGAGGGCGTGTCGACCAGCGTCACCCCGCGCCGGATCCGCGCGGGGTCGTCGTTGCGCAGGGTCACGGTGTAGAACACGACGTCGCCGGGCTCGGCCCGGTCGCGCGAGGCGCTCTTGCGGACGGCGAGGTCCTGCCCCGGCTGGTCGACGGGGATGTCGACCTCGAAGGGCGCAGGGTCGTCGAGCACGAAGTCATCGGCGAAGGAGCCCTCGCGGATCACGTAAGGTCGCCCGTCGGGCCGCCTGACCTGCGCGAGCAGCTCGCGCGGCGCCGCCGAGGGCGCGGTGAAGGGCGCGGGCGGGTCGACCACCAAGCGGAAGCGCCCTTGGGTGGTGAGCGGAAACCAGAACTCGCCGGGGCCCATGCGCGCCGTCCGGCCGGCGGCGTCGGTAATTGGCTGGCCCGAGATGACGGCGGAAGGCCAGCGCGTGACGCCGTCCTCTGCGAAGACGGTCGCGAGCGCACCTGTGTCGGCATTGACCAGCGCGACGCGGGCGCCGTCGACGGGCGCGCCGGTCTCGCTGTCGAAGATCACACCGAAGGGGTCGACGAGGACGGTGATGTCGGCGGAGATCATCACGTCCTCGCTGCCCGGGCGCATCGCGGCGATGGTGATGCGCGAATCCTTGCCGACGCTGAGGCGGCAATCCTCCTTGACGGGGTCGGGGGGGATGCGGGTGGTCTCGATGACGCCGGCGAAGATGCCGCTGTCGGGCGCGGTCTCGAAGACCGTCATCGTCTCGTGGTCGCCCTCCTCGCTGGTCAGCACGACGGCGATCGTGTCGATTGCGGTGCGGTCGCGGTTGGCGGCAGGGGCGATGATCTCGAAGAACAGCGGCTCGCCGCCGCGCAGCTTGTCGGTCTGCTGGACGACGGCGGTGGACACGGTGGAGACGGCGGGCCCGCCGGGCGCGACCGCGGTGGCGGTGCTGCGCAGCTGCTGGACGGGGCCTGGCGCGACGCCGCATCGGGGCGCGCGGAACACCAGTTCCGAACCGCCCGCGGCGCGGCGGTATACCTTGATGGAGGGCGGCGAAGGGGGGAGGGTGCTGACGTCGAACCTGACGGGATTGCTCGACACCCGGCGGGTCGAACCGTCAGCACTCCAGCTTGCCTCGGCAATATTGGTGACGGTGCGCACGCCGGCGCCGTCACCGCTTTGTGCGTTCGCCCCCTCCTGCGGCGCACCGAGGCACAGCACTGCTGCGAGCAGTGTCGCCGTCAGGCGCCGCAGGGAGGGGGCTACACGCAAGACCTAAGTCCGTTTCAGATCAGTGGATTACTTGATCGTGACCCGGAAATATGCCGAGCGAGTCTGGCTCGCGGCGACGTCGCTGAGCGAGCCGGTGATGCGGTCGCGGCCGCTCGCGCCCGCGCCCGCGGCGAAGGTCCCGCCGGCGGTGCCGTTGGCGCAGGTCGAGTCGCCGTTGACGAAGATCCCGAAGGACGAGAGGTAAGTCACGTCCGCCGGCAGATCGTCGAGGATCCCCACGTTGGTCGCCGTCGCCGCACCCGCGGCGTTCGCCACGGTGATGCAGTACTCGATCACCGCACCCGGGATCGCCTTGCGGGCGGCGCCGGTGCCGTTCACGGGATCGCTGATGATGCGGCTCGTCTTGGAGACGGTCAGCACCGCGCCCGCCACCGAGTAGCGGCCCTGCGCCGAGAAGGCGCCGTCATTGGCCGAATCCGAGACGCCCGCGCCGTCGAACAGCACGGTGTCGATGCCCGAGGTGTTCGCGCCCGCGGTCGCCGTCAGCCTGGTGCCGAGCGAGCCGGTCGTGCCCGCCCCGTGCGCCGCGGCGGTCAGCGCGACGTCAAAGTTGTCGCCGTTGCGCGCGTTGATGCTGATGTCGGAGACGACCAGCACCGCGACGGTCGCATCCTCGGCGACTTCGTCGAGATAGGTAATCGCCCCGGCCGACAGTTCGCCCGCATCAAGCACACGGTTGCCGTTGGTGTCGCGGAACACGCGGAAATTGCCGATGTTCGCGGCAGTCCCGGCGCGCAGCGCGACCGACAGGTTGAGGTCGACCGTGTTGTTCGACGAGTTGGTGACGTCGAAGGCGAGGACGCGGTTGGTCTGGTTCGGCGCCACGCTGGTCGCGCTGCCGACGTTGGTGACGGTGACGTTCACGCGCTGGTCGACGGTGAAGGTGTCGCTCGCCGTCGCGTCGGTCTGGCTCACGCCCGAGACGTTGTAGCTCACGGTCACGTTGTTGGTGATGGTATTGCCGGCCCGGGTCCCTGCGGCCATGGCCGGCGTGCTGGACATGGCGACGAGCGCAAAGACGCTCACCGCACCCAGCAGCTGCTTGGTGGTCTTCATTGGTCTGGTCCTGAGTGTATGCCCCGCGTGATGGTCGCCGCCCGCGGAACGTGGCGGTTATCTCCCGCCGGTCAGCGGATGATGGCTGGATAGGTGAGCCGGCCGCTCGCACCCGGCGCGATGGCGGGCAGCACCCAGCGGACGTGTGTCACGTCGCCGTGGGTGGCGGGACGCGTGGTCCCGTCGGGATTGGTCGCCGTCAGCTTCGCGAGCACGCCCCAGGTCTTGCCGCCGTCGACCGACAGCTCGAGCGCCGGATCGGCGTCGGGGGCGAGTTGCACCGCGGCGGGGAGGGGGTTGGTGACCACGAAGTTGGTCACCGGCTCGGTGCCCTTGTTCGTGTAGTCGGTCCCGAACACCAGGCGGTCGCCGGGCACAATCGTGTCCGGCTCGACCAGCTCGGTGCGCTGCTTGCCGTCCTTGTCGGTGACGATCTTCACCGCCTTGACGTCCCCGTTGAGGGCGATCGGGCTGGGCGTCGCTTGCGCCGCGAGCGGCAGGGCGGGCCCGGCAAGCGCCACGGCGGCGGCGAGGGAGAGCACCAGCTTGTTGATCGGCTTCATGGTCTTTGCCCCTGTTCTTTCTGTGTTTTTTGGTTGCTAGAGAAGTCAGTCGATGGTCACGTCGAAGGTGATCGAGCGGTTCGTTCCGGCGGCGATGTCGCCGAGCCCGACGGCGATGCCGCTGGCGTTGGTGGCGGTGCCGGCGTCGCTGTCGGCGGCGTCGGTGAGGCTCGTCCCGTCGAGCTTCAGCGTGCCGGGCGCGTAGGTCGTGCCGGTCGGAATGGCGTCGGTGACGTTGAGATTGCGGACCGTGCCGCTGCCCGAGACGCGCGCCTCGATGGTGAAGGTCGCGACCGTGCCGGGGACCGCCGAGGTGCCGCCGAAGGGATCGCGCAGGACCACCGACTTGACGAGCTGGACGCTCGCGACTGCGGAGGCGAGCGTGCCGCGCGCCGTTGCCTGTGCGCCGGTCATGCCGACGATCGCATCGCCGCCGCCTGCGCCCGCGTCCGCGAAGACGGTGCCCGCGGTGCCGCTGCCGGTCACCGCCGCGGCGGCGAGCGCGACGTCGCTGCGCTTTGCGTCGGCGACATTCTGCGGGACGGCGACCAGCACGAAGACCGTCAGACGCGCGTCGGCGGCGAGGACCGGGGTGGTCTCGGGGCCGGCGAGGATCTGGTCGACGCCCGCGTCGTAGGTGCCGTTGGCGTTGCTGTCGATGGCGATCGACTGGAGGGTCGTGTCGAAGTCGTTGCCCGCGACCGCGGGGTTGGCGGTGAGGCGGAAGGCCTCGGGGCCGTTACCGGTGTTGGTGAGCTCGAAGGTCAGCACCGCGGTGCCCGGGCGGACGGTGACGGGGCCCGGATCGAGCGAGGCGAGGGTCACGTCGAGCAGTTCGTCGACGCGCACGGTGACCGTGTTCGAGGCGATGTTGCGCGGGCCGCCGGCATCGTCGAAACTGGCATTGGCCGTGTTCTCGATCAGCGTCCCCGCGCTGACCCCCCCGGCATGGGCCGGTGCGGCAGCAACCAACCCGCCGAGCAGGGCGGGGCCGAGGAGGGTGGTGAACGAGGCGTAAAGGCGGGCATGGGTTTTCATGCCCCGGAGAACTACGCAGGAATGGTTAGCATTCCGTTAGCCAACCTTTTTTGGCACGTCCTTTGCCATCTTTCTTGCTTCCGGGACCATGGCGCTCGCGGCGATGTTTCAGGTGAAACGTCACCGCATCGCCCGGCTGAGAGGGGTCTGGAAGGGTCTAAGGGGGGTCTAACCGGGCGCGAAGCGAGGCTGCCGCGACCCTGGAACCGCGCTAGGCGACCTGCGCCGCCGCGCGCCCCGCGGTCTCCGGCAGCCGGAACCAGATGATCGCCCCCAGCAGGAAGCTCACCGAGGCGAGCGACATCACCGGCCCCAGCCCCGCCGCCTCGGCGAGCGGGGCGGTAATCAGCGGCGCGGTCATGCTGATCACGCGGCCCCAGTTGTAGATCGAGGCCGCGGTCGAGCGCAGGTGCGGCGGGTAGAGCTCGGACAGCCACGGCCCCCAGATCGCCGAGGCGCTGAGCATGATGCCATAGGCGAAGCCCAGCGCCTCGAGCAGGCCCAAGGGCAGCTGCACGAACAGATAAACCGGGATGATCGCCGCCGCGAGCACGAAGCCCGCCGCCCCGCTCCTCCGCCCGAGCCGGTCGCTGATCCAGCCCCACAGGAGGCCGCCCAAGGCCGCGCCGATGAACTGCCAGCCGAGCACGTCGCCGATCACCGTGTCGGGGATGCCGCGCTCGTCCCTCAGGTAGGTGCTCGCCCAGCCGGTGAAGGCCTGGTAGGCGAAGAAGTTGAGCCCCGACATGGTCGCGAGCAGCAGCGTCTGGCGCGCGACGCCGGGCCGGAACAGCTCGGCGATGGGAAGCTTCGAGGCGGCGGTGGTGCTGCCGCCCGGCGCGCCGCCGAAGGGGATGATCCGCCGGTCGTCGGGCACCACGAGGAAGGCGAAAAGCGCCAGGACCACCGGCACCGCGCCCGCGTAGAGCAGCGCCTTCCAGTCCGCCCCAGCGCGGAACGCCGCCGCCGAAAGGAACCCGAGCGCCGAGACCGCGACATTGTAGGTGCCGAGCACTATCCCTGCGATCAGTCCGCGCCGGTTCGCCGGGAAGAGCCCTGAATAGATGCCGACCGCGATCGGATACATCGCGCCCATGAAGAAGCCCATCAGCACCCTCTGGCCGACCAGCGCGGCGTAGTCGGCGACCACCAGCCCCGAGAGCAGCATCGTGCCGTAGCCGATCATCGCGATCACCAGCGCATTGCGCCGCCCGATGGTGTCGGCGACCTGCCCCATCACCACCGCCCCGAGGATCGCGCCCACCGCCTGCACGGTGTAGAGCGAGCCCGACTGGGTGAGGGTCAGCCCGAGATCGTCCTTGATATAGGGCCGCAGGATGTCGACCGTGTTCCAAGACCAGGCGTAGAAGAAATAGCCGATCAGCAGGAAGCCGAGCGCGGCGATGCGGCGGGTCTGACTGATGTCCTCGGCGCGGGTCACCGCGGTCATGCGGCGAAGCCCGCCGCGCGCGCGAGGCTCGCGGCGCCTTCGCGCAGGAAGCCGTGGTCCGAGCCGAGCAGGAACAGGCTCGCGCCTTTCTCGCGCCACATCGCCGCGTCGGCGGGCCTGCCGGTGAACATACCGCAAGGCCGTCCCGCGGCGCGGCAGGCGGCGAGGATGCGTTCCACCGCGTCCAGCACCTTCGGGTCGTCCGGAGAGGTGCAGCCCAGAGCTATGGTGAGGTCGATCCGGCCGATGAAGAGGGCGTCAATGCCGGGGACGGCGGCGATTGCGTCTATCGCGTCGAGCGCCTCGAGGTCCTCGATCTGGGCGATCACCACCGAGCGCGCGGCGCTGGCGGCGAGGTGGTCGGGGATGCTTCGCGTCCCGTATCCCGCCGCCCGGCTGGAGCCCGCATAGCCGCGCCGGGCAAGGCCGCCGCCGGGGCCGTAGTGGACGCTCGCCGCGACCGCTTCGGCTTCCTCCGCCGAGCGCACGTGGGGCACCAGCACCCCGTTCGCCCCGCAGTCGAGCGCATTGAGGATCTCGTGCGCGGCCGAGGAGGCGGGGCGCACCAGCACCGGCATCCCGCCCGCGCGCGCCGCCATGATGCCGAGGTCGAGGTCGCGGCGGTCGAAGGGGGCGTGCTCGGCATCGAGGCACAGGCAGTCGAGCCCGGTCGAGGCGAGCACCTCGACCACGTGCGGGTGCGGCGTCTTGACGAAGGTGCCGAGCAGCGGCGCACCGCTCGCGAGGCGGGTCTTGAAGTCGCCCATGCTCAGGCCGCCGCCCCGCGCCACAGGCGCTCGCTGGCGAGCGCCGCGCCCTCGGCGAGGGTCGCGAGCTTGGCCCAGACGATCTCGGGGTCGACCACCCCGAAGCCCGCGAAGGTCGAGAAGCCGCAGTCGGTCCCCGCGATCACCCGCTCGCGGCCGATGATGTTCGCATAGCGCTCGATCCGTTCGGCGACGACGCGGGGGTGCTCGATGAAGTTGGTGGTGCTGTCGATCACGCCGGGGATCAGGACCTTGTCCTCGGGGATGAGGTGCGCCTGCTCGACGAAACAGGTCCAGTCGGCCTGGTGGCGGGGGTTGCTGGTCTCGAACAGGAGCCCGGCGGGCTTGGCCTGCATCAGGGTGGGGAGGATCACCCCCATCTCGACATCGCAGCAATGCGGGCCCTCATAGTTGCCCCAGCACACGTGCATCCGCACGCGGTCGGCGGGGACGTTGCGCAAGGCGTGATTGAGCGCCTCGACATGGCCGCCGATGAGCCTGAGGTATTCCTCGTCGGAGCGGTCCTTGTACATCATGTGCCGCCCGAGCCCGAGGTCCGGGCTGTCGAGCTGGAGGATCAGGCCGGCGGCGACGATCGCCTCGTATTCGGGCCGCATCGCCTCGGCGAGCGCCTCGAGATAGGCGTCCTGCGAGGGGTAGTGCTCGTTCGGCTGGAACAGCGCGATGACGCCGGGGGAGGCGGAATTCATGAAGCCGCCGACCGGGGTGTGCTTGGCAATAGCGGCGGCCATGTGCGCGAGATCGGCCTCGAGCGGTGCCATCGACTTGACTGCGATGGGGCCGACGCACTTGGGACGCCGGTAGGTGGGGGTGCCGCCGCCCTTGGCCTGCCGCTCGAGGAAGCTCGGGAACATCTCGAGGTCCGCAGGGGGAGTGCGCGGGCTGTCGCCGTCGAAGCCGGTGATGCGGTCCTTGATGTAGGTCGCGTAGCTGATCTTCGACATCTCGCCGTCCGAGACGAGGTCGATCCCGGCCTCGACCTGGCGGCGCACCACCTCGTCGACCGCCGCGCCGATCACCGCGTCGAACTGCGCCTGGTCGATGGCCTCGCCGCGTTCCTGCGCGAAGACGAGGTCGGTCACGGCCGCGGAGCGGGGGAGCGAGCCCACATGGGTGGTCAGGATGTGGTCGGGCATGGGGTCAGGCGGTCCTCTCGTGAAGGGCGTGTGTCGCGGCGAGCCACGTGGTCAGCCGCTCGGCGAGCGCGCCGGGCGCCTCGAGCGGGAGCATGTGGCCGGCAGGCTCGATATGGAGCTGCGCATCGGGGACCAGCCCCTGCCAGCGGCGGTGCCACTCGGGCGGGCAGAGCGCGTCCTCCGCGCCCGCCATCAGCAGCACGGGGCAGCCGAGGCGGGCGAGCGCGCCGCGCCGGTCCTCGCGCCGTCGCAGCGCCTCGGACTGGCGGATGAAGACATCGGGGCCGAGCGCCATTCCCATGTCGCGCAGCAGGGCGAGGAGGGGCAGGTTGCCGCGGTTGGCGGCGGCGAGGTAGTTGGGCTTCAGCTCCTCGACGAGCACCCGCTCGAGGCCGCCTGCTCGCACCTCGGCCTGCTGGGCGGGGCGGTGCGCGGCCCGCTCGGGCAGGTCGGCGGTCGCGTTGTAGCCGATGAGGACGAGGCCCGCGATGCGCTCGGGGGCCTGCACCGCCATCTCGACCGCGACGATCGCGCCCATCGAGAAGCCGACCGCGAGGAGCGGGCCTTGCGTCGCTGCGAGTGCGCGCGCGGCCATCGCGGCGACGGTCTCGTCCTGCGTCGTGTCAGCATCGACCGGCGCGCGTCCGGTCGCCGACGCGAGGCTCTCCCGGACCTCCCCCGTCCACAGCCGCGCGTCGCACATGTTGCCGGGGATCAGCAGCGGGAGGGGGCGCTCGCTCATCCGAGCCTTGCCGAGCGGCCGGGGAGGAATTCACCGCCGAACAGGCGCTGCTCGGGGATCATGCCGGGCTGCTCGATCCGCTCGATCAGCATGTCGACCGCGGCCTGCGCCATGCGCCGCACCGGCTGGCGGATGGTGGTGAGCTGGTAGCCGCCCCAGGTCGCCGGGCCGACGCCATCGAAGCCCACGATCGAGAGCCGTTCGGGGATCGCGAGGTCGTAGGTCGCGCGCGCGCAGTCGATCGCGCCCATCGCCATTGCGTCGTTGGTGCAGATCACCGCGTCGAGCGCCCCGCCCGAGGCCTCCATCAAGGCGCGCAGGCCTTCTTCGCCCGAGCGGTAGTCGAAGCCGCCGCGGTAAAGGAAGGGCTCGATGTCGGCCGCGGCGAGGTGCCGGCGGGCGGATTCGAGGCGCTCCTCGCCGACATAGCTGTCCTCGGGTCCGGCGATGATGCCGAAGCGGCGGTGCCCGGCGGCGAGCAGCTGGCGGACCAGCTCGCGGGTCCCCGCCGCGCTGTCGCAGCACACGCTCGCGGCGGGCTCGGCCTCGCCGACGCGGTTGTAGAGGATGATCGGCACGCCGCGGTCGTTGAACTGGCGGATCTGCTCGTCCTTGAGCCGTGCCGCGACGATCGCCCCGTCGACGCGGTAGGGCCAGATCAGCCCGAGCACCGCGTCGACCTCGCTCTCCGAGGAGAGGCTGAACAGCAGCACCCGATGCCCGGCCTCGGAGAGGCGCTGCGTCAGCTCGGCGAGCACCTCGGGGTAGTAGAGGTTGGTGAGGTTCGAGATCACCACCGCGACGAGATTGGTGCGCCGGGTGATCAGCCCGCGTGCGAAGGCGTTGGGCTGGTAGCCGAGCTGGCTCGCCGCGCGCATGATCTTCTCGCGCGTCTTGGGCGCGATCGAGGCACCCTTGCGGAACGCGCGGCTGACCGCCGATTGCGAGACCCCGGCGAGCTCGGCGACGTCGTAGGACGTGGCGCCCTGGGCCCCCGCGCCCGTCGGTGCCGCCTCAGGCAGCTTCTTCTTTGGCATAGCGCCTCACCCGGATGTCCGCCTGTTCCTTGTGACCGGCAAAGCCCTCGATGGCGCACAGGCGCGAGCAATATTCCCCCACCATCGCGCTCGCCGCATCGGTCAGCACGCGCTGATAGGTACACGTCTTGATGAACTTGCCAACCCACAGCCCCCCGGTGAAGCGGGCGTTGCCGCGGGTGGGGAGGGTGTGGTTGGTGCCGATCACCTTGTCGCCGTAGGAGACATTGGTGCGCTCGCCGAGGAACAGCGCGCCGTAATTGGTCATGTGCTCGAGGAAGTAGTCGGGATCGCGGGTCATCACCTGGACGTGCTCGGAGGCGATCCGGTCGGCGATTGCGACCATCTCCTCGTAGCTGTCGGCGACGATCACCTGGCCGTAGTCCGCCCAGGCCTTGGCGGCGATCGGCGCGGTCGGGAGGATGGTGAGCTGGCGCTCGATCTCGGCCATGGTGTCGCGGGCGAGCTTTTCCGAGTTGGTGAGCAGCACCGCGGGCGAGTTCGGCCCGTGCTCGGCCTGACCGAGGAGGTCGGCGGCGCACAGCTCGCCGTCGACCGTCTCGTCGGCGATCACCAGCGTCTCGGTCGGGCCGGCGAGAAGGTCGATCCCGATCTTCCCGAACAGCTGGCGCTTGGCCTCGGCGACATAGGCGTTGCCCGGGCCGACGATCATGTCGACGCCGGCGATGGTCTCGGTGCCGAGCGCCATCGCCGCGACCGCCTGCACCCCGCCGACGCAGTAGATCTCGTCGGCGCCCGCCATGTGCATCGCGACGACGATCGCCGGGTTTGGCTGGCCCTGGTAGGGCGGGGCGACCGAGACGATGCGCTTGACGCCCGCCACCTTGGCGGTGACGACGCTCATATGCGCCGAGGCGACCAGCGGATACTTGCCGCCGGGGACGTAGCAGCCGACCGAATTGACCGGGATGTTGCGGTGGCCGAGCACCACGCCGGGCAGGGTCTCGACCTCGACGTCCTTCAGCGCGTCGCGCTGGATCTGCGCGAAATTGCGCACCTGCGCCTGGGCGAAGCGGATGTCCTCGATCACCTGCGGGTCGAGCGCGGCATAGGCGGCGTCGATCTCGGCCTGCGAGAGGCGGAAATCGGCCGGGTTCCAGCCGTCAAACTTCTCGGACCATTCGCGCATCGCCGCGTCGCCGCGGGCCTTAATGTCGGCGATGATGGTCTCGACCGTGGCGCGGACCTGCGCATCGGCTTCGGCGGCGGCATCCTCGGTGATGCCGGTCTTGAGGTAACGTGCCATGTCGCTCTCTCCGTGCGCGGGACGGGCAGCGGCCCTGTCCCCGATTGCGCTTAAGCCTATGTGCTTGTGACTTCGGATGCAAGAGCAAGCATGGCGGCTCTGGTGCACTCGCGAGCAGAAATTGCCACGAACTGTTGGCATTTGTGCAACATCTGACAATTGATGTGCGTCAAGATGCACTGGCCAGCACGATTCATGTTGCATCCGAAGTCAAAACGCGCATTCCTGCTCGCCGGCAAAGCAAACTCAGGGGAAACCACATGGCCGGTCAGTTCAAATCCGCCTTCGCCATCGGCGTCAGCACCATCGCGCTCGGCATCGCGGTGCCCGCCGCCGCGCAGGACAGCGCCGCGGGCGCCGAAGCAGCAGCAGATGCCACCGTCGATCAGGGCATCGGCGAGATCATCGTCACCTCGCAGCGGCGCGAGGAAAACCTCCAGGACGTGCCGATCTCGGTCTCGGCCTTCACCGGCGAGCAGATCCTCGCGCGCGGCACCACCGACATCGGCCGCCTCGAAGGTCTCGTCCCGGGCTTCACCTTCGGCCGTTCGGGCCAGGACGCGCGGCCCTCGATCCGCGGCGTGCGCACCGAGAACGTCGGCGTGAACGGCGACACCACGATCGGCTTCTTCATCGACGGCGTCTACCAGTCGCGCGCCGCGCAGGCGACGCAGGGCTTCGTCGACATCGAGCGGCTCGAAGTCCAGCGCGGTCCGCAGGGCACGCTCTACGGGCGCAATACCTTCGGCGGCAACATCGCCATCACCACCGCCCAGCCCAAGCTCGGCGAGACCCTCGCCGGGCTCGACGTGACGGTCGGCCAGTACGGGCGCTTCCGCACCGATGCCTTCGTCAACCTGCCTGTCAGCGACACCCTCGCGGTGCGCGTCGCGGGCTCCTTCGAGCGTTCGGACGGCTGGGTGGAGAACGTCAACCCGCTCGGCAACAACCTCTTCGACGACAAGAGCGAGTTCATCCGCGGCACGCTGCTGTGGGAGCCCAACGACCGGTTCTCGGCCGCGATCAAGGTCGAGCACGCCTCGCGCGGCGGGGCCGGGGGCTCGGCCTTCGGCTACAAGATCATCGGCAGCTATTTCGATGTCGGCTCGCGCCAGCAGCTTTACAATGCGACCCCGGTGCGCAACCTCAACACCCGCGGCGGCAACCGCGACGGGGTGAACGACGCGCTTCCCGGCAGCAGCGTAGCGACGAGCGACCTCGGCATCCCGATCTTCGCGCCGGGCGACGGCTACCGGATCGACACCGACCAGCCGACCATCCTCGACCTCGAGAACACCGCGCTGACCGCCAACCTTGCCTATGACTTCGGCGGCGTCACGCTGCGCTCGATCACCGGCTACACCGATTTCGGCGCGGTCCGCACCTCGGACTCGGACTTCTCGGGCAACCAGATCGCGATCGACTACCAGAACACCGAGGCCAAGACCTTCAGCCAGGAGCTCCAGCTGCTCTCGAGCGACAGCACCAGCCGGCTCCAGTGGGTGCTGGGTGCCTACTACTTCCACGACGAACTGCGCGGCGTGTTCATCAACCAGCAGCTCCCGCGCATCATCCGCAACGTGACGCCCAACCTCAACCTCGCGCAGAACGGCGCGGGCTTCTACGACGAGCAGCGCGCGACGACCGAGAGCATCGCCTTCTACGGCCAGGCGACCTACGAGCTCGCCGACGGCCTGCGCGTGACCGGCGGCCTGCGCTGGACCGAGGACACCAAGGACTTCGCCTTCGCCAACGCCAACGCGATCCTGCCCACGTCGGGCACGCCCCCGGTGCCGCAGGGCAGCGCGATCACGCTCGCGACCGGCCCGGTCCCGGCGAGCGCCTTCGGGGTCAAGGGCGCGCAGACCAACTGCACCTACACCAGCTTCCCGCCGCCGCGCGCGGGCTTCCAGTGCCTCGCCGCCAACACCACGGTGCTGACCGGCGCGACCTACGACACCGCCAAGTTCCGCAAGGCGACCTGGCGCCTCGCGGTCGATTACGACGTGACCCCCGACAACCTGCTCTACGCGAGCGTCTCGACCGGCTTCCGCTCGGGCGGGTTCAACTCGGGCCAGGGCCCCGCCGCGCTCCAACCCACCTTCGATCCCGAAGAGGTGACCGCCTACGAAGTGGGCTCGAAGAACCGCTTCGCGGGCGACACCGTCCAGCTCAACCTCTCGGCCTTCTACAACCGCTACAACTCGCTCCAGGAACAGCGCCAGGTGCCGCAGGGCTCGACCACGCTGTCGATCATCGAGAACAGCGGCAAGGCGCGCGCCTATGGTGCCGAGGCCGAGGCGCTGTGGCGCCCGGTGCCGGGGCTCGAGATCGGGGCGAACCTCGCTTACCTCAACGCCAAGTACACCGAGTACGATCAGGTCCCCGCGCCGTTCGGCACCAGCATCCTCGTCAACGATGCGAGCGTGACCGCGCCGACCATCGTCAACGGCGTGCAGATCGCCGCGGCCGGTCAGCGCCGGGTGTTCGCGCCGGGCTACAGCTGCGGCCTCATCCCCGGCACCGGCGGCACCGGCCAGGCGGCGGCGGCCTTCGGCTGCGACATCAGCGGCAACCGCATCCCGCACTCGCCGCAATGGACCGGCGCGGTCTTCGCGAGCTACGAGATCGACCTCGGCAGCCTCGGCAAGCTGACGCCGTTTGCGATCATGAACTTCTCGTCGAGCTTCTTCGGCCAGCCGTTCAACTCGATCCTCGAGCGGCAGGAATCCTTCCAGAAGCTCGACCTGCGCCTGACCTATGCGCCGAGCGAGAACATCTCGGTGCAGGCCTTCGTCAACAACGTCACCGACGAGCGGACCATCAACCGCTTCGTGTGGGGCGGGGGCGGGGCGCTCCAGGCGAGCTACGCGCCGCCGCGCCAGTGGGGCGCGCTGCTGAGCGTGCGGTTCTGAGGCCACCATTCAGGTCAAAAGGAAAGGGGCGGGAGATCACTCCCGCCCCTTTTGCTTTGCCTGCCGTCGGCGCGGGACTGAAACCTAGCGAACGGCTCCCACGATCTGGCGCAGCACGGCGATGTCGTCCCAGACCGTGACTTCCTCGCGGGCCCGGCCCTCGATCACCCGGAAGTGGCTGACCGCCATGACGAGCAGCGGCGCCCCCGTCGGCGCGCCGTAGCGTCCGTCGCCCTCGTGCCAGCCGGCGAGCGACCAGCGCACCGCGACGTCGCGCGCCTCGCCGAGGTAGGGCACCTCGGCGATGTGCTCGATCCTGAGCCGCGCGCGCGGGCCGAAGGCGGCGCGGATCGGGGCGGACCATTCGGCGAGCTGGTCGGGACCATAGAGGAAGCGCCCGCCCGGCATCCAGGCATTGCAGCGGAAGTCCGAGAGCGCGGCGGCGCGGGCCGCGTCGCCCGCCTGCCAGCGGGCGCGCAGCAGGTCGGTGGCGATCCGCTGCGCCTCGCTCTGCGGCGCGGCATCGGCGCCCGCGAGCGCCTCGGCATGATAGGGCGCGAGCACTTCGGTGAGCGGCCTGCCCTTCTCGGCATCGCGGGCGGCCTGCCGCGCGGCGACCTCCTGCGCATCGAAGCCGAGCTGTTCGACCAGCGCGAGATTGTCGCGCACCAGCCATTCCTCGACGATGCGGTTGTCGCGGCACAAGCAGTCGGCGATGGTCCGCACCAGCACCTTCTCGCCGGTTGCCGGGCCGAAGTCGCTGTCGCCGAGGTTGGTCATCTTCGAGGTGATGAGGTGCGAGGAGAGGAAGCTGCCGTCCCCCTCGTCGGACCAGATCACGTTGTCCCCGTCGAGGCGCCGGTCGGGGAAGGCCGCGAGGGTCGCCCAGGTGTTGTCGACGACGGTCTGCGCCCCGGTGATCGGCCCCGCGAGCGTATGGATCGCGCAGTCCTCGGAGTACCACTTCAAGCACAGCTCGACCTCGCGGTCGTGCCAGATGCGCTCGGTGATGCGGATGATGTAGTGGGGGAAGTCGACGAACTCGGGGTCGAAGCCCGGCAGGTCCATGCGCCGCTCGGGGCCGGGGTTCATCATCTCGGTAATGTCGGTGGTGGCGACGCGCATCACGGGGGGCGGCATCACGGGGTCTCCTATTGCGCGGTCCAGCCGCCGTCGATCAGCAGGCTGTGCCCCGTTATCATGCCGGCGGCGGGCGAGGCGAGCCAGACCACCGCCGCGGCGACCTGCTCGGCCGTGGCGAGTTCGCGCATCGGGATCATCCGCTCGACGAAGGCGGCGAAGGCGGGGTCGGCGAACATCGTCTCGGTGAGCGGCGTCTTCACGAAGGTCGGGGCGACGCAATTGACCCGGATCCCGGCGGGAGCGAGCTCGACCGCCATCGCCTTGGAGAGCCCCTCGAGCGCGTGCTTGGTCATGCAGTAGACCGTGCGGTTCGGCGAGCCGACATGGCCCATCTGGCTCGTCATGTGGATGATCGCCGCGCCGCGCTCCATCCTGCGGGCGACCGCGCGGGCGATGCGGAAAGGCGCCCGGACGTTGAGACCCAGCATGAGGTCGAGCGCCTCGTCCTCGACTTCGGCGAAGGGCTGGGGGCGGTTGGTCCCGGCGTTGTTGACGAGGATGTCGAAGGGCGGCGCGGCGTCGATCGCGGCGAGCACCGCCTCGCCGGTGACGTCATGGGGCCACGGCTCGAAGTCCGGGCCGAGTTCCCCGGCGAGGCTGTCGAGTTCGGGCGAGGGGCGGGCGACGCCGCTGATATGGGCACCCTCGGCGGCGAGGGCTCGGGCGATCGCGCGGCCGAGGCCCTTGCTCGCGCCGGTGACCAGCGCGCGCTTGCCCTCAAGCACCCCGGTCATCGCTCAGGCCGGCAGGAGCGCCGGAAGCGCGTCGCCCCCGCGCACCTGCACCACCTTGGCCGCGCCGCTCCCGCGGTTGGCGAGGCCGCGCGTCATGCCGACCGGCACGGTGATCGTGTCGCCGGGGCCGCACAGCGCAGTCTCGTCGCCGATGGCGACCTCGACCGCGCCCTCAGCCACGAACCACACGTCGGGCACCTCGAGCCGGTGCCGGGCGAGCGCCGCACCCTCGGCGAGCGTCACCTCGGCGAGGGTGAAACCATGCGCCCAGTCGATCGGCGCGGGGCCGATCAGCCAGCGCTCGGTCACGCCGGGGGTGGCCGGATGGAGCGCCGCAGGGCAGGGCGTGTCGGCGGGGATCACGCACTTCGCCAGCGCTGCCGAATCCGCGCGGGTCAGCGCCGCGACCTGCGCCGGCGTGGTCTCGGGCATGGGCCGCGCGCCCGCGGGCACCGCCTCGCCCTTCGCGGTGTCGATCAGCATCCCGTCCTCGAGCAGCACGAGGCCGTAGTCGCGCGCCATGTCGAAGACATAGGGCGCCCACAGCACGTGCCCGGCATCGTCCCCGCCGAGCACCGCCCACAGGAAGCCCTCCTCCGTGCCGACGTTCTCGAAGCCGCGGAACAGCCGCGTCGGGATCGAGATGAGGTCGCCCGGCCCCATGAACACCTCGCCGTCGGTCCCGCGCTCGCCGGTCATGAAGCGCCAGCGGCCCGAGTGGACGTAGAACACCTCGACCGTCTCGTGGCTATGCTGCGAGTTGAGGCAGCGCGGCGGCTGGCGCGCGCCGCCGATGTTGAAGCCGTGGGGCTCGGAAATGTGCACGTGCTGGTTGGGGTTCTCGGCCACCCCGGGCCCGATGATCGTGAAGTTCTCTTTCCGGTCCGACCCTGGCGAGCGGGTGTCGATGAAAGCGTCTCGGCAGGGCACGAGATCGGCATAGCGCACGATCCGGCTCGCGATCGAGGGGAGGGCGCTCGTCACAGGCTGGTCCGCGGATTGCCGCCGAGATGGGCGAGCCGGGCGAAGATGTCGTAGCCCATCTGGAGCAGCAGGTGGGTGATGTCGAGCGGCACCCAGTTCTCGGCGATGAGCCCCCCCTCGCAGCGGTAGAAGTCCATCACCCGCATGCCCACCCGGCGCCCGGTCGCGGGCATGCCGCAGAAGCCGTTTCCGGTGTGGGTCGCGGTGACGCTCGGCCAGCCGCCGGTGACGACGAACTCCCCGTCGCCGATGCGCCCGATGTGCTGGCCGCCCTGGCGGTCGGGAAAGGCGGTGAGGAAGGGGATCTGGTGGACGCTGCGGAAGCCGTCGAGGCCGAAGGCGGTGCCGATCCCGGCGGGGCCGTACCAGGCGAAATCCTCGGTCCAGTAGGGCGCGAGGTCCATGCTCTCGAGGCTCTTGCCGTCGAAGGTGCCGAGCGCCGCGTGCATCGCCCGCACCAGCGCGAGGTTGGCATGGCCCGCGTCATGGTCCGTCGGCGAGAGCGCGCGGGCGTTGCCGCCGGGCGTGGGCCACTGGTGCTCGGCGCCGAGGCTCGGGGCGAGCGGCCAGAGCCCGACCTGGCGGATCAGATCGAGCATATCGGGCAGCATCCAGCTCTCGGCGATGCGCCCGTCCTCGATGCGGTGAATCTCGCCGAAGCGGATCCACACCGGCTTGTGATGCGCGGGGATGCCGACGAGGTCGCGGGTGAGGGTGCCGTGGTAGTGGCCCATCACCGCGACGAGCCGCGCACCCTCGAACAGGTCGGTCGCGACGATCGCGTGGGTGCGGCCGGCATGGTCGAGGCTCGCGAGCAGCGGGTCGAAGAATCCCGCGAGGGCCTCGCTCAGCCCTGCGAAGTCGTTGAAGGGATGCGCAACGTGGAAGCGGCAGCCGGGCGCGAAGACCTCCGCCGCCACGGTGGCGCGCGCGGCGGGCGGGGCGGCGGCGAGGCGGCGCAGCCCCGCATCGACCGCCTGCTTGGCGGCGTCGCCGTCGATGCTGTGAGCTGCCACGATCATCCCTCCTTCAAACCCTCACGAATAAGGCCTGTTTTGCATTCGCAGTCAATGGAAATCCCGCGGCTTCTGCAATTTGCCGCTGCCGCCGCGGCCCGGCTTTCGCAAGGATCAACCTCGGGAAAACGCAGCGGCTTGAGGGGCGGCCGCTTTGCGCCTAGGGTCACAGGGCGTGCCGGTGTGACGGCGCTTCCTTGCATTCGCATTCATCGGGCCGCCCCATGCTCTCCATCCTCCAGCTGTTCCGCATCGGCATCGGGCCGTCGAGTTCGCACACCGTCGGGCCGATGCGCATCGCTCGGCGCTTTGTGGTCGCTCTCGCCGACGGGGGCAAGCTCGCGCAGGTGCGCCGGGTGGCGATCGAGCTCCAGGGCTCGCTCGCGCTGACCGGGGTCGGCCACGGCTCGGTCGATGCCTGCGTGCTCGGCCTCCTCGGCCTCGATCCCGAGGCGGTCGACCCCGACGCGGTGCCGGGCCTGCTCGCCGCGGCGGGCGGCGGGACGATCGCGCTGTTGGGGCAGCACGCGGTTCCCTTCGAGCGCGCCCGCGACATCGTGCTCGCCTGCGATATCGTGCCCGAGCTTCACCCCAACGGGATGCGCCTCAGGGCATGGGGCGAGGGCGATATCGTGATCGCCGACGAGACCTGGTATTCGACCGGGGGCGGCTTCATCGCCTCGGCCCGCCAGTTGGCGACGCCCAAGGCCGACGACCTGGTCGCGAGCCCGGTGCGCGCGGTCCATCCTTTCGCTTCGGGTGCCGAGCTGCTCGCGCTGTGCGAGGCGCACGGCACCGACATCGCCGCGCTGGTGCTCGCCAACGAGGGCGCGTGGCGGCCCGAGGCCGAGACCCTCGCGGGGATCGACCGGCTGGTCGCCGCGATGCTCGCCTGCATCGCGCGGGGCCTCGCGCAGGAGGGGCACCTGCCCGGCGGCCTCCAGGTGCGCCGCCGCGCGCCCGAGCTGTGGCGCAAGCTCCTCGCCGCGCCCGCCAACGAGACCGAGGTGCTGCTCGACCGATTGAACCTCTTCGCGATGGCGGTGAACGAGGAGAACGCTGCCGGGGGCCGCGTCGTCACCGCGCCCACCAACGGCGCGGCGGGGATCATCCCGGCGGTGCTGCGGCAATACTGCAGCGAGGGCGAGCAGGCCGCCGAACAGGCGCGGCGCTTCCTGCTGACGGCGGGGGGCATCGGGCTCCTCTACAAGCAGCGCGCCTCGATCTCGGGGGCGGAGATGGGCTGTCAGGGCGAAGTGGGCGTCGCCTGCTCGATGGCGGCGGCGGGCCTCGCGGCGGTGTGGGGCGGCACCCCCCAGCAGGTCGCGGCGGCGGCCGAGATCGGGATGGAGCACAACCTCGGCCTCACCTGCGATCCGGTCGGCGGGCTGGTCCAGATCCCCTGTATCGAGCGCAACGCGATCGGCGCGGTCAAGGCGGTCAACGCCGCGCGGCTCGCGCTGCACAGCCACGAGGTGCCCAAGGTCTCGCTCGACCAGGTGATCGAGACGATGCGCCAGACCGGGATCGACATGTCCTCGAAATACAAGGAGACGAGCCTCGGCGGGCTGGCGGTGAACGTCGCCGCCTGCTGAGCGGGTCGAGCACCATCCCCGTTCGTGTCGAGCCCTTGGCAGGCCCGGGATGAACTGCCGACTTCGTCGTCCGCGCCCCGAAGCGTGACCGCCAGCCGATCGAGGCGATGCGCGTCAAGGCCGACCTCCAAGAGCGCCGCAACCAGCTGCCCGAGAGCCTTGCCGCCGCCGAGGTCACGCCGGAAATCCCGTGTTCGACGGGTTGCGCGCGAAGACCTTGTCGAGTGTCACGCTGAGGTGTCCTCAACCGGCCCTTGAGGACACAGCGGAATCGCGCTGCCTCCATTCGAAACGCTAACGCGCGCGAGGGGTGATCGGGGCGCGCGGCCGGAGGCGGGGGCATGGACGGGGACGAATGGTCGGGGAGACAGGATTCGAACCTGCGACCCTCTGCTCCCAAAGCAGATGCGCTACCAGGCTGCGCTACTCCCCGACGCTTCTCGTTCCGCCCCTCCGCGCCCGCCCGGTGGGCCCGGCAGGATTCGAACCCGCGACCTAGCCGTTATGAGCGGCCAGCTCTAACCGCTGAGCTACAGGCCCCTTGGGTGCGGGCGCCGGAGGGCAGGCGATTGCCAGCCCCTACTCCGCAGGGCGGGACGGGGCAAGCGCGTTCGCTTCGCCGTTCCCGGGGGGCTCACCCGCCGGTCGCGGCGATGACCTCGGCGATGGTGCAGGGGCGCACCCCCTGCTCGGCGAGGCGGGCATAGACCGCCGCGAGCCAGGCATAGAGGCCGTCGACCGCCGCCGGGGTGGCGGCATAGGGGGTGTGGCCGGGGGCGAGCGAGGGGCTGTGGAGCGAGAGCACCAGCACCGGCAGCCCGCTCGCCACGGCGATGTCCACGCCGCGCAGCGCCTCGCCGATCGAGACGCCCTCCGGGGTCAGCGGGATGCGCTCGAGCAGCCCGAGCCGCGACAGCGCCCCGAGCGCACGCGGCAGCCGCGCCGCGGGGCGGCGCAGCCGGCGGCCGAGCGCGCTGAGCGCCCCGGCGTGCACGCTCGTCACGGGCAGTTCGAGCAGCGTGCGGTCCTCGTCCGCCCAATAGGGGTCGAGCGGGTGGCCGATATAGTCGGGGCCGCCTTGCGGGCTGTAGTCGAACAGCGGCCGCACCGAGGTGTCGATGCGGATGCCGTGGCGGGTCAGCAGTTCGGCGGTGTGGGGCCCGAGCCCGTAGCGTCCGGCGCGGTAGACCAGCGGCGCCGTGCCGAAGGCCGCGCAGATCGCGCCGTGCAGCGCCCCGAACTTGGCCGCCTCGAGCGCGCGGGGCAGGTTCCCGGCGAAGGAGTTGGCCATCGTCACCTCCTCCTCGAAAGGGGGATTGACCCAGGGGTGGAGCTGGATGCCGACCTCGGCCCTGCCGCGGCCGATGGCGTCGCGGATGATCTCGACCGCGCGGGGCTCGTGCACCACCGGCCAGTCGACGAGGTAGACGGGCACGACGCCGAGCCCCTCGCAGAAGGCCTGGAAGCGCGGGATTGCGGCGACGTGGCTGAGGCCGTGGCCCTCGCGCCGGAAGGGCCCGCGCCAGTCGAATTCCTCCTCGGTGTCGACCGTCAGCAGCACGCGCTGGCCGAAGGCGGGGGCAAAGCCCGCGCGGCGCCCGGGGGGCGGCACATCCAGCATCGAATTGGCGATCATGATCCCCCAGAGTTCCCCGGCGCCCGCGTCTCGGCGCTATCCGCCAAGGGCGCCGGGCAGCACCGGGCTATCGCCGAGCAGCGGCAGGGTCAACTCCAGCGCCCTGTCGCTGCGCCTGAGGTCGCCCCCCGCGGCGCGCGCCTCGGCCCGGGCGAGGCGCAGCGCGAAGCCGGTGCCGAACAGGCCGGCGTTGATCGTGCCCTGTGCAGGCCTGATGGTGGCGGCGAAGAGGTTCTCCTCGGCCGCGAGCCGCGCCGGGAGCGCCGCGCGCAGCCGCACCACCGCGCGCCCGCTGCCGCCGATCAGCGGGTCGAGTGCGACCGCGATCCGCTCGCCCGGGGCGCAGGCCGCCGCGAGGCTCGCGAGCAGGCGCCAGACCAGCGCCTCGGCATCCTCGGCGTCGATCGCGACGATGAGGCTCGGTGCCTCGCCGAGAGCAAGGGCGAGGCCCGCCTGCTGGCCCCCCAGCACCGCGTCGAGTTGCACGGCGGTGCGGCGCACCAGCGCGGCGAGGTCGCTCTCGCCCGGCGCGATCGCCAGCGCCCCGGTCTCGAGCCGCGCCAGCCGGTCGAGCTCCTCGAAGCCCGCGAGGATGCGCGCGGCATCGGCAGCGATCGCGGCGGCGAGCGCGCGGTATTCGTGCGGGGCGGGGCCGAACAGCTGCTGCTGGATCACCTCGGCATAGCCCTGCACCGCGGTGACGGGGGTGCGCAGCTCGTGGAGGAGCTGGCGGATCCGGTCGGCCTCGCGCGCCGCGCCGCCCGCTGCTCCGACGGCGGCGTCCGCGGGACGGCGGAAGCGCCCGACATAGCCCGCGAAATGGCCTTCCTCGGAGAAGCGCGGCTCGGCATCGACGATCCACTCCCCGGAGATCGCCGGCGCGCCCTCGAGGCGGACGGCGCCGCGCGCGATCGGCTGGCGGCGGGCGAAGGCGCGGGCGAGCGGGTCATCGCTCCCGGCGGCCGAGGCGACGAAGAGCCGCGTGCCGATCACCATCGGCGCGACCTCGGCCGCGGCCCAGGCGATGCGGCCCGCGGTGTCGGCGGCGAAGCCGAATCCCGACAGCGCGCGCGCCGGGCGCTCGGCCACCTCGCCGAGCGGCAGGCGGGGCGAGCGCTCGAGATCGGCCGGGCTCTCGCCGCGCTCGCGCCGGAACTGGGCGATGCGCTCGACGAGCGCGGAGATCTCGGTGCGCCCGGTCTCGTCGGCGCTGCGCGGCGGGACGGGCGCCGAGGCGGCGGGGGCGGGGACGCGGCGCAGCGGGATCGGGGCGGGCGGGTCCGCAGGCGGGGGCGCTGCGGGCTCCGAGCGGGGCGCCTCGGAGCGGGGCGCCTCGGCGGGGGGCGGCAGCCCGCGATCGTGGACCCCGAGCCGGGTCAGCAGCGCCTCGACATCGAGCGGCAGGTCGCGGCGCAGGCGCAGGAAGCCGCGCGCGCGCACCGGCAGGCGCGGGATCAGCGCGTTCCAGTCCTCCACCGCGAGGTCGGCGCGGGCGAGTGCGGCGGCGGCGACCTCGGGCTCGTGATCGGCGAAATGCGCGGCGAGATCGGGGTTGCGGAACCGCCAGCCCGGCTCGCGGATCAGCCGCGCGCGGGTCGCGGCGGGGATCGCGTCGGCGAGCGCCTCCATCCGCAGCCACGCCGCCGCGATGAGGCTCGCATCGCTCCCCGTCCCCTGCGCGCGGTCCCTGCCGAGCAGGTCGAGCAGCTGCCGGAACTGGGTGCGCAGGTTCGCCTCGCCGGTGGCGCGCTGGCGCAGCACGGTGGCAAGGCGATCGTCGAAGAACAGCGGAAAATCTCCCTTGGCGCGAAGCGCGCGCGCGAATCGGCGGGGCTGCGGTGATCGGATGATAACCCGCACCAAGCTCCGTGTCTTATCAGGCTCTTGCAATTGTCACAGTCTGACGCAAATGGCGCGTTGCAAAGCGGGACAATTGCTGGCAGACCTAATAATATTAGCCTGGCGAGCCGTCCGGCGCGCTGCTTGTTTCTTGGGATCATGTTGCACGCGCGCCGCCCCGGCCGGACGGGGCCGCTCGCGAGAGGAGTTTCAGCCACGTGGCCAATCTCGACGATATCGACCGCCGCCTGCTCGCGGAACTGCAGGCGGAGGGCCGCGTCACCAATGTCGAACTCGCCCAGCGCGTCGGCCTGACTGCGCCGCCGTGCCTGCGCCGGGTGCGCGGCCTCGAGGAGGACGGGGTGATCCGCGGCTACCATGCCGATCTCGACCCCTCGAAGCTCGGCTTCGCGATCACCGTCTTTGCGATGGTCAGCCTCAAGAGCCAGGCCGAGAGCAGCTTGCGCGAGTTCGAGGAGCACATGCGCGCGCTCCCCGAGGTGCGCGAGTGCCACATGCTCAACGGCGAGATCGACTTCATCCTGAAGATCGTCAGCAAGGACCTGCAGAGCTTCCAGGAGTTCCTGACCGGCAAGCTCACGCCCGCGCCCAATGTCGAGAGCGTGAAGACCTCGCTCACGATCCGCACCGCCAAGCAGGAGCCGGGGGTTCCCCTCTGAGGGCGCGGCTCGCGGGACTGCTCTCCGTGATGGCGGGGGTGGCGGGGTGCTCGGCAGGAGCGGGCGGGCCCGAGCGCTTCGATGCGATGTCGAGCGAGGAACACCTCGCCTGCGCGGTGGACATCAGCGCCTACACCTATCTCGCCGCCGAAGGCCGCGTCGCAGCCGACGCCGCGATGCTTGCCCAGGCCGGCCTCGCGCTCGGCTGGCATCACAACGCTTACGCCATCCCTGAAGGCAAGGGCGAACGCGCCGACCTCATCAACAAGGAGCGCGCCGCGGTGATGGCGAGCGACAAGCCAGAGGCGATCGCCGAGCGCGCCTCGGCCTGCATCGCTTCCGCGGTTGCAAGAAGCGCGGCGGGATAGCACTCTTGCCGGCGATCCGGAAATGCCGCAGCGGGAGCCTGTCATGAGCCAGTCGCCGAACACCGAGCCGCCTAGACTTGCCGAGCCGGTCACGGGCCGCTGCCTGTGCGGCGCGGTGACGATCACCGTCGCGGCGATGGAGGCGCATGTCGACATCTGCCACTGCGCCATGTGCCAGCGCTGGGGCGGGGCCTTCTTCGCGGGCGTCAAGGGCGAGAGCGTCACCGTCGAGGGCGAGGACTCGGTCACCGCCTACCGCTCGAGCGACTGGGCCGAGCGGGCGTTCTGCGGAACCTGCGGGAGCAACCTGTGGTACCGCTTCCTGCCAACCGGGAGCCGCACCTTCCTCGCCGGGCTCTTCGACCTGCCGAAGGGCTTCGGGATCGAGCAGCAGATTTTCGTCGACGAGAAGCCCGACTGGTATGATATCCTTCAGCAAAGCCCGATGAAGACGGGTCCCGAGGTGATCGCCGAGGCGATGGCGCAGGGGCTGAGCTTCGACTGAGCCGCGAGGGAAGGGGTGCCGCCGTGATCGATGAGCCGCCGCCTCCGCCGCCGCCCGCCGCACCCGCCGCCGACGCCGCTGCGCCTGCCGCCTCTCCCTATGCCGAGCGCCCCGACGGGACGCTGGTGATCGACCTCACCCGCCTCGCCCCGCCGCCTCCGGCGGAAGAATGCCCAGAGGACGCGCCCGATCCGTTCCAGCCGGAGGAGATCGTGGTCTGCACCGCGACCGCCAATGCGCCGCGCCTCGGCCCGCAGGTCGGCCCCGTCGACGACGGCTTCGCCAGCGCCATCCCGCGCGCGCGGCTCAAGCTCTCCGAGAATGCCGAGGCTAAGGCCAACCTCGCCAAGACCCCCGTCGGCGGCTTCGATGCCGACGGCGCCGAGGTGCGGGTCAAGATCGACTTCTGACCGAAAGGTCGGCCTGCGCTGCCCCCGGCGCTTTCCTACGCGAGGGCGCGGGATTATGCCGTCGAACCGCTCTTTTGCATCGTGAAGGCGCACCGCGTGTGCAGGCGAAAAAATCGCAGGCGCGCAGAGTGTCAACTTTGTTTCGGCGATAAGTGATTGCTGACAAATGATTTGTCGATTGGACGAAGTTGACAGCGTCAACTTCGCCCGCGCCTCAGTGCAGCTTCAATCGGGGCCGCACGATGCGGTTCACCCGGCCGACCGCCATCAGGAAGGTCGCCTTCACCCAGCCGTGGATGCCGATCAGGTGCAGGCGGTAGAGCGAGGTGTAGATGAACCGCGCCAGCCGCCCCTCGATCGCCATGCTCCCGCCGATGAGGTTCCCCATGAGGCTCCCCACGGTCGAGAAGCGCGAGAGCGAGACCAGCGAACCCTTGTCTCGGTAGACGAAGTGCGTGAGGTCGCGGCCCTGCTGCATCCGCACGATGTTGGCGAAGACCGTCTCGGCCATCTGGTGCGCGGCCTGGGCGCGGGGCGGGACCGGGCGGTCCTCGCCCGGCGGGGTGTAGCTCGCGCAGTCGCCGAGCGCGTAGATCGCGGGGTCGACGCTCGTCTGGAGCGTGTCGGTGACGAGGATCTGGTTGCGGCTGTTGGTCTCGAGCCCCAGCCCCGAGAGGAACTCCGCGCCCTTGACCCCGGCGGCCCAGACAATGAGGTCGGCCTCGATCACCTCGCCCGTCTTCGTGACGAGCTGGCGCGGCCGCGCCTCGACCACCTGCACGCCGGGCCGGACGTTGACCCCGAGCACCTCGAGCTCGTGCTTGGCGGCGGCGGCGAGCTTGTCGGGGAGGGCGGGGAGGATGCGCGGACCGGCCTCGAGCAGGGTCACGTGCATCCGGCTCTCGTCGAACACCTCGAGCCCGTAGTGCCTGAGGGCCCCTGCGGCATTATAAAGCTCGGCGGCGAGTTCCACCCCCGTCGCCCCGCCGCCGACGATCGCGACGCGGACCTGCTCGTTGGCGGTCGGGTCCTTCATCATCGCCCGGCTGACCCGCAGGCAGTGGTTGAGGAGGCGGGTGCGGAAGCGGTCGGCCTGTTCGCGGCTGTCGAGGTAGAGGCAGTGCTCCTTGACGCCCGGCACCCCGAAGTCGTTCGAGACCGAGCCGAGCGCGAGCGCGAGGATGTCGTAGCGGATCGTGTGGCCCGCGATCAGTTCGCTGCCGTCCTCGTCGTGCACGGGCGCGAGGCTGATGGTCTTGGCCGCGCGGTCGATCCCGTCGAGGCTGCCCTGGAAGAAGCGGTAGCCCCAGCGGAAGCAGTGCCCGCGGTAGCCGACCTCGTCAAGGTTCGCGTCCAATGATCCGGCCGCGACCTCGTGCAGCAGCGGCTTCCAGATGTGGCTGAGGTTCTTGTCGACGAGGATGATGTCGTGCCTGCGCCGCCCGTACTTGGCGCCCAGCCGGCGCACCAGTTCGAGGCCTCCCGCGCCGCCACCGACGACGACGATCTGGGTCTTGCGCCCGATCGTGCGGGAGCCGCGCGATGGCAGGGCGCTGGCGGCGGCAACCGCGGCGGGCTCGAGGGTGACATGCTGGTTCACATTCACGGCAACGAGCCATAGCAGCTTTTGTGCCCTCGAAGGACACGGAAGTTTGCGTGGCGCGCTCTCAATCGCCCGGATCGAGGCGGCCGAAGAAGCCGATCACCTTCACCACCTTGCCCGAGTCGTTGACCTCGGTGACGTCGAAGCCCTCCATCGCGGTCCGCTCCCCGACGTCGATCGCCCAGTGGTGGCGGCAGAAATTGTTCTGCATCTCGATGCGGCTGGCGTGGCGATAGACCGCCTGCGGGAAGGCAGCGCGGGTCTCTTCCACCATCTTCAGGAAGGGCTCGCGGCCGACGATGTTGTGGCGCGGATCGACGAAGTGGACATTGTGCTCCATCGCGGTCTCGCACATCGCGCGGCGCTCGGCGGGGTCGGGCGTGTTCCAGATCGCGAGCATCGTCTTGAGGTTTGCTTCGTAGGGCTGCATTGTGGGACCCCATAAACCGACCGGCGGTTTGTTTTTAGCGAAAGCGCGGCGGGCGTAAAGGGGCAAGGCATGCCGACACAGCAGGAAAGGTCCGACGCGACGCGCGAGGCGTTGGTGGGCGCGTGCCGGAAACTGCTTCTGGAACAGGGGCTTGAGGCAACAACGATGGCCGCGGTGCTCGCCGAGGCGGGGCTGAGCAAGGGCGCGCTCTACCACCACTTCGCGAGCAAGACCGAGCTCGTCGAGGCGATCTACCGCGCCGAATCGCGCGGCGCGATCGACCGCGCCCTCGCCCGGGCGGAGCGCGAGGCCTCGCCGCTGGGCGAACTCACCGCGATGTGCGCCGCGTGGCTGGGCGAGATCGGCGCACCGGAGGTGGCGGCGATCCTGTTCCGGATCGGCCCCGCCGCGCTCGGCGTCGAGGCGGCGCAGCGCATCGAGAATGCGCACAGCCTCGCCCTGTTCGAGGACCTGCTGGCCCGCGCGCGCAACGCCGGAGAGGTGGGGGCGATCGACGTCGCCCTCGCCGCGCGGCTGATCAACGCGCTGATGGCCGAACTCGCGCTGGCCCGGCTCCGCACGCGCGGCACGCCCCAGCCGGACGCGCGCGCGCTGATCCTCGGCCTGCTCAGGGGGATGGCAGGCGAGGCCTAGCCGAAGGGCTCAGCCCTCGCGCTCCTCAAGCCAGTTCTCGAGCCACTTGATCGAGTAGTCGCCGTTGAGGACGTCGTCCTGCCGCAGCAGCTCCTGGTGGAGCGGGATGTTGGTCTTGACCCCCTCGACCACCATCTCCTCGAGCGCGCGGCGCAGGCGCATGATGCAGCCCTCGCGCGTCCGCCCGTAGACGATCAGCTTGGCGATCATGCTGTCGTAATATGGTGGGATCCGGTAGCCTGCGTAAAGCCCGCTGTCGACGCGCACATGCATGCCGCCCGCGGCGTGATAGTAGGTCACGAGACCCGGCGAGGGCGCGAAGGTGAAGGGGTCTTCGGCGTTGATCCGGCACTCGATCGCGTGGCCCTTGAACTCGAGCTCGCTCTGCTTGACCGAGAGCGGGCGGCCCTCCGCGATGCGGATCTGCTCGCGCACGAGGTCGACCCCGGTGATCGCTTCGGTGACCGGGTGCTCGACCTGGAGGCGGGTGTTCATCTCGATGAAGTAGAACGCGCCGTTCTCCCACAGGAACTCGATCGTCCCCGCGCCGCGGTAGCCCATGTCGCGCATCGCCTGCGCGCAGACCTCGCCCATCCGGTCGCGCTCGGCCGCGCTGATCACGGGCGAGGGGGCCTCTTCCAGCACCTTCTGGTGGCGGCGCTGGAGCGAGCAGTCGCGCTCGCCCAGATGGATCGCATTGCCCTGGCCATCGCCGAAGACCTGAAATTCGATGTGGCGCGGGTTGCCGAGGTATTTCTCGATATAGACGGTGGCGTCGCCGAAGGCCGCCTTGGCCTCGGAGCCGGCTTGCTGCATCAGGCTCTCGAGCTTGTCCTCGCTCTCGCACACCTTCATGCCGCGCCCGCCGCCGCCGGACGCCGCCTTGATGATGACGGGGTAGCCGATCTCTTTCGCGATCCGGCGCGCTTCGTCGAAATCGCTGACCGCGCCGTCGGAGCCCGGCACCAGCGGAAGGCCCAATGCGCCCGCGGTGCGCTTGGCCTCGACCTTGTCGCCCATCGTGCGGATGTGCTCGGGCTTGGGGCCGATCCAGATGATGTCGTGGGCCTCGACGATGTCGGCGAACTTGGCGTTCTCCGAGAGAAAGCCGTAGCCGGGGTGGATCGCGTCGCACTGCGCGATCTCGGCCGCCGAGATGATGTTGGCGATGTTGAGATAGCTCTCGCCCGCGGGCGGCGGGCCGATGCACACCGCGTGGTCGGCGAGCCGCACGTGCATCGCGTCGGCATCGGCGGTGGAGTGCACCGCCACCGTCTCGATCCCGATTTCATGGGCCGCACGGTGGATGCGCAGCGCGATCTCGCCGCGATTGGCGATCAGGATGCGTTTGATGCCCATGATCTTACGAGATCACCACGAGCGGCTGGTCGAACTCGACCGGCTGGGCATTCTCGACGAGGATCGCGCTGACGGTGCCCGACTTCGGCGCGGTGATCGGGTTCATGACCTTCATCGCCTCGACAATGACGAGGGTGTCGCCCTCCTTCACGGCCTGCCCGACCGTGACGAAGTTCGCCGCCCCCGGCTCGGGCGCGAGGTAGCAGGTGCCGACCATCGGCGACTTGACCGCGTTCTTGAGGTCGGGACCGGCGGGCGCGGCAGGCTCGGCCGGAGCCGGCGCGGCGGCAGCGGGCGCCGGGGCGGCGGCCGGGGCAGGCGCGGCCGGAGCGGCGGCATAGACGGGCGCGGCAGCGGCCACGGCGCCACGCGAGACGCGGATCTTGCGATCGTCGTCCTCGACCTCGATCTCGGTCAATCCGGTCTCGTTGAGCAGCTCCGCGAGCTCGCGGACCAGTGCGGTGTCGATGTTCATGCCCGACTTGCGCCCGTTTGCCTTGCCGGATTGGCCAGCCTCGTTTGCCATGTATGCCCCTTGGAGAGTTGCTGCACTCGTGAAGCGCGAGGGACTATTGCCGCGAATTGCGGCTGGCAAGTGGCAAGGGTGCAAATTGTGAACGGGGGGTGACGATTCAGACCTGACCTGACGCTACGGCTTCGAGCGCGATGCGGTAGGAATCCGCCCCGTGGCCCTCGACGGTAAGCGCGGCGGCCATGCCGACATAGGAGAGGTGGCGGAAAGCCTCGCGGGTCTTGGGATCGGAAAGGTGAACCTCAATCACCGGCGTGCGGATCGCCTTGATCGCATCGAGGATGGCGACAGAGGTGTGGGTATAGGCGGCCGCATTGAGCAGCACCGCGCGCGCCCCTTCCGCCTGCGCCTCGTGCAGCCAATCGACCAGCATCCCTTCGTGATTGGTCTGGCGCATCTCGATTTCGAGCCCCAGTTCGCGGGCGCGGTCTTCGAGCATTCCGGCGATGTCGTCCAAGGTGGTGGTGCCGTAGATCTCCGGCTCGCGAAGCCCAAGAAGATTGAGGTTGGGGCCGTTCAAGACGTAGACGAGGTTGGTCATGCGCTCGGGCTTAGCGGGAAGGCGCGGGGCGGGGAAGAGCGCGCGGCGCCTCGCATTGTGCGCGTTCCATGCCGCTGGTAGGATCTTGGCATGACCATCGCCGCCCGCACCCCGCTCGTGCTGCTGCTAGTGCTCGGCGGCTGTGCGCGGCCCGACAGCCTCTCGGTGAGCGAATGCGCGGCGCGCCCGCCAGGCTTTCTCACGCAAGGCGAGTTCCTAGCCGCGCATCCGGCCAGCTTTCGCGCCGATCTGGTGAGCAACAGCCTGCGACTGGATGCGGCAGGCGGCCTGGCGTGGAACGGCGCGCGTGTGTCGGGTGCCGAGGCCGAGGCGTTGCTGCGCCAGGTCGCCGCGCAGGATCCGCCGACCTCGTCCTACCTGCACTTCACGTGGGACAGGAAGGCGCCATGCGCAAACGTCGCCGGGGCTCGCACAATGATCGACCGCCACCTCGCCTGTGCGGCGTCAGGGCGGTGCATCGAGGGCCCGGCGCCGCGCCTCTTCCCGCCGCCGCCTACCGGTCGACGCCCTTGACCTTCCCCCACTGCCGCGCGGCGGTGTAGCCGAGGTAGCCGGTTCCGAAGAGCGCGTAGAGCGGCTCGGGGAGGCCGGCGAGGTAGGCGTTCATGCCCGCGGCGATGTCGCGTGCGGCGGCGGGGTTGAAGGCGCTGAGCACCCCCATCGGCAGCGCGGTCAGCAGCAGGACGTACATCACGTAGAGGAAGCTCGGCCGGGCGCGGCTCGTCCAGGGGTCCTTGGAGTTCGCCTCGGCGACGATCGCCTGCAATTGCGCCTCGATCATCTGCATCTCCTGCGTGCCCTGCAGCGCGAGCAGGTCGAGCTTGGCCTTGGCGCGGGCTTCCTTGTCGGGGATGATCTTGTCGATGATCGCGGTGAGGGGACTGATGAGGCTTTCGATCAGGGGCATGGCGCGCGCTCCTCGCTGGGCATGAGTCGCGACAGTCAATGACCGGATTGGTTCAAGTAGGAAAAGGAAAATAACCTAATCCGCCTGCGCCTCGGCAAGCAGCCGCTGTGCGAGCGCGAGGTGCGGGCGGTCGAGCATCGCGCCGTCCAATGCCACCACGCCCGCGCCGGGGTGCTCGGCGAAGGCCTGGACCACGGCGCGGGCATGGGCGAGTTCCTCGGCGCTTGGGGAGAAGGCGGCATTGATCGGATCGACCTGCGCCGGGTGGATCGCGAGCATCCCGCGGAAGCCCTGCGCGCGCACCGTCTTGGCGCGGGCCTCGAGCGCGGCGAGGTCGCGGAACTCGGGCTGCACCGTCTCGATCGGCGCGACGCCGGCTGCCGAGGCGCCGATCAGGCACAGGCTGCGCGCCATCTCGTAGGTGTGGGAGTATTGCCCGTCGGGCCCGCGCTGCTCGCGCGCGCCGAGCGCCGAGGAGAGGTCCTCCGCCCCCCAGCTCATCGCCACCAGCCGCGCCTTGCCCGGGTAGTCGCCCGCGTAGTCGCCGGTGCGGAACATCGCCGCGGCGGTCTCGGTGACGAGCGCGGCGATCAGGGTGCGGCCCTGCGGGATGCCGTGCGCAGTCTCGAGAGCGGTCAGGTAGTGGTGGAGCTGGGTGATGTCGGCGGCCCCTTCCGCCTTGGGCAGGAACACGCCGCCGGGCTGCGCGGGGATCACTGCGGCGAGGTCGGCGATGCAGTCGTGGGTCGTAAGCGGATTGATCCGCACCCACAGCCGCCTGGCGTCGGCGCTGGCCGCGATGTGCTCGGCGACCATCGCGCGGGCAGCGGGCTTGTTCTCGGGTGCGACCGAATCCTCGAGGTCGAGCAGCGCGATGTCGGCGTTGCTCGCTTCCGCCTTGCCCATCTTCTTTTCGCTGTCGCCCGGCGCGAACAGCCAGGAGCGCATGCGGGGATGGGCGGGAGCGGTGTGGGCCATCGGACGATCCTCGTGTGTCGCCCGCCCGCTTACGGAGCCGTCCCCCGCGCGGCAAGTCCCTAGAACGAGCCCTCGATATCGAGGCTGAAGATCGTCCCGAAGCGGCGCTCGCGGCGTTCGCTGAAGGCGACGATCCCCGCGGCACGGTCGGCAAAGACGGTGCGGCGGAAGCGGTCCTTCTGGTTCATGAGGTTGCCGATCCGCCCGCGCAGGGTCAGTCCGGCGACGTCCTTGTTCTCGAGAAAGGCGAAGCCCTGCGCGAAGCTCGGCTGGTCGAGCGACACCTCGTCGAGCCGCACCGAGGGCGCGACCTTCTTCCAGTCGCCGCGCACTCCGAAGGCCCAGGCGCTGTCGGGGATGTCCTGCCGGAACCGGAATTCGACCGAGAGGAGCTCGTTGCCCGAGATCTCGCGCCGCGTGCCGAGCAAGGGGTCGCGCACATCGCTGCGCGCAAGCTCGGCGCCGAGGTCGATGCGGGTGCCCTTCCAGCCGAGCCCGTCGGAAAGCAGCGTCGTCTGGAGCTCGATCCCGTAGAGCCGGGCGGAGGGGAGGTTGCCGGGCGCCTGCCCGCCGCTGGGCAGCGGGATCTGGTCGACGACGTCGGTGAGCGCTTCGTAGTAGCCGCTCAGAGTCAGGTTTCCGAGCCGGCCCATCCGCCAGCTCGTCTCGAGATCGAAGACCCAGCTCTGCTCGGGACGCAGGTTGGCGTTGCTGTCGTCGGTGCGGTCCTGGTCGAGGTCGACCGAGGCGATGAAGTCATAGAAGTCGAGCTGGCCGACGACCCGCTCGATCCGGCCGGCAATGTTGAGGTCGGCATTCGCCTTCCAGTCGAGCGAGGCGAAGCCCTTGGGGCGCCAGAAGGTGCGGGTGAGGCCGAGCGGCCCCGACTGGCTGATCCGTGAATACTCGCCCCCGGCTGAGACCTGGAGCTGGAGGTTGCTCGCAAGCGCACGGCTCCAGGTGAGGCCGCCGTCGACCCGGTCCTCGCCGACCCGCGCGGTCGCGCCGGCGAGGTCGACCGGCTGGAGCACGCCCGCCGCGTCGCGCTCCGCCAGCGACGAGACGATGGCGAGGGTGTTGCGCGCCCCCTCGAGCGCGGCGACGAGGTTCCAGCCCCAGGCCTTGAGCGTGTATTCCGAGCGCAGGATCGATTCCGCGCTGTCGGCATCGCGCAGGAACAGCGAGCCCCCCGGCGCCCGGCCGTCGGTGAAGTCGGTGCGGACGGCGTTGGTGAAGGGGCTGTCCTCGTAGCGGTGGTAGCCGATCAGCTTGAGCCGCCCGGGGCCGAGCGCGAACTCGTAGTCCGCGCCGATCTCGATGTTGAACTCGTCCTCGGTGCGCCTGAGGTTGCGGGTGCGCTCGAGCGTGCCGCCGGGCGGGCGCTGAAGGGAAACCTCGCGCTCGCGGTAGAAGAAGGCGCCGGTCTGGCCGGTGAGGTTGAGGACGTTGCCGTTGGCGGCGGTGCGGCTGTAGGAGCCCGAGAGGGTGGGGCGGTCGGTGTTGAAGTTGGATTGTTCGTCACGCAGCGCGACAAGCATTCCCGCGCCGTCGAAGACCTGCTCAGGCCCCAATGCCCCGCGCCGCCCCGCCTCGTTGCGCAGCGCCAGCGTCCACTCGCTCTTCGCCCCGCTCCCGGCGAGCGCGACGTTGCCGCCCCACAGCCGCGCCGGCGTGCCGAAGCTGCGCCATTCGGGCTGGTAGCGGAACTGCCCGCTGATCCGCCCGCTCCCGCTGGTGACGACATTGAGCACCTGCCCGGTGAGCCCGCCGATGCCGAGGCTCGCCCCGTCGACCAGTTCGAGCCGCACCACGTCCCTCGCCGGGATGCGCCGCAAAGCCTCGACCGGGCCGTTCGCCTTGCCCGGAATGCGCCGCCCGTTGATGAGCACGTTGGCGTCGGCCTGGCCGAGCCCGCGGGCATCGTCGCCGCCGCGGATCGCGAAACCGGGCACGTTGCGCGCCATGTCGTAGGCGCTGCGCGGGGCGAAGCGGGCGAAGTCCTCGGCGGCGAAGATGCTGCGGGTGGTCGCGTCGGGCGACGGGGCTCCGGCCTCGGTCTCGGCCCCTCCGGACGAAGGCGCCGCCTCGTTCTGCGCCGCGGCGGGCACGGCAAGGCCCGCGCTGGCGAGCGCCAGCGCGGCGGCGGTGCCGGAAAGGAGGGACCTGAAGGACAAGGGGCGGGGCATCGCCGCCGCGCTTGGCGGCAAACGCCCGGAGCTGTCGAGGTCGTGTCACCTCGCATTCGTCGAACCCGCTTCCTCGCTCGACGAGGGTCGAGCACACTCAGCGGAAGCGCATGGGGCATCTGCCCCCTTGACGCCGCGGCCCGCGGCGGGATGCTCCGTGCCGACGTCTTTCCGTTGGCCCCGCCTCACATGGGTTGCTATAGAAGACGCAAACCAATCAAAGAGCGGGGGAGCCAAGGTGGCAATCGCATTCTCAGTCAACGGCAAGCCGGTGGAGGTGGAGGCCGAGGCCGACACCCCGCTGCTGTGGGTCTTGCGTGACGATCTCGGGATGACCGGGACCAAGTTCGGCTGCGGCATCGCCGCCTGCGGCGCGTGCTCGGTGCACGTCGACGGCGCCATCACCCGCTCGTGCAGCGTGCCGCTCTCCGATATCGCGGGCAAGTCCTTGACGACCATCGAGGGTCTCAAGGCCGCCGACGGGACGCTCCACAAGGTGCAGGCCGCGTGGATCGAGGCGCAGGTGCCGCAATGCGGCTACTGCCAGTCGGGCCAGATCATGGCCGCGGTGGCGCTGATCGAGCAGGTCGGCACGCCGTCGGACGCGCAGATCGACGAGGCGATGACCAACATCTGCCGCTGCGGCACCTATCCGCGCATCCGCAAGGCGATCCTCGCGGCGACCGGCGCTGCCGCCGCAGCCCAGACGGGAGACGCGTGATGGCCGACAATCCCAATCCCGATCTCGACCTCCCGGAAATGAAGGGGCCCGAAACCGCCGCTCCGGCCGAGAAGCCCAAGCGCAAGGGCGTCAAGCGCCGCATCTTCCTGATCGGCTCGGCGCTGGTCGTCGGCGGCGGCGTGTTCGGCGTGTGGTGGACCGACAGCAGCGCCCGCGCGCGCGGCAACAGCCTGATCGGGGGCGAGGGCAAGTCGGCCTTCGGCAGCGTCGTCACCATCGCCGAAGACGATACGGTCACGGTCTTCTCGCCGCACATCGATTTCGGCCAGGGCTCGCAGACCGCGCTCGGCCAGATGCTCGCCGACGAGCTCGATGCGGCTTGGGACAAGGTCACGATCGAACAGGCCCCCGCCGACCTCGCCTTCGCCAACACCGCGCTCGCCAAAGGCTTCCTGCCCTCGATGGCGGGAGATTTCGCCGCCGGGCTGCTACCCGATGCGGTGATCGGGATCATGGCGCGCTCGATGCCGCTGATGATCACCGGCGGCTCCTCGGCGGTGCGCTTCACCGGCGAGCTCGCGATGCGCCGGACCGGCGCGGCGGTGCGCGCGGCGCTCGTCGCCGAGGCGGCGGACCGGCTGGGCGTGCCCGAGAGCGAGCTCACCACCGCGGACAGCAAGGTGGCCCACGCCAAGTCCGGCAGGTCGCTGCGCTACGGTGAACTCGCGGCCGGAGCGGCGGAGCGGTCGCTGTCCTCCGATCCGGTGCTCAAGACCCGCGAGCAGTGGAAGCTGATCGGCAAGCCCGTCCCGCGCCGCGACATTCCGGCGAAGGTCGACGGCAGCGCGGTCTACGGCATCGACTTCAAGCTCCCCGAGATGCGCGTCGCGACCATCGCGGCGGCGCCGGTGCGCGGCGGCAAGCTGCAATCGGTCGACGAGGCCCCGGCGCTCGCGGTCAAGGGCGTCGAGAAGGTGGTGAAGCTCGATGACGCGGTGATCGTCGTCGCCAAAGGCTACTGGCCGGCGAAGAAGGGGCTCGAGGCGCTGAGCCCGCAATTCTCCGACGGCGGCCACGCGGCGATCTCGACCCCGGCGATCTACGCGGCGCAGGCCAAGCTGATCGACGGCGGCAAGCCCGACGGCGCCTTCGGCGAGGGCGATGTCGACGCTGCCTTCGGGTCGCCGGGCGCGAAGCTCGTCGAGGCCGAATACCGCGTCCCCTTCCTCCACCACGCGATGATGGAGCCCTTCGCGCTCACCGGCCACTTCAAGGACGGCACGCTGCACCTGTGGGGGGGCTTGCAGGACCCGCTCACCACCCGCAGCCGCGCCGCCAAGGCCGCCGGGCTCGAGGTCGACCAGGTGGTGTTCCACCCGATGATCATGGGCGGCGGCTTCGGCCGGCGCTTCCCCGACATCGTCGAGATCATCGACCAGGTCGCGGTGCTCGCCAAGCAGGTGCCCTATCCGGTCAAGCTGGTGTGGAGCCGCGAGGAGGACGTCACCCACGGCACCTATCGCTGCCAGTCGCTCGCCAAGCTCAAGGGCTGCGTCAAGGACGGCAAGATCGCCGCGCTGCGCATCGACTACGCGCAAGGCGACAGCGCCGAGGGCGAGGTGCCGTTCATCTACGACCTGCCCGCCACCTCGCGCCGCCATTTCGCCTACCGGACCAACCAGATCGACGGTCCGTGGCGTTCGGTGAACGCGACGCAGCTCGGGTTCTACACCGAGAGCTTCATGGACGAGCTCGCGCTCGCCGCGGGCGAGGATCCCTACCAGTTCCGCCGCAAGCACCTTGCCCCGGGCGGGCGGCACCTCAAGGTGCTCGACGAGGTGGCCAAGCGCTCCGGCTGGGGTAGCCCGTTGCCCGAGGGTGTCGGGCGCGGCATCGCGATCGTCGAGAGCTTCGGCACGATCGTCGCCGAGGTGGTCGAGGCGGGGGTGAAGGAGGACGGCAGCCCGAAGGTCCTCAAGGCCTTCGCGGTGGTCGATTGCGGCACCACGGTGAACCCCTTGAACGCCGATGCGCAGATCATGGGCGGGCTCATCATGGGGCTGTCCTCGGCGATCGGCGAGGCGGTGACGCTCGACAAGGGCGCGGTCGTGCAGAGCAATTTCAGCGACTACCCGATCCTCAAGGCGGCCGACGCGCCGCCGGCGGTCGACGTGCACTTCATCGAGAGCGGCGCCAAGACCGGCGGGATCGGCGAGCCGGGCCTGCCGCCCGCAAGCCCTGCGCTCGCCAACGCGCTCGCCGCGGCGACGGGCAAGCGGATGCGCAACCTGCCGCTGTTGACGCAGGCCAAGGCCTGAGCCTCGCAGGCTGGTCGGCGCTGATCCTCGCCGGCGGGGCGGGGCAGCGCTTCGCCGGTGAAGGAGGCGGGGGCAAGCTCCTCGCCGACCTTGCTGGCGCGCCGGTGATCCGGCGGGTGGCGGAGCGTGTGCTTGGGGTTGGATTTGCCGAGGTGATTTCCGTCACCGGCGCCGCAGACGCGCCGATAAGGCGCGCGCTCGCGGGGCTGGATCTGTCCGTAAGCCACGCCCCCGCCTGGTCCGAGGGCATGGCCGCCACCCTGCGCAGCGGGATAGCCGCACTTGCGCCGGAGGCCGAGGGGGTGTGCGTCTTCCTCGGCGACATGCCCCTCGTCCCGGTCGAACTCTGCCCGCAGCTCGCCGAGGGGGTGCGGCGCGCGGGCTACGCCGCGCGGCCGCGGGTCGCGGGCACGCCCGGCCACCCGGTCGCCTTCACCCGCGCGGCTTTCGCCGACCTGCTGGCCTTGCAGGGTGACAGGGGTGCGAACGCGCTCCTCGCGGGGCGGTCCGACGTGGCCTATCTCGACACGGCGGACCGGGGCGCGCTGCTCGACATCGACACGCCCGCGGACCTCGCCGCCGCCGCGCGCGCCTGGAAGGCCTGAGCGACCTCGGCGACCAGCGAGAGCGCCACCTCGCGCGGGGCCTTGCCGAAGCCGTTCAGGCCGATCGGGGCCCTGAGCCGCGCCAGCTCCGCCTCGCCGACCCCGTGCCCGCGCAGCCGCGCAATCCGCCCCTCGAGCCGCACCCGCGCACCGATCGCGCCGACGTAGAAGGCCGCGCTGCGCAGTGCCGCCGCGAGCCCGCGCTCGTCGTCCTCGCGATCGTGCGAGAGCACCGCAATCGCGGTCCAGGGGTCGGGCGCGAGCACGGCGAGCGCGTCCGCCGGATCGCCGCGATGATAGGCGAGGCCGGGGAAGGGCGGCGCCTCGGGACCCCCGGGGGCGATCAGCACCGCCTGCCAGTCCAGCTCGCGCGCCAGCGCAATGGTTGTGAGTGCTGCGCCATCCTCGCCGATCACCACCAGCCGCAGCGGCGGGGCGAAGGCCCGCGTGTAGCGCGTGCCGTCCCAGCCCTCGACCACGCCCTCGCTCGCAAAAGCCGCGCGGCGCTCGCGCCCGTCGCTCGACCATGCGAGCGGACGGCGTTCGTGCCAGCCCGCGAGCAGCGTCGCCACTGCCGGTTCTTCGGCGGCGACCGGCTCGACCAGCACCGTGATCCCCGAGCCGCAGGCGAGCCTGATGTCGATCCACGGACTGCCTTCGCCATAGCGCAGCAGGCGCGGCGCACCATCGGCGAGCACCGCACGGCCGTGACGCGCGACATCGTCCTCGATGCACCCGCCCGAGAGGAAGCCCCAGTGCTCCTCCGGCGTGATCAGCATCTGCGCTCCCACGTCGCGCGGGGCCGAGCCGTCGACCTCGACCAGCGTCGCGATGGCGAAATCCGCAGGGACCGCGGGCCGGCCGAGCAGCGCCTCGCGGATATCGTCGATCGGAGCGGCGAGACGCCAGCGGCTCATGGCAGAGAGGGCGACCTTCGAAAGGGAAGAGGGAGCCGCGAGCCTAGACCAGCGTGGCGGGCGGGGCAATCGGCAGCGGCTCGCCCGCGCGACTCCGGCAATGCGCCTTTGCTTTACTGTCGGGACTCTGGTAAATTCTGGCGACTTCTTACAAGGGCCCAAGTATTAACTCGACATTTACCTTTTTATATTGAGAGGCTTACGCCGACTAACCCCTCATCTTGCCCCGCAAAGCCGTCGCCTCGCCGCAAGCCTTCGACGCGTCCGGTTGACCGCACCGGGCGCATCCCGGACCCTCCCCACTTCTGCGCCGTGGGAGACGGGGGAGCGCAAGGATGCCGGGCGGTGCCGCCGAAATCCTGGGGAGGAGCAGCGCGATCGCGCACCTGCGCGACTTCGTGCCCAAGCTCGGCCGCTGCGATGCCGCGCTGCTGATCACCGGCTCGACCGGGACCGGCAAGGAGCACATCGCCCGCGCCGTCCACGCGCACAGCCCGCGCGCGCGCAAGCCCTTCGTCGCGATCAACTGCGGGGCGATCCCCGACAACCTGTTCGAGGCCGAGCTGTTCGGCTTCGAGCGCGGCAGCTTCACCGGCGCCTACCAGGCGCAGAAGGGCAAGGCGGTGCTCGCCGAGGGGGGGACGCTGTTCCTCGACGAGGTCGGCGAGCTCTCGCCGCTCGCGCAGACCAAGCTGTTGCGGATGCTCGAGGAGCGCGAGGTCCAGCCGCTCGGCGCGGCCAGGCCGGTGAAGGTCGACGTCCGGATCGTCGCCGCCACCAATCGCGCGGTCGAGGAACAGGTCGAGGAGGGGCGTTTCCGCTCCGATCTCTACTACCGCCTCAACGTCGCGCGGATCGTGCTGCCCGACCTTGCCGAGCGGCGCGAGGACATCGCCGTCTATCTCCAGCACTTCATCCGCCACTTCAACGAACGCACCGGGATGAGCGTCGGCGGGCCCGACGAGGAGCTGCTGGGCGTGCTGCGCGATTACGACTGGCCGGGCAACATCCGCGAGGTGCGCAACTTCGTCGAGGGCGTGTTCATCGACCCGCCGTGCGGCAAGATCGGGATCGACGACATTCCGCAGGCCTTCGTCCAGCTCCAGCGCTCGTGGCGGCGCACCGGCGCGGACGAGCGGGCGCGGATCCTCGAGGCGCTCGAGGCGACCGACTGGAACAAGGCCGAGGCGGCCAAGGCGCTGCGCTGGTCGCGCATGACGCTCTACCGCAAGCTCACCAAGCATCACGTCACGCGCGGCGGGCTGGGGCTGTGATACCTGTGACACCTGTCGCACGTCCCGCGTAACATGTGACAGGCAGTGGCGCGCCGGGGGGTGCGCAACTCTCTGCAATTCCAGAATTCCGCGCTTTGGCACACGGCTTGCGACACCTTGCCCGATGCAAGGAGCCGGGTAGCGATGAAGCGCTTCAGAACAGCTCACGAGACGGACCGCCCGGCTGGCGGCGAGCTTCCTGCGGCGCTCTACGTCAACTATTTCGAGATGGGGCATAACCCCTTCGAGTTCCTGCTCGACTTCGGCCAGTTCCGCCCCGCCACCGGCCTCGCGGAGGCCGAGGGGGAGGGCGGCACCACCGTCATCCACTCGCGCCTCGCGATGGCGCCGCCCTATGCCAAGATGCTCTGCGAGATGCTCGTGCGCTCGCTGCGCGACCACGAGGCCGAGCACGGCGAGATCGTCCTGCCGCGCAGCCCCGATCCGCTTCCCCCGGCCGTCAGCGAGGACCTCCTCGCCCCGCTCGGCGACTTCGAGGCGCGCGCCCGCGCGCTGCGGGCCGCCGCGCATTCGCTCCGTCCCTCCAGCAACAAGGGTTAGCCCATGACCGCGCAAATCTCACCCAATCGCATGGAAGTCTCCGACCGCTTCCCGATGCTCGGCTTTGCCGTTCGCACCAGCCGGCCCGATGTCGAGGCCGAGGTGGTGATCGCGAACGACATCGCGCTGTTCAGTCCGCAGAACCGCCAGCTGCGGAACGCGGCGAACTTCTACACCAGCGCGGAGCACGGCACGCTGAGGGTCCCGCGCGGCGACGGCGTATTCGTCGTCCCGCCCGAGGTGCTGGCGCGCTTCATCGGCAGCGAGAAGCTCTATTTCGGGTTGGCCACCGGCAGCGGCAGCGGCGGCGCGATGCAGGTCGATGCCCTGCCGCGCGAGGGCAGCCCCTATGTCTCGCTGCGCGGCTTCACCGGGCGCACCCTGCGGCGCGGCTTCGGCGGGATGCGCGCGAGCGCGCCGCGGCTCGAATGGACCGGCGACCAGCCGCGGCCGGGCAGCGAGACCGCGCCGCCCGCCGCGCGCCCCGCGCCCGCCCCGGCGAGCGTCGGCGGCGAGGGCGGCGGCGCTCCGCTTCCGCCGGTGCCCTATGACGACGGCTTCGGCCCGATGCCCGAGATCCCTGCCCGCGAGAGCGCGCTGCGCCCGGCGCGCGCGCTCGGTGCGCTGCCCGGCCGGGTCAGCCTCACCCTCGAGGCCGGGACCACCGCGGAGAGCGCACTCGCCTGGCTTCGGCGCATGATCGAGCAGGGTGTGCAGGCGGCGGGCAGCCAGGTCTCGCCGCCCGCGATGGTCTATCTCGGCGAGAACAGCGGCACCTTCACCACCGTGTGGCAGGCGGTGTTCGGCGTCACCGCGCTGATCTCGCCGGTCAACGCCTTCCTCGCCGCCGTGCCCGAGCTGGCGCGGCGCTCGGGCGTCACGCTGTCGATCGGACCGGCGCTCGACACCCCGCTGTTCGGCGGCGGGATCGGCGCGGTGTTCGCCCCCGACGGGCAGGCCGCGCTGTTCGGGCAGGGCGAGATCAGCGCCGACTTCGAGGGGCTGACCGAGTTCGCGCACTCGCTCAAGCTCGCCCTCGCGGCCAAGATCAAGCTCGGCTACAACAGCGGCGGGCTTGCGAGCTTCGCCAACATCGGCACGGTCGCCTCGGTCATGGTCGGCGAGGAGTTCGTCGGCGGGGCGGAGGTCTGGCTCGACAGCGCCGGCCACGGGATCGGCGGCGCGGTCTCGATCGGGGTCGGCTTCGCGCTGCAACTGGCGGCGCAGCAGGAGGCGCAGGACGCGCTGGTGCGCCCTGCGACGGGCGAGGACCCGCGCGCCCGGGCGACACGCATCGGCGGTGCCTTCGCCCCGCGCATCCACGAGGCGCTCGACACCGGGCTCGATCCCGCCGCGCTCCAGCGGCTGCTCGACACGCTCGATCCGCCCACGACCGCCAAGCCGCTCGGCGCGATGCTCGGCAGCCCGAACTTCTCGATCCACTGGGACGGCGTGAACGTGATCGGCCAGCCGACCAACGTCGCCTGCTGGGCCACTGCCGCGGCGATGCTGATCGGCTGGCGCGACCAGGTGAGCATTTCACCGGAGACCATCGCCCGCCAATGCGGCCTGTCGATCAACCAGGGTCTCGATCCCGCGGCGGTCGAGACGGTCGCAGCCGCGCTCGGGCTGACCCCTGCTCCGGCCGCCTGCTACACCCCGGACGCCTTCCGCACGCTCATCGAGAACCACGGTCCGCTGTGGGTCGGCAAGATGATGGGCGGGAACACCGGCAATGCCGCGCATGCGGTGCTGGTGGTCGGGATGTACTCGGACGAGAGCGACATCTTCCTGCGCATCGCCGATCCCTGGGACCGCCAGCCGGGCACGCCCGGGGCGCCGGAGAATTACCCGACCACGCACCAGACGGGCAGCAGCTACATCATGCGCTACGCCGATTTCCAGGCGGAGTACGAGATGCTCCCGGCGCTGGCGCCTTCGGCCAACGTGCTGATCCTCCACGGCGGCGTTCCCGCCGGGCGCGCGATCAACCGCTCGCTTGCGGCCCCGGCGGGCTTCGCGATGAGCCTCTCGGGCAGCGCGCCCAAGCTCGCGCCCCCGCCGCCGCCGCAGGTGCGCGCGATGGGCGCGGCCGAGATCGCGGGGATCGCCGTCGAGGTGATCAGCAGCGCCTCGGGCGACATCAAGACCAACCTCACGAACTGGCCCGGGGTCAAGCACCCGCGCGACCAGGCCCCCGCGTCCGAGGCCGCCTACCAGGCCGGCGAGATCGAGCTGCGCGACTGGCCGGTGGTCGGCGGCACCTTCGGGGTCGACGACATCTACTGCTGGCTCAAGATCCGCTGGCAGTACAACGGCACCTCGCTGGGCCGCATCTACATCGACGACATCGGCCACGACGATGCGGCGGGCTGGGGCCTGACGGTCACCACCACGATCGAGGACGACAGCCGCCTCTACGCCCGCTCCTCGCAGGCGCGCGCGGCGGGTGCGGAGCAGGTGCCGGCGCTGCACATCAACATCAACTACGTCTTCGACGAGGTGCTCGCCGACGACCAGGTCGCCAACACCCGGGTGTCGCTGTTCGCCGACGGGACGCATCAGGTCGAGAGCCGCTGGGTCCAGCATTCGCGGCCCGGGGGCGGCAATCCGACCCATGCCGTCCGGCCCTTCGAAGCTGCCTGAGCCGAGCGGGCAATGAGCGACAGGCGCACTCTTCCCCCACCGCCGCCCGCATCGGGTCGCAGGGCCGCGACCGGCCCGGTCCCGATGCCGCAGGCGATGGCCGGGCTGTGGGACCGCGGCGGCGGCGGGGACGGCGCGGCGGCGACCGACGAGCCCCCGACCCCCGGCGCCTCCGGGGCGCCCGGCGGCGGCGCGGCCCGCCCGCCCGCCACCGAGACCCTCGGGCGGCGCGCGGGCGCGGTCACCGACGAGCTCGACTTCCCCGAGTTCGTCGCCTCGCTGATCCACGGCACGTGGGACGCGATGGTCGACAGCTCGATCCGCCAGATGGATGCCTATGCCGACCTCGTGGCGGCGATCTCCAAGCCCGCCGCGCAGTTCCGCGACGAGAACGTCACCGCCAACCAGGCGCGCGACTGGCTGGTGGCGCAGTACCCCGGCGATCTCGCGCTGGCCCGCGGCGAGAGCGAGCCGCGGGTGGTGGCGCGCGGCACGGTGGACGAATTCGGCGATGCCCCGTCCCCCGCCTGGCTGCGCGACTTCGGCGTGGCGGACGGCCAGCCCTTGAGCGAGGAGCTGATCGAGGAGGTGCTCGTCCCCGCCGCCCGCGACCGGCTGGCGGGCGACCGGATGCAGACCCTCGCGACGCTGGTGATGCTCGGGATGAACCGCATCGTGGTGCGCGACGGCTCGATCACCGCGCGGCTGAAGTTCCGCGCCTCGGCCGCCGACAAGACCGCGGTCGATTACGCGGTGAGCGACGATCCGGCGAGCGCCGCGCCCTCGGGCAGCTGGTCGACGCGCGGGAGCACCGCCTATGCGCAGGCGGTCACCAAGGTCTCGACCGTGGGCGTCAACGCCCAGACCGACACGACGCTCAACGCCGAGCTGTTCGGCGAGGTGAAGATCAACTTTGCGAGCGAGACGATCCCGCTCGAGCGCTTCGTCGACGACGCGCGGCGCACGCTGCTCGAACGCGCCGCCAAGCCCGCACAGGTCCTCGCCCCGGCTCCGGTCGCGGCGCCCGTGCCGCCGCCCGCGCCCGTAGCCCAGCCCGCACCGGTTGCAGCCCCGGCGCCCGCCGCCCCGCCGGAGGTGCGCGCATGACCGCCCCGCGCCGGAGCCTCGAGGAGATGATCGGCGAGCTTGCCGAGGGCCTCCTGCCGCAGCTCGGGGGCGGCGCGGTGCGCCCGGTGTCGATCGACCTCACCCTGCCGGTCGAGGCGGGGCTCGAGGCGCAGGCGGACGCGGGCCTCAGGGTGATCGCCGACCTGCCGCGCACCCACACCCGCACCGACTTCGACCTTCCGGTCGGCCGCCTCACCCTCTCGCTCGGCGTCGCTGCGCCCGGGGGGCTGGCATGAGCCTGCTCGGGGCCAATCAGGCGGTCGCGCTCGAGGACTTCATCCAGGCGGTGCAGTCGCAGCTCGACACCGCGCAGACCCGGATGAGCCTGCGCGCGCAGAACGACAAGCTGCCGCTGACCTTCGCGATCAAGGACATCGCGATGGACTTGAAGGCCCATGTCGAGCTCGCCGACGGCGAGGTGCGCATCCGCCCCGCGCAGCCGCAGGACAAGGACACGACGGTCCTCCGGCTCGGTTTCACCGCGATCACCAAGCCGATGATCGAGGAGAATGCGGTGCAGCTCGCGGTCGACGATGCCGAGGACCTGACGCTCGATGCCCTCGGCGACGATCTCGCCCCCGAGGAGCGGCGGCGGCTCGAGGGGATCGGCATCCGCACCGTCGCCAAGCTCGACGAGCTGCGCAAGCAGGGCCTCGCCGGATCGGTCGGGCGGATCACCCGGCTGCCGGTGGACAAGCTCGAAAGCGTGCTCTCGCGCGCCACGCGGCCGATGGTCTCGGAGGTCTCGAGCGAGGAGAGCGGAGGCAGCTCGGACGCGCTGCGCCAGCGGCTCAGGGTGCGCGGGCGCAACTTGCTGCGCGACGGGGTGCCGCCGCGCGTCGCGATCGGCGGGCGCGAGGTGGGGGTGGTCCATGCGAGCGACGATGCGATCGTGCTCGAGCCCGGCCCCGACCAGTTCGCCGGCCAGATGAGCCTCGAATACGACCCGCGCGCGCGCACCGAATTGTGGTTCGACCAGAGCCAGGCCGCGAGCTTCGGCATGGGACTCGCCCGGCCCCGCGAAAGAGGCGTGCAATGAGCGCCGCGGGCCGGCCCCTGCTCCCCTGGGCGCACCGCTCGGGCGCCTATGCGCTGCCGACCAGCCTGCTCGTGCGGCTGAGGCTCGGCGAGGTGCCCGAGCGCATCCCCGCTGTCATGGACGTGCGCCGCGGCGCGCGCGCGGCGGCGCCGGCGAGCGGGCACGGCGCGCTCGACCGGGTGGCGGCGACCTTCGGCACCGCGATCCGGATCTCGCGCCTCCACGCCGCCGCGCGCGCGCTGCGCACCGTCGGCGAGCGGCACCGCGGCTACAGCGAGGACGAAGAGGTGAGCGGCGTCGCGCGTATGCTGCGCATCGATGTCGAGCCGGGGACGCACGTCGGCTCGCTGGCGCTGTCGCTGATGCAGCTCGACCTCGTCGAGAGCGCGATACCCAATTACGTCACCACCGTCGGGCTCGACGCGCCCCCGATGCCCGCGCCGCGCGACGAGGATGACCCCGACGGCTGGGCGGCGCGCGATCTCGTCAATGCGCGCCGGGCGCTCGCCTATTCGAGCGGGCGGGGGGACGTGGTGGTCGGCGTGGTCGACAGCGGCCTTGCGCTCGGTCACCCGGAATTCGGCCAGCGGCTGCGGCGCGGGGTCGACACGGTCGAACTCGGACGCGGCGACTTGGCCGGGGGGATCCGGCTGCTCGGCGACAATGCCGGGGCGGACACCGACCCCTCGGACCGCTTCGTCGGCCACGGCACGGGCTGCGCGGCGATCATCGCCGGGGATGGCCTCGACATCCCGCCCGGTCTTGGGGGAGGGTGCACGCTGATCCCGGTCCGCTCGCTCGGCGCGGCGCTCTTCCCGGGGCGCAGCAATGCCGTCGGGGTAGGGGCCCTGAGCGATCTCGACATGGGCCTCGTCCTTGCCGTCCAGCTCGGGGCGAAGATCGTCAATTGCAGCTTCGGCACCGACGACGAGGCGCTCGAGCCCGGCGCGCCCAAGCCGCATTCCGAGGCGGTCGCCTTCGCCGAGGCGCGCGGTACGACGCTGGTGGTCGCCTCGGGCAATTCCGGCGACGCGCGCACCTACTGGCCCGCTGCCGACCCGCGGGTGATCGCGGTCGGCTCGGTCGGGCTCGACCGCCAGGTGAGCCCCTTCTCGACCAGCGGCGAGCATGTTGCCCTGTGCGCCCCGGGCGAGCGGATCCGCACCGCCGGGCTCGGCGAGAGCTACCAGCACGCGACCGGCACCAGCTTCGCCGCGCCTTTCGTCAGCGGCGCCGCCGCGCTGCTGGTCGAGCGCGCGCAGGCCCGCGCCGCCGCGCTCGACCCGGCACAGATCAAGGCGCTGCTGATCGGGAGCGCCACCCCGCACCGCGCAGGCACGCCCGGCGGCAACGGCAGCGGCGTGCTCGACGCCGCGCGCGCGCTCGAACTGCTCGATGCGGCGATCGACGCCGACGACACCACCGACCTCGGAGGCGCCGATGACGGATGACTGCTGCCTCCCGACTTCGACCGATGTTGCAACTTTTCCGAATGGAAGGACCGATCATGGCTAAATCCACCTCTTCCGGCTCCGGCTCCGGCTCCGGCACCACCCCGACCCCCGTCACCGTCACCGTCGCCCCCGGCGCGGCGCCCGCCTCGGTTGCGGCCCCGGCGAGCCCCGCAGCCGCGGCCGGGGGAGGCGGCACCGCCCCGCCACCGCCCCCGCCGCCCACCGGAGGCTCCGGCTCCGGCGCGGGATCGGGCTCCGGCCCCAGCGGCAGTTCTTCAGGTTCGGGAGGTCTCAAGATCATGAACGTCAATTTCTTCGACATCGCCCAGCGCGAGGTCAGCGCGCGCGCACGGATCGCGAACGATCTCCAGGCGCTCGAGAACCGCCTCACCAAGACCGGCGGCCTCGGCGACGTCGACCGTGCCGAATACAACCGTCTGACCGCATTGAAGGCGATCGCCGAGGACCCTGCGCCGCGCACCCCGCAGTTCCTCGACCCGCTGTTCGCCGCGGCGCGCAGCCTTCTGAAAAACAACGACTTCGGCCTCGCGTCGATCGACGTCGAATATGCCTTCGACGAGCGCAAGCCCGCGACCGTCCTCAAGCTCCCGAGCAGCGCGGCCAAGGGCAGCGATGCCGACCGCGAGGTGGTGCGCGTGGCGCTCACCCTCGGGTTGCTCCAGACCGGCGATGCGCCCGTGCCGCCGCTGGTCGCCGACAAGGCGGGCAACGCCATCCCCGACCGGCGGCACGAGAACTACAACCGCTTCGGCGAGGCGCTGGTGCGGGCGATGGCGCGCGCCTCGGCGCACCAGCAGCTCGCCCAGCACACGCTCAAGACGCTGGTCGAGGCGGTCAACGTGCGCGGCGACCGCCGCTCGCCCGAGATTACCACGGTCGACTTCGCGCGCACCTTCGAGAAGCTGCTCGAGCGCGACGTGCGGGTCACCGACCCCTCGCTCAAGCTCCAGATCGAGGACGCCTTCGAGCGGGTCCAGAGGATCGGCGCCGAGACCCCGCTCCACGAGTTCGTGCTCAACCTGCCCGACCTCGAGGCGGCGACCGACATCGAGGTGATCCCCGATCACTGCCGGTTGATGGGCTCGTTCATCTTCGCCTCGGCCTTCGAGGAGCTCAAGGCCTTCCAGGTCGTCGACAAGCTGATCGAGCTCTCCCAGCGCGGCGAGATCCCGCTGATGCGCGGGCCGGCAGGCACCCAGCTCTACAACTACTGGCGCGAGGCGCCGAACCGGATGAGCGAGGTCGAGCGGCAGAACTTCTACGCCATGACCCTCGGCCTTCCCACCGGCCAGCCGGGGATCGCGGTCAACAGCGACTTCCAGGACCTGTGGCTGCGCTTCGTCTCCTCGGTCTCGACGCTGGTGCGCGAGAGCCGGGTGGAGAACCTGCTGCGCTCGAATATCCCGCTCGCGGTCAACCAGCAGCACGTCAAGAAGGCGGCGCGCGACCTTGCGCACAACATGTCCTCGCGCGGCTACGGCATGGCCTTCTACGCCGCGGCCGACCTCAACCAGCAGATCAACGAGATCATCTCGCTGCTCAGCAACAAGGAGCTGATGCGGGTGTTCGGCGCGACCAGCCCCTATGACGTGATCGAGCAGGTCGCCCAGACCGAGCTCGGGGGCGCGCGCAACTCGTCGAAGTACCGGATGCTCGCGACCTCGGGGGCGATCATCACCAACTGGCTCGCCGACAATGCCGCGCGGCTGCGCGATCCGACCCTGCCGATGATCGACCTCCAGACCGTCGCCTACCCGCCCGCGCGGGCTTCCGGAGCGACGGCGGTGTCGAACCCGACCGACTACGACCTCGTCAATGCCTGCGAGATGTGGCTGGCGGATTCGGCGATGGGCGATGACCGGGTGGCGATGCTCGCCGAACCGCGCGAGAGCCCGCAGCAGGCCAGCCGCCCGATCCAGATCCCCTCGATCGCCCGCGACCTGCTCGAGGGCACCGGGCTCGGGCTCGGCATGGGCTTCGGCGGAGGCGGCTACAACGCGGCCAACGGTCACGCCCCGCAGCGCGCCAACGGCCGGGCGGCCTACGGCGTCTACTGAGGCCCCCCGCGCAAAGGAGAAAGCTCATGCCCTTCGAACCCCTGAGCGCCCCGCTCAAGTCGCGGCTGGCGTCCGCCGCCCGCACATTGCGGACTGCCAATCCGATGAACTACGTCGGCGGGCTGATCGAGGACAGCTTCGCGCTGCCCGCGGGCGACAGCCGCTACCTGAGGAACCACCTCGTCCAGGGCGCGGCGCCGTTCCTGCCGAGCTTCACCTCCTCGCAGGCCCGCGCGCTGACCTTCGCGATGGAGCCGCTCGGCCCCGATGCCACGCCCAACGACCGCCGCGACGGGGCGACCCGCGAGATGCGCCGGCTGGTGAGCGACAATTTCGGCGCCGGCGCCCTCAGATGGTACGACCGGGCGAGCGAGAGCGAGCGCTCGCTCGCCCGGCGCGGGGCGATGAACTACGGTGCCTTCTTCGGCTCGAGCTTCGACGGCGACGGCCTCCAGAGCGCCACCATCACCTACGAGGGCGGGGTGAGCGCCAACTCGAGCATCAACCCCGAGCTCGCCCGGCTCGTCATGTCCTCGATGGCGGCGATGCCGGGCCTGCGCCCGCTGTTCACCACGCTGGTGGCGGGGCGCGACTACGGGAGCCAGTGGGTGACGTTCCTGCTCACCAACGGGTTCCGGCTCGTCGAGATGCAGCCGATGCTCGACGAGCTCGGCCTCGGCCAGCGGCTCGCGGGCATATTGCAGGTGATCGGCGTCGCGCTCGGCGGGCGCTTCGACATCCCCTCGGGCGCGGCGCTGGTCGCCTTCGGGCGCGGGCCGGAGGGGGTCAGCCTCGAGCTCCAGGTGATGCTCGACGCGATCCCCGATGTGCCGCCCAACTTCCTGCAATTGCTGACGATGAACCTGCGCGAGCGCCCGCGCGAGCTGGCCTCGCTCGAGCGCTTCCTCGAGGCCTTCACGCCCGAGGACAACATCTGGCCGGGCCGCTTCAGCATCCTGACGATCCGCATCGGCCCCTCGGGCCCGCCACGCATCGGTCTGTCGCTCAGGCCCATCGAGTTCGAGATCAGCCCCGCCGCCGCGCTCGTCGCCAGTCCCCCGATGCCCGCCACCGCCTGACCTCGAGGCCGCAAGCCAGCAAGGAGCACCGCCATGTCCGCGCCCGCCACCGCCGTCCCACCCGCCAACGACGCCGCGCCCCCCGCGCCGCGCCCCGAGGTGCGCGCCAAGGTCCACGACCTGCTGACGGCCTCGCCCTCGTTCCACCAGCTGCCCCCCGATCGCCAGCAGCAGGTCGCCCGCGACACCGCGCTGATTGCCGACGCGCTGGTCGGACGCGAGGTGCCTGGGGCCGCCTCGATCGCCTCCGAAGCGATGGCGAGCGGCGACAAGCAGTGGGAATCCAACCTCGAGGCGGTCAACGCGATCGGCGAGGATCCCTTCACCGCCGGCGCCGCGCGCGAGGGCGCCGCGGTCGCGGGCGAGTTCATGAAGCAGGTCCAGTTCGTCGAGTTCGTCTCCGGGCTGATCGACGGGGTGTTCAACTCGATCGTCACCTCGAACATCCAGCAGATGGAGGCCTATTCGAAGATGGTCTCGGACGTCTCGAAGACCCTCAACCAGTTCCGCGACGACAACACCACCTCGAACGACGGCAAGGACAATCTGCTCGACACCTTCCCGGACGTCTTCGACCTCGGGATCGACATGATGAGCGGCGGGGCGGAGCCGACGCTGAAGCTCAAGGACGGGGTCGACCAGGACGCGGCGCTCGCGCAGGTGCAGCAGGCGCTCGGCCAGCATTCGGACAAGCCGATCGAATCGATCGACGTCTCCGACCCCGAGGTCGCCCAGACCCTGATCCTCGCCTCGCGCCAGCAGATCGCGACCTCGCGCCAGCAACTGCTTGCGACGATGGTGCTGATGGGACTGTCGCGGATCGTCGTCACCAACGGCAAGATCCAGGCGAAGATCATGTACGACTTCAACGCCTCGAGCCAGCGCACCCTGTCGCGCACGGCACAGGCGATGGACTTCGCGCGGCAGAAGGGCGGCAATCTCGTCCTGACCTCCGAGTTGGAGGGCGAGAGCGAGACCAGCAGCAAGTACAAGGGCGACTACGACAGCAGCTACGAATCCGGGAAGGGCAGCTACACCGGCAACTACGATTCCGACTACTACACCAAGGGCAAGTACAAGTACGCCCAGAAGCCGATCATGACCGCGACCTCGATGGCGGGAGAGACCCAGAGCGACGCCTTCTCGGCCAAGGCGAGCCTGATGGGTGCGGTCGAGGTCAACTTCAAGTCGGACTACCTGCCGCTCGAGAAGATGGCGACGCCCGAGATGATGGCGGCGATCCAGATGCGCTCGAAGCCCATCGATCACAACAAGCCGCAATACGCGCCGGGGCCTGCCCCTGCTGCCGGCGCGCCGGCGCCCGCCGCTCCGGCCCCCGCGGCACCCGCCCCCGCGAAGGCCTGAGCCATGGCCGCTCCCGGCACACCGGCCGAAACGCCCGCTGGGATCTCGCCGCAGTCGCTCGCGGCGGTGCGCCCGCAGGTCCAGGCGATGCTCACCCGCGTGCCCGCCTACGCCCAGCTCTCGCCCGAGGAGCAGGGCCGGCTCGCGCACGACATGGTCAAGGTGCTCGCCTACATGAACGACCCGAACCGGGTGGTCGAGGAGGCCGCGGCGACCCCGCCGCCGCCGCTCGCCGAGGCGCAGAGCAAGGCCAACGAGCAGACCCGCCAGAACCTCTCCAGGTCCCCCGGCTTCGCGGGCAAGGACTTCGAGGCCGGCGCCGCCCGCCAGGGCACCGAGCAGTTCGTGAACATGGTCAACAAGGTCGACTTCGCGGCCTTCGTCGGCGGCCTCGTCAACAATGTCTTCAAGGTGATCGTCGAGACCTCGATCGAGCAGATGAAGGCCTATGGCGAACTGGTCGCCGCGGTCGCCAAGACGGCCGACGAATACATGGCCGAGAACATCGGCATGGGGCAGGGCCGCGACTATCTCGCCCAGCGCTTCCCGGACCTCGTCGACGTGGACATCGACAGGGACGGCGCTTCCCGGCTGAAGGTGACCAGTGGCGACGAGGAAGCCGCGCTGAAGGAGATCCACGAAACCCTGGGCATCCCCGGGGAGGTGCCGGGCGACATCTCCGACGACGAGACCGAGGCCGCCCTCGTCAATGCCGCGCGGCTCCAGATGGCCAAGTCGCGCCAGCAGCTGCTCGCCTCGATGGTGATGCTCGGGATCAACCGCATCGTCGTCACCGACGGCCAGATCAAGGCCAAGGTCAAGTTCGACCTCGACACGACCGACATCGCGCACCGCTCCTACCAGGCCGCCGCCTTCGATCGCCAGACCAGCCGCAACCGCAACACCTCGGCCTTCGGGGGCGGCTTCCTCGGCTTCGGCGGCGGCACGGTCAACGTCAACGAGCAGTCCCATGTCGCGACGGTCAGCACCAAGCTCAACGAGACCAGCGATTCCAGCGTCGAACTGAGCGCCAGCCTGATGGGCGAGGTGCGCGTCAACTTCAAGTCGGACTACCTGCCGCTCGAGAAGATGGCGACGCCGGAGATGATCGGCGCGATCCAGGGCAATGCCCAGCCGACGACGCCGCGCGGTCTGGCGCGGCCGGCGGGCAGTCCGGCGGCGGCGCCCGCCCCGGCGGGAGGTGCGGCGTGAACGCGCGGCTCGTCGCGGCCTTCGGGGCGACCGCGCCGCTCGCGCTGCGCCGCGCGCTCGAGGACGCGGGCGCGCTGCTCCTCTCTTGCGAGATGCAGGCGGGGCTGTTCGCCGAGCTGGGCCTCCCGGACCTTCCCCCCGCCAACCGCGCCGATGCCATGCAGCTGCGCGCCGCGGCGAGCCTCTACCTCGCCTCCACGCTCGAGGCGGCGGGGGTGATCCAGGCCGCCGACGATGTCGTCCGCCTGCTCCGGAGCGGCGCGCTGCGCGGCGATCCGGGGGCGGCCGCGCCGCTCGTCGAGGCCTTCTGGGATGATCGCCACCAGCGCGCCAGCGAGCCCGAGCGGCTCGCGCTGTTCGACCGCCTGTTCGGCGCGCCCGCAGGGCCGCAGGACCTCGCGGCGGGCTCGAACCAGGAATTCGAGGAACTGCTCCTCGACCTGTGCGACGCGCTGATGAAGGCGGTCGAAGGCGGCAGCCAGGCCCGCGTGCGCGCGGCGGCACTGAGCCTCGCCGACAACCTTGCCGGCGCGGCCGACGGGATCGTCCAGGTGCTTGCCGGAGAGATCCTTGCGAGCCTCTCGGCGGCGGTGGCGATCCTCAACCACGAGGACCTGAGGACCATGCTGCGCGCGCGGACCATGTGGGAGGCGGTCGCCGAGGTCGACCGCAAGCTCCGCCGCCCGCCGCGCCCGATGCTCGTGCACCTCAGGCGCGGGCGGGCGGGGATGGCGCTGCTGGCGTGGCTCGCCGACCAGGTCGAGCGGCTCGAGGACCTGGGCGGCTCGCCGCTGGTGGCGAAGGACGACCTCGTCGTCGATGCCGCGATCGACTGGATCGACGAGACGCTCTCGCTGGTGCGCGCCGCGCCGGAGGGGCCGGCGGCGGCCAGCGCGCCCGGCACCCCGTCGCGCGCGCCGGTGCCTTCGGGCTGGCACGAACTGGGGCGCTAGGCGGTGGCCGGCGCCGCCGCCCTCGCGCAGCCGCCCGACGCGGTGCGGCTCGCGGTGCGCGAGGCGCTCACGCAAGGGGGCGCAGCGCAGGCGCTCGGCGAGGAGGAGCGGCGCGACATTGCCCGCGCGCTGGTGCGGATCGCCCACGCCGCGCAGCTGCTCGACGCCGTCAGCACCCCTGCCAAGACACCGCTGGCAGGCGGGATGGCCGCGGCGGATTCCTACTCCGGCCGCGCGGTCGACGACGTCGCCGACACCGCACGGCGCACGATCCAGGCGATCAGCTTCCCGCGCTTCGTCGCCGAGCTCATCCAGGGCGTGTTCCGGGCGATGCTCGAGACCAATCAGGTGCAGCTCCAGCAATATCTCGACCTCGTGCGCGCGGTCTCGCAGTCGCTGGACGGTTACGCATCGCTGGGCGGGGGCGGGGACGATGCGGCGAAGCGCTGGCTCGCCGAACGCTTCCCGGCGAGCTACGCGATCGAGGAGCCCGACCCGCGCGACCGGCGCCCCGGCGAGGAGCCCGAGCCGATCGAGCTCGTCACCGCCGGCTCCCCGCCCACGCCCGACGCGCTGCGCGCCGCGCTCGGGCTCGAGGCCGACGCCGAGGTGCCGACGAGCACCGAGCAGCTGGTCGGCTTCGTCAAGCGCTCGCTCGCGCGCAACCGCCAGGGGATGCTGGCGACGATGGTGCAGATGGGGATGCAGCGGATCGTCATCGATGCCGGGCGGATCAACGCCGCGATGCGCTTCCACATCGACGCGACCTCGGCCGCCGCCGAACAGGCGCACAGCGGCTTCGATACGCGCACCTCGGCCTCGGCGAGTGCCTCGGGCGGGTGGGGGCCGTTCAGCGCCTCGGCCTCGGTCAGTTCGACGATCGGCTACGTGCGCACCACCGACACCCAGACCGAGGAGCGCACCCGCGTCTCGGCCGAGCTCGATTCCTCGGTCGAGCTGCAGTTCCGCACCGACCAGGTGCCGCTCGACCGGATCGCCTCGGCGAACACCGTCGAGCGGCTGCGGCTCAACACCCTGAACCCGGCGCGCGAGCTCGAGATCGCCGGGGAGACCGAGCGGGCGCGTGTCGCGGCGGATCAGGCGGTGGAGACCGCGCGGGCCAGCCGCCAGCGCACCGAACTCGCGCCTACGCTTGCTCCTCCGGCCCCTCCGGCGGCCACGACCCCGACCACCCCGCCGCAGCGCCCGCCAGCGGCCACGACCCCGCCGCCGACAGGCAGTACCGGGACGGGCGGTACGGGGACAGGCGGCTCGGGGACCGGCGGGTCGGCAACGGGCGGTTCCGGCACCGGCACCTCCGGAACCGGCACCTCCGGCACCGGCACCTCGGGCACGACCACCGCAGGCACCGGCGGATCGGGCACGACCGGCAGCGGGGGGAGCGGCACGAGCGGCACCACGGGAAGTGGCGGCGCTGCCTTGCGCACCGCACCGCCGCCCGCGCGATGAGGGGCGAGCCCGCGCGTCGCCGGATGGTCGATCGTCGACAGCGAAGGGGGAAAACCACTGGTCGGGACGAGAGGATTCGAACCTCCGACCCCCACACCCCCAGTGTGATGCGCTACCAGGCTGCGCTACGTCCCGACACCAGTGGAGCGGGGCCTATAGGGTGGCGCTCGAAGGCTGGCAAGCCGGTTTGGGGGAGAATGTTGGGTCTGCGAGAGTCCCTCCCCATCCTTGCGGGACGGGGAGGGACGGGACAGCGAGCACCCACCTGTGGCCGGCGCACAACGCTTCCGGCTGGAGCGTTGCCGCACGCTTGCATTGCTGCTAGGCGCGCCCACTTGAACGCTCGGGGCGCACGTCTCGCGCCGGAAACACGGGATCTGACAGGCTTTACCGCATGACCATCGACCTTCTCGCCGCCGCCGGTGCGGGTGCTGCCGGAGCGCCGCCCGCCTGGATCAGCTTCCTGCCGATCGTCGGCATGATCGCGATCTTCTGGTTCCTCATCATCCGCCCGCAGATGACCCGCCAGAAGGAGCACCAGGCCAAGATCGCCGCGGTCAAGAAGGGCGACCAGGTCGTCACCGCGGGCGGGCTCGTCGGCAAGGTCATCAAGGTCGACGACACCTATGCCGAGCTCGAGCTCGGCCCCAACGTCCGCGTCAAGGCGGTCAAGGCGACGATCGGCGACATCATCCCGCCCGCCGGCAAGCCCGCGAACGACTGAGCCCTCTGCGGTTCGTCCTCCCACACTCCCCTTGCGCGTGAGACCCTGACGCAATGCTCGACTTTCCCCTCTGGAAGAAGCTCTCGCTGTGGGCGGTGACGCTGGCGGCCTCGCTGCTGGCGCTGCCCTCGCTCGCCAGCGTCGCGGGGCTGCCCTGGCCCTCGGCGCTGCCCGACCCGCAGGTCAACCTCGGGCTCGACCTCGCCGGCGGCTCGCACCTGCTGCTCGAGGCCAAGGCCGGCGACGTGCGCGCGCAGCGGCTCGAGAACATGGAGGAGACGGTCCGCCAGCTGATGCGCAACGCCAATCCGCGCATCCGCATCGGCGACGTCTCGACCGCGGACGGCAAGCTTTCCTTCATGCTCGAGAACGCCGCCGACATCGACCGCGCGCGCGGGCTGATCGAGCCCGCGATGCAGGGCGCGACCACGGTGCGCGAGTGGGAGCTGGGCGTCGTCGACGGCCAGCGCGTCGTGCTCACCCAGACCGAGGCCGGGGTCACCCAGGCGATCGACGACGCGATGGACAGCGCGACCGAGGTTGTGCGCCGCCGCATCGACGAGCTCGGCACCCGCGAGCCGACCATCATCCGCCAGGGCGACACCCGCATCGTGGTGCAGGTGCCCGGCCTCCAGGACCCGGCCGGTCTCAAGAAGCTGCTCGGCCAGACCGCGCAGCTCGAATTCAAGCTGGTCGACCTCAATGCCCTGCCGAGCAACGTGCAGGCGGGAATCGCGCCCGCGGGCAGCCAGATCTTCCCCTTCGCGCCGGGCTCGGGGCAGGAGGGGCAGGCGCTTGCGGTGCGGCGCTTGGGCGGCATCCGCGGCGACAACCTGACGGGCGCGCAGGCCGGGGTCGACCCGCAGACCAACCGCAGCGTCGTCAACATCACCTTCGACGGGCAGGGCGGGGCCAAGTTCGCCAAGCTCACCACCGAGAACGTCGGCAAGCCCTTCGCGATCATCCTCGACGGGCAGATCCTCTCGGCGCCGAACATCAACGAGCCGATCCAGGGCGGGCGGGCGCAGATCTCGGGCAACTTCACCCCCGAGAGCGCCAACACGCTGGCGATCTCGCTGCGCTCGGGCGCGCTGCCGGTGCCGCTGGCGGTGGTCGAGGAACGCACCGTCGGGCCGGACCTCGGCGCGGACTCGATCCGCAAGGGCCTGCTGGCGATGGGCATCGGCAGCCTCGCGGTGATCGTGCTGATGATCGCGACCTATGGCCGCTTCGGCATCTATGCCTGCGCGGCGCTGGTGTTCAACGTGCTGATGCTGCTCGGGCTGATGGCGCTGGGGGGCTTCACCCTGACCCTGCCGGGGATCGCGGGCTTCGTCATCACCATCGGCGCGGCGGTCGACGCGAACGTGCTCATCAACGAGCGCATCCGCGAGGAGCGCGCGCGCGGCCGCAAGGTCGTCGCCGCGGTCGAGGCGGGCTACAAGGAAGCCAGCCGCGCGATCGCCGACGCGAACATCACCAACGTCATCTCCGGCGTGGCGCTGTTCGCCTTCGGCTCGGGCCCGGTGAAGGGCTTCGCGGTGGTGCTGGTGATCGGGATCATCACCTCGGTGTTCACCGGCGTCACCCTGACCCGCATGTTCGTCGCCGGGTGGCTGCGCAAGGCGCGCCCCAACGACATCACGATTTGAGGAGGCCGGAGCGATGAAACTGCTGAAGCTCGTCCCCGACAACACCAACATCAAGTTCCTGAAGCTGCGCGTGCCGTTCTTCGTGCTCAGCATCGTGCTGATCGTCGGCAGCTGGGTGGCGGTGGCGGTCAACGGCCTCAACTACGGCGTCGACTTCGCCGGGGGACAGGAAGTGCGCATGACCTTCACGCAGGAGAAGGAAGCGCCGATCCCCTCCTTGCGCGAGCTCGTCGGCTCGCTCGGCTACGGCGAGCCGGTGGTGCAGGAATTCGGCGCGCCCAACCAGGTCTCGATCCGCGTTGCGCTCCCCGAGGGTGCCGAGGACACCCCCGGTGCGGCGACCGCGATCGGCGACAAGGTGATCGCGACCGTCGTCAAGGCCTATCCCGACGCGCGCAGGGACGGCAACGACACCGTCTCGGGCAAGGTCGCGGGCGAGTTCCGCAACCAGGCGATCATCGCGCTCGCCGCGGCGATGGCGGCGGTGGCGGCCTATATCTGGATCCGCTTCGAGTGGCAGTTCGGCGCGGGCGCGATGTTCAGCCTCGTCCACGACGTGTCGATCACGCTCGGCCTGTTCGCGATCACCCAGATGGAGTTCAGCCTCCAGATCGTCGCGGCGATCCTCGCGATCATCGGCTATTCGCTGAACGACACCATCGTCGTCTACGATCGCATCCGCGAGAACCTCAAGAAATACCGCAAGATGCCGCTTGCCGAGCTGCTCGACCTGTCGGTCAACGAGACGCTGGCGCGCACGATCATGACCTCGCTGACGCTGTTCCTGGCGCTGATCCCGCTCTTGTTCTTTGGCCCCGAGAGCCTGTTCGGCATGGTCGCGGCGATCACCGTGGGCCTGTTCATCGGGACCTATTCCTCGATCTACATGGCGGGCGCCCTGCTGATCTGGATGGGGGTGACCTCGAACAGCTTCGTGCCGACCGAGGACGCGGCCGACCGCCAGCAGAAGCTCGCGCGCGGCGAGGGCTGAGGTTGCCAGAAGTCCCTCCCCATTCCTTCGGAACGGGGAGGGACTCTACCCCACCACCCTCTCGTAATGCGCCGCCAGCGCCGCGGCGTTGGCGTCCCAGCTGAAGCCTTCGGTGAGGGCGGCCACCGCCTCACGCGCCGGCGGGTTGTTGAGCACGGCGTTGATCCCTGCGGCCACCGCCGCGGGGGTGCGCGCGACCAGCCGCCCGGCGGTCTCGGAGTTGATAAGCTCGCGCGCCCCGCCGACGTCGCTCGTCACCACCGGGGTCCCGCAGGCGAGGCTCTCGACCCAGGCATTGGCGAGCCCCTCGGCGACCGTCGGCAGGACCATCACGTCGGCGGCCGAGAGGATCAGCGGCATAACGTCGTGATCGAGCGATCCGGCGAAGAACACCCTCTCCGCGACCCCCTCGCTCGCCGCCAGCGCGCGCAGGCGCCCCTCGTCCTCGCCCTTGCCGACGAGCACCAGCCGCGCGCCCGGAATCGCCTTGAGCGCCTGGATCGCGATCCCCTGGCCCTTGCGCTCGATCAGCGCGCCGACGCAGGCGAGCAGCGGGGCGTTGTCGGGCATGGCAAAGCCGAGCTCCTCGGAGAGCTGGCGGCGCAATTGCGTGTGCTCGTAGGGACGGAAGCGGTCGCGATCGAGGCCGGTGTAGTGGACGGTGATCTTGCCCGCCTCCATGCCCATCATCGCCATCTGCCGGGCAAGGTCGCGGCTGACCGCGAGCAGCCCCCGCGCCTGCCGCGCCGCGGCGAGCATCTGCGCGCGGGCGAAATCGCGGGTGCCCCAGAAAGCGATGTCGCTTCCCCGCGCCTTGATCGACAGCGGCAGACCGAGCGCGCCTGCGACCTCGGCCGCGGCGGGTCCGTCGGGAAAGAAGAACTGCGCGTCGACGAGGTCGATGGGCGTCGCGGCATGGAGCCGGCGCGCCAGCGGCAGTACCGCGCGCGCGATCGCGGCGGCGTTGCGGCGCGCGCCGATCCGCGGGATCAGGGTGAAGCGCGGGCGATGGACGGTGATCCCGCCCTCGACGCCCACCTCGGGCAGCTCGGCGAGCGGGCGGTAGCGCCCCAGCGCGAGGGGGGGCAGGCCGATCGGGCTCACCACGCTCACCCGCCAGTCGCCGCGCTTCGCCAGCGCCTCGATCGAGCGCGCGACGAAGGTCCCGAACCGCGGATTGACCGGGTTGGGATAGAGCGTCGAGAGGACGAGGACGTGTTTCATGGGTCGCGGGGCCGGCCTCAGATCGCGCGGACGAGCATGAAGGCTACCGCGATCCACGCGGGCTTGTCGACCACCACCTGCTTCTGCCCCGCGCCGGGCGGGAGGAGGCGGACCCGCGCGCCCTCGCTCTCGATCAGCCGCCCGAAGGCGAAGCGGCCGCCGGGGCGCGGCACGAGGCAGTCGCGGTTGACGGCGCGGGCGAGGACCCTGGTCTCGCCGGGCTCGAGCGGGCGCAGCCAGACGAGGTCGCCGGGGCGGTATTCGCCGATGCTGGCGGTGACCGCGAGAACCAGCGGGGCCGGACCTTCCTCCTGCGCGAGCGCGCTCGGCGCAAGCGCCTCGCGCGGGGTGGCGAGGGCTTCGGGGCCGGTGGCACCGAGCTCGGCGACGATCCGCGGCGGTTCGACCGCGGCGTCGCGCATCAGGCTGGCAGGCTCGACGCCGAGCGCGGTGGCGATGCGGTTCATCCAGCCGAGCGACAATTGCCGCGTGCCGGTCTCGAGCCGCCCGATGGTCTGCGCGGTGGTCGGCGGCGAACAGGCGGCGGCGAGGTCGGCGAGGGTGAGGCCCTTGGCCTTGCGGATGTCGCGGATGCGGTTGCTCATGCGTCCTCGAAAGATAACCGGATTGGTTTGTTCTTTCCTACAGATGTGCGCTCTTGGCAAGAGTCGTCGCCACGCCAAGGGAGGACACACCATGCACCGCCAGCTCGTCGAACGCGAACTCACCGCCGAAGGGCCCCGCCGCACCCGGGCCAAGCCCGGCGCGCGGCGCCCGGTGCGCAGCGTCACCGTCAACCTCGCCGAGAGCCCGCTGGTGTGGCTCCACGCGCGCGGACACCTCACCGACCGGCTGCTCGATGCGGGCGAGGCGCTGCGCAGGGACTACGAACGCAGCGCACTTCCGGCGAGCATCACCATGCGCTGGGACCCGGTGCGGGTGAAGACCACGGGCGAGCGCGGCCTCGCGGCGAGCGAGCGGCAGGTCGCGGCCCGCCAGCGCTTCGACGGGGCGATTCGCGCGGCGGGACGCGGGCTCGAGGACATATTGTGGCGCGTGGTCTGCGCCGGGGAAGCGCTGCCGGAGGCGGAGAAGACCCTCGGTTGGCCCGCGCGCTCGGGCAAGCTGGTGCTGCGCATCGCGCTCGAGCGGGTCGCGGAGTTCTACCGCATTAGGTGAGCCTTTCGCGCACCATCTCGCGCAAGCGCGGCAGGATCTCGGCCTCGAACCAGGGATGCTTGGCCATGAACAGCCGCGAGCGCCAGGCGGGGTGGGGGAGGGCAATGAAGGGCAGGTCCTCGCCGAAGCGGCTGACCCGCTCGGCGAGAGTGAGCTTCTTGAGGTGCGGGAGGTAGCGGCCTTGCGCGTGGATGCCGACGAGGAGGGCGAGGCGGTCCTCGGGCAGGACCCCGAGCACCGCGTCGTGCCATTGGGGCGCGCATTCCCTGCGCGGCGGCAGGTCGCCGCCGCTCGCCTTGCCCGGATAGCAGAAGCCCATCGGCATCTGCGCGACCTTGGCCTCGTCGTAGAAGGTCGGTTTGTCGAGCCCGAGCCAGCCGCGCAGCCGGTCGCCGCTGTCGTCGTCCCACGGGATGCCGCTCAGGTGGACCTTGCTCCCCGGCGCCTGCCCGATGATGAGGATGCGGCTCGTCGCCGAGAACCGCGCGACCGGGCGCGGCCCGAGCGGGAGGCTCGCGGCGCACAGGGTGCAGGCGGCGATCCGCTGCCTCAGTGCCTCGACGTGATCCCCCGATGCGGGGCCGCTCACCCCTCGACCATTTCGGCGAGCATCAGCCAGCGCTCCTCCGCCGCGTCCTTCTCCGCGCGCGCATTGGCGATCCCTGCGCTGATCGTGGCGAAGCGCCGGGGGTCCTTCGTGTAGAGGTCCGGGTCGGCCAGCAGCGCCTCGCCTTTCGCGATCGCCGCTTCCAGCTCCTCGATCCGCTTTGGCAGGATCTCGTAATCCCGCTGGTCCTTGTAGGAGAGCTTCGGCGCCGCCGGGGCTCGTGTTGGAGGCGGCGCAATGGTGGTCGTTGACCCCCCCGAAGTGCCCCTGACACCCCTCTGAGACCCCCCTTTGACCCCTCCTTGGGGCGTTTTGCGCCGCGCTTCCCAATCGGCGTATCCGCCGGCGACAATGTCCACCTTGCCCGACCCGTCGAGGCCGAGGGTGATGGTGACGGTGCGGTCGAGAAAGTCGCGGTCGTGGCTGACGATCAGCACGGTGCCTTCGAAGTCGGCGATGACTTCCTGAAGAAGATCAAGCGTTTCGAGGTCGAGATCATTGGTCGGCTCGTCGAGCACGAGGAGATTGGCGGTGCGCGCGAACTCGCGGGCGAGCAGGAGGCGGGAGCGCTCGCCGCCCGAGAGGATGCCGACCTTGGTGTCGACGAGGCCGGGGTCGAATAGGAAATCCTTGAGATAGGCCTGGACGTGCTTCCTCACCCCCCGCACGTCGATCCAGTCGCCCCCTTGCGCGAGGATCTGGCGGACGGTCGCCTGCGGCTCGAGGATCTTGCGCTGCTGGTCGATCATCACCCCCGAGAGGGTGCGGGCGTGGGTCACCGATCCGGTATCGCTCTCGAGTTCTTTCGTGAGCAATTTCAACAGGGTGGTCTTGCCCGCCCCGTTCGCGCCGACGATCCCGATGCGGTCGCCGTTCTGAATGCGCAGGGAGAACGGCTTGATGATCGCCCGATCGCCGTAAGTCTTTGAAATATTGTCGGCAACGATCACCGATTTGGACTTGAAGTCATCGTCCGAGGCAAGCTTGAGCTTGGCCGTCCCCGCGCCGGAAATCATCGCCGCCCGGACCGCGCGCATCTGATGGAGTTTTTCGAGCCGCCCCTGGTTGCGCTTGCGCCTTGCGGTGACCCCGCGCTCGAGCCAGTGCGCCTCGATTTTCAGTTTCGCATCAAGGCGTTCCGCGGCGCGGGCCTCCTCGGCATAGACCTGTTCCTCCCACGCCTCGTAGCCGCCGAAGCCGATCTCCTTGCGCCTGAGGGTGCCCCGGTCGAGCCACAGGGTCGCCCGGGTCAGGCGGGTAAGGAAGGTGCGGTCGTGGGAAATGGTGATGAACGCCCCCCGGTAACGCGACAGCCAATCCTCCAGCCAGTCGATCGCGCCCAAGTCGAGGTGGTTGGTCGGCTCGTCGAGTAGGATGAGATCGGGCTCCTGCGCCAGCGCCCGGGCGATCGCCGCACGCCGCCGCTCGCCCCCGCTCGCGGTCGCGGCGGGGCGGCTCATGTCGATGCCGAGCTGTCCGGCGATGGCTTCCACCTCGTGCACGGCGGGGGCATCCGCGCCGCCGGTCGCGAACTCCATGAGCGTCGAAAAAGGCGTGAAATCAGGCTCCTGCTCGAGGAACACGATCTTCGTTCCCGGCTTCACCCGGCGCTGTCCGCGGTCCGCCTCGATGCGCCCGGCGATGAGCCGCAGGAGCGTCGTCTTGCCCGCCCCGTTGCGGCCGATCAGCGCCAGCCGGTCGCCGGGGAGCACGTGGAGGTCGATCGGCGCGGCTCCGCTGGTCGGGGTCGGCCCGCCGAACAGCCAGCGGCCGCCCTGCTGCAGGGCGAGGCCTTCGAAGGAGAAGATGGGGGGCTGGGCCATGGCAGGCGCACCTAGGGGCTGGGGGGCGGGGCGGCAAGAGCGCGCGGTTCAGTCCCGCGAAAGCCGCGGCGCGCCATCAGGGGAGGAATGGAGGACAACATGATGAAGACTTTGGCCTTTGCTCTCCCCGCTGGCGCGCTCGCGCTGCCCGTCGCTGCCGCAGCCGCGCCGCAGGTCACGCTCCAGCCGACCGGGCCGGTGGTCGAACTCTCGGTCTACGAGAGCGTCGACGTCGCCCCCGACACCGTCACCATCGGGGCAGGCGTAACCACCTCCGCCGCCACCGCCAGCGAGGCGCTGCGCCTCAACGCGGCGGCGATGCAGTCGGTGATCGCGCGGATCAAGGCGCTGGGGATCGCACCCAAGGACATCCAGACCACCGGCATCAACCTCAACCCGCAATATGACTACGACCAGGCGAGCCAGCGCCAGGTGTTCCGCGGCTATCAGGCATCCAATCGGGTGAGCGTGATCCTCCGCAAGATCGAGGACACCGGCAAGGTGCTCGACGCGCTGGTCGCGGCCGGGGCGACCGACCTCAGCGGGCCGTCCTTCAGCATCGCCGACGATACCGTCGCGACCGGGCAGGCGCGCGCCCGCGCCGTCGCCCGCGCCGATGCGCAGGCCAGGGCCTATGCGGCGATGCTCGGGTACCAGGGCGCAAGGGTGCTGGCGATCAGCGAGGGGCTCGCCGCCGGGCCGCGTCCTTACGAGATGGCGAAGGGCCGCAACTTCGAGGCACAGGCTGCCGCCGCTCCGGTCGAGCCCGGGATGGTCGCGGCGGGCGTCAGCGTCACGGTCACCTACGAACTCACCGGAACCGCCGGCAACCCCGCCGGTTGACGCCATTCACGGCTTGTTCAATGGAACCGCGCTAGGCACCAAGGCACCATGAAACCGCTCGCGTCCCTCCTGCTGATCCCGCTCGCCGCCATGACCCTGGCGGGCCTGCCTGCCGCGGCGCAGGAACAGGCGCGCGGCGAGCAGGGCGAGGCGCGGCGCGAGGCCCAGGCGGGCAACATCATGCGCTCGGGCGAGATCGAGGCGCGCATCCTGCCCTCGATGCGCGACGCCGAGTATCTCGGTTTCGCCTATGATTCGACCGCCAAGGCCTATCGCCTCAAGTTCATCAAGGACGGCCGCGTCACCTATGTCGATGTCGACGCCCGCACCGGCCGGATCATCGGCCGTTCGCGCTGACGCCGCCGCGATGGGCGCTCGCTCGGGGACAGTGCAAGGCCGGGCGGCGGCGTCTCGCTTGACGCCCCTGTCGCAAAAGGCCACGACCCGGCGCATCGAAAAGCAGGGAATTGGTGGACCATGCGCATTCTGATCGTCGAAGACGAACCGACCCTCGGCGCGCAGCTCAAGGCGACGCTGGAGGGGCAGGGCTATGCGGTCGACCTCTCGACCGATGGCGAGGACGGGCATTTCATGGGCTCGACCGAGGCCTATGACGCGGTAGTGCTCGACCTGGGCCTTCCCGAGATCGATGGCCTCACCGTGCTCGGCATGTGGCGGCGCGAGGGCCGCACCTTCCCGGTGCTGGTGCTGACTGCGCGCGACAGCTGGTCGGACAAGGTGGCGGGCCTCGACGCGGGCGCGGACGACTACCTCGCCAAGCCCTTCCAGACCGAGGAACTGATCGCCCGCCTGCGCGCGCTGATCCGCCGCGCCTCGGGCAACACCTCCTCCGAACTCACCGCCGGCGACGTGCGGCTGGATACCCGCTCGGGCCGCGTGACGCTCGACGGCGAGCCGGTCAAGCTCACCGCGCAGGAATACAAGCTGCTGAGCTACCTCATGCACCACAAGGGCAAGGTGGTGAGCCGCACCGAACTGATCGAGCACATCTACGATCAGGATTTCGACCGCGATTCCAACACCATCGAAGTCTTCGTCACGCGCATTCGCAAGAAGCTCGGCGCAGACGTGATCACGACCATCCGTGGCCTCGGTTACAGCCTCGACGACCCCGCCGAGCCCCCGCGCGCCTGAGGCGGAACCTGCGGCGGCGGCGGGCGGCGATGCGTCGGCGACCTTGCCTGCTGGCGAGGGTGACGCCGCGCCCGGTGACCAAGCGTTGGCGACAGACGTCAATGCCCGCACCAGCCTCGCGCGGAGAATGGGGCTCATCGCAGCAGGATGGATATTCGTTCTGCTGCTTGGCGGCGGGCTTGCGCTCGAGCGCACGCTGACCACTCAGGTCGAGGCTAATTTCGACAACCAGCTTGACTACATTCTGACTGCGATGATTTCGTCCGCCGAGATCGACGCCTTCGGGGAGGTGCAGTTCTACCGCACCCTCGGCGACCAGCGCTTCCTCGAGCCGGGGAGCGGGCTCTACTGGCAGATCAGCGGCGGCAATTTCGAGCCCTGGCCCTCGCGCAGCCTGTGGGACCGGACGCTCAAGCTGCGCGGGGCGAGCAGCAAGACCGGGCACTTCGACAGCGAGGTGCACTTCTACAACTCCGACCAGTTCCCCGGCGAGCCGCTGCGCATTGCCGAGCGCACCGTGATCCTCCCCGGCAGCGAGACCCGCTGGACCTTCGCGGTCGCCAGCGCGACCGAGCAGATGGACACGCAGATCGGCCGGGTGCGGCTGATCCTGATCTGGAGTTTTCTCGTTCTCGGCCTCGGCCTCCTCGTCATGGCGCTGCTCCAGATCCGCTATGGGCTCTCGCCCTTGAGGCGGGTGCGCGCGGCGATCCAGAAGCTGCGCACCACGGGCGCGAACCGCATCACCGATCCGCTCCCGCTAGAGGTGCAGCCGCTGGTCGAGGAGCTGAATGCGCTGCTCGAGCACTCGGAACGCCAAGCCGAGGAGGCGCGGCGGCACGCGGGCAACCTTGCCCATGCGCTGAAGACGCCGCTCACCGTGCTGACCAACGCCGCGACCGCGCGCGCGCCGGACCTCGGCGACGCCGTGATGCGCGAGACCCGCACGATGCAACGCCACGTCGACCACCACCTCGCCCGCGCCCGCGCGGTGGGACGCCGCGCGGTCGGCCATGCGCGCACCAACGTCATGGCAAGCGCCGAGGCCGTGCGCCGCGCGGTCGAGCGGCTCTACCCCGAAGGTCGCCTCGACATCGCCGGCAATCGCGCCGCGACCGTCGCCTGCGAGCGGCAGGATCTCGACGAATTGCTCGGCAATCTCATCGAGAACGCGGCGAAGTACGGAGGGGGCTCGGTCTTTGTCACCGTCGATCCCGACGAGGCCGCGGGACCGCAGGACCCGAAGATGTGCCTCATCTGGGTCGAGGACGACGGCACCGGCATCCCCGAGGCCGAGCGCACCCGCATCTTCGACCGCGGCGTCAGGCTCGACACCGACAAGCCGGGCACCGGGCTCGGCCTCGCGATCGTCCGCGATGTCGCGGAGATCTACGGCGGAAGCGTGACGCTCGGCACAAGCGAGGACCTCGGCGGGCTGCTCGTCGAACTGCGGCTGCCGCGCGCGGACTGAGCGTCCGCGAAGGGTTTCGGAGCGAGCGCCGTTGATGGCTGAGGAGCTTTCGAACGACCACCCGATGAACGCCGCCAGCACGCCTCTCGCGCTCCCTTCGGAAACCGCCGATGGCGGGGCGGACGCTGCGTGGGCCGCGCGCCTTGCCGCGCGCGATCCTGAAGCCCTGCGCGAGGTGATCGCCGCCCACGCGGCCCGTCTCCACCGCATCGCTTGGCGGATGACCGGCGACACGGCGGAGGCCGAGGACATCGTGCAGGAGGCGCTGCTGCGTCTGTGGGACCAGGCTCCGCGGATCGCCGAGCGCCATCCGCCGGGGAGCCGCGTGGCGGCAGGGCTGAGGCTCGGCGGCTGGCTGCAACGGGTCGCGACCAACCTCGCAATCGACCGCCTGCGCCGCGCTCGGCGCCTTGCCGAGGGCGAGGTGCCCGAGCGCGCGGACGAGGCACCGCTTGCCGACGCGACAGTCGCGGCGCGGCAGGAGGGCGCGCTCGCCCGCGCGCTGATCGCCGCGCTCCCGGAGCGGCAGCGTGCGGCGATCGTGCTGACCTACTACGAGGAGCTGCCCAATGCCGAGGCGGCGGCGGCGTTGGACATGAACATCAAGGCCTTCGAGAGCCTGCTGCACCGCGCCCGCGCGGCCCTGCGGCAGGTGCTCGCGGCGCGGGAAGGTGGCGAATGACTATCAAGACCCTCGACCAGGACGGCGGCCCGATCCGGCCGGACACCCCGCTCGCCCGCGCGCTCGAGGGCGGCGCGCCTCCGGGCCTTTCCGCCGGTTTCGCCGACCGCGTGGTCGCTGCAGCCGAGATCCGCGCTGCGCCGCTTCCCGAGCTCCGTCGCCGTCCCGGGCGCTGGCCCGGCTGGCGCACCGGGCGGCGGCTCGCCTTCGGCCTCGCCGGAGTGGTGGCGCTGGGCAGTGCGGCGGCGGCGACCGGCCTGTTCCAGCAGCTCGCACTGCCCTTGCCTGCCGCCGAAACGGTCTGGGCCAGTCTCGGTGCTTCCGCGAAGGCCGCCCCCGCAGGGGGGGCGGATGTCGCGGTCCCCGCACCCGCCCCAACCCCCGCCGCCGCGCCCGGGCCGGTCGGGATCGCCGGACCGATCGACACGCCCGAAGAGCTCGGCGAAGCCTTCCGCCGGGTCGACACCATGCGCGACAAGCGACGCGAGCTGCGCCGCGCCTGGATCGAACAGCGCATCGCCGACGAACTCGCCCGGCGCCGTGCTGCCGGCCTGCCCGAGCCGACACCCGAGCAGCTCGCCGCCGTGCGCGCCCGCATCGAGGCGGCGCAGGCGCGGCGCGAGCAGGCGGTCGACGCGCAGGTCAAACAGCGCCGCGAGGAGCTGCAGCGACGTCTCGAGGCCGGCGAGGCGCTGACTCGCCGCGACCTGCTCCGCCCCGCAATCGAGCTGCCCCCGGGCAGCGAGGCCTTCGAGGCGCTGCGGCGGATGCCGCCGCGCGAACGCCGCGAGGCCTTGCGCGCCATGCCGCCCGAGCAGCGCGCCGCGATCCTCGCGGAGTACCGTGCCCGCCGAGAGGCGCGGCTGGCTCCGCCGCCCGCGCCGACACCCGCGGTCGAACCTGCTCCCGAGGGCACGCCCGAACAGTAGCCTCGCAATCGTTTCACCGCGCGTTCACCTGCGGCGAGCGATTGTTTTCGCGCCATCAGGGGAGCAGCGGTCATGCGTTCAGCGCGATACGGTTTCGTGATTGCAGCGCTCGCGCTGGCGGGTTGTGCCAGCGACGATCCGCTTGCCGGTCAGCGCACCGTGTTCAGCAATCCGGTCACCGGCACGGTCATCGACCCGACCGGCGTCGGCCCGCAATGCGAAGTCTACCCGCGCGGAGACACGACCTGCGTCGGCGTCCCCCTGACGCGCTCGGGGCGCGGGACGACCATCGGCGAGCATCACGGCTTGCAACTGACCGATGCGCAGCGACGCGTCGGCCGCCAACAGGCCGAGCTTCTGCGCGAACGGATCGAGGCGCTGCGCAACCCTCCGGCGCCGGCTCCCTTGCCCACGGCGCCGCCCATCGCCGAGCCCGCCGCAGAACCCTCCGGCGAGCGCTGAGCCGCCTCAGCCGGCCTGCGCGCGCTCGTGGTGGCGGATTACCTCGTCGATGATGAAGCGCAGGAACTTCTCGGAGAACTCGGGGTCGAGATCGGCCTCTTCCGACAGCTTGCGGAGCCGTGCGATCTGGCGCGCCTCGCGGTCGGGATCGGCGGGGGGAAGCGTCGCCTTGGCCTTGTACTCGCCCACCGCCTGAGTGATCCGGAACCGTTCGGCGAGGATGTGGATCAGCGCCGCATCGATATTGTCGATGCTCTTGCGGAAGGCGGCCAATACGGGATCGGGCACCGGATCGGGCGCGGCGGAGGCTTGCGGTTCATGCGGCATGGAGCGCAAAACTAGCAGCAATTCTGCGCTTGCCAAGCACGCGCGGGCCGCCCTAATGCCGCCCTGAGATGAGTGCCGATATCGTCCCTCTGCCGCGCAAGGCACCGACACTCGACCCGATGCTGTCGCTGACCGCGGCGGGCATGAATTCCGTGAACGCCGTGATCCTCGCGCGGATGCAGAGCGAGATCCCCCTGATCCCGCGCCTCGCCGGGCACCTCATCTCGGGCGGGGGCAAGCGGCTGCGGCCGATGCTGACTCTCGCAGGCGCGGAGCTGGTCGGCTACAAGGGCACCCGCCACCACAAGCTCGCCGCCGCGGTCGAGTTCATCCACACTGCCACCCTGCTGCACGATGACGTGGTCGACGGCAGCGAGCTCCGGCGCGGGAAGGCGGCGGCCAACATCATCTTCGGCAATCCCGCGACCGTGCTCGTCGGCGACTTCCTGTTCAGCCGCGCCTTCGAGCTGATGACCGAGGACGGCAGCTTGCGCGTCCTCTCGATCCTCAGCCGGGCGAGTGCGATCATCGCGGAGGGCGAGGTCTCGCAGCTTTCCGCCCAGCGCCAGATCGCGACGAGCGAGGAGCAGTACCTCCACATCATCGGCGCCAAGACCGCCGCGCTCTTCGCTGCCGCCAGCCAGATCAGCGCGGTCGTCGCCGAATGCAACGAGGAGCAGGAGCGCGCGCTCGAGGCCTATGGCCGCAACCTCGGGGTCGCCTTCCAGCTGGTCGACGACGCGATCGACTACGCATCCGATGCGGCCGAGATGGGCAAGGACCAGGGCGACGACTTCCGCGAGGGCAAAATGACCCTGCCGGTGATCCTCGCCTATGCGCGCGGCACCGAGGAGGAGCGGCGCTTCTGGAAGGACGCGATCCTCGGCCACCGCACCTCGGACGATGACCTTGCCCACGCGATCCACCTGATCGGCAAGCACAACGCGGTCGAGGACACCCGCGAGCGGGCGCGCCACTTCGCGCACCGGGCGATCGACGCGATCTCGATCTTCCCCGACGGCAAGGCCCGCGCGGCGATGGCGGAAGCGGCGCAATTCGCGGTCGCACGGGGGCATTGAGCACGCTCGCGGGTGGAGCGATGCGCTCCGACCTCCCGATCCACGCCGTTCTTCCCGAAATCCGTGCCGCGCTGGCGGGCGAGGGCGCGGGCGTGCTGATCGCGCCGCCGGGGGCGGGCAAGACCACCGCTGTCGCCCCCGACCTCCTCGGCGAGGCGTGGTGCACCGGCCAGATCATCCTCACCTCGCCCCGCCGCGTCGCCGCTCGCGCCGCCGCCGAGCGCATCGCCGAGCTGCTCGGCGAGGCTCCCGGCGAGACGGTCGGCTACATGACCCGGCTCGACAGCAAGGTCTCCGCCAGGACCCGCATCCTCGTGGTCACCGAAGCGATCCTCGTGAACCGGCTGGTCGAGGACCCGGAGCTCCCCGGCGTTTCGGCGCTGCTCTTCGACGAGGCGCACGAACGCGCGCTCGACAGCGATCTCGGCCTCGCGCTTGCGCTCGAGACCCGCGCCGTGCTGCGCGAGGACCTGCGGTTGCTGGTCATGTCGGCGACCATCGACGGGGCGCGCTTCGCCCGGCTGCTGGGGGATGGCGCACCTGTCATCGAGAGCGAAGGGCGCAGTTTTCCCCTGACAATCAAGTGGCTTGGCGGCGATGGTTCGCAAGGCATCGAGGATCGCATGGCCGCCGCGGTGATGACTGCCTGGCGCGAGGAGGCCGGCGACGTCCTGGCTTTCCTCCCCGGCGTGCGCGAGATCGAGCGGGTACGCGAGCGGCTCGAACCCCGGCTCTCGGGTGTCCCGATCCACGCGCTCCACGGCCAGGTCCAGCCCGCTGCGCAGCGCGCCGCGATCCGCCGCGATCCCGAGCGACGCCGCCGTATCGTGCTGGCGACCGCGATCGCCGAGACCTCGCTGACCCTCGACGGGGTGAGCGTGGTGGTTGATTCCGGCCTCGCGCGGCTCGCCGAGTTTGACCGCGCCGCGGGGACGACGCACCTCGTCACCCGGCGCGCCTCGCAGGCCTCGGCGGCGCAGCGCGCGGGCCGTGCGGCGCGGCAGGGGCCGGGGGTTGCCTACCGACTGTGGGAGGAGGCGGGGCACGCCGGCCGTCCGGAGTTTGCGCCGCCCGAGATCCTCAACGCCGACCTCGCGCCGCTGCTGCTGCGGCTGGCGAAGTGGGGCACGGCCGATCCGGCGAGCCTGCCGTGGCTCGACCCGCCGCCGGAGGCCTCGGTCGCGGCCGCCGGAACCGCGCTCAAGGCACTGGGAGCGCTCGACGAAGCGGGGCGGGTTACGCCGCTGGGTGAGGCGATCGCCGCCCTGCCGATGGCGCCCGACCAGGCCGCGGCGGTGCTCCACGGCGCGTGTGCGGGCGTCGGGGAGGACGCGGCGCGCCTCGTCATGCTGCTCCAGGAACGCGGCCTCGGCGGGCGCGGCGAGGACCTCGTCCAGCGTCTTGCCCGGTGGCGCGGCGACCGCGCGGCGCGGAGTGTCTCGGCGGGGCGCATTGCGCAGGGTTGGGCACGCCAGGCGGAGAGGCTCTGCACCGTCGTCGGCAGCGCCCCCGCGACCGACCCTGCCGAGGCTCTCGCGCTCGCCCGCCCCGACTTCGTCGCCCGCCGCCGCGATGCCTCGGGCCAGCACTGGCTGAGCGCGGGCGGGAGGGGCTACATCCTCGATCCCGCCTCGCCGCTCGCGCGGGCGGAATGGATCGTCATCGCCGATGCGCAGGGCCAGGCGAAGGGCGCCCGCATCACTGCCGGGGCCGAGCTGGCCCCCGAGCGCATCCCCCAGCTGTTTGCCGAGGAACTGCAGGAGCGCGTCACAACTCGCTGGAATGGCGAGAAGGATCGGGTCGAGGCCCGGCGCGAACGGCGCCTCGGTGCGATCGTGCTGGCGAGCATCCCCGAGCCTTCCCCGGATCCGTCGCTGCTTGTGGATATCCTCGTGGAAAAGGCGCTGGAGAAGCTGGGGGAACTGCTTCCGGAGGGCTTCCTCGCCCGCGCCCGCTTCGCCGGCATAGCGGCACTTGCGCCCGAGGCACTGCGCGAGCGGGCCGGGGAGTGGCTCGCCCCGCTGCTCGCCGGGCGGCGCGACCTCGACCTGCCGTCGCACCGCTATGCCGAGGCCGCACTGGGCCTGCTCGACTGGCACGCCCGCCAGGCACTCGACCGCGCCGCCCCGACGCACTTCACCTCGCCCGCCGACACCCGTCACCTCATCGACTATGCCGGCGACGACGCCCCCAGCGTCGAGGTCCGCGTGCAGGCGCTGTTCGGGCTCGACGCCCAGCCGATGATCGGGGCGACGCCGCTGCTGCTCAAGCTCACCAGCCCCGGCGGGCGCCCGGTCCAGTCGACGCGCGACCTCCCCGGCTTCTGGCGCGGCAGCTGGGCCGACGTGGTGCGCGACATGAAGGGCCGCTATCCCAAGCACCGCTGGCCCGACCGCCCGTGGCTCGAAAAGCCGAGCCTCAAGACCAAAAACGCCTTCAACCGCGGCGATTCGTGATCTAAGGCGCGCGCCATGAGCGCGAGAATTTACCAGAAGCCCAAGCACACCATGCAGTCCGGCAAGGCGCATACCGACGAGTGGGTGCTCGAATTCGAGCAGTCGCAGGCGCGCTTCGCCGACCCGCTGATGGGCTGGACCGGGACGGGCGACACCCAGTCGCAGGTGCGCCTGACCTTCCCCGACAAGGACGCGGCCCGCGCCTATGCCGAGAGATACGGCATCCCCGCGCGCGTCATTCCGACCCCGCCCAAGCGGCTCAAGCTCCAGGCCTACGCCGACAACTTCCGCTGAGTTGACGAACCGCCCGGGTGAGGCCATATGCCCGCCCGGGAGTCGGGTGGACGTTTGCGTCTGCTCACCGGGTCAGGGCCGGAAGGCAGCAGCCCAGGTGGATTGCGACGGGTCGCCCGGCTCCTTCCAGCGCGCCAGAACTCATGCCTCGCTTGTTCCTGCGCTGGTCCGCATCCGCTCGCGCGCCGCGTTGCGCGATCCGGTGGCGGGAACCACCCCCGCGAAGCGCCCGAGGCCGAAGGGCGGCATATTGGCATAGACGCTCTCGTGCGCGCCGCCCGCGACGGCATAGGTCTCGTGATAGATCCCCACCGTCCCGTCCTTGCCGATGTTGCGGTTGAACGCGGTCCATGCCGGCCAGTGCTGCGCGTCGCGGTTGCGGGCGTAATCCTCGAGCGCGTCGAAATCGCGCCAATATTGCAGCAGCAGGACCTGGCGGAAGGAGCAGAAGGCGAATTCGCTGCCGATGAAGCCGCTCTCCGGATTGGCGGCGAGCTCTGCCAGCATCGGCCCCATCGCGCGGAACACCGGGAGCCATTTGCCGAGCTTGTGGAAGTGGTTGATGCGCATCCCGATCACGAAGACCACCAGCGGGCCGGAGTGGTTGTCGGTCATGCGGCCCGGAATGATGCTCATCGGCGCTCTCCTCTGCTCCCGCTATTTAGATTGCAAATTGAAACCTATCTGTCAAGCGCCCTGCCGGTGAAGATCGCCTCCAAGCCTTCGACATTGGCGGGGAGCGCGCCTAAGATGCCCCGGTGATGAGCGATTCCGATCCCGAACTGCCCGAAGAAGAGACCGGCCCGACCGCTGCGGAACTCGAGGCGGCGGGTCAATCGGCGCTGTTCGGCGATCCCGCTCCGCGCGCAGCCGCGCAACCGCCAGCGGCCACGCCCGACGCTGCGCCAGCAGCGCCCGCTCAGCCCCCTCGGGCTGCCGCTGGCGCCGCGCAGCCCTATCGCGTGCTCGCGCGCAAGTATCGGCCGCAGACCTTCTCCGAGCTGATCGGGCAGGAGGCGATGGTTCGCACCCTCGCCAACGCCATCGCCCGCGACCGGCTCGCCCATGCCTTCCTGATGACCGGGGTGAGGGGGGTCGGCAAGACCTCGACCGCGCGGCTGATCGCCAAGGCGCTGAACTGCGTCGGCACCGACGGCCAAGGCGGCCCGACGATCGACCCCTGCGGGGTGTGCGAGCCCTGCACCGCGATCGCGGAAGGGCGCCACATCGACGTGATCGAGATGGACGCGGCCTCGAACACCGGGGTCGACGACGTGCGCGAGATCATCGAGCAGGTTCGCTACGCCGCGGTCTCGGCGCGCTACAAGATCTACATCATCGACGAAGTCCACATGCTGTCGCGCAATGCGTTCAACGCCTTGCTCAAGACACTTGAGGAACCGCCGCCACACGTAAAATTCCTGTTCGCCACCACCGAGGTCGACCGGCTGCCGGTCACGGTGCTGAGCCGCACCCAGCGCTTCGACTTGCGGCGCATCCCCGCGCCGCTCCTCGCCGAGCACTTCGCCAAGGTCTGCGCGCTCGAAGGAGTCGAGGCCGAGCCCGAGGCGCTCTCGATCATCGCCAACGCCGCCGAAGGATCGGTGCGCGACGGGCTCTCGATCCTCGACCAGGCAATCGCCCATGCCGACTTGGGCGGCGAGGGCAAGGTCGCTGCGACCCGCGTGCGCGACATGCTCGGGCTCGCCGACAAGAGCGCGCAGCGGCGCCTGCTCGGCCACCTCCTCGAGGGCGACGCCAAGGCGATGCTCGCCGCGGTCGAGGAGCAATATGCCCTCGGCGTCGAGCCGGTCGCGCTGATCCGCGCGCTGATGGACCTCACCCACCGCGTCACCCTCGCGCAGGTCGCCGGCGGCGAGCCCGATGCGCCGACCGAGGACGAACGCGCAGCGCTCGCCGGTTTCGCCGCGCGGCTGGGGGCAGGCGAGCTGCACCGGTTGTGGCAGCTCCTGCTCAAGGGCCATGACGAGGTGCGCACCGGCCCCGATCCGCTGGTCTCGCTCCAGATGGCGCTGCTGCGCATCCTTCACGCCGCGCAGATGCCCGATCCGGGCAGACTAGCGAAGCGCATCGAGGAACTCGCCGCGAACGGCCTCGCCGCCGCGCCCGAGGGTGAGGGCGCTCCCTCCGCACCGGCACCTGTCGCCGCCGCGCCATCCCAGAGCTGGGCCGCGCTGGTCGACGAGGTCGACGCCGCGGGCCAACTGCGCGTCGCCCAGATCATGCGCGACCGGGTGCGGGTGATCGAGCTTGCGCCCGAGCGGCTCGTCTATCAGCCCGCCGACAGCTTCCCCGACGATCCCGCGCCCGATATCCGCGAGGCGCTGTTCAAGGTCACCGGCAAGCGCTGGCAGATCGAGCGGGGCACCGGCCCCGCGCAGCCGAGCCTGCGCGAGGCCGCCGAGGCTGCTGCTGCCGCCGAGGATGCGCGCATCCGCTCCGACCCGCTGGTCAAGGCCGCCTTTGAAGCCTTTCCCGATGCCGAGCTGATCGCGGCGGAACCGCTGCGCGCCGCAGCCGGTAGTCCCCCCTGGAATTGATGGAGACCCCCTCATGAAGTCGATGGAAGAAATGATGGCCGCCGCCCAGAAGGCCGCCGAGACCATCAGCAAGCAGATGAACGAGATGCAGGTGAAGCTCGATGCGATCGAGGTCGAGGGCAGCGCCGGCGGCGGCCTCGTCAAGGTCCGCGCCAGCGCCAAGGGCCGCATCCTCGGCGTGAGCATCGACGACAGCCTGATGGTGCCCGACGACAAGCAGATCCTCGAAGACCTCGTCGCCGCCGCCTTCAACGACGCCCGCGACCGCGCCGACCGCGTCTCGGAGCAGCAGATGCGCGAGATGCAGGGCTCGATGGGCCTGCCGCCGGGGTTCAACCTGCCCGGGCTGGGATAAGCCTCGCCTGCAAGCGCCCCGCTTGCCTTGCGAGCGGCGGCTCTCGATCGGGACTCCGCCGGGGTTCAACCTGCCGGGGCTGGAGTGACCACAGCCTATCTCTAGCGTCGCCCCGGACTTGATCCGGGGTCCCGCTGTTGAGGCGCGGCGAGTGGCCGAAAGGGGGCGGATTGACCACAATACCGTCATCCCAGCGAAAGCTGGGATCCAGGGCCTCATGGTGCAAGACTTGCCGCCCTGGGCCCCAGCTTTCGCTGGGGTGACGATTGGTCCTGATGTGGGACTGGAACTTGAAAGGCAGTGAATCCATAGCGGGCAGGGCGAAGCCGCAATGCCGCTTTCGGGATCGCGCATCGGCCCCGCTTATGTCTGGCGATGGGTGGTTTCCGGACGCTCCCTCATGCCCACCCCGCTGCGACTAAGCGCACCTACGGCGCGCTAAGTCTCGCTCCCCTCCCGCCTGCGGGAGGGGCTGGGGGTGGGCCCGTGCGATGTCCGCAAC
>NZ_JBKFDI010000005.1:0-193169 GCF_046452355.1 Erythrobacter sp. NE805 | reverse complement strand
TGCGATGCAGCAGTTGATCCGGGGGTAGGAAGGCCGCTTAGGCATCGGCCCTCCTGACCCTGATGGTCGGCAGCTTCGTGGACGAGCTGGTGACGTAGCCGCCCGCGTTGATGTTGACCTGGCACCGCGTCCCATCGGGATAGGTCGCCACGATCCGGCGCAGCTTGCCGCGCCGGTCGTAGTAGCCCACCACCTTGGGCTCGCCGTCGGGCGCGCAGATGAAGTGCTCCGCCAGCTCGGCGATAGCGCCGGGCGACGGGGTCACTTCGACCTTGGTGAGGGGGCCGAGGCTCATCGCGGCCACTCCCAGCGGACGCAGACGCCTTCGAACAGGAACTGGGACCCGAGGTGTGCGTGCGCCTTCAGCCAGAACTCGCCCATTCGGCGCAGCGCCGAGTATTCGGCGTCGGCCACAAAGCCATCGCGTTGAGCGAAGGCTTCCATCTCAGGCTCGCACAAGACGATCCCGTCGAGCGTCATCGCCGCGATCCGGCGACGCGCCGAGGCATCGACGGCGATCCGGATTTCCCACAGCCTGATGCAGACCGGATCGTCGTCGACGATCTTGCGGCAGTGCTTGGTGCGCATCCCGGTGTAGAGCTGGATCAGCTCGCCCGGGCGCGCGTGACGGCGACGGTTCGCGCGCACCGTCTGGAGCTTGGTGCGCGCAACGATTGGGGCGATAAACTGGGGGGCGAAGGAGTAGGCGACCATCGCTCAATTCCTCATCATCCAGCCCGCCTCGAAGTCCTCGAAGCGCGGCGAAGTCGGCTGTTCGAGGGTCAGGCCCAGCGGCGGCAGGGCCGAGCGCAGGCCGCGGCGGGCCATCTTCGCACGGTGCCGCTCGCGCGCCTCGACCGCCTTCATCCGCGCTTCGGCCTCGATCGGCGTGACGCCGAGCTCGATCGCCAGCAGGAAGACCTTGCGGTGGTGGCGGTAGTACTCGGCCTTGCTGGCGAAACGCGGCATCACGCATCTCCTTCCCGGCTGCCCACGTCGAAGAGCATCACCTTGCGGACCAGCAGGCCGAACCCGCCGACCGCGCAGCCCATGCCCGGCTCCCTCCCGATCCACCCGACCAGCCCCATCGCGCGCAGCACCGGCGTGCTGGCGCAGTCGGCCACCCGCCACGTGCCCGCGTAGGGCTGCTTGCTGCTGATCCACGCCTGGCGGAGCACCTCGGCGGCTTCCGGATCGGCAGTCTCGAGCGCGGCGGCGACGTCGCGCGGGTCGGGCAAGCCGACGACCATCGCTTTCATCGCGTCGCGCCGCGCCAGCTCGAGCTCGCGGTTGGTGACCTTGCCCGGCCCCTCAGTCATGACGCGGCGCAGCTCGGCCTCACTACGCACGGCAGCGTCGAGCTCGTTCCACTCGTTATGCGGAGCCTGGTAGGCCATCAGTCCTGACCTCCGACGCGGACGAAATGGAGCGGTTCGCCGTCCGGCGCGCGCGGGATGGCGATCGGCGCCAGCACCTGGAGCTTCCGATCGCGCGATCGCATCGCACGGCGCAGCTTGCCGTCGATGACGAGCGATCGGACAACATACTCGGCCGTCGCCTCGCTGCCGGCGAACTGGCCGTCCGCCAGCTCGGCGGTCGACGGCGCACGACCGTGCTTCATCTCGAAGCCGGTGATGAAGCGCAGGGCATCGGCCTTCTGCTCGGCGACCACGCTCATCGCACCGGCCTCCGCCCTTGCTCGGCGAGGATCTGCTGACGCTGCTGGATACGGCAGATCGCCGGCAGCCGATCAAGCCCGGCCTCCTTCATCTCGCGCGCGATCGCTTCCTCGGAGGGCACCCGGGTCACCACGGCCGCGCTCCCGTGAGCACAGTGATGATCGTCCCGACCCACCAAATCAGCCCGGGTGCGCAGATCGCAACGAGCGCCAGCGCCAGCACGATCTCGACCAGCAGGCCCTTCCACTCACGCTTGGGCATCAAAGGACCTCCTCGAGCGATAGGATTTCGGAATTGCGGTGGAGGGGCGGCAGCCAGAGCGTCCGGGTCTGGCCCGGCGCGGTCGGGCGCTTCACGTCCCAGATGATCCAGCAGTAATCGGTCATCCCGCCGCTGAAGGCGCGCCTGCCCATCGCGGCGATCATGTCGCCTGGGGGCATTGAGGGGCGCTGACACAGGTGCAGCACGGCCTGCGGCGGGTGATCGGTGAAGAGCTGGTACCGCGCCTGACTGGCGAGCCACTTGCTCGGCATCAGGATCGCGACGCGGCGCGAGGACAGGGTCAGCGCATGGCGCGCAAACGCCTCTGCGATGCCCTTCACATAGCTGTAAGGCGGGTTGCAGACGATGCTGCAAGGCGCGGGCGCTGCGGTCTGCCCGAGGAAGTCGGCCGAACGGAACGCCGGCTGCACCAGCCCCTCGAAATCGCCGGGGAAGTTGGCCCAGGCGAAGTTGTCGACGAGGTCGGAGCCGAAGGTCGGGAAGCCGAGCTCCCACGCTGCCTGCAGAGTGTTGCCCATGCCGCAGCACGGGTCCCAGATCGCGAGGCCTTCCTCCCGCTCGAGCGCAAACTCGTCGAGCGCGAGCGCCAACTGACGCGCACACCAAATCTCGTCGACGTACCAGTCGAGCGGGTGACGCTTGGCGTGCTTGCCGGAGGAGATTTCAGCGCGCATCGCCGAGGCCCTCCTTCTCCCGGAAGGCGCGGAGGTCGCGGGCAACCTTCGCTGGCGTCTTGCCGAAGAGGTCCGCCACGAGCGCCGCGGCGACCGACAGGTACTCGTCGTCGCCGTAGAGCCACCCGCAATCGTCATTGAGGCCCAGCCAGGCGATGGCTCGTGGATAGCTCGCCCTCATTCCCCCAGCTCCTCGTTGAGCCGGTCGCGCAGTGCCCGCTTTTGCCCTTCGGTCAGCAGCGCAGCGAACTTGGGCAGGAACTGCGAGCGCTCGGCGGTACCGAGCCGATCCCACGCGCTCTCGATCGCGTTGTAGTGCTTCTCGTAAGCGACCGGGGTGACCTTGGCGGTGAACTCGGCAGCGCCCGCAGCGATCTTCGCGTCCTCGACGCCGATCTCGTGATCGGCGAGCAGCGCCTCGATCACTCGACGACGCACCGCCTCGCTCTTGAGTCGGGTCAGCTCCTTCAGCTGGCTCCCGTTCTCGCCCACCACCGGGTGCTTAGCGAGCTGCTCGGCGAGGTCAGGGAACGGCTCGATAACAAGCCGGTAGAGCGCCAGATCATTGTGGATCGTGCGCCTGGACATGCCCAGCGCCTCGCCCACCGATTCCTCCCAGCTGTATGCTTGTGCAATCTTTGCACAAGCATCCTCGGTCTCGTCCCGAAGGGCAGCTTCAGCACCCTCCTCGCCGTGCCGGACACGGTCCCATCGAGCCTTCGCGCCGCGCTGATATTGGTCGAGATCGCCATGGGCACGCGCGATCCGCTCCTGCGCGGCCGTGACCAGCGCAGCGGTGAACTTCGCACGCTCGATCGGACCAAGCGGGCGCCGGTGCAGGTTCTCGGACGCCTCTAGCGTGGCGAGGTCCTCCGCTTTCCCCTTCACTTCGTCGGCGATGACAGTGATGCCTTCCAGCCGCGCTCCAACGAGGCGGTGCATCCCGGCGACCAGCTGCCACGGCCTGCGCCCCTCGGTGAGGCAGACCTCGACCGACTTGCTCCGGTTGATGCGTGTGACGAGGATCGGGGTGTGCTGCCCATCGACCTTCATGAGACGGCCGATCGCGGCAGCCTTGTCCTCGTGCAGAAACCCGATCCTCTCAGGGATCGCGATGTGCCCCGGATCGAGTTCAAGTCCGCGCTCGCCGCGCTGCAGACTTGCCATCTTCGCAGGGCCGCTCACCGGGCGCCTCCCGCATCAGCCTCGCGCGGAGTTTTTTCCGCGCCCCGACATAGCGATTGGCTCGCGGCGATCGACCCGGCAGCATCCGGCGCAGGCATGAAGGAGAAGACGCCGTGACAGACATCGCCAGCCAGCAGATCGAGGAACTCAAGGACCGCATCTGCGCCCTCGAGCAGCTCACGCTCGCGCATGCGCTTGCCGTCGCGATCGAAGACCCCGACCTTTCCGAGATCGCGCTCGCAACCGCCGATAGTCAGGTCGAGCCGCTGATCCGCTCCGGCCGGGGCCGCGCCGCGATCTGGCTGCGAGACTACATCGAGATGCTCAAGAGCGCGCGCGATTGATGCGTTCGCGGCCCGCAACTTGTCCCGCAGCTTCAGCCGGCGAACAGCCGTCATCGCCGCATCCGCATCGGCGAAGCCGGCATCGGGAAGATCGTGCAGCGTCATCATGCCGCCACCGCCTTCTTCCCGCGCCGCGCGAGCCGCTGCGCGTCTTCGGCGTCGATCTTCGCGAGTTCCCGATAGAGCGCCTCGACCGAATGCAGGTTTGCGCCGACCGGGTCAGGGTTCCGGGGCGTCTTGCGCCACTTGAAGAACGTGTCGGGAGAGATGCCCGCGCGGCGGCAGAGCTCGGCGATGGATATACGCGAGGCTTTCGCCCGCCGCTCGATATCCCTGACGATCGATTGCTGTTCCATGGCCGACGCAATAACGTAAGTTTTTACGCTATGCAACGAACATATTTCCGCGTTCATTTACGCGAGGCGCTTGGTAGCGTCGGCGCATGTCAGGGCTAGAGGAGGACATGGCGCTGATCCGCGCGCTCGTGGATTACGCAGGGGTGTCGTCAGCCCAGGTGGCGCAAAAGGCGAAGGTTAATCCTCGAACGATCCAGAGGATGAAGAACGGCAATGCCGAGGCCCGCCTCAGCCAAGGCACCCTGGAAAAACTGGCAGAGGCCTACCCGAAGTTTCCCGGTTGGACGCGCGCGGGCGCCGCTGCGCTTGCCGGCCTTGCTCGACCTGCACCTGAGATGGTCGAGATTGCCGCGATCGACCTGAACTTCGGTCTGGGCGCTGCCTTCATGGACAGCGAGATCGTCGAGCATCAGGTCGATACCATGCTCTTCCCCCGCGAGTGGCTCCGCTCCATCACGCGCAGCCCGCCCGAGGAGCTCTACTGGGCGAGGGGCATCGGAAACTCGATGGAGCCCACAATCGGCGACGGCGACGTAATCCTGATTGACCGCTCGGCAGTCGGCTCGAGCTTCGGTGACGTCTACTGGGCGATCGCCTACGGGCAGACTGGCATGATCAAGCGCCTGCGCCCCATGCCCGACGGCAGCGTGAAGATCTTGAGCGACAACCCCAATGTCCCGCCCGAGATTGCGCATGATGGCGAGCTTCATGTATTCGGCCGCGTGATCGCGGTGGTGAGAAGAATATGAAGCACGCAGCTTTTCTGGTCATCGGTGCACTGGTGCTCGCCAGTTGCGACGCGGCGCCGAGCGAACCTCAGGACGTCGAACCTGCTACGGCTGAATCTGCAGCTGGGCAGGGCAGATCGACCTTCGCTGCAAGTGAGTATGACCCGTCTTCCGCGCTCCGCGGGGTTGATCCGCAGTGGTCTGAAGAACCTCTTTCGAAGCGCTCCGTCGCAACGCCGAGCCTTGGCCTCCTGCGGGTGAACCATACCTGGCGGAACACAAGCCTCGCCGTCGATTTCGCTGATGCTGGCGGCGTCTACATGATCCAGCTGCGCTCCGGTTTACCGGGCAGGTGCAATAGCGGCCCGGACCTCGCGCGGGCCTTCGATAAATTCGCGCAAGATCTCGGCTTCGGAACCGGCGCCGCACAGATAAGGCCGAAGTTGGTTCAAGCTTGGGCCTCGAAAGATCAGTGGGCTGAAGCGGAAATGGGCAAGGTCATGGTCCGCGCCACCGGTGGCTGCCCTCGCGCGCTCGTCCTAAAAGCCCTCTGAAAAACGCGCCCAGTTCCGCGCCTGCCAATCCAGCCGCAGTCCACGACTGCTGCCCCAAAAGCTAAGGATTTTCAACGGGTGCCCAGTTCTGGGCAATCTTCACGAACTGGGACACTGGATGTCCCAGTTCGGAGACCGATGACGAGGGTCTAAGATGCCTTTAAGAGACTTCTCAGAGCCTCATGAACCGCAGAATTCCGCCGTTGAGACGGTCGCGTCTCAAGATCGGCGCCGAAGCGTCAGCCGCAGCTCGCGGGTCCGTTTCAGCCAATAAACGGGCCCGCACTCTAGACACTCACGCCGAGCGCCGATTTTTTGAGACACCCAGCCGCAATCGCAGTTTTCAGCCGTTTTCGTCCCACGTTGTCCCGGGAGATGCCACGAAATCCCGGCGAGCCGTCACTCTAGTCCCTTGTGTCCACTAACACGGGGTCTGGAACCCCTCTCACCCATCCTTGATTCCGTCTGTCCTGAGCTTGTCGAAGGACTGCACTTTCTTCCTCTGCCAGCCCGAAAGAAAGACAGCCCTTCGACAAGCTCAGGGCGAACGGATATTGGAAGCTGATGACCGAAACCACCACTCCATCAACCCGCTGCGGCGTCGTCGCGGTGCTCGGCGCGCCCAATGCCGGCAAGTCGACCCTCGTCAACCAGCTCGTCGGCCAGAAGGTCGCGATCACCAGCGCCAAGGCCCAGACCACCCGCGCACGGATGCTCGGCATCGCGCTGCACGACCTCGCCGACGGCGCCCCCGTGCAGATGATCCTCGTCGACACCCCCGGCATCTTCGCCCCGCGCCGTCGGCTCGACCGCGCGATGGTCAACGCCGCCTGGGAGGGCGCCGAGAGCGCCGATGCCGTCCTCCTCCTCGTCGACCCCATCAAGCAGCGCCGCCACGAGCTGGAGCCGTTGCTGGAAACGCTCGCCACCCGCCCCGAGCGCAAGATCCTCGTCCTCAACAAGGTCGACCGCGCCAAGAAGGAGCCGCTCCTCGCCCTCGCCCAGGAACTCACCGGCAAGGTCGCCTTCGAGGAGGTGTTCTTCGTCTCCGCCCTCACCGGCGAGGGCGTGCCCGAGATGAAGGAGACCCTCGCCCGCGCCATGCCCGAGGGGCCGTGGATGTATCCCGAGGACCAGGTCTCCGACGCCTCCGAACGCCTGCTCGCCGCCGAGATCACCCGCGAGCAGCTCTACCAGCAGCTCCACGAGGAGCTCCCCTACGACAGCGCGGTGCGCCCCGAGAAATACGAGGTGCGCCCCGACGGCTCGGTCGAGATCCACCAGCAGATCGTCGTCACCCGCGACAACCAGCGCGCGATCGTGCTCGGCAAGGGCGGCGCGCGGATCAAGGCGATCGGCGAGGCGGCGAGGAAGGAACTCGCCGAGGTACTGGGGGTGAAGGTCCACCTGTTCCTCCACGTGAAGGTCTCGGAGAACTGGGCCGAGGACCGGGAGATTTTTGAAGAGATCGGGCTGGACTGGGTGCGGTGATGGGGTACGGGGCGCCGTGGGTGAAACTTCCACGTCGCCCCGTGCTTGACACGGGGCTTGGCTACTTCTGCGGCGGATCGGCAGCGAACCACCGATCCCACAGATCCTCCCAATCGGGATTGCCCGCCTCGATCAGCGCGAACTTCCATTCGCGGCGCCATTTCTTCACGAGCTTCTCGCGGGCGATCGCGGCTTCGATGGTCGCGTGGTGCTCGACATAAACGAGCCGCCGCTTGCCGAAATCGCGCACGTGCCGCGAGCCTACGCCTTCGCGGTGCTGGTGGACGCGGCGGATCGCATCGGCGGTGACGCCGACATAGGTGCCGCCGCGATAGCGGTTCGCCATGATGTAGAGCCAGCCGCCCTTCTCCATCGGACGGGTATCGCGCGAAGGCCGCCGAAAAGAAAGCCAAGCCCCGTGTCAAGCACGGGGCGACGATGGTTTGCGCGTATATCCCGATCCACCACCCCCCGCATCCCGCTTGACCCTCGCCGCCGCCGCGCTATTGCCGGGCGCACGGGGTCGAGCAGCCTCCCGTTCAAGCGCGTCCAAGCGCTCAAGTGTTGCCTCGTCGGGCCGCGTTGTGCGGCCCCGTTTTGTGCGAGGTGAATTGGACGTGCATTCCGGGATTCTTGAACGCCTGTCGTCCTGCGGCCGCGCCGCGCTTGTGCTGGGGGCCGCGCTTCACGCCGCCGCGCCCGCCCATGCCGAGGACCCGCCGCCGCGGCCGCCCAAGGACGAGGCGCTCGAGCTCTCCGGGCAGGTGCGCTCGCGGCTCGAGGTGATCGACGGGCAGGCGCGCGCGGGGTTCAACAGCAGCGACGAGGTCGTCTCCTTCCGCACCATTCTCACCGCCGACTACCACATCGATCCGCAAGTCCACGTCGTCGCCGAGCTGTGGGACAGCCGCGCCTACGGCGGCAATCGCGGCACGCCGATCTCGACGGGCGAGGTCAACACCCTCGAGCCCGCGCAGGCTTTTCTCGGGGTGTCGCTGCCGGGCGCCTTGGGCAAGGGCACCAAGCTCGACTTGCAGGCGGGGCGCTTCCTCCTCGCGCTCGGCTCGCGGCGGCTGGTGGCGGCGGACGACTACCGCAACACCACCAACAGCTCGACAGGCCTGCGCGCCGACCTCGCGGCGCCGGGGGGATGGAAGGCGACGCTCGTCTACGTCCTGCCGCAGCAGCGCCTGCCCGATGATCGCGACGGGCTGCTCGACAACGGCGTCGCGCTCGACCGCGAGAGCTTCGACGTGGTGCTGTGGGGCGGGCTGGTGACGCGCGCCAACACGCTGGCGGGCGCGATGGCGGAGGTCGGCTTCCTCCACTTCGGCGAGCGCGATGCGCCGGGCCGCCCGACCCGCGACCGCTCGCTCGACACGCTCTCGGCGCGGCTGATCCGCGACCCCAAGCCGGACGCGTGGGACTTCGAGCTCGAGGGGATCGTCCAGCGCGGCACGATCTCCACGAGCCTCGCCGCTAACGCCGCGACGCAGGACGTGCGCGCGTGGTTCGTCCACGGCGACGTCGGCTACACCTTCGCCGGCGGTTGGAAGCCGCGTCTCGCGCTCGAATATGACCACGCGACCGGCGACCGGCCGGGCGGGGGCTATGGCCGCTTCGACCCGATCTTAGGGATGCGCCGCGCGGACCTTGCGCCCGGCGCGCTCTACAACGCGATCCTGCGCTCGAACTTCATCAGCCCCGGCGTGCGGCTCGAGGCGGTGCCGAGCGCGAAGAGCGACCTGATGGTGAGCGCGCGGTCCTTCTGGCTTGCCGCGCGCGAGGATGCCTTCTCCTCGACGGGCGTGCGCGACGCGACCGGGCGTTCGGGGAGCTTCGCGGGGCACCAGCTCGACACGCGGCTGCGCTACGCGGTGACGCCCAAGCTGCGGCTCGAGGCGGACGCGGTGCTGCTCGCCAAGGGGCGGTTCCTGCGCGAGGCGCCCAATGCGCCGCCGGGGCGCTGGACGCGCTACGTCTCGTTCAACGTGACGGTGCTGTTCTGACGGGTGTGGGACGGCTTACGCGCGCCCGAGCTTTTCGAGCTTGGCGCGCAGCGCGGCCTCGTCGAAGGGCTTGACGATGTAGTCGTCGGCGCCCGCGGCGATGCCGTCGTGGATGTCCCTGGCCTCGCCGTTCGAGGTGCAGAACACCACCACCGGCTCGCGCGGCGTGGGGATCGCGCGCAGCTTGCTGACGAACTCGATGCCGTCCATCTCGGGCATGTTCCAGTCGGTGAGGACGAGGTCGGGCATCGCCTGCTTGCAGCGGGCGAGCGCCTCGTGGCCGTCCTGCGCCTCGACCGGCTGGTAGCCGAGGCTGGTCGCGATCTTGGCGGCGACCTTGCGGATCACCCGGCTGTCGTCGACGATCAGGCAGGTCTTGGCGGCAGCGGCGGGCGCCTCGTGCCCGGCATAGCGGTCGCGCATCGCCTTGGCGGCGGCGACGATCGCGGCGGTGTCGTCGGGCTCGGCCGAGGCGTCGGCAGAGGCGGGCTTCGGCGGCGCGCCCGAGGTCGCGGCGCGCGCGGCCTCGGCCTCGGCGGCGAGCAGCTTCTCGTTCTCGGCGAGCTTCTGCGCGAGGGTCTTGCCGTCGTTCGCGCCCGCGCCCGCGCGGCGGTGCGGCCCGGTGTGGCGCTTGATGAGGTTCTGCATCTCAGCGCCCTCCCATCGCGGCGTAGCTCTGGCGGTAGGCCTCGGCGGCGAAGTCGTCGGCATAGGGATCGGCCGCCTCGGGGGCGCCGATCACCTCGCCGGGGGTCACGCGCACGTGGAGGTAGGGCATCCACACGTCGCCGAACTCGGCCTTCTGATACCACACGTCGAGGACGTCGTAGCTCGCCCACATCCCGTCGGGCTCGCGCAGGCGCAGGCCTTCGCCGATGCGCGGCACCGCGGCGAAGCGGATGCGGGTCTGGGTCTGGTGGGTCTCGTTCTGGACTTCGATTTCTATCACGACGGCAAGCCCTTGTTCCGGGCTGCGACGATAGGGGGCAAATGCTTTATGTTTGGTCAACGCGGCGGCGGGCGGGAGCGGCGTTTCGGGCCGCCCCGGCCTCACTTCGTCGCAGCGGATGCCTTGGCCTTGGCCGGAGCCTTCTTCTTGGCAGGCGCCTTCTTGGCAGCGGCCTTCTTGGGCGCGGCCTTCTTCTTGGCCTTGCCCTTGGCCGGGCCCTTGGCCGCGCGCGCGTCGATGAGCGCGATGGCGGCTTCGAGGGTCACCTCCTCCGGCTTCGCGTCGCGCGGGATCGTGGCGTTGGTGGTGCCGTCGGTGACATAGGGCCCGAAGCGGCCCGGCATGACCTTGATCTCGCCCCCGCTGACCGGGTGCGCGCCGAGGGTGGCGATCGGCTCCGACTTCCCGCGCGCCCCGCCGCCCCGGTTCGCCGCCTCGGCAAGGATCGCGACCGCGCGGTTCATGCCCACCTCGAAGACCTCGCGGGTGCTTGCGAGCTTCCCGTACTTGCCGTCATGCCTGAGATAGGGCCCGTAACGCCCGATATTCGCCTCGATCTCGAGCCCGGTATCGGGATGCGCGCCGACGATCCGGGGGAGGTCAAGAAGCTTCACCGCCCAGTCGAGGTCGAAGTCGTCGAGGTCCTTCGGAATCGAGGCGCGCTTCGCCTCCTTGCCCTCGCCCATCTGGACATAGGGGCCGAAGCGGCCGGTCTTGCGGTGGATGTCCTCGCCGGTCTCGGGATGCTGGCCGATCACGCCGTCCTCGGCGCCGCCCTCGCCTTCGCCCCCCGGCTGGGCGAAGCGGCGGGTGTATTTGCACTCCGGATAGTTGTTGCACGCGACGAAGGCCCCGAAGCGCCCGCCCCTCAGCGAGAGCCTGCCCCCGGAGCGGCCCTCAGCGGCACAGAGCGGGCAGGCGCGCGGGTCGCTGCCGTCCTCGCGCGGCGGGAAGAGGAAGTCCGAGAGGTAGTCGTCGAGCGCCTCGGTCACTTCCGAGGGCATCTTCTCCATCACCTCGTCGGCCTTGGGCTTGAAGTCGCGCCAGAAGCGCGCCAGCAGCGCCTTGTAGTCCTCGCGCCCGTCGGAGACGACGTCGAGCTCGTCCTCCATCCCGGCGGTGAAGTCGTAGGCGACATAGGTCGGGAAGAAGCGTTCGAGGAAGGCGGTCAGCAGCCGCCCCGATTCCTCGGCGAAGAAGCGGTTCTTCTCCATCCGCACATAGGCGCGGTCGCGCAGGGTCTGGATGGTCGAGGCATAGGTGGAGGGGCGGCCGATGCCGAGCTCCTCGAGCCGCTTGACCAGCGAGGCCTCCGAGAAGCGCGGCGGCGGCTGGGTGAAGTGCTGGGTCGCCTCGACGGAGCGCTTGGCTGGCTGGTCGCCCGCCTTCATCTGCGGGAGGAGCCCGCCGTCCTCGTCCTCGGAATCGTCGAGGCCTTCCTGATAGACCGCGAGGAAGCCCGGGAACTTCACCACCTGGCCGGTGGCGCGCAGCTCATGGCTCCCGGTCGCATCGCGCAGGGTGACGGTGGTGCGCTCGAGCTGCGCGGTCGCCATCTGGCTCGCCATCGCGCGCTTGAAGATGAGGTCGTAGAGCCGCGCCTCGTCCGCGCTCCCGGCGCGCTCGCGGGTGAAGTCGGTGGGCCGGATCGCCTCGTGGGCCTCCTGCGCATTCTTCGCCTTGGTGCTGTAGAAGCGCGGCTTTTCCGGCAGGTAGGCGCTGTCGTAGCGCGCGGCGATCGCATCGCGCAGCGCGTGAATCGCGCCCGGGTCCATCTGCACGCCGTCGGTCCGCATATAGGTGATCGCGCCCGCCTCGTAGAGGCTCTGGGCGAGGCGCATCGTGTGCTGCGCGGAAAAGCCCAGCTTTCTTGCGGCCTCCTGCTGAAGCGTCGACGTCGTGAAGGGCGGCGCGGGGTTGCGCTTGACCGGCTTGGTCTCGACACCCTCGACGGTGAAGCGCCCCGCCTCGACCGCCGCCTTCGCCTCCATCGCGATTCCCGCATTGCCGAGGCTGAGGCGCTCGAGCTTCACGCCCTTGAACTTGACGAGCCGCGCGTCGAACTCGGTCCCGTCGTGCTGCATCCGCGCGACGACACTCCAGTATTCCTCCGCCCGGAACGCCTCGATCTCGCGCTCGCGCTCGACGATGAGGCGCAGCGCCACGGACTGCACGCGGCCCGCGCTCTTGGCGCCGGGGAGCTTCCTCCACAGCACCGGCGAGAGGGTGAAGCCGAACAGGTAGTCCAAGGCGCGACGCGCGAGGTAGGCGTCGATCAGCGGCTGATCCAATTCGCGCGGGCGCGCCATCGCCTCGGTCACGGCGGTCTTGGTGATCGCGTTGAAGGTCACCCGGTCGACCGCCTTGGGCAGCGCCTTCCTCTTCGCCAGCAGCTCCTGCACGTGCCAGCTGATCGCCTCGCCCTCGCGGTCGGGGTCGGTGGCGAGCACGAGGCGGTCGGCCTTCTTCGCCGCGTCGGCGATCTCCTTGAAGCGGCTCTGCTTGTCGCGGTAGAGCTCCCACTCCATCGCGAAACCCGCATCCGGGTCGACGCTCCCGTCCTTCGGCGGCAGGTCGCGGACATGGCCGTAGGAGGCGAGGACCTTGTAGTCCTTGCCCAGATACTTCTCGATGGTTTTGGCCTTGGCGGGGGATTCGACGATGACGAGCTGCATGGGCTTTGGAGAGGCGGTCCTTACGTGTGTGTACGCGCGAGGGTGGCAAGCGGCGGCGCCGGAAGTCAACCGCCGACTGCTTGCCGCCCCGCCGCGGTTCTGCAACAGTGGGATGCGATGGATCGCACGGGGCCCGGCTCGCGGGTCCGGCAAGGGGGGAATGGAACAATGAAGAAGCTCACTCTCGCAACGCTCGCCGCGCTCGCGGTCCCGGCACTTGGCGTGTCCTATGGTGCGACCGCGCAGACCCAGGCGCAGATCGCCGCCGTCTGCCCCAAGGGCGATGTCACCCGCGTGCGGCTCTCGAAGATCAAGCCGGGCGCGACGATGGCCCAGTACGAGGAGGCCGTCGCGGCGCACAAGGCGTGGTACAAGGCCAAGGGCTACAAGCTCGTCCTCACCCAGGCCCCGGTGCTGGTGTGGAAGGACGGCGCCCCGAGCGTCGCGCCCGACCAGATCATGTCCTTCGCGAGCGGCGACAGCGTGCCGCGCGACAAGCAGGACGCCGGCTGGGCCGAGTTCGTCGCCAAGTACCGCGCGGCGAGCGAGCTCGCCGTCGAACAGGTGGTTTGCATGCCGAAGCACGGCTGACCCGCTGGCGCGGGACGTGCGTTCGGGATAGCGGTGTTTCGAAAGCCCGCGCGGCCGCCGGGGGGCAGGTTCGCCCTGCCCCCCGGCCCGCCCGGACATGGAACAAAGCCCGGTCTCCCGCGGTTTCGTGGGGACTGCACGAAAGGAACCCTGCCGCGATGACCCGCCTGCCCGCCGCCTTCCGCTCCGCCCGCGCCGCGTGCCTCACGGGCGCCGCGCTCGCCGCCTGCGCGCTCACCCCGCCGCTCGCCGCCGATGACGCCGTCGCCGAGCCTGGCCCGGTCGTCGCCGCGATGAAGACCGCCGAGGGCAAGGAGGTCGGCACCATCACCTTCGTCCAGACCGAGCACGGGGTGGTGGTGAGCGTCAAGGTCAGGGACCTCTCGCCCGGCAAGCACGGGCTCCACATCCACGCGGTCGGCGCCTGCACGCCCGACTTCAACGCGGCCGGCGGGCACTTCAACCCGGCCGGCAGCGAGCACGGCTTCCACGCGCCGGGCGGCTATCATGCGGGCGACCTCCCCAATCTCGAGGTCGCCGCCGACGGCACCGCTGAGGCCGAGTTCTTCGTGCCGCAGCTGACCATCGCCGGGCCGGTGAGCGACAAGCTCCCCTACACGCTCTCCGACGCGGACGGCTCGGCGATGATGATCCACGCCGCGACCGACGACTACCGGACAATGGCCTCGAGCGGCGGGCGGCTCGCCTGCGGGGTGATCGTGCCGAAGCAGTAGGGCCTAGGCGCGCCTGACGGTCCCGTCGGCCTCGCGCACCAGCTCGCCCGCAAGCTCGATCTCGAGCAGCGCCATGTGCACCTCGGCAGCCGCCGCGCCCGACTGGCGGATCAGCTCGTCGATCGCGACCGGCGCGTTGGTGAGCAGGCTCGCGATGTCGTGCGAGAGGTCGGCGCGCGCCTCGCCCCAGTCGAGCTTCGCGAGTTCGGCATTGTCGAAGTTCGCGAGGCCCTCCGCGACGCGGAAGCGCGAGCGGGCCTCGCCGGTGAAGCTCTGGAGCAGTTCGATCACTTCCTCGGGGCTCTGCACCAGCACCGCGCCCTCGCGGATCAGCTGGTTGCACCCCGCCGCGCGCGGATCGAGCGGGGAGCCGGGGATCGCCATCACCTCGCGCCCCGCCTCGCCCGCGAGCCGCGCGGTGATGAGGCTGCCCGATTGCGGCGCGGCCTCGACGACGAGAGTGCCGCTCGCGAGCCCGGCGATGATGCGGTTCCTCGAGGGGAAATGCCGCCCGCGCGGCTCGGTGCCGGGGGGCTGTTCGGCGATCAGCAGGCCCTCGGTCGCGATCCGCTCCTGGAGTTCGGCGTGCTGCGGCGGGTAGGCGATGTCCATGCCGCTGGCGATCACGCCGATGGTCTGCGGCATGGCCCCCTCGTGCGCCGCGCCGTCGATGCCCCGCGCGAGGCCGGAGACGACGGTGAACCCCGCCTCGGCGAGCGCGGCGGCGAAGTCGCGCGCGAGCTTGACCGCCGCCGCGCTGGCATTGCGTGCGCCGACGAGCGCGACGCAGGGCTCGCTGGCGAGCGGCAGGCGGCCGCGGCAGGTGAGGATCGGCGGGGCGCTCGGCGTCTCGGCGAGGAGCGCGGGGTAATCGGGCTGGTCGTGGAACAGGTAGCGCGCCCCGGCCTTGCGGACGGCGGCGGCCTCGCGCTCGATGCTCTCGGGCCTCGCGGGGCGGTAGGGGCTCCGCCCGCGCGCGGCGAGGTCGGGGAGCGCATCGAGCGCTGCTCCCGCACTGCCGAAGCGGGCGAGCAGCTGGCGGAAGCTGATGGGACCGATATTGGGCGAGCGCAGCAGGCGGATGCGCGCGAAGGCCTCTGCTTGCGAGAGCGTCGGCTGCGACCCCGTGCCCTCCATCAGCGGCGCGTCCCTGTCATGCCTTGCCCGAGGAACCGACCCGCGGCTCCTCCCCCCGCATCAGCCGCCCGATATTGGCGCGGTGCTGGACGATGACGATCGCGGCGATGGCGAGAAGCGGGGCGATCACCTCGGGGTAGCCGAGCCCCCAGGCGACCAGCGGCGCGGCGACGACGCTCACCAGCGAGGAGACCGAGGAAATGCGGCTGAGGAACAAAGTGATGCCCCAGATCGCCGCGCAAGCGAGCATCGCCGGCCAGGCCAGCGCGCCCAGCGCGCCCGCGGCGCTCGCAAAGCCCTTGCCGCCCTTGAAGGCGAGCCACGGGGTGAAGCAGTGCCCCGCCACTGCGGCGACCGCGGCGACCCCTTCGGTGCCGGGCCAGAACGCCTTGGCGACCAGCACCGGGATCACGGCCTTCGCCGCATCGAGCAGCACGGTTGCCGCCGCGAGGCCCTTGTTGCCGGTGCGCAGCACGTTGGTCGCCCCGATCGAGCCCGAGCCGATCTTGCGCACATCCCCCAGCCCCGCCGCGCGGGTGAGGATCAGGCCGAAGGGGATCGAGCCCAGGGCAAAGCCCAGCAAGGCGGCGAACACCGAATCCAAAGCAACCCTCCGTTCGTGCTGAGCTTGTCGAAGCACTGCACTTCTACTAGCGCAACCAGAGTAGAGAAAGACAGCCCTTCGACAAGCTCAGGGCGAACGGAAGTTGTTCGCATGAACGCCGATGCCCCCATCCTGCTGTTCGATTCCGGCGTCGGCGGGCTCACGGTCTACGACGCCCTGCGCGAAGTGCTGCCCGAGGCCCCGGTGATCTACGCCGCCGACCTTGCGGGGCTGCCCTACGGAAGCAAGACCGAGGCGCAGATCGCCGCGCGGGTGGCAGGGCTGCTCGGGCGGATGGCCGAACGCTGGCAGCCGCGGCTCGCCTGCATCGCCTGCAACACCGCCTCGACGATCGCGCTGGGCATGGTGCGCGACGTTCTGGAGATCCCGGTGGTCGGCACCGTCCCCGCGATCAAGCCCGCCGCGGCGCTGACGCGGACCGGCACGATAGGCCTCGTCGGCACCGAGGCGACGATCCGGCAGAAATATGTCGACGACCTCGAGGAGCAGTTCGCGGCCGGCAAGCGCCTGCTCAGGGTCGCCGCTCCCGGCCTTGTCGGCGCGGCGGAGGCGAAGTTGCGCGGCCAGCCCTTCGATCCGGCGCTGATCGCCGAGGTGCATGACCGCCTCGCGCGGCTGGCCGAGGGCGAGCGGATCGACACGCTGGTGCTCGCCTGCACCCACTTCCCGCTGCTCGCCGACGAGCTGCGCGCCGCCTTCGGGGCCGAGGTGGCACAAGTCGACGGGGCGCAAGGCATCGCACGGCGGATCGTCCACCTGCTCGAGGGGCAGGACTTCGCCGCGCCCCGCCCCAACCGCTTCGTCGTCACCGGGCCGCTATCGGCCGCCACGGGGCTCGAGGGGGCCCTCGCCGCACGCGGCTTCGGGGCGGCCGAGACCTTCTGATCCGCGCGCGCGCTCTGCGAGCCGCTCGCAAAGATCGCTGTGGCAAATCTCTCGGCGCCCCCTTAAATATCCGCCGAAACCATCCGCCCTCGTGCGCGTTGAGGCCGGACAACGGGAACACCGCGAAGTGCCGCGCCGACCCCCGCGCACATGGGGGCGACGCGAGATCAGCGAGGGCTGAGTGAACTACGACCAGATCTTCGATTCCGCGATCGACCGTCTGCACGAGGAAGGCCGCTACCGCGTCTTCATCGACATCATGCGCAACAAGGGCGCCTACCCCAACGCGCGCTGCTTCCACGGGCACAACGGCCCCAAGCCGATCACGGTGTGGTGCTCGAACGACTACCTATGCATGGGCCAGCACGACAAGGTGATCGGCGCGATGGAGGCCGCGCTACACGACGTCGGCGCAGGCTCGGGCGGCACGCGCAACATCGGCGGCAACACGCACCTCCATGTCGAGCTCGAGGCCGAACTCGCCGATCTTCACGGCAAGGATGCCGCGCTGCTGTTCACGAGCGGCTACGTCTCGAACGACGCGACCCTCTCGACCCTCGCCAAGCTGCTGCCGGGCTGCGTGATCTTCTCCGACGAATTGAACCACGCCAGCATGATCGCCGGCATCCGCAATTCGGGCTGCGAGAAGAAGGTGTGGCGCCACAATGACGTCGCGCACCTCGAGGAGCTGCTGGCGAGCGTTCCCGTCGACACGCCCAAGCTGATCGCCTTCGAGTCTGTCTATTCGATGGACGGCGACGTCGCCCCGATCCACGCGATCTGCGACCTCGCCGAGAAGTACAACGCGCTCACCTATATCGACGAGGTCCACGCGGTCGGCATGTACGGCGCGCGCGGCGGCGGGATCTCGGAGCGCGACGGCGCGGCGCACCGCATCGACATCATCGAAGGCACGCTGGGCAAGGCCTTCGGGGTCATGGGCGGCTACATCGCCGCTTCGGCCAAGGTGGTGGACTGCATCCGCTCCTACGCGCCGGGGTTCATCTTCACGACCTCGCTCTCGCCGGTGCTGGTCGCGGGCGTGCTCGCCTCGGTTCGGCACCTCAAGGAGAGCTCCGTGGAGCGCAATGCCCAGCAGCGCGCCGCCGCGATGCTCAAGCTGAAGTTCGCCGAGGCGGGGCTGCCGGTGATGGACAGCGTCACCCACATCGTCCCCCTGATGGTCGGCGACCCGGTGCGTGCGAAGAAGATCAGCGACATCCTCCTCGCCGAATACGGCGTCTACGTGCAGCCGATCAACTTCCCCACCGTCCCCCGCGGCACCGAGCGCCTGCGCTTCACCCCGGGCCCGCAGCATACCGACGCGATGATGGACGAGCTCACCGCGGCGCTGGTCGAAATCTGGGACCGGCTGGAACTGGGGCTCGCCGAGGCGGCCTGACCCGCGCTGCCGTAGCGTCCTTTGAGCCCCGCCTGGGGTGCGCTAGCACTCTCCCCGGAAGAGATTCGGGAGAGAGCAATGGGCGGCACGCCTGACCAGACCTATGCCGAGGTGGTGCTCGGGCGGCGGAGCATCCGGGGTTACCTCCAGAAACCCGTGCCCCGCGCGCTGATCGAGGAGATCCTCGCCATGGCAATGCGCTCTCCCTCGTCGATGAACACCCAGCCCTGGCACTTCCACGTCATCACCGGCGAGCCCCTCGACCGCATCCGCCGCGGCAACACCGAAAACATCCTCGCCGGCGTCCCCGACAGCCGCGAGTTCCGCCGCGGCGAGGCTTTCGCCGGGGTTCACCGCGAGCGGCAGGTCGAGGTCGCCAAGCAGCTCTTCGGCGCGATGGGCATCGCCCGCGACGACGCCGCCGCTCGGCAGGACTGGGTGCTGCGCGGCTTTCGCCAGTTCGATGCGCCGGTCTGCGTGATCGTCACCTACGACCGCGAACTCACGGGCTCCGACGACACCGCCTTCGATTGCGGCGCGGTGACGACCGCGCTGGTCAACGCGGCGTGGTCGAAGGGGCTCGGCTGCGTCATCAACTCGCAAGGCATCATGCAGTCGCCGGTGGTGCGCGAGCACGCGGGCATCCCTGAGACACAAGTCATCATGAAGGCCGTGGCGATGGGCTGGCCCGACCCCGACTTCCCCGCCAACGCCGTCGTCTCGCTGCGCCGTAGCGTCGACGAGGCGGCGCGCTTCGTCGGTTTTCCCGACTAGCGCGCGCTCGCCAGCTCGGCGACCAGCGCGGCGTTGAAGGCGGCGCAGGCGGCGGCGAGCGGGACATTGTCGGGCACCCTCCAGGCATCCTCGATCGCCATCATCCCGCCGACCGCCGAGCGTCCGGCGTCGAAGGGGGTCAGCAGGGCCACCCGCGTGCTGTCGGCGAGCGTGACGCCGCGGCACAAGGAGGCGAAGGCGAACAGCGGCTGGGGCGCGATCAGCAGGGCATCGAGCGACCGCGCCGCGCCAGCGAGGTTCGCGAAGGGATTGGTGGGGTGCAGCTGCGGGGTCTCCATGTCGCGCAGCAGCGGGGCAGCAGCAGCGCCCAGGCTCACCCATCGCCGTCCCGACCCTTGCGTCCCGGCGGCGCGATTGCCGGGGACGAGGCGCGTCCCGCCCCGGCGCAGCGCGCGCGCCAGCTCTGCCCGCTCGAGCGGCGGTCGGCCCGCTGCCGCGAGCCGGCGGACGAGGTCGGCATGGGCCTCCTCGACGAGGTCGCGCATCGCCTTGCCCGCAAGGCCCCGCGGCGCACCGAGGAACGTGAGACGGTAGGAGGCGACCCCGATCGCGCGCGCGTGAAGCTGGTGAGGGGCAAAGCCGGTGAAGCGGATCACCGCGGCATCGGCCTCGATCCCGCGCAGCGCGCCGGCGAGCGCCAGCGCCGCCCCGCCGGCGGCGAGGGCACCCACCGCGCCGCGTCGCGAGAACCCGGTGCCGCTCATCCCGCTCCTCCTCCTGATGCCTTGCTCAGCGAGCCCGGCACGCGCTGTCAATCGCGACGGCGCGATCCGGTAGATCAGCGCGGGAGTTCGGAGGCCCCCATCAGCGCCTCGTCGACCGCGCGCGCGGCCTGGCGGCCCTCGCGGATCGCCCAGACGACGAGGCTCTGCCCGCGCCGCATGTCGCCGCAGGCGAACACGCCCGGGACGCTGGTCGCATAGCCGCTGGTGTCCGCGGCGACATTGCCGCGCGCGTCGAGCTCCACGCCCGCCTGTTCGAGCAGCCCCGCCTTGCGCGGCCCGACGAAGCCCATCGCGAGGAGGATGAGGTCCGCCTTTATGACGAACTCGCTGCCTTCGATCTCGCGCATCTGACGGTCCTGCCACTCGACGCGCACGCATTCGAGGCCGGTGACGGTCTCGCCGTCGCCGAGCACGCGCTTCGCCAGCACCGCCCAGTCGCGGATCGCGCCTTCCTGGTGCGAGGACGAGGTGCGCAGCTTCATCGGCCAGTCGGGCCAGGTCAGCGCCTTGTCTTCCTTCTCGGGGGGCTTGGGCATGATCTCGAGCTGGGTGACGCTCAATGCGCCCTGCCGGTTCGAGGTGCCCACGCAGTCGCTGCCGGTGTCGCCGCCGCCGAGGACGACGACGTGCTTGCCGGTGGCGACGAGGCTGCCGCGCGGGGCGGCGCGCAGCTCGTCATCGCCCGCGACGCGCTTGTTCTGCTGGGTGAGGAATTCCATCGCGAGCCGCACGCCGGGCATCTCGGCGCCGGGGATCGCCAGCGCCCGCGCATCCTCCGCCCCGCCCGCGAGCACCACCGCGTCGAAGTTCTCCTGCAGGGACTTGAAGGAGATGTCGACGCCGACCTCCTTCGAGGTTTTGAACGTCACCCCCTCGGCCTCCATCTGCACGCAGCGGCGGTTGATGAGGTGCTTCTCCATCTTGAAGTCGGGGATGCCGTAGCGAAGGAGCCCACCGACGCGGTCGGCCTTCTCGAACACCGTCACCGAGTGCCCGGCGCGCGCCAGCTGCTGCGCGGCGGCAAGGCCCGCGGGGCCCGAGCCGACGATCGCCACCGACTTGCCGGTCTTCCTCGCGGGGACCTGCGGCGTGATCCAGCCTTCCTTCCACCCGCGGTCGACGATCGCGCATTCGATCGACTTGATGGTCACCGGCTGGTCGATGATGTTGAGCGTGCACGCCGCCTCGCAGGGCGCGGGGCAGATGCGGCCGGTGAACTCGGGGAAGTTGTTGGTCGAGTGGAGGTTTTCGAGCGCGCGCTTCCAGTCCGCCTCGTAGACGAGGTGGTTCCAGTCCGGGATCATGTTGTTCACCGGACAGCCGTTGTGGCAGTAGGGGATGCCGCAGTTCATGCAGCGCGAGGCCTGCCCCGTCAGCGTCGCATCGTCCGGCTGGACGACGAACTCGCGGTAGTTCTTCAGGCGCTCCTTGGGATCGAGATAGTCCCGCTCGCGGCGGTCCAGCTCGAGAAATCCGGTTTCCTTGCCCACGTGTCGTTACCTCGTTTCACTTCGTCATTGCGAGGAGCCGCAGGCGACGCGGCAATCCATGATCGTTGCTCGGTGTCCGTGCCTTCGGTCCATGGATTGCTTCGCCTTCAGCTCGCAATGACGAGACAATATCAATCTACTCCGCCGCGACGCTCTCCGCCTCGTGGCGTTCCGCTTCGAGCTTCTTCAGCGCCGCCGCATAGTCGCGCGGCATCACCTTGACGAACTTGCCCAGCGCCGCGTCCCAGTCCGCCAGCAACTCGCCGGCACGCTTGCTGCCGGTGTGGAGCTGGTGCCGCTCGACGAGGATGCGCAGGCGCTCGGCATCGTGGCGCAGCATGTCGCCCATGCCGAAATCGTGCACCGAGCGCGGCCGCTGCGACGGGCGGCCCGTCCCCTCGTCCGCATCCGGCTCGCCCGCAATCGGCAGCAGGTCGACCTGCGCCGGGTTGACGAGGTCCTGGAAGCGCCCCTCGGGGTCGTAGACATAGGCGACCCCGCCGCTCATCCCGGCCGCGAAGTTGCGCCCGGTGCGCCCGAGCACGACGACCACACCGCCGGTCATGTATTCGCAGCCGTGGTCCCCGGTGCCCTCGACCACCGCGATCGCGCCCGAGTTCCGCACCGCGAAACGCTCGCCCGCGACGCCGTTGAAATAGGCCTCGCCCGCGATCGCGCCGTAGAGCACGGTGTTGCCGACGATGATGTTCTCCTGCGCCGCGCGCGGGGCCTCGGCAGGCTGGCGGACGATGATCCGGCCGCCCGAGAGGCCCTTGCCGACATAGTCGTTGGCATCGCCGACGAGGTCGAGCGTCACCCCGTGCGCGAGCCACGCGCCGAAGCTCTGCCCGGCAACCCCGGTGAGGTTGATCCGCACCGTGTCGGTCGGCAGGCCCTCGTGCCCGTGGGCCTTGGCAATCTCGCCCGACAGCATCGCGCCGACCGTGCGGTTGACGTTGCGCACCTCGTAGGCGAGCTGCACCGGCTGCTTCGTCTCGATCGCCGTGCGGCAATCGGCGATCAGCCGGTTGTCGAGCGCGCCGCCAAGGCCGTGGTCCTGCTCGGCGACGTGCCGCAGCGCCGCGCCCGCCTTGAGCGGCACCTGGTGGAGGATGCGCGAGAGGTCGATGCCGCGCGCCTTCCAGTGGCGCTCCATCCGGCGCGTGTCGAGCAGGTCCACCCGCCCGACCATCTCGGCGACGGTACGGATGCCCATCTCGGCCATGATCTGGCGGAGCTCCTCGGCGACGAAGAACATGTAGTTGACCACGTGCTCGGGCTGGCCGGTGAAGCGCGCGCGCAGCACCGGGTCCTGCGTGGCGACGCCGACGGGGCAGGTGTTGAGGTGGCACTTCCTCATCATGATGCACCCCGCCGCGATCAGCGGAGCGGTGGCGAAGCCGAACTCGTCCGCGCCCAGCAGGGCGCCGATGGCGACATCGCGGCCCGTCCTGAGCCCCCCGTCGACCTGCACCGCGATGCGGCTGCGAAGATCGTTGAGCAGCAGCGTCTGCTGGGTCTCGGCCAGCCCGATCTCCCACGGCGAGCCCGCGTGCGTCAGCGAGGTCAGCGGCGAGGCGCCCGTGCCCCCGTCATAGCCCGCGATCGTCACATGGTCCGCGCGCGCCTTGGAGACGCCCGCCGCGACCGTGCCGACCCCGACCTCGGACACCAGCTTGACCGAGATGCGCGCGGCCGGGTTCACGTTCTTGAGGTCGTGGATGAGCTGCGCGAGATCCTCGATCGAGTAGATGTCGTGGTGCGGCGGCGGGCTGATGAGGCCCACGCCCGGGGTCGAGTGCCGCACCGCGCCGATGCGCTTGTCGACCTTGTGCCCGGGCAACTGGCCGCCCTCGCCGGGCTTCGCGCCCTGCGCCATCTTGATCTGGATGTCGTCGGAATTGACGAGATATTCGGTGGTGACGCCGAAGCGGCCGCTCGCGACCTGCTTGATGCGGCTGCGCATCGAATCGCCGTTCGCCAGCGGCTTGAAGCGGAACGGCTCCTCCCCGCCCTCGCCCGTGTTCGAGCGCCCGCCGATGCGGTTCATCGCGATCGCCATCGTCGAGTGCGCCTCGTGGCTGATCGAGCCCAAGCTCATCGCGCCGGTCGAGAAGCGCTTCACGATCTCGCTCGCAGGCTCCACTTCGGAGAGCGGGATCGGCTTGTCGGCCTTCCTGAACTCGAGGAGGCCGCGGATCGTCAGCAGCCGCTCGGACTGCTCGTTGATCGACTTCGCGAATTCCTCGTAGTTCTTGGGATCATTGCCGCGCACCGCGTGCTGGAGCGCCGCCACGTTCTGAGGGGTCCAGGCGTGCTCCTCTCCGCGCAGGCGGTACTGGTAGATCCCGCCGACATCGAGCATCCCGTCATAGAGCGGGTTGTCGCCATAGGCCTGTCCATGGCGGCGCAACGCTTCTTCGGCGACCTCGGCAAGGCCGATGCCCTCGATGGTGGTGGCGGTGCCGGTGAAGTACTTCTCGACGAAGGCGCTGGACAGCCCGACCGCGTCGAAGATCTGCGCGCCGCAATAGGACTGGTAGGTCGAGATGCCCATCTTGGACATGACCTTGCGGATGCCCTTGCCCACGCCCTTGATGAAGTTCTGCTGCACCTTGGTGGCGGGCAGATCGGGATGGCGCTTGGCGCGCAGCGCCTCGATGGTCTCGAAAGCGAGATAGGGGTTGATCGCCTCCGCGCCGTAGCCTGCAAGCACGCAGAAGTGATGCACCTCGCGCGCCTCGCCGGTCTCGACGACGAGGCCGGTCTGCATCCTGAGGCCTTGGCGGACGAGGTGGTGATGCACCGCCGCGGTCGCGAGCAGCGCGGGCATGGGCACGCGCTCCTCGGACTGCCCGCGGTCGGAGAGGACGAGGATGTTGTGGTCCTGGAGCACCGCTTCCGTGGCGGCCCAGCACATTTCCTTCAGCGCCATTTCAAGGCCTTCGGCCCCGCTCTTGGCATCCCACGTGATGTCGATGGTGGCACAGCGGAACGCCCCGTCGAGCGCCTCCTCGACCGAGCGGATCTTCGCGAGATCGGCATTGGTGAGGATCGGCTGGTCGACCTCGAGCCGCTTGTGCGTCCCCGCGTCGCGCCCGAGCAGGTTCGGGCGTGGGCCGATCATGCTGGTGAGGCTCATGACGAGCTCCTCGCGGATCGGGTCGATCGGCGGGTTCGTCACCTGCGCGAAGTTCTGCTTGAAGTAATCGTAGAGCAGCCGCGCCCGGTCCGAAAGCACCGCGATCGGCGTGTCGGTGCCCATCGAGCCGATCGGATCGTCGGCGTCCAAAGCCATCGGCTCGAGGAAGCGGGTGATGTCCTCCTGCGTGTAGCCGAAGGCCTGCTGGCGCTGGAGCAGCGTGCCTTCCTCGGGCTCGATCGCCTCGATCTCCGGCACCACCTCGGTGATGTCGGCGAGCTTGTACTGCGCCTGATGCAGCCACTCGGCGTAAGGATGCGCGTTCGCGAGATCGGCCTTGAGCTCGTCATCCTCAATGATGCGGCCCTGCTCGAGGTCGATCAGCAGCATCTTGCCCGGCTGCAAGCGCCACTTGCGCACGATGTCCTCTTCGCGGAACGGCAGCACGCCGCTCTCCGAGGCGAGGCAGACGATGTCGTCCTTGGTGACGCAGAAGCGCGCCGGACGCAGCCCATTGCGGTCGAGTGTCGCGCCGATCTGGCGGCCGTCGGTGAAGCACACCGAGGCAGGGCCGTCCCACGGCTCCATCAGCGCGGCGTGATATTCGTAGAAGGCGCGCCGCTCGGGCGTCATCAACGGGTTGCCGGCCCAGGCTTCCGGGATCAGCATCATCATCGCGTGGGCGAGGCTGTACCCCCCCGCGACCAGCAGCTCGAGAGCATTGTCGAGGCAGGCCGTGTCCGATTGCCCGTGCGGGATGATCGGCCACATCTTGTCGAGGTCGGGCCCGAGCAGCTCGCTTTCCATCGTGCGGCGGCGGGCGTTCATCCAGTTGACGTTGCCGCGCACCGTGTTGATCTCGCCATTGTGGGCGATGAAACGGAACGGGTGGGCGAGGCGCCAGCTTGGGAAGGTGTTGGTCGAGAAGCGCTGGTGGACGAGCCCCAGCGCCGAGACGCAGGCGGGATCGCGCAGGTCATCGTAGAAGCTCCCGACCTGGGTCGCCAGCAGCAGGCCCTTGTAGACAAGGGTGCGGGTCGAGAAGCTCGGGATGTAGGTCTCGTTGACCTGCGGAAGACCGTGCTTTTCGGCGAGTTGCGCGAGCGGGTTCTGGACCTGCTTGCGGATCGTCAGCAGCTTGCGCTCAAAGGCGTCCTGGTCGGCGCAGTTCGCCCCGCGGCCGATCACCGCCATCTCGATCACCGGCATCGAGGCGATCACCGCCGCGCCGAGCCCGGTCGGCGTGGTCGGGACCTCGCGCCAGCCGATGAAGCGCTGGCCCTCCTTGGCGGTGAAGGCCTCCATCCGCTCCTTGACGAAGTCGCGCGCGCGCTCGTCCTGCGGCAGGAAGCACATGCCCACGGCATAGTCGCCCGGCTGCGGGAGATCGTGGCCCTCGCCTTCCGCCCAGCGGCGAATCAGCGGATCGGGAATCTGGATGAGAATCCCCGCCCCGTCGCCGAGCAGCGGATCGGCGCCGACGGCACCGCGGTGGTCGAGCTTCTCGAGGATCTCGAGCGCCTGCGCGATGATCGCATGGCTTTTCTCGCCCCGGATATGCGCAACCATGCCGACGCCGCAGGCATCGTGTTCGTTGGCGGGGTCGTAGAGACCCTGGGAGGCGGGGTAACCCATGCGTCAGTCCGATCTGTCAGATGCCGAAAGGCGCGAACCCCGAGCATGATCGCTCATGCCGGAAGAACACGCCTGGAGGCAGGTCACTCGGGCGCGATGGAATCTCCCTCGGAGGTCCGCTCTTGCCCGCTTTCGGGCCCTCCATGCCGACAGGATGCGGGTTTGGCAAGGGTCAGACGCGAAGTATTATTTCTCGCAGACCTATTCAAACTTTTGATAGATTGCGCGTGATGCACCGCAGCTCGGGTGAGTTGCAGCTTTTGCGCGTGACTTCAATGCGCGCGGGCGCCGCCCTGCCGCGGGTGGAGCCGGCTGAGCGCGGCACGCAGCGGTTCCTCGGCATCCCCGACCGGTGGCGGCGCGCCCGCGCCGGTCAGCACCGCGAGGGCCTTCAAGGCCTCGGCCAGCGCCGCCTCGCGCGCGGCGAGTTCGCCCGCATCGAGGCCGCGCGTCGGGGCGGCGGCGCGGTGTTCGTGGAGCGCCCCGGCGAAGCGCTCGACCATTTGCGCCATGCTGAGCTCACTCACCGGGGTCGCGCGCAGGCGGGCGAGCGCGGCGGTGCCCGGTGCGGGCGGCCGCAGCGGCGCGACCGTCCGGCGCGGCTCGGGCGCGGCGGCTTCGGACTGCCGGGCGGGTTGCGGCGCGGCGGCGGCGGGCTCGGGTGACGGCGACGCCTCCTCGACCCACACCGGGTCATGATCGGGCAGCTCGGCGAATGCGGCAAGGTCGAGCGCCGGGGGTGCGTCCTCGTACGGCTCGGGCGCGGGCTCGGGTTCGACCAGATCGGCATCGCGCCACGCGGGGGTCGCGAAGGGCATGGTCTCGATCGGATCGTCGAGGCTCTTCGTCCCGAGATCGCGCGCCGGGTCGATCGGGCGCACCCGGCGCACCGCGGCGTCGCGGGGCGAGGCGGTGACGATCCGTGCGCGCGCGGCGGCCGAGCGGGCGGCGGCGGGGAGGAACAGCGCCACGCCCAGCACGGCGGCAAGCGCCCCTGCGATCACTGCCTGGAGCGGCAGGTCGTAGGTGGCGATCACCGTGCCGCGGGTGAGCCCCTCGATCAGCGCCGGGGGAAGGACCATGACCGCAAGGCCGCCCAGCCCCGCGCCCCACAGGCCCAGCAGCGGCGCAAAGGCGCGGTGCGCGACAAGGGCCGCAAGCCCGCGCCGCTTCGCCTTGGCGCGCCTGCCTGTCCTGACCCTGACCTTGCGCTGCGATCCCATCGCGTCCTTCACCCTGCCGTCGCGGCGACGCGCTGTGCTGCGTCGCCCAGCCCTCCGGCTAGCAAGCGATGGTAAACATAGAGATAACCGCGCGCATTCGCGGCCCAGTCGTGGCGGGTGCGGACATGGGCCTGCGCGCGGTCCTTCATCGCCTCCCAGCCCGCGCGGCGAGCGAGCAGCCCGGCGAGCGCGGCGGCGCAGGCGGCGGGATCGTCGGGGGCGAACAGCGTGCCGGTCTCGCCGTCGGTAACCAGCTCGCGGTGCCCGCCGACGCTCGAGGCGGCGACGAGGCGGCGCTGGGCCATCGCCTCCAACGGCTTTAGCGGTGTCACGAGATCGGTGAGGCGCTGCGCCTTCCTCGGATAGGCGAGCACGTCGACCAGCGAATAGTAGCGCTCGACAGCGTCATGCGGCACGCGCCCGGTGAAGATCACGGCCTCAGGCTCGGGGAGCGCCGCGGCGGCTGCGCGCCACACGGCGTCCATCGGCCCCGCACCGACCAGCAACAGCCGCGCCTCGGGGTGCGTTCGGCGCAGCAGCGGCATGGCAGCGATGAGGTCGTCGACCCCCTCGTAGGCGTAGAAGCTGCCGATATAGCCGATCACCGGCGTGCCCGGCGCGATGCCGAGTTCGGCCGCGAGCGCGTCGTCGCGCGGCGGCGGATCGCCGAACAGGTCGAGGTCGACCCCGTTGGGCATGACGCCGATACGGCCCGCCGGGATGCCGCGCGCGGCGAGATCGTCCTTGAGGCCGTGGCAGATCGTGAACAGCGCGTCGGCGGCCTTGGCGACGCGGGTCTCGAGCGCGCGGGTCAGGCGATACTTGAGGTTGCCCTCGGTGCCCGCAAGATTGCCGACCGCGGCGTCCTCCCAGAAGGCGCGGATCTCGTAGACGAAGGGCACGCCGAGCGCGCGCGCGGCGCGTTCGGCCGCCGCGCCGCCAAGGGCGGGCGAATGGGCGTGGATGATGTCGGGACGCCATTCCTCGGCGAGCCTGTGGATCGACGCGGCGAGCGCCTCGATCTCGGCGAGCTCGCGCAAGGGCGGCGGGCCCGCCGGCACGCCGGGGGTGCGGTGGAAGGTCAACCCGTCCGCCTCCTCCCGCGGGGCAGCCACCACCGCCTCGAGATTGTGGCGCTGCCCGGTGATCCCGCGCACCTCGAGCCCCAGGCCCTCCTGCGCCTTGAGGATCGCGCGGGTGCGGAAGGTGTAGCCGCTGTGGAGCGGCAGCGAGTGATCGAGGACATGAAGGACGCGGGTCATGGGCCCCGCCCTATCGCAGGCGTGCTTAACGCCGCGTCAACTGGCACCGGGGTAACGAGGGACCCCCGCCCCGGCCCGGACACCCGCTCGCCCATGATCGACTACTTCGCCCTAGCCCTTGGACATGGCCTCCTCGCCATCGCCCTGCTGCGGCTGGTGGTGAAGCCGGGGCTCGAGGCGGACCCGCTGATCGGCAGCCTGAGCAAGGACCCGAAGGGGGGCCGCAAGGCCGCGCGGCGGGCGCGGGTGTCGGAGAGCGGCGCGCCCGAGGACGGGGGCGCCTGAACCGATGCTCGACCTCGCCTTCCTCGCTTTCGTCGCCTACGTGCTGGTGCTCGGCCTGAGGCGCCCCTTCGTGTGGGTGCTGCTCTATGTCTATATCGACATCCTCGCGCCCCAGAAGATCAGCTACGGCGTGCTCTCGACGCTCCCGGTCTCGCTGATTGCCTTCGCGGCGGCCTTCGGCGGCTGGCTCGCGCTCGACCGCAAGGAGGGCGCGCGCTTCACCGGCCGACAGGGGCTGATGCTGGTGCTGCTGCTCTATTGCTGGTGGACAACCGGTAACGCCGATTTCCCCGAGGATGCCGCGACCAAGTGGGACTGGGTGTGGAAGGCGCTGCTCTTCGCGGTATTCCTCCCCCTCACCCTCACCACCCGCGCGCGGATCGAGGGGCTGGCGACCGTGCTGGTGCTGACGGTCGCGACCATCGTGATCGGGGCGGGGATGAAGACCGTGCTCGGCGGCGGGGGCTATGCGAACCTCAGCTTCTTCGTCAACGACAACTCGGGGATCTACGAGAGCTCGACCCTCGCGACGGTGGCGATCGGGCTCATCCCGCTGATCTGGTGGATCGTGCGCCACGGGAGGATTTTCCCGAAGCACTGGACGGCGGTGGTCTTCGCCGTCGCGCTCACCTTCGCCTGCCTGCTGATCCCGGTCGGCACCGAGGCGCGTACGGGCCTTCTGTGCATCGCCGCGCTCGCGGTGATGATGCTGCGCTACACCAAGCGCCGCCTGCTGTTCCTCGTCGGCGCCGGGGTGCTGGGCCTCACCGCCCTCCCCTTCCTCCCGCAGACCTTCTACCAGCGCATGTCGACCCTCGCCGCGCCGAGCGGCGACGAGAGCGCCTCGACCCGTGTCGCGGTGTGGAAGTGGACCATCGACTACGCCGCGCGCAATCCCTTGGGCGGCGGGTTCGACGCCTATCGTTCGAACCGCTTCGAATACACCATGCCGGTAAGGGTCACCGACGGGAACACCACCACGATCGAATACCGCGAGGTCGTCGACAAGGCGCGCGCCTTCCACTCCTCGATCTTCGAGATGCTCGGGGAGCAGGGCTGGCCGGGGCTGATCGTCTGGGCGCTCCTGCACCTCACAGGGCTCTGGCAGATGGAGCGCCTCCTGCGACGCTGGCGCAAGGCCGAAGACGCCGAGGCGACGCGCTGGATCGCGCCGCTCGCGGGCGCGCTGCAGATGGGGACGGTGATCTACCTGATCGGCGCGACCTTCCAGGGGATCGCCTATCAGCCGGTGATCCTGATGCTCGTGGGCCTCCAGATCGGCCTCGCCACCTATGCCCGCCGGGTCGATTCGGTCATGACCGGACCGGTCCGCGCCGCCCCGCGGCGCAAGGCGCCCGAGGCGAAGATGCGCGGTGCCGTAGCGGCATAGGCCCCGCGTATCGGCGGGCGTTGCGCTGCCTTCCTGCTTGGGCCATGAAGCCCTCCAACGAAGCGCCCGCGGGCACGGGAACCCCGGCGCGAAACGAGCAGAGGAGGAGCCCCATGACCCCGCAGGATTTGGCCGCCAAGGTCGGCGAGAACATCGGCACCAGCGAATGGGTGGAGATGAGCCAGGAGCGCATCAACCAGTTCGCCGAGGCGACCGGCGACCACCAGTTCATCCACGTCAACGAAGAGATGGCGAAGATGACCCCGTTCGGCGGGACCATCGCGCACGGCTTCCTGACGCTCTCGATGATCCCCTACCTCGGCGCCCAGGGCGGCAGCCCCCGCGTCGACGGCGTGAAGATGGGCGTCAACTACGGCGGCAACAAGACCCGCTTCATCGCCCCCGTGCGCGCCGGCAAGCGCATCCGCGGCCACTGGAAGCTCGTCGAGATGGTCGAGAAGCGCCCGGGCCAGTGGCAGCAGACCGCCGAGATCACCATCGAGATCGAAGGCGAGGACAAGCCCGCCCTGATCTGCGAGTGGATCACGCAATACTTCGTGTGATTTTGTGCGGCAGATTGCACTAATCGGCGTCCTCGCCCTGACTGCTTGCCAGCAAGAAGGCAGCTCGATCCCTGCGAACGACAGGATTGTAGCTCTCGAAAGTCGCGTGGCGGCGCTGGAGCGCGAGGTCGCCGAAGTTAGACGAACTGCTTCTGCTAAAGCCATAGAAACGGAGGCAAAGCCTCCTGCGCCCACGCCAGCAGTCAAGAGAATGACGCACGCGCTTGTGAACACGTCGTTTCAGAATGAGCGCGAACGCAAGTATCCAAGCCTTCGGGAATGTGAGGCAGCAAAAAGCCAGCTTCTTGAAGATTGGCGCGCCGATGACGAGGCAAATCGCGCGAAGGGTGTAATTTTCACTTCGCGTCCAACCCCAAGCTGCATTCCCATCTAATTGAATCTCAACGACACAAGGATACCCCCATCATGGCACGTGACGCCGTTATCGTCTCCACCGCCCGCACCCCCATCGGGCGCGCCTACAAGGGCGCCTTCAACGCCACTCCCGGGCCGACCCTCGGCGCGCTCAGCCTCGCGCCGGCCATCGAACGCGCCGGCATCGAGGCCGGCGAGATCGACGACGTGGTGTGGGGCACCGTCCTCACCCAGGGCACCCAAGCCGGCAATATCGCCCGCCAGGTCGCGCTGCGCGCCGGTTGCCCGGTCGGCGTGAGCGGCCAGACAATCGACCGCCAGTGCTCGTCCGGCCTGATGGCGATCGCAACGGCCGCCAAGCAGATCATCGTCGACAACATGGATATCGTCGTCGGCGGCGGTCAGGATTCGATCAGCCTCGTCCAGACTCCCGAGATGCGCGTTTCGCCCGATCGCTCGCTGATCGCGATGCACAAGGACGTCTACATGCCGATGCTCGGCACCGCCGAGACCGTCGCCAAGCGCTACAACATCAGCCGCGAGGCGCAGGACGAATACGCCCTGCAATCGCAGCAGCGCACCGCGCAGGCGCAGGCCGAGGGCCGCCTCGATGCCGAGATCGTCCCCGTCACCGTCACCATGAACGTGGTCGACAAGGAGACCAAGGAAGTCTCGCAGAAGGAGATCACCCTCTCCAAGGACGAGGGCAACCGTCCCGAAACCACGCTCGAGGGCCTCCAGAGCCTCCAGCCGGTGATGGGACCGGGCATGAACATCACCGCGGGCAACGCTTCGCAGCTCTCCGACGGCTCCTCGGCCGCGGTGCTGATGGAAGCGAAAATTGCCGAGCAGAAGGGGCTCCAGCCGCTCGGCCGCTATGTCGGCATGGCGGTGGCCGGGACCGAGCCGGACGAAATGGGCATCGGCCCGGTCTTCGCGATCCCGAAGCTCTTGAAGCAGACCGGCCTCAAGATGGACGACATCGGCCTGTGGGAATTGAACGAGGCCTTCGCGGTGCAGGTGCTCTACTGCCGCGACCAGCTCGGCATCCCCAACGACATCCTCAATGTCAGCGGCGGCTCGATCTCGATCGGCCACCCCTACGGCATGACCGGCGCGCGCTGCACCGGCCACGCGCTGATCGAGGGCAAGCGTCGCGGCGCGAAGTATGTCGTCGTCACCATGTGCGTTGGTGGCGGCATGGGCGCGGCCGGTCTCTTCGAGGTCTTCTGACCCGGAACAATTCTCCGCGTCGGCGCTAGGCCTCCTTGCCAACAGCAAGGAGACGACCATGGCGACCGACGCGGAAATCCGTGCCAAGTTCTGGCAGGCGCTCAAGAAAGACATGACGATGTTCCTCGGCCTTGCGGAACGCGAGGACGGCCACGCGCGGCCGATGACCGCCCAGCTCGAAGAGGACGGCTTCGACGGCGACGACTACCGCGGCCCCTTGTGGTTCTTCACCGCCACCGACAACCACCTCTACCGCGCGGTCCAGCAGGTCGAGCTTGCCGGCCAGCCCGCCCGCGCGATGGCGCATTTCGCCTCCAAGGGGCACGATGTCTGGGCGACCGTCCACGGCAGCCTCTCGACGAGCCGCGACCGCGCCACCATCGACCGGCTCTGGAACCGCTTCGTCGCGGCCTGGTACGAGGGCAAGGACGACCCCAAAATCGCGCTGATCCGCCTCGATCCCGAGGATGCCGAAATCTGGATCGACACCTCCTCGCTGGTGGCGGGGATCAAGATGCTGGTCGGGATCGATCCCAAGAAGGACTACCAGGACAAGGTCGCCGAGGTGCGGCTCTAGACGCCTTTCGGCAGCGCGGGGAGCGGCGGGCTGCCCTCCCCGCGCCTGCCGCCGTCAGCGCTCGCTGTCCATGAAGGCGAGCTGCTGCGCAGGATAACGCCCACCCGCCGCAGCGCCCTTCGGCACGGCGCGTTCGATCGCGGCCAGATCCTCGGCCGACAGCGCAACGTCGAGCGCATCCAGCGACTCCCGCAGCCGGTCGCGGCGCCGGGCACCGACCAGCGGGACGATGTCCTGCCCCTGCGCCGCGACCCAGGCAATCGCGGCCTGCGCGCGGGTGATCCCCCGCGCCTCCGCCACTGCGCCAAGCGCCTCGGCCAGTGCGAGGTTGTGCTCGACATTGCCTTCCTGAAACCGCGGGCTGATCGCGCGGAAGTCGAACTCGCCGGCCTCGGGCCGCCGCCAGTCTCCGGTGATCAGCCCCCGCGACAGCACGCCGTAGGCGGTGACCCCGATCCCCAGTTCGCGGACGGTCGGCAGGATCGCGTCCTCGATGCCGCGCGACAGCAGCGAGTACTCGATCTGCAGGTCGCTGATCGGCGCTGTCGCCGCCGCCCGGCGGATGGTGTCGACGCCGACCTCGGACAAGCCGATGTGGCGCACGTAGCCGGCCTGCTGGAGCTCGGCGATGGCCCCGATCGTGTCCTCGATCGGCACCTCCGGATCGAGCCGCGAGGGGCGGTAGATGTCGACATGATCGAGCCCGAGCCGCTGGAGCGAGTGGGCGAGGAAGTTCTTCACCGACTTGGGACGATTGTCATAGCCGATGAAGCCCCCCGATGGATCGCGCAGCGCGCCGAACTTGAGGCTGACCACCGCCTGTTCGCGGCGGCTGCTCTGCTGGAGCGCCCGGCCGAGCAGGCTCTCGTTGTGGCCGACACCGTAGAAGTCGCCGGTGTCGAGCAGCGTAACCCCGGCTTCGAGCGCGGCATGGATCGTCGCGATGCTCTCGCCCTCATCGGCCGAGCCGTAGAAATCGGACATGCCCATGAGGCCGAGGCCGAGGGCGGACGTGAGGGGGCCGGTCTGGCCGAGGCGACGCTGTTGCATGATGGTTCTCCTTGGCGGGGTGTCGAAGTGACGGACATCATCTACGCCTCGCAGCATTGTGCGATAAGGCGTGACACATAGGACAGGCTGTGCAAAAATCCGCACAATGCGCGATGCCGAACTGCAGGATCTCCTCGCCTTCGCCGCTGTCGCCGAGCAGCGCAGTTTCCGCGCGGCGGCGGCACGGCGGGGTGGCTCGGCCTCGGCCCTGTCTGCCGCGGTGCGGCGCCTGGAGGAGCGGCTCGGTGTCCGGCTGCTCAATCGCACGACCCGCAGCGTCCAGGCTACCGAAGCGGGCGCGCGCCTGCTGGAACGCCTGCGCCCCGCCCTGGCCGGGGTGAGCGAGGCGCTCGACAGCGTCAATGCCTACCGCGACCGCCCGGCGGGCACGCTGCGCCTGAACGTGCCCGGCGTCGTCGCAAGGCTGATGCTGCCCGATCTCCTTGCCCGGTTCATGATCGCCTATCCCGAGATCGTGGTGGAGGTGCAGGCAGAGGACCGCTTCATCGACGTGCTCGGCGAGGGATTCGACGCGGGGGTCCGCTATGACGAGCGGCTGGAGCAGGACATGATCGCCGTTCCGATCGGCCCGCGCACGCAGCGCTACGTCTGTGTGGCTGCGCCTTCGTATCTTACGCGAGCTGGCGTTCCGCAGCATCCCCGCGAGCTGCTGGGCCATGCCTGCATCAGGCACCGCTTCCTGCACGGCACCATGCTGCCTTGGGAGTTCGAGCGCGAAGGCGAGGTGATCAACGTATCCCCGCCCGCGTGCCTCACCACCAATTCGCTCGAGATGCAGCGCGCTGCGGTCGCTGCAGGACGAGGGATCGCCTGCACGTTCGAGGGCTTCTATGCCGATCTGCTTGCAGCCGGGAGTATCGTCGAGATCCTGCCCGAATGGTCGACGCCCTTCTCGGGGCCTTTCCTCTTCTACCACGATCGGCGCCACGTTCCGGCGCCGCTCAAGGCCTTCATCGACTTCCTGAAACAGGAGCGGGCCCGAACCTGACCACCGCCCCGCCCGGTTCAGGCGGAGCGGCGGAGCGGGGGTTCAGCGCAGCGACACCACGTTGTCGGTCGCCTCGCGCACGCGGGTGCCGTTGAAGAGGCTCATCATCGGCTCGTCGGCGACGGTCACCGCGACCGCATTGCCATATCCGTTGAAGCCGGTCTTCATCGCCGCCCCGTAGGCGCCGAGCATCCCGATCTCGATATAGTCGCCGGCCTGGATGTCGGCAGGGAGCTTGAAGGGGCCCTTCATGTAGTCCGCGTCGTCGCAGGTCGGGCCGTAGAAGGCGAAGTCCTCGTCTTCCTCGATGAGGTCGTCCTCGAGCGCGCGCACCGGGAAGCGCCACGCGACGTGGGCGGCGTCGTAGAGCGCGCCGTAGGCACCATCGTTGATGTAGAGCTCCTCGCCGCGGCGCTTGTTCACCTGCACGATCATCGAGGAATACTCGGCCGACAGCGCGCGGCCGGGTTCACACCACAGCTCGGCGTTGTAGGCGATCGGCAGGCTCTCGAAGTGCTTGGCGATGATCGCGAAGTAATCTTCCATCGGCGGCGGCTCGAGCCCGGGGTACGAGCTCGGGAAGCCCCCACCGACGTCGATCATGTCGATGACGACCGAGGCCTCGGCGATCGCCGCGCGGGTGCGGTCCAATGCCTGCACGAAGGCAAAGGGCGTCATCGCCTGGCTGCCGACATGGAAGCACACGCCCAGCCAGTCGCAATGCTGGCGGGCCTGCTGGAGCAGCTGCGGCGCCTCGATGAGGTCGCAGCCGAACTTGCTGGCGAGGCTGAGCTCCGAATACTCGGACGAAACGCGCAGGCGCACGCACAGCCGGAGGTCGCGCGGGGCCTCGCCCGTCGCCGCATCGGTGCAGGCGTCGATGATCTTCTCCAGCTCCTCGAAGGTGTCGAGGCTGAAGGTCCGCACGCCGTGCTCGAAATAGGCCTCGCGGATCGCGGCCGGGGTCTTCACCGGGTGCATGAAGCACAGCACGGCGTCCGGCAGGATGCCGCGCACCAGCCTGACCTCGGTGATCGAGGCGACGTCGAAATGGGTGACGCCGGCGTCCCACAGGACCTTGATGAGGTCGGGCGCGGGGTTGGCCTTCACCGCATAGAGCACCTTGCCCGGAAACTTCTCGACGAAGAAACGGGCGGCGCGCCGCGCGGCGTGCGGGCGGTTGAGGATGACGGGTTCGTCCGGACGGAGGTCGCGGACTACAGCCAGTGCGTCAGGATAGATGTGCAACTCAAGGGACCCCCAAAACGGCTCTGTTGAACCATAAAACGACAAGCTGCCTTGCGGTTTGGAAGTCCCCTTGGGGCAGCGGAAGCGCGCAGATAGGGCCTGGGGGGGGAAATGCAAACGAAAAATGCGGCCCGCCCGGGAGAAATGTTACTTTTTGAAGACACCCTCGACAAGACGACCGGAATGTGACGAAAGCGCGGGAGATTCCCGCTGTCAGAACGCAATCTTCGGTGCCTTGTCGACGGTCCCCTGCTCGCTTGCGTCAAGGCGGTGGAAGTCCGCTTCGCCGAATCCCAGCGCGCCCGCGAACAGCACTGCCGGGAAGGATTCGCGCGCGGCATTGAAACGCGCCGTCGCGGCGTTCAGCGCGCGCCGGGCGGCAGCCAGCTTGTCCTCGACATCGGCGAGTTCACCCTGGAGCGACTGGAAGTTGGCCGAGGCCTTGAGGTCGGGATAGGCCTCCCCCAGCGCCAGCAGCTTGTCGAGTGCGCCGCGCAAGGCGACCTCGCTGCCCGACGAGGGCGCGCCGCTCGCCGCGGCATTGCGCGCCGCGATCACCGCTTCGAGCGTGCCGGATTCGTGCGCGGCATAGCCCTTCACCGTCTCGACCAGGTTGGGAATGAGATCGTGCCGCTGGCGCAGCTGCGCGTCGATATCGGCAACGCCCTGCCGCACGCCCTGCCTGAGGCGCACGAGCCGGTTGTAGATGGCGATCAGCACCACCACCAGCAGCACCGCGATCACCAGGATCGCCGACGACCAGAACGAATTGATGATGTCGATCACGCCATTGCCCTCCTTGTCATGGCACCGCCGCTTAAGCCATATTCGTTAAGGGAGAGGTGCTAACACAAAAAAATGGCGACGAATGCAGGAACGGACATCAACGCCCTGATGCAGGGCGGTCTGGAAGACTGGCTGGCAGGCCAGAACGACATGCGCGAGAGCGCGAAGAAGCAGGCGACCAATCGCTGGGTGTGGGGGGCGGCCATACTCCTCCCCGTGCTCGCCTTCATATGGTTCAGCCCTGTTGCCGATACGCCCTTTGCCGCCATCATCACGCTGGGCGGCGCAGGGATCGCGGCATGGTGGGGCTACCGCCCGATCGCGGCCGCGACACAGGCGATCAAGGTCGGCATCAACACGGCCATCGCGGCCAGCTATGGCCTGACCTATGCCAGCGAGGTCGAACCCGGCACCGAATTCGAGGCCGCGCGCACCTATGGCCTGCTTCCCGGCTTCGACCGGTCGAACTTCGAGGACCGCTGGTTCGGCACGCTCGAAGGGCACGCCTTCGACCTTTACGAGGCGCACCTCGAAGAACAGCGCGGATCGGGCAAGAACCGGCGCTGGGTGACGGTGTTCAGGGGGCCGCTGATCCGCATGGGCTTCGGCCGCAAGTTCCACTCCACCACGCTGCTCGAACGCGCGGGCAAGCACCGCAAGTGGCTGGGCCTCGGCGGGGCGAGCGACCATGTCAGCTTCGAGGGACACCGGCTCGACCGGGTCGATCAGGTCCATCCGGCCTTTGCCGAAACCTTCGCGCTCTATTCCGACGACCAGGTCGAGGCGCGCGTGCTGGTGCATCCCTCCTATGTCGAACATCTGCTGCGGCTCGAAAGCGCCTTCGAGGCGCGCGAGATGCGGGCGCTGTTCATGCGCGGCGAGGTGATCGTGGCGATCGAGACCGGCGACCTGTTCGAAAGCGGCGGAATGAGCGCTGCGGCCGACCGGGAAAAGGCCGCGAAAGCCGCGCGGCAGTTCGGGGCGATGGCGGGTCTCGCGCTTGCGATCAACCAGAACGAGCGCGGGCGGGCGATCGACGCCGGGCCGCAGTCGCCGGTCGATCTCTAGCTCAGCCGGTCGCGGAAATCCTCGTAGGAGAAGCGCTTGACGCATTCGAGCGCGTCGGTCTCGCTGTCCCATAGCCAGATCGAGGGCAGCGGCACGCCGTTGAAGGTGTTGGTCTTGACCATCGAATAATGCGCCTGGTCGAGGAAGGCAAAGCGCGCGCCCGGCTCGGCGGCAACGGGGAGGCGGTAGTCGCCGATCACGTCCCCCGCGAGGCACGAGGGGCCGCCGAGGCGGATCGGGATCATGTCTTCATCAGTGAGTTCGCCGAGCATCGCCGGACGATAGGGCGCTTCCAGCACGTCGGGCATATGGCAGGTCGCCGAGATGTCGGAGATCCCCACCGGCATCTCGTTGAAGTGCGTGTCGAGCAGGGTCCCGACGAGGATTCCCGCATCGAGCGCCACCGCCTCGCCGGGCTCGAGGATGATCTCGCAGCCGGTGTCGGCGGCGGCATCCTTGAGGAATTCGACGAGCTCCTCGCGCTGGTAATCGGCGCGGGTGATGTGGTGCCCGCCGCCCATGTTGATCCACTTCAATTGCCCGAAGAACGGCTCGATCGCGTCGAACACCCGGTCCCAGGTCTGGCGGAGCGGCTCGAAGTCCTGCTCGCACAGGTTGTGGAAGTGGATGCCCTCGATCCCCTCCATGTCCTCCTCGGTGAGCTGGTCGAGCGGGTAGCCGAGCCGCGAGCCGGGGGCGGAGGGGTCGTACTTGGCGACCTCGCCGGTCGGCACCTGAGGGTTGATCCTGAGGCCGACGCTGAAGTCGGCCCCGCTTGCCGCGGCATGGTCGAGGATCAGGCGGGCGCGCTGGAACTGGCCGGGGGAGTTGAAGATGATGTGATCGGAAAGCCGCGCGATCTCCTCGAGGTCCTCGGGCTTGAAGGCCGCGCAATAGGTCGCGATCTCGCCGTCGTAGAACTCCGAGGCGAGGCGCGCCTCCCACAGGCCCGAGGTCGCGACCCCGTCGAGATACTCGCCGATGATCGGGGCAGCCGACCACATCGAGAAGGCCTTGAGGGCGGCAAAGATGCGGATCTCCGCGCCGTCGCTCGCGGCGGCATCGCGCACCGCGGCGAGCGTGCGGCAATTGGCGCGAAGGCGTGCGGCGTCGACCACGAAGGCGGGGCTGTCGACGCGCGACAGGTCGAATTGGGCGAAAGCCCCCGGATCGCCGGCCTTGGTCTGCATCAGCCGAGCGGGCTCTTGAAGATCATGAAAGCGCCTCCTCCAATCAGGGCGAAACCGAGTAGCTGGCTGGGGCCGGGCGTCTGGCCGAACAGCCACCAGGCGACAAGCACGAAGGCCGCGAGAGATAGGATCTCCTGGATGGTCTTCAACTCGGTCAGCGAATAGTGAGCGATGCCGATCCGGTTGGCGGGCACGGCGAGGCAATATTCGAGCAGCGCGATCCCCCAGGCGAGCCCGATCGCCCCCAGCATCGGCAACGAGGGCTGCTTGAGGTGCCAGTACCAGGCGAGGTTCATCACCACGCCCGAGGCGGCAAGGAGGACAATCGGCAGCAGGCCGGTCATGGAACCGCCTCGTCCGGCAGCCTGAAGCGCACCACCCGCCCGCCGGGCACGTCGGTGACGTAGACATGGCCGTCGGGCCCGATCGCGAGGTCGTGGCCCAGGCTCGCGTTCTCGCCCGGCAGGCCGACGTCGTAGCTCGCCTCGACAAGGCCGTTTGCCGAATAGACGCGGACGATCGCGCGCTTGCGATCGGCCGCGTCGCGCCCTTCGACCGCGAGGAGGCGCCCGCCGCCGAGCGGCTTCAGCCCGTAGGTGTGATTGCCCTCGGGCGAGGGCCAGGTCGCGAGGGGCTTGGCTGCGTGGTCGTAGACCTCGATCCGCGCATTCTCGCGGTCGGCGACGTAGATGTGCGCGTCGTCGACCGCGACCGCGTGGGCGATCCGGAAGTTGCCCCAGTCCTTGAGGAACGTGCCCTCGGGCGAGAACTCGGCGACGCGGGTGTTGACGTAGCCGTCGGCGACGAGCACGCGGCTGCCCACGAAGGCGACATCGGCGGGGCGGCCGAAATGGCCCGGATCCTGCCTGCTGACGCCCTTCTCGCCGAGGGTCAGCTCGAGCTTGCCCTCGGGGCTGAAGCGGAACACCTGTTCGAGCCCTGTGTCGGTGATCCACACCTTGCCCGCGGGGTCGATCGAGAGCCCGTGGGGCATGATGAACATACCCGCGCCCCACCGGGCAATCAGCTCGCCGTCGGGCGAAAACTTGAAGACGGTATTCTCGGCGATCGGCTCCTTGGGAAAGGGCTCGATCCACTCGCGCCCGGCGCGGTGGAGCACCCAGACATTGCCCTGCGCATCGACATCGACCGCACTCACCTCCCCGAACTTCGCGCCCGCCGGGATGGTCGGCCATCCCGCATCGACAGCGAGCTTCGCCACCTTTTCAGGCGGCGGCGGGGCGGCGCCGTTGCAGCCGGAGAGCGTCAGCAGGGCGAGCGCGGGGAGCGCACGCGCCGCGATTGTTGAAAACGGCTTTCTCATGAGCATGCCCCCACCTTCGTCATTGCGAGGAGCCGCAGGCGACGCGGCAATCCATCGACTGATGTCGCACCATGGCGAGCCGTTCGTCCATGGACTGCTTCGCTCCGCTCGCAATGACGAGAGACTGCGTCAGAACTCCACCGGCCCCGGCAGCTCCTCGACCGTCCACGGCAGGCCGTGTTCGTTCAACATCGCCATGAAGGGATCGGGATCGAGCTGTTCGATGTTGAACACGCCCTCACCCTGCCATTCGCCCTTCACCATCATCGCCGCGCCGATCATCGCCGGCACGCCGGTGGTGTACGAAACCGCCTGGTTGCCGGTCTCCTCATAAGCCGCCTCGTGCGAGCAGATGTTCTTGATGTAAAAGGTCTTCTCCCCCGACCCGTCCAAGGCCTCGCCGGTCGCGATCACGCCGATGTTGGTGTTGCCCTTGGTGGTCTCGCCGAGCGTCTCGGGCTTGGGGAGCACCGCGGCGAGGAATTGCAGCGGGATGATGTCGCGGCCCTGGTACTTGACCGGCTCGATGCTCGTCATGCCGACGTTCTGGAGCACGGTGAGGTGGGTGATGTACTGGTCGCCGAAGGTCATCCAGAAGCGCGCGCGTTCCAGTTCGGGGACGAACTTCGCGAGGCTCTCGAGCTCCTCGTGGTACATGAGGTACATGTTCTTGGGGCCGACCGCCTCGAAGTCGAAGCCGACCTTGGTGCTCATCGCGGGTGTTTCCACCCACTCCCCGTTTTCCCAGTGGCGCGCGGGGGCGGTCACTTCGCGGATGTTGATTTCGGGGTTGAAGTTGGTGGCGAAGTGCTGGCCGTGGTCGCCGCCGTTGCAGTCGAGGATGTCGAGCTGGCGGATCGTCTTGAGCTTGTGCTTCTTGAGCCACATGGTGAAAACCGAGGTGACGCCCGGATCGAAGCCGCTTCCCAGCAGCGCCATAAGCCCTGCATCCTTGTAGCGCTCGTGGTAGGCCCACTGCCACTTGTACTCGAACTTCGCCTCGTCCTTGGGTTCGTAGTTGGCGGTATCGAGGTAGTCGACGCCCGCCTCGAGGCAGGCGTCCATGATCGGCAGGTCCTGGTAGGGAAGCGCGAGGTTCACCACCAGTCCTGCCCCGGTCTTGCGGATCAGGCCAACCATCGCCGGCACTTCCTCGGCATCGATCTCGTAGGTGGCGATGTCGCGCCCGCAGCGCTCCTTCACCGAGGCGGCGATCGCGTCGCACTTGGCCTTGGTGCGGCTCGCGAGGTGGATCTCGGGGAAGATCCCGGGATTGAACGCCATCTTGTGGACGCACACCGAACTCACCCCGCCCGCACCGATGACGAGGACAGTGCTGTTTTTCGCTGCCGACATTGTTAGGAACCTTTCGTGATGCGATGCGAATCTTGCGCGAGCCCTTAATGCAACGCGGAAGCGGGGACAAATGATCCGAGCCGATACGAGAATGCCCACAGCCCAAGGCGTACGCGCCGCCGCCGAGGCGATCGCCGCGATCCTGCCCCCCACTCCGCTCCTGCCGGTCGAGATCGGCGGCGTGCGGGCCTGGGTGAAGGCGGACAACCTCCAACCGATCGGCTCGTTCAAGATCAGGGGCGCATGGTGGCGGCTCTCGAGCCTCACCCCCGAGGAACGCGCAGCAGGCGTCGTCGCGGTGTCCTCGGGCAACCATGCGCAAGGGGTGGCCTGGGCGGCGCGGCGGCTCGGCGTGCGCGCGACCATCGTCATGCCCCACGACGCGCCGGAGGTGAAGCTGGCGAACACCAGGGCGCTCGGGGCCGAGGTCGTGCTTTACCGGCGCCCCGGCGAGGACCGCGACGCGGTGGCGGCGAGGCTGATCGCCGCGCGCGGGGGGACGCTCGTCCACGCTTTCGGCGATCCCTGGGTGATCGAGGGTCAGGGCTCGGCCGCGATCGAGATCGCCGCGCAATTGGGCCGCACGCCATCGCGGATCATCGCCTGCTGCGGCGGCGGGGGGCTGGCGGCGGGGCTTGCGCTGGGCGCGCCCGAGGCGAAGATCCACGCCGTCGAGCCGGTCGGCTGGGACATGGTCGGCCGCTCGCTCGCTGCGGGCGCCATCGTCCCTGCCGCATCAGATGCGCCCAGGACCATCTGCGACGCGCTCCAGCCGCTCGCGACCAAGCCGATCAACCTCGCGGTGCTGCTCGGGCGCGCCGAGCCGGGGGTCGCCGTCACCGACGCCGAGGTGCGCGCCGCCCAGCGGTTTGCCTTCGCCAACCTCAGGCTGGTGCTCGAGCCCGGCGGCGCGGCGGCGCTCGCCGCGGCGCTGGCGGGCAAGGTGCCGCTCGACGCGGACAGCGTCATCATGCTCACCGGCGGCAATGCCGACCCGGCAGCCTATGCGGCGACGATCGCCGCCACCGATTAGACCTGTGGAAAGCGTCACACAGCCGACACGCTAGGGACATAGAGCGCCTGCCGGAACCTCACGCAAGGACCGGATAGACATGGCGACAGCAGCGAAGCGGATCATCGAGGACGCGGTGGTCCGCAAGGACGCGAAGGTCGGCGACAAGCTGCTCGACAAGGCCTTCGCCCTCGCCTTCAAGGGGCTGGTCTACGCCCAGATCTGGGAAGACCCGGTGGTCGACATGGAGGGGCTCGACCTCCAGCCCGACAGCCGCCTGATGTGCATCGCCAGCGGCAGCTGCAACGCGCTGTCCTACCTCACCGCCGATCCCGCCCAGGTCACCGCGGTCGATCTCAACCGCGCCCATGTCGCGCTCGGGCGGCTCAAGATCGCGGCGATCCGCCACCTGCCCAGTTACGAGCGCTTCCACCGCTTCTTCGCCCATGCCGACCACAAGGAGAACGCCGCGGTCTACCGCACCATGATCGCCCCCCATCTCGACGCGGAGAGCCGCGCCTATTGGGAGAAGCGCGACATCACCGGACGGCGGCGCATCTCGCATTTCACCCGCGGCATCTACCGGCAGGGATTGCTCGGCAATTTCATCGGCCTCGCGCACCTGTTTGCCAAGCTCTACAAGATCGACCTCGCCAAGCTGCTCGAGGCCTCGACCCTCGAGGAGCAGCGCGAGGTGTTCGAGCGCGAGCTGGCCCCGGTGTTCGAGAAGCGCTTCATCCGCTGGCTCACCGACCAGCCGGCCTCGCTGTTCGGGCTCGGCATCCCCCCGGCGCAGTTCGAGCATCTCGCCGGCGACGAGCGGATGGCCGAGGTGCTCAGGCGCCGGCTCGAGAAGCTCGCCTGCGACTTCGCGGTCAAGGACAACTACTTCGCCTGGCAGGCCTTCGGGCGCGGCTATGCGCGCACGGAGAGCGCGGCGCTGCCGCCCTATCTCCAGCGCGGCAACTGGGAGGCGATGAAGGCGCGGGTCGACCGCCTCGACGTCACCCGCGCCAACATGGTCGACTGGATCGGCGCGCGCGAGCCCGCCAGCATGGACCGCTTCGTGCTGCTCGACGCGCAGGACTGGATGAACGACGCGCAGCTCGACGGGCTGTGGGGCCGCATCACCCGCGCCAGCCGTCCGGGCGCCCGGGTGCTGTTCCGCACCGCCGCCGAGCCCTCGCTGCTCCCCGGGCGGCTCGATGAGACCATCCTAAGGAAGTGGCGCTATCTCGATGAATTGTCTGCCGATCTCACCCGCCGCGACCGCTCGTCGATCTACGGCGGCGTGCACGTCTACGAGCTCGCGTGATGGCGAGTCTCGGCGCATCCCCCCACGCCGCGCTGATGGACGAGGTCTATCGCGGGCAGCGGCATATCTATGATTTCACACGCAAATATTACCTATTCGGCCGCGACACGCTGATCGCAGGCCTCGCCGCCGGGCCGGGCGCGCGGGTGCTCGAGGTCGCCTGCGGGACCGGGCGCAACCTTGCGAAGATCGCCGGGGCATGGCCGGGCGCGCGGCTCTACGGCATCGACATCTCGGCCGAGATGCTCAAGAGCGCGCGCGCCGCGCTGCGGGGCGAGGCTTCCCTCGCGCAGGGCGATGCGTGCAGCTTCATGCCGCAGGCGCTGCTCGGCGAGCCCGCCTTCGAGCGGGTGGTGCTGTCCTATTCGCTCTCGATGATCCCCGACTGGGAGCGCGCGCTCGACCAGGCCGCGGCCTGCCTTGCGCCGGGCGGGAGCCTGCATGTCGTTGATTTCGCGTCGCTCGACGGCCTGCCCTCGCCGTTCCGCAGGCTGCTGCGCGCCTGGCTCGCCAGATTTCACGTCGAACCGCGCGAGGATCTGCCGCACGTCGCCGCGAAAGTGGCCGCAGCGCGCGGGCTGATCCTGGCGAGCCGGCGCGGTCCGCTCGGCTACTACCAGCTCCACGTCCTCAAATCGCCTGAGCCGCGACCCTGATGGCGATGTTTCACGTGAAACACTGCAAAAAGCGGGGGTGCGAGAGGGGTTTGGAGGGGGTGTAAGCGGGTCTGGAGGGGGTCTAGGCCGGGCTATCGCACCGCAAGCTCACCGCAAAGCCCGGCCTGCCGCGCGCCCGCCTTCGCCGCTCCGCCAGATCCTGAGCGCCCGCACCCGCATCGCCGCATTGCCGCCGCTGTAGTCCCCCTCGCGCTTCACCGCGACGTTCATCAGCGGGAACCACCGCGTCCCCGCGAAGGGGTTGACGGCCTGATAGACCTCGCGTCCGTCGACGAACCAGGTGATGAAATCGGGCGCGATGTCGACGGCGTAGCGGTGCCAGCCGCTCGCGAAGCCCGTAAGGCCGTAGAAGCGCCGCGCGTCGATCCGCAAGGGCGCGGTGAAACTGCGCTTGCCCCTCGCGCCGCCGTGGAGATTGGCGCTGATGTCGGAATCGAAGTCCCATCCGGGGGATTCGCCGAAGCCCTCGTAGACGTCGATCTCGGGGGGCCAGCCGTTCACCGGGAGCAGCCACAGCGCGGGCCAGCTGCCGCGCCGGTCGGGCATCCACGCCTCCCACTCGACCTGCCCGTAGGTGAGGTGGGTCTCCGGCATCCGCTCGCCGGTGAGCACCGCCGCGCCGTGTCGGTAGCTGCGGCCCTCCCACGCTATCGGCGTGCCAAGCTGCTGGCTGCGCAGCACCAGCGCCCCGCCCTCGACGGCGATCGGCGCCGCAGGGGCGCGGTGCGTCTGCGGGTCGAGATAGAGCCCGGTCTCGCCATTGCCCGTCTGGGTGCGGCCGTGCGGCAGGCGGGTCGCGAAGACGCCGGGGCCGCCGCGGTCGCTCCAGCGCGCGGCGGGCGGGTCGAGCACCCAGTCGGGCGCGCCTGCCGGAACGAAGCGGCGGGGTGGGCGGAAGCCGCGGGTCTGCGCCGCGCCCGCCCTGGCGCCCGGCGCCGCGCTCACCCGCCCCCGCGCATCGGCGACCTCGGCCCCGTCGACGCCTTCGGGGAAATGCACCTCGAAGGACGGCCCGGGCGGCAGGTCCACGAGCGCCACCCGCAGGGTCTGCACGAGCGGATCGCCGGGGCGGAAGATCACTGTGGTGTCGAGCCGCCGGTAGTGCCGCCCCTCGAGCGCGGGATCGGGGAACTGGCCGTTGCGGGTCATCACCCGCGCGTGGATGGTGTTGGGGGTGGGCCGGTCGAGCGTGATCGGCACGAAGGCCGCGCGCGCGCCGGGGGGCACGGCGACGTCGCCGATGCGCACCCGCGCGCGCGGCGGGAAGGCGGCGCCGCCCCGGAAGTCGAACCGCTCGCCGCGCGCCGGAGCCCCGGCGGCATGGGGCGAAGTCCCGGTCGCGGCGCCCGCGAGCAGCCACAGTCCGAGCGCCGCCTGAGCGAGATGGCGCAGGGCGCCCCGTCGCATCCTCAGCTCCCGCCGCTGCCGGCCGCGCGGCGCAGCGCCTCGCTGGCGATGATCCGCGCCTGCTCGCGCGCGAATTCGGCGCTGCGCCGCGCCGGCCCCGCATCGCTGCACAGCGCCCACAGCACAGCGCGGCGGCGCGGCCAGGGGGTGCCGGGCGCCTCGGGGGCGAAGGCCATCGCCAGCACCGCCGCGCGGCTCGCCCAAGGCGGCAGGCGCAGGGCTGCGAGCGGGGGCGCGAGCGGCAGGTCGAGAGCGAAGATCCGCCCCGCGAGCGCGGCGGCAAAGCCGACCGTCCCGGAAAGGCGCTGGCGCACCGCGGCCTCGGCGAAGGCCGCGCTCTCGCCGCACGCCGCCAGCGCGAGCAGACCGGCGGCAAGATCATAGGCATAGCGCGCCGAAGGTTTCCGATGCGCGAACTCCTTGGCGAGGTTGAGCGCGCAGATCAGCACCGTGTCGACGAGGCCCGGGAAGGTGATTGCCACCCCGCCGATCGTCTCGCGCCGCCCTTCGGAAAGGAAGGCGCCAAGATCGGCGGGCGGCGGGCTGCCGGGCTGCTGGAGGCGGTGGTGGAGATCGATCACCCCGCCTTGCGGGTGGACGAGATGGACCTCGCCGAGCGCCCGCGTCCACCACGGCGAGGTGTCCCCGCGGCGCGTGAAGCCCGCCGCCTCGAAGCTCGCGAGCGCCGCCGCGAAGTCGGCGCGCGCGACGAGCAGGTCGAGATCGCCCGAGCGGCAGAAGAACGGGTCGCCGTGGATCTGGCGGTGCTGGAAGGGCCCCTTGAAGGCGATTGCCGGGATGCCCGCGCTCGCAAGGATCGGAAAGGCGATTCGCGCCAGGCCCAGCACCCGCCCGTTGCTCACCGCCGCCCGCGCCCGCGCATGGCGGACCGCCTCGGCGAGCGGCGGCGGCATCGCGGTTCGGGCGATAGAGAAAGCGCGCTGGCAGGGCCCGGTCATGCGCGTGCGCACCGCCAGCGCGGCGAGCGCGGCGGCGTCCTCCTGAGCGAGCGCCGGGAGCGGCTCCTGCGCAAGGCCCGTCAGGCTGACGCGCGCTAACCCCGCTAACAATCCAGCACAATCAACGGGACCTGCGACGAGTAGTGCGTCGTCCCCGCGGCTCGACTCAAGGTCAGAACGGTTATTATCTTGGGTGAATGCAGTCATTGTCCGGGGTCCCCAAGGATTGATCGTCGAAATCCACCTCGGATTTACGATAGGGGTGCCCGGACGGAATTTAATAACGTGCTTTATCGCAAGGGCGACAGTCCATTGATTGAGCACGCTTGATTTCACCCGCGTGCTCCTTTTCGCGTCCCTGCGTCAGGCGATGCCGGGGCTGTTCAATAATACCCAAAGGAGAAAGCGAATGAGCACAATGAACTATTCGGCCCCCTCGCTCGAAGAACTGGGCACTTTCGAGACCCTGACCCAGGCCTCGGGCTGCCCCGATGCGCTCGACGCGACCTTCCCGGCCGGCACGCCCTTCGGCGACCTCACCTGCGGCGTCGAAGACGGCCTGTCCTGATCGGCCGACAGGGGGCAGCGGAGCGCACCGGGGGCCAAGCCCCGGGCACGGGACCGCTCCCTGTCCCGCCTTTCCACGCCGGCGGGGGTGGGCCCGCCTGCGCGTCCCTTCAGTTTGCGGGGAAACCGTCGATGGAGCGAATTGCAACCACCCTGCCGCCTGCCCTCGAGATCGCGAGCGATCCCGAGGTGGTCGGCTGCACGCTGGGCGAGGGCTCGGCGCTGCTCAACCTGCGCACCAACATCTATTACAGCCTCAACGCCGTGGGCGCCTTCGTGTGGGACCGGCTGGTGGAGGCGGGCGCCGAGCGGGTGACCTTTGCCGCGCTCGTCGCGGCGGTGCGCGAAGCCTATGACGCGCCGGTCGATGTGGTCGAGGCGGACATTGCGCGGCTGGTCACCGATCTCGAGGCCGCCGGGCTGGTCCGATGCACCCGCGGGTGAGCGCCCTGCCGCCCCCGCCCCGCACGCCGCGCCTCGCCGCGCTGCGCCGCGACGCCAAGTGCCTCGCGGCGCTGGCGGTGATGCGCGTCGGCCTCAGCACCTTGGGCTACAACCGGCTGCGGCGCCTCATGCCGCCCGCCCCGCCCTCGGGCGAGGGGCACTTCTACGCCCGCCAGCTCGCCCGCCGGATCGAGCGCCTCGCGCAGCTCGTCCCGCGCGCGACCTGCCTCACCCAGGCGCTCGCGCTGCAATACCTGCTTGCGCGCGCGGGGCACGGGTCGGACCTCCATGTCGGGGTGCGCTGCGACGACGCGGGGCGGTTCGAGGCCCATGCCTGGCTCGCCTGCAACGGGCGGGTGGTGATCGGCGCGGCGGGCACGCGCCTCTCGGACTACACGCACCTGACGGGGCGCCGCTGATGGCGCGGCGCGGCGGGATTGCCGGAGCGGTCGGGACGGGGCCGGGCGAGACCCCGCCCCCGCACCCCGGCGCCCGGGAGACCGCGCCCGGCGTCATCCTCGAGGGGCCCGGCGGGGTCCATGTCGAGCAGGGCCTCGCCCTCGTCGCCGACGCCCGGCTCGACAACCGCGCGGAGCTTGCCGCGAGGCTCGGCCTTTCCCCGCAGGCGAGCGACGCAGCGGTGATCGCCGCCGCGTGGCGCGCCTGGGGCGAGGCGGCGCCGGAGCGGCTCGCGGGCGCCTTCGCCTTCGCGCTGTGGGACGCCGCGCGCCGCCGCCTGCTGTGCGCACGCGACCCGATGGGCCTCGCCCCGCTGTGCTACCGCCGCGAGGGGGGAGCCTTGCGCTTGGCCGCCTTCCCCGACGCCCTCGCCGCCGCCCTCGACCGGCCGCGCACCCTGCGCGAGGAGGCGATCGCCGACTTCCTCTACGGCCGGGTGCTCGATGCCGAGAACACCTGGTTCGCGGGCGTCCAGCGCCTCCCCGCCGGGCACAGCCTCAGCTTCGAACGCGGCGCGCTGACCTTCACCCGCTTCGCCGCGATTGCCCCCGCCCCCTTCGCCCGCGGCGAGGACGCGCCTGCCGGCCTGCGCGCCCGCCTTGACGCCGCCGTCGCCCGGCAGACGCAGGGCCACGAGAATGTCGGCGCGCTGCTCAGCGGCGGGCTCGATTCCTCGGCGATCGCCTGCCTCGCGCGCGACCAGCGCCGCCGCGCCGGCGGGCCGCCGCTCCCGGTCTTCACCATGCTGTTCCGCGAGCCAGCGCGCTCCAACGAGCGGGCCCACGCCGAGGCGGTGCTCGCCACCGGGCATTTCGCGCCGCACATTCTCGAACTCGACGGCTATGCGCCCTTCGCTGGCTTCGCGGACCTGCTCGGCGAGATGGGCGGCCCGACCCTCTCGCCCAACCTCGCCGCGATGCGCCACGTCCTCGCGGCCGCTGCCGAACAGGGCGTCGCGGTGCTGCTCGACGGCCACGGCGGGGACGAGGTGGTGAGCCACGGCTACGGCCTCCTCGACGAGCTCGCGGCAAGCGGCGCCTGGCTCGCGCTGTGGCGCGAGGCGCGCGGGGCGGCGGACAGTTACGGCCGCTCGCGCCTTGCCCTCACCCGCCGCGTCGCCGCCCGCCAGCAGCGGCTCGACGCAAGGGTCGTGGCAAAGCTCCTCGCCCCCTTCGACCGCGACGCGGCCCCCGCCGCGGAGCGCCCCCCGGCGCATATCCTCGCGCGCGACCTCGTCCAGCGCAGCCGCTTGCCCGAGCGGATGCGCGGCTTCGTCCGCCCCGAACTTGCCGCGACCGAGCAGGGCCAGCACCGCGCGGTGCTCGCAGACCCGCTCCAGCCCTATGCCTTCGAGGTCCACGCCGCCTTCTACCGGGCGCAGGGCCTGGCGCCCCGTTATCCCTTCTGGGACCGCGCGGTGGTGGAGTTCTGCCTCGGCCTGCCCGCGCAGGAGAAGCTGTCGCGCGGCTGGTCGCGGCTGGTGCTGCGCCGCGCGATGGCGGGGATCGTGCCGGATTCGGTGCTGCAACGGCGCGACAAGATCGACTTCACCGTCCACCTCGCGCGCGGCATGGTGCGCCACCACCGCGGGGCGCTGGACGAGCTGTTCGGCGCCGCCGCGAGCCCGCTCGCGCCCTTCGTCGATCTCCCCCGCGCCCGGATGTTGTGGTCCGCCATCGCCGCCGACCCCGACGCCGCCGGCGGCAGGAGCGTGCAGATGATCTGGCGCGCCGCGGCGCTCGGGATGTGGCTCGAGATGGGCTGCGGCGCGCGCACGAGCGGCGCGGTGCGGCTGCGCGAGGCGGCGGCATGAGCCTCTTCCCGCGCGGCGGCCCGCACCACTACCGCGCCTTCGGCCTCGCCATCGCCAGCGACATGGCGCTGCCCGAACTCGTCCCCGCGCCCGCGGGCCCCGCCGACCTCACGATCCGCGTCGTCCACACGGGGCGCGAATTTCCCGCGCCCGAGGCGCCCGGCACATTCCGCTTCGGCGACACCCAGTGCTTCCTCCTCTACCCGCAGATCGGCGCCTTCCGCATCGCCGCCCCCAGGCTCATCGAGGTCGAGCCGCGCCCGGGGATCGACCCGGCGCTGGTCGCCTTCCCTCTCTTGGGCCCGGTGCTGGCACTGCTGCTCCAGGCGCGCGGCAGCTTCCTCCTCCACGGTAGCGCGCTCGCCGGTGCCGGGGGCGCGAGTTTCGCCTTCCTCGGCGACAAGGGGGCGGGCAAGTCGACCACCGCGGCGGCCTTCCTGCGCGCCGGATACGCGCTCCTCACCGACGACATCATCGCCATCGAGGGGCTCGAGCGCAGCGCGGGGACGATCAGTCCGGCCTTCCCGCAGGTCAAGCTCACCGAGGCGGCCTCGGCGGCGCTCGCGGGGGCGGACCTCGATGCGCGCCCCGGCGTGCCGCTGGTGCGCGACAAGCAGCGCTTCCTCGTCGGCTCGGGCTTCGCCGAGGCGTCCCATGCGCCGGGGCACTTCTTCCTGCTGACCCGCGGCCCCGAGCTGGCGCTGCGCCCGCTCGAACCCAAGGAGCGGATGAAGGCCTTCCTGCGCTTCTCCTACGGGACGCGCTTCGGCGCGGCGGCGATCACCCCGGCGATCGCCGCGCGCCACGCCCGGCAATGCGCCGCCCTCGCCCACACGGCGCAGGCCGCGATTCTTACCGTGCCGCATGACTTGGGCGCACTCGGCGAGGTCGTGGACTTCGTGGCCGGGCATCTCGGGACATGAACGCCCCTGCCCGCGCCGCGAATTACGAGGGCATCCTCCCCTTCGTCCGCTACCTCGCCGCCGGGAGCGGGCGGCGCTTCGCCATCGCGCTCGCGCTGCTGGTGCTCGGCGGGCTCACCGAGGGGGTGTCGATCCTGCTGGTGGTGCCGCTGCTCTCGCTCGCCGGGCGCAATGCGGGCGAAGGGCTGGTGCTGCCCGAGTGGGCAGGAGGCGTGACGATCAGCCTCGGCATGGCGCTCGCCGGGCTGGTCGCGCTGGTCGCGCTGCAAGGGCTCTTCACCCGGGCGAAGAACATCTACCTCGCCGACCTGCTGTTCGACCTCCTCAACCGCTTGCGGCTCGATCTCTTCGCCGCGATCGGGGCGCTGCGCTGGGACGCGCTGGTCCGCCGCCGCCCCTCGGACCTGCATCACCTTCTCACCGGCGATGTCGAGCGGGTCTATACCGCGGCGATGGCGGTGATGATGCTGCTTCAGGCGGGGATCCTGCTCGCGATCTACCTCCTCGTCGCCTGGGTGATCGCCCCGGCGATGATGCTGACCGCCGCCGGGCTCGGCCTCGTCATGCTCGTGATGCTCGCCCCTTTGCGTGCGCGCGCGACGCGCTTCGGGCGCGAGCGCACCGCCAACAAGCGCGACCAGTACCGCACCGTCTCGGAATATCTCGGCGGCCTCAAGACCGCGCGCATCCACGGCGCGGAAGGCGCCTACCGCGCGCGGCTCGCCGAGAACCTCGGCAAGGTCCACGCGGAGGCGGTGGGCTACATGCGCCTCACCTCGCTCGGCATGATCGCGAGCCAGGTGGTGAGCGCACTCGCGGTCGCCGCCATCGTCTATGCCGGGGTTCGCTTCCTCGGCATGGGCCTGCCGCAGCTCGTCGCCTTCCTCGTCCTCCTCATGCGCATCGCCCCGCGCTTCACCGCCATGCAGACCAGCCTCCAGCAATTGCTCGGCGAGGTCACGGTCTTCGCCGACATCCGGCGCTTTCTCGATGAATGCGCCGCCGAGGCCGAGCCGCCGCTCCCCGCCACCGCCGCCCCGCCGCCGGTGCTCGCCCGCGGAATCCGCTGCGAGGGCGTGCGCTACGCCTATGCGGGGGGCGACGGCGATCCGGCGCTCGCGCAGCTCGACTGCGTGATCCCGGCCGGCGCGATCACCGCGCTGATCGGCCCCTCGGGGAGCGGCAAGAGCACCACCGCGGACCTGCTGTGCGGCCTCCTCTCGCCCGAAGCGGGGACGATCCGCATCGACGGCGAAGCGCTCACCCCCGAGACCGCGCGCGCCTGGCGCCGCCAGGTCGCCTACGTGCCGCAGGACCACTTCCTGCTCCCCGGCTCGGTCGCCGAGAACCTGCGCCTCGCGCGCCCGCAGGCGAGCGAGGCCGAGCTGTGGCAGGCGCTCGAGGGCGCGGGCGCGGCGGAGTTCGTGCGCGCGCTTCCGGTGGGCCTCGACACGCCGCTCGGCGAGAACGGCAGCCGCCTCTCGGGCGGGCAGCGCCAGCGCATCGCGCTCGCCCGCGCGCTGGTGATGGCGCCGCAGCTGCTGGTCCTCGACGAGGCGACCAGCGCGCTCGACTGGGAGAGCCAGGCCGCCTTCGCCCGCTCGGTCGCGGCGCTGAGGGGCCGGGTGACGGTGCTCGTCATCGCCCACCGCCTCTCGATGGTCGCCGCGGCCGACCACGTGATCGCGCTCAACAGGGGCCGGGTGGTCGAGGTCGGCGGCTTTGCCGAGCTCGCCCGCGGCGCGGGGCCGGTCGGCCAGCTCGTCGCCGCCGAACGCAGCGAACGCCATGCCCCGTCCGGCGAACCGGCGGCGCGAGGCAAACCCATGTGGGTGCCCCGCGCCGCCGCGCCGTCATCGCCAGGCCAAGCAACATGAGAAGGCGAGCACGCATGCAGCGCATCGTCCGGGCGACCGGCCTCGTCAGCCTCGCCGCCCTGCTCGTCGCGGGCACCGCCGTGCGCGCGCAGAATTCGACCTCGAGCGCGCCCGGCGCCCTCCCCGCCCCCTCCGACCGCCGGCTCGAGGACTACGAGCCGGTCGGCGGGCGGATCGGGAGCTTCTTCATCTTCCCCAGCGCCGAGGCCCGGCTGGAATATGACGACAACATCCTCGCCCTGCCCGACAACGGCGCGGGCGACTTCGAGCTGACGGCGCGGGGCGCGGTCAAGATCCGCTCGGTCTGGCAGCGCCACAGCATCGAGGCCGACGCCTATATCCAGCAGAGCTTCCACGAGCGCTTCACCACCGAGGACACGCTTCAGGGCGGCGCGCGGGTGCAGGGTCGGCTCGATGTGGACCGCGATACCTCGGTGCGCATGGTCGCCTCACTGGATGCGCTCGCCGAGGACCGCGCCAACATCACCAGCGCCGCGCAGGCGCGCGAGCCGACCCGCTTCCGCCGCGCCGACGTGCTGCTCTCGGGCGCGCGCGACTTCGGGCGGCTCCAGCTGATCGGCGATGCGCAGGTGGTGCTGCTCGACTTCGACGACGCGGTCACCGCGAGCGGCGCGGTGCTCGACCAGTCGTTCCGAAACTCGGTCTACACGCGCGGCTCGCTACAGGGGCTGATCGAACTCTCCCCCCGCGTCTCGGGCCTCGTGCGCGGCCAGATCGACCGGCTGAACTACACCGAGAACGCCGCTTCCACCTTCGACCGCGACACCACCGGCTACGCGATCGAGGCGGGCGCGCGGGTCGAGCTCACCAACCTCCTGTTCGGCGAACTGCGCGCCGGCATCCTCCACCGTTCGATCGACGATCCGGGCACCAAAGGGCTCACCGGCCTCAGCTTCGGGGCGAACCTCACCTGGAACATCACGCCGCTCACCACCTTGCGCCTCTTCGCCGACCGGCAGGTCGAGGAAGGCGGCTCGCAGCTCGTCAGCGGCAACATCCGCAGCCAGGCACGGCTGGAGGCCGAGCACGAGCTGCTGCGCAACCTCCTCCTTGAAGCGCGCGCGGGGTTTGCGCGGATCGACACCGTCGGCCAGATCGACACCAGCGCGGACGAATACAACCTGATGGTCGGCGGCACCTGGAAGGTGAACCGCAACCTCAGGGTCTTCGCCCGCGCCGACCGTTTCCAGCGCTTTGCCGACGAGGGCTTCTTCCGCGAATTCACCCGCAACCGGGTGAGCGTGGGCGTCAGGCTGGAGTTCTGATCCGTCTCAATCGACGTAGTAGCCCGCGAACTTGTCCTGGTAGGAATAGACGTCCTGCTGGCCGGTGCTGCCATACTGGCGCACGTCGACGCGGGTGAGCGCGACGCCCGCCACCACCGCGTCCGAGGCGAGCAACAGGTCGGCGGCGGTCTCGGCGGCCTTGATCGAGGTGTCGCGCCAGCGGGCGAGCATCACCGTGCTCTCGACCCCGGCGGCGATCAGCCGCGTCTCGGCAACGCCGAGCACCGGGGCGGTGTCGATCACCACCATCTCGAACTGCATCGCGAGCTCGGCGAGCATTTCGGCGAGCGGCACCTGGACGAACAGCTCGCGCGCGGCGCCCTCGGCGCGGCGCGAGCCGAGCACTGCGAGCCCCGTCGCCTCCTCCACCGCGAGCGCGCGGGCGAGCGGGACCTCGCGGCGCAGGTATTGGCCGAACCCGTCCCAACCCTCGGGCAGCAGCGCCTCGCTCACCGCGCGGCGGCGGCTGTCGCAATCGACCAGCACCGTGCGCACGCCCGAATCCGCGAGCAGGCGCGCAAGGCAGATCGCGGTCGTCGACTTGCCCTCGCGCGGCAGGGCCGAGGTGATCGCGAGGCTGCGCGGCGCGCCGCCCGGTTGCAGCAGGATCGCGTTCTTCAATGCGCGCACCGCCTCGGTGAACTTCGACTGCGGGTGGGCGAGGAGGTATTGCTCGGGCAGCTCGCCGCGGATCTTGCGGCCCGTCGTTGTCCCCAGCTCGGGCACCGCGCCGAGATAGGCAAGCCCGAGCCGCTTCTCGACATCCGCGCGGGTGCGGATCCGCGCGTCGAGATATTCCGCCGCCGCAATCGCCGCGAGGCCGAGGATGATCGCCAGCGCAAGCCCTCCCGCCGCTGCGAGCGGATAGCTGGGCGAGGAGGGCAGAACCGGCACCCGGGCGAGCGTCTCGATCGAGGCATCGGGGCGGATCAGCCCGGCCTGCGCCTCGACGTCCTGCGCGCGGGCGAGGAAGGTGTCGTAGATCTGCCGCGCCGCCTTGGCATCGCGTTCGAGCTGGAGGAAGCCCGCCTGCGCGGCGTTGTTCGATGCGAGCGACCCGCGCGCGCGGCCCTGGCTCGCCTCGAGCGATTGCAGCCGCGAGCGGGCCGCCTGGACGTCGGCCTCGAGCGAGGAGAGCACGCGGTCGATCTGCTGCTGGACCTGCGCCCGGACGTCGGCAAGGTCGGCCTTGGCGCGGATCAGCTCGGGGTGCTGGGGGCCGAGCCGCGCCGAAAGCCGCGCGACCTCGCCGGCGAGCTCCGCCTCGCGGGCGCGCAGCGCGGCGACCGTGCCCGAATTGAGCGCCGCCGGCACGTCCGCCCCGCCCCCGCTGCGCCCGCCCACGCGGCTGCGCGCGGCGGCGAGCTGGCCTTCCTTCTCGGCAAGCTGCGCACGCGCCGAGGCGATCTCCTGGTTGAGGGTCGAGACTTCCTGTTCCGCCATCGTCGCGCCCTCGGCGCTCATGAGGCCGTTGCGGATCATGTAGTTCTGGAGCGCGGCGTCGGCCTCGGAGGCCTTGCGGCGCAGCTCGACGAGGCGGGTCTGGAGGAACGCCTGCGCGCCTTTCGAGGTGCTCGACTTCATCTCCTGCTGCTGGGCGAGATATTGCCGGGCATATTCGTTGGCGAGCGCGGCGGCGAGCCTGGGGCTCTCGGCGCGCGCGGTGATGTCGATGAGATAGGTGAGGCCCGAGCGGCGGATCTCCATGCGCTGGAGCACCGCGCCCGCGAGCGGGTGGGTGCCCGGCTCCGCGCGGCCGACGCCGGCATCGCGCTGCGCGGCGCGGGCATAGCGCGCGAACTCGGGCCACTGCTCGAGCTTCAGCGCCTCGGCGACCCGCCCGGCGAGGCGGCGCGAGGAGAGGATCTCGACCTCGGTGTCGATGACGTTGGTCTCGTCGGGCAGCGCCGGGGCGACCGCCTTGCTCTCGAGCACCTCGGGCTGGCGCGGCTCGATGAGGACGCTCGCCGAGGCGGAATAGAGCACCGGCTGCGAGAGGGTGAAGAGGGCGACCAGCCCGAGCACCGCGGCGACCACCGCGAGGAACAGGCCGAGGCGGCGGCGGAACACCAGCCAGAGCATCCCGGGATCGGGAAGGAAGGGCGCCGCGCCTCCGCCGCCGGGCGCGCCGTAGCCGCCCCCGCCGCCGCCATCGCTCCCGCCGCCGCCGGGCCCGCGCGGTTCGCTGCGGGGCAGCGCGGCGGCGTCGGCGCGCGGCACCGCGAGCCCCGGGGCGTGCGGTTCGGCATTGTCGTGCACGAGGCGGTCTGCTCGGGTCGCCAAGGGCGTCTCCCCCAATCCGATGGGCAAGTGAAGAGGGACCAGCCCCGCGGGGCCGGCAAGTCCGTGGCATGACCTGCCCCCCGTCATCTGATGCAGCCATAACCTGCTTTGCCAACCCCGGTGGAGCGGCAGCGGCGCTTTGATCGAGGTGAGCAAAGCACGTGAATTTGCGCAGCCGCGGCTTGCGGCATGGAGCGCCGCCAAGGGGCCCTTGCGGCGTGGCCCCGGGGCAACAAGGGCGCACACCTCCCATGACGACGACGACGAGCACGATCGCCTATCTCGTCCACGATCTCGGCGATGCCGCAGTGGCGCGGCGCATCGAGGGGCTGAGCGCCGGGGGCGCGCGGGTCGCGCTCGCCGGCTTCTACCGCCGCGCCGCGCCCGCGAGCGTCGCCGGTGCGCCCGCGCTGGCGATGGGGCGCAGCCACGACGCGCGGCTCGCCCGGCGCGCGGGCCTCGTGCTGCGCCGGCTGGTCGCGCCGGGCCGCGCCAGGGCGCTGGTGCGGCGCGCGGACATCGTCGTCGCCCGCAATCTCGAGATGCTGGTGATCGCCGCCAGGCTCGCCCGGCCGGGGCAGAGCCTCGTCTACGAGTGCCTCGACATTCACAGGAAGCTGCTCGGGACCGGCCTTGTCTCGCGGGCGCTGCGCTGGCTCGAGCGGCGGCTGCTCGCCCGCACCGCGCGGGTGATCGTCTCCTCCCCCGCCTTCGAGCGCGACTATTTCCGCGGGCTCCAGAACTATGCAGGGCCCGTCGACCTGATCGAGAACAAGGTCAGCGCCCTGCCCGAAGCCCCCGCGGCCTCGCCCGCGCCGCCCGAGAGCGGCCCCTGGACGATCGGCTGGTTCGGAATGCTGCGCTGCCGCCGCAGCCTCGCGATCCTCGCCCGGCTCGCCGCACGCTCGCAAGGGCGCATCCGGGTGCTGGTCGCGGGCATCCCCTCGCCCGACATCTTCCCCGACCTTCCCGCCGAGATCAGCAAGCTCCCCCATGTCGAATATGCCGGCCCCTACCGCCCCGCCGACCTGCCGCGCCTCTACGGGCGCGTCCATTTCGCGTGGTGCATCGACTATTTCGAGGAGGGGCTGAACTCGGCCTGGCTGCTCCCCAACCGCCTCTACGAGAGCCTCGCCCACGGCGTCGTGCCGGTCGCGCTCGCCGGGGTCGAGACCGGGCGCTGGCTCGAAGCGGCGGGCGTCGGCCTGCGGCTCGCCGAAGGCGAGGCGCTGGGCGCGGCGCTCGAGCGGCTGACGCCCGAGGCCTATGCCGCCCTCAGCGAGGCCGCGCGCGCGGTGCCGCGCGAGCGCATCGCCTTCTCCCCCGACGAGCACCGCGAGCTGGTGCGCCAGCTGGAGACCATCGCCTGATGCGCGTGCTGACCGTCATCCCCTGCCTCGATGAGGCCGCGCATATCGGCACGCTGCTGGAATGCCTGCTCGGCGATCCGGCGAACGAGCGCATCGTCGTCGCCGACGGGGGGAGCACCGACGGCACCCGCGATCTGGTCCGCGCCATCGCCGCGCGCGCGCCGCGGGTGGTGCTGCTCGACAACCCGCAGCGCATCCAGAGCGCCGGGGTGAACCGCGCGGTGGCGCGCTTCGGCGGCGGGACGACGTGGCTCGCGCGGGTCGATGCCCATGCGCTCTACCCGGCGGACTACGTCTCGCGCCTCGTCGCCACCGCCGAGGCCGAGCAGGTCGACGCGGTGGTGGTGGGGATGGTCACCCGCGCCCGGCACGGCTTCGCGCGCGGGGTTGCCGCGGCGCAGAACTCGCGGCTCGGCACCGGGGGCGCAGCGCACAGGACGGGGGCGAAGGCGGGGCTCGTCGATCACGGCCACCATGCCCTGATGCGCATTTCGGCCTTCACCGGCGCGGGCGGCTATTGCGAGACCATGCCCTGCAACGAGGATGCCGAGCTCGACCTCAGGATGGCGGCGAAGGGCGCGCGCATCTGGCTCGCGCCCGACATCCTGGTGACCTACTTTCCACGCGGGACCGCCCGCGGGCTGTGGCGGCAATATTTCCGCTACGGCGCAGGCCGCGCGACCACGGTGCGCCGTCACCGCAGCCGCTTGCGGCTGCGGCAGGCGCTTCCGCTCGGAATCGCGCCGGCCTGCGTGCTCGCACTGGGCGCCCCCTTCGCGCCGCTGCTGGCGCTCCCGGCGGCGAGCTGGGCGCTGCTGTGCCAAGCCTGGGGCCTCGGCCTTGCGCTGCGCGAGAGGCGCGCCGACGTCGCATGGGCCGGGACGGCGGCGATGATCATGCACCTCGGCTGGAGCGCGGGCTACTGGAAGCAGGAGATCTCCGCGCGCATCTCGGGCGGCAGGAGCATCCCCGCCCCGGCCCTCCCCTTCGCCGCGTCCTGAGCCCAGGCGCGCAAGGACCCGTGCGCGCCGGCGCGGGCGAAATGCGCCTCCACGACCGCACGCGCCCGCCGGGTCAGCAGGTCGCGCAGTTCGCTGTCGCGCTGGAGCGCAAGGATCGCCGCGGCGAAGCTCGCCGCGTCCTCGGCGACCATCACCGCCGGCGCGCATTCGCGCTCGACCCCCTGCAAGGTCACCGGGCTCGCCACCACCGGCTTGCCCCAGGCGAGCGCCTCGACGAGCTTGATCTTGAGCCCCGAGCCGAAGCGCAGCGGCGAGACCACGATCCCGGCGCGGCGGTAGAAGGGCGCAAGGTCAGGGACGAGGCCGTGGAGCGTCACGCCGCCCGGCACCCGCGCCCGCTCGAAGTCGGCGGCGACGGTGCCGACCACATCGAGGCGGCTGGTTGGCGCAACCTCGCGGACCTGCGGCCACACGCGCTCGAGGAACCACGCCAGCCCGTCGGTGTTGGGCGCGGTGCGGCTGCCGACGAACAGCAGCTGGCCGGGCGCGGCTGGCGGACCGGCGGGCTCGACCTCGCGGGTGCCGGGGGCGAGGATCACCCGCGCGCGCGGCAGGGCGCGGGCGACGAAGTCCGCCTCCTCCTGCTGGATCGCGATCACCGTTCCCGCCCGGCCGAGCAGCGCCACCTCGGCCTCGCGGGTGAGCGCCGCGACGCTGTCCCGCTCCGCCCCCGCGCCCGATCCGCTGCGGCGGTGGAAGAGATCGTGCATGACGATCGCGCAGCGCTCGCGCGGGGTGCCGAGGAAGGCGAAGGCCTCGGACTGGAAGGCGTAGTCGGCGATCACGAGGTCGTGCGGGCCGACCTCGCACTGCGCGAGCCAGGCGCGGTCGTCGCTCTCCCAGGCGGCGGCGATGGCATAGGGGCGCGGGCGGTCCTCGGTCCACTTGCCCTTGAGGCCGATGCGCCGCGCGAGGCTCTGCACCACGCCCCAGGCCGCATCGCGCCACACGCCCGGGTCGCGCGAGACGAACCAGCGCCCGAGCCGCGCGACGCCCCTGATGCGGTGCTCGGCGAAGACTGCGGTCTCGGGCCGCGCGCGATAGAAGGGCACGCGGCCCATCACGCCCGGCGCAGGTTGCAGCAGCACCGGCGCGAGCCCCGCCTCGGCGAGCGAGCGGGCGATGTCGATAAGGTAGGCGGAGCTGCCGTTGGTCGCCCCGATCAGGCGCTGGCGGCTGACGATGATCGCCCGCGGTGCTCCGCTCATGCGGCGATACCGCGCCGCGGCGGCCGCGCCCGCTCGCGCCAGGCGAGGCCGTGGTCGGCGAGCGCCTGCCCGGGGATGAGGCCGAGGAGCTCGCCGCAGGTCTCGGCCGCGATGGTGTGCTGGACCAGCGGATGCGCGGTGCCTGCCGCCGCGACAAAGGGCACCCCGTCGCCGATCGCGTGCGCGGCGGCATCCGCAAGAGCTTCCTCGGCGAGCAGCACCATCGCCGCGCCCTGCCCGGCACGCGCGGTGGCGAGCGGGTCGGCGAGCTGCGCCCGCGTCAGGCGCTTCAGGGGCACCCCGCTCGCCTTGACCAGCGCCGCGGCGAGCGCGACCTCGGAGCCGGGGCGCTCCTCGCCGCAGACCAGCACGTGCGGCCCCTCGCCCGCCGAGGAGGGAGCGGTGTCGCTCGGCCGGCGCGCGGCGGCGGCGCGGCGTGCCAGCCCCTCGCGGACGGATTGCCACAAGAGCCCCGCCGCGCGCGGACGGCGCGCCAGGGCAGCGATGGCCTTGCCCGCAGCCCGCGACTTGAGGTGCGCGACCGCCTCGCAATGCGCGAGCGTGTCCTCGAGGCTCGCGAGCCGCTCCGCCCGCGCCCGCGCCAGCGCCGGATCGCGCCCGGCATCCTCGGCGATGCGGTCGCGCTCGGCGGCAATCAGCGCGGTGAGGTCCTCGGGCGTCCAGCGGAACGAGGTCGAGGCGGCGTGGCGGCGGTAGTAATAGGTCGGCTCGGGCCGCCAGGCATAGGTCAGCCCCGCCGCCAGCGCGCGCTCGACGAGGTCCCAGTCCTCGCCGATCCTCAGGCGCAGGTCGTAGTGGAGGCCGTGCCGGCGCAGCGCGTCGAGGCGGAACAGCGGCTTCAGATAGCCGAGCTGCACCGCCTCGCGCCCGAGCCGGCCGCTGGCGACGAAGTCGGCATGGCCGATCATCCGCTCGGCGCTCCACTTGAGGCCGGACGCGAACAGGCTCGCCGGCGCCTCGCGCGAGAAGGCGATCATGTTCGCCGCCGCAATGTCCGCCCCGGTGCGCCTCGCGAGATCGAGCAGGTGCTCGGCATGGCGCGGGTGGAGGATATCGTCGGCGTCGAGCACCGCCGCATAGGGCGCCGCCGCCGCCGCGACCGAGAGGTTCCTGACCGCCGCCAGCCCCTTGCCGTGGCCGCGCACCGGGATCACCCGGGGGTCTTCCTCGGCATGGCGGCGGATGATCTCGCCGGTCGCGTCGGTCGAGCGGTCGTCGACGACCACGATCTCGATCGCCTCCAATGTCTGCCGCCGCGCCGAGGTCAGCGCCGCGTCGATATGCTCCGCGGCATTGCGCGCCACCATCAGCAGCGAGACGAGCGGCTCGACGGGCCCGAACAGGGGCGTGGGCAAGGGCGAAAGCTCGGGCGGCGTCGGGGTTGCGGCCATGGGCGCGGGGTATCCTGGGATGCCGGGAACGGACGAACGGCATTGCGCCGATGCCGTAGGCCGATCACCCGAGGCGCGACCTTAACAGGGTTAGTTCACTGCGGGCCGCCTGCCGCTATCCACCGCGCCACCTCCACAGACCACGGCAAGGGGCGGCATTCGGCATGAACGACGAGATCTGCGTGATCGTCGCGGCGATGAACGCGGAACGCACGGTCGCGCGCGCGGTCGCCTCGGCGCTGCGCGAGGAGGCGGTGCGCGAGGTGGTGGTGGTCGACGACGCATCCGAGGACGCGACCGCGCACGAGGCGTGGGGAGCGGACGACGGCAGCGGCCGGCTCAAGGTGCTGCGCGCGCAGAAGAACCTCGGCCCCGCCGCCGCGCGCAACCTCGCGATTGCGCGCTCGCGCGCGCCGCGCATCGCGATCCTCGATGCCGACGACGTGATCCTCCCCGGCCGCTTCGCCGCGCTCGCCGATGCGGCGGGCGACTGGGACATGTCGGCCGACAACATGATGTTCGTGAGCGAAGAGCAGGCCGAGGCCTATACCCACCTCGCCGCCTTCGCCACCGGGGGCATCGCCGAGCGGATGAGCTTCGCGCGTTTCGTCGCGGCCAACATCTCGCAGGCCGGACGCCCGCGCGGGGAGCTCGGCTTCCTCAAGCCGGTGATGCGCCGCGCCTTCCTCGACCGTCACGGCCTGCGCTACGACCCCAGCCTCCGGCTCGGCGAGGACTTCGACCTCTATGCCCGGATGCTGCTCGCGGGCGCGCGGTTCCGGCTGGTCGCGGCCTGCGGCTACCTCGCGATCGAGCGTGCGGATTCGCTGAGCGCGCGCCATGCCGCCGCCGATCTCGCCGCGCTGGTCGAGGCGGACGACCGGATGCTCGCCGGCCACCTGTCGCCCGACGAGCGCGAGGTGCTCCTCCAGCACCGGACCCAATGCGCGCAGCGCTGGCACCACCGGCACTTCCTCGACGCCAAGCAGAAGAGCGGCCTCGTGCGCGCGCTCTACGAGAACCGCGACCGGCCGCGGCTGCTGCTCGACGCAGGCCTCGGCGTCGCGCGCGACAAGCTCGCGCTGCTGCGCCCGGCGCGCCTGCCGGGAAAGAGCGACGCGGCGGGCGAGCCGCGCTTCCTGATCGCCCCCTCCCCGGTTCCCTGAGCAGCCGCAGGGCCTGCGGCAGGTTGCTGATCTGTGTGGGCGACCGGGTGGGGCCTATCGGCAATTCTCTGCGCCGAACCCGAGCAGCCAGCAGCAGCGAAAGCGAGAGCCTTGCCCGCCACCGCCCGAACCCGCGCGGCTCACCCCCGGCTTGAGCCCTTCGGTTTCGAGCGCCTGCCGGTGTTCGGCCTCATAGTGGCGATGATCGTCGCGCTCGCGGCGCCCGCCTTCGGCCCGCTGGCGAGCCTCGTGCAGCTGCTCGCCCTCGGCGCGATCCTCGCGATGCGCTGGCGGAGCCTGCCGGGCTGGCTGCTGCCCGCGCTGCCCTTCCTGCTGCTGCCGCTCTTCGCCGCCGCCTCGGCCTTGTGGTCGGAGGTGCCGGGGGTCTCGGCGCGGTACGGGGTGCAGCTGCTGGTCACCGTGGTGGCGGGGGTGGTGCTGGGCCGGGCTTTGGCCTTGCGGGACCTGGTGCTGGCGGTGTTCGTCGGCCTCGCCATCGCCTGCCTGCTCGGCCTTGCGAGCGGGCGGATGGGCGCGTCCGACGCCGGGCCGGTGATGATCGGCTTCGCGGGCTCCAAAAACCAGATGGGCTATATCGCGCTGTTCTGGATGGCGGCGGCGCTGTGCGTGGCGGCATCGGCGACCTATCGCCCCCTCGCGCGAATCCTCGCCGCGCTGGCGGTGGTGCCCGCGGTGTTCCTCACCGTGCAGGTGGATTCGGCGACCGCGCTCGTCTCCGCGGTGCTGCTCGCGGCGCTCCTCGCGGTGCTCGCGGTGGCGGCGTGGCTAGGGCGCGGCGGCAGGCTCTTCGCGCTCGGCGCGGGCGCGCTGCTGGCGATCCCGGCGGTGCTCGCCCTGCCGCTGATCGAGCGTCAGGCGGCGATCCTCCAGACCGACGTGCTCGGCAAGGACGAGCGCCTCACCGGCCGCACCCTGCTGTGGGAGGAGGCCGACCGCCTGATCGCGCAAAGGCCCGTGATCGGCCACGGCTACAAGGCGATCTGGCTCGGCCCCGCCGGCAAGGGCCTGCTCGCGCGCAACAGGCAGCGCGACGGGCGGGCGTTCCACTTCCACGACACCGCGCGCGAGATCATGGCCGACCTCGGCATCATCGGCCTCGTGCTGTTCCTCGTCCCGCTCGGCCTCGTCGCCCTGCGGACGGCGGTGCTGCTGATCGCCGCGGTCGACGCCCCGCGCGCCTTTGCCGCGGCGAGCCTGTTCCTGATCCTGCTGCGGCTGCGCACCGAGCTCGTGATCGCGCCCTTCATGCTCGACACCGTGCTGCTCTACGCCGTCTTGGCGGCGCTCGCGGCGATGCCGCTGGGCGAGCGGGCCCCGCTGCCCGCCCGCCGGGCTTTGCGCCCGATGCGCCGCGCGCCGCAGCATCGCCGCCCTCTCCCGCAACCGCAAAGGAACCCCGCCTGATGACGCGCCTTCCCGCCCTCCTCGCCGCCCTGATGCTGATGCTGCTCGCCGCGTGCGGCGGAGGCGGCTATGGCGGCGATGCGCCCGCCGCGCGCCTCCCCCCGACCGCGGCGCCCTACACGCTCGGGCCGGGCGACAAGCTGCGCATCACCGTGTTCGGCGAGGAGACGCTGACCGGCGAATACGGCGTCACCGGCGCGGGCGACGTGTCCTTCCCGCTGGTCGGCAACATCCCCGTCGCCGGACGCACCGTCGAGGACCTCCAGACCGAGCTCACCGCGAAGCTCGGTGCGGGCTATCTCGAGGACCCCCGGGTCAGCGCCGAGATCATCAACTACCGCCCCTATTACATCCTCGGCGAGGTCACGCGGCCCGGGCAATACGACTTCGCGGTCGGCCTGACGATCGAGCAGGCGGTCGCCGCGGCGGGGGGCTTCACCTACCGCGCCAACGCCAAGCGGGTGTTCCTGAAACGCGCCACCGAGACCCGCGAGCGGCTCATCGACCTGCGCGAGACCCCCTCCTTCCCGGTCCGCCCCGGCGACACCATCCGGGTCGGCGAACGCTTCTTCTGACCTTCTCCAGCGCGGGAGCCCGGGGCCTTGCGGATCCTTCTCTATGCCAATGCCGACGCCGCCGAGGCGGGGGGCGTGCAGGCGGTGATGCGCGGCCTCGCCGCCGCGCTCGCCGCGCGCGGGCACCGCGTTGCGACCGGCTGGGCGGCGCGCAGCGCCCCGCCGCGCGCGGGCGGCGAGGACGGCTGGGCCGAGGCCTTCCACCTGCGCCGCCGCGACGGCGGGCGCCGGCTCGGCCTCGGCACGGCGCTGCGCCTCGCCGTCCGGCTGCTGCGCGAGCGGCCGCAAGTGGTGAACATCCACTACGCTTCGCCTTCGACGCTCTACTTCCTGGCCTTCGCCCGGCTGCTCGGGATCCGCGTGGTCGTGACCTGCCACGGCAGCGACGTGCTGCGTCCCCTGCCCGAGGACGCGCCCTTCCTCGGCGAGGTGATCGGCGAGGCCGACGCGGTGACGGTGGTCTCGGACGAGATCGCCGCGCGCCTCGCCGCAGAGGGCCTCGCCCCGCGCAGCGCGCCGCGGGTGATCGCCAACGGCATCGACACGCAATTCTGGGCCCCGCCCCAGACCCACCGCGAGCGGAGGGGCGCACTCCCCACCCTCGTCGCGGTCGGGCGGCTCGAGGAGGTAAAGGGCTTCGACATCCTGCTCGAGGCCTGCGCCATCCTCGCCGCCCGGGGCGCGCCCGCGCGGCTGGTGCTGGTCGGCGAGGGCTCGCAAGGCCCCGCGCTCAGGGCGCAGGCCGCGCGGCTCGGGATCGCGGCTGAGGTCGACTTCGCCGGGCGCCTGCCCCCCGAGGCGATCCGCGCGCAGCTCCACGCCGCCGAGCTCTTCGTGCTGTCCTCGCGCAGCGAGGGGATGCCGCTCGCGCTGATGGAGGCGATGGCGAGCGGCGCCGCCTGTGTCGCGGCCGATGTCGGCGGCGTCGCGCGCACCGCCGGCGGCGCGGCGCGGCTGGTGCCGCCCGGCGACCCCGCAGCGCTCGCCGCGGCGATCGCCAGCCTGATTGCTGACGAGGGCGCGCGCGCCGCCCTCGGCGAGCAGGCCCGCGCGCGCGCGCGCGCCTTCTCCGCCGAAGCGGCGCACGCGGCCTACGAGGCGGTGATCGCCGAAGTCGTCCGGGGCAGGCGCGCGTAACGCTCCAGACGCCCGCTCGCCGCGCCCAGCAGCGCGGCGCTCCCGAGCGCGCGGCGCGCCCAGATGAGCAGCCGCAGCGCATCGCCCCACCGCCCGCTGCCGACCGTCTCGCGCATCCGCCACACCAGCTGGCGCGCCATCGCGCGGCGCAGCGGCAGCGGCAGGCCGAGCGCGGCGAGCGGCGCGGGATCGTGGCTCGAATCGAGGATCTCGCCGATCCCGTAGCGCGCGCCCAGCAACTCGCCCGCGATTGCGAGCTCGCGCGCCGTCGGCGGCGCGTCCCCGAGCAGCGCGGCATAGCGCGCGAGGTGGCGCTCGGCGCGCTCGTGGACCTTGCGCATGAACAGGATCACCGCGCGGGTGAGCACCGCGAGGCGCTCGGCCTCGGCCCCCGCCGCCGCGTCGTCGAAGGGCGCGAAGTCCGCGTCTTCCCAGCGGTCGTCGATCTCGGCGAAGATCGCGCGCTCGGCCTCGATCCAGCCGGCGACCGTGTCCTTCGCGACCACGGTTCCCGAGGTCGTGACCCGCGCCGCGACATGCTTCCGCTGGTAGAGCGTCACCGCCCCGGCGAAGACCCCGGGCGCGCCGCGCGCGATCCTGAGGATCATCTCGTAGTCCTGCCCGCGCGGCAGGTCGGTGCGGTAGGGCCCGGCGGCGAGTTGCACCTCGCGCCGGACCATCCAGGCGGGATTGGGGAGGAAGCAGCACTGCATCAGCTGGACGAGCAGCCGCCGCGCCCCCGGCTCGGGAAGCGGCTCGAAATCGGTGCTCATCGGCGCGGCCTCGCCCGGCCCGGTGAAGCGCGCGAAGCGTCCGTAGGAGAAGCCGGACCCGGGCGCTTCCCGCAGCGCCGCGACATGGGCCGCGAGCGCGCCCTCGGGAAGCAGGTCGTCGTCGTCGAGCACCAGCAGCAGATCGCCCGTCGCCGCCGCGATCCCGCGGTTCATCGCCGCCGACTTGCCGGCCTTCTCCTGCCGCAGGTAGCTGACCGGCGCACCGATCGCGCGCACGACCTCGGGCGTGGCGTCGCTCGACCCGTCATCGACGACGATCACCTCGTGCGGAGCGTGCGACTGCCCCAGCGCCGAGGCGATGCTCTCGCCGATCAGGTGGGCGCGGTTGTGCGTGGGCATCACGATCGATACCCGTTCGCCCCGCGGACGCCCGTTCCAGACGGGCTGCCCCGATGCCGTTTTGCTCATGGGTGCCTCTGTGTGCGCGACCGGCGACGGCGTCCCTAACCTGCTTAGTGGTGAGGCGGGCGCGAAGCCCTCATTTGCTTTTCGCAGTCACAGCACGAACCGCCGATCCTCTCCCGGCGGAGACTTCGCGTTGCGCTTGAGCCGCTGTCGCCCGCGTTTCATCCCCAGGGGAAGGGAGTACCCATGACGACAATTGTCAAGGCGGCGCCGCGCGGCGCAGGCCCGGGGCTGGCCAAGCTGCGCGTGCTGGTCATCCTGCCCGATCCCGCCGCGCTCGGCGAACCGGCGATCCGCACCGAGATCGCCGCGCTCGAGGCGGGCCACGAGGTCGCGGTGCTCACCCGCTCGGCCCCTGCGCCGAAGGCCGATCCCGACACCGAATTCGCCCGCGTCCTCGCCGAGGTCGCGGCCTTTGCGCCCGAGGTGCTCCACGCCCACGGACTCGGGCAATCGGGCTTCGTCACGCGGCTCGCCGCGGCGGCGGACCTGCCCTTCACGCTGCGCGCCCATGCCCGCGACTGTGCGCCGCTGCGCCCGCCGAGGATGGGCGAGCGGATGCTGCGGCTGCTGCGCCGGGTGCCCGCGCCGCCGCCGTCGCAGGACCTCGCCGCGGCGCTCAGGGCGACCGCGGACGAGCGCTGCCTCGGCCTTCTGGCGCTGCCCTTCGCGCGGCCCTGGCTGCTGCGCGCAGGCGTGGTCGAGGGCAAGCTCGTCGATTGCTTCCCGGCATTGGATTTCGCCGCCTTCCACGACCTTAGCCCGAACGGGGAGGCGGTGATGCACATCGGCGCAGGCGGCGGATCGAAGCCGGTGCCCGACATCCTGCGGCTCGCCGCCAAGGTGCCGGGGCGCAGCTTCACCCACTACGGCGAGGTCAACGCGGCACGCGCAATGCAGCTCGCCGCCGGGCTCGCGATTGCCGGCCCGGTCGCGCCCGAGGCGATGCCGGCCGAATACAAGAAGCACCGCTGGCTGGTGCATACCGGCGACGCCGACAGCGCGGTCCACGATTGGCCGCTCGCCATCGCCGAGGCCCAGGCCGCGGGCGTCGGGGTGTGCCTGCCCAATTCCCGCCCCGACCTCCTGCGTTTCGTCGGCGAGGGCGCGGGGATCCTCTACGAGACCATCGACGAGCTGCCCGCGATCGTCTCCGGCCCGCTCCCCGAGGAGATGCGCGAGCGCGGCTTCGCGCAGGCGCGCAAGTCCGACATCGCCGCGCACCTCCCCCTGCTCACCGACCTGTGGGCCGACGCCCTCGCCGGGCGCGCGCCCCGGCCCGAACCTGTGCAGGCCGCCGCCGTGCCCGAGAGCGCCGCCCCGCGCCCGCTGCCGAGCCCCGCCCCCGGCCTCGCCTCGACCGCCTGACCTGCGCCCCTCCTCATCCTCCCCTCACGCGAGACTGACCCCGCCATCATGCCCAAGACCCTCCAGGATCTCCTCTCGCTCCTCTCCCCGCGCGAGCGCTTCAAGGCCGCGGTGCTGTTCGGCATGATGCTGGTCGGCGCCGCGCTCGAGATCGCGGGGCTCGCCGCGGTGCCCGCCTTCGTCAGCGCGGTGGTGGACCGCGAGGCGATGAACGGCCTGCCCGGGATCGGGCCGGTGCTGGGGCGGCTCACCGCGGGCCTCAGCGACAGCGAGCTGGTGCTGTGGGGCGCGGGCCTGCTGCTCGCGGTGTTCGGGATCAAGAACGGCTTCCTCGCGCTCAACTACTGGGCGCAGATCCGCTACGTCTCGCATCGCCGCCTGTCGATCTCCGGCCGGCTGATGCGCGCCTACATGGCCGCGCCCTACCCCTTCTTCCTCGAGCGCAACCGCTCCGAGCTGCTGCGCAACGTCGACAGCGAGGTGCAGACGGTGTGCTACAACGTCATCAGCACCGCCTTGGAGCTGTGCACCCGGGCGATCGTCTCGGTCGCGGTGCTCGGCTTCCTCCTGTTCGTAGAGCCGGTCATCACCCTCGCCTGGATCGTGTTCCTCGGGGTGATCGCCTTCGTGGCCCTCAAGGGCGTGACCGGGCGGCTGCGACGCTACGGCCTCGTCCAGCAGCAACACCGCAAGGTCTTCAACCAGAACCTCATGCAGGCCTTCGGCGGGATCAAGGAGATCCGCACGCTGGGGCGCGAGGAGTTCTTCACCGGCAAGGTGATGGGCGCGGTCGACCAGGTCACGCGGGCGAACGGCTTCAAGATGTTCATCATGCGCCTCATCCCCCCGGCCTCGGAGATGGTGGCGATGACCGGCCTCCTCGCGCTCGCCTGCGGGCTGGTGCTGCAGGGGCGCACCACCGAGAGCATCCTCGTCACGCTCTCGCTGTTCGTGGTCGGCCTCGTGCGCCTTCGCGAGGCTTCGAGCGCGGCGCTCAACCAGTTCGCGGACCTGCGCTACAGCCTCGTCGCGGTCGAGCCGATCGTGCGTGACTTGAGGCTGCTCGGCGACGCGCCGCTCCCCGCCCCGGCGCGCGAGGGCGCGCGCCCGCAGCGGGTGATCGCGCTCTCGGACGTGTGGCACCGCTATGCCGAGGCGCCGGACTATGCCTTGAAGGGCATCGACATCGAGATCCCCGTCGGCACCGCGGTCGGCCTCGTCGGCAGCACCGGGGCGGGCAAGTCGACCGTCGTCGACGTGCTGCTCGGCCTGCTCTCGCCAGAGCGCGGCGGGCTGGTGGTCGACGGCGAGCGGCTCGAGGGCGAGGCCTTGCGCGACTGGCGCAGCCAGGTCGGCTACGTGCCGCAGTCGATCTACCTCCTCGACGACACCATCCGCCGCAACATCGCGCTCGGCATCGAGGACCGCGACATCGACGAGGGCAAGCTCGACCAGGCGATCCGCCTCGCCCAGCTCGGCCGCTTCATCGACCGCCAGCCCGAAGGGCTCGACACCGTCGTCGGCGAGAGCGGGGTGCGCATCTCGGGCGGCGAGCGCCAGCGCATCGGCATCGCCCGCGCGCTCTACCACGATCCGGCGATCCTGATCCTCGACGAGGCCACCAGCGCGCTCGACAACACCACCGAACGCGCTGTCATCGAGGCGGTCGAGGGGATGAAGGGCACCCGCACCGTGGTGATGATCGCGCACCGCCTCTCGACCGTGCGCGGCTGCGAGACGCTCTACTACCTCAAGGAGGGCCGGGTCGAGGGCACGGGCGACTACGACAGCCTGAGGAGCGGCCACCGCGAATTCCGCGAGATGGCGGCGTGAGGCTCCCGCCTCGTCGCGCGGGCGAGGCGCTCTCCCGCTAATCCAACCCATTTAAGCGCACCTCGGGGCCTCCCCCGGCAGAGCCACGCGCGAGCGACGAGCGGCAAGGTCCCGCGCGCGCCCTTGTGCGCCTTCGGACCGCTCGCCCGATCCACTTTCGAGCCGAGGAGCGAGCGACACGCCATGCCAGACGCGCCGAATGCCCCGGGCTTTGCCTATCGCGCGCCGGTCTGCCACGGCGCGCGGCGCCGCCGCCTGACGCCGCTGCGCTGGGCGGGGGCGCTGTCCGCCGCGGTGCTGCTCGCGGTGCCGGTCGTGCCCTTCGAGCATGGCGACCCGGTCAGCGCCGCCGCCGGGATTCGCTTCCGCGCGCTCACCCCCGGCACCCCCGCGTCGCTCCAGGGCGAGGTGATCCCCACCGCGCTTGTCACCGGCGCCGCCCCGCCAGCCTTCGTGGCCGACTTCAAAGACGCCGCGAGCGCGCTGCGCGCCGAGCGCTGCCTCACCGAGGCGATCTACTACGAGGGCGCGATGGAGCCCGAGGCCGGCCAGCGCGCCATCGCGCAGGTGGTGCTCAACCGGGTGCGACACCCGGCGTGGCCCAACACGGTGTGCGGCGTGGTGTTCCAGGGGCAGGAGCGCGTCACCGGCTGCCAGTTCACCTTCACCTGCGACGGCGCCCGGGGACGCGCGCCGGTCCCGGGCCTGTGGCTGCGCGCGCGCCGGATCGCGAAGGAGGCGCTCGCCGGCGCGGTCGCACCCGAGGTCGGCTTCGCGACGCACTACCATGCCGATTACGTGCTGCCCTATTGGAGCGCCTCGCTCGCGCCCGAGGGCCGCATCGGACGGCACCTCTTCTACCGCTGGCGCGGCGGGGCGGGCGAGGCCCCCGCCTTCGCGATGCCCTATGCGGGCCGCGAGCCGGCGATCCCGGTGTGGACCGCGCGCCCGGTGATGCCCGCGGACCCGCTCGCCCCGCCGCCGGGCGAGGCGCAGCTGGTGATCGCCGCCGCGACCGCGAATGCGCCCGCGATCCGCACCTTGAGCGCTCCGCGCGCCGCGCCGCTCGGCCTCGCGCGGCCCGCGCGGGAGAGCACCGCCGCGCTGGACGCGCCCCTGCCCGCGGCCGCCCCGGCTCCCGCCGCCGCGCCCGCCTTCAAGGCCCGCCCGCTGACCCTCGCCCGGAAGGCCGACGGACCCGCATGAGAGGGAGACCCCAGGCGGCGCTGATGCTCCTCGCCGGGACGAGCCTCGCGCTGCTCGCGCCGACGGGACTTGCGGCGCAGACACAAGCGCCGCCGTCGCCAGCCCTCGATCAACCCGCCGAGGACGACGCCGTCGCCGGCTTCCAGTCGGCGGGCGACCTCTTGCACAAGTGCCGCCAGAGCTCGAGCTATGCGAAGAACTTCTGCTTTGCCTATCTCGCTGCGGTCGCCGATGCGACGCGCGCCTACACGGTGTGGATCGGCGCGGGCGACACCTGCCTGCCGGCGCGGCTGACGATGGGCAAGCTCGCCGACACCTTCGAAGCCTATCTCATCGCCAATCCCTCGCAGACCGAGGCGCAGGCCGCCTCGGTAATCGTCGCGAGCCTGCAGGAGAGCTATCCCTGCCCCAAGGCGCCGCCCCAGCCTCGGGTGGTCGTGCCGGACTTCGCCGCGCCCCCCGCGGTCGCCGCCACGGCGCCGCCGCGCCGCTAGAGCAGGGCGCGGCCCGCGAAGTAGATCCCGGCCCACAGCATCACGGGCAGGACGAACATCAGCGCGAGGCGCAAGGGGCGCGGGAACTTCTCCTGCTGGCGCCGCCGCACCCTCACCCGGCGCTTGCGGAGCTGCGGCGCGGCCTCGTCGGCATCGGCAGGGTGCCGGATGCGAAGCTCCTCCTGAGCATCTTCCTGGGTCACCATCTGCTGCCTCCCGTCGCGCCCCGCGCAGCCTGCCTCCGCGACCAGTCGTGGCTCCCCCGCCATGACCCACCAGCCGCTCTCAAGGTGTTGTTAACTTACTCTAAGGCTGCCCCGGAGGCCACCCCATATCACACCTACGCGCGGGCGGAGGGCTCGGCAACCAATCCGACGTCTACAAGGCTGTCACAAGGGCCGTCTCACCGGGGATCGTGTTAATCCGGCCACATGAGGGGTGCGAGCACCGTGTATATCGACCCGAAGAATCCGTTCCGGACCGACACCGCCGCCAAGACGCCGGGCCTCCTGGCACGCGCCACCCTGTCGCGGGCGCTCGACATCGTGATCGCCGCGCTCGCGCTGGCGTTCTTCCTGCCGCTGTTCGCGGTGACCGCGATTGCGATCAAGCTCACCGACCCCGGCCCGGTATTGTTCGGCCACCGCCGCATCGGCCTCGGCGGCAAGAGTTTCCGGTGCTGGAAGTTCCGCAGCATGGTGGTCGACGCCGAGGCACGGCTTGCCAACATCCTCGCGAACGATCCCGAGGCGGCGCGCGAATGGGCCGAGCAGCAGAAGCTGACCGACGATCCGCGGGTGACGCGGCTCGGCAACTTCCTGCGCCGCTCGAGCCTCGACGAGCTTCCGCAGCTCTGGAACGTGCTGGTCGGCGAAATGAGCATCGTCGGCCCGCGCCCGATCGTCGAGACCGAGGCCGCGCGCTACGGTCCGCATTTCGCGCTCTACTGCCTGGTGCGCCCCGGTATCACCGGGTTGTGGCAGATCTCCGGCCGCAGCGACATCCACTACTTCGAGCGGGTGCTGCTCGACGTGCGCTACGTGAGCAGCCGCACGACCTGGCGCGACCTCAGGATCATCGTGCTGACCGTGCCGAGCGTGCTCGCGGCGCGCGGGTCGCGCTAGATTCCTCCGGACCGGGCCCAGACCCCGCCCATACCCCCTCCACACCCCCTTTAGCCCCCCGCCAGCCCTTGCTTGCTGGGGGGTTTTTGAGGATGTTTCACGTGGAAGCGAAGCTCTGCACAGCAGAAACATCGCCCTGCGGCACTTTGCGCGCGCTTTTCGGGCCGTTTGCGGCTATGGGCCCGGCCTCGACCCCGCGGCCCCGCACCGGCCCCGCTTCTTCCTCCCCCCCGCGCCCTGCCCCGCCCCCCGCCCGGCGAGCCGTTCCCGACGAGTTTCCACCCAATGACCTTCCCCGCCCTGCCCGCCACCATCGCCGCCGCCCTCGAGGCGCGCGGCTATGCCAGTGCCACCCCCGTCCAGGCCGAGGTGCTGCGCCCCGAGGCCGCGGGCCGCGACCTCGTCGTCTCGGCCCAGACCGGCTCGGGCAAGACCGTCGCCTTCGGCCTCGCGATGGCGGGGCAAGTGCTTGACGATGCAGGACGAATCGGCTTCGTCGAGGCGCCGCGCGCGCTGGTCGTCACGCCGACCCGCGAGCTGGCGCTCCAGGTCAGCCGCGAGCTCGCATGGCTCTACGAGCGCACCGGCGCGCGGGTTGCGACCTGTGTCGGCGGCATGAACCCCTCGGCCGAGCGCAAGGTGCTTGGGTCGGGCCCGGCGATCGTCGTCGGCACCCCCGGCCGCCTGCGCGACCATTTCGAGCGCGGCGCCCTCGATCTCTCCCAGCTCGCGGTGGCGGTGCTCGACGAAGCCGACGAGATGCTCGACATGGGCTTCCGCGAGGAGCTCGAGGCGATCCTCGACGCGACGCCAGAAACGCGCCGTACCCTGTTGTTTTCGGCGACAATGCCGCGCCCGATCGAGGCGCTCGCGCGGCGCTATCAGACGGGCGCCCTGCGCATCGCCACGATCGGCGAGGGCGAACGCGGCCACGGCGACATCGCCTACCAGGCGGTGACCGTCTCCCCGCCCGAGGTCGAGAACGCGGCGGTGAACCTGCTGCGCTTCCACGAGGCCGAGACCGCGATCCTGTTCTGCGCCACCCGCGAGAAGGTGCGCCACCTCCACGCGACCTTGCAGGAGCGCGGCTTTGCGGTGGTGGCGCTGTCGGGCGAGCACTCGCAATCCGAGCGCAATCAGGCGCTTCAGGCGCTGCGCGACGGGCGGGCGCGGGTCTGCGTCGCGACGGACGTCGCCGCGCGCGGGATCGACCTGCCGACGCTGAGCCTCGTCGTCCATGCCGAGATTCCGCGCGATGCCGAGACCTTGCAGCACCGCTCGGGCCGGACGGGCCGCGCAGGGCGCAAGGGCATCGCGGTGCTGATCGTGCCCTTCCCCGCCCGCCGCAGGGTCGAGGCGATGCTCCACCGCGCGCAGATCGCCGCGGAGTGGCAGGAGGTGCCCGACCGCGAGACGATTGCGAAGAAGGACCGCGAGCGGCTGCTCGGCAGGCTCCTTGCGCCGACCGACTTCGACGAGGCCGACCGCGAGCTCGCCCGCCAGCTCCTCGCCGAGCGTTCCCCCGAGGACATCGCCGCGATGCTCGTCCACGCCCACCGCGCGCGCCTGCCCGAGCCCGAGGAGATCGTCGCCCATTCGCGCGAGGCGCAGAAGGAACGCCACCGCCCCGGCTTCGAGGATACGGTGTGGTTCCGGATGGACATCGGCCGCCGCGAAGGCGCCGACCCGCGCTGGATTCTCCCGCTGATCTGCCGCCGCGGCCATGTCACCCGCGGCGAAATCGGCGCAATCCGCATCGGCCAGGCCGAGACCTGGTTCCAGATCCCCCGCGCCCTCGCCGACAAATACGCCGCCACCGCCGCGCGCACGGGCCAGAGCGAGGACGACGAGGAGCCGCTGAGGATCGAGCGCTCCGAAGCGGGCCCGCGCGAGGCGGCGCGCAGCAACCGCCAGCTGCGCCCCTCGCGCAGTGCCGACAAGCCTCACGTCAAGGCCAAGCCCCCGCAGCGCAAGTTCAATAACGGCAACGTGCAGGCAAACCGCCCGCCCCAGCCCGGCGCCGGCAAGAAGCCTGCGCACAAGAGCAAGCGGAAATTCAAGCACTCCTGACGGGGCTTGGGCGGCCCCAAGCCCCGCCTCAGTGCTGGCCGGCGGTCAGGAAGTCGCGCTTGACCTTCTTGGCGAGGCTCCACTTGTGGACCTCGGTCGGCCCGTCGTAGATCCGGAAGGCGCGCACCTCGCGGAACACCTGTTCGACGATGGTGTCGCCGGAGACGCCGGTGCCGCCCATGATCTGCACGCAGCGGTCGGCGATCCGCATCAGCGCCTCGCTCACCGCGACCTTCGCCATCGAGCTCTCCGCCGTGCCGAGCGCGCCGGTGTCGAGCACGCCCGCGCACCAGTCGATCATCAGCTCGCATTGCTTCAGGTCGATGAGGTTCTCGGCGAGCATGAAACCCACCCCCTCGTGATCGACGAGGAGCTTGCCGAAGGCTGTGCGCTGGCAGGCATAGGCGGTGGCGATCTCGTTGGCGCGGATGCAGCAGCCAAGCCAGCGCATGCAGTGCGAGAGGCGCGCGGGGCTGAGGCGGATCTGCGCGTACTTGAAGCCCTCGCCGCTGTTCCCGAGCATCTGGTCGGCGGGCACCCTGAGGTTGTCGATCTGGATCACCGCGTGGCCGCCGGGCATCGCGCTGTCGATGGTGTCGAGCACGCGCTCGATGCGGATCGCGGGGTCGGGCAGGTCGACGAGGAACATCGAGGCGCCCTCCCCGCCCTCGGGCCGGGCCATGACGATCCCGACCTTCGCGCCGTCCGCCCCGGTGATGAAGGCCTTGCGCCCGTTGATGACCCAGTGGTTGCCGTCCTGAACACAGGTCGTCTGCATCATCGAGGGGTCCGAGCCCGCCCCGCCCTCGGCCGCCGGCTCGGTCATGAAGAAGGCCGAGCGCGCGCGGCCCGCCACCATCGGTGCGAGGAAGCGCTCCTTCATCTCGGGCGAGCCGACCTTGCCGAGAAGGTACATGTTGCCCTCGTCGGGCGCCATGGTGTTGCAGGCCAGCGGCCCCAGGGGCGAGAGACCGGACCTGATGAGGACGATCGCGGTCTCGCGCTGGGTGAGGTGGCTGCCGTCCGCGAGGATGTGCGGCGTCAGCACCCCGGCCTCGCGCGCCTTGTCGCGCAGTTCCTGCACCAGTTCGTCGGGCGGGCCGTGGCCGTGGACTGCGATCCGCGGATCGCGCTCGTAGGGGATGACGACCTCCCGCACGAAGGTCTCGACCCGGTCGGCGATGGCGGTGGCGCGAGCTGTCATGAAAAGGTCCTTCTGTGGTCGGTCGGCGGCACGTCAAGGGCGCCATAGCGCGCGCAGGGGGCGGGGAAACATCCGCTTTTGTGAGGGGAGCGGCGCGCGCGGGGTGCGGCGCGGGGGCCTTGCTGCAATCCTCGCCGCCGGCGGGTCCGAACCTCCCTTCGGAACCGAGGTTATGGCCGCCCGACCGGCTCGGCACGATTGTGTGGCGCTTTGCGAAAGCCACAGAAGAACCGAGGGAAATTTCGATGCGCCGCCAGGATAGTGATCCCAGTGATGACGTGATCGCCCTCGGCGTCACCGGGTCGGGCGCGGCCTGTGTGCTCGATGCCTCGCAAGTCAGCCATTGCGACGGAGCCGCGGTGCGCTCGGAGGGCGCAAGGCGTCGCTGACGCAGACCCGAACATCGCACCTGCGGAACTCGCCGCCGCACCCCCGCAGGCGCGGCCCCGGATCGTCATCATCGGCGGCGGGTTCGGCGGGATCGCCTGCGCCAAGGCCCTGGCCCGCGCGGCTGCCGACGTGACCGTGATCGACCGCAACAACTACCACCTCTTCCAGCCGCTGCTCTACCAGGTCGCGACCGCCGCGCTCTCGCCCGCCGACATTGCCGAGCCGATCCGCAAGCTCTTGCGCCGCCAGCGCAACGCCGAGGTGGTGATGGCCGAGGTCACCGGCATCGACACCGCCGCGCGGATGGTGCTGACCGGCGACGGGGCGCGCATCCCCTACGACCGGCTCGTGATCGCCACCGGCTCGGTCTACAACTATTTCGGCCATGCGGACTGGGAGCGCCACGCGCCGGGCCTCAAGACCATCGACAACGCCCGCGCGATCCGCACCCGGGTGCTGATGGGATTCGAGTGCGCCGAGCGCGAGGCCGATCCCGCGCGGCGGGAGGCGCTGATGACCAGCGTGATCATCGGCGGCGGGCCGACGGGTGTGGAGATGGCGGGATCGATCGCCGAGCTCGCCCGCCACGCGCTTGCCCGCGACTTCCGCCACATCGACCCGCGCGAGGCCCGCGTAGTGCTCGTCGAAGCCGGTCCGCGCGTCCTCGCCGCCTTCCCGGAGGCGCTCTCGGCCTACGCGCTGCGGCGGCTGGAGAAGCTCGGGGTCGAGGTGCGCACCGGCGAAGCGGGGGAGGAGGTCACGGCAGACGGCGTGCGCCTGCCCGGCGGCTTCCTCCCTGCGAACGCGATAGTCTGGGGGGCCGGCATCCGCGCCTCTCCGGCGGCGCAATGGCTCGGGGTTGCGCCCGACCGCGCTGGGCGGATCCCCGTCAACGCGCGGCTCGAGGTCGCAGGGCACCCGGGCATCTACGCGCTCGGCGACACGGTCGCGGCACCCGGCCCGACCGGCGCGCCGCTCCCCGGCCTCGCGCAGGTCGCCAAGCAGCAGGGCGAGCACCTCGGGCGCGAACTGGCGCGGGAGCTGCGTGGCAGCGGCGGAGCGCCCGCGCCCTTCGTCTTCCGCAACCGCGGCAATGCGGCGATCATCGGGCGCCACGCCGCGGTCTTCGACTTCGGCAAGCGCCGGCTCAAGGGCACCCTCGCCTGGCTGCTGTGGGCGGTGGTCCATGTCTACCTGCTGGTCGCCTTCGAGCAGCGCGTGCTGGTCAGCATCCAATGGCTGTGGCGCTACGTCACTTACCAGCGCGGGGCGCGGCTGATCACGAACCGGACCGACGCGAGCGAGTGATCCCCGGCTAGTCCGGGGCGTAGCCGCAAGCGCCGCCTCTTGTTTCTGATCCGATAGCTCTCTATCGAATAAGCATCACGTCGCCCGATCGGAGAGACACCGGATGCTTGCAGCGCGCTTGGGGCTCCTGATGTTCGCCCAGTATTTCGTGTGGGGTGCGTGGTGGGTGACGCTCGGCGCGTGGCTCGCAGCGGGGCCCTTCGAGGACATCGTCGGCGCGACCTATGCGACGCAGGGCTATGCCGCGGTGCTCAGCCCGATGATCTTCGGTGCGCTCGCCGACCGGCGCGTCCCGGCGGCGCGGCTGCTCGGCGTGCTGCACCTGTGCGGCGCGGCGGCGCTCGCGCACCTCGCCACCATCGAGGTGGGCCATGCCCGGCTGATCGGATCGGTGCTGCTGGTGATGCTGCTCTACATGCCGACCATCCCGCTTTCGAACATCGTGGTGATGGCGGCGCTTGCCGACAGCACGCGGCAGTTCCCGCCGATCCGGGCGCTCGGCACAATCGGCTGGATCGCCGCGGGGCTGCTGATCGGCTTCGGGCCGGACCTGATGGGGATGGCCGGACTTGCCGCCTCAGGGCCCCTCGAGCCCACCACCACGCCGATCCTGCTCGCGGCGGGCGCTGCCGCCCTCCTCGGCCTTTACTGCTTCACCTTGCCCTCGCCCCCGCCAGCACAAGGCCCCGCCGGCGCGGGCCTGATGGCGCTCATCGGGTTCGATTTCGCGCTTTCGGTCCGCGACCGGGGGTTCTGGGTGTTCATCGCCTGCTCGACCCTGATCGTCGTGCCCCTGAGCTTCTACTACGCCTATGCCAACAGCTTCCTGATCGCGACCGGGCTGCCGCGCGCCGCTGCGGTCCAGTCGCTCGGGCAGGTTTCGGAGATCCTGTTCATGCTGCTGCTGCCCGCTGCCTTCGCGCGGCTCGGGATCCGCTGGGTGCTGCTGATCGGCATGGCGGCCTGGGTGCTGCGCTACGCCCTGTTCGCCTTCGGCCTCGCTTCGGGCGGGCCGGTCGTCTGGATGCTGCTGGCCGGGATCCTGCTGCACGGCATCTGCTACGACTTCTTCTTCGTGGCGGGGCAGGTCCATGTCGACCGCCTCTTCCCGCCCGAGACGCGCGGGCGGGCGCAGGCCTTTCTCGCCTTCATGACCCTCGGGGTGGGCACGATCATCGGCGCGAACTTCGCCAATCTTGTCGCTGCTGCCAGCGCGCAGCCTGACGGCTCGCCGGACTGGTTCGCGCTCTGGATGGTGCCCGCGATCATCGCCGGTCTGGTCGCACTGCTCTATGCCGTGCTGACGAGGGCGCGCGGCCCGGCCGCGGCGGAGATCGCATGAGCGCTCCCCTGCCCGCGCCGGTCTGGGACAACCACGCATGCCCCCCGATGGCGATCGACGACCTGCCGGCGCACCTGCCGACCCTCCAGCGCTATCGCGACGCCGGGGTCGACGTGGTCAGCCTCAACATCGGCTATGGCGAAATGGCATGGGAGGATCACCTGGCGATGGCGAAGGCGATCACCGCCTGGCTCGCCGCGCACCCGGACCGCTTCGTGCTCGCCCGCTCGCTCGCGGAGATCGACGCGGCGCGAGGCGCGGGCCGGCTGGCGGTGGTGTTCGATGTCGAGGGTGCCGCGCCGCTCGAAGGCGACCTCGGCCGCGTCGCGCAGCTGCGGCAGGTCGGGGTGCGCTGGATGCTGCTTGCCTACAACCGCCGCAACTGGGCCGCGGGCGGCGTCCACGAGGCCGCGGGGCTCACCCCCGAGGGCGTTCGCCTGATCCGTCAGATGGAGGACGCAGGCATCGTCGTGTGCCTCAGCCACACGGCGCACGCCGCGGCGATGCAGGCGCTCGCGATCGCGCGCAAGCCGATGATCCTTTCGCACTCGAACCCGCGCGCGCTGTGCGATCACCCCCGCAACATCACCGACGACCTGGCGCGCGCCTGTGCGGCGCGGGGCGGGGCGATCGGGGTCAACGGCCTCCGGCTGTTCCTCGGCACCGGCGCTCCGGTCGAGCGGCTGGTGCTCGAGCACGTCCTCTACCTCGTCAAGCTGGTCGGGCCGCGCCATGTCGGGCTGGGGCTCGACTTCGTCTTCGACCTCGCCGGGCTCGAAGCCGAGAAGGCGGCCATGGCCAGCACCTTCCCCGGGGGGTGCGGCTACGAGCAGCCGACCGAATGCACCCCGCCCGAGGCGATCCCCGCCCTGCGCGCCGGGCTGGCCGCCGCCGGCCTCGCGGGCGAGGAGATTGCGGCAATCCTCGGGGGCAACTGGCAGCGGATCGCCGAGGAATGCTGGGGCGACATGCCCGCCACCGCATGAGAGTATCGTTTCCTTTCGGAAATCTCGTGTCTATACCGAATTCCGGTCAATGCCTGCCCATGGAGCCTGCCTCGCCATGACCCCGTTTCTCGTCGGCCCGGTGTTTCCCTACCTTGCTGCCGGTGCAGTCCTGCTGCTCGGGCTGTTCCTGCTGTGGCGGGGCAAGCGCGGGCGCGGCTGGGGCCGCAGGCTCGGCTTCGGCTTCGGAGCGGTCCTCGCCCTGTTCGGGCTGGCGCTCGCGGCCGGTGCGATCGCCATGAGCAACGCCGCACGCGCGCTCGAAGCCGCGCGGCCGGCGGGCGGTAGGTTCGTCGCGGTCGGGGGCGAGCGGCTCTTCGTGAAGTGCGAGGGCCCCAGGGGTGGCCCGACCCTGCTGCTCATTTCCGGCGCCTATTCCTCGGGCTGGTTTCTCGCCCCGCTGCACGAGGCGCTGCGCGCGAGCCATCGCTCCTGCCTCGTGGATCGGCCGGGGACCGGCTGGGCCGATCCGGCGCAGAGCCCGCGCACCGTCGAGGCGATCATCGCCGAGCTGATGGGCGCGGTCACCGCGGCAGGGGAGACCGGCCAGATCATCCCCGTCGGCCATTCGGTCGGCGGTCTGTTCGCCGCCAATCTCGCCCAGGCCTATCCCGACCGCGTCAGCGCCGCGGTGCTGCTCGATCCGACCCCGCCGAGCTGGTTCGTCGAACAGCAGGCCCTCTATGGCTGCGGTCCCTCGAGCCCCGGGGGCCTGGCGTTCTGGGCCTCGATGTTCGGCTTGGGTCTCGTGCCCTCGCTCAACCCGATGAATGCCGACACCCCGGGCAGCCCCAACAAGGCGCTCGGCGCGATCTACCCGACGCTGGTGAACCTCGAATCCCGCCCGCGCTCGCTCGCCGCGCAGCGCGAGGCGCTGGCCAATGCCTGTCGCAGCGGCCTGTCGCTGGTGCGCAGTCCCGGGGCGCTCGGCGACCTGCCGGTGCTGATGATCGTGCAGGACCAGCCCGCCGCGGAAATCGCCAAGCAGATGCCGAAGGACCTCACCCCGCGCGAGCAGACCAACTGGAAGCTGCTGCGCGCGCAGTGGGAGCGCGATTATGTCGGCTTCACCACCCGCGGGACGCTGGTGAAGGCTCCGGCCGGGTCGGGGCACTATTTCGTGCTCAACGAGCCCGCCTTCACGCTCGGCGAGATCCGCAAGTTCCTCGCCGCGACCGCGAGGCCGGCGGCGCCGCCGGTCAATCCGTGATCATGTTGTCCTTGGGCGTTTCGGAATTGACCGAAAGGATGATCGACACGCCATCCGACGCGTTCAGGTAGGCATGGCCCTGGCGGCTGTCGATGTAGACGCCCTCGCCCTTCTCGAGCACTTCGGGGGCGTAGAACTCGGTGTTCACCTCGACCCGCCCTTCGAGCACGAAGACGAACTCCTCGCCCTCGTGGCGCAGCAGCGGGCCGAACTCCTCGAGCGTGCGGGCGCGCACCTCGGCGACCAGCGGGATCATCCGCTTCTGGCGCAGGTTGCCGCACAGGTAATCGTACTTGTAAGCGCCGGTGACGACGCGCTCACCCGAACCGAACCGCGCCCAACTGATCCGCGCGATGCCCTGGCTCGATGTCCCCGCGTCGCCGCGCGGGGCGAGAAACTCGGACAGCGACATCCCGAACCCGCGCGCCACCATCAGCAGCCGGTCATAGGTCAGCGACAGCGTGTCGTTCTCGACCTTCGACAAGGTCGAGGCGGCGATCCCCGACCGCGACGACAGCTCGCTCAGCGACCAGCGCCGCTCGGAGCGCAATTCGCGGATGTGCAGGCCGAGGTTTTCGGGCGCCCGTTCTTGCGTGGTGCTGGGTAGTGCCGGATGGGAACGCTTCCTAGTCGCCATGTCTCAACTGGTCCTTTGTGGAGGTCAGCATTGGCATGGCGACCGGGAAGGTCAAGCGTCGTTTCCGCTCAGAAACGGAACGAGGCCTCGATCGCGAAGGTCCTCGGGGCGGAGAGGCCCTGGTAGACCGTGCCGACGAAGTTGTTGTAATCGAGGCCGGTCAGGTAGATTTCGTCGGTCAGGTTGCGCACGCGGCCGGTGAGCTGCCAGGTGCCGTCGGGCGCGCCGATCGAGATGAAGCCGTTGAGGATCACCGTGTCCTGGACGATGCGGATCGCGTCGACCCCGTCCGACACCGGGTAGGACGAACGCAGCTGCATGTCCGGGCCGGCGGTGATCTGCAGGCCATCGCTCAAGGGGATGGTGGTGACCGCCGAGAGGTTGAGGCTGTGCCGGGGCGCGAAAGGCAGCTGGTCGCCGGTGAGGTCGGTCGTCAGCAGCCGCCCCGCGGGGTTCGGCACGAGATAGGACTGCACCGGAGCATCGGCGTAATCGCCATACTTGCTGTCCTGGTAGCCGTAGCCCGCGGTGATCGTCAGCCAGTCGGCGGGGATCGCGGTGAGCTCGAGCTCGAAGCCGCGCATGCTGGCCTCGGCGTTGAAGGTGTTGACCTGCGCGCCGGTGACCGGGTCGATCCGGTAGAAGCTGCGCTGGAAGTCCTGGTATTCCATGTAGAACACCGCCGCATTGGCGTAGAGCTTGCCCTCGAGCAGGGTCGACTTGAGGCCGAGCTCGTAGTTGGTGACCGTTTCCGGAAGGAAGCGACGCTGCGCCGCGTCGTTCGCGGGCGGGTTGACCGCCGCCGGGGCAAGGTTGAACCCGCCGCTGCGGAAGCCGGTGCTGTAGGTCGCGTAGAGCGTCACGTCATCCGAGGGGCGATAGACGAGGTTCGCCATCGGCGACCACTCGCCGTCCCATCCGCTGTCGAGGTTCTGGCGCGCGATCGGCGGCACGAAGGCATTGAGGAAGCCCACGACATTGCGGCCATAGGCGGCCTGGACCCGTTCCTGCGTGTAGCGCAGGCCGCCGGTCAGCTCGAGCTCGGGCGAGATCTTCCACGTCGCCGACCCGAAGAAGGCGTAGCTCTCGATCTCGTTCTGGTCGAAGGTCTCCTGCGTGCCGAGAGTGCTCGCCGGCGGGCGGATGCCGACGATGTTCTGAAGCGTCGGGCTCGCGAACAGGCGCCCGATCGTCACCACGCCGGGGGTCCCGCCCTGCACCAGCGGGGGCGCCAGCGGCGCGAGCTGGGGCACGGTGGCGATGATCCAGTCCGAACCCAGCAGGTTGCTGTCGCGCGAGGTGCGCTTGTCCTTGAAGTAATAGGCGCCCACGAGCCAGTCGAAGCTGTCCGACGGCTTGGAAACCAGTCGCACTTCCTGGCTGAACTGCTGGTAATCGACCGGCTGGGTGCCCCGGATGATGTCGAACTCCGAGCCGTCGCCGTCGCGCTGGTAGAGATACGAGACCTCGCGGTGCGCGGTGATCGACTTGAGGTCTGCAAAGCCGAGATCGATGTCGATCGTCGCCGAAATCCCCCAGATCTCGCGGTCCTGGTTGTTGGGGGTGCTGCGCGCGGGAACGATCCGGTCGAAGGCATTGCCGTCACGCGCGGCGATACGGAAGGTCTGCCCCGGGGCGCCGTTGATCGAATAGTCGGCAACCGCATCCGAATAGCCGGTCTGGTTGCTGTCCTTCGAGTAGTCGGCCGAGATCAGGATGTCGACGGCGGAGGACGGTGTGAAGCGCAGCTGCCCCTGCACCGCCCAGCCGTCGTCGCCGTTCACCCGCCCGCCGCCGCGCTCGCGATCGAAGCCGTCGTTCTTGCGATAGGCCGCGGATACCTTGGCGGCGAGGAGGTCCTCGACGATCGGGGTGCCGATCGCGCCGGCCACATAGGGCTCATTGAAGCTGCCGTAGCGCGCGCGCCCCTGGGCGAAGAACTCGTTGCCGGGCTTGCGGGTGATCGTGTTGATCGCGCCCGAGATGGCGTTGCGGCCGAACAGGGTGGCCTGCGGGCCGCGCAGCACCTCGACCCGGTCGACATCGACCAGCAGGGTGTTGATCGCCGAGCTGTCGCCCACGAACACGTCGTCGACGAAGATCCCGGCACGTCCCGGAATCCCGCGGATGGTGACCCCGGTGCGGCCCGAGAGATTGTTGTTCTCGAAGATCGCGACGTTGGGCACGCGCAGGGCGAGATCGAAGAAGTCGTCGATCGCCTGCTGCTGGATCGTTTCCGAACTGACCACCGCGATCGAGATCGGCGCGTCCTGGAGCGTCGTTTCGCGCCGCAGCGCGGTCACCACGATCTCAGAGCTGCCCTTCGCATCGGCTTCGGCCGTGTCGGTCGATTGCGCCTGGGCGGTCGTGGGCACGGCGGCGATGCCGACGACGAGTGCGAATGCGGACAATCCGGCGTTGAGTGCAGACTTCAAACCAACCTCCCCTGGTGGCAGCGATAGAGTCGCCATTTTTCGGGATGTATTTTCCAATTCGACACACTTGTGTCAAATCAATCGTGCAACTTTCGGTCGAGGAAGTCGATCACTGTGGCGTAAGCGTAACGCTCGCGCTCAGGCCCGCAGCAGTTAACCCGGTGATTCACCTCGGGCATCGTGAAGATCTCGACATTCTTGCCCGCGAGGATCATCGCATTGACGAATTTCATCGCCGGCGAGAAACCCGCGTTCACGTCGAGCGGCATCGGCATCACCAGCACCGGCCCTGCGATCTGCCCGACCCGCGCGAGGTTGGACGCGGCCTTGTAGCCTTGGGGATTCTCGGCGGGAGTGCCCATGAAAGGCTCGATGTAATTGGGATGATCGACGAAGTCCGATGGCGGGGCCATCGCCACTGCGGCGCGGTAGAAGCCGGGAGCATCAATCATCGCGCGCTGGGCGAGATAGCCGCCCCAGCTGTTGCCGAACACGCCGAGCCGATCGAGATCCAGCACGCTGTGCTGCCCCGCCGCCGCGCGCCACCACGCCACGTGGTCGGCGATCACCGATTGCGGCCAGGTGCCGTAGGTCGCGTCCTGGTAGTCGCGCCCGCGGCCGGGCGTGCCGGGGGCGTTGATGTAGCCCACGGCGTAGCCGCGCGACAGCAGCAGCCGCGCGATCATGCCATTGTAGCCGCCCTCGAGCCGCCCGAAGCCGAACCAGTGGCGCGGCATGAAGTCGAGCTGCATTCCGCCATAGATGATCTCCACGATCGGCACCGGACCCTCGGTTCCAGGCGGCAGGTAGAGCACCCCGTGGACCTCGCGCCGGCCATCGGTCGAGGGGGCGGAGATCGGAATCCCCCGGGGAAGCGCCGCCAGTTGCGGCGAGACCGGGCGCGACAAGGTGACGCTGGCGCGGCCATCGAGCGACACCAGTTCGGTGACGGGTGGCGCGGTGGTGGTCGAGCGGCGCATCACCACGTGGCGGTAACCCGGCGCGAACCAGAGCTTTTCCACCCCCTCCCCGCCGATCGCCTCGATCCGCCCGCCGGTCAGCCGCACCCGGTAAAGGCGCGGCTTCAGCACGGTCGAGGGGCGCGTGTCGGCGAGAAAATAGACCCAGCCGCCCCGGTGATCGATCGCCGCGATGTCCTCGACCGCGAAGGGCCCGCTGGTCAGCGCGCGCAGCTTGCGGCCGTCGGGCGCATGGAGGACGATGTGGCGGGTGCCGCTCGCCTCGGAAAGGTGGAGGAAGCCGCCGTCCACCGCCCGGACCAGTATCGGGCCGAGCGTCATCGGGGTGTCGATATAGGTCGCCCGCCGCTCTTCGAGGAGCGTCCTTGCGGCGCCGCTGGCGACCTCGACGCCGAGCAGGCGCCAGTGATGGTGGGCGCGGTCGATGACCTGCACCAGCAGGGTCCTGCCGTCGCGGCTGAAATCGATGATGTTGACGTAGTGATCCGCCGTCTCGCCGAGGTCGAGAAACCGCGGCACGCTGCCCTCGGGGCTGATGAGCGCGACGGCAAAGCGCGGCATGGGCTTGCCGGCGCGCGGATAGGGGATGCGATCGACCCGCGGAGGTGTTTCGAGCCAGCGGACCACCGGCTCGTGCGGCACGCCCCTCAAGTCCAGCCGGACCGCGGCGATGAGCTTGCCGTCGGGCGACCAGACGGCCGGGAAGTCCTGCTCGGACTCCTCGCTCGAACGCCAGGTCAGCTCGGGGGTGGCGCCTTGCGTGAGGGCGGTCACGGTGCCGTCGCGGACACGCAGGGCGAGGTCATGTCCCTGGAGCGTCAGGAAGCGGCTGCCGTCGGGCGCAGGCAGTTCGACCAGGTCGTCGAAGGTGGTCGGGAATTGCGAGGCGATCCACTGCGGCACCTCGCGCCGGGCGCGCAGTTCGAGATCGGGCGCGGGGGCGAGACTGCCCTTGTCGAGCCTGAACCAATGGCTTCCGTCGCTGAGCTGGAGGCCGCTTGCATCGAGTCCGCGCGGCCTGAAGCGCGCCGGGTCGAGGCCGGACGCCCGCAGCGCCGCTGCGAGTGCCGCAGGCTCGCTCACCGCGCGCCGGGAGCCTGTCCGGGCATCGACGAGGTCGATCGCGAGGCCGCCGCGGGCATCGGGGATCAGCAGCCGGTCGCCGTCGATCCAGACCGGCTCGATCCGCGCAGGCGCAAGCACCGCGTCCTCTGCATCGATCCGCGCGCCGATCCAGTCGAGAAGCGATGCCTTGTCCCCCGCAGCAAGCCCCTGCCCCGCTCCAAGCGCGAGCAGGGCCGCCGCGACCGCAGTCCTGAGCCGTCCGGTCATCCCCACAAGGCAGGCTCCGGCGGCGCGAGACGCCCGGCACGATAGGTCATCGCGGGCGTCCAGTCCTCGGCCTGGAGCAGCGGGCCGTCGAGGTCGACGTAGTCGCACAGCTGCGCGACCAGGTGGGCGGGCGCCATGGCGAGCGATGATCCGGCCATGCATCCGACCATCAGTCCGTATCCCGCCGCCAGCGCTGCGTCCGCGAGGGCGAGCGCCTCGGTCAACCCGCCCGTCTTGTCGAGCTTGATGTTGATGTGGCTGTACTTGCCTTGCGCCTTGCCGAGATCGCTACGGTCATGGACCAGCTCGTCCGCGCAGATGGCAACCGGGCCGGCATAGGCGCGCAGCCCCTCGTCATCGTCAACCGGCACCGGCTGTTCGAGCAGGACCACGCCGAGCGCGGCCAGCTGGTCGGCGAGCGCGATGACGTCGGCGGCGGACCAGCTCTGGTTGGGATCGACGATGAAGCGGCTCGAAGGGGCCCCTGCCCGCGCCGCCGCGATGGTGGCCAGCGGGTCCTCGCGCCCGACCTTGAGCTTCAGCAGCGGGAAATCGGCGAAGCGCGCGGCGGTCGCGCGGACCTCCTCGGCGGAGCGCATCCCGATGGTGAAGGCGGTCTCGACTTCGCGGAGGGCGGCAAGGCCGGCCGAGCGCCAGGCTGGGCGCCCGCTGCGCTTGGCCTCCAGGTCCCAGAGCGCGCAATCCACCGCGCAGCGCGCGCCCCCGACGGGCAGGAGATCGCGCAGCGCCCGACGGTCGATCCCCGCCTCGATCGCCGGGCGCACGCTCTCGACCTGCGCCATGATGCTGTCGGGCGTCTCGCCCTCGTAGATGATGCCGTAGGCCTCGCCCCGGCCCACGGCTTCGCCGTCGCGCAGCGTCACGATCACCGCGTCGGCAGTGGTCATGGTGCCGCGCGAGATGGTGAAAGGCTCCTTCAGCAGCCAGTCGCGGCGGACGACCTCAAGCTGCATGGTCGAGCGCGCCGGCAAAGCCGCGAACGAAATCGCCGATCGGGCTGGCGACGGGATCGAAGGCGGGCAGCCCCGTCTCGTCCATCGCCGCCTCGATCGCGTCGCTGCGCTGTTCGGGCGAGAGGCGCGCGGTGTTGAGGCTGACGCCGATCACCCGCGCGGCCGGATTGGTGAGGCGCGCGCATTCCTCGAAGTGCCGGATCGCCGTGACGAGCGAGGGGGCGGGAAAATCGGGATAGCCGTTGATCCGCATCCGGCCCGGTTCGTGACACAGGATCATCGCATCGGGCTGGCTGCCGTGGATCAGGCCGAGCGTGACCGCGGCATAGGCGGGATGGAACAGCGACCCCTGCCCTTCGATCACGTCCCAATGATCCTGGGGAGCATCGGGGCTGAGGATCTCGGCAGCGCCCGCGACGAAGTCGGACACCACGGCATCGATCGGAACGCCCGAACCCGCGATGAGAATGCCGGTCTGCCCGGTCGCACGGAAGCTCGCATCGATCCCCTGCCGCTTCATCTCGCGGGTGATGGCGAGCGCGGTGTACTTCTTGCCGAGCGCGCAGTCGGTGCCGACCATCAGTAGGCGCTTTCCCGTGCGCTTGCGCCCCGTCGCGATGGGAATGCCCGCAGGAGGCTGGCGCACGTCGTGGAGCCTGACGCCCCTGCGCCGCGCCGCCTCGGCAATCGCCGGGACCGCAGCGAGGGTGCCGTGCATCCCGGAGACGATGTCGAGCCCGGCCTCGATCGCAGCGAGGATCGCCGGGACCCAGTGCGGCGGAAGCGCGCCGCCAATCGGTGCCACCGCGATCACCAGCGAGCGGGCTCCGGCGGCGAGGGCGGCCTCGGGGGCAAGTTCCTCCAGCCCGAGATCGACCGCACAGTCCGGCAGGCGCCACTGGGCCACGCAGTCCTCCGGGCACCAGTCCTTCAAGCCGTGCGCCGTCTTGGCGAAGATATCGGAGCCGACGTCGCCGAGGAACAGGAGATAGGGCTTGCGGATCGCGTGCATTTTCGGTCCTTGCTAGACTCGGCCGGATAAGCCTGACATATTTCCGATTGGCATCTATCTTTCAGATCGGAATGACATTGGCAAGCGCGCTCCGGGCCTTCATCGTCTCGGCATCAGTCGGATTGGCCGCCTGCGGAGCATGGGCAGGCGGGCCCGAGGATTCGCTCACCGAGGCGCTGCGCGCGCGCGATCCGGTGATCCGGCAGCTGATCGACGACAATCCGGGGATCGAGGAAGGGTGGCAGGAGCCCTTCTGGCGCGAGGCCCTGCTCGACGCGCCGCGCCTGCCGGGCAGCCCTTGGCGCATCCACGATCTGGCACGTCCCCAGCCGCCGAGGGTCGCCCCGGCAGCCTGCCCGCGCCCGCGCGGGCTCAGGCTCGCGGCGTCGGACTGGACGGGCGAGAACCTCGCGCTGTGGTCGCAGGCAGGCGGAGAGCTCGTGCCCTCGGGCCATACCGCCAACCGCATCGCCACTCGGGAGAGCTTCGGCGACGTCGAGCTCTCGCTCGAATTCCGGATGCCCGATCCGCCGGTCGGCGTGTTCCAGCAGCGTGGCAATAGCGGGATCTTCTTCCAACAGCGCTACGAGGTGCAGATCCTCGACAGCTATCGCAACCCGACCTATCCCGACGGGCAGATGGGCGCGCTCTACGGGCAGGTGCCGCCGCGCGCCAATGCCTCGCGCCCGCCGGGCGAATGGCAGTGCCTCGCGATCCGCTACCGCGCCGCGCGCTTCGCCGGGGACGGCACGCTGATCGCCGCGCCGCGGGCGAGCGTGATCCTCAACGGCATCACCTTGCAGGACGACGAGGCCTTCCTCGGCCCGACCGCCTTCGCCGCGATCGGCCCGTGGCGCGCGCATCCCGAGAGGCTGCCGATCGTGCTGCAGGACCACGGCGATGCGGGCGGGCGCATCCGCTTTCGCAACATCCGCGTGCGCGAGCTCGCGGCGCGATGAGCAAGGGCGGCGCACGTCATGACGTGATCGTGGTCGGCTCGGGCGCGGGGGGCGGCATGGCGGCCTATGCGCTTGCGCAGGAGGGGCTCGATGTCCTGATGCTCGAGAGCGGACGCGATTACGACCCGATGACCGAGACGCCGATGTTCCAGCTGCCCGGCGATGCGCCGCTGCACGGTGCGGCGACACCGGACAAGGAGTTCGGCTTCTACGACGCGACCGCAGGTGGCGGCTGGGAGGTGCCGGGGGAGCCCTACACCGTCGCCGAAGGCAGCGCCTTCCGCTGGTGGCGCGCGCGGATGCTCGGCGGGCGGACCAACCACTGGGGCCGGATGAGCCTGCGCTTCGGCCCGGACGACTTTCGCGGCCGCAGCCTCGACGGGCTCGGCGCGGACTGGCCCTTCGGCTACGACGAGCTCGCGCCCTGGTACGACCGGGTCGAGCGGCTGATCGGCGTGTTCGGCGCGGCCGAGGGCATCGCCAATTCGCCCGACAGCCCCGACGGCATCCTCCTGCCCCCGCCCCGCCCGCGGGCCTTCGAACAGTGGATGGGGATGGTGATGGGCCGCCGCCACGGCATCCCGGTTGTGCCGGCGCACATGGCGATCCTGACCCGGCCGCATGGCGACCGGCCGCAATGCCTCTATGCCACGGACTGCATGCGCGGCTGCGCCATCGGCGCCAATTTCCAGTCGACCACCGTGCTCATCCCGCCTGCACGCGACACCGGGCGCCTCGCGATCCGCACCGGCGCCCACGTGTTCGAGGTCGCGGTCGACGCCGGCGGCCGGGCGAGAGGCGTGCGCTTCATCGATCGCGCCGACGGGGCGATCCACGAGATCGGGGCGCGCGCGGTGATCCTTGCCGCCAGCGCCTGCGAAAGCGCGCGCATCCTCCTCCAGTCGCGCTCGCCCGCCTTCCCGGACGGGCTCGGCAACGAACAGGGCCAGATCGGACGCAACCTGATGGACACCCCGAGCGTGTCGGTGGCGGCGCAGGTCCCGCAGCTCGAGAACCTCCCCGCCTTTCATGACGAGGGCGTCACCCTGTTCCACGTCTATTCGCCCTGGTGGCTGACCGAGCAGCAGCGCGCCGGCGCGCTCGGTTTCGCGCGGGGTTGCCACATCGAGTTCTGGGGCGGCCGCCGCCTGCCCGAGTTCGACGACATGACCGCGATCGCCGCCCTCGCGAAGCCCGGCACCGGCGCGGCGCTCCATGCCGAGATGCGGCGGCTCTACGGGTCGATCGTCTACCTCTCGGGGCGCGGCGAGATGATCCCCAATGCGAACAGCCGCTGCGAACTCGATCCCGACGTGAAGGACCGCTTCGGGCTGCCAGTGCTGCGCTTCCACTGGCAATGGGGCGCGGAAGAACTGGCGCAGATGGCCTTCATGCGCGGGACGCTCGCCGATGTCTTCAGGGACATGGGCGCCAACATCCTCACCGATTGCAACCGGCCCATCGCCGAGGTGATGCGCCCCGGCGGCCACGTGATCCACGAGGCGGGGACGCTGCGCATGGCGGCGCGCGCCGCCGATGGCCCGGTCGACCGCTGGGGCCGGGTTCACACCACCCCCAATCTCTATGTCGCCGATGCCGGGCTGTTCCCTTCGATGCCGTGCAAGAACCCGACGCTGACGATCATGGCGCTCGCCTGGCGCGGCGCCCAGCACCTCGCCGAGAGCCTCAAGCGGGGCGAGGCATGAAGCTCGACCGCCGCGCCGTGCTGGGCTGGACCGCGGTGGTCGCGGGAGCGATCGGCGCGGGCACGGGCCTGCGCGCCTATCTGGGTGCAGGGTCCGCGCAGCCACCGGCAACGCCCGCCCCCGGCTACGGCAAGGACCCGGTCCTGCTCGAACCCGCCCCCGGCCCCTGGCCCCGCCTGCTTACCGAACGGCAGAAGGCATGGCTGACGCAGCGGCTCGATGCGCTCCTGCCGAAGAGCGGCTCGCTGCCCTCGGCGAGCGAGGCCGGCCTCGCCGAGTTCTTCGACGAGTGGCTCTCTGCCCCCTACCCCGACCAGCAGGCCGACCGCGCGCTGATCCTGCCGCTCGCCGAGGGCAAGGCAGACCCCGCCGCCGAGGACCGCCTGCGCGTCCTCGCGCTCGCCGCCTTCTACACAACGCCGGCCGGCATCGCCGCGATCGGCTTCGTCGGCAACGAGCCGCGCGAGCGGTTCGATCCGCTGCCCGCGGCGGTGACCGAGCATCTCGAACGGCAATTCGCGCTTCTTCCGGAGAAACCAGCATGACCAGCGCCGCCGCCGCCGATCGTCCCTTGCGGATCGGCTTCATCGGTTCGGGCTTCATCGCCCATTTCCACCTCACCTCCTTCGAGGGAGTGCGCGACGCCGTGATCGCCGGGGTCACCAGCCCGACCCCGGCGCGGCGCGAAGTCTTCGCCGAGCGCGTCAACGCGATGGGGCTCGGGCCGTGCCGTGCCTATCCCGATATCGAGAGCATGGTGGTCGAGGGGCAGATCGACGCCGTCTGGGTGCTCAATCCCAACGACACGCGGATCGCGACCTTCGCGGCGATCGCCCGCGCCGCAAGCCATCCGCACAGTCGCCTGCGCGCCGTGGCCTGCGAGAAGCCGCTCGCGCGCACGCTTGCCGAGGCGCGCGAGGTCCTGCGGCTCACCGAGGAGGCGGGGCTGCTCCACGGCTATCTCGAGAACCAGCTGTTCTCCACCGCCATCGCGCGCGGCAAGGCGATCATCTGGGGCCGCGCCGTGCCCGGATCGGGCCGCCCCTATCTCGCCCGCGCCGCCGAGGAGCATTCCGGCCCGCACGAGCCGTGGTTCTGGGACGGCAAGCGCCAGGGCGGGGGCGTGATGTCGGACATGATGTGCCATTCGGTCGAGGTCGGACGGCACCTGCTGACCGCTCCCGGCGCGCCGCGCGACAGCCTCAGGGTGACGGCGGTCAACGGCGCGATCGGCCACCTCAAGTTCGGACGGCCGGGTGCGGCCGAGGCGCTGGCGCGGCAGATGAGCGGCTTCGACCCGTCCCGCCCGATCGCCGAGGATTTCGCCCGCGGCCTGTTGCGGCTCGAGGACGAGGCGGGCCAGGAACTCATCATCGAGGCGACCACCAGCTGGGCCTATGTCGGCGCGGGCCTCAGGCTCGACATCGAACTGATGGGCCCGGAATACGCGATGCGCTGGTCGTCGCTGGACACCGGGCTCAAGCTGTTCCTGTCGCGCAACGTCGCGGGCGCACAGGGCGAGGACCTGGTCGAGAAGCAGAATGCCGAGCAGGGCGAGATGCCGATCGTGCCCGACGAGGCGGGGATCTACGGCTACACGCTCGAGAACCGCCACATGGTGCAGTCCTTCCGGCAGGGGATCATGCCGATGGAGAATTTCCACGACGGGCTCGACGTGGTGCGCCTCATCATGGCGCTGTATCGCTCGGCGGAGACCGGCACGATGATCGACCCGGCCGATGCCCTGCTCGACACCTATGTCCCGGTGCCGGCCCGTGGTTAGGCTGCTGCTCGCCCTCGCCGCGCTGCTGGTCGCCGCGCCTGCCGCCGCCAATCCCTACGAGGACTGGGCCGACACGGTGATCGGGAAGGGGGTCGCCGCAGGCGGCGCCTCGGCGGCGACCGTCGCCATCGTCAAGGACGGGCAGGTGGTCGCGATCCGCGGCTACGGCAAGCCCGCGCCGCAAGCGACGCGCGGGATCGATCCGGCGAAGGACCATTTCCAGATCGCCTCCGTCTCGAAGACCTTCGCCGGCCTATTGCTGCTAGATCTGGTGCGCAGCGGAGACATTCCTTCGCTCGACACGCCGGCGAACGCCGTGCTGAAGCGGATCAGGCTGCCCGCAATGGGCGGCAAGCCGATCCTGCTGCGCCATCTGTTGACCCATTCGGCCGGTTTCGAGGAGCGCGGTTACGGCTATTTCGATCTCACTCGCGTGGCGGTCCCGGCGAGCGGAGACGACATCCGCGCCATCCTCCCTGCGCAGGTCCGCCCCGCCGGGGCCGCGTCGGTCTATGCCAACATCAGTGCGCCGCTGGTGGCGCTGGTGATCGAGGACGCGACCGGGCGGCCCTATGGCGAACTGCTGGCCGAGCGCCTGCTGCGCCCGGTGGGCATGGCGGCGACACGCCTCAACCTCACGGGCAAGCCGACAGCGCGGCTGGTCGTACCCTTCGCGCCGGGCGGCACGGCGATCCCGCGCAGCTTCAACGCCCCGTTCTTCGCCCCGACCGGGTCGATCGAGACCACCGCCCCCGACATGGCGCGCTACATGCTCGCGATGCTCGGCGAAGGCGGCGCCCCGCTCGCACCCGAAGTGCGGCGCATGGCGACGATGCCGCTGGCCGGAAACGGCCCGGGCCTCGACAGCATCGGCGCCTTCTGGTTCCTGAGCCGGTGGGGGAGCGAGCCCACCTGGGAACACGCCGGAGGCCTCTCCGGCGTCGCGTCGAGCCTGGTGATCGTGCCGGGGCAGCGGCTCGGCCTGTTCGTCGCCTGGACCGCCTCCGCCCCGCCGCTGGGCTATGGCGAGCTCCGCGACAGCTTCCTCGCGCAGTTCCTAGGGCCCCCGCAGCCTGCGACCTCCACGGGCGGCAGCGATCCCGGCATCGCGGGGCGCTACTGGACCGAGCGCCGCCCCCACAGCACTGCCGAGATGCTGTTCTTCCTCGGCGCGGTGACCGAGGTCGAGCGCACCGCGGGGGGGATCACGATCAACGGCAAGCCGGTGACCCGCATCGGCCCCGGCCTCTACGAGGAACAGGCCGGCCCCGGCCGCGCGCCGGCGCGTTGGCTGTTCCGGGGCGACACGCTGCGCGAGAGGGTCGCGGTGGCGCGCAAGGTCTCGGGATTATCGGACCCCTTCATCCAGCTGGTCGTCGCCGGATGCGGCCTCGCGCTGGCGCTGACCGGGGTACTGGCCGCGATCTGGGCGCGCGGTGCCGCCCGCTGGTTCGCCCCGGTCGTGGCGCTGACGGCGGGCGGCGTGCCCGCGACGGTTTTCGCCTTTTCCGGACCCGAGGCGATTGCCAATGCCATGCAGCGCGGCGAGACCCTGCCCTTCACGCTCGGCGGCATTCTGACGGCGGCGCTGCTGGTTCTCGGGCTTCTCCTGGCAGTGCTGGTCGCCCGCTACCCCGGTCGCGCCCTCGTGCGAGCGCACCTCGCGCTGGTCGGCACCGGTGCGCTGGTGCTCGGAGGTATGCTGACCTTCTGGCACGTCCCCTTCCCCCTGCACGGTTGAACGCCATGATCCCTCGCGCCCTAGCCCTCCTCGTCCTCGCTTTCCTCGCCGTTCCGCTCGCCGCGCAATCGCCGGGGCAAGCATCGGCTCCGTCCTGGCAGGCGAGCGCGCCGGAACCGCTCTACCAGAACCCCGGCGGTCGCAGGCACATCGACCTGTCGGGGCCCTGGCAGGTGCTGGTCGATCCGCTCTCGGCGGGCGACCGCCCTTCGTTCACCGGCCTTGGCGGCGTCGAGGTGTTCCGCGCCCGCCCCGAACCGCGCGGCCTTGCCTTCGCCGAATTCGTGTTCAACCCGGCAGAGACCCTGCAAGTCCCGGCCGACTGGGTGCGCCAAAACCCGCGGCTCGACCTCTATGAAGGGGCGGTCTGGTACCTCAAGCGCTTCGAGCTGCCGGCCGCGCCCGACGGGCTGCGCCGCATTCTCCACGTGGGCGCGGCCAATTATCGCACGGATGTTTACATCAACGGCACCCTCGTTGCCCGCCATGAAGGCGGCTTCACGCCCTTCGCGGTCGACCTCACGCGCCACCTCAAGCCGGGCAGCAACGCGCTGGTGCTGAAGGTCGACAACCGGCTCGACTCGCTGACGGTGCCGACCCGTTTTTCCGACTGGCACAATTACGGCGGGATCACCGGGGCGGTGCGGCTGCTCGAACTGCCCGAGCAGCGGCTGGTGACATGGGCGATCCGCCTCGCCGACCTCGAGCGACGCGAGGTCGTGGCCGAGATCGAGGCCTCGCCCGAGGCCGCCGGCCGGACATTGACCGTCAGCCTCCCGGAGATCGGCGAGAGCGCCAAGGCCACGATCGGCCCGGATGGGCGCGCGCGACTGGTGTGGCACACCCGCGCCGGCCTGTGGTCGCCGCAGCAGCCCACCCTTCACCGTGTCCGCATCGCGATCGCGGGCGGCGAGGCGACCGAGGACGTCATCGGCCTGCGCACCATCGAGGCGCGCGGCGGCGACATTTTCCTCAACGGCGAGCGGATCGTGCTGCGCGGGATCAGCGCGCACGCGGTCACCACCCGCCATGCGGGACGCGCGGTCGGCGAGGAGGATGCACGCCAGCTGGTCGGCGAGGTCAAGGCGCTGGGCGCAAACTTCGTGCGCCTCGCGCACTACCCGCATGACGAAGCGGTCGCCCGCGAGGCGGACCGGCAGGGCCTGCTCGTCTGGAGCGAACTGCCGGTCTACTGGGCGGTCGCCTTCGAGAGCCCCCAGGTGCTCGAGAATGTCCGCCGGCAGGCCCGCGCGATGGTCGAGCGCGATCGCAACCGAGCCTCGATCATCCTCTGGTCGATCGCCAACGAGACCCCCGACACCCCCGCCCGCCTCGCCTTTCTGCGCGCAATTGCGGGCGAGGTGCGGCAGCGCGATCCCTCGCGGCTCATCACCGCCGCGCTGCTGGTGGACACCGCGAAATCCGCGCCGCTACTGGCGCGCACGTTGGCCGCCCGTCTGCTTCAAGACCCTGCCCTTCCCACCGACCAGCGCCAGAAGCTGGCCGCATGGTTCGAGAAGGCAAGCGGCACCCCGGCCACCCCCGATGCCCTAGCAGCAGCGACGAAAGCACCCGTGTTCAGGATCGACGATCCTCTCGCCGAGGTGCTCGATGTCGCCGCGCTCAACGAGTATTTCGGCTGGTACTACGCGAGCTTCCTGGCCCGCATGGTCCCCGCCGACGAGGAGCGTCTCGCCGCCGCGATCCTCGCGCTCATGCCCGAGGTCCGCTTCGTGCCCCCGGCCGGCAAGCCTTTCGTCGTCAGCGAGTTCGGGGCCGACGCCAAGGCCGGGCTCCCCGGCGGCGCGGGACGGATGTTCACCGAGGAATACCAGGCCGAGGTCTACCGCCGACAGCTCGCCATGCTCGCCGCGCACGAGGGGATCGACGGCGTCTCGCCCTGGGTGCTGCAGGACTTCCGCTCGCCGCTGCGGCCTTTCCCGGGCATCCAGGACGGCTACAACCGCAAGGGCGTGATCGACGAGACCGGGCGCCGCAAGCTGGCCTTCGCGGTGCTGCGCGAGGCCTATCTCAGCGGCTGGCCGCAGCGCTGAACGGCCAGATCGTCCGGTCGATGCGGGTGTAGGGCAGGCTTTCGAGGTCCATGCTCGCGACCCCCGGCGACTCGACATAGTGCACCGGTCCGCCGAGCTGCGAGAACATGATGTAGAAGTGCTGCATCGACTTGGGCACCAGCACGCGCTTCGCGCGCGGGTCGATGCCGAAGTCCGAGAAGGCGCCCGGGGTGATGCACTGGATGCGGTTGGAGGACATCACGATGTCGACGTTCCTCCCGGTGCGCACCACGACCACGTCACCCGCGTCGAAATGCCCGATCCCGAAATCGTGGCGGGCGTTCTCGGCGATGTGCATCACCTCGACCTCGAGATCGAGCGGCGGGCCCGAGAACCGGCTGGTCTTGCCGCCGAGCCGCAGCGGCATGCGCGCGCCCACGCCCGCGGCCTTGCACAGGTCGATCGCCTGCGGGTCGTGGAGGAAGGCGATCCCGACATCCGGCACATCGGCGCGGATCAGGGCCTCCAGCAGCCACGTCGCATCGCTGGGCGCGCCCGCGCCGCAGTTGTCGGCGAAGTCCGCGAGCACCATCGGCGGCCCCTCATGCGCCGCCGCCGCCGCGACGGCCTCCGGCATCGGGATGAGGGTCGTCATCGTCTGCCCCCTCAGCGCCTGGAGGTCGCGCGCGAAGCGATCCGCCAGCCGCTGCGCCAGCCCCGCATCGCGATCCGCGATCACCAGCATCCGCGTCCCCATCTCGGGCAGGTCACCCCACGGGAAGCCGTGGATCAGCGAGACCGAGAGCACGCCCGGCTCCTGCTCGGCTGCCGACATGGCGCGGACGAAGCCGCTGACCGGCTCGACCGGGGTGTAGTAGAGGCTGATCATCCGGCAGTCGGCGGTCGCCATCACCGGGCGGTGCCGACCCGTCGCCGCCCCCTCGCACAGGGTCCACAACTCCTCCGCGCGGTCGAAGGCGTCGACATGCGGATAATGCTTGTAGGCGATCAGGACGTCTGCCGCCTCGAGCATGGCAGGGGTGAGGTGGCAATGCGGATCGAGCAGCCCGCCGATCACTGCCTTTTCGCCCACGATCCCGCGCACCCGCCCCAGCAGATCGCCTTCGCAGTCGGGGTAGCCATCGGCCATCATCGCGCCGTGCAGGCCGAGCAGCACCATGTCGACCGGCCCTGCGGCCGCGAGATCGGCGAGGATGCGGTCGCGGTAATCCTCCCAGGTGGCGCGCCGGATCAGGCCCGAGGGCTGCGCGCTGGCGGCGAGCCCCTCGGTCACCTTCCAGCCCCTCGCCGCCGCGTGCCGCCGCGCGACCTGCATCGGGGCGGCGAACATCATCGGGCGCTCGGGCAGCGTCCCGGCCGGATAGAAGTCGTCGGCGAAGTTCGCCGCGTTGGTCGGGATCGGCGAGAAGGAGTTGGTTTCGGTCGCGATGGCGGCGGTGAAGACATGCATGGGACGGTTCTCAGCTATCGACGGAGAGATAATTGGCGACCAGCCGCCGCGCGGCCTCGGAACGGGGTGCGGCGAGCACCTCGGCGGGCGGGCCCTGCTCGACGATCCGGCCGGTGTCCATAACCAGCACCCGGTGCGCCATGTGGCGGATGACGGCGATGTCGTGCGATACCATCAGCATCGCGATCGGACGGGCGGCCTGAAGCGCGAGCAGCAGGTTGAGGATGCGCGCCTGCACCGCAAGATCGAGCGCCGAGGTCGGCTCGTCGAGGATCAGCAGCTCCGGATCGGTCGCGAGCGCCCGGCCGATCGCGATGCGCTGGCGCTGACCGCCCGAAAGCTGGTGCGGGAAGCGGGGGGCGAAATCGGCGGGGAGCCCGACCTGCCCGAGCAACCGCTCCGCCAGCGCGCGCCGCTGCGGCGCGGCGCGCGGGGCGGCGAGCGCGGCGGTCTCGGTCAGGGTCCACCACAGAGGCTTGCGCGGATCGAGCGAGGCGAAGGGGTCCTGGAACACGAAGGCGATCGCGCCCTTGGGCGGCGGAGCATCCTCGCCGCGCCAGAGGATGCGCCCGCTGTCGGCGCGTTGCAACCCGGCGATGACGCGCGAGGCCGAGGTCTTGCCGCAGCCCGATCCGCCGAGGATGCCGACGAACTCTCCCGGCGCGATCGCCAGCGACACGCCATCGAGCACGGGACGCTTCGCGCCGCGCGGCTGCCAGCGCAGGTCCTCGGCGACGATCAGCGCACTCACGGCTCGGCCCCCGCGACCGGCAGCATCTGGCGGGGTGCCGAGCGTTCGGGCAGCGCGGCGAGCAGGTGCCGTGCCTCGGGCGAGGCCGGGCGGGCGAAGACCTCAACGGCGGGCCCGCTCTCCACTACCCGCCCCTCGGCCATCACCAGCACCCGGTCGCAGCAGCTGCGCGCCGCGCCGAGGTCGTGGGTGATGAACAGCAGGCCGGACCCGCTCTGCCGCGCACGCCCGACCAGCAGCCGCAGCACCTGCGCCCGCACCGACACGTCGAGCGCCGTCGTCACCTCGTCGGCAAGCACGACCGCGGGCGATCCGGCGAAGGCCATCGCGATCAGCACGCGCTGGCGCTGCCCGCCGGAGAGCTGGTGGGCAAAGCGCCGCATCAGCGCGGCTGGATCGGGCAGGTCCATGTCGCCCAGCAGCCGGCAGGCGCGCGCGGGACGATCGGCGCGGGGTATCCCGGCGGCCGCGAGGATGTCGCCCATCTGCGCGCCGATGCTTCGCGTCGGACTGAGCGCGGTCATCGGGTCCTGGAAGATCAGCGATATGCGGCGGCGCCGCAGATCGCGCAGTGCCTTCGGCCCGAGCCCGTCGATCGGCGTGCCCGTCACCGCGATGCGGCCCGCCACCTGTTCGAGCGCCGCGGGCAGCATCCCCGTCGCCGCCAGCGCGGTCAGCGACTTGCCGCTGCCCGACTGTCCGACCAGCCCGACGATCTCGCCCGGGTGCACGGTGCAGTCGAGGTCCTCGATCAGCATCCGGCGATCGGAGCGCCGCCGGATCGACAGGCCGGTGATCGCCAGCGGGATCATGGCGTGCGCTCCTGCCGCGGGTCGAGGATGTCGCGCACCGCGTCGCCCAGCAGGTTGAACCCCGCCGCCGCAAGCACCAGCGCGAGGCCTGGGAACAGGCCGAGCCACCACGCGTCGGCCATGAAGTGCCGGCCCGAGGCGACCAGACCGCCCCACTCGGGGCTCGGCGGCTGGGCTCCGAGCCCGATGAAGCCGAGCGCGGCGGCGCCGAGGATCACCGCGGCTATGTCCATCAGGCCCTGCACCAGCATGATGCCCGCGAGGTTGGGCAGCAGGTGATGGCGCATGATGTGCCACCGACCCGCCCCGGCCAGCCGCGCGGCCTCGGTGAAGCCGCGGTCGCGCAGCAGCAGCGCCTGCGCCCGCGCGAGGCGCACGAACACCGGCAGGCGAACGATCACCAGAGCGATGAGGGCGTTGACGAGGCTCGGTCCGAGCGCCGCGGCGAGCGCCATCGCCAGCACCAGCGCGGGCACGGCGAGCAGCACGTCGATCACCCGCATCAGCGCCGCGTCGGCCCATCCGCCTGCCAGAGCCGACAGCGTCCCGGCCAGCGTGCCGAGCGTCACGGTCGTCCCTACCACCAGCAGCGCCGCCATGAGTGATGGCCAGGCCCCGTTGGCCAGCCGCGAGAACAGGTCGCGGCCGAGCTCGTCGGTGCCCATCCAGTGAAGCGCCGAGGGCGGCTGGAGCCGGCGCGCGAGATCGATCGCGTCGGGCGCGTTGCCCGCCACCAGCGGGCCGAGCACCGCAAAGCCGAGCAGCAGCGCCACCAGCACCGCGCCCACGACCCCCGCCGCATCGCGCGAGGCCTTGTGCCACGCCGCCGTCATGCCTTGTGCAGCCTCGGATCGAGCACGCCGTAGAGCAGGTCGACGGCAAGGTTGGCGGCGGAGTAGAACACCGCGGCGAGCAGGGTGAAGCCCATGATCGCCGGGAAATCGAGCCCCGCGACCGCCTCGAGCGTGTAACTGCCAAGGCCCGGCCAGCTGAAGATCGCCTCGGTCACCACCGCGCCCCCCAGCAGGTCCGCCAGCAGGATCGCCGCCGTCGTCAGGAACGGGACCAGCGCATTGGGGAGCGCGTAGCGGGTGAGCACGACCCATTCCGAGAGGCCCGCAGCGCGGGCGCGCCGGACATAGTCCTCCTGCAAGACCTCGAGCAGCGAGGCCCGCACCAGCCGCGCGGCCGCCCCGCTCGCCGCGAGGGCCAGGGTGATGGCGGGCAGCAACAGGTGGGCAAGCGCATCGCCGACGACGCGCCATTCGCCCGCCAGCGCGCCGTCGACGAGGTAGAGGCCGGTCACGGGCGGCGGCGGCATCAGCTCGGGCCCGAGCCTCCCGCCCGAGGGCAGCCAGTCGAGCGTGCCGAAGAAGATCGCGACCAGAACGAGGCCGATCCAGAAGGTCGGGGCCGAGATCGCGAGGGTCGAGAGGAGGCGGATCAGATAGTCGGGCCAGCGCCCCGCGGTCAGCGCCGACAGCGAGCCGAGCGCCAGCCCCGCCACGACGATCATCGCGAAAGCGGCCGCCGCGAGCTCGACCGTCGCCGGCAGCGCCTCGCGCAGCTCCTCGGCGACCGGCCGGCCCGAGCGGATCGACAGCCCGAGATCGCCCTCGGCGAGCCGCCCCATGTAGGCGAGGTATTGCAGCGGCACGGGCCGGTCGAGCCCGAGCTGTGCGCGCACCTCGGCGACCCGTGCCTCCGAGGCGAGATCGCCCGCGATCAGCCGTGCGGTGTCGTTGGGGACCAGCTGGGCGATCACGAAGGTGACGACCGAAACGCCCAGCAGCACCAGCAGCGTCGCTCCCGCCCGCCGCAGCACCCGCGCGAGGCTAGAAGAGCGTGGTGACATGGCCGGTGACCTGCCGCGCCTCGTCGACGAGGAAGAGCGCGCGCCAGCGATCGAAGGTGGTGCAGGGGTGCGAGATGCCGAAGCCGAGGACGTCGCCCACCTCGACGGCGAGCGTGCCCTCGAGAACCGCGTGCTGGTCGTAGAGGCCGGTGATGACGAGCTCGCCCTCGATGGGAACCGGGGCGGCGTGCACGCCGGGGCGATAGTGGAAGCGGGCGAGCGGCAGGCCGGCATCGTAGCCCGCATCGCGCTTGCCCAAGGCGGCGATGATGCGGCCGGGCTCGGGCACCGACTGCACCGGCGCCCAGACCTCGAGCGCGGCCTGGAGGCCGTCTCCCCACGCCGCGCAGGACGGCTCGCGCTCCAGCAGCTCGGCGAACAGCCTGCGGTAGAGGTTGTCGTCGTGGCTGATGTAGCAGCCCGAACGGATCACGGTGCGCACCGGGCGCGACAGGGTCGGGACCACCAGCCGCCGGGCGCAGCGATCGAAGAAGGCCGAGCCGCCGCCGGTGAGGATGATCTCCTCGCCCGCGTACAGGCCCTCGGCATCGGCCGTCGTGGCAAGCGCGAGCACGTCGTCGAGCATCGCCTCGACCTTCGCCGGGCCGTCGGGCTGGCCCTGGAAGACGCCCTCGAACACTTCGACCCCGCTCAGCGCCAGGCCGGGCGCAGCGGCCACGGCGCGGGCGACGGCGATCCCCTCCTCGCGACTCCGCACCCCGGTGCGTCCGCCCGGCGCGCCCATCTCGAGCAACAGGCAAAGCGGGCGACCGAGCCCCGACTGCCGGTGCGCGGCGGCAAGCCGTTCGACCCCGGCGAGGCTGTCGACAAGGCTATAGAGCTCGAAGCCGGGGTCGCCCGCGAGAAGGTCGAGCGCGAGCCGGATGTCCGCCGCGCCGACCAGCTGATTGGCATGGATCACCCGGCGAATGCCGAGATGGTGGTAGAGGCGGACGTGGTGGGCGGTGGCCGCGGTCATCCCCCAGGCGCCGTCGGCGATCTGCATCGCAAACAGCTCGGGGCTCATGCTGGTCTTGCCGTGCGGCGCGATCGAGACCCCCGTCGCCTCGAGGAATGACCGCATCCAAGCCCGGTTCGCGGCGATGGCGTCCTCGCGCAGGACGGCGACCGGAAAGAGCAGGTCTCCCTCGAGCACGCGGGCACCGATCGCATCGTCCGCCTCGTGCCAGGGCGGGAGCGACTTGTGGAGATGATCCAGCATCAGGCCGCCTCCCTGCGTCGTTCCGCGATCCGGCCGGGACGCGCGCCGGTCGCGCGGCCCTCCTCCCACACCGTGACGCCGTTGACCATCACCCACGCGATGCCGGCGCTGGGGCGGCGGGGGTCGGCGAAGGTCGCAACTTCGCGAACTTCGCGCGCATCGAACATGACGAGATCGGCCTGGGCCCCCTCCGCGAGCACCCCGCGCCCCGCGAGGCCGAAGCGCGCGGCGGTCAGACCGGTCATGCGGTGCACCGCCTCCTCGAGCGGGAACAGGCCGCGGTCGCGCGAATAGTGGCCGAGCACGCGCGCGAAGCTGCCCCACAGGCGCGGGTGGGGATGACGGTCGGCGGGGATGCCGTCCGAACCGATCATCGTCGCCGGGCAGCACAGGATGCGCTCGACGTCGCTCTCGTCCATCATGAAGTAGACCGCGCCCGCGGGCCGGAGCGCGCGGATCGCCTCGACCTCGGAGAGGCCGAGCTCGCGCGCCACCTCGGCGAGGTCGCGGCCGGCGAGCTCGGGCCGGGCGGCGCACCAGGTGATGAGCGTGCGGCTCGCCGCCGCCCAGGACCGCTCGTTGAGCGTCGTCGATCCGGCGGTGTAGGGATAGGCGTCGAGATACACCGGCTGCCGCTGCGCCGCGCGCGCGATCAGCGCCAGCGTCTCGGTGCTGCGACCGTGGTTGCGCGCGCCCGACACCTTGTGGTGCGAGACGACCAGCGGCAATCCGGCCTCGGCGGCGATCGCGATGGCCTCCTCGAGCGCGGCGACCACCGCGTCGGCCTCGTCGCGCAGGTGCGCGGTGTAGAGCCCCCCGGCGGCCGCCGCACGGCGCGCCAGGCGGACCACCTCGGAGGCGGGCGCGGCCGCCGCGAGCGGATAGAACAACCCGCTCGAGACCCCGAAGGCGCCCGCCGCCATCGCCTCGTCGACCAGTGCCTCCATCGCCGCGATCTCGGCCTCGGTGGCGGGCCGGTCGAGCGCGTCCATCACCTTGACCCGCAAGGTGCCGTGCCCGATCAGCGGCACGACATTGGTGCTCGTCCCCGCCGCGCGCAGCGCCTCCAGCCAATCGGCGAAGCGCTCGAACCGGAACCACTTACGGTCCGCCACCGAATCGAGCGGAGCGGGCAGCGCCTCCCCGGGTCCGAGCGCGAGCGGCGCGAGACTGACGCCGCAATTGCCGGTCACCACGCTCGTCACGCCCTGGCTGATCTTCGGTTCGAGCAGCCCCTCGAGCAGCGCGGCGTCGTCATGCGTATGGGCATCGATGAAGCCGGGCGCGAGCACCTTTCCCCCGGCGTCGCAGACCGTGTCGGCGGTCCACCCCTCGAGCGCGCCGACCCCGGCGATCCGCTCGCCCGACACCGCCAGCGCGCCGCGGAACGGCGGGCGGCCCGTCCCGTCGACCAGCACAGCATTCGCGATGATCCGGTCGACGTGCAACAAATCCTCCCTGACGGAATAATTCCGATACGAAACGCTATTTCCATAACGATTGTGGTTCGCTACGCAAGCGACATGGCTCCCCGCGGCTTCCTCGCCCTGCTGATCGCCGCCCTGATCGCCTTCCTGCCCGGCGCGGCGGCAGCCGACACGCTGAAGGTGGGCCTCAGCACCCGCGCCGGACCCTTCGACTTCGCCATCGCCCCCGCCGCCGACCAGACGCTGGCGGTGCGCGCGGCCTACGAGACGCTGGTGCGCAGCACGCCGGGCGGCGGCTACCGCGGCGGCGTGGCGGCGGGCTGGAGCACCTCGCGCGACGGGCTGGTGTGGACCTTCCGGCTCCAGCCCGGCCGCCGCTTCGCCAGCGGCCGCCCGGTGGATGCCGCGGCGGTGGTCTTCACGCTCGCCCGGCTAAAGGCGATCGGACGCGGCAATGCGAGCCTGCTGGGTGACCTCGTCGCCTCGGCCGAACCGGCAGGGCCGAACGCGGTCCGGCTCAGGCTCATCCACCCCTCGCCCGCGCTGCTCGCGCTGCTCAGCGACCGGATGACCTCGATCATCGACCCCTCCATCGCCAACCGGATTCGCGGCGATCGTTGGGGCAGCCAGTGGCTCGCGACGCGCACCGCGGGATCGGGCCGCTTCCAGCTTCAGCCGGGCAGCCAGCGCGGCATCCACATCCTGACGGTACAGCCCCATTGGCGGCCCCTGCCGGGCGATCCGCAGGCGCCGGCGCAGGGCTTCGACCGGCTGGTCTACCGCGAGATCGTCGATCCGACCGTGCGCCGGCTGGCGCTCGAGAAGGGCGAGATCGACATCGCCTTCCTGCTCCCGAGCCAGGAACAGAAGCGCCTCGCGCGCACGCACCGCGCGGTCCTGCACCGCGCGCCGATCCTCGCCTTCAACAACCTCGCCTTCAACCTGCGCAGCACGGCGGTCGCGGACGTGCGGCTGCGGCGCGCGATCGGCCATGCGATCGATGTCGCGGGGATCATCCGCTACATCCGCGGCGGAACCGCGCTGCCATTCGCGGGGCCGGTGCCGCCCTCGATGCTGGGGCATGGCGCAAGCCGCCGCTTCACCCATAATCCCGCGCTGGCGCTGCGGCTGGCCGCCCAGGCCCGCACGCCCGCGCGGCCGCTGCGCTTCATCTATCCCGGCGTCTCGCCCGAGACCGACACCATCGCGCAGTACATCCAGGCGGCCCTCAAGCCTCTCGGCCTCGACGTGCGGATCGAGCGCCTGTCGGTGCCCGCCTACCTCGACCGCATGGCGCGCGGCAGCTACGACATGGTGCTGCAAGGCGCGGTGATCGACTTCAACGACCCCTCGGCGATCATGAACGCGTGGTTCGAGCCGAGCCGGGCGGGCATCTCCAACCCGGCGCGCTACGGCAATCCCCGGGTGACCGCGCTGATCCGCCAGTCCGAGCGCGAGATGGACCCGGCCCGCCGCCGCCAGCAGATCGAGCAGGCGGCGCGGCTGACCCACGCCGACGTGCCCTATATCTACCTGTCGCAGACCGTGATGACGATCGCCGCCCGCAAGGACATCAGGGGGATCACCATCGATCCCTTCGATGCGCTCAACCTGCCGGTCAACACGATGCGGCGCGGCTCGTGAGCGTCGGGGGGCTGGATCGCACCCTTGCCTCGGCCTGCGAGGCGGCGGGCGTCGGCGCGGCGAGCCTCGCGGTGCTGGACCGGGGACGCATCGCCGAGGCGGGGTATGGCATCGCGCGCCCCGACCTGCCGTTCCGCATGGGCTCGATCGCCAAGACCTTCACCGCCGCGCTCGTCCACCTGGCGGCGCGCGAGGGTCGGCTCGATCTGGACGCGCCGGTGACGCGCACGCTGCCGGGCTTCCGCCTTGCCGATCCCGAGGCGACCGCGCTTCTCACCGCGCGGCACCTGCTGACGCACCGCGGCGGCTTCTTCGGTGACATCTTCGACGACGAGGGCTGCGGGCCCGATGCCATCGAACGCTACGTCCGGCGGCTCGCGGGCGCCGAGCAGACCGTCCCGCCGGGGACGCTCGCCTCCTATTGCAATGCGGGCATCGTGCTCGCCGCGCGACTGGCCGAGGCGGCGCTTGGAGAGGATTGGGAGAGCCTGTTCGCTGCGCGGCTGGCGCGGCCGTTCGGGCTGGATCGCACGATTCCGCGGCGCACCGACCCGGGGCAGGCAGTGATGACCACCGCCGCCGACGCCGTGCCCGCGGGCGACCCGGCGCTGCGCGCGCTCGGCCCGGCGGGGGCGACGCCCTATGCGAGCGCGGGCGACCTCGTCCGCTGGGCCGCGGCCCTGTGGCAGCCCGCCCCGGCAGGGCTCGGGTTGATCGGCGCGATGACCCGGGACGAGGTGCCCTCGCCCTCGGCGAGCTTCGCGCTCGGCTTCGGGCCGGGGCTGATGCGCTTCAGCGCGGACGGCGCGGTGTGGGGCCACGACGGCGCGGTGCCCGGGCAGGCGAGCTTCCTGCGGATCGCGCCTGCCGCCGGGGTGGCGGTGGCGCTGATGGTCGCGGGCGGCGATGCGCGGCTGGCGGCGCAGGCGATCCTGCCGCAGCTGCTCGCGGACCTCGCCGGAAGCACCCTCCCCGCCCCGCCGACACTGGAGGCAGGCGCCGCCGATCCCGCCGCGCTCGGTGCGGTGCTCGGCGAATGGCGCGCGCCGCGCTATCGCATTGCGGTGCGCCGCGCAGGCGCTCACGCGGTGGCGCGCTTCGCCCCGGCCGCCGATGCCGGCGACCAGACCGAGAGCTACGAGGTGGCGCTCCACCCGATCGGCGGCGGCGCCTTCGCGAGCCTCCTGCCCGGCTCGCGCGTTCCGAGCCTCCAGCAATTGCACACCGGCCCCGGCGGGGAGAGCTTCCTCGCCTTCCGCGGGCGCCTGTTCCGCAGGGCCCCATGACGGGGACACCGCGCGTCTTCGCGGCGGCCTTCGGGGTCGAGGTCAACGCCTTCTCGCCGCTCGCCACCGGCCGGCATGACTTTGCCGCGCTGAGCTACCATCCGGCCGGCACGCTCGGCGCCGCGGTGCCGCTGATCGCCGCACCCTTCGTTCCGCTCCGCCGCCTCGCGCAGGGGGGCGCGATCACGCTCGTCGAGGGCATGGTCGCCGGCGCGCAGCCCGGCGGCCCGCTGACCCGCGCGACCTACGAGGCGCTGGCGGGCGAACTGCTCGGCGATCTCGCCGCGGCCGGGCCGGTCGATTGCGTCGTGCTCGGCCTGCACGGGGCGATGAGCGCGCAGGGCCTGCCCGACTGCGACGGGGACCTGATCGCGCGGGTGCGCGCGATGATCGGCCCCAAGGCGGTGCTCGCGGTGCTGTTCGACAGCCACGGCACGCTGTCGCAGGCGATGCTGGACGGCGCCGACCTGCTGGTGTGCTACAAGGAATATCCCCACACCGACATCGCCGAGAGCGCCGAGAAGCTGGTGCGGCTGGCGCTCGCGGCGACGCGCGGCGACATCGCGCCGCGCGTCGCCGTCCACGATTGCCGGATGATCTCGGTCTACCACACGATGCACGGCCCGATGCAGGCCTTGGTCGCCGAGCTGCGCGCGCGCGAGGCGCGAGGGCTGGCGCTCGACATCTCCGTCGTGCACGGCTTCATCTGGGCCGACACCCCCGACACCAGCGCGAAGGTGATCGTCACCACCGACGGCGACGCGCCCGCCGCGGCCCGGATCGCGGGCGAGATCGGCGCGCGGCTGAGGGCGCTCGCCGGCACGACCCACGCCCCGCTGGTGGCAATGGCGGAGGCGGTGCGGTGCGCAGCCGCTCCCCGCGCCGCGCCGCTGGTGCTCGCCGATACCGCCGATAACCCGGGCGGCGGCGCTCCCTCGGATTCGACCTGGCTGCTGCGCGCTCTCGCCGCGGCGGGGGTCGGCGATGTCGCGGCGGGGATCATCTGGGATCCGGCCGCGACCGAACTCGCGCTCGCGGCCGGGCCCGGCGCGCGGCTCGACCTGCGCATCGGCGGCAAAGCCTGCGCGCTCTCGGGCGATCCGCTCGACCTCGAGGTGCACGTGCTCGCCGCCGCGGAAGCGGCGAGCGTGCCCTTCGCGGGAAGCGAATGGCCGATGGGCCAGGCGGCGGGGCTGCACGTCCCGGCGCTCGACTGGTATCTGGTGGTGAGCGCGCGGCGCACCCAGTGCTTCGCCCCCGAGGCCTTCACACGGCTGGGAATCGACCCGGCGCAGCGGCGGGTGGTCCTCGTCAAATCCTCGCAGCATTTCTACGCCGCCTTCCAGCCGCTCGCGGGCGAGGTCCTGATCGTCGATGCGCCGGGCGTGCTCGACCATGACCCGCGCCGCCTGCCCTACCGCCACGTCACCCGCCCGATCTGGCCGCTCGACCCGTGACCCGCGCGCTCGACGACTGGTTCGCCGCCTATGCGGCCGAGCTCGAGGCGGGCGACCGGCCCGCGATCCTCGCGCGCTACCATCCCGAGGGCGCGTGGATGGTCCGCAAGGGCGTGCCGCGCCTCCTCGATTTCGCCGCGCTGACCGAGCGCTACCTCGGCGCGGCGTGGCAGCCGCCGGCCCGCTTCGCCTGGGCCGACCTGCGGATCGAGCTGGTGGGCAGCGCGGGCGCGCTCGCGGTGGGGCAGTTCGTGTGGGAGCGCGCCAACGGGCGGCGGGAGCTCATCAGCTACACCGGCCTGCTGCTGCGCGTCGAGGAGGCATGGAAGATCCGGCTCGAGGACGAAAACCTCGCCGAGATCCTCCGCCCGCCTAGCTGATCTCGATCATCTGGTGGCCCGCGAAGGAGGGCACGTGGACGTGCCAGCGCCCGCCCTCCTCGCGCACCGCGAGCGGGGTGCCCTGCGGCACCAGTTCGGCGCGCGCGACGGGCCGCGCGAGCGACAGGTCGACCGGCCCGATCGAGGGCAGCGCGTCGACCACCTCGATCGGCCCCAGCACGTAGCTCCCCTTGAGGCGCCGCTCGCCGTGCAGCAGGTGCACGACGTGGCGCCCCTTCCCGGGCTGCGCACGCAGGTTGAGCGTCGCGGTCGGCGGCAGGCCCTCGGCGGCGATCAGCGGCTCGCCGAGCAGGTCGCGGATCGTCGCCATCACGAAGTGCCGCAGGGTCGAATGGCCCATCATCCGGTAGAGCGTGAACAGCGGGAACGGCAGCCACGCGATCCCGCCCTTGCGCACGCCCGCCGCCAGCCCCGAGGGGTCGGCGGCGGCGTGGGCATGGACGTGTCCGTAGAAGTGCTGCGGGCGGCGGTTGAACAGGGCATCATAGGTCTCGCCGAGCGATTGCCCGTCGGCGCGCGCGACGATCGCCAGCGACGGCGCCATCACGACGAAGGGCTGCGCGCCCGTCCAGCCGGGCCGCAGGTCCTCGCGCAGCAGGACATAGCGCGGATCGGACTTGGCCGGGCCGAGCAGGTCCGCGCCGCAATCGAGCAGCGGCGCGCCGGTGTCGCGCGCGAGCCCGCTCTCGCCGGTCAGCAGGATGCGCCCGCCCTCGTCGGCATAGGCCTGCAGCTTCGCGGCGAGCGTCGCATCGAGCCGCACTTTGTCGGGCAGCACCAGCAGGCGGTAGCGGCCGAAATCGGCGGCGGTGTCGATCACGTCGAACTGGAAGTGGCACTCGGAGAGGATCCGCGCCGCGCCCTCGTCCTCGACGCAATGCCGCGCCTCGCGGCTGATCGCGCCGGGCTGGGCGACGCCGACGCTCGAGAGGAGGCCGATCTCCGCCACCCCGTGCGATCCCTCGCACCACGGCTCCTTGGCCGCGGTCTCGGCGAAGATCTCGCCCATCAGCGCCCAGGCGGCCGGATCGGGCACGCCGGTGGAATCGAGCTGGTCGCCGATACACACCTTGGCGCCGTTCGCGAGCATCGCGCCGGTCTCGTAGCGCAGCGCGTCGGGATGCTTGTAGGACCCGAGCTCCCCCCAGATGAGGTGGAACCGCGCCGTCACCGCGATCCGGTCGAGCCCGAGCGTCTCGCCGTAGCGCGCCGAGATCGGCAGGTGGTCATAGCCCCAGCCGCCGGTCGGCAGGGCCTCGATCTCGACATGGCTCTGGTAGGAGAAGAAAGTCCGGTCGCCGCGCGGGACCATCGAGGTGTTGTGGAACAGCGAGATCGGCCGGTCGCCGACCACTTCGGCGATCGCCTGGAAGTAGCCCTCGAGCACCCGGCCGCGGTGCACGAGGCGCTGCGCCGGATCGGTCCAGTCGAGCCCGGCCCGCGTCATCGCCTGCTGGCAATGGACGCAGGCGCACGGCTCCTGCTTGATGATGTCGAGCCACAGCCCGTCCGCCTCGGGATAGCGCTCCAGCATCTCGGCGACCTGCGCCACAACGTGATCGCGATAGGGCGTGCCGAGGCACATGTACTTCCACGCCGCGTCGAGATGGTTGCCGAGCAGGCAGAAGAACTGCCCGTCCGCGCCGACCTGCCGCCAGTCGACATGGGCGGCCGCGTTGCGCTCGTCCCAGCCGACCGACAGGTAGAGCACGGTCTCGATCCCGCGGCTCTTGAGCGCGGCGACCTGCGCATCGAGCAGATCGAAGCCGAGCCCGGGGTGCCGCTCGCCGACCGTGCTGTCGTAGTAGGACCAGCCGTGGTGGCACTTGCCGAACAGCACGACCGACTGGACCTGCGCGTCAGCGATGGTATCGGCGAAGGCCTGCGCATCGAACCCCTCGCCGACCGCACCGACTGCGGCCGGGGTGTGGAAATCGAGGTGCACCTGCCGCCACGGCAGGACCGTCCGATGCGCAACACCCATGGAAGACTCTCCCGCTTATTTTCCGAAAAGACAATTTCGTTTCCGATTGGAATTCTGCTAGCAGGCAGCACCCAGCCTGAAAAGAGCTAGATGGAGATCAGGCCGATGCCCAGAACGATTGCGCCCAGCGCGCCCACCGCCCCGCAGCCGCTGGCGCGCGACCGGCTCGCCCAGCTCGAGGCGCTCGATCAGCGGCTGCTGTGGCTGAGCGCGTGGACGATCCACAACGCCAACCACCTGCGCGAGAGCGTCGACGGGATCAAGGTCGGCGGTCACCAGGCGAGCTGCGCGTCGATGACCGCGATCATGGCGGCGCTCTACTTCCACGCGCTCGGGCCGAACGATCGGGTCGCGGTGAAGCCCCATGCCGGGCCGCTGCTCCACGCGATCCACTACCTGCTCGGCAAGCAGGGCGTCGAAGCGCTGCGGCAGTTCCGGGGCTTCGGCGGCGCGCAGTCCTATCCGAGCCGCACCAAGGACGCGATTCCGGTCGATTTCTCGACCGGCTCGGTCGGCCTCGGGGTCGCGATCACCGCCTTCGCCAGCCTCGTCCAGGACTGGATGATTGCGCACGGGCTGCTCGGTCACGAAGAGGCCGGGCGAATGATCGCGCTGATGGGCGATGCCGAACTCGACGAGGGCAATATCTACGAGTGCCTGATCGAGGGCTACAAGCACGACCTCAGGAACTGCTGGTGGATCGTCGACTACAACCGCCAGTCGCTCGACGCGACCACCGCCGACCGGATGTTCCGCCGCTTCGACGACATCTTCGAGACCTGCGGCTGGCGGGTGGTGACATTGAAGCACGGCAAGCTCCAGCGCGAGACTTTCGCGCGCCCGGGGGGCCAGGCGATCGCCGACTGGATCGAGACCTGCCCCAATGCCGATTATGCCGCGCTGACCTACAAGGGCGGCGCCGCCTGGCGCGAGAGGCTGGTTGCCGATCTCGCCGATCATCCCGAGACGCTGCGGCTCATCGCGGCGCATGACGATGGCGCGCTCCAGCAGCTGATGACGACGCTGGGCGGCCACTGCATCGAGACGCTCACCGCCGCCTTCGATGCGGCGCAGGACGAGCGCAACACGCTGTTCATCGCCTACACCATCAAGGGCCATGGCCTGCCGCTGGCGGGGCACAAGGACAATCATGCGGGGCTGATGACGCCGGGCCAGATCGAGGGCTTGCGCGAAAGCCTCGGGATCGCGCCCGGGGAGGAATGGGAGCCCTGGGCCGGCCTCGGCGACAATGCCGCGGCCGAGCTGCGCGCCTTCGTCGCCGCGAGCACCATCGCCGCCAAGGCCGGCGATCACGCCGCGGAGCGCGTGCCCGTCCCCGCCATCCCCGTGCCCGAGGGCGCGGCGCAATCGACGCAAGGGGCGTTCGGCAAGATCCTCTTCGAGCTCGCCAAGGGCCGCTCGCCGCTCGCCGACCGGATCCTGACGACCTCGCCCGACGTGACCGTCTCGACCAATCTCGGCGCCTTCGTGAACAGCCGCGGGCTGTTCCGCAGGCAGGACCTGCCCGACGTGTTCCGGCAGCTCAACGTGCCCAGCCCGCAGAAGTGGCAGGGCAACCCGGCGGGCCAGCACGTCGAGCTGGGGATCGCCGAGCACAACCTGTTCCTGATGCTCGCGGCGGCGGGGCTCGCCGGGCCGCTGTTCGGCGAGCGGCTGATCCCGATCGGCACGGTCTATGATCCCTTCATCGCGCGCGGCCTCGATGCGCTCAACTACGGCTGCTACCAGGACGCGCGCTTCCTGCTGGTGGCGACGCCCTCGGGCCTGACGCTCGGCGGCGAGGGCGGCGCGCACCAGTCGATCAACCCGCCGCTGATCGCAATGGGCCAGCCGGGCCTCACCCATTACGAGCCCGCCACCGCCGACGAGCTGGCGCTGCTGATGGAGCACGCCTTCCGCCACCTCCAGGCGCCCGACGGCGGGAGCATCTATCTGCGCCTCTCGACCCGCACCATCGACCAGCCCGCGCGTGCCGACGAGGGCTGGAAGCAGGGCGCGATCGACGGGGCCTATTGGCGGATCGCGCCGACCGCCGACCAGCCGGTCGCGATCGTGGCGATGGGCGCGATGATGCCCGAGGCGCTCGCGGCCCATGCGATGCTCGCCGAGGACATGCCGGGGCTCGGGTTGTTGCAGGTGACCTCGCCCGGCAAGCTCCACCGCGACTGGTCGGATGCGCGCGCAGCGATCTGGAAGCGGGGCGCGCACGCCACCTCTCCCGTCGAGACACTGCTGGCGGCGCTGCCGCCATCGGCCGGGCTGGTGACGGTGTGCGACGCCTCCCCCGCCTCGCTCTCGTGGCTCGGCGGGGTGCGCGGCCACCGCGTCAATCCGCTGGGGACGGACCGTTTCGGACAGACCGGGTCGCTGCCCGATCTCTACGGCGAATACCGCCTCGATGCCGAAGCCATCGTCGAGGCGGCGGCGGGCCTGATCGCGGGGGCGCGGTGATCCTGCGGCTCGGCGAGCCCGGGCTCAATCCGGCGCGGTCCTGAGCCGCAGGATCGCCGCGCGGTAGGGCGCGAGGGCGGCGAGCAGCAGCACGCCGCCAATCAGCGAGAGGAGCCCGGCGACGATTGCCAGCCCGAGCCCCACGGCCTTGTCGTCGCCGAAGACGAAGGAGGTCAGCGCCCCCACCCCCACCGGCCCCGCGACCATGCCCGCGAGGCTCGTCACCATCAGCACGATCGCCGCGACCCGGCCGCGCAGCGCGACCGGGGTCGCCGCCTGCACCGCCGCCGGGCCGAGCGCGACGAAGGCGCTCGAGAGGAAGGTGGCGGGCGCCATCAGCAGCACCGCGAAGGGCTCCGCGCCCACCAGCGTGACCGCGGCGGTGAAGGGCGCGTGCAGCAGCGAGGCGGCGATGATGACCCGCAGCGGCGCGTCGAGCACCCCGCGCCGCGCGAGCAGCGCCCCCGCCGCCCCCGCCGCCAGCGCGCCCGCGACGCCCGCCGCCATCAGCATAGCGCCGAGCATCAGACCGGCCTGCTGCGGGGTCCACCCGAAGTTGCGGATGAAGTGCGCAGGCAGCCAGGTGTGGCTCGCATAGCCCGATCCGGTCAGCGCGCTGATCGCGGCGAGGTAGCACAGGATCAGCCGCCGGTTGCCGCGCCACAGCGGCGCGAGCCCGGCGAAGATCGCCGCGCCCTGCGCCTGCCCGCCGGCCGCACGCGGCTCGCGGACCACCAGCAGCACCAGCAGGGCCACCGGCAGGCCCGGCAGGCCGACCAGCACGAAGGCCAGTTGCCAGTCGCGCAGCGTGCCGACCAGCGGCAGGCTGTCGGGTAGGTGGCCGACAAGGCTCACCGCCTGCGCCCCGAAGGCGAATGCCAGCCCCGCCCCGAGCGCGACGCCGGTCGAATAGACCGCCATCGCGAGCGGCAGGCGCTTCGCATCGAAGCTGTCGGCGATCAGCGAATGCGCGCTCGGGCCGAGCGTCGCCTCCCCGACGCCGACGCCCATCCGCGCGAGGAACAGCTGCGGATAGGACGCGGCGAACCCGCTCGCCGCCGTCAGCGCCGACCACAACGCGATGCCCCCGGCGACCACCTTGCCGCGCCCGGCGCGGTCCGCCAGCCAGCCGCAGGGTATGCCCGCCAGGGCATGGAACAGCGCGAAGGCCGGGCCCACCAGCAGCCCCATCTGGAAGTCGCTGACCTTAAGGTCGTGCTTGATCGGGTCGATCAGCAGGCTCAGCAGCTGCCGGTCGATGAAGGAGATGATCGCGGCGACCAGCAGGATCGCGACGCTCGCCCAGGCGCGCAGCCGAGAGATGGCCGAGAGGCGCGGGGCCGGGGCGGCGGGAACGTGGTTCACAGGCGCTATTTCCAATCCGAAACTTCTTGTCGATTGCTGAACATAACTTTACGCCTTTGTCCAGCGAGAGGAGAGTGCGATGCGTTGGATGGCGAGCGTGATGGCCGGGGTCCTGCTGCTGGGGAGCGGCCTTGCGGCCTTCGCGCAGACTCCCGCCGCGCCGCTCGCCGCCGGGCGGATCGAGGCCGCCTTCGACCGGATGTTCGGCCCGCGCGGCACGGTGCGCCATACCGGCGCGGTGATCGCGGTGGTGGAGAACGGCCGGATCGTGACGCTCAAGGCCTATGGCCACGCCGACGCCGCGGGCAAGCTGCCGGTCGATCCCGCGCGCACCCGGTTCCGGACGGGCTCGATCACCAAGACCCTTGTCGGGGTCGCGGTGGCGCAGGCCATGACCGACGGACGCATCCGCTCGCTCGACGATCCGGTGAACGCCTACCTCACCCGCTGGAAGGTGCCCGACAATCGCGGCACACCGATCACGATCCGGATGCTGGCGACCCACCAGGCGGGCTTTGCCGAGCGCCGCCAGCCGTTCATGCGCGCAGGCGACCGCTTCCCGGCGATCGACGCCGCCTATCTCGATGCCAACCTGCCGGGCTACATCGTGGCCGCCAACACCGGCAGCAACTACTCCAATTTCGGCGCGGGCCTGCTCGGCTTCATGGCGGAAGACGCCGCGAAGATGCCGATCGACCGCTACCTTGCCGCGCGGGTGTTCGGCCCGGCGCGCATGGCGCACGCTCTGGTAGCGCGCGGGCCCGAGCCGATCCCCGACGCGGCGCAGGCCGAGGTCATCTACCCCAATGGCGGCACGCGGCCGCTGCCCGACACCTGGTCGAACCACCCGATCAACCGCATGGCCGGGGGCCTTGCGATGACCGGCGAGGATGCGGCGCATTACATGATCGCGCTGCTGGGCGGCAGCCCCTCGCTCGGCATCGCCGACATCCTCGGCGAGCGCGGGCGCGCCCTCGCCTTCGCGCGCCAGGGCGGCACGCATCCGGCGGTGCAGGGCTATGGCCTGCTGTTCATGATCAACGACTGGAACGGGACCCGGCTCGCCGAACATGGCGGGCGCACGATCGGGACCAGCAGCTACATGACCCTGCTGCCCGACCGGAAGACCGGGATCTTCGTCGCGGTCACGGGCGAAGGCGGGACCACCATGCCGCTCGCGGGGCTGCTTGGCCTGCCTGCCGCGCCGCGCCCCGATGCTGCTGAGGCCGGGCGTCCCCTGCCCACTCTCAGCGGGATTCGCGCGGCGGGGGTCGAGGCGCTGCTCGGCCGCTGGCAGGCTCCGCCCGCGGTCGGCACGTCGGCGCGCGACCTTGCGCCCTATGCCGGCGACTACATCAGCCAGCGCCGCCAGATCCGCTCGGTCAGCGAGATCTTCTCCGCCAACGTCCTCGGCGGCCCCCTGCCGGTCGGCGTGGGGAGCGACGGCGCGCTGCAACTGGGATCGAGCAAGGGCTTCAAGCCGCACGGCGCGAACGTCTTCTGGCGCAGCGAGGCGCTCCAGCCCGACAAGCCCTCGGGGTGGAGCGACGTGATCGTGTTCCTGCCCGACACCGAGGGGAAACCGACCCGCGCGAGCCTGCAATATACCGACGCGGTCTATCACAAGGCCGAGGGGCTGGCGCGGCCCGCCCTGTGGAACCGGGCGCTGGCGATCGGCGTGCTGGTGCTGCTGACCGGGGTGCTGGCGCTCGCCTGGGCGAAGGGCAGCCGCGGGCGCTGGCTCGCGGCGGGGATGCCGCTCGCGCTGCTCGCCTCGCCGGTGCTGTTCTTCCGCTCCTGGGCCGCCGCGCCGGTCGAGCCGCTTCAATATGTGCAGACCACGAGCATGGATCTCGTGCCCTTCCAGATCTGGATGAACCTCGTCGCGGCGGGCGTGCTCGGCCTTCTGGTGCTCGCGGCGCTGAGTGTCCGCGAGCCCGCGACCGCGGGCTGGCGCGGCGGGCTCGCGCGCTGGCACCTGCGGCTGCTCGGCCTCGGCGCGATCCCGCTGCTGTTCGCCTTCTGGAGCTACGGGCTGATCGGGTGGAACGTCGGCTGACGCGCCGCCGCGCTCACCCGTCGGCGAGGTAGCGCACCCGGAAGCCGAGCCGGCGCGACAGGGCGACCATCTCGCCGAGGATGTCGCCATAGCAGACCGCGATGTGGTTCGACTGGTAATGCGCCATCAGCCCGTCGCGGCCGATGCCGAGGTCGGCCATCATGATCGGCCATTCGGGGGTGGTCGCGTCCCAGGTCGCGCGCAGCGTGTCGCGCGGCAGGGTGACCACCTCGCCGCTGCCGACGTCCATCACCGGCTCGCCGTCGTCGAGCCACGCCCGCGCCCAGGTGATCGCGCCCGCGAGGCTCTCCCCGGCGAAACTGCCGCCGGGGGTGGGGAAATATTGCGCGGGCTGGCGGAAGCTGTGCACGCCGGCGAGCGTGTCGGGATCGTGGTTGAAGGCATAGGCCCCCGCCGATCCCGAGTTGAGCAGCACCCACAAAAAGCGGCCCTCTTGCGCAATCCCCCAGCGCACGTCGTGGAAGGCGACGCTCTGGTGCAGGCCCTTGGCCTTGAGCAGCCGCTTCATCATCTCCATCGGCAGGACGTTGCCCTGGTCGGCCTCGGTCGCATCGACGATCGTGTCGCCGTTGCCCTCGGGGCGGCAGGTCGAGTTGAACAGCCCCTCGGCGAAGTCGGAAGGCGGGCGCTGGTGGATGAGGCCGAGCTGGTACTGCCAGCCGATCGCGTCCGCGCCGAACTCGTCGACCATGTCGAGCACCGCGAGGTAATCGCGCAGCTGCTCGCGCGTGGCGTTCTCCGTGAAGTCGGCGGCGTTGACCGCGCCGTAGTGGAAGGTGACCCCGCGGTCCTTCACGAAGGCGAGCGCATCGTCGATCCGGCGCTCGGCGACGCGGCGGCCGTAGTCGATGATCCACGCCTGATCGACCTTGTGCTCCGAGAAGCCGAGCCGGTGCAGCGTGCGCACCCCGAAATAGCCGTTGGTCATCCCCATCGAGGTGTCGCCGAGCATCAGCACCAGCGGGCGCCTGGCCTGCATCGCGGCATGGACGCGCGCGGCCAGCGCCTCGGCCGCTTCGCTGACGGGCGGCGGGGTGTGCAGGCAGGCGTCGGGGTGGTGGACGGCGCCGTGCTCGCACCACGCCTCGAGCCGCGCCATCGTCTCATCGTCGGCATCGATCGGATCGGCGGTCCACAACCGGCTGTGCGCCCGCCCCTCGGCCGAGAGGCACGCGCCGGTGTTGAGCAGGCCGACGAGCCCCGGCCAGGTGCCCGAGAAATTGGAGAGCATCAGCAGCGGGTTGGTCTTGCCGACCACCCCGTCGACCGTGTGCGGGCCGTAGACCCAGTGGGTGTAGAGCCCGATCAGCGGGTCGTCGATCTGGCCGAGCGCGGCGATGGTCTCGTGCGGGCGGGTGAGAAAACCCTCGATCCGCGCGTGCCGGCGCCCCAGCCGGTCGAGCGCGCGTTCGAGCTGGGCGGTCGCCGCCTCGAGCAGCGGCAGGGCGAGCCGGTTGGGCAGATCGCGGTAGTCGCCCGGCCAGAAGATGCGGATGGTGTCGCTCATGGTTTGGCTCCTTGCTGGGACGGGTGGGCGCGCTGCCGGATGGCGCGCAGGTCGCGCATCATGCCGGCAAGCGGTGACGCGCCCTCTCCGAAGGCATCGTGGAGGGCGAGGTAGTGGCCGTAAAGCCGCGCATAGACCGCCGAGCGTGCCGGATCGGGCGTCGCGGTCGAGGCCGCGGGCGGCACCATCGCGCCTTGCGCGGCGGCGACATCGGGGTGGAGCCCGGCGGCGAGGCTGGCGGTGATCGCCGCGCCGCGCGCGCTCGCCTGGTCGGCGCCGGAGACCGCTATGGGAACCCCCAGCACATCGGCAAGGATCGTGCGGGCCAGCGCGTTGCGAGTGACCACCCCGCCCGACACGGTGATCGCGCGCACCGGCACCCCGGCGGCCTCGAACTGGTCGCGGATGCGCCGCGCCCCGAAGGCGCTCGCCTCGAGCATGGCGCGGAACAGGTGCTCGGGCCGGGTCGCGAGGGTCGGGCCGATCACCAGCCCCGACAGCGCCGGGTCCATCAGCACCGAACGGTTGCCGTTGTTCCAGTCGAGCGCGACGAGGCCGCTCTCCCCCGGCGCGAGCCGCGCGGCTGCGGCAGAGAGCTCGGCGATCGCGGTGCCGACCGGCTCGCCCGGGCGCAGCAGGCGTGCGGCCCAGGCGAAGAGGTCGCCGACCGCCGCCTGCCCCGCCTCGATGCCCGCGAGCCCCGGCACGACCGAACCGTCGACAGCCCCCGCGAGCCCGCGCGCCGGGATCGCCCGCGCCGCACGATCGACCACGGCGATGTCGCAGCTGCTCGTGCCGATGATCCGCACCAGCGTGCCCGGCGCGACCCCGGCGCCGAGCGCGCCGGCATGGGCATCGAGCAGGCCCGCGGCGACCGGGATGCCGGGCTCGAGCCCCAGCCGCCCGGCCCAGGCGGCGCACAGCGCGCCGGCGGGCCGCGTGTGGCTGCGCGGCACGCCGAGCGGACCCGCGGCGCGCGCGAGGTCGGGGTGGAGGCCTGCCAGGATCGCAGGATCGGGCCAGCCGCCGCACTCGGCGTCCCAATGCCCCTTGTGTCCCGCCGCGCACACCCCGCGCACCAGCCCCGCGACGTCGTCGAGGCCGCACAGCACCGCGGGGACGAAGTCCTGCAACTCGGCGAAGGCCGCGGTCATCGCGCCGACTGCGGGGTCGACGCGCAGCAGCTTCAGGAGCTTGGCCCAGAACCATTCGGAGGATGTCGCCCCGCCGGTCGCCGCGAGCCGCGCGGGCTCGGCGCGGGTCAGCGCGGCCGCGAGTTCCTCGGCCTCGGCGGCGGCGCTGTGGTCCTTCCACATCCACGCCTGCGCCGCGGGGCGCGTGGCCATGCCGGGCAGCGCCGCGACGGGCTGCATCCGGGCCGTGACCGGCAGCGGGGTCGAGCCGGTGGTGCACACGCCGATAGCAGCGACCCGGGGCGCGCCCGCCGCCGCCAGCGCGGCGCGCACCGCCTCGGTCAGGGCGTCGAGGTAATCGGCCGGGTTCTGCCGCGCGATATCGGGGTCTGCCGGATCGGTCAGCACGCCCTCGACCCCCGAGGCATAGGCGCCCTCGCCCTCGCCGAGGATGCGGCTGTCGCCCGGCGCCATCACCACCGCGCGCGCTGCCGAGGAGCCGAGGTCGATCCCGAGGACCGCGCGCTGGTGGGGCTTGCTGTCGACCATGTTTCCTCCCGCCTGCCAGCTAGCAGAACAGAAGCGTCGAAGTCGAATCAGAATTATTGCATTCCGTTCGGAAATTCGTCACAGCTGCGGCACAGGATGGAGGGCTCTATGAAAGCGACCGAGGAAACCTTCGAGCAATTCTGGCTGCGCTATCTCGGCGCCCACGCCAATCCGGTGTGCCGGGGCTTCCACTATGCCGCCTCGACCTGGGCGCTGGCCTGCCTCGCGGCGCTCGCGATCACGCGCGAGCCGCTTGCCCTGCTGGCCGGGTTCGTCGGGGCCTACGGGCTCGCCTGGATCGGGCACTTCTTCGTCGAGGGCAACACCCCGCTCGCCTTCACCCGCCCGCTCTATTCGCTGGTCGCCGATTACCGGATGTTCTTCTGCGCACTGACCGGACGGCTCGGCACCGAGCTCGAACGCGCCGGCGTCGCCCCCCGCCGGGGCTAGCCCGCACCGGCGGCGCGCTGCAGCTCGCGCAGCTTGGCGATCGCGATGTCGCCGTGCGCGTCGCGGGTCCGCCACGAGGAGACGCTGATCCGCGACGCCGTCCGCCCGCGCCAGACGGCGCCGCCGCGTCGCGCCGTGCGAGCGCCGCTCCGACCGACGATTCTCCTCGACAAGGATGTGAGGATTGTTCACGTGCCTTGGCGATGCAGATCCCCTCGCTCCAGACGCTGCGCGCGCTCGAGGCGGCGGCCCGGCTTGGCAGCTACACGCGTGCCGCGGCCGAGCTCGGCCTCACGCATGGCGCGATCAGCCACCGCCTGCGCGCGCTCGAGGAGCGGCTCGGCCATGCGCTGTTCACCCGCGAGGGCAACGGCATGCGCGCGACGCCCGAGGCGCTGCGGCTGCTCGTGCCGGTCCGCGAAGCGCTCGCCCTGCTCGCGGCGGCCTTTCCGGCAGGCGCGGGCGAGCCGCAGGTGCTGCGCGTGAGCCTCCTGCCGAGCATGGCATCGCGCTGGCTGATGCCGCGCGTGGCGAAGTTCCGCGCCGCCCATCCGGGCATCGACCTCAGGATCGACGCCCGCCTCGAGCTTGCGCCCCTGGCCGCGGGCGGCGTCGACTGTGCGATCCGCTATGGTTCCGGCGACTGGCCCGGCGTGAGCGTGTCGAAGCTCGGCGACGAGGTGCTGTTTCCGGTCTGCACCGCCGGGTATCGCGACGCCCTGGGCCTCGCGAAGCCTGCCGATCTGCCGCGCGCGAGCCTGCTGCGGCACGACCGCCAGCTCTGGCGCCCCTGGCTGCTCGCGGCGGGCGTGGACCTCGCCGAGCCGCGCGAGGGTCCGTTCTTCTCGGACACGAACCTGATGCTCGATGCGGCGATCGCCGGCGAGGGTGTGGCGCTTGCCCGCGAACGGATCGTCGCCGGAGACCTCGCCAGCGGCCGGCTGGTCCGGCTCTTCGATATCGAGGTCGCGGATCGCTACGCCTATTTCTTCGTCCACCCGCACCGGCTCGAGCCGCGCAGCCGCAAGGCGGTGGAGTGCCTCGCACGGTGGGTGACGATGCAGTTCGCGCTCGCCGACTAGCGATCGGACGCGGGCGGGCGCGGCCTACTCGCCCGCGAAGGCGAGCGCGCCGCCCGCGAGCAGCGCCTCGTGGCTCACCCGGGTCAGCGGCGCTCCGCCGCGCAGGACGGCGTGCGGCGCATGGCCTTCCCCCTCACCCGGCGGCGGCGCGGTGATGGTGAGCACCTTGCCGCCCGCCAGCCGGAGCTGCGCGCGCGTCACCAGCGGGCGGCCGAGCACGTATTCGCCGCTCGCCGGCACCACGGGGTAGAAGCCGAGCGTCGCGAAGACATACCAGGCGCTCATCTGCCCCGCATCCTCGTTGCCGATCAACCCGTTGGGGGTGTCGGCGTAGAAGTCGCGCGCGATCCGGCGGACCAGCGCCTGTCCGGTCTCGGGCCTGTCGGTGAAGGCGTAGAGCCAGGCGATGTGGTGGCTCGGCTCGTTGCCGTGCGCATACTGGCCGATCATCGCCTCCTGCCCGAGATAGGCCCAGCCCTCGAGCGGCTTCAGCTCGAAGAAGAAGGTGTCGAGCTTGCGGCGGAAGGCCTCGCGCCCGCCCATTGCCGCGATCAGCCCCTCGGGGTCGAACAGCGCCGGGGTCCAGCTGTATTGCCACGCATTCGCCTCGGTGTAGTCGCCCGGGTTGTTGAGCGGCGAGGTCGGCATCAGCGGATCGAAGGGAGTGCGCCAGCCGCCCTTGCTGTCGCGCCCGCGGGCAAGGCCGCTCGCCGGGTCGACGAGGTTGCGCCAGTTCCCGGCGCGCGCCCGGAACCGCTCGGCGAGTGCCGTCTCGCCGAGCATCGCCGCCATGCGCGCGGTCGCATCGTCGCCGATCCCGGCCTCGAGCGTGCGCGACACGGTCTCGCCCCCGGCGAGGTCGAAGGGGTAGTAGCCGTAGCGCTCGTAGAGCGACCAGGTGGAGAGCCCGCTCTCGACCGAGGAGCCGATGCGGCTGTCCTCGCTCGAGGTGCGGACCATCGCCGCGAGCGCGCGGTGGCCGTCGAAGCCGCGGAAGCCCTTCGCCCAGGCCTCGGCGATCACCGGCAGGGCCGGCTCGCCGATCATCGTGCCGGTCTCCCCGCCCCAGATCGTCCACATCGGCAGGCGGCCCGAGGCATCGGCATGGTCGAGCATGGTCAGCACGAAATCGTCGACCCGCTCGGGCACCACCAGCGTGTAAAGCCCGTGCGCGGCGCGGAAGGTGTCCCACAGCGAGAGGGTCGAGTAGCGGATGCCGCGCCCGGCTTTGCGCACCGCGCCGTCGGGACCGCGCCAGCGGCCGTCGGCATCGCTGATCCGGCTGGGGTGGAGGAAGGCGTGGTAGAGCGCGGTGTTGAAGATGCGCTGCTGGCGCCCCGGCGCCTCGATCGTGGCACGCGCGAGCAGGTCTTCCCACTGCGCCTGCGTGGCGGCGGCGACGGCGTCGAAGTCCCACCCCGGCGTGGTGTCGCGGTTGGCGCGGGCGCCGTCGGTGTCGACGCTCGAGAGCCCCGCCTTCATCTGCAGCACGCCCGCCTCGGGCAGATCGAAGGCGAGCAGGAAGCGCTGGGCGACATCGCCGGCGCGGCGCGGCAGTTCGATGTGCGCGGCGACCGGGTGATCGAAGACCAGCGCGAAGGCGACCGTCCGCGTGGTCCAGTTGGTGCGGCGCTGCCAGCCTTCGATCCCGTCGCGGGTCACGCCCGCCCGGGATTCGAGCACCGGCTGCGGGTCGGTGCGGAAGGTGAGGCCGTGCTGGAGATCGACCAGCACCCACACCCGCCCCCCGCCGCCCGCGAAGGTGTAGCGGTGGAAGGCGGTGAGCTCGCTCGCGGTCAGTTCCACGCGCACGTCGTTCTCGGCGAGCGTCACCGCGTAATAGCCGACCCGCGCGGTCTCGCCGGCCTTGTCGTAGGTGCTCGCGAAGTCGGCGCGGCGGGTGCGGCTCGGCATCACCAGCACGTCGCCGAGTTCGGGAATGCCGGTGCCGCTCGCCCGGTTCTGCGAGAAGCCGAGGATGCGCGGCGCGCGGTACTGGTAGCCCGAGGTGTATTCCCAGCCGGTGTTGCCGGTGTCGGGCCCCGGCTGGACCATGCCGAAGGGCGCGGCGGGGCCCGGGAAGGTGTGCCCCGTCCCGTCGGTGCCGATGAAGGGGTCGACATGGGCGGTGAGCGGCCCGGGCGTGGTCGCGTCCCCGGTCTGGCCGAGCGCCAGCGTCGCCCACAGCGCCAGCACGCCCGCCGCCACTAACCTGCTCCAGCGCAACACCGTTCTCATCCTCGTGCCCCTTTCCTGTCCGCCCCGTCGAGCCGCTCGGCCCGCGCCTGCGCCAGCGCCGAGAGCGCCAGGGCCTCGGCGAAGCGGTCGGAGGTCTCGGTCTGGTCGGCATAGTGGATCGGCCGCGCCTCCGGCCCCTCCCCGAGCCATGCCGGAAGCAGCTCGGGCGCGACCGACAGGACCGGCGGCAGGTCCGGACTGGCGCGGCGCACCGCGAGGCAGCGGTCGAGCGCGGCGCAATGGTCGGCGAAATGGGCCGAGGCGGGGTCGAGCGGGCGCTGGATCGCGCCGCTCGTCCCGAAGCGCAGCTGGAGCCCGGCGACCCGCGCGAAGACCGGGTCGCACCACGCGAGGCGCTCGGGGAATTCGCCGCCGTAGGTCATCTCGTGCCCCGTGTACCAGTGCGAGAAATCGAGCGTGAAGGTGAGCTGCGGGAAGAGCGCGACGAGGTCGAGGGTGCGGCGGATGTCCTGCGTCATCGTCGCCCGGTGGGTCTCGACGGGGAGCGGGTGGCCGGTGATCGCCGCGGCGTCGCAGACCGCCTCGGCCAGCCGGGCCATCGCGGCATCGCTCTCGAATCCGGTGCCGACGTGGAGCGTGGTGAAGTCGAGCCCCGCATCGGCATGGCGGCGGGCGAGCGGGAGCGCCTCCTCGGGGGCGCGGATGCGGGCCATGCCGCAGGGGATGAGACCCGCGGCGCGGATCGCCTCCCAGCCGTCCCACGCGACGACGCCTGCGAAGCCGTGGCGGCGCAGCAGCGCGAGTTGGCCCGCCAGGTCGAGGCCGTGGCCTTCCGACCCCGGCACGAGCCGCGCCATCCCGCCCAGACAAATGTCGCGCCTCAGGAGCACCTGTGCCCTTTCGCCCGTTCCTCTCACGGCGCCGAGACTACCCGGTCCGGCGCGCGCTGCGGCGCGGATCACGTTTGCGGCGGCTGCGAATTCCTGTCGCATCCTTGCTGTCGGTGCGGCGCCGGACGGCCAGCGATGCTTGCGGGAGCGTGACGCAGGCGCAAGAATGTCCTAACCTTGCCCTGTGGACAGCGGAACCCTTTGCGAACCCATCGCCCTTCCGGCGGCGACCTCGGTGCGGGTCGAGGCGGTCAGGCGGCCGGCCGGATCGGCCGCGCCCTCGCCCTTCCCGCACTTCCACGAGCCTGCCGAGCTGATCTGGTTCGAGCGCGCGCAGGGCGAGGTCATCACCGAGGCGGGCGCGCTGCCCATCGCCGCGGGCACCCTGCTCTACCTCCCCCCGATGGCCGCGCACGACTTCCGGCTCGAGGCCGGGGCAACCGACTGGGTGATCGTGCATTGCGACCCCGCAGCGATCGCCGATCCGGCGCGGGACGGCGGCGACCTCGCCCAGCTGCGCGTCCATTCCCCCGGGGAGCCGCAGCGCGCGCGGCTCGCGACCGGTTTCGCGTGGCTCGCAGCGCTCGCCGCCGAGGGCGGGCGCGCGGGCGACGTGCTGGCGCTGACCCAGCTGCTGCTCGGCGAGTTCCCGCGCGGCGCGGCTGCCGCGGGGCCCGCGGTCGGCGCGGCGCTGCACCGGCTGCGCCCGGCGCTCGACCTCGTCGCCGAAGCCGAGGGCCGGCTCGTCACGCTCGAGGAGGCGGCGGCGCGGTGCCTGCTCTCGCCGACCTATTTCTCGCGCGCCTTCGCGGCGCGGGTCGGGATGGGCTTTGCCGAATATGCGCGCCAGTATCGCCTGCGCGCCGCGGCCCGCAGCCTCACCACCGGCGCCGCGCGCGTCTCCGAGATCGCCTATGCGAGCGGCTTCCTCAACCCCTCGCACTTCTCGGCAGCGTTCCACAAGCGCTACGGCGTCTCGCCCTCGCAGTTCCGCAGGCTCCACCGCGCGCGCGGGAGCTGATCAGCGCGGCAGGCGGTAGAGCGCCGTCTGCCACGGCCGCAGCGCGCCGCTGTGCCCGGCGATCAGGTCGGCCCCGGGCGCGAGGCCGGCCGGCGGCACGATGGGCTGCGCGGAGAGGTTGGCGAGGATCACCAGCCGCTCCCCGCCCCCGCTGCGCCCCACCGCGAGGAGGCCCGCGGGGCTCTCGAGCACGGCCTCAGTCCCGCTGACCAGCGCCGGATGCGCCTGCCGCAGCGCGGCGAGGCGGCGGTAATGGGTCAGCAGCGCGCCGGGCTTGCCGTCCTGCTCCTCGACCGAGACCCCGTCATGATCGCGGGCGTAGCGCTGGTCCCAGTAGCGCTCGCCGGGGCGGCGATACCACAGCGCCTGCCCGGGCGCGGCGTCGGTCGCGGCCCACTTGAAGGCCTCGCGCACCGGGATGTGGTGCTCGTCGGTGGCATAGCCCGCATCGGTCGCCCCGCGCATCCCCAGCTCCTGCCCGTAATAGAGGATCGGCGTGCCCCTCAGCAGGAACATCAGCGCCGCCGCGCTGCGCAGCTTCTCGGGCGAGATGCCCGGGTCGGAGGCGATGCGGCTGACATCGTGGTTCTCGGCGAAGATCATCTGGGTCTTGCCGGGCGGCGTCACCGCGGCGGTGCGGGTGATCGCCGCGACGAGGGCCGCCTTGTCGAACTTGCGGATCGCGTCGTGGATCGGGAAGGCGAACACCGCGCTCACGTCGGCGCGGGCGAGGTAGTCCTCGCCATACTGCCAGTCCCACTGCTCGGCGAGGAAGGCGAGGTCGGGATTGGCCGCGCGCAGCTTGGCGAAGGCGGGGTTCCAGAAGTCGCGGAACAGGTCGGTGAGGAGCCCCTTGCTGTCGAGATCGTCCATCATGTGATCGAGCCGGAAGCCGTCGACCCCGTCGTCGAACCGCCCGTCGCCATTCGGATCGACCCAGCCCATTAGGTAGCGATCGAACCAGGCCTGCACGTCGCGGTTCTTGAGGTTGACCGTGGTCACACCGTGGGTGTCGCGGCCGAAATGGGCGATTTCCCTGAGGCCGAAGGGGCCCTCCTCGGCGATCCCCGCGGCGCGGTCGTCCCACAGCATCCAGTCGGCATAGGGCGAGGCGCGGTCGGCCGCCGCGGCGGTCCACCACGGATGGCCCTCGGCGAGATACTGGAACTCCATGTCGAGGAAGACCTTGATGCCCTTCGCATGGGCATCGGCGATCAGCCGCTGGAGATCCGCGCGCGTGCCGTAGCGCGGGTCGATCCCCTCGAAATCGGTCGCGAAGTAGTTGTGGTAGACCCGGCTCGGATAGAGCGGGGTCATCAGCACCGCGGTGACGCCGAGGCTCCGGAGATAGGGCAAGGCCTGGCGCACCCCCTCGAGGTCGCCGTGGCCGTCGCCGTTGCTGTCGCGGAAGCTGCGCTGGAAGACGTGGTAGACGACCTCGCCCTCGAGCACGTCCCGCGGTGGCGGCGGGGGCGCGGGTTCGGCGGCGAGCGGCGTCGCCAGCCATGCGAGCGCCGGCGCAAGGGCAGTAGCCATGCGTTTCATGATGTCTCTCTCCCCGTTTATCCGGCGAGGATAGACTGTCCCGTGCTTGCCGTCCGCCCGGCTTGTTTGCGGGGAACCTCACAAAATCTGTCGAAGCCTTGCGGCGCAGCGGGTTGCGCGAGACAAGCGGGGGCGGCTTCGCGCACAGACCGGGGGTGACCGACCCCGCCCCGCCCGCCGCCGCCCCCGAGGCGCCCGACCGCGATCCCTTCGCCACCGCGCGCCGCGGCGCGGGCGTGCTGCTGGCGGATTTCGACGGCGAGCCGATCCCGATGATCCTCGGCCACCGCGCGGTGCGCCGGGCGGCGCGCGACTGGACGACTTTCAGCTCCGATGCGCCGTGCCGCGTGCCGATCCCGGCGGAGACCGCGGTGCGCTCGGTCCGGCAATTGCCGATCGAGGCCGATCCTCCGCTCCACAAGGCGGCCCGCGACCTCCTCAGGCCGATCTTCATGCGCCCCGCCGCGCCCGACTATGCCGCGCGGATCGAAGACCTGGTCGCACGCTTGCTCTCGCCATTGGTGGGGGCAGGCGAGGTCGAGATCGTGCGCGGCTTCGCCCTCCCGCTCCAGTCGCTCGCCCTCGCCCACCTGCTCGGCATGCCCGAGAGCGCCGCGGAGGAGTGGATCGGCTGGGGCACCCACGTGTTCCGCGACGGGCCCGACAGCGCCGCGAAGGGCTCGGTGCTCGACGACTACATCCGCCGCCGGATCGCCACCGCGCGGACCGCGCCGGGGGAGGACCTGTTCGGCGCGATGACCGGGATGCGCCTCGAGGGCCGCCCGCTCACCGAGGACGAGATGGCCGGCATCGCCAACCTCGCCTTCGCCGGGGGGCGCGACACGGTGATCACCGCGATCGCCGAGATCGTCGCCTTCTTCGCCGGCGACCGCGCCGCGCTCGAAGCCTTGCGCGCCGAGCCGCGGCGGGTCGCGGCGGCGGTCGAGGAATTCATCCGCGTCACCACGCCGCTCACCCATATCGGCCGGGTCTGCCCGAACGGCGCCGCGGTCGGCCCCTACCCGGTCGCGCCCGACGCGCGGGTCTCGCTGTGCTGGGCTTCGGCCAATTTCGACGAGACCGTGTTCGACGCGCCCACCGAGGTTCGGCTCGACAGGATGCCCAACCCGCACCTGGGGTTCGGCAGCGGGCACCACACCTGCCTCGGCGCGGCGCAAGCGCGCACGATCCTGCGCGCGCTGATCCGGCAGCTGGGCGAGCAGACCGCGGCGATCGACATCCTCGCACAAGCCCGCGGCACGGAGCGCTTCGGCCCCGTCACCCGCACGGTCGGCTTCACCGAGCTGACGGTCCGCCTGCACGCGCAATAGGCAAGGCCGCGGCAGGGCACCTGTTCGCGCAGCCGCAATCCGCCGCGATCTCATGCCGGGTGTGATAGCGGAGGAGGAGCATCTAGCGAAGGCATATCCGTGCAGTGCCGGAGAAAGCCGCGTTCAAGATCACCTTCCCACGGGTTGAAGGTTATCAGCAGGCGATACAGCGCAGGCTGACGGTTGATTGGGAGAGCCTCGCTCCGACCAAGCTAGACGCAACCCGGATCGTGGCGACCGAAGTCGATGTGAAGCATCTCATGCCGGCGGCGAGTGCTGTGCGCACAATATCTGGTCCCGGCCGCATGGAGACTGTCACGCTTGACGCCTTTCGCTCGGGCCGCAGTGTGCAGGAGCTCTGTCACCCGGATGCAGGCAATCAGGCGGTGTTCGACCGCTTGACCCATCCACAGGGATGCAGGTGAATCGAACCGAAGGAAGGCAGCCCGATGTATATTGGTTCACGCAATGTGGGTCGCATTTCTGAGCGCATTGCCATGAACGAACTTGAGGCGCGTGGGTATGCGATCATTGACCTTGCATACGTCTCCAAGACCATAGCCAACGTCGATTTCATCGCCTCGAAGGGAGGAAAGAGCTTCAACGTCCAGGTGAAGGGGACTTCTCTGCAAGACGGAGACAAGCCAGCCGTTCAGTATGGGTTTTGCACCGCCGAGACCATTGCCGGCGCCAGCACCTTCTTCAACCGGCGAGACGACGCAGCACTCTCCGCTGACGTGGTGATCCTGCTCGCAGTCTACAGCCCGTCGAAGTATCGGGCCATAATCATGCCACACGAGGTGGCTGAGAGAGCGGCTCAGATCAATCTAAGCCGCTACTATCGGCGTCCCAGACTGGACGGGGGGACGAGGCAGCCCGGCAAGGTATGGCTTGCGCTTGAGGGTGCAAAGAACCCTCGCAAATCCGACCCAGAACAGGATGAAGAGCGCGGCCTTTTGCTGGAATACGAGAATCGCTGGGAGTTGCTCGACTTCAGTCGTGACATTTAACCGAAGTTGGTAGCGGAGGAGGGACTCGAACCCCCGACACGCGGATTATGATTCCGCTGCTCTAACCGGCTGAGCTACTCCGCCCCAGAGGGCATCCGGCGGCGATCCGGCCGGATTCGATCCGGGTGTCGGCCCGGGCGAGGCGCGCACTTAGGGCGCGGCGGGGGCGGGGTCAAGCCCCTTCGCCGCCCGCTCAGAGCCGCGCGCGGCCGCGGAAAGGGCTGGTCTTGATGTGCTCCCACGGCCCGCCGCGATAGCGGTGCAGCGCGAGCGCGGGCAAGGCGAAGGGACCTCGCGCGATCCACGGCGCGAGCACCGGCGGCAGGCTCGCCTGGAGCGCCCGCGCCTCCTCCTTGGTGACCTTGTTCTGGATGGTGACGTGCGGACGCGGCTCGTGGAGGTCCTGGGCGGTGAGGCTGCCGCGGAAGTGCTCGGCGATCAGCGCCCTTAGGTTCAGCAGCCCGGGCGCCTCGAGCTCGATCGCGGTGCCCTTGCCGAGGTCCATCACCCCCTTCACCGCTCCCTGCGGCGCGGCGAATTCGGCGGCGAGCTTCGGGATGAGCGCGCACAGCTCGTCGAGCAGCGCCGGGGCGAAGGCGTGGAACAGGGTGACGTGCGCGTGGAGGTGGTTGCGCTGCGGCGGGAAATGCGCGCGGCGCAGGCCTTCCGCAAAGCCCTGGAGATCGGGCGGGAGGACCGCGGTGAGGATGAAGGGATCGGCCATGGGGGCGCAGACTGGAAGGCGAGCGGCCCCGGATCAAGTGCGGGGCGACGGGGCGTTACATTTCCCCGCGTTCTCTCCGGATCGCATACCACTTGGCGACATTGGCATTGTGCTCGGCGAGGGTGTTGGCGAACCAGTGCCCGCCCGTCCCGTCGGCGACCATGAACAGGGCCGCGGTGTTCGCGGGGTTCATCACCGCGGCGATGCTCGCGCGCCCCGGGTTGGTGATCGGGCCTTCGGGAAGGCCAACCCTGGTATAGGTGTTGTAGCCGTTGACCGCGGCGATCTCCGACTGGCGGATGCGGCGGCCGAGCGGCTTGCCCTTGGTGATCGGGTAGATGATCGTCGGATCGGCTTGGAGCTTCATGCCCGTCTTCACCCGGTTCGAGTAGAGACCCGCGACCATCCGCCGCTCCTCGGGCTTGCCGGTCTCCTTCTCGACGATCGAGGCGAGCACCAGCGCCTCGCGCATGGTCGGCACGGCGACCCTCGGCGAGCGCCTCGCCCATTCCTCGGCGAGCGCCCGGTCCATCGCCGCCTGCATCTGTTCGACGAGGCTCTTGCGGGTCTGGCCGCGCTCGAAGGCGTAGGTGTCGGGGAGGATCGAGCCCTCGGGCGGCACCGGCACCTCGCCGGTCAGCAGCGGCTCGGCCATCAGCCGCTCCCAGACGAGGATCGAGGGCATTCCTTCCGGGATCGTCACGAAGCGGCGGATCACCTTGCCCGACTGGAAGGCGGCGAGGATGTCGCCCTGGCTCATGTCGGGGGTGAGCAGGAACTCGCCCGCCTGGATCGGCGCGTCCGAGCCGAAGATGCGCGCCTGGAGGAGGAAGCCGGAGGCCGAGGTGACCAGCCCCTCGGCCTCGAGCTTGTCGGCGACCGTGGCGACCGAGGCGCCCTCGGGGATGGTGAAGCTCGTGTCCCTGGCGATGGTCGCCGAGCCGAACAGCATCCACGCCGCCACCAGCCCCGCCGCCGCGAGGCCGAGCACCAGCAGCACCAGTGCCCGCGCGCGCGTCACGGTGTCAGCCCAGCTTCTGCATGATGATCGAGGCGTTGGTGCCGCCGAAGCCGAAGGAGTTGTTGAGCACCGCGCGGACCTGGCGCTTCTTCGCCACCAGCGGCACGAGGTCGATGCCCTCGGTGCCCTCGTCGGGATCGTGGAGGTTCAATGTCGGCGGCACGATCTGGTCGCGCATCGCGAGGATGCAGAAGATCGCCTCGACCGCACCCGCACCGCCGAGGAGGTGGCCGATGGCGCTCTTGGTCGAGGACATCGATGCGCCGCCGAGGTCGTCGCCCAGCACGCGCTTGATCGCGGCAAGCTCGATGGTGTCCGCCATGGTCGAGGTGCCGTGGGCGTTGATGTAGTCGATGTCGCCCGGCCCGAGGCCCGCCTTCCTCAGCGCCATGCGCATGGCGAGTTCCGCGCCGCGGCCTTCCGGATGCGGAGCGGTGACGTGATAGGCGTCGCCCGAGAGGCCGTAGCCGGTGACTTCGGCATAGATCTTCGCGCCGCGGGCCTTGGCGCGCTCGTATTCCTCGAGCACCACGACGCCCGCGCCCTCGCCCATGACGAAGCCGTCGCGGTTGCGGTCATAGGGGCGGCTCGCCTCCTTGGGCCGGTCGTTCATGCTCATGTTGAGCGCGCGCGCCTGGGCGAAGCCGGCGATGCCGAGCGGGTTGACGGTGCTCTCCGACCCGCCCGCGAGCATGATGTCGGCATCGTCCATCGCGATCATCCGCGCCGCATCGCCGATCGAGTGCGCGCCCGTAGAGCAGGCGGTGACGACCGCGTGGTTCGGGCCCATGAAGCCGTACTTGATCTGCACCTGCCCGGTGATGAGGTTGATGAGCCGCCCGTGGACGAAGTGCGGCGAGACGCGCCCCGGACCGCGTTCGTGGAGGTTGACGCTCTCGAGCTCGATCCCCGGCAGGCCGCCGATGCCGGAGCCGATCGAGCAGCCGGTGCGCTCCTTCTCGGCCTGGGTCATGTCGGTGAGGCCGGCGTCTTCGAGCGCCTGCCCGGCGGCGTCGATGCCGTAGAAGATGAAGGGATCGACCTGGCGCTGCACCTTGTGGTCGACGCGCTTGTCGGGGTCGAAGCCCCAGGGGTGATCCTTGGGCTTCACTTCGCAGGCGATCGTGCACTTCTGGTTCGAGGCGTCGAAGCGGGTGATCGGCCCCGCCCCGCTCTCGCCGGCGATGAGGTTCGCCCAGGAGGTCTCGACGTCGCCGCCCAGCGGGGTGACAAGACCGAGGCCGGTAACAACCACACGGCGCATTGGTGTTCTCCGAAATAGCAACAGGCCCAGACCCGTTCGGGCTGAGCCTGTCGAAGCCCCGTTTTTTCTTCCAGCGCTATGCCAGCAAGCAAGGACGGCCCTTCGACAAGCTCAGGGCGAACGGGAGTTTAGGCCGTGATCAGCCCTTGTGCTCTTCGATGTACTTGGTGGCGTCGCCGACCGTGGTGATCTTCTCGGCCGCATCGTCGGGGATTTCGACGCCAAATTCCTCTTCGAAGGCCATCACCAGCTCGACGATGTCGAGGCTGTCGGCGCCCAGATCGTCGATGAAGCTCGCATCCTGAGTGACCTTGTCGGCTTCCACGCCGAGGTGCTCGACGACAATCTTGGCCACCCGGTCGGCAGTATCGCTCATGGTATTCCCTCTTGAAACTGGGGTTAGATAAGTCGCCCTCGCCCTAATGAAGGGCGAGGGGATGCGCAAGTGGGGATGAGGGGCCGCCTTGCCCTAGCGGCCGGCCCTCAGGTCGCGCTGGGTCTCGGCGCGGCGGCGCGAGACGATCCGCTCGAGCCCCTGCACCGCCTCGATCTTGCCGGGCTTGAGCGCGAGCACCTCCCGGTAATGCGCCTCGGCGGAAGCGAGATCGCCCTCGCCCTCGCGGCACAAGCCGATGTTGAAGACCAGCGAGACCGCGGACGGGTTGGCCGCCTCGAGCGCGGAGAAGGCACGGCAGGCCCCGGCGACGTCGCTCTTGGTGAGGCGGATCGCGGCCTTGAAGGCGTTGTGGTCCGGTTTGGCGACGCCCTCGCGCGTCTCGAGCACGCGGATGTCCTCGGCGCGGAATTCCGGGGCGAGGTCGTGGCGCACGTCGCCGGCGAAACCGCGGGCGAGCTCCTCGACCATCGAATCGACGGCGGGTGTGCGCTCCTCGTCCTTGCAGAAGCGGCTGCCGAGGACGCGGGTGTCGCCCTTGGCGTAGAGCAGCTCGCCCCCGCGCGCGACCAGCCGCACCTCGGGGCGCAGGGTGACCTCGCGGGCGCGGCAGGGGTAGGTGACCTTCTTCCGCTCGGTGCACTGGCCGTTGGCGCGCGCCACGCACTCCTCGACCTCCTTGGTGCCGGAATCGACATCGCGCCAGGTCACCTCGGCGATCCCGCGCATCACCGCGTCGGGGCCGCCGTCGCGCCCGGGCGCGCGGCTCCCGGTGCCGCCGTCATAGGTGTAGCTGTCGCCGAAGGCGGGCGCGGTGAAGGTGAGGGCGAACCACGGCTCGCCGTCGATCACCGCGCCGCGCAGCGCGGAATCGATCGCGAAGGCGAGCCGCTCGCCGCCGCGCCCGGAGAAGTCGCCGATCGCGATCGAGCGGGCGCGCGAGGGGGCGTCGGTGCCGGCGGCATAGACCCCCGCGACGGGCAGCGTCTCGGCCTGCACCGCGACGCTGCACAGCGCCGCGCCCAATCCGATCGTCCACGCAAGCCGCATCGCCCTCGCTCCCCCTGTTGCCGGGCGAAATCTTGCAGGCTTCGCGGGACCTTGCAAGGTGCTGCGCTGCCGTGCGAAGCCGCGCGTCATGCTGACCTTCTGCTCCCCTGCGCAAAGCTCCCACGCCCCGCTGCGCGAACTCCACAATGGCGGGTGGATGGACCATGCCGAAAGCCCCGCGAGGCTCGCATCGATGCGCGCGGCGCTCGGCGCAGTGCGCGAGCCTGCCGACCATGGCCTTGCCCCGATCCTCGCTGTCCACGACGCGGGCTACGTCGCCTTCCTGCAAGGCGCGCATGACGCGTGGCTTGCGGCGGGACGCGAGGGCGATGCGATCCCCTATGCCTTCCCGGTGCGCGGGCGGCGGCCGCTCGCGCTCGAGCGGATCGACGCGCGGCTCGGGCGATACGGCTTCGACGCGGCGACGCCCATCGCCGCGGGCACCTGGGCCTCGGCCTACGGCGCGGCGCAGTCGGCCTTGAGCGCTTTGGACGCGGTCGCCAGCGGAGAGGTGCGGCAGGCCTTCGCGCTGTGCCGCCCGCCGGGGCACCACGCGGGGGCGGACTATTTCGGCGGCTATTGCTACCTCAACAACGCCGCCATCGCCGCTCGGGCGGCGGCGGCGCGCGGGCTCGGCCCGGTCGCGGTGCTCGATGTCGACTACCACCACGGCAACGGCACGCAGGACATCTTCCACGAGGACGGGAGCGTGTTCTTCGTCTCGATCCACGCCGATCCGGTCAGGGACTACCCCTACTACTGGGGCCACGCCGACGAGCGCGGCGCGGGCGACGGCGAAGGCGCGACCCTCAACCTGCCACTGCCGCGCGGGACCCGCTGGGATACCTACGAGGGCGCGCTCGGCAAGGCATTGGAGGCCATCGCGGCCTTTGGCGCGAAGACGCTGATCGTCAGCTACGGCGCGGACACCTTCGAGAGCGACCCGATCTCGCACTTCGCCCTGACCACCGACGACATGGCGCGCATCGGCGCGGGGGTAGCGACGCTCGGCCTGCCCACGGTCACCGTGATGGAAGGCGGCTACGACGTCGCGGCGCTGGGGCGCAACGTCGCGGCCTTCCTCGCAGGGCTGGAGGGCACCTAGGCCCCGCCGACCGGCTTCACCGGCGGCTCGACGACCCGCAGGTGCAGCTCGCGCAGCGCCCGCGGCTCGGCGGGGCTCGGCGCACCCATGAGGAGGTCCTCGGCGCGCTGGTTCATCGGGAAGAGCGAGATCTCGCGCAAGTTTCTAGCCCCGCACAGCAGCATCACGATGCGGTCCACCCCCGCCGCCATCCCCCCGTGCGGCGGCGCGCCGTACTGGAAGGCGCGGTACATGCCCCCGAAGCGCTCCTCGACATCCGCCTTGGAGAGGCCGACGATCTCGAAGGCCTTCACCATCGTATCCGGCTTGTGGTTGCGGATCGATCCGCTCGCGATCTCGTAGCCGTTGCACACGAGGTCGTACTGGAACGCCTTGATGGTGAGCGGGTCCTGCCCCTCCAAGGCCTCGATCCCGCCCTGCGGCATCGAGAAGGGGTTGTGGGAGAAGTCGACCTTCTTCTCGTCCTCGTTCCATTCGTAGAAGGGGAAGTCGACGATCCAGGCGAGGGCAAAGGCGTTCTCGTCGATGAGGCCGAGTTCCTCGCCCACCCGGATGCGCGCGGCACCGGCGAGCTTGGCGGCGTCGGCTTCCTTGCCTGCGGCAAAGAACAACCCGTCGTTCTCGCCGAGGCCGAGTTCGGCATAGAGCTCGGCCATGCGCTCGGGCCCGTGGTTCTTGGCGATCGGCCCGCCGAACTCGCCCCCCTTGCGGGTGACATAGCCGAGGCCCGCATAGCCTTCCTTGCGCGCCCAGTCGTTCATGTCGTCGAAGAACTTGCGGCTCTTCTCGTGGGTCGCGGGCGCGGGGATGACGCGCACGACGCCGCCGCCGCCGACGATCTTTTCGAAGAGGCCGAAGCCCGACTGCGTGAAGTGCGACGAGACGTCGCTGATGATCAGCGGGTTGCGCAGGTCGGGCTTGTCCGAGCCGTACTTCAGCATCGCCTCGTCATAGGGGATGCGCGGGAACTGGCCCGCCGGCGTCACCTTCTTGTCGCCCGCGAAGGCGGCGAAGGTGCCCTGGATGACGGGCTCCATCGTCTCCCATACCTCTTCCTGGGTGACGAAGCTCATCTCGAGGTCGAGCTGGTAGAACTCGCCCGGCAGGCGGTCGGCGCGGGGGTCCTCGTCGCGGAAGCAGGGGGCGATCTGGAAATAGCGGTCGAAGCCGGCAACCATCAGCAGCTGCTTGTACTGCTGCGGCGCCTGGGGAAGCGCGTAGAACTTGCCGGCATGGATGCGGCTCGGCACGAGGAAGTCGCGCGCGCCTTCGGGCGAAGAAGCCGTCAGAATAGGCGTCGAGAACTCGTTGAACCCCGCCGCCGCCATCCGCGCCCGCATGTCGGCGATCACCGCGACGCGGGTCATGATGTTGCGGTGGAGCGTCTCGCGGCGCAGGTCGAGGAAGCGGTACTTGAGGCGGATGTCCTCGGGGTAAGGCTGCTCGTCGGCGACCGGCATCGGCAGCTCCTCGGCGGCGCTCTGGACGGTAATGCCGCGGGCGAAGACCTCGATCGCGCCGGTGGCGAGGTTCGGGTTCACCGTCTCGGGGATGCGCGCCTTGACCGTCCCCTCGATGGTGACGACGCTCTCGACGCGCAGGCCTTCCAGAACGGGAAGCGCCGGGCTGTCGGTGTCGGCGACGATCTGGGTGATGCCGTAGTGGTCGCGCAGGTCGACGAACAGCACGCCGCCGTGGTCGCGCTTGCGGTGGATCCAGCCCGACAGGCGGACGGTCTCGCCCACTTGGGTCAGGGAGAGCTGGGCGCAGGTGTGCGTGCGGTAGGGGTGCATTTGCCGATTGTTCCGAAACAGGTGGGAAGCGAAGGCGCGCCTCTAGGCGAGGCGGGGCGGTAAATCCAGTGCGGGCGTGCGCGGGAAGCGCCCTTGCCGGTGCGGCGAGATGTGGATGGCTTGCGGCGGGCCTCTAAACTCTTGTCCCCGGACGCGGTATCACGCTAGGGCGCGCCGGCGCGGGGCCGGCCGGCAGCGCGCACGAGGGACGCCTTCCGCTCGCGGGAGCGGGGGCCGACCGGGACTGGTCCCGAGGGCGGCACTCCGCCTGTCAGATGCGAAACGAGAACATGAAAATCCATCCCCTGATCACCACCACGGAGGCGCTCTGCGACCTCTGCACGCGCCTTGCCAAGTCGGACTTCGTCGCGGTCGACACCGAGTTCATGCGCGAGAACACCTACTGGCCCGAGCTGTGCCTGGTGCAGATCGCCAACACCCAAGAGGCCGCCGCGATCGACCCGATGGCGCCGGGGATCGACCTCAAGCCGCTGCTCGATCTGCTCACCGACAACGAGGAGGTGCTCAAGGTCTTCCACGCCGGGGGGCAGGATGTCGAGATCATCGTCAACCTCACCGGCAAGACCCCGCACCCCATATTCGACACCCAGATCGCGATGATGGCGATCAGCCAGTCCGAACAGATCGGCTACGCGAACCTCGTCGAGACCTGGGTCGGCCTTACCATCGACAAGGGCGCGCGTTTCACCGACTGGAGCCGCCGTCCGCTGACCGACCGGCAGATCGAATATGCGATCGGCGACGTCACCCACCTCGCCGCGATCTTCCCCAAGATCCTCAAGAAGCTCATCAAGACCGGCCGCGGGGTGTGGCTCGATGCCGAGATGGAGAAGCTCGCCGATCCCGCCAACTACCTCACCGATCCGGCGCTCGCCTGGAAGCGCATCCGCCAGCCGGGGCGCAATCCGCAGGTGCTCGGGCGGATGAAGGCATTAGCCGCGTGGCGCGAGAGCGAGGCGCAGCACAAGAACATCCCGCGCGGCCGGATCATGCGCGACGAAACGCTGGCCGACATCGCCTCGCACCCCCCCAAGGCGCAGGCCGACCTCGCCAAGGTGCGCGGGCTCTCGGCCGCATGGAAGGACAACGACATCGGCAAGCGGCTGATGAAGGTGCTCGCCGAGGCCGAGCCCCTGCCGAAGAACGAGATGCCCGAGAAGATCAAGCAGGGCGCCCCGCTCGGCAAGGAGGGCGCGCTGGTGGCGGACCTGTTGAAGCTGCTGCTGAAAATCCGCGCCCGCGAGATCGACGTCGCCCCGCGCCTGCTCACCCGCGCCGACGAGATGGAGGCGCTCGCCGCCGGCGCGCGCGACCTGCCGGTGCTGCAGGGCTGGCGCTACGAGGTGTTCGGCAAGGACGCATTGGACCTCGTCGAGGGCAAGCTCGCCTTCGCGGTCGAGAAGGGCAAGCTCAAGATGACCCATATCGACGACGTGGCGGCGCCCGACACGCTGGCGGCGGAATAGCGCACAGGGCGTGTCCACCTACCTCCCCACCATCAAGCAGCTGCAATATCTCGTGGCGCTCCACGAGCATGGGCATTTCGGCAAGGCGGCGGACGCGAGCTTCGTCTCGCAGTCGACCCTCTCGGCGGGCATCCGCGAGCTCGAATCCCTGCTCGGCGTCACGCTGGTCGAGCGTTCGCGCCGGGTCGTGCGCTTCACCGCGCTCGGCGAGCAGGTGGTGGCCAAGGCCAACCGGCTACTCCGGGAGGCGGAGGAGCTCGCCGATCTCGTCCAGGCCTCGGGCAAGCCGCTGGTGGGCGAATTGCGCATGAGCGTCATCCCCACAATCGCTCCTTTCCTGCTGCCGCGCATCCTCCCGCGCCTGAAGCGCGAGCGGCCCGACCTCAAGCTCATGCTGCGCGAGGAGACCAGCCAGGACGCGCTCGAATCGCTCCACCACGGGCGGGTCGATTGCGTGCTGCTCGCCCTGCCCTTCGACACCGGCGACGCGGCGATCGCGCCGATCGCCGAGGACCGCCTGTTCGTCGCCTTTCCCAAGGACGACCCGCGCGATCCCCCGGCGAGCGTTCCCCCCGAGATGATCGACACCGGGCGGCTCCTCCTGCTCGAGGACGGGCACTGCCTGCGCGACCACGCCCTCGCCGCCTGCTCTCGCTCCGAACTGCGGGCGAGCGCGGCGATGATCGGCACCTCGCTCCACACCCTCGTCCAGCTGGTCGACAACGATCTCGGGCTCACCATGCTCCCCGAGATGGCGCTGAAGGCGGGCATCCTCGCCGGAACCGAGGTCGTCGCGCGGCCCGTCGACAGCCCGACGGCGAAGCGCGAGATCGTGCTCGCCTGGCGCCGCAACTCCCCGCGCGAGGCGGACTTCCGGCTGCTCGCCGAGGAACTGCGCGCGGGATGAGCCGCAGGACGTTTTCCTAACAAATGTTATAGTTATTGCGAGATGCCGACTGGTGTGACACACCATCGACAGGGGTCTGGGGGGGGGGCCGGCATGACCCAGGCATCGACAGCAGGCGGCTGGCTGGTCGAGCGGATCGGGGCGCAGCGTTCGATCGTCCTGGCGATGATGATCGGAGTGACGGCCAGCGTCGCGATGGGGCTCGCCCAGCCGCTGTGGCACGATCCGCGGGTGCTGATCGGCTACGTCGTCGCGATGGAGGTGGAGCGGCTGCTCTTCTTCATCGCCGCGCTGACGCTGGCGATGCGGATGTGCAACCCCGCGGTCTCCGCGACCCAGTTCACGATCTACATGGCGGTGAGCAATTTCGGGCGGCCGACCGGCGCGGCGCTGGCGGCGAGCACCGCGGGGGCGGGGAACGCGCCCGAGTTCGATTAGCGGCGGGGCTTACTCCCCCAGCGCGAGGCCGAGCGCCAGTCCCGCGCCGATCGCGATGCGCCAGCGGCGCGAGGGGAGGCCGAGCCGCGGCCGCCTGCGCTGCGGCTCGGGCGCGGGCGCGGGGCGGGTGTCGAAGGCGGCGAGGTCCGCCGCCGCGCCGGGCCAGCGCCGCTCGAGTTCGCGGGTGCAGTCGTGGACATCCTCGGCGAGGAGCTCGGCATCGGCGAGGAGTGCGGTCGCGCGGGTGTAGCGGCCCTCGCCCAGCGCATCGCGCGCCGCGACCTGGCGCCGCCTCGCCTCTGCGGCGAGCGCGCGGACGAAAGCCGCTGCTGGGGGCGAGTCCCCTGATCCCATGCGCGGCATTCTACCCCGAAGCGCCGGCCTCCCGCCAGAGCGCAATTCTTGCATCAGTCCATGTGCTTGAGGCCGACCCTCAGGTAGTCCCAGCCGGTGATGCAGGTCAGCACCGCGGCGGTCCACAGCGAGACGAGGCCGACGAGGTGCACCCAGCTCCGCGCGATCGTCCCGCAGCCCTCGCCGACCGACTGGCACGGCGCCCCGTGCACCGCCCCGCCGAGGATCAGCGCGCCCAAGGCCACGAGCTGGAAGGTCGTCTTCCACTTGGCAAGCGCCGAGACCGGGACCGAGACCTGGATCCCGCCGAGGAATTCGCGCAGCCCCGAAACCGCGATCTCGCGCACCAGGATGACGAGCCCGGCGATCACGTGGATGTCGCCCGCATAGGGCCCCCTGAGATACCCCTGCGCGGTCAGCACCAGGATCACCGCTGCGACCATGATCTTGTCGGCGATCGGATCGAGGAAGATCCCGAGCTTCGAAACGGTCCCCTGCGCGCGGGCGAGGTAGCCGTCGAAGAAGTCGGTGATGGCGATGATGCAGTAGAGCACGAAGCCGATCAGATAGCCCAGCCGCCACTCCGGCCACCACAGGAAGAAGGCGAGCAGCGGCACCGCGAAGATGCGCGAGGCGGTGAGGATATTGGGCAGGCTCTGCATAGGTCCGCCCCCGCTCTAGCGCGACAAACGCGGGCGCAAAACCCCCCGCCGTCACCCGCCGCGCGAGCGCGCGCTCTTGTGAAACGCGCACCCGCCGCTATGTCGCGACAGACAGACAGGGAAACCGGCGCCGCCTTCGCATGACCACATCGACCCAACTGATGCGCCGGCGGCGGTTCCTGCCGCTGTTCCTGACCCAGCTCCTCAACGCGCTCAACGACAATCTCTACAAGAACGCGATGGTGCTCTTCGTGGTCTACTCGGTCTATGATTCGCCCGAGATGGAGACCCTCGTCAGCGGCTTCGCGACCGCGCTCTTCGTGCTGCCCTTCGTGCTGTTCTCGGCAACCTCGGGCCAGCTCGCAGACATGCGCGACAAGACCAAGATCATCCGCTGGATCAAGTTCGCCGAGATCATCATCATGTCGGTGGGCGCGACCGGGCTGCTGCTCGCCTCCAAGGGCCTGCACGTGAACACCCTCGCGATCCCGCTGATGTTCGCCGCGCTCTTCGCGATGGGGATGCATTCGACCTTCTTCGGCCCGATCAAATACGCGATCCTCCCCCAGCATCTCGAGAAGGACGAGGTGCTCGCCGGCACCGGGCTCGTCGAGGCGGGGACCTATGTGGCGATCCTCGTCGGCATGATCCTCGGCGGGGCGATGCACGTGATGGACAGCGTGGTGGCGGTGATCGCCATCGCGGTGATCGGCTACCTCGTGTGCCGCTGGGTCCCGCCTGCGCCCCCGCAGACCACCGAGACCCGGGTCGACTGGAACCCGATCCGCGCCTCCAAGGACCTCATCGCCTTCTCGATGGGCAATCTCGAGCTCAGATATTCGGTGCTCGCGATAAGCTATTTCTGGACCATCGCGGCGATTCTCTCGGTGCAGTTCATCCCGCTCGCCAAGAACGTGCTGCTCGCCGACAAGCAGGTCGCCGCGGTGATGCTGGTCGCCTTCTCGGCCGGGATCGCGATCGGTTCGGTGTCGATCAATGCCCTCCTCAAGGGCGACATCTCGGCGCGCTATTCGGCCCCTTCCGTACTGGTGCTCGGCGGGCTGCTCATCACCTTCTGGCTGATCTGCCGCACCTGGAACCTCGTGCCGGCGAACGGCGGGTTGTTCGGGGTCGCCGAGTTCCTCGAACAGCCGATGGCGCTGGTGCTGCTCGCCAACCTCCTCGCCATCGCGATTGCGGGGGGAATGTTCGTGGTGCCGCTCTACGCCTTCCTCACGACCCGCGTCGACAAGTCCGAGGCGAGCCGCTCGGTCGCGGCCAACAACTTCATTTCCTCCGTGTTCATGGTGGCGGGCGCAGGGGTGGCGGGCGTGCTCGGCTATTTCGGCATCCCGCTTGCCGAGCAGCTGCTGATCAGCCTCGTGCTGTGCCTGCTCTCCGCGCAGCTCGCGCGCAAGCTTCACCGGGTCGAGGGGCTGAGGGACGCCGAGCCCGCCTGAGCAAGCCTCAGAGAATGAAGGCGAAGATCGCGAGCGTCAGCGCGACATAGGTGCTCGCGACCCCGCGCACGTCCTCGGCGGTGAGGCGCCACAGGCTCTCGGCGGGAATCGGGATCAGGTCGCGCTTCACGTGCGGCGGCAGGCTCGCCCGGAACCAGTGGCGGGCGCTCTCGTCGGTGAGGACCAGGCTGCGGCGCATGATCGCGAATCTCCCATGGCAGGGAACGAGATTTTAAGACATTCTTAACCTTTGGAAACGTTCTGCGACGAAAATGTCGCAAGCTGGGACAAGTCGCAGCGCGCCGGGGACAAGCCGGCCCGGTTTGCGCCCGCGCGGCCTGCGCGTTAGAGGCTCGGGCGAGGACGACGGGAGAAATGCAAATGCCTGATTCCACGCGCGCGCCAACGCGCAGCGCCGCGGCCCTGCTGGTCGACTGCCTCGCCGCCGAGGGCTGCGAGCGGATCTTCACCGTCCCCGGCGAGAGCTTCCTCGCGGTGCTCGACGCCCTGCCCGAGCGCCCGGAGATCGACGTCGTCACCTGCCGCCAGGAAGGCGGCGCGGCCTTCATGGCCTGCGCCGACGGCAGCATGACGGGCCGCCCCGGCATCGCCTTCGTCACCCGCGGCCCGGGCGCGACCAATGCCAGCATCGGCGTCCATGTCGCGCACCAGGATTCGCAAGCCATGATCCTCTTCGTCGGCGACGTCGCGCGGGGTGCGCAGGGGCGCGAGGGCTTTCAGGAGATCGACTTCCCCGCCTTCTTCGCGCCCATCGCCAAGTGGGCGGCGCGGATCGACGATCCCACCCGCATTCCCGAATACATCGCCCGCGCCTACGCGGTCGCGATCAGCGGGCGGCCCGGCCCAGTGGTCCTCGCCCTGCCCGAGGATATGCTCGTCGAGCAGGTCCCCGCCAGCCTCGCCCCCCGCCCCGCTTCGGTGCGCCCGGCGCAGGCGGTGTGCCCCGACGCGATGAACGCGCTCTTCGACCTGATCGCCGACGCCGCCAGCCCGATCGCGATCATCGGCGGCGCGGGGTGGAACGCCAAGGCGCGCCAGCACTTCCAGGGCTTCGCAGAGACAATCGGCCTTCCCGTCGCGACCGCCTTCCGCCGCCAGGACGCCATCAGCCCCTCCTCGCCGGTCTATGCCGGGAACCTCGGCTATGGCCCCAATCCGAAACTCGTCGAGCGGGTGCGGGGCGCCGACCTGATCCTCGCGGTGGGCGCGCGGCTCGGCGAGGCGACCACCGACGGCTACACCGTGCCCAGCCTCGAGCACCCGGGGCAGACCCTCGTCCACGTCCACCCCGACCCCGAGGAGCTCGGCCGCGTCTACCGCACCGACCTCGCACTGTGCTGTTCGGTCGATGAGTTCGCCGAATGCGCGATGCTGTGGGAGGACGCCGGCGTGATCCCCTTCGATGCGGGCGCCGAGGCCCATGCCGAGTGGGAGGAATGGGCGACGCCGAAGCCCTCCGAGGCGCGGATCGACCTTGCCATGTGCGTTGCGGCGATGCGCGAGACGCTCCCCGCCGACACGATCGTCGCCAACGGGGCGGGCAATTTCGCGGGCTGGTGGCACCGCTACTGGCGCTACGAGGCTTTTCCGGGCCAGCTCGCACCGACCTGCGGAGCGATGGGCTACGGTGTCCCCGCCGCCATCGCCGCCGCCTTGCGCTTTCCCGATCGGACCGTCGTCGCGGTCGCCGGGGACGGGGACTTCCTGATGAACGGGCAAGAGCTCGCCACGGCGGCGCAAGCCGGTGCCTCGCTGATCGTGGTGGTGGTCGACAACGGCGCCTATGGCACGATCCGGATGCACCAGGAGCGCGAATATCCGGGCCGGGTCTCGGCGACCGTGCTCGCGAACCCGGACTTCGCGAAGCTCGCGGAAGCCTACGGCGCCTGGGCCGCGCGGGTCGAGACAACTGATGAATTCGTCGCCGCGCTCGGCGAGGCGAAGGACCGGACGGGCATCCGCCTGATCCACGCGCTCACCGATGTCGAAAACATCGCGGCGAGCGGCGCGACGATCAGCGGCTTGCGCGCGCGGGCGAAGGCGACAGTCTGAGGTCGCGGGAGACAAGGGGGTGGCAGGGCGTGCCGGGAGCGGGTCCGGCTGGCCCCCAGCTAGATCGGGCGAAGGAGCCTCCAGACCCCTGTCAGACCCCTCTCACACCCCCGCTAGACCCCCCTTTTGCCCCCCCTCGCAGCGATGTTTCACGTGAAACATCCTCAGGTGCGGCTCATTGCGAGCACCACCTGCCACTCCTCCGGGGTGACCGCGCAAACCGAAAGGCGCGAGAGCCGCACGAGCTCCATCTGCGCGAGCCGCGGCTCGGCCTTGATCGCGGCAAGTGGCACGGGGCGTGCAAACTTCTCCTTCGCCCTCACCTTGACTGCGGACCACTTGCCGGTGGTGTCGGTCGGGTCGGGAATTCCGACCACGCTGATCTCGCAGATGCCGACGATCTCGAGCCCTTCGCGGGAGTGGTAGAAGAACGCCTCGTCGCCCACCTGCATCGCGCGCAAGTTGTTTCTTGCCAGATAGTTGCGCACCCCGTCCCAGGTCCCCTCGCCCTCCGCGACGAGGTCGTCCCAGCTGTATTTGAAGGGTTCGGATTTCATCAGCCAATAGGCCATGCGAGGGGGTGCTCCTGCCGGGTTGGAGCGGCTCCCGTAGCGCGGGCGGGACCCGCTCGCCAAGCCCCCCGGATTAACCCGATGTTTAGTGCGTCATGCGAAGAATCGCGCACAGGAGCAGGACGCTTGACCGAGAGAGACCCAGACAATCCGCTGCAGCAGGCCGAGCGCGATTTCGTCGCGCTCGGCATCGCCGTCGCCGCGGTCATCCTCCTGCTCGGGACCGGCGGGTCGGTGCTGCCGCAGACCCTCGACGCGCTGCTCGGCCACGGCGGGCGGCCCGACGTGGTGCTCGCCAACGCGCTGACGCTCAACATCGCGCTGATCATCTTCGGCTGGCGCCGCTACCGCGAGCTCACCCGCGAGATCGAGGAGCGCCGCCGCGCCGAGGCCCGCGCGCACATCCTCGCCTCGACCGATCCGCTCACCCACTGCCTCAACCGCCGCGCCATGTTCGAGGCGACCGAGGAGATCCGCAGCCGCGCCGCGATACGCGGCGAGGCGGTCGCCTATTGCATGATCGACCTCGACAACTTCAAGCAGATCAACGACATGCACGGCCACGTCGTGGGCGACGCGGTGCTCGTGATGCTGTGCGAGCGGATCCGCGCCCTGCTCCCGCGCGAGGCCCGGCTGGCGCGGCTCGGGGGCGACGAGTTCGCCTTCGTCCTGCCCTTCCCCGCCGGCCACCCCGAGCGGGTCGACGACCTTGCGATCCGCCTGTTCGAGACCTTCGGCCAGCCGCTCCAGATGCCCGAGGTGACGATCGACATCACCCTGTCGATCGGCATTGCCGCCGATCACGAGCCCGACGGGACGATCGGTCTCGTGGTCGATCCGGCGAGCCTCATGCACCGCGCGGACATGGCGCTCTACCAGGCCAAGAAGCAGGGCCGGAACCGCTATTTCTGGTTCGAGCCGAGCATGGAGACCGAGCTCAGGTTCCGCCACCAGCTCGAGACCGGCATCCGCCGCGGCCTCTCGCGCGGGGAGTTCATCCCCTTCTACGAACAGCAGATCGACGTCGAGACCGGCGCCCTCGTCGGCTTCGAGATGCTCGCCCGCTGGCGCTCGCCGCAGTTCGGCCTCATCAGCCCCGACATCTTCGTGCCGGTCGCCGAGGAGATCGGCCTCATCAGCGAACTCTCGGAAAAGCTGATGGAGAAGGCCTTCGCCGACGCGCGCGAGTGGGACGATTCGCTCACCCTCTCGATCAACATCTCGCCGGTCCAGCTGCGCGATCCGTGGTTCGCCCAGCGCCTGCTCAAGATGCTGGTCGCGGCCAATTTCCCGCCCCGCCGGCTCGAGATCGAGATCACCGAGAGCTGCCTCCACGAAAACATCGGTCTGGTGCGCTCGATGATCACCTCCCTGCGAAACCAGGGCGTGCAGATCGCGCTCGACGATTTCGGGACGGGCTATTCGAGCCTCGAGCAGCTGCGCAACCTGCCCTTCGACCGCATCAAGATCGACCGCAGCTTCGTTGCCGAACTGCGCGAGCCGAGCACCCGCACCCGGCTGGTCGACGCGATCGTCACGCTGGGGCGCGGGCTCGACCTGCCGCTCACCGCGGAAGGCGTCGAGGACGAGGACATCCTCGAGGCCCTGAAGCGCATGGGCCGGCTGAAGGCGCAGGGCTACCTCTACGGCCAGCCCGAGGATGCCGAGGCGGTGCGCGCGCGGCTCAAGGTCGCGGGCAGGCTCGCAGGCGTTCGCGCCGCACCCGAGACGCCGGGCCTCGCCGCGGTGAACGACCAGACCCTGCGCCAGCGCGGCGCCCACCCCTAGGCCCTGCGCCCAAGATTGGGGGCGCGGGACTGGACGCGAGCCCTGCGCGTGCATAGATGCGCCGCTGTGAGCGAGGTTCCCTTCATCAAGATGCACGGGCTCGGCAACGACTTCGTCGTGCTCGACGCGCGCGCCGCGCCGCTGCCGGGCGCGATGACGCCCGGCATCGCGCGGGCGCTGGCGGACCGCCGCACCGGGATCGGCTGCGACCAGCTCATCCTGCTCGAGCCGAGCGCGGCGCAGGACTTCCGCGTCCGCTTCTTCAACGCCGACGGCAGCGAGGCCGGGGCCTGCGGCAATGGCAGCCGCGCGGTGGCGCTGCTCCACGGCGCGCGCGCGGTGGTCGAGACCGGCGGCGGGCCCATCGCGCTCGAGCCGCTCGAGGCCGGCGCGCGGGTCGACATGGGCGCCCCGCGCTTCGACTGGGATGCGATCCCGCTCGCCTATGCGTTGGACACGGCCGCGATGCCGGTCGGGTGGGAGGCGCTCGAAGGGCCGATGGCGGTCAATGTCGGCAATCCGCACGCGGTCTTCTTCGTCGATGACGCCGATGCGGTCGAGCTCGACCGCCTCGGGCCGCTGATCGAGCACGATCCGCTGTTCCCCGAGCGCGTCAACGTCAACGTCGCGAGCCTTGCGGGGCCCGACCATCTGAAGCTGCGCGTCTGGGAGCGCGGCGCGGGCCTCACCCGCGCCTGCGGGACCGGGGCCTGCGCGACCGCCGTCGCGGCGATCCGCCGCGGCCTCGTCGAGAGCCCGGTGCGGGTGACGCTCCCCGGCGGCGACCTCGACATCGCCTGGGCACCCGGGGGCACGATCCTGATGAGCGGCCCGGCGGCGGAGAGCTTCCGCGGCACGTTCGACTGGGACGCCTTCGCTTGAACGCACCCCGGATCATCAGCCTCGGCTGCCGCATGAACATCGCCGAAGCCGAGCGGATGCGCGCCATGCTGGCGGGCGAGCGCGACCTCGTGGTCGTCAATTCCTGCGCGGTCACCGCCGAAGCGCTGCGCCAGACCCGCCAGGCGATCCGCCGCGCGCGCCGCGAGTCCCCCACGGCGCGGCTGGTGGTGACGGGCTGCGCGGCGGAGATCGACCGCGCAGAGATCGGCGCGATGGACGAGGTCGACGCGCTGGTCGCCAACGCCGCCAAGCTCGACCCGCGCGCGTGGAACGTGGGCGGCGAGGCGGCTCCCGTCGCGCCCTCTCGCACCCGCGCCTTCGTCGCGGTGCAGAACGGCTGCGACCACGCCTGCACCTTCTGCGTCATCCCGCAAGGCAGGGGTGCGAGCCGGTCGTTGACGGTCGCCGAAGTCCTACAGCAGATTGACTCGCATCTTGCTGTCGGGGCTAAGGAAATTGTGCTGACGGGTGTCGATCTGACAAGCTGGGGACATGATCTTGCGGGAAGTCCGCAACTTGGCACGCTCGTTCACGCGATACTGCATGAACTTTGTGAACTAAGGCGCCTACGATTGTCCTCCATGGACGGGGTGGAGATCGATCCGCTGCTGTTCGACCTCCTGGCGCACGAGGAGCGGGTGATGCCGCACCTCCACCTCTCGCTCCAGCACGGCGCGGATCTGATGCTCAAGCGCATGAAGCGGCGGCACCTCAGGGCTGATGCGGTGAACCTGGTCAGCCGGCTCAAGGCGCTGCGCCCGGACATCGCGGTGGGCGCCGATCTCATCGCCGGCTTCCCGACCGAGGATGAGGCGCACCATGCGGAGAACCTGTCGATCATCGACGAACTGGACATCGTCCACGCCCACGTCTTCCCCTACTCGCCCCGCCCCGGCACCCCCGCCGCGCGGATGCCGCAGCTGCCCCGCGCGGTGGTCAAGGCCCGCGCTGCCGCCCTGCGCGAACGGGCCGCCGCGCGCCGCGCCGCGTGGCTCGAGAGCCTTGTGGGCGAAACCCTGCCGGTTCTCGCCGAGAAGGGCGGCACCGGCTATGCCCCCACCTACGCACCCGTCGCCCTGCCCCACGGCACGGCGCCCGGAACCATTATCGACGTGACCCCCAACGCGGTCAGGGAGGGCCTGCTCGCATGACAGAACCCAGCTGGAGGGAGCGCCTGTTCGGCGGCTTCGCCAAGACCTCGGAGCGCTTGACCGCCAACCTGCCGGGCAGCGGCGGGGGCACCGCAAAGCTCGACGACGCGACGCTCGACGATGTCGAGGACGCGCTCATCATGTCCGACCTCGGCCCCGCCGCCGCCGCCCGCATCCGCGCGCGCCTGTCGGAGAAGCGCTTCGGGCTCGAGATCACCACCCGCGAGCTGCGCGAGGCGGTCGCCGAGGAGATCGCCGCGATCCTGCGTCCGGTGGCAAAGCCGCTCGAGATCACCGCCTTCCCGCGGCCGCAGGTGATTCTCGTCATCGGGGTCAACGGTTCGGGCAAGACCACCACCATCGCCAAGCTCGCGCACCTCTTCCAGGAGGACGACTACGGCGTGCTGCTCGCGGCGGGCGACACTTTTCGCGCGGCCGCGATCGGCCAGCTCGCCACCTGGGCGGGCCGGATCGGCGTCGACCTTGTGCGCGGCCCCGAGGGCGGCGATCCGGCGGCGATCGTCTTCGATGCGGTCCGCCAAGCCACCGACACCGGCATCGACGCGCTTATTGTCGACACCGCCGGACGCCTCCAGAACAAGAAGGAGCTGATGGAGGAGCTGGCGAAAATCCGCCGCGTGCTCGGCCGCCTCAACCCCGAGGCGCCGCACGACGTGGTGCTGGTGCTCGATGCCACCAACGGCCAGAACGCGCTGTCGCAGATCGACGTGTTCAAGGAGGTCGCGGGGGTGACCGGCCTCATCATGACCAAGCTCGACGGCACCGCCCGCGGCGGCGTGCTGGTCGCGGCGGCCGAGCAATACGGCCTCCCCATCCACGCGATCGGGGTCGGCGAGAAGATGGAGGACCTGCGCCCCTTCGACCCCGACCTCGTCGCGCGCGTCATCGCGGGGGTGGCGTGATGAGCGAGGGCGAAGGCAAGAAGGCCGCCTCGAGCTGGCTCAACGTCGCGGTCGATTACGGCCCGCTGCTGGTGTTCCTCGCCGCCTACCGCTGGAACGCGCCCGAGACCCCTAACGCCGCGGGCGAACTCGCCGCGATCATCGCCGGGACGGGCGCCTTCATGGTGGCCGCGATCCTCGCGCTGCTGATCTCGAAATGGCGGCTCGGCAAGGTCTCGCCGATGCTGTGGTTCTCGACCGCGCTGATCGTCGGCTTCGGGAGCCTGACGATCTTCTTCGGCGACCCGACCTTCGTGCAGCTGAAGCCGACGATCATCTACGCGACCTTCGGCATCGCGCTGCTCGGCGGCGTCTTCGCGGGTAAGGCTCTGCTGCGGATCCTCCTCGAGGCCGCCTTCGAGGGCCTGACCGAGGAAGGCTGGCTCAAGCTGTCGCGCAACTGGGGGGTGTTCTTCCTGGTGCTGGCGGGCCTCAACGAGGTGTTGCGCGCGCAGATGAGCTTCGAGGGCTGGCTGTGGGCCAAGCTCTGGGTGTTCCTCCCGCTGACCTTCCTCTTCACCTTCAGCCAGATCCCGATGCTTATGAAGCACGGCCTCGCGCTCGAGGGCAAGGACGAGGCGCTGAAGGACGAGCCGCCGACGGGGAGCTGATCAGTCCTTGGCCTCGCTCAGGGCGATCCGGTTGCCCTCGCTGTCCTCGATCTCGGCGACGAAGCCCGCCGCGCCGATATCCTTCTTGGCATAGAGCACGCGCGCACCGCGCGCCTCGGCGCGGGCGATCACGGCGTCGATGTCGGGCACGTCGAAATAGAGGATCGGCCCGTCGTGCGAGGGTCGGTAGACATCGCCCTTCGCCAGCGCCCCGCCCGCGCCCGGCTTGCCGTCGGCGCGCGGGAAGAAGGCCATGTCGTAGCCGTCGACCGCCTCGCGGGTGAGCCGGTATCCGAACACAGCCTGGTAGAAGGCGATAGCGCGGTCCATGTCGGTGACGGGGATCTCGAAGTGGACGACGGGATTGGTCACGGAAGCCAGCTCCTTGGGCGAAATGGGAGCCTCCTCGCCCTTACCCGGCGCACAGGCGGCAAGCGCCAGGAGCGTGGCGGCGACGGCTCCCCGCATCCTCAGATCTCGACCTGGCTCCCGAGCTCGACCACGCGGTTGGTCGGGAGGCGGAAGAATTCCATCGCGGTCGACGCATTCCTCAGCATCCACGCGAACAGCTTCTCGCGCCAGATCGCCATGCCGGGTTTCGCCGACGCGATCAGGGTCTGCCGCGAGAGGAAGAAGCTCGTCTGCATCATGTCGAACGCGCCGTCGCACAGATCCAGGGTGCTCAGAATTCGCGGCACGTCCGTCTCCTCGAGGAAACCGCAGCGGATGGTCACCCGGTAGAACCCGTTGCCGAGGCTCTTGCAGTCGAAACGATCCTTCTCGTCGACATAGGGCACGTCCTGTACCGCCACGGTGAGAATCAGCACCCGTTCGTGCAGCACCTTGTTGTGCTTCATGTTGTGCAGCAGCGCCGAGGGCACGCCGACATTGCTCGAGGCCATGAAGATCGATGTCCCCGGCACGCGCGTAGCGGAATTCTGCGCGCTCTTGGCGAAAATCTCGATCGGAAGCGAGCCTTCGGACATGCTCGCGCGCATAAGCTCGCGCCCCTTCGACCAAGTGGTCAGCAGGGTCAGCACGATGATGCCCACGAGCAGCGGCATCCACCCACCATCGGGGATTTTGACGATATTGGCGGCAAGGAAGGCCCCGTCGACGATCATGAACAGGCCTACGACCGGGAGCACCTGCCACCACGGCATCTTCCAAACCTGCCGCATGAGGTAGGCGACAAGGCAGGCGGTGATGAACATCGTGCCGGTCACCGCCAGGCCATAGGCGGCGGCAAGGTTGGTCGATTTCTGGAAGGTCAGCACCAGCACGATCACCGCCACCATCAGCAGCCAGTTGGCGACCGGCACGTAAATCTGCCCTGCGGCCGAGGCGCTGGTGTGCAAAATCCGTACGCGCGGCATGTAACCGAGCTGCACCGCCTGCTGCACGACTGAGAATGCGCCAGTGATCAGCGCCTGACTGGCGATGATCGTCGCCAGCGTCGCGAGGATCACCAGGGGCAGGCGCAACTCCTCGGGCGCCATGAAATAGAACGGGTTCTCGAGCGCCGCGGGGTTGTTGAGCAGCAGCGCGCATTGCCCCAGATAGTTGAGCATCAGCGCCGGGAAGACGATCCACAGCCACGCAATGGAGATCGGCTTGCGGCCGAAATGGCCCATGTCGGCATAGAGCGCCTCGGCCCCCGTAACCGCCAGTACCACCGATCCCAGCGCAAGGAAGGCGAGCAACGGATCGTTCATGAAGAAACGCAGCCCATGGTGCGGTGAAAGTGCCCACAGCACATCCGGCCGGGTACAAAGGTGGATCACGCCCAGCACGGCGAGCGTGATGAAATAGGCGAGCACGATCGGCCCGAAATAGCGGCTGATCGCCGCCGTCCCGCGCGCTTGGATCGCGAACAGGCCGACAAGAATCACCACCGCCAGCGGCACCACAAGCGGCTCGAAGCGGGCTTCGACGATCGTCAGCCCCTCGACCGCCGAGAGAACCGAAATCGCCGGCGTGATGATCGCATCGCCGAAGAACAGTGCGGTGGCAGTCACCGCCATCAACGCAAGGCCTGTGGTGCGCGAGGGATGTGCGGTGCGATTGATCAGGGCGAGCAGCGCGAGGCTCCCTCCCTCTCCGCGATTGTCGGCGCGCATGACGGTGAAGACGTATTTGAGCGTCACCACGATGGTGAAGGTCCAGAACACCAGGCTCAGCACGCCGAAAACGTGCAGCATGTCGACAGGCATCGGGTGGTGCCCGGCGAAGGTTTCCTTGAGCGCGTAGAGCGGGCTGGTGCCGATGTCGCCGAACACCACCCCGATCGCGCCGATCGCGAGAGCCAATTGCGAACCTCTCTGACCGTGGCCGTGAAGGCCATGAAAGTCGGTTTCAGAAGTGGGGTCGGCGGAGGTGGCTGCGTTGCTCATATCAAACGGATTTCCCGCATCCCCCCGGTACTGCCCAAGCGGCGCATCAGACTCGACGCCCGCAAGGCGGCGCGCCTAGCACCGCGCGTTCGCAGCTGCAATATGGCCCGGGCACTTGACATATCACGGTCCGAACGCCGTCATCGCAGTTCTATTGCCCCTGCAGCATCGGCGCGCGCGCGATCATGTCGTCGAGCCGCGCGACCTCCGCCGTGAGTCCCTCGCGCCACGGCGCGTCGGGGGGCGAATTGGCAAGGAGGCCCTTCCACACATTGCGCGCCGCGACGATCTCGCCGCTCTGGAGATAGGCGTAGCCGAGGAAGTATTCGGCGGCCGGATGCGCAGGGTCGATCGCCTTGGCGCGGCCGAAGGCCTGGACCGCGGCCGGGGTGACGAAGCCGTCGGCATGGCCGACCAGCGCCATGCCGAGCGCCAGCCAGCTCTCGAGGTCCCTGGGGTTCTCACGCAAGCCGCGCTGGAGGAGCTGGGCGGCCTCCTCGAACTGGCCGCGGCGGGCGAAGGCGTCGGAGGTGACGAGGTAGTCGGGCGGCGGCAGGGTGTGGTCGAACAGCGCGGCGCGGCCTTCGACCATCGCCGTGCCCTGCTCGCCCGCCTGCTCGACGCGCGGCCTGGGGGCGGAAGGCTGGCCCGGCGAGCCCTGCCAGGCATAGCCCGCAAGCCCGAACACCAGCACCGCGCCGAACAAGGTGAAGCCGCGGCGCGGGAGCTTCATCACCAGCACCGCGAAGGCGAAGGCGGCAAGCGCGAGAGCCGCGACCGCGAGCCAGCCGCCGATCATCGCCTCGCTCATGCCGCCGCTCCCCCGTCATCGCTCCGCCGCCGCCCGAGCCGCCGCAGCAGCACCCCGGCGACGACGAGGATCACCAGCACCGGCACCGCGAACAGCGGCCAGGTGGTGCGGCTGACCTCGGGCTCGTAGCTCACGTAGTCACCGTAGCGCGCGATCAGCCAGCGGCGGATCTGCTCGGGGCTCTCGCCGGCGAGGATGCGGCTTCTCACCTGGTGGCGCATGTCGCCTGCCATCGGCGCGTCGGAATCCGCGATGCTCTGCGACTGGCACTTGAGGCAGCGCAGCGTGTGCATCAGCGCCGAGGCCTCGGCCTCGAGCCGGGGATCGTCGAGCTGGTTGTAGGCATAGGGCGCAGGCGGCATGGTGTCCTGCGCCTGCGCGGGGAGCGCCAGCAGGGCGACGAGCAGCGCTGCGAGCCAGAAGCGGATCATCGCGCCTCCTCCAGTTCCTTGAGCAGGACGGGAATGTCCTCGGGCCGGATGTCGCCGATGTGCTGGTGGCGGATGATGCCCTTGCCGTCGATCACGAAGGTCTCGGGCACCCCGGAGGAGCCGATCGCGAGCTGCACCTCGGAGATCTTGTCGCTGCCGATCCGGGTATAGGGGTTGCCGTGGCGGCCGAGGAAGTTCGCGACGTCCTCGGGCCGGTCGCGGATCGCGATGCCGACGATCTCGACGCCCTGCTTCTGGAGCGCCTCGAGCTGCGGGGCCTCGGCGATGCAGGGCAGGCACCAGCTCGCCCAGATGTTGAGGAGCCTTGGCTTGCCGTCCGTGAAGTTCGCCTTGCTCGCACCCGGCAGGCCATCGATAGCGGGGGCGAGCGCAAAATCGGGCAGCGGCTGGCCAATCATCGTGCTCTCGACGAACAGGTGCTTGGGCTGGGTGAGCATATAGGCGGCGAGCCCCGCGAAGAAGGCGAACAGCGCGAGCGGCACCCACAGGAACAGACGGCCCCGCATCGCGCGCTACTCCGCCGGCAGGGGCGCGGGCGGCCCCAGCTCTTCGAGGTCGGCGCGGCGCCGGGCGCCCTTGGCGCTCGCCTTGCGGCGGCGGACATCGACACGCACGCGCCCCGCGATCGACAGCACCCCGCCGAGCGCGACGAGGATGCCGCCGTACCAGATGAAGGTGACGAAGGGCTTCCACCAGATGCGGATCTGCCAGCGCCCGTCCTCGGCCTGGTTGCCGATGACGGCGTAGAGCTGGCCGTTCCACTTCGTGAGAAGCGCGCTCTCGGAGGTCGATTGCGGGGGCGACCAGAAGCTGCGCGCCTGCGGGGTGAGGATCACCGCCTCGCCGCCGCCCTCGCGCACCGCGAGCCGCGCCTCGATCGCGGTCCAGTTCGGCCCGGCGATCGGGGTCACGCTCTCGAGCGTCACCGCGAAGTCGCCGATCCGCTCGGTGCCGCCGGGGCTGACCGCCGCGAGGCGCTCCTTCGAGAAGGCGCCCTCGCTCGCCATGCCGAACAGGGCGACGGCGATGCCGAAATGGGCGACGACCATGCCCCAGGTGGCGACCGGCACCCGCGCGAGGTTGCGGCCCCTGAGCGGGAGGACAGCCGCCACCGCGAGCGCCGCGGCAAGCCCGAGGCCGAGCAGCGGCAGCAGCGGGAACTGGCCGAAGAAGCTGACCAGTGCGATGACGCCGATGACGAGCGCCGCGATCAGCGCAAGCTCGAACTGGAGGCGCGCGGGCTTGTCGCTCCGCCAGCGCAGCAGCGGGCCGACTGCCATGACGAGCAGCATCGGGACCGCGAAGATCGCCGAGGCCGGGTTGAAATAGGGCGGACCGACAGAGACGCGCACGTCGAAAGCCTCGGTCAGCAGCGGGTAGAGCGTGCCCAGCAAGACGATCGCGAGGATCGCCGAAAGCATCACGTTGTTGAACACCAGCGCGCCCTCGCGGCTGACGGCCGCGAAGCGCTTGCCCTCGGCAACCGCGCCCGCGCGCAGGGCGAAGATCGTGAAGGCCCCGCCGATATAGAGCCCGAGCAGCACGAGGATGAAGGCCCCGCGCTCGGGATCGACCGCGAAGGCGTGGACGCTCGTCAGCACGCCCGAGCGCACCAGGAAGGTGCCGAGCATCGACATCGAGAAGGCGAGCACGCCGAGCATGATCGTCCAGGTGCGCAGCGCGTCGCGCGCGGCGAGCACGCTCACCGAATGCATCAGCGCGGTCGCGGCGAGCCACGGCATCAGCGAGGCGTTCTCGACCGGGTCCCAGAACCACCAGCCGCCCCAGCCGAGCTCGTAATAGGCCCAGTAGCTGCCCGCCGTGATCCCCAGCGTCAGCAGCACCCAGGCGCCCAGCACCCAGGGGCGCATCACGCGGGCGAAGGCCGGGTTGACCTCGCGGGTCAGCAGCGCGCCCATCGCGAGGCTGAAGGCCACCGACAGCCCGACATAGCCCGCATAGAGCGTCGGCGGGTGGATCGCGAGGCCGATGTCCTGGAGCAGCGGGTTGAGGCCGTTGCCCTCGGCCGCGGGCACCGGCAGGCGCTCGAAGGGGTTCGAGGAGAGCAGCAGGAAGGCGTAGAAACCCAGCGCCACGAAGCCCTGCACCGCCAGCGTCGCGCCCATCGTGCGCTCGGGCAGGCGGCGCTCGAACAGCGAGAGGAGCCCGCCCGAAAAGGCGAGCACGCCCACCCACAGCAGCATCGAGCCCTCGTGGTTCCCCCAGGTCCCGGTGATCTTGTAGATCAGCGGCTTCATCGAGTGCGAGTTCTCGGCCACCAGCTTCAATGAGAGGTCGGTGGTCGCGAAGGCGTAGAGCAGCATCGCGAAGGCGAGCACCGCGAGACCTGCCTGCACCACCGCCGCGGGCCGCGCATAGATCGCGAGCGCGTTCTCGTCCCCCGGCCCGCCGCGCAGGGCAAGGGCACCCGAGACCATCTGGAGCACCGCGAGCGCGGCGGCGAGCCACAGGGCGGCAAGGCCGATTTCCGCCGTCACTGCCCGGCCCTCCGCCTGGCGCTCACGGCTTCAGCCCGACGGTCGTGTCGGCGGCCATCTTGGCGGCCTCGTCGGTGCCCATGCCCTCGAGCTCCTTGGGCACGTAGTTCTCGTCATGCTTGGCGAGGAGGTTGGTCGCCTTGAACACGCCGTCGGGGCCGAGGCTGCCTTCCGCGACCACGCCCGAGCCCTCGACGAAGAGATCGGGAAGGATGCCGCTGTAGCGCACGGGGATCGCGTCGGCGGTGTTGCCGGTGACCCTGAAGCTCACCGTCACCCCGTCCGGCTCGGTGACAAGCGAGCCCTTCTGCACCATCCCGCCGAGCCGCACCGCCTGACCCACCGCGGGCGGCGCGGACGCCATCTGCTCGGGCAGGTAGAAGTAGTTGGCCTGGTTCCTCAGGCCCCACGCCGCGAGCAGCCCCGCGCCGAGGATCGCGAAGAGCGCGAGGGCGACCAGAACCAGACGTTGATGCTTGGCCTTCATGCCGGTGTCCCTCGGGTCAGCGCCGCTTCGCCGCGTCGCGGCGCGCTTCGGCCTTCGCCATAGAGCGCCACGCCCAGATGACGAGCGCAATCAATGCAACAGCCGCGACGCCGTAGGCGAGCCACACGTAGTCCCACTGCTGGAGCCCCTCGCGCATCACGCCTGCTCCAGCACCCGCACGGCCGCGAGCGGCGCGTCGTCGTCGAGCGCGCGGCGGCGCAGGCGCGCCTCGACCTGCGCCTCGGCGATGATCGCGCGCATCCGCATCAGCACGATTGCGCCGAACAGCAGCGAGAAGCCGACCACCGCGACGAGCAGCGGCACGAGGAAGGTCGCCTCAATCGCGCTCTTGCCCGCGGTGATGCTCGGCGGCTGGTGGAGCGAGTTCCACCACACCACCGAGCGGTTGATGATCGGCACGTTGACCGCGCCCACAAGGCCGAAGATCGCCGCGATCTTCGAGGAGGAGCCTTCCTTCTCGGTCGCCTCGGACAGCGCGATGTAGCCAGCATAGAGGAACAGCAGGACGAGCATCGAAGTGAGCCTGCCGTCCCACTCCCACCAGGTGCCCCACGTGGGCCGGCCCCAGATCGAGCCGGTGGCAAGGCACACCGCGCAGAACACCATCCCGGGCACCGCAATGGCGCGCGCGGCGATGGCGGCGAGCGGGTGCTTCCAGATCAGCAGCATCGCCGAAGAGATCGCGATCCCGGTCCACCCGCCCATCCCGAGCCAGGCGGCGGGCACATGGATAAAGAGGATGCGCACCGTCTCGCCCATCAGCCGGTCGGGCGGGACCATGAACAGGCCCCACAGCACGGCGCCCACCGACAGCACCAGCCCGCTCCAGAACAGGAGCGGGGTCAGCCACTTGGCGAGGCGCAGGAATCGGGCGGGATTGGCGTAGATGTGCATGGGTGATCGCGTCTGGCCGGGGCTTGTAGCCTTACACCCGTTCCCGACAAGAGCGCAAATGGAGGGCGCGCGGAATAGTTCCAGCCCTCCCCCGCAGATTGGCGGATCAGCTGCGCCCGATGAGCTTCTGCGCCATCCGGTCGGCGACGACGTCGGCAGTGAAGCCGGTGGCGTCGCTCTCCTGCCAGATCGATTCGAGCCGGCCGGGGATCTGCTCGACCAGCGCATTGACCTCGGCGACGTCGACCGTCCGGCCCTCGCGGCGGGCGAGGTATTCGGTGGCGACCGAGATGATCCCCCCGGCGTTGATGACGTAGTCGGGCGCGTAGAGGATGCCGCGGCCCGCGAGCGCGGCGCCGTGCTCGGGCCGGGCGAGCTGGTTGTTCGCGCCCCCGGCGACGACCGCGCAGTCGAGCGCGGCGACGCCCTTGTCGTCGAGGATCGCGCCGAGCGCATTGGGGCTGAAGACGTCGCAGGGCGTCGCCATGATCGCCTCGGACGCGACCGCCGTGCCGCCGAGCTCCGCGGCGAGCTTCGCCGCGCGCGCGGCGTCGATGTCGGCGAGGGTCAGCTTCGCCCCGTCGCGGGCGAGCAGGCGGGCGACGCCGCCACCGACCGAGCCGGTGCCCTGAACCGCGACATGGACGCCCGCGAGGCTGTCCCTGCCAAGCTTGTGCGCGGCCGCCGCCTTGATGCCGAGATAGATGCCATAGGCGGTGAACGGCCCCGGATCGCCGCCCGCGCTGCCTTCGCCCTCGACCGGAAGGCCCGAGACGTGGAAGGTGCGCTTCGAGACGGCGACCATGTCCGCCTCGGATATCCCGACGTCCTCGGCGGTGACGTAGCGCCCACCCAGCGCCTCGACCGCGTCACCGAAGGCGGCGAGCATTTCGGGGGTCTTGGTCCGTTCGGCATCGGCGAGGATCACCGCCTTGCCCCCGCCCATCGGCAGGCCGGCCATCGCGTTCTTGTAGCTCATGCCCCGCGACAGCCGCAGCGCGTCGCGCATCGCGCCTGCCGGGTCGGCATAGTGCCAGAAGCGGGTGCCGCCCGCGCCGGGGCCGAGATGGGTCGAATGGACCGCGATGATCGCCGTCAGCCCGCTCGCCCGGTCGTGGACCAGTTGAACCAGCTCGTGCGCGTCGAAATCGGGCTCGGCCCAGAATGCGGTCATGTCGTCTCCCTGCCCGCGCGGTGCGGACCTGTGGCACGGGAGATGATCGGGGAGAGATGGGGCGACCAACGGGGTTCGAACCCGTGACCTCCGGTACCACAAACCGGCGCTCTAACCAGCTGAGCTATGATCGCCACACGCCCCTGCCCGCTTGGCCTTGCGGCGGCTGCGAGCCCCGTGCGAAGAGGCGCGGGATTACGCACAGCAGCCACGCCGTCAAGTGCGCGGGAACGGGAGGCGCGCCTCTTGCACAAAGGCCTTTCCAAGGGAAGCGAAAACTGCGCTTCGCCTGCGCGCGCGCAAGATTGTTGCGCGGCCCCAAAAGCATTGCCTCCGCTCGTCCCGCTTCTATCCTGCGCGCGATGACGACCACCAGCGAATCCGTGGCCGCAAGGCTCGCCGCGCGTCCCGGCGTGCAGCGGGTGCCGACCGCCGAAGCCGAAGTCTTCCAGTGCCGGCGATTCGTCGATCCCGCGCTCGCCGCCGAGCTGATCGCGCTGATCGAGGCGAACCGCCGCCCCTCGACCATCGCCGACGACAATGGCGACGCCGCCTTCCGCACCAGCGAGACCTGCGACCTCGACGCCGCGCTCGCCCCGGTGCAGCGCGTCGAGGCGCTGCTCGGGGCGCTCTCAGGCCTCGACCCCGCACATGGCGAGCCGCTCCAGGGGCAGCGCTATGCCGAGGGGCAGGAGTTCAAGGCCCACACCGACTATTTCGAGCCCGGCGGGCGCGACTACGAGCGCTATTGCGGGCGCTCGGGCAACCGGACCTGGACCTTCATGATCTACCTCGACGACGTGCCCGCGGGCGGGGCGACGCGCTTCAAGCTCATCGGCAAGACCTTTCAGCCCGAGGCCGGCAAGCTGCTGTGCTGGAACAACCGCCTCGCCGACGGCAGCATGAACCCGGCGACGCTCCACCACGGGATGAAGGTGAGGAAGGGCGTCAAGCACGTCATCACCAAGTGGTATCGCGAGCGGCCCTGGCAGGGCTAGAAACGAAAAAGGCGACCCCGTCGGGCCGCCCTCCTCGTTGCAGTCCCGAAAGGCTGCGCAGCTTGTGAAGCGCTTACTTCTTGAGCGAAAGCCCGCCGAAGCGCTTGTTGAACGCGGCCACGCGGCCACCTTCGGCAACCTGCTGGCGACCGCCGGTCCAGGCCGGGTGGCTCAGCGGGTCGATGTCGAGCGCGAGCACGTCACCTTCCTTGCCCCAGGTCGAGCGGGTCCGGAACTCGGTGCCATCGGTCATCTTGACCGTGATCATGTGGTAATCGGGGTGACCTTCGGTCTTCATGACGCAAATCCTTCGAGCGTGCCGCCGGTGCCGACCGGCGTTGCTATGGAATGGGAAGCGCGCGCCTTAGTGGGCGTCGCGGGAGAATGCAACCACGGATATTCGGGGCGAAGCTGAGGGAACTGCACCGAGGATGCGGGCCCGGATGGGCCCGCGCGGCTCAAAGCCTATCGGTCATCATCGCGGTGAACTCCACCTCGCAGGTGGTCTTCCCCTCGACGCTCGCGAGCCCCTTGAACTTGTAGACGCGGCTGCGCTTCTGGGTGAACGCGACGTGGAGGTCGAGCAGGCAGCCGGGCGTCACCGGGGCGCGGAACTTGGCGTTCTCGATGCCCATGAAGATGACGAGCTTGCCGGTCCCGGCGAGCTCCATCGTCTCGATCCCGAGGATGCCCGCGGCCTGCGCGAGCGCCTCGATCTGGAGCACCCCGGGCATGATCGGCGCGCCCGGGAAGTGGCCCTGGAAGAACTGCTCGTTCATGCTCACGGCCTTGACCGCGTGGATCCGCTCGCCGAGCGTGATCGCCTTCACCCGGTCGACGAGGAGCAGCGGGTAGCGATGCGGCAAGGCCTTGAGGACCTTGACGATGTCGTAATCCAGCACCTCGGCCGGCGCGCTACCCGCTTCGCTCATGGGTCAGCCCTCCCGCGCCTCAGCGACCGGCCGGAGCGGCCGGGTTGGCGGGCGGCTGCTGCTGCGCCGCGGCGGCCTGCTGCTGGGCCTGGAGATACTGCGCGGTGAGCAGGCGCTGGGTGATCTGCTGGAACACCTGCACCACCGCATCGCTCGGGCGCCAGTTGGCGGGCGGCACCACGCCGACCGAGGCGACGCGGGTGTTGAGCGCGGCGGTGATCTGCGGGGTGATGTCGGTCTCGGGCACGGCGTAGAGGAGCGAGGAGGGCTCGACCACCACCTTGATCTGCTTGGCCTTCACCACCTCGTCGAGCGATTCCGAATACTTGAGGAGGATCTGCTCGACCGCGTAGGCGCGGCCCGCGTCGATCTGTTCGCTGAGCTGCTGGATCTCGGTCTCGAGGCTGGTCAGCTTGGTGCCGTCGGGCGACTTCTTGAGCGTCGCCTGCTCGGCATCGTCGACCTGCTTGTCGCCGTTCTTGTCGTACTTGGCGAGCAGCGTCTGGCGCTCCTGCGCGCGGGTGCGGATCAGGTCGATCTGCTGCTTGTAGCTCTCCTCGACCTGCTTCCAGGCGGCCTGGAAGGCGGTCGTGCCGATCACGGTGCGCGGGATGTCGGCGGTGGCGATGTTCCCGGCGACCTGGGCCTGGGCGGGCATGGCGGCCGCGGCGGCCAGCATCAGGCCGGTGGTCGCGACGAACTTGGTGAGACGTGTCATCAGAATTGCGTTCCTACGTTGAAGGTGAAGCGCCGCTCGTCGTCGCCTTCGACCTTGCGGATGGTCTGGGCGAAGTCGATGCGGAATGGTCCGAAGGGCGAGTTCCAGTTGACCCCGATCCCGGCAGTGACGCGCGGGCTCGGCGAGTCCCCGAGGAAGAGCTCGCGGATGTTGGTGTTGCTCTCGATCAGGCGGATGTTGCGCGTTCCGTCGGGCTGGAACTCGGCGGTGGTCTGCGCGCCGGCGGCGGTGAGGTAGAGCGCCTGCCCCTGCGCGTTGCGCAGCGGGTTGCCGGCCGGGTTGACGGTGAGAACCGGTCTCTCGACGCCCCACAGCGCGCCGACGTCGGCCCAGATCGAGGGCCTCAGGCCGAGCTCGCGCGCGCCGCTGCCGAGCGGGATCTCGAGCTCCGCGCGGCCGAGGTAGTAGTTGCGCCCGCCGATCGCGTCGTCGCGCACCTGGCGGCGCTCGGTGAAGTAGACCACGTTGCCGCTCGAATCGAGCACCGGGCGGCCGAGGTTGTCGAGCTGCGAGGTCTGGGTGAGGATGCGCGGGCCCACGCCGCGGATCGCGAAGCCGCGGATCTGCGGCTCGCCGAGGAAGAATCGGTCGGTGAGGAACACGTCGTCGACCCCGGCACCGGGGCGCTCCTTCAGCGGGATGATCGTCCCGCCCTCGGCGAGGATCGAGAAGATGAAGCCCGAATTGCCGACGTTCCAGAACTGCTGCGCGCGGCCACGGAAGCGGGCGTAGCGCACGTCGCCGCCGAGCCCCGCGAACTCGCCCGAGAGCGAGATCGTCTTGCCGCGCGAGGGCCGGATGCGCGAGTTCAGCGAGTTGTAGTTGAGGCTGAGGCCAACGATCGAGGACAGGCGCGTCCCGATCGAATCGCACAGGAAGCGCCCGGCCCGCAGCGGATCGCACTCGAGCGTGCCGTCGTTGTTGAGGTCGGAGAAGAACAGCGACCGGTCGAGGCTCACGTCGTCGTAGTTGAGCGTGTAGCTGCCGATCAGCGACATGTATTCGGTGAGCGGCACGCCCGCGCGCATCGAGAAGCCGGTCGTGGCCTGCTGGAAGGTCGTGTTGCGGTCGTTGCCGAGGAAGTTGAAGCTGTTGAAATCGCGCCGGTAGATGTCGATCCCGCCGGAGATGTTGCGATCGAAGATGTAGGGGTCGGAGAAGCTCACCTGCGCCGAGCGCGAGAACTGCGAGTAGTTGACCGACAGCCCGACCGTCTGCCCGCGCCCGCGGAAGTTGCGCTGGCGGATGGAGCCTGCAAGGATGAACTGCTCGATCGACGAGAAGCCCGCCGAGAACTGGAGCTCGCCGGTCGGCTTTTCCTCGACGTTGGCCTCGAGAATGATGCGGTCGGGCGCAGAACCCTCGACCTGCTTGACCTCGAAGTTCTCCTGGAAATAGGCGAGCGAGTTGATGCGCGCATTGGTGCGCTGCACCGCGAGGCTGTTGAAGGCGTCGCCTTCCGCGATCCGGAACTCGCGGCGGATGACCTTGTCCTGGGTGAGCGTGTTGCCGTTGATGTCGACCCGCTCGACATAGACGCGCGGCGCCTCGCGCAGCACGAAGGTCACGTTCATCTTGAGGTTCTCGGGGTCGCGCTTGAAGCGCGGCTGGACGTCGGCGAAGGCGTAGCCGAAACGGCCCGCAAGCTCGGTCAGCTGCTCGACCGTGTCCTCGACCGTCTTGGCGTTGTAGACGTCGCCATCCTTCATCGGCAGGTTGGCGCTCATCGCATCGCTGTCGAAGTCGCGCAGCTGGCTGTCGACCTTGACCTCGCCGAAGTTGTAGCGCTCGCCCTCCTCGACCACGTAGGTGATGATGAAGTCGCGCTGGTCGGGGGTGAGCTCTGCCACCGCCGAAACGACGCGGAAATCGGCATAGCCCTGCGTCAGGTAGAACTGGCGGAGCTTCTGCTGGTCGAAGGCGAGGCGGTCGGGATCGTAGCTGGTGTTCGAGCTGAAGAAGCTGGTGAGGCGCGCCTGCTTGGTCACCATCTCGCCGCGCAGTTCGCCGTCGGAGAACTTCTCGTTGCCGAGGATGTTGATCTGGCGGACCTTCGACTTGGGGCCCTCGGTGATCTCGAAGACGACGTCGACGCGGTTCTGCGGGAGCTGCACCATCTTGGGCTCGACCTGCGCGGCAAAGCGGCCCTGGCGCTTGTAGAGCTCGATGATGCGCGCGACGTCCGCGCGGACCTTGGAGCGGGTGAAGATCTGCCGCGGGGCGAGCTTGATCTCGGGGATGATCTTGTCGTTCTTGAGGCGCTTGTTGCCCTCGAGCACGATGCGGTTGATCACCGGGTTCTCGGTCACGGTGATGACGACGTTGCCGTTCTCGTTGCGGATCGAGAAGTTGGCGAAGAGCTCGGTCGCGCCGAGGTCCTTGAGCGCCTCGTCGGCCCCGGCGGAGGTGTATTCCTGGCCGACCCGCAGGCGGATGTAGCTCAGGATGGTGGTCGGCTCGAGCCGCTCGGCCCCCACCACGCTGATCGACTGGATGATGTTGCCGCGCGGCGCCGGGGCGGGCGCGGGCGCGGGGGTGGCGGGCTGCGCGGCGGCAGCGGGCGCCGGGGCCTGCTGCGCCTGTGCGAGCGCGGGCATCCCGGCGAGAATCGATCCGCAGCACAACAGGCCCGCCAGACGCAGGGGCGCCCGCGGGGCGACCGCGTTCAGGTTCACCGGCGCGGTCAGCGTCTCGCTCAATCGGTTCATGCAGCTAAAATCCCGTTCTCAACCTGTGCGCCGCGGGGCCGGTGCCTCCGCTGCGCCCGCGCGCCGCGCGTTCCCGAGCCCCCGAAGCGCCTCTGCCCCATGTGCCCCGTGCAATCAAGCCGCGAGGCCCCGGCCCGGACGCCTTTCCACCGCGCCGCCCTCAGCTTCCGAACACGGGCAGGCCGATAATGTCGTTCACCGTCACCACCGCCATCAGCATCAGCACCAGCGCGATGCCGGTGCGGTAGGCCCATTCGGTCACCTGCGGTCCCACCGGACGGCGGCGGATCGCCTCGGCGAGGTAGAACATCAGGTGCCCGCCATCGAGCGCGGGGATTGGCAAGAAGTTGATGAATGCCAAATTAAGCGAGATCAGCGCGGCGAAATTGATGAAGGCCGCCGCCCCCATGCTGAGCTGCTCGCCCGAATACTTGGCGATCTTGAGCGGCCCGCCGAGCTCCTTGACCGAGCGCTCGCCCGAGAGGATCTGCTGGATGCCGGTGACCATCATCCCGGTGAAATCCCAGGCCTGTTTCGCCCCGAGCGGGATCGCCTCGAGCGCACCGACCTTCTTCAGCTCGTACTTGCCGCCCGCCGGCGCGATGCCGACGAGGCCTTCCGAGCTGACGTTGCCGAAGGTGTCCCTGCGCTCGACCTTGGCGGTGGTGAGCGGGATCCGGAGGCGCTCCCCCGCCCGCTCGACGGTGAACACCATGCGGGTCGCCGGATGAAGCGCGACCTTGGTCTTCATCTCGGTGAAGTCGCGGATCGGCCGCCCGTCGATCGCGACGACGACATCGCCGACCTTCATCCCCGCCGCGGCCGCCACGCTCCCCTCGGCGAAGGCGCCGATGGTGCGCGAATCCTCCTCGCCGACGATCATCGGCTTGCCGATGATCGCGAAGAAGGCGGCGAAAATGCCGATCGCAAGCAGGAGGTTCGTGACCGGCCCCGCCGCGACGATCAGCGCGCGCTTCCACAGGGCGGCGTGCTGGAAGCTGCCCGGCTCGGCGGGGGCATTGGGGTCGGGCACCGAAGCAGGGTTCATGTCACCCTTGAACTGCACGTAGCCGCCAAGCGGGAGCGCGGAGAGCTTCCAGCGCGTGCCCTGACGGTCGGTGAAGCCCGCAAGCTCCTTGCCGAAGCCCACCGAGAAGGCCTCGGCCTTGACGCCGAACAGCCGGCCGACGAGCAGGTGGCCGAGCTCGTGCAGGGTGACGAGCGGGCCGAGCAGCAGCACGAAGCCGACCGCGTACATCCAGAAGGGGGGGCTCTCAAGCAAGGGCACGGGTCTCCAGCAGGCTCTGCGCTTGCCTGCGCGCGGATGCGTCGACGGCGAGCACCTCCGCGAGGCTCGCCGGGCGCGGGGCATCATTGCTCCGCGCGAGGGTTTCCTCGACCAATGCCGCAATCCGGGTGAACGGGATGTGACCGGCGAGGAAGGCGGCGACCGCGACCTCGTTCGCCGCGTTGAGGATCGCGGGCGCGCTGCCCCCCGCGATGATCGCCTCGCGCGCGAGCCGGGTCGCGGGAAAGCGCTCCTCGTCGGGCGCGTGGAAGGTGAGCCCGCCGATCGCGGCGAGGTCGAGCGGCGCCAGCGGCGTCGCCATGCGCTGCGGCCAGGCGAGGCACGAGGCGATCGGCACGCGCATGTCGGATGGGCCGAGCTGCGCGAGGGTCGAGCGGTCGCGGAACTCGACCATCGAGTGGATCACGCTCTGCGGGTGGACGACGATGCCGAGCCGGTCGAAGCCCACGGGGAAGAGGTGATAGGCCTCGATATATTCGAGCCCCTTGTTCATCATCGTCGCGGAATCGACGCTGATCTTGGCGCCCATCGACCAGTTGGGATGGGCCACGGCCTGCGCCGGTGTCGCCGCGTGGAGCTGCTCGAGCGACCAGGTGCGAAGCGGCCCGCCGCTCGCGGTGAGGGTGATCTTGGCCACGTCCTCGATGCGATTGCCCGCGAGGCACTGGAAGATCGCGTTGTGCTCGGAATCGGTCGGCAGCAGCGTTGCGCCATGCGCCGCCACCGCCTGCATGAGCACCTCACCCGCCGAGACCAGCGCCTCCTTGTTGGCGAGTGCGATGGTGCCGCCCCGCTCGACCGCGGCCATGACGGGCGCGAGCCCCGCGCAGCCGACGATCGCGGCGACGGTCATGTCGGCGGGCCGCGCCGCCGCCTCGACCAGCGCCTGCCGCCCGCCCGCGGCCTCGATGCCGCTGTTTCCGAGCGCCGCGCGCAGTTCCGGAAGGCAGCGCTCGTCGCCCACCACCGCGAGCTTCGCGTCGAACTCGATTGCCAGCGCCGCCAGCTCGGCCGCGCTGCATTGGGCGGTGAGCGCCTCGATCCGCCACGCGTCCCGGTTGCGCCGCACCAGATCGAGCGTCGAGGCGCCGATCGAGCCGGTGGCGCCGAGCAGGGTGAGCGAGCGGGTCATCGGCGCATCATCCCAGCAAAGCCGGCACGGTGGCAATGACAAACAGCACGAAGAACACCGCGATGAAGCCGTCGAGCCGGTCGAAGATGCCGCCATGTCCCGGAATGAGATGGCCGGAATCCTTGACCCCGGCGCGGCGCTTCATCCAGCTTTCGAAGAAGTCGCCCGCTTGGGCGATCACCGCGATGAGCAGCCCCGTGAGCATCGCCATGCCGAGCGCGAGCGGGCTCGTGCCCGGATAGGCGGCCGGGCCGATATCGACGAGCTCGACCGCGACCCCAACGAGGCCCGCAAACACCGCGCCCCCGCCTAGCCCCGCCCAGGTCTTGGCCGGGCTGATGCGGGGCGCGATCTTGGGCCCGCCGATGGCGCGGCCGGCGAAGTAGGCGCCGACGTCCACCGCGACGATCGGCAGGATGAAGACCACCAGCGCCTCGAGCGGCCCGTAGCCCGATTGCGAGGGATCGAGCGGCAGGACCTGGATCCCGTTCCGCACCGTCAGCATCGCGCAGGCCGCGCCGCCGATATAGAGCACCCCGGCGAAGAACCACACCGTCTCGCCCAGCGCCTTCATCCCGAAGGCGCCGATCAGCCTGTTCCACTCCCACAGCACGCCCAGCGCGAGCAGCGCGACGAAACCGGTCCAGAACCACCCGCCGAGCCACAGCGCCCCGCCCGCGAGCACGAGCATGACGATCGCCGAGGCGAAGCGCACCGGCAGGTCGGAGACCCCGGCCTTGGGGTCGCGCACGCGCTCAGCGTCCGCCATAGCGGCGCTCCCGGCGCGCGAAGTCGTCCAATGCCCGGGCCAGGTGCTCGGGCTCGAAATCGGGCCACAGCGTGTCGACGAACAGCATCTCGGCATAGGCCGCCTGCCACAGCAGGAAGTTCGACAGGCGAACCTCCCCGCTGGTGCGGATCAGCAGGTCGAGCGGCGGCAGGTCGGCGGTGTCGAGCTCGGCGGCGATGGTCTCGATGGTGACCTCGCCCTTCCCGGCCGCCTTGGCCGCAGCGCGGGCGATCTCGTGCTGCCCGCCGTAGTTGAGCGCGACCGCAAGCGTCTGCCTGCCCTTCGCGGTCTGCGCCAGCGCGTCCTCGAGCATCGCGACGATGTCGGGCGCGAGGCTCTGCCAGTCGCCGATGATCTTGAGCTTCACGTCATTGGCGACGAATTCGGGGAGGTCCGATTTGATGAACCGGCGCATCAGGTTCATGAGGTCGTCGACCTCCTCGTCGGGCCGCTTCCAGTTCTCCGAGGAGAAGGCGTAGAGCGTCAGGCACTCGAGCCCGGTGCCCTCGAGCGCGCGCACCAGCCGCCGCACCGCCTCGACCCCGCGCTGATGCCCGACCGCGCGCGGCAGCGCCCGCTTCTTGGCCCAGCGGCCATTGCCATCCATGATGATGGCGACATGTCTGGCGCGCGACTGGTCCAATCCGGTTCCCATCATCCCGTGCCGCTTACTGCGTCAGGATTTCCTGCTTCTTCTTCGCCACCGCCTCGTCGACCTCCTTGACGTTGGCGTCGGTGAGCTTCTGGACCTCGTCCTCGGCGCGCTTGCGGTCGTCCTCGGAGATGTCCTTCTTCTTCTCGTCGGTCTTGAGGCTCTCCATCGCGTCGCGGCGCACGTTGCGGATCGCGATCTTGCCCTTCTCGCCATACTGATCGGCAAGCTTCGCAAGCTCCTTGCGGCGCTCCTGGGTGAGATCGGGGATCGGCAGGCGCAGGGTCTGGCCGTCGATGATCGGATTGAGGCCGAGGTTCGCGTGGGCGATCCCCTTCTCGACCGGGATGAGGTTCGACTTGTCCCACACCTGCACGCTGAGCATGCGCGGCTCGGGCGCCGAGACGGTGGCAACCTGATTGAGCGGCATCATCGCGCCGTAGACCTCGACCACCACGGGATCGAGCAGGCTCGCATTGGCGCGGCCGGTGCGCAGGCCCTGAAGATCGCTCTTCAGGGATTCCACCGCGCCCTTCATCCGGCGCTCGACATCGGCCTTGTCATATTGCGGCATGGCGTTCGTTCCTCTGATTCTCAGCTGTCTTGGACAATGGTCTTGGCGCCCTCGCCCGCCAGCACGCGGGCAAGGTTGCCCTTCTCGCGGATCGAGAAGACCACGATCGGGATCTTGTTGTCGCGGCACAGCGCGACGGCGGAGGCGTCCATCACCTTGAGATTGTCTGCAAGGACGCGGTCATAAGTCACGGTTTCGAAACGGACCGCGTCCGGGTTTTGCTTGGGGTCGCTGTCATAGACCCCGTCGACGCTGGTGCCCTTCAGCAGCGCATCGCAGCGCATCTCCGCCGCGCGCAGCGCCGCACCGCTGTCCGTGGTGAAATAGGGTGCGCCGACGCCGGCGGCGAAGATCACCACCCGGCCCTTCTCCAGATGGCGCTCGGCGCGGCGGCGGATCACCGGCTCGCACACCTTGTCCATCTCGATCGCCGACTGCACGCGGGTCTGGACGCCGAGTTGCTCCAATGCGTTCTGCATCGCGAGAGCGTTCATCACCGTCGCGAGCATCCCCATGTAATCGGCCTGCGCGCGGTCCATCCCCTTGGCCGCCCCCGCCATCCCGCGGAAGATGTTGCCCCCGCCGATCACGAGGCAGATTTCGAGCCCGGTTTCCTTGGCCGCCTTCACCTCCTTGGCGAGCTCGGCGACGAACTCGGGGTCGATGCCGAACTGCTGGTTGCCCATCAAGACCTCGCCCGAAAGCTTCAGGAGAACGCGCTTGATGGCAGGCAGGGACATGAGGCGTGGGGCTCCGGTGGCTGGTGGGTCGGGCGCCGTTTAACGGGCAAACGGCGATTTCGCAAACACGGCGTCAAGGAAACGGCCGCCGCAGCAGGTCGCTGCGACGGCCGTGTGTGTTCCGGTTGGTCGGATCAGCCCTTGAGGGTCGCTGCGACTTCTGCGGCGAAGTCGACTTCTTCCTTCTCGATGCCTTCGCCGAGCTGGAAGCGCACGTAGTCGGTCAGCTTGATCGACTTGCCCGCATCCTTGGCGGCCTTGGCGATGTACTCCTCGACCGTCGCCTTGCCGTCCTTCACGAAGATCTGGCTGAGCAGCGCGTTTTCCTTGGCGAACTTCTTCACCGCGCCTTCGACCATCTTGGCCTGCACGTCGGCGGGCTTGCCGCTTTCGGCAGCCTTCTCGGCGGCGATCTTGCGCTCGCGCTCGATCACGTCGGCGTCGAGCCCGTCAGCGTCGAGCGCCTGCGGGAACATAGCGGCAGCGTGCTGGGCGATGTCCTTGCCGAGCGCATTGAGCGTATCGACATCGGCGTCCGATTCCAGCGCGACCAGCACGCCGATCTTGCCGAGGCCTTCGGCAGCAGCGTTGTGGATGTAGGGCACCACAGCGCCCTGCGTCACCGCAACCTGCTTGATGCGGCGGATCTGCTGGTTTTCGCCGATGGTCGCGACATTCTCGGTCAGCTTGTCACCCACGGTGCCGCCGCCCGGATAGGCCGCCGCCTTGAGGGCTTCGACATCGCTGGTGCCGGTTTCGAGCGCCACAGCGGTCGCATTGCGCACGAAGCTCTGGAACTGGTCGTTCTTGGCGACGAAGTCGGTTTCCGAGTTGATCTCGACGGCAACGCCCTTCGTGCCCTGGACGAGCACGCCGACCAGGCCTTCGGCCGCGGTGCGGCTCGACTTCTTCTGGGCGGTGGCGAGGCCCTTGGCGCGCAGCGCGTCGACCGCGGCTTCGATGTCGCCATTCGCTTCGGTCAGCGCCTTCTTGGCGTCCATCATGCCAGCGCCGGTGCGCTCGCGCAGCTTCTTCACGTCGGCGACGGAAATATCGGCCATGGAGAATTCCTTCTTGTGTGTTGTCAGGCGCCCGGCCCTGCCACCTGCTGGGGGGCAATGCCGGGCGCGCTAGAGGGGGATTGTGACGGGCAGGCGACGCGGGAGAAGCGCCGCCGCCGCGCGAGAAATCAGGCTTCGGTTTCTTCCGCGGCCGGCTCTTCGGCGACCACGTCTTCAACCGGGGGCTCGGCCAGCGCGCCGAAGTCGCTCGAGACGTCGGCCTGGAACTTGCCCTTGCCCGCGAGCGCAGCCTCGCCGACCGCCTGGCAGTAGAGGCGCACCGCGCGGCTCGCATCGTCGTTGCCCGGGACCGGGAAGGCGATGCCGTTCGGGTCGACATTGGTGTCGAGGATGCCGATCACCGGGATGCCGAGGACGTTGGCTTCCTTGATCGCGAGGTCTTCCTTGTTGGCGTCGATCACGAACATCACGTCCGGGATGCCGCCCATGTCGCGGATGCCGCCGAGCGACAGTTCCAGCTTCTCGCGCTCACGGGTGAGCTGGAGGACTTCCTTCTTGGTGAAGCCCGAGGTGTCGCCCGAGAGCATTTCCTCGAGGCTCTTGAGGCGCCGGATCGAACCCGAGATGGTCTTCCAGTTGGTGAGCATCCCGCCCAGCCAGCGGTGGTTGACGAAGTGCTGGCCCGACATGCGCGCAGCCTCGGCGATCGGCTCCTGCGCCTGGCGCTTGGTGCCGACGAACAGCACCTTGCCGCCCGAACGCACGGTCGATTCCACGAAATCGAGCGCGCGCGCGAACAGCGGCACGGTCTGCGACAGGTCGATGATGTGAACACCGTTGCGGGCGCCGAAGATGTACGGCTTCATCCGCGGGTTCCAGCGGTGGGTCTGGTGGCCGAAGTGTGCGCCGGCCTCGATCAATGCTTGCATGGTGACGACGGGAGCCGCCATAGGTTTTTCCTTTCCGGTTGTTCCTCTGGAAGGCTGGAACCGCGCTTGCGGAGTTCCCGCGAGCGGCACCGGTATGAGCGCCTTCCATGTGAATTTGCCCCTTGGCCGGCCGAATGCCGGTGCCGGAGCGTGCGCGCCCTTAGCGGCGCATCGCGCACAAATCCAGTCCCGAATGGTGCGACCCTCGAAAAATCCGCATCAATGCGGATGCAAAGGCGCTTGACAGCATGGAACATGTAGGGAACAAGACGTAGGAACAAAAAACGAACGCGAAACGAGGATCGAGCCCATGCTGAGCGCTGCCATCACCCTCCTGTTCACCCTCGCCGGAATCGTGGCGCTCGCCAGCATCGCCCACAGCCTGCGGGCCGCACGCACCGCGTGGGAAGAGCTGATGCGCGAGGGCGAGGTGCTGCGCGCAGCGGCCGCGCTCCAGGCCTCGGCGCGCGAGATGGGGCTGCGTCCGGCGGCGGCCCGGTCCTCGGGCCGGGTGATCGCTATGCCGCGCCCGGCGGTGCTGGCGCCCCTGCCCCGCCCGCTGCCGCTGCCGCTGCCGCTGCAAGCCTGCGCCGCCTGATCCCGGCATACTTGACGAAGCCGTAGGGCATCAGCGCGAGGTAGCCCGCGCAGATCACCGCGAGCGTCCACCACGGCTCGAGCAGCAGCGCCGCGAAGGCGAGGCCGATGAAGGCGATGAGCGGCAGGCGGATCGCCTTCCGCGGGCGCAGCGAGGCCCAGCTCAGCGTCGGCAGGTTGGAGATCATCAGCCCCGCGATCAGCGTCAGCCACAGCGCCATCACCACCGGCTGGCGGAGGATTTCGAGGCCGGTCTCGTGCCACAGGTAGAACGGCAGGAAGGCGAGCCCCGCCCCGACCGGCGCGGGCACGCCGGTGAGGAAGCCCGCCGACTTGTGCGGCTGGTCGTCGACGTCGATCCGCGCATTGAAGCGCGCGAGCCGCAGCGCGCAGCAGATCGCGAAGGCGAGCGCGGCGAACCAGCCGAAGCGCTCCCACTCCTTCAGGGACCACAGGAACAGGATCAGCGCCGGCGCGACCCCGAAGGACAGCGAATCCGCGAGGCTGTCGAGCTCCGCCCCGAAACGCGACTGCGCGTTCAGCAGCCGCGCGATGCGCCCGTCGATCCCGTCGAGCACGCCCGCCAGCACGACCAGCGCGATCGCGAAGGTCCAGTGCGCGTCGATCGCGAAACGGATGCCGGTGAGGCCCGAGCACAGCGCCGCGGCGGTGACCGCGTTGGGGAGCATCGCGCGCAGGGTCAGCCCGCCGCCGTGCGCGGCCGCCGCGGGGCGCTCGATGTCGTCGTCGTCCTCGGTCGCCCGCGGCCCGAGCCGCGCGGGGAAGAACCGCGCCCCGGGCAGCTTGCGCGCGCCCCGCTTGCGGGTGGCGGTCTGGCGCGGCGGGCGGCTCATTGCGAAATGCCTTCAAGGAGGAGGCGCTCGCCGATCCGGGCGATCACCGTCTCCCCGGCGATCACCCGCTGGCCGATCATCACCGCGGCGTCGGTCCCGGCCGGAAGGTAGACGTCGACCCGGCTGCCGAAGCGGATCAGCCCGACCCGCTGCCCCTTGGCGAGGATGTCGCCCGGCTTGACGAAGGGCACGATCCGCCGCGCCACCAGCCCGGCGATCTGGGTGAAGCCGACCCGCAAGCCGTCGCTGCGCTCGACCAGCAGGTGCTGGCGCTCGTTCTCCTCACTCGCCTTGTCGAGCTCGGCGCTGATGAAGCGGCCCGGGATGTAGACCACGCGCCGCACCGTCCCGCCGACGGGGGTGCGATTGATGTGCACGTCGAAGAGAGAGAGGAACACCGACACCCGCGTCACCGCCCCGGCCGGGAGGCCCGGATGGCCCGAGCCGTCCTCGATCTGCAATTCGAGCGGCGGCTCGACGATGTCGATGCGGGTGACGACCCCGTCGGCGGGGGCGAGGATCAGGTTGTCGGCCTGCGGCACCACGCGCTCGGGATCGCGGAAGAAGGCGAACACACCGGCGCTCGCGAGCAGCAGCGGCCAGCCGAGCAGCTCCCAGCCGAGCACCAGCAGCACGAACAGCGCGGCGCCGACCGCGATCAGGCCGAACCTGCGCCCTTCGGGATGGATCGCGGGCCACTGCCAGCCGGCCTCGCCGCGGCCCTTGTTGTCGAGGATTTCGCCTGCCATCGCACCGCTTCTAGGGAGAGCTTGCGCCCCCGGCAAGGCGGGTCACCCTTCAGGCGACCTTGCGCACGAACACCGTGCCCGCCGAATAGCCCGCCCCGAAGGAGCAGATGAGGCCCGTGTCACCCGCCGACAGATCGGCCGAATGCTTGTGGAAGGCGATGATCGAGCCCGCGCTCGAGGTATTCCCGTAGATGTCGAGCACGGTCGGGCTCTCGTCCTCGTTCGCCTCGTGGCCGAGCACGCGCTGCGCGATCAGCCGGTTCATCCCTGCGTTGGCCTGGTGCAGCCACAGCCGCCGCAGCGCCGCCGGGTTGAGCCCCAGCCGCTCGGCCTCGTCGAGGATCATCTGCGCGACCATCGGCACGACCTCCTTGAAGACCTTGCGGCCCTCCTGGACGAACAGCTTGTCGGCCTTGCCCTCGCCCTCGGGCGCGGCGCGGTTCAGGAAGCCGAAATTGTTGCGGATGTTGTTCGAGAACACCGTCTTCAGCCTGGTGCCGAGGATCTCCCAATGCCCCTCGGGCGCGATCCCTGCGTCCTCGACCAGCACCGCGGTCGCGACGTCGCCGAAGATGAAGTGGCTGTCGCGGTCGCGCCAGTTGAGGTGGCCCGAGGTGATTTCCGGGCTCACCACCAGCACGCTCTTCGCGTTGCCGGCGCGGATGTAGTCGGCCGCGGTCTGGATCCCGAAGGTCGCCGAGGAGCAGGCGACGTTCATGTCGAAGCCGAAGCCCTCGATGCCGAGCGCCTGCTGGATCTCGATCGCCATCGCCGGATAGGGCCGCTGCATATTGGAGGCAGCGCACAGCACCGCGTCGACGTCCTTCGCATCGCGGCCCGCGCGCTCGAGCGCCTGCCGCGCGGCGGCGACGCCGATCTCGGCCATCACCGAAAGCTCGTCATTGGCGCGCTCGGGCAGGCGCGGGCACATCGTGTCGGGATCGAGGATCGCCGCCTTGCTCATCACGTGGCGCGCCTTGATGCCGCTCGCCTTCTCGATGAACTCGACCGACGAATAGGCGAGCGGCTCGGCTTCGGGGTTCGCCGCGTTGTGCCGGTCGACGAAGGCGTTGAAGCTCGCGACCAGCTCCTCGTTGGTGATGCTCTCGGGCGGGGTGAAGAGCCCGCTTGCGGAAATGACGGGGCGGCCGGTGAGGGTGGCGGTCATGAGCGGTCTCGTAGTCCTGCGTCATCCTGATGGGGTGGCGCGGCTTACTGTCCGCCCTCGCCGCCCGCAAGCCCTTCGGACGCGCCTCCCACAGCATCGGGCCCCGCGAACTCGGACGGCGCGTCGAGCACCTCGCGCAGCAGCGGGTTGGGGAAGGTGCGGGCGATGGTGACGGCGTGGAACTCCTCGGTGATGCCGGGGAGCTGGGCGAGCTCGTAGAGGACGCCGCCCGCGAGCTCGTCGCGCACCACGATCGGCGGGATCACCGCGATACCCGCGTCGGAGCGCGCGAGCAGGCGGAGCATCGCCATGTCGTCGGCCTCGGCGGCGATGCGCGGGACGATCCCGAGGCGCTCGACCATCGCGTCGAAGCCTGCCCGGAGCGCGGTTTCGGGCGTCGGGAGGATCAGCGGGGCCTGCGCGAGCAGCACCGGCAGGCCCTGCGCGGCGAGCGCGAGGCGCGAGCGCGCGCCGACGAGGCTGACGGGCTGCTCGGCGAGGCGGCGCACGAGATAGGGGCTCGCCGCGTCGCGCGCGGGGACCTGGTTGGTGAGGAGCACATCGATCCGCAGCGCCTCGAGCGCGCGCAGCAGCGAGGCCTGCGTGCCCGAGCGCAGCACCACCTCGACATCGTCACGGCCCAGCAGCGGGGCGAGGAAGCCCATCTGGAAGTTGCGCGAGAGCGTCGCGAGCGCGCCGATCCGCAGCACCTTCCTCTGCCCGCCGACCGCGCGGAAGGTCGCGGTGAGCTGTTCGGAGGCGCGGAAGATCTGCTCGGCATAGTCCAAGGCGATGCGCCCCGCCTCGGTCAGCACGAGATTGCGCCCGCGCCGCTCGAAGAGGTCGTGGCCGAGGTCGGCTTCCAAGGCCTTGATCTGGGTCGAGACCGCGCTCTGCGAGATGTTGAGCGCGCGCGCCGCCGCGGTCAGCGTGCCTTCGCGCGCGACGGCGCGGAACAGGCGCAGGTGGTGGAGATTGAGGCTCGCCATCGCGTCGCTTCCCCGGTAATCATTCGCTTCAGACGAACGTTTCGCGACAAAATATGTATTTTCTTTAACCGCGTCGAGACCCTATCCGGCCTTCATCCGCAATCCTTCCACCACCCGCCGGAGTGACGCCTCATGCCCGAGACCCTCGCCCTGACCATGCTCGCGCCCCTTGCGCTGGTGCCGGTCATCCTGCTCGCCCTGGCCCGCCCGGGCAAGCGTCCCGGCGCGCTGCCGCTGCTGTCGGAGCTCTCCGCGCTCGCCGCGCTCGGCCTGGCGCTCGCCGGGCTGGTGCAGACCGCGCTCGCCTCCTCCCCGGGTGTTTCCCTCGGCGCCGGGGCGCTGGCCTTCGGGCTGCGCGCCGATCTCGTCGCGGCGAGCATGGGCGCGCTGGTCGGCTTCATCGGCTGGATCGTGATGCGCTACAGCCGCACCTATCTCGACGGGGAGAGCCGCGAGGGCGCGTTCCACGGGCTGATGCTGGCGACGCTCGCGGCGGTGCTGGTGTTCGTCCAGGCGGCGACCCTCCCGACGCTGATCGCCTCGAGCTTCGCGGTCGGGCTGACGCTGCGCAAGCTGCTGCTGTTCTACCCCGACCGCCCCGAGGCCCAGCGCGCGGCGGCCAAGTTCGCCCGCGTCTGGTATGCGGGCGACGTGATGCTCGCTTGCGCCGCCGGGCTCCTCTTCAGCAAGTTCGGCACGCTCGACGTGACCGCCCTTCCCGCTGCCGCCGCCACCGGCGGGCTCGGCTTCGCCGGCACGCTCGGGATCGCCGCGATCGTCACCGCCGCCGCGCTCAAGACCGCCGCCTTCCCGCTGCACGGCTGGCTCACCGAGGTGATGGAGGCCCCCACCCCCGTCTCCGCGCTGCTCCATGCGGGGATCATCAACTCGGGCGGTGTCCTCCTCATCACCGCTGCCGGCCTCGTCCAGCAGAGCACCGGGGCGATGGCCGCGCTTGTCATGATCGGCGGCTTCACCGCGCTGTTCGGCGCCGCGGTGATGCTCACCCAGAGCGCGATCAAGACCGCGCTCGCCTGGTCGACGGTCTCGCAGATGGGCTTCATGCTGCTCCAGTGCGGCCTCGGGCTGTGGAGCCTCGCGCTGCTCCACATCATCGCCCACTCTCTCTACAAGGCCCACGCCTTCCTCTCCTCCGGCACCGCGGTCACCGAGGTGTCGAACATCCGCCGCCCCGGCCCGGTCGCGGTCCCGAGCGTCGGCGCGGTGATCAAGAGCTTCGCCCTCGCGCTCGGCATCTTCATCGCCATCGCCGCCGCCTTCACCGCCGCGCTCGGCCCCAAGAGCCCGCAGGCGCTGGCGCTGGGCGCGATCCTGATCTTCGGGGTCGCCTACCTCGTCGCGCAGGGCCTCGCCGGCCGCGCGCCCGCCGCGCTCACCACCCGCACCATCACCGCCGCGCTCGCCGCTGCGATCGGCTACTTCTCCTTCCAGGCGATCGCCGCGAAGCTGTGGGGCCCGATCCTGCCGCAGGCGCCCGTCCCCGGCGCGCTCGAGTGGGCGCTGATCGTGGTCGCGGTGGCGAGCTTCGGCCTCGTCGCCTTCGCCCAGGCGCTCTTCCCGCTGTGGGCGCACCACCCGGCGACCGCGGGCCTGCGCGTGCACCTCGCCAACGGCCTCTACCTCAATGCCCTGCTCGACCGCTGGATCGGCGGCTTCCGCACCAACACCGCCGCCCGCTGATCCGCCACCGCATCCCTCACGGAGACCCACGATGATCATGAACCAAGCCGACATCGCCCCGGCCCGCTTCTCCGCGGTGCTCGGCGCCGCGGACGCCTCGGCCCGCGCGATCCCGCCCGCCTTCCCGCTCGATGCCACCGTGGCGGTCAACCCCTTCCTCGGCCAGACCGAGGAGGACCTCGCCACCGCCGCCGCACGGCTCGGCCGGGTCGCCGGGGTGCGCATCACCCGCAAGGGCGCCGACTACGCCGCCGCCATCGCGGAAGGGAAGATCACCGAGGACGACCTCGCCGAGGCCCTCGCCGCCTCGACCTCGCCGCTCAAGCCCGCGAGCGTCACCGCCCTCACCGAGCTCGCCGCGAAGGTCGGCCACGGCCCCGCCCCGCGCGCGCTCCCGACCGTCGCCGATCTCGCCGCCGAGGCAACCGGGATCGACTGGCCGGCGCTGATCGACCGCTGCATCGGGCTGTGGGCCGCGGGCCACTTCGACCGTGGGCAGGCGCTGTGGTCGCCCGCGCCGGGCGCCGAGGCCTTCGCCGCCTGGCGCGCCTGGGCGATGCATGACCTCACCCCCGAGATCGCCGGGCTCGAGGGCTTCTGCGCCCATGTCGCGGCCGCGCCGGACACCACCGAGCGCGCGATCCTCGCCGCCGCCGACGCGCTCGGGATCACCGACGCCGCCGCGCCGACCGCCTTCCACCGCCTCGCGATGAGCCTCGGCGGCTGGGCGCAGCACGCCCGCTGGCTGCTGTGGCAGGCCGAGCTCAAGGGCGGCACCGACCGCACCCCGCTCGACCTCCTCGCGATCCGGCTGATCTGGGACGAGGCGCTGCTCGCCCACGCGCCGAGCGTCGCCGCGGCCTGGGCGCGGACCGTCGAGGCCCACGCCCAGCCGGTCGTCCCGAGCGCGCAGGAGATCGCGCTGGCGATCCTCCAGGACGCCGCCGACCGCGGCCACCAGCGCCGCCTCGTCGCCGCGCTGGAAGGCAACGCCGCGCCCGCCGCGACCCGCCCCTTCCTCCAGGCCGCCTTCTGCATCGACGTGCGCTCGGAAGTGTTCCGCCGCGCGCTCGAGAGCGTCGACGCCTCGGTCGCGACGATCGGCTTCGCGGGCTTCTTCGGCCTGCCGCTCGCGCACCACGCCCACGGCTCGGACATCCTCGAGGCGCGCCTGCCGGTGCTGCTCAACCCGGCGGTCAACACCACCAGCATGGGCGACCCCGCCAAGGACCAGGCCGACCGCATCGCCGCGCGGGGCAAGCGCGCCTGGGGCCGCTTCCGCCAGGCCGCGGTTTCCTCCTTCGCCTTCGTCGAGGCGGCGGGGCCGGTCTATGCGGTCAAGCTCGTGAAGTCCGCGCTCGGCTTCACCCCCAAGGCCAAAGCCGAGCCCGCCCCCGAGGTGGTCGGCGGGATGAGCCCGCAAGCCAAGGCCGACACCGGCGCCGCGGTCTTGAAGGCGATGAGCCTCACGAAAGGCCACGGCGAGATCGTGCTGCTGCTCGGCCACGGCGGCAATGTCACCAACAACCCGCACGAGAGCGCCTATCACTGCGGCGCCTGCGGGGGCTACACCGGCGAGGTCTCGGCGCGGCTGCTGGCGATCCTCTTGAACGATCCCGAGACCCGTGCGGGCCTGCCCGCGCGCGGGGTCGAGGTGCCTCAGGACACGCTGTTCGTCGCCGGGCTCCACGACACCACCACCGACGCGATCACGATCTACGAGGACGGGCTTCCGGCTGCGCGCAGCGGCGACCTCGCCAAGGTGCGGGGCTGGCTCGCGCAGGCGGCGAAGATCGCGCGGGCCGAGCGGGCGCTCCGGATGCCGGGCGCTTCGGGCGAGAGTATCCCCGCGCGCGCGCAGAACTGGGCCGAGATCCGCCCCGAATGGGGCCTTGCCGGCTGCGCGGCCTTCATCGCCGCCCCGCGCGAGGCGACCGCGGGCCGCGACCTCGGCGGGCGCGCCTTCCTCCACTCCTACGACTGGCAGGCGGACGAGGGCTTCGGCACGCTCGAACTCATCATCACCGCACCGGTGGTGGTGGCGAGCTGGATCAGCCTGCAATACTACGGCTCGAGCGTCGCGCCCGAGATGTTCGGTGGCGGCAACAAGCTGATCCACAATGTCGTGGGCGGCATCGGGGTGGTCGAGGGCAATGGCGGCCGCCTGCGCGCCGGGCTTCCCTGGCAGGCGGTCCACGACGGCGACGGGCTCCAGCACGAGCCGCTACGCCTCTCCGTAATGATCGAGGCCCCGCGCGAGGAGATGATCAGGGTCCTCGAGAAGCACCCGGGGGTGCGCGCGCTGTTCGACAACGGCTGGCTGCACCTCTTCGCGCTGAAGGACGGCAAGGTCGACGCCCGCTACCTCCCGGGCCTCGCCTGGGCCGACCAGCAGCCGGCAAAGCTCGCAGCCTGAGCGCGACAACGCGCCGGGCAGCCCGACGGGTCGCATCGTCGGCAACAAGACGCCCGCCCGTCCGGGGCCGCTTCGGCGGCCGGGACGGGCGGCATTCCCGTTCATCTGCGGGAAAGTTTCTGTTCATGTGGGAGAAATATTCGTTCAAACGACAGACGCATTATATCGTGCAAAATGACCCGTTCGTCGGAAAAGCGGGCAATTTCAGCGACCTTCCCTAGCCATGTTATTCAATCAGGTTATGGCGCGGCCTGTCGCCTCTCTCGGCGGGAAACCATAAGAAAAAGGGAAGAATATGCGTCATATCGCTTTTGCCGCGGCCGCTGCCGCTGCCGTCGTCGCCACCCCGGCCCACGCCGACGAGACGCGCATCGAAGCGCGCGGCGGCATCGTGTGGTGCTGCGGCGTCGAGGACGAGACCATCGGCCTCGTCGTCGGCCATGACTTCGATGTCGGCGAGAAGATCTTCTTCGGCGTCGAGGGCGTCGTCGATTCGAACTTCGACCTCGACGATCCCGTACTGGGCGTGAACGCCCGTCTCGGCACCAAGCTCGGCGAGAAGACCAAGCTCTTCGCGCTCGCGGGCTATGCCCATGCGACCGGCGTCGACATCGACGATGCGATCGTCGGTGCGGGCGTGCAGCACAACCTCGGCGAGAAGGCGCTGGTGAGCCTCCAGTACCAGCGCGCGCTCGACAGCGAGCTGAACCGCGTCCTCGTCGGCGTCGGCTTCCGCTTCTGATGACGGCGGGGGGGCGGCCGCATGGTCGCCCCTCCGTTCCTCGCCTCCTTGGCGAGACATTTTCCGCGAGGACCGTGCGGCCCTGGCCCGGCCTTGCCCCCCGCGCGGCGTGACCCGCGCGCAATGCCAGCCCCGCGCAGAGCCGCGCTCGCTGCGTCCCAGACCCCGCCAGACCCCCTCTAGCCCCCCGCTAGCCCCGTCCAGGGTGCCGCCACACCCCGCTTTCGCGCGTGTTTTACGTGAAACATCGCCTTACGGACCGGTCGGACTTGGAGGGGGGTTGGTGGACAGGGCTGGATTCGAACCAGCGTACGCTTGCACGGGCAGATTTACAGTCTGCTGCCTTTAACCACTCGGCCACCTGTCCACACAGAGGCATTTCCTGAGCCGCAAGGGCGGAGAATTGCGCGAGTCCCCGAGGGGTCCCGCTGCCGAGAGGCGCCCCTTTGGCGAAGCGGTGCTTGCCTGTCAATGGCCCTGCTGGCAGGGGGGCGGCTTTGGAAAGCCTCAGGCAGGAACCAACATGAGCAAGGGTGAAAGAAAGCGCGCGCTGCGCGGGCGGGCGGGCCGGATGAAGGGCGGGCGCGGCTCGGGCCGGGCCTCGAGCGGGCAGGTGCGCCTGTGGGGCCGCCACGCGGTGGAGGCGGCCTTGAAGAACCCGGAGCGCCAGCACCGCAAGCTGTGGGCGACGCCCGAGGGGCTCGAGAGCCTCGACGGCGAGCTGCCGCCCGACTTTCCGATCGAGCACGCGCAAGGCCCGGACCTCGCCCGGCTGGTTGCGAAAGACGCCCCGCATCAAGGACTTGTGCTCGAATGCGCGCCGCTCGAGGACGTGTTTCTCGACGAGGTCGCGCTCGGCGAGGCGGACCGTCCGGTGGTGGTGCTCGACCAGGTCACCGATCCGCACAATGTCGGCGCCATCCTGCGCTCGGCGGCGGCCTTCGGCGCGGCAGCGATCGTGACGCAGGATCGCCACGCGCCTCCCGAGGGCGGGGTGCTCGCCAAGGCCGCCTCGGGCGCTTTGGAATCGGTGCCTTGGGTGCGGGTCGTCAACCTCGCCCGCGCCCTGGAGGAGCTCGCCGAGGCGGGCTACTGGCGGATCGGCCTCGCCGGCGAAGCCGAGGCGGTGCTCGCCGACATCATGCCGAGCGGCCCCCTCGCGCTGGTGCTCGGCGCCGAGGGCGAGGGCCTCCGGCACAACATCGCCGCGCACTGCGACGTGCTCGCCAAGCTGCCGATTTCCTCGGCAATCGAGAGCCTCAACGTCTCGAACGCGGCGGCGATTGCGCTTTATGCGGCGGCGACGCGCGGCTAGAAGGGGGGGTGAACAGGGGGTAATGCCATGACGATCCTTTCGGGCCTCAGACTGCGCGCCGCGGCGCTGCTGGCAGGCCTCTCGCTCGCGCTCACCGGGTGCTTCATGTCGCCGGGCAAGTTCACCTCCGAGCTCGCCATCACCGGGCCCGACAGCTTCACCTTCCGCTATGACGGGGAGATCTTCTTCCTCGGCCTCTCCAAGCTCGCCCAGATCGGCGCGGCGGCGGAGGAGAAGTTCACGCCCGAGACCTGCACCAACGACGAGACCTTCGAGGAGCGCGAGTGCACCGAGGAGGAGCTCGCCAAGCAGCGCGCCGACTGGGACGCCGGGGCCGAGGAGCGCGCCGCCAAGGCCAGGGAACAGGCCAAGCAGATGGCCGCGATCATGGGCGGGATCGACCCCAGTGACCCCAAGGCCGCCGACGAGCTCGTCAAGCTGCTCCAGCGCCAGAAGGGCTGGGAGCGCGTCGTGCACAAGGGCGACGGCGTGTTCGACGTCAGCTTCCGCGCGACCGGCACGATGGGCCACGACTTCCTCTTCCCGATGATCGAGGGCTTCCCGGCGATCAATCCCTTCGTGCAGGTGTTCCTGAGGAAGGGCGGCCAGGTGCGCGTCAACGCCCCCGGCTTCGCGACGCAGAGCAATGACGCGGGCGGCATGGGCGCGATGATGGGCATGGGCTCGCTCGCCGGTCTCGCCGCGCTCGGGGCGCAGGAATCCGGCGACGATCCCGAAGGTGCGGCCCTCAAGGGCATCCCCCAGATGGAGGGCACCTTCACGATCCGCGCGGCACCGGGGATGCGGATCCTCGCCAACAACACCGACGAGGGCCCGCAAGGCGGCACGACGACGGGCGAGACGCTGACCTGGACGATCTCCCCGCGCACGGCGCAGGCCCCAACGGCGCTGATCGCAGCCGGCGGCAACTGAGCCTCGCACGGCCATGAAAAACCCCGCCGACCGCGAGGCCGGCGGGGTTTCTCCTGTTCCGAAACTGCGTCAGGCGGCGATCAGTTGACCGCGTCCTTCAGGCCCTTGCCCGCCTTGAACTTGGGCTGGTTCGAGGCCTTGATCTTCATCGGCTCCCCGGTGCGCGGGTTGCGCCCGGTCGAGGCCTTGCGCTTGGCAACCGAGAACGTGCCGAAGCCGACGAGCCGCACCTCGTCCCCGCCCGACAGCGCCTTGGTGATCGCGTCGAACACGCTCTCGACCGCGTTCGAGGCGTCGTTCTTGGACAGACCGCTGGCGTCCGCGACGGCGCTGATCAGGTCGTTCTTGTTCATATCGGAAACCCCCTAGTCTCAGGATGTCTTCTTAACGGTGGAATCGCCCATGTCGAAAGCCCGGGAATTGAGACTTTTTTGCCCGGACTGTCAAAGGCAATCGCCTTTGTGACAGTGCGGCGGGCAAAAGGCGCAAGGGGTGCCGGAGCCTGACCAGGATCAGGCACCCTGCTCCCCCGCTGTCACGGACTTCACGAGACTGCAAGCGACGCGGCCGCGAATCGCGGCCTCTGCGCGCCTTCTAGCCGCTCAATGCGCGGTCGGCACCTCCGCGCTCGCAACATTCGCCGCCGCAGCGGTGCCACCCGGCTGACTGGCCAGATCGTCCGCCTCGGTCCACTCGATCGCGACCGGCGCCTCGGTCAGCGCGCGGGCGAGCACCTCATCGACATGAGCGACCGGAACGATCTCCAGCCCCTCCCTGGCGTTGGCGGGAATTTCGGCGAGGTCCTTGACGTTGTCCTCGGGGATGAGGACCGTCTTGATCCCGCCGCGCAGCGCGGCGAGCAGCTTCTCCTTCAGCCCGCCGATCGCCAGCACCCGCCCCCGAAGGGTGACCTCGCCCGTCATCGCCACATCGGGCCGCACCGGGATGCCGGTGAGGGTCGAGACGATCGAGGTGACCATCCCGATCCCCGCGCTCGGCCCGTCTTTGGGCACCGCGCCCTCGGGCAGGTGGATGTGGACATTGCGGCGGTTGAAGACCGAGGGCTTGATCCCGTAGGCCGGCGCCCGCGCCTTGACGAAGCTGAAGGCGGCCTGGACGCTCTCGTTCATCACCTGGCCGAGTTTGCCGGTGGTCTTGATCTCGCCCTTGCCCGGGGTGGTGACGCTCTCGATGGTGAGGAGCTCGCCGCCGACCGAGGTCCAGGCGAGCCCGGTGACGGCGCCGACCTGCGGTTCCTCCTCCGAGACGCCGTGCTTGAACTTGCGCACGCCGGAGAAGTCGCCGAGGTTTTCGGGGGTGACGGTGACGCTCTTGACCTTGCCCTCGAGGATCTGACGCAGGCTCTTGCGCGCGAGCTTGGCGATCTCGCGCTCGAGCGTGCGCACCCCGGCCTCGCGGGTGTAGTAGCGGATCAGATCGCGCAGGCCCTCCTCGGTGAGCGTGAACTCGCCCTTCTTGAGCCCGTGCGCCTTGACCTGCTTCTCCACGAGATGGCGCTGTGCGATCTCGACCTTCTCGTCCTCGGTGTAGCCCTCGAGCCGGATGATCTCCATGCGGTCGAGCAGCGGCTGCGGCAGGTTCAGGCTGTTCGCGGTGCACACGAACATGATGTCGGAAAGGTCGAGGTCGAGCTCCAGGTAGTGGTCCTGGAACTTGGCGTTCTGCTCAGGGTCGAGCACCTCGAGCAGCGCCGAGGCCGGATCGCCGCGGAAGTCCTGGCCGAGCTTGTCGATCTCGTCGAGCAGGAACAGCGGGTTCGACGTGCCCGCCTTCCTGAGGTTGGCCACGATCTTGCCCGGCATCGAGCCGATATAGGTGCGCCGGTGCCCTCGGATCTCCGCCTCGTCGCGCACGCCGCCCAGCGACTGGCGCACGAATTCGCGCCCCGTCGCCTTGGCGATCGACTTGCCGAGGCTGGTCTTGCCGACGCCCGGAGGGCCGACGAGGCACAGGATCGGGCCCTTCAGCTTGTTGGTGCGCGCCTGCACCGCGAGGTACTCGACGATCCGGTCCTTGACCTTCTCGAGCGCGTAGTGATCCGCGTCGAGGATGTCCTGCGCGCGGGCAATGTCCTTCTTGAGCTTCGACTTCTTGCCCCACGGGAGGCCGAGCAGCACGTCGAGGTAGTTGCGGATGACGGTCGCCTCGGCGCTCATCGGCTGCATGGTGCGCAGCTTCTTGAGCTCGGCCTGCGCCTTTGCGCGGGCTTCCTTCGACAGCTTGGTCTTCTCGATCTTCTCCGCGAGCTCGGCAATCTCGTTGCCCTCGCCCTCGTCGCCCCCGCCGAGCTCCGACTGGATCGCCTTCAGCTGCTCGTTCAAGTAATATTCGCGCTGGGTCTTCTCCATCTGGCGCTTCACACGCCCGCGGATGCGCCGCTCGACCTGGAGGACCGAGAGCTCGCCTTCCATGAAGGCCATGACGAGTTCGAGCCGTTTCAGCGGATTGCCCTCGGTCAGCAGGCTCTGCTTGTCCGAGACCTTGGCGCTGATCGCGGCGGCGATCGTGTCGGCGAGCTGGCCCGCATCGTCGACCTCGGACAGATCGACGCCTGCGTCTTCGCCCATCTTCTTGTTGAGCTTGACGTATTCGCCGAACTGCTCGGTCACCTGCCGCATCAGCGCAGTGACCTCGCTGCCGGAAACGGTCTCGGGCTCGATCACCTCGACCTCGGCGACAAGGTGCGTCGCCGTGCTCTCGAGCGCCGCCAGCCGCGCGCGGGTCTTGCCCTCGACCAGCACGCGCACCGTGCCGTCGGGAAGCTTCAGGAGCTGTAGCACCTGCGCGATCACGCCGACGTCGTAGAGGTCCTCGCCCTCGGGATCGTCGCAGCCCGGATCGAGCTGGGCGAGGAGGACGATGTCCTTGGAGGCCTCCATCGCGGCCTCCAATGCCGCCACCGACTTGTCGCGCCCGACGAAGAGGGGGACGACCATGCCGGGAAAGACGACGATGTCGCGAAGGGGGAGCAGGGGGAAGGTCTGGGTCATGTTGGAGATATGGGAAGCGCCCGTGCAGGCCGCAATGGGGGGCTTGGGCTAGGTTGTGGACGGCGTGGCTGACGGCGGCTTTCGCCGGATTTCGGCCTTAAGCTGCCTGTCTGCTTGCGACCCCGTTGTTAGTGGACACAAGGGAATAGAGTGACGGCTGGCCGGGATTTCGTGGGACTATCCGGGACAACGCGGCACGGAAATGGCGCAAATCCGGGCTTTTTCATAGTGGCTCCAAAAAATCGGCGCTCGGCGTGAGTGTCTAGAGTGCGGGCCCGTTTATTGGCTGAAACGGACCCGCAGGCTGCGGCTGACGCTTCGGCGCCGATCTTGAGACGCCACCGTCTCAACGGCGGAATTCTGCGGTTCATGAGGCTTTGAGACGTCTCTTAGGGGCATCTGAGACCCTCGTCATCGGTCTTTGAACCGGGGCATTGCATGCCCCAGAATGGAGAAGTCGCATCGAACTGGGCACCCGTTGAAAATCCTTAGCTTTTGGGGCAGCAGTCGTGGACTGCGGCTGGATTGGCAGGCGCGGAACTGGGCGCGTTTTTCAGAGGGCTTTTAGGACGAGCGCGCGAGGGCAGCCACCGGTGGCGCGGACCATGACCTTGCCAATGTCGGCCTCTGACCACCGGTCCTTCGAGGCCCAAGCTTCAAGCAACTTCGGCCTTACCTGCGCAGCACCCGCTCCGAGGCCGAGATCGTGCGCATATTGATCAAAGGCCGACGCGAGATCAGGTCCGCTGTTGCACCTGCCGGGCAATCCGGAACGCACCTGGATCATGTAGACGCCGCCTGCATCGGTGAAATCGACGTCCAAGCTGGTGTTTCGCCAGGTATGGTTCACACGAAGAAGGCCTAAGTTCGATGTGTAATTGGAGCGCGTCGAAAGAGGTTCATCAGACCACTGGGGATCTATCCCGCGGAGAGCGAGAGAGGGGTTATATTCGCCGCCAGCTAAAATGGGCCTTTCTGTTGTCGCCGATGCCGTCGCCTCCGGGGTGCCCCATCCTTCCGACATCTGCTCCTGAGAACCCTCGGCTGCTGGCAGAGTATCTTCATTCTCATCACAGCGAGTAAGCGAGCCGAGCGCGAAAAGAGCAAGCAAGCCGAGAACGCAATAGCCCACGCATCCCATGCAGCTTTGGAAGCTGTTCGGTCCCTTCTGCACTATAACTGTCGGCTGCCCCCGGTCTTCGGTCATATCCTTCTCACCACCGCGATCACGCGGCCGAATACATGAAGCTCGCCATCATGCGCAATCTCGGGCGGGACATTGGGGTTGTCGCTCAAGATCTTCACGCTGCCGTCGGGCATGGGGCGAAGGCGCTTGATCATGCCGGTCTGCCCGTAGGCGATAGCCCAGTAGAGGTCGCCAAAGCTGGAGCCAGCTGCAGAGCGATCGATCAGGATGACGTCGCCATCACCGATGGTAGGCTCCATGGAGTTCCCCAGGCCCTTCGCCCAGTAGAGCCTCTCAGGCGGGCTGCGAGTGATCGAGCGGAGCCAATCGCGCGGAAACAGCATGGTATCGGCCGCGTGCTCGACGATCTCGCTGTCCATGAAGGCCGCGCCGAGGCCGAAATTCAGGTCTATCGAGGCGATCTCGACCATCTGAGTTTCGGGCTTGTCGAAGCTGGCAAGTGCAGCAGCCCCTGCGCGCGTCCAGCCAGGGAACTTAGGAAAAGCTTCGTGGAGCTTCTCGATAGTGCGCTGGCTAATGCGAGTGTCGGCGGTGCCCTTGATCGGTCGTTGTATTGTCGTCGCGGCCAATCCCGCCCTGCGCGCGACTTCCGCAGCCGACAGCCCCGTGTAGTCGACCAATGCCAGCATCAGCGCTCGATCTTGCTCAAGTCCCTCCATTTCATGACGCTACCAACAGGGCAGCAGCGCCAAAAGCAGCATAAATGCTGTTGTAGGGCGGCAAAAATGCTGTTACCGCTGCGCCATGGACCAACAAACCACCATCCGAGACATCGAGCGCCGCGCCAAAGCGGCGCGCGTGACGATCGCCGAGCTCTGTCGGCGCGCCGGCATCCATCCCACCACGTTCTTCCGCTGGAAGAAGGGTCCGAAGAACCCTGATCCGGTCGGCGCGAACTTCCATTCGGTGGAGGCGCTCTGGCGCGAGCTCGACAAGATCGAGGCCGACGACGCAAAGCGGCTTGCGGGCCGCGGGAAGGCGGTGGCGGCATGATGACGCTGCACGATCTTCCCGATTACGAGCTGACGGACCTCGGTTTCGCCGATCCCGCTGCGGCCAAGGCTGCGGCTCGCGCCATGCGCGATGCACGGCGAGATGGCAGGGTGTCTTCATCTGTGACCTCCATCGGTCCGGAGCGTCCATCGGACGCCGGTTTCGTCTCGGTAGGAGCAGCGAAGGTGGCGGCGATCGCGCCGGGTGAAGTCCCGGGCGAGCGCCAGCGCCCCGAACCCAGCGGTCCGGACCTTCCTGCAATTGGTGGATTGGCCTCGATCGAAAGAGCGCGCGCGGCGATCCGCAGGATCAAGCTGCGAATGGCGCTCGTGGATGCCGGGGCGTCAGTCGCGGGTCTTCTTCAGATCCTCGATCATGGCTTCGATGCGGATGGTGACGCGCGCGCGGCCGTCCGTGAGGGTCGCATCGGCCTGGCTGAGGGCGATGTCGAAGGTGGCGTCGGTCGCCTCGCGGTCGACGGCGTCGAAGGCAAGGATGTGCGAGAGAAGGAGCTGCTGGAGGGCGTAGACGTGGTCCTGCAGTTCCTCGATGCGCTGGCTATCGGTCTTGGACATGGGCTGTTCTCCTTCAGTCAGAGCCCGAGGCCTACTCCGGAGCCTACCAGCGGCCAATCGCTATGTCAGGGCGCGGAAAAAACGCTGCCCGCGGCTGATGCGGGGGAGGCAGCGTGAGCCCGCGGCCAGTGCGCGCCGATGCGCGGGTGATCAGCATCGACCCCAACGCCGTGCTCGTGACCGAACGCATCGGGTTCATGCACGAGGACAAGGCGGTGGCGCTTGGGCGCATGATCGCGGTCGACGGGCAGCGCACCCCGATCATGGTGACGCGGCAGTTCCCCCGCAAGTCGATCGAAGAGTGCTTCGCCGAGGGCAGGAAGCCGTGGAAGCTGGTGGTCGGGTGGACCCGGTTGCGGGGCTGCCAGATCGAAGGCATCGAGGTGCTTGCCCTGGAGGTGAAGGGCACGGCGCAGGAGCTGGCCGAGCTCGAGGCCTCGGAGAACATCGACCGGCGCGAGATCGGCCCGCTGGAGAAGGCGAAGTTCGTCGTCGCGATCGCCGATGCCGCGCGCGCCCGAGTGGCGGCGCAGCTCGGCGAGACCCTCAGCAACCAGCAGCTGGCCATTAAGGCCCGCTGGGCCCGCGCCAAGGCTGGCGAGGCCGGGTTGAACAGCATCGACAAGGCCACCGAAGAGGAGGGCGACGATACGAGGTCCACGATGGACCTCGTATACGGATGGCAGCAATCTGTACGCGACGCTTTCGGTCTGAGCGCGAGCTCGATCAAGCGGTTCATCAAGCTCTACCGGATGCTGGTCGAGCCGTTCCCCGAACTGGCCGAGCCGCTCGCCCGGCATCCGATCGTCGGCGAGAACTTCACCCAGCTCATGAGGCTCGCCGATCTGCGCGACGACGGTGCGCGCCGCCGGGTCATCGAGGCGCTGATCGCCGATGCCGAGATCGGCGTCGCCGAGGCGATGATCGCGGCGAAGGTCGACACGCCGACACCTCCTCCCGCGGCGACGCCGGTGGCGCACCAGAAACACTGGAACGCGATCGACAACAACTGGTCGAAGCTCGGGGTCACCGAGAAGCGACTCTACCTGCCGAAGTTTGTCAAGCTGCTCTCGGAAGACATGAAGGCGCAACTGCGCGCCTTGCTCGATGAGGAGAGCAGCGATGCGTGAACGCCCTCTCTGGCTTCGCAAGACCTCACACCAGCTCGTCGCTCAATGGACCGCCCGCCGGGCCCCTTCGCAATGGTGCGATGACACCCTGCAGCGCGACCGGTTGATTACGAGCCTGTGCCTTGAGCTGATCTTCGCGATCGCCCTTCGGGTGCCAGACCGCGCCATCGCAGCGGATCTTCTGGCGCTTCACCGCAAAGCCAAGCAGCCAGCCGAGCCCTCCCACCGCAACCCCGAAATCCTGTCGCTCGAGGAGGTCTTTTGATGCCGAAGCGTGAGTGGAAGGGCCTGCTGGTCGAGATCGTGCTGGCGCTGGCGCTCGTTGCGATCTGCGCGCCCGGGCTGATTTGGTGGGTCGGGACGATCATCACTGTGCTCACGGGAGCGCGGCCGTGGTGACCCGGACGCCCTCCGAGGACGCGATCGCGCGCGAGATGAAGGAGGCGGGGCTCGACCGGTTGTCGGCGATCCGCCGTATCCAGCAGCGCCAGGTGCTGCGCGAGCAGCTGCGCCGGCCCGATCTGAGGGGCGCGCGATGATCAGCCTGACCGCGCGCCAGCAGGACGCCCTCCGCTTCATCACGGGTTTTCAGGCGGCCAAAGGGTACTCGCCATCGATCACCGAGATCGCTGTGGGCATAGGCCAGTCAGCTAACAGCAAAGCCCGCACTCACGAGCTGCTGCATTCGATGCAGGACCGCGGCGCCTTGCGCCTGCTGCCTCGCCGCGCCCGCGCAATCGAGGTGCTTGCTCCGATCGCGATCCCGCGCGCGCCGGATGGCGAACCGCTCCACTTCGTCCGCGTCGGAGGTCAGGACTGATGGGCCTATATCCGATCGAACAGGCGGTGCTCGAGCTGGCCGACCGTGGCATCGATTCAGGCGTCATCGCCTGCCGCTTGGGCGTCAAGAAGGCGTCGGTCATCAGCATCCGCGCGCGCTTCAACGTCGATCCCGCGAAAGATGCGGCCGCCGACGACGCCCTGCGCGCTCAGACCGCGCGGCTCGGCGAGCTGGTGCGCGAGGCGGGAGGGCACCGCTGATGAGCACCCTCACTCCCGGCGAGCAGGCGGTGATGAGCCGCTTCGACCTCGGATGGCCCGAAAGCGACATCGCGGCCGACCTCAGCATCTCGTTCGCCCGGACGCGGGCGATCATCTCGACCTTCGACAGCAACCCGGCGCACGATCGCCATCGCGAGGCGCAGATCCGGCGCGGCTCGCAGCGGCTTCTCGCGCGCCTTCGCAAGGCAGGAGGGCACCGCTGATGCCGAAGTTCGCCAGCAAGGCCGAATACTACCGCCACCACCGCAAGGTCATGGAGGTCGCGCTCGAGCTCGGCGTCACGCCGATCGAGGCCGAGGCGCGGATGAAGGCCGTTGAAGAGCGCGAGCGGCACCGGGCGCGGATGGCGCGCCGCGGCCTGCGCTCTGCGCTGCCGCCGCTGAGCCTCACCGCCGAACAGCCGACTTCGCCGCGCTTCGAAGACTTCGAGGCGGGCTGGATGATGAGGAACTGAGCGATGGGCGCGTCCAAGCCTTGCCTCGGATACCCGAGCCGAACCGCTGCGGTCCTCGGCCTGCGCCAGCAGGGCCTGACCACCCGGCAAATCGCGAACGCGATCGGCATCAGCACGAGCACAGTGACTGCACTTGAGTGCGGATCGAGCCGCCCCAAACGCGAGCGCAGCGATTACCAGTATCTCGGACGCGCGGTGCTTGTGCCGACGGATGTGCTCCATGCCCTGGGGCCGCACGCCGCGAAGCGTGGCGTTTCGGTGAACGGTCTTGCTCGGCTGATCGTCTGCACTGTCGTTGACGAAGGCATGATCGACGCCGTCCTCGATGATGGCGCGGAATGGGGGCAAGCATGAGCCTCGGCCCCCTCACCAAGGTCGAGGTAACCCCGTCGCCAGGCGCGATCGCCGAGCTGGCGGAGCACTGCATCTGCGCGCCCGACGGCGAGCCCAAGCTGGTGGGCTACTACGACCGGCGCGGCAAGCTGCGCCGGATCGTGGCGACCTATCCCGATGGGACGCGATGCCAGGTCAACATCAACGCGGGCGGCTACGTCACCAGCTCGTCCACCAAGCTGCCGACCATCAGGATCAGGAGGGCCGATGCCTAAGCGGCCTTCCTACCCCCGGATCAACTGCTGCATCCCT
>NZ_JBKFDI010000004.1:0-401679 GCF_046452355.1 Erythrobacter sp. NE805 | reverse complement strand
CCCCTCCCGTGGGGGGGGGGGGGGGGGGGGGGGGCGCCTCCCCACGCCTGCCCACCCCCGCCTGCCTACCCCCAACCCCTCCCGCAAGCGGGAGGGGAGATCAAGAAAGGACCCTCCCATGAGCAACATCCTCTACGTCACCGCCTCGATCCGCGCCGACGCCGAGAGCGTCTCGCGCGGGCTCGGCCAGCGGATCGCCCAAGGCCTCGCCGCCAAAACCGGCGCGAGCGTTACCACCCGCGACCTGGCCGCCAACGACCTCCCCTACGTCAGCGCCGAGCGCTTCGCGGCGAACCTCACCCCGGCCGCCGAGCGCACCCCCGAGCAGGCCGAGCTTGCCGCGATCGCCGACCAGCTGATCGCCGAGCTCATGGCTGCCGACGCCATCGTCATCGCGACCCCGGTCTACAACTTCGGCCCGCCCGCCACGCTCAAGGCCTGGGCCGACCTCGTCGCCCGCGCCGGGACGACCTTCCGCTACACCGCGAACGGCCCCGAGGGCCTGCTCACCGGCAAGAAGGCCTACCTCGCCATCGCCACCGGGGGCACGCAGGTGGGCAGCGAGATCGACTTCATGAGCGGCTGGCTCAGGTTCTTCCTCGGCTTCCTCGGGATCACCGATGTCGCGGTGGTCGCCGCCGACGGGATCATGGGCGAAGGCGGCGAGGCCAAGATCGCCGCCGCGCAGGAGACCGCCGCGCGCATCGCGGCCTGACCAGCCCCCGACGGGCGGGGGGCGGCCGACGCGGGTCGCACCGTCCCCCGCCCACCCGCTTCACCTTGCAGTAACAGGGAAACACCAGCCATGAACGACACCACCGCCACTCTCTCCGAGACCTCGCCCGCCACCTCGACGCAGGACGCCGTCGCTCTCGCCGCGCGCCTGCTGCTCGCCGCGATCTTCCTCGTCATGGGCCTCGGCAAGCTCGCCGCAGCCGAGGGGACAATCGGCTACATCGCGAGCGTCGGCCTGCCCTTCCCGGCCGGCATCTATTACGCCACCATCGCGCTCGAGGTGATCGGCGCGGGCCTGCTGATCGCGGGCTACCGGACCCGCGCCGCGGCCGCCGCGCTCGGCGTGTTCAGCATCCTTGCCGCGGCGATCTTCCACGCCGACTTCGCCGACCAGATGCAGTTCACGAACTTCCTCAAGAACCTCGCTATCGCGGGCGGGATGTTCCAGCTCGCCGCCTTCGGGCCCGGGCGCCTCTCGCTCGACCGCGGCTGAGCCGCCCCGCAGCTGAGACCCTCAGGCAGCGCCTCCGTCCGCCGGGACGGGGGCGCTGCTGTCGAACACCTTCGCCGCCGCGGCCTGGCGGGCGTAGTATTCCGGGCGGCGCGGGAATTTGACCGTCAGCATCAGCGCCAGCGCGAGCACGCTCCCCGCCCCGATCACCGGGAAGACCATCGCGAGGCCGCCCAGCGCATCGGCCTGGCCGAGCACCGCCGCCCCGGCCGAGATGCCGAGGTTCGAGAGCGCCATGTAGATCGTGAACTGGGTCGCCGCGACGCTCGGCGCGCACAGCCGCATGGCGATGGGCAGGTAAGCGACGGTCAGCAGCAGGTCGAGCGCGATCCACGCGGTGATGAAGCCCACGAAGACGCCGCTCACGCCCCACAGGTGCTGGCCTGCGAACATCGCCGCCGCCAGCACCAGCTCTCCCGCGAGCCACAGGATCACGATCCGCTTGGCCCCGTAGCGGTCGCCGAGCCAGCCGCCGAGCGTCATCGCCAGCACGCCTGCGACGAGGCTCGCAGTGGCATTGAGGCTCGCGATCGTGGCCGTGTCGAGCCCCGCGGCATTCGCCCCGATCAGCGGGGTGACGCCGACCATCCCGCCGTAGAAGAAGCCCTGCATGAACAACACCGGCACGAACAGCACGCTGACCGGCTTCATCAGCGAGGCGAAGGTCGTCCGCAGAAGCGGCCACCACGCCTCGAGCTGGATCGCGCGGTTGCGCTCGAGCGCCTCGCCCTGGGTCCATGGCATCAGGCGCTCGCCCTCGCGCTCGCGGAACAGGGTGACGTAGGAACCGAGTGCGAACATCAGCGCGGCGACGAGGGCGAAGGCCGCGGGGGCGCCGAAGCGCTCGATCACGAGGCCCGCCATCGCGGTCGCCCCGGCGATGCCGATCGACTGGCCGCCGAACATCATGCCGCTGCCGCGCGCGCGCTCGTCCTCGGACATGATGTCGACCGCGAGCCCGTCGACCGCGACGTCCTGGAAGGTGGTGGCGACATTCACCGCGAAGCCGATCGCGGCGAGGATCGCCGTATCGCGCGCGCCGGGGTCGACCAGCGCCGCGGTGAGCAGCGCGGCGACCATCGTCATCTGCGCGGCGATGATCCACAACCGGCGGCGGCCCATCGGCAGGTAGGTGTAGCGGTCCATGAAGAAACCGTTGACGAGCTTCAGCGACCACGGGAGCGCGGTCCAGGCGGCGACCGTCCCGATGTCGGCGGCCGATGCGCCGTTCACCGCCATCCACGCCGGGACCGCGAACCAGAACAGCCCGATCGGCATCCCCTGCCCGACATAGAGGATGAACAGGGTGAAGAGCCGCAGGGGCCGGCTGCGCTCGAGCACCAGCCGCGCCGGGCTGCCTGCGGAATGGTTCATGCGTGATGCCCCCCGGACGCGCCGACCGATGCCCCCGTGGCCGCCGGCAAGGAGGCAGCCTATAGCATTGCCCCTCGCAGGCAAGGCCCAGCCCCCGGCCCAGCCGGCTCCAGACCCCCGTCAGACCCCCTTCACACCCCCTCCAGACCCCCGATTGCGGCGATGTTTCACGTGAAACAAAGGTATGGGGTCAGGACTCCTTGGCGAGCTGCGCTTTGGGGAAGGTGCGGCTCGGGCGGACGACGATGATCGTCACCCCGGCGAGCGCCATCAGCCCGCCGACGATCAGCGGCCAGCCGACATGGTCGCCGGTCAGCCACGTCCCGAAGGCGATGGTGAGCAGCGGGGTGAGCAGGGTGAGCGGCACGATGAGGTTCGCGTCATGGCGCTGGAACAGCCGGAAATAGGCCGAGTGCGCCCCTACCGAGACGACCACTCCGGCGAACAGCACGCACCCGGCGACCGCTAGCGGGGCGGCGGCAAGTGCCTCTATTTGACCGCTTTCCAGCGCCAGCGAGGCGGGCAGCATGATGCCGAGCGACGCCACCGCGGCCCAAGCTTGCAGGCTAACCGCACCGATGTCGATCCGCTTGACGAAGACCGAGGCGAAGGCCCCGATCAGCACCCCCGCGAAGGCAAAGCCGAGCCCGACCGGATCATTGTTCCCCGAAGGCGCCCCGATCGCGAGCGCGACGCCGCCGAGCGCCAGCGCCATCCCGAGCCCGCGCCGCCAGCGCACCTCCTCGCCGAGGAACAGGATCGCGAAGAGCACCGTCAGCGGCGCGCCCGATAGGTTGACGATCCCGACCGCCGAGGGGCTTGCGGTCTGAAGTCCTACGAATTGCAGGCCGAAGCTCCCCCCGGTGATCGCGAAACCGATCAGCAGCACGAGGCCGAGGCGCTCGGGGCGACCCTTGAGCAGCAGCGGGAAGAGCACCGCCAGCACCGTCACCGAGCGAAGCACGGTGTAGAACAGCGGCGGCACGCCGAGGCTCGCCACCGCGATCTTGCTGACCACGACGTTCATCGCCCAGGCGACGTTGCAGAACAGCATGATGCCGAGCGCGGAGAGGGGCAGGCTTTTCGGCATCGGATCAGGGGCTTGGCGGCAACCCTTGCGCAATGTCCTGAGGCACGGCGCGACGCAGCTCCTCGCGCCAGACGGTCGCCACCGCGTCCGACGGCATCCGCCAGTCGCCGCGCGGGCTGAGGGCTCCGGCCGAGGAGACCTTCGGCCCGTTGGGCAGCGCCGAGCGCTTGAACTGCGAGAAGCCGAAGAACCGCGCACAGAAGCGGTCGAGCCACAGCGCGATCGTGGCGAGATCGTAGGCGTTCTTCGCTTCCTCAGGGAAGCCCGCGGGCCACATTCCTACCGAAGCGTCCTTCCAGGCGTGCCAGGCGAGGAAGGCGATCTTCGAGGGCCGGTCGCCGAAGCGCACCACGTGGTGGAGGAAGAAGTCGTTGAGTTCGTAGGGCCCGACGAGGCTCTCGGTCGACTGCATCTGCCCCTCGGCCCCCGGCGGGACGAGCTCGGGGCTGATCTCGGTTGCGAGCACCGCACCAAGCACCTCGCCGCAGGCGTCGGAGAACTGGCCGGTCGCGATCACCCAGCGAATGAGGTATTGAATCAGAGTCTTGGGCACGCCCGCGTTGACGCCGTAGTGGCTCATGTGGTCGCCCACGCCGTAGGTGCACCAGCCGAGCGCCAGCTCGGAGAGGTCGCCGGTGCCGACCACGAAGCCCTTGTGCTGCCCGGCAAGGCGGAAGAGGTAGTCGGTCCTCAAGCCCGCCTGGACGTTCTCGAAGGTCACGTCGTGGACCGGCTCGCCCCGTCCGAAGGGGTGGTCCATGTCCTCGAGCATCTTGCGCGCCGCCGGGCGGATGTCGATCTCGCCTGCGGTGATCCCGAGCGCCTCCATCAGGCGGTGCGCATTCGCCTTGGTGCCCTCCGAGGTCGCGAAGCCCGGCATCGTGTAGCCGCGGATCGCCGTCCTCGGCATCCCCAGCCGGTCGCAGGCCTTGGCCGCGACGATCAGCGCGTGGGTCGAATCGAGCCCCCCGGAAACGCCGATAATCAGCGACTTGCTCCCGGTCGACTCCATCCGCCGCATCAGCGCATCGACCTGGATGTTGAACGCCTCGTAGCAGTCCTCGTCGAGCTTCTCGGGGCGGTCGGGGACGAAGGGGAAGCGCGCGACGGGGCGCAGGAGGCCGATGTCGCCCGCGGCATAGGCGTGCTCGAAGACGATCTTGCGGTAGGCGTCCTCGGGGTGCCCCGCCCACTCGGCGGCATCGGCGAAAGTCTGGTTGCGCGAGCGTTCGGCGACGAGGCGCTCGGTGTCGATGTCGACGATAGTGAGTTCGCCCGCGCGGTCGAAGCGCTCGGATTGCGCGAGCAGCACGCCCATCTCGTAGATCATCCCCTGCCCGTCCCACGCAAGGTCGGTGGTGCTCTCGCCGTGCCCACTCGCCGAGTAGACATAGGCGGCGATCGCGCGCGCGGCGGAGGAGCGGGCGTGAAGGTGCCGGTCGTCGGCGCGGCCGATGGTGACGGGTGAGGCCGAGAGGTTGCACAGGATCAGCGCGCCCGCGAGCGCGGCGGTCATGCCGGGGGGGATCGGCGCCCAGAAGTCCTCGCAGATCTCGACCCCGAAACGGAAGCCTGCAAGGTTCGCGGCGGCAAAGACGAGGTCGGTGCCGAAGGGCACCTCCTCTCCCGCGAGCCCGATCCACAGGTCGGTGCAGCCGCGCCCGTGGGCGAACCAGCGCTTCTCGTAGAACTCGCGGTAATTGGGGAGGAAGCTCTTGGGGATCACCCCGAGGATCTGCCCGTGGGCGATCACCACCGCGCAGTTGTAGACCTTGTCCGCCCGCCGGACCGGCGCGCCGACGACCAGCACCGGATGGAGCTCGGCCGAGGCGGCGACCACCTCGGCGATGGCCTGCTCGACGGCCTCGAGGATGGTGTTCTGGAGCAGCAGGTCGTCGATCGCGTAGGAGGACAGGGTCAGCTCGGGATATACGACAAGGTCGACGTGCGCCGCGTGCGCCTTCCTCGCCTCTTCCAGCACGCCCGCCGTGTTATAGGCGACATCGGCGGTGCGGGTGCAGGGGGTCGCGCTCGCCACGCGCACGAAGCCGTGCTCGTGCATGTCATGGAAGGGGTGGGCCTCGGTCATGCCTCGCGGGTCTCCTTGCGGGCGGCTGTAACGCGCCGCCGCGCCGCTGCCTAGGGTGCAGCCTCAGTCCGCCGCCCCGCCGAGATAGTCGCTGGCGGTCCCGCATTCCTCGAGAAAGGCGATGAGCCCGCGTTCGGTGCGGGTCAGCCAGCGGGTCCGGCGGGGCAGCCTCAGACCGGCGCGCCAGTCCTCCTGCCCCTCGATCCGGGCGATCACTGCGGGGTGGATATAGGAGCTGCGGGCGATCGCCGGGGTGTTGCCGAGCGCCTCGGAGACGTGCTCGAGCATTTCCTTGAGCTTCACGTGACCGGGGCCGGTGGCGAGCTTCTCGAAGGCGAGGCTGCTCGCATGGAAGGTGCGGAAGTGCTTGGCGGTGAAGGCCTCGCCCATCGTCTCGCGCAGGTAGGCATTGACGTCGGCCGAGGTGACGGGATGCACGCCGCCGTCTTCGTCCTCGTACTTGAAGAGATGATCGTCGCCGTCCCCGAGATCCTCCATGCGGCGCACCGCGGCGGCGAGATTGGCGTCCTCGACCTCGAGATCGTGCTCCTTTCCGCCCTTGCCGACGAAGTGGAGCTTCAGCCTGCGCCGCCCGACCTCGGCATGGTCGGCGCGCAGCGTGGTCGCGCCGTAGCTGTAGTTGGACCTCGCATATTGCTCGTTGCCGATGCGGATCGCCGAGAGGTCGAGGAGGCGCACCACCGCCGCCAGCGTGCGCTCGCGCGGGACGCCGCGCCCGGCGAGGTCCTCCTCGACGCGCTTCCTTACGAGCGGCAGCAACTTGCCGAAGGAGGCGCAGGCATCGTATTTCGCGCCCTCCTGCTGGGCGCGGAAATCGGGGTGATAGCGGTATTGCTTGCGCCCCGCGTCGTCGATCCCGGTCGCGAGGATGTGGCCGTTGGGGGCCGGGCAGAACCACGCGTCGCGGTAGGCGGGCGGGAGCGCGATGGCGTTGAGGCGCTGCTTCTCCTTCGCGTCGGTGATCAGCGCCCCGGCGGGGTCGAAATAGGCCCAGCCCTTCCCCGCCCGCCGCCGGGTGATGCCGGGCAGGCTGTCGTCAACATAGACCAGCTTTTCCATGGGCAAGCAAAAGCGGGCGAGGCAGCGCGATGTTCCACCTTGCGGCCCCGCCCCGCCCGCGCCACCTCTGCAATCACGACAGCGCGCGCTTCCCGCGCGCCGAAAGGAGAGACTGCTCATGGCCGATTCCCCCTACGTGCCCCCCAAGGTGTGGAGCCCCGACACCGTCAACGGCGGCCGCTTCGCGACCATCAACCGCCCGACCGCCGGCGCGCGGGAGGAGAAGGACCTGCCGGTCGGCGAGCATCCCTTCCAGCTCTATTCCCTCGCAACGCCGAACGGGGTGAAGGTGACGATCATGCTCGAGGAGCTGCTCGAGGCGGGCCACAAGGGCGCCGAATACGACGCCTGGACCGTCAACATCTCGGAAGGCGAGCAGTTCACCAGCGGCTTCGTCGGCGTGAATCCCAATTCCAAGATCCCCGCCCTCCTCGACCGCTCGGGCGAGACGCCGTTCCGCATCTTCGAGAGCGGGGCGATCCTTGTCCACCTCGCGGAAAAGTTCGGCCTGTTCCTCCCCACCGATCCCGCGGCCCGGGCCGAGGTGCTCTCCTGGACCTTCTGGCAAGTGGCATCCGGCCCCTTCATGGGCGGCGGCTTCGGCCACTTCTACGCCTATGCGCCCGAGAAGATCGAATATGCGATCGATCGCTATGCGATGGAGACCAAGCGCATCTTCGACGTCGCCGACCAGCGCCTCGCGCAGTCGCGGTTCCTCGGCGGCGAGGAATACACCATCGCCGACATCGCCAATTTCCCCTGGCTGGCGCCCTTCGTCTTCGGCACGATCTACAATGATGCCAAGACCTTCCTATCGATCGACGAATACAAGAACGTCGCGCGCTGGGTCGAGGAGATCGCCGCGCGGCCCGCGGTGAAGCGCGGGCGGATCGTCAACAAGGTGTGGGGCGAGCCGGACACGCAGCTGCGCGAACGCCACTCGGCGGCCGACTTCGAAGGCAAGCGGCTCGACTGAGGCGCCCTCACGCGAAAGGGGGCGAGGCGGACGCATCGCCCCCTTCACATCGCCGATCGAGCCGCTATAGGGCGCATTTCCTGCTGGGGCGTAGCCAAGCGGTAAGGCAGCGGTTTTTGGTACCGCCATGCGAAGGTTCGAATCCTTCCGCCCCAGCCACGAAACCCTTCGGATCCAGCCACCTGGAAAATGACGAGTTTCTCTTCCCGTCGAAACCCCGTGGCACCCTGCGGCGGCACGCTGTCGGGGTCCTGATTTCGGCACCACGATCCGATTGGCTTCCGGGCGCATGACGGCGGCCCGACTTGCGCAGCTTTTCCACCGGCGCGTGCACAGGTTTTTGCACCGCACTTCGGTGTTGTGCATGGACGCTCAAACCGAGATGATCGGGTCTTCCGCGACGGCATAGGTCACATCCTCGCGCGGCACCGCCTGCCCTTCGGGCGTCACCAGTGCCACCCGCAAGGGCGCGCCGCTGGCCTTGCTGTAAATCTGCAAGGGCGAAGGTGCGTCCTGCAAATGCCGGTCGCCCCATTCCATCAGTGCGATCAGCGGCAGGGCGAGTTCCTGCCCGCGCTGGGTGAGCCGGTATTCGTGCCGCACCCGCGCCTTGCCCTCGCGATAGGGGTGCCGCTCGAGCACGCCCGCCGTGACAAGCGCCTTGAGCCGCGCGCTCAGGATGCCGCGCGGTGCGCCGAGATCGCTGCGCAGATCGTCGAAGCGGGTCACGCCGTAGAAAGCCTCGCGGATCACCAGCATCGTCCAGCGGTCGCCGAGCATCTCGCAGGCGAGCGCCATGCCGCAGCGGTCACGCGGGACGGGTGCGGCACGGACGACGGGATCGGACGAGGCTGGGTTTGACATACGAACCGAGATAGCGCATCCAAGGCTAGGTTCCAAATCAGGACTTAGATTCGTGACGCAGCATCCGCTCCCCCCGCTCCCCGATCCTTCCCGCTTCGGCGGCCCCGGCTGGCTGGCCCGCAGCGGCGGGGTGATGACCGGGCGCGAATGCGCGCGCGGCCTCGCTATCGCCTCGCGCAGCCAAGTGCAGAACCTGTGGCAGCGGATGCTTCCTTTCCTCCAGCGCCCGGGCCGGGTTGACGACCTGCCGCCCGTGCCGGACAGCAAGCTGGTGCAGCTGGCCGAGGAAGCCGCGCTGGCGCAGAGCCGGGCGCTGCTTGCGCACGGCTATCGCTCGGCGATCTTCGCCCGGGCGCTGGCGCATATCGACGGGCACAGGCCCGATCCGGAGTTGCTTCACATCTGCGGACTGCTGCATGATGTCGGCCTGATGAAGGATATTGCGGGAGAGGACTTCACCTTGCGCAGCGCCGCTGCCGCGCGCCAGTGCGCCTGCGATGCGCATCAGCCCGAAGCGGTGGGCGATCACCTCGCCGATGCGCTGATCGTGCACACCACCATCGGCGTCACGCCAGCACGCGACGGGGTGCTGGGCGCCTATACCCAGTATGGCGCGATGGTCGATCTGACCGGCCTCAGGCTCGCGCATCTGCCCAAGGACTTCGTGACCGGCGTGCTGCGCGAGCACCCGCGGGGGGCCTTCAAGGCCGAACTGATCCGCCGTCTCGAGAAAGAGGCGAAGGCCGTCCCCGGCGGGCGCTTCGCCTTCGCGGTGCGCGTGGGCTTCGGCCTTGCGGTGAAGCAGGCACCTTTCCCGTCATGACCCAGCCGCACAGCATCATCGACGGCGCGACCGGAATGCGCACCCGCGCTGTGGAGACGCTGGCGCTGGCGTTTCAGGACGATCCCGCGCTCGCATGGATTCTCCCCGATCCGATAACGCGCGGCCGCCGCCTGCCGCGCTTTTTCGACTGGCTCTTCGCCGATCATCTGCGCCACGGCATGATCCTCGCCGCGCCGGAGCGCGAGGCGGTGACGCTGTGGCGGCTGCCGGGCAAGGTGCACCACCACGATCCGCTGACTCCGGCCGAATTGTGGCGGATGGTGCGGATCTTCGGCACGGCGCTGGGCCGCGCGGACAAAGTCGGAAAGCACCTCGCCCGGCACGTGCCCGCTGGCGAAGACCATCTCTACCTGCGCTATGCCGCAGTGCGCCCGGAGGCGCAGGGCAAGGGCTGGGGCGGCCGTGCGATCCGTGCCGGGATTGCCGAGGCGAACCGGCTCGGGGTCGACACCTGCCTCGAGACCGCCAAGCAGAGCAATGTCGCCATTTACCAAAGGCTCGGCTTTGCCATCGTCGACGAATGGCAGGTGCCCGGCGGTCCGCGCTTCTGGACGATGGTCCGGCCGAAGGACTGATAACGGGGATCACCACCAGATGAGCGCTATCGACACCGCTGAGGCCGCATTCGTTCACCCGACCGCCCTGCTCTATGGCCGCATCACGCTCGGCCCCGATGTCTCGTTGTTTCCTTATGTCGTGATGCGTTCGGAAGCCTACGAGATCCGGATCGGCGCGCGCACCAATATCCAGGACTTCGTGATGATCCACATCGGCAGCACCACGCCCACCATCGTCGGCGAGGATTGCTCGATCACCCACCGCGTGACGCTCCACGGTTGCACCATCGGGAACCGCTGCCTGATCGGCATCGGCTCCACCATCATGGACGGGGCGGTGATCGGCGACAATTCGATCGTCGCCGAACACAGCCTGGTGCGCGCCGGGCAGGAATTTCCGCCCAATTCGGTGATCGCCGGCAGCCCCGCCCGCCTGATCCGCGAGCGGGACTGTTCGGAAGGAAACCTGATGAACGCACGGATGTATCAGGCGATCGCGCGCGGCTATGCCGAGGGGCGCGAGCGGCTCTAGAGCACCGGGCGCCGGTGGAACCAGGGGCGCGCCTGCTCCAGCTCGGCAGCGAGCGACAGCAGCACCGCTTCCTCACCCAGGCGGCCGATGAACTGGATACCGATCGGCAGGCCTTCGGCATTCCAGTGGAGCGGCACGCTCATGGCGGGCTGCCCGGTCTGGTTGGCGATCGCGGTGAAGGGGCAATAGGCGGCAAAGGCGCTGGCATAGCTCAGCGGATCGCGCATCAGCGCAACCTCGCCGATGGGCGCGGGCGGCTGGGCGAGGGTCGGGGTGAGGATCAGGTCGAACCGCTGGTGGAGTTCGGCCATGCGGATCGCGGCCTGCTGGAAGGCGCCGTCGGCGGCGATCAGCTGGGTCGCCGCCGCAGCGCGCCCGAGCGCCACCAGCGCGGCGGTGACCTGCTCGATCTCGTCCATTTCCACTGGCTTGCCCCGCGCGGCGCCATGCGAGTCGAGCAGGGCCGCGGTGTGTGCGGCCACCGTGACTGTCATGGCCTCTGCCAGCCCCGACAGGTCGAGCTGGCATTCCTCGACACCATGCCCGAGATCGGAGAGAAGCCGGGCCACGTCATCGAGAGCAGCGGCGCAATCCGGGTGCAGATTGGCCGCGGCCAACAGCTGACGTGGGATGCCGATCCTCAGCCGCGCTGGCGCGCGCTCGATCGCCTCGGATGCGCTCCCGGCCAGCGAGGGCGCGACAGACCGAGCTCCCGCCGGAGCGCCCGCCACCGCATCGAGCAACCGCGCGGCATCGCGCACCGAGCGGGTTATGGCGAAGCTCGCGGTCAGCCCGCCCCATCCCTCGGTGCGGCCATACCCGATCGGTGTGCGCCCGCGCGAGGGTTTGAGACCGAACAGCCCGCAGCACGCAGCCGGCACCCGGATCGAGCCGCCCCCGTCGGTCGCATGGGCCATCGGCATCACCCCCGCAGCGACCAGCGCCGAGGCTCCGCCCGACGACCCCCCGGACGAGCGCGACAGGTCCCATGGATTGCGGGTCGCGCCGAACAGGGTGCTTTCGGTGGTGACCGAGAGGCCGAATTCGGGCGAAGTCGAGATGCAGATCGGCACCAGCCCGGCGGCGCGGAAGCGGGTGGTCGCCTCGCCGTCCTCTGCCGCGATATTGCCCGCAAAGGCGCGGCTGCCATGGGTCAGCGGCGCGCCGGCGACCGGGTGGTTCAGGTCCTTGATGCTGAAGGGCACGCCGGCGAAGGGGCCGGTGATCGGTAACGCAGAAGCGGCGCGTGCCTCGTCGAACAGCGGATGAGCGATGGCGTTGATCGGCGGATTCACCTGCTGTGCGCGGGCGATCGCGACCTCGACCAGCTCGGCGGCGGTCACCGCGCCCGCCCGCACCAGCGCGGCGAGGCCAGTGGCGTCGTGGCGGACATATTCCTCGAAAGTCAGGCTCATGCGTCTTGCGCCTCCCGTTTGCGCTCATGACTCGTCCCGGCGGGCCCTCCGCCGGGAAGATTCTGCGAGAGATAGCGGATCACGTTCCCGCCCATAACCTGTGCGATCACCGTCTCGCTATGGCCCGATCCGAGCAGCGCCGCGGTGATGCGCGGCAGGTGGTGGACGGGCACCGGCTGCGCCAGCGCGCAGAAGCCCGAACCCAGCGCCACGGCCTGAGAGCCGAGCGTGGCAATCATATGGTCGAGCACGCGGGAAATGGCACCCAGTTCCCCTTCACCCACATAGTCGGGCACGAAGCCCAGACCGATGATCCCCCCACGCGCGGCGATCTCCCTGAGGAGCTCGTCGGGCAGGCACTTGGGATCGTGGTGGCAGGTGGCGCTGCCGGTATGGGTGACCAGCGGCGCGCGCGGGCTCAGTGCCAGCACGTCCGACACGGTGCGGGGGGACGCATGGGCAAGGTCGATCATCATGCCGAGCCGATCCAGCTCCTGCACCGCCTCGCAGCCGAGCGGCGTCAGCCCGGCCCCGGAGACGCCCGAGGACGATCCGGCGAAGGCGGTATCGGTGTAATGGCACAACTCGGTCATGCGAAACCCGGCGGCGAACAGGCGCGCCAGATTTTCGATCCGGTAGCCGGTGCCATCCGCCCCCTCGAGCCCGAGATAGGCGCCGCGCACGGCGGGATCGGCCTGCCGGGCGGCGAGCATCGCGGCCAGATCCTGCGCAGTCCGGATCAGGCGCACCGTCCCGCCCGAACGTGCGGCAAAGCGGTGCAGCTTGCCCCCGAGATAGAGCGCGCGCTCGGTCTGGTCGAGGATGGCGCGCAGCGGCCACTGGTCGACGATGCCGAGCGCGGTCAGCTGGTCGCTCTTGTCCGAGATGCCGCCGCCGGTGATCACCTTGGGGCTTTCGGTCACCACCAGAAATCCCTGCACGGCGCCACCGCCTTCAGCCATGCGCGGGAAGTCGAAATGGCCAAGGTCGCTGCGGTGGAGCAGATCGCGCCGCCAGATCAGCGAATCCGCGTGCAGGTCGGCAACGATCAGCGTGTCGTGCAGCGCCAGCGCGCCGGACGGGACGGGCGGGCGCGGTGTGCTGCGCGTCCCGAAGATATGCTCTGCGGTGAAGGTCTCGGTGCGGACCAGCACGGTCCACACTAGCGCGAGCCCCACCAATGCGCCTAGCACGATCCAAGCCGCCATGCGGTTTCTCCTGTCGGGAATGACCAAACTATGCTAACAGGCGTTCAGGTAATTGCGAGTCTTTTGTGAACACTAGTTCAGATAAATTGCAACGCCCCTCCCCGCGCACCCCGGTCCGTCGCAACGGGGTGGCGACCAAGGGCCGGATCATCGAGGCCGCGATCGCCATGATCGCCGAAGATGGCGAGGCCTTGGCGATGCGCCCGCTTGCCCGGCGTGCGGGGTGCTCTCCGGCGGCGATCTACCAATTCTTTGCGGATCTCGACGATCTTGGTGCAGCGATCGTCGATCAGGTTACCGATGACGCCGTGGCCGAACTCGCGCCGCGCCTGTCGCCCGATCTTGCGCGCCGCGACCCGGTCGCCTTTTTCGCCGCGCTGATGGACGGCGTGGTTGCGCTGCAAGCGGCACGGCCCGAGACGCTGTGCCTCGTCCGTCCCCAGCCCGACGGTCCGCGCGCGGCGCTCGCAGGTGCTCTGCGCGAGATGATCCGGGGGATGGTCTCGGACGCTTTCGCAAAGGGCTGCGCGGAGACCGAGACCGGGCGGCGGGAGGAGGTGCTGACAATCGCGCAGCACGCCCTGATCGGTGCCATGGCAGGCGTCCCGGCGCGCGATGCCGCCGAACGCGGGCGCTATCTTGCCGATGTCGCCGATCTGGTCGGCAGCTTCGTTGCCCGCGCGCTACGCCCGCAACCTCACTAGCCGATCCGTTCCCTGAGCCAGGGGACGAGGTGGGAGGCAATCAGATCGGGTGCCTCGAACTGGCTGGCGTGCCCCACCCCGTCCAGCGGATGGATCCGCGCTTGCGGCACGAGCCGGGCGAAGGTTTCGTGGTTGGCAAAGGGCGTCGCTCGGTCGGCGCGCGCCCAGACAACCTCGGCCGGCAGGTCCGATGCGCCCAAAGCCGCATAGCCTTCGCGGAAATCGTCCATGTTCATGCACCGCAGCGTCGAGAGCATCGCGCGGGCGAACCCCTTGAACGCCGCCTGCCGGTCGTAGCGGTCGAGGAATGGCTGCGGCACCTTCCCGTCAGCAAAGAAGTTGGCCTGCGCCGCCCTGAGCGATGCGCTGCCAATCATCGCGAAGCCGAGGTCTCCCAGCACCGGGACGAAGGCCGTCCGACCCAGCATTCCGATGCGGATCGGCAGGCCCGAGGGCGAGACAAAGAACAGCGAGGCCACCCGGTCCTTGTGCCGCACGGCAAACGCACTGGCGACCATGGCGCCCATCGACCAGCCGACCAGATGCAGCCGCGCATCGGGTGCCAGCGCCGCAATCAGCGCGGCAAGGTGATCGCGGAACAGTTCGCGGGTATATTCGGTCTGCGGCCTGTCGGAGAGACCGTGCCCCGGCATGTCGTATGACAGCGTCGCGAACCCCTGCGCCGCGAGCAGCTTTTCGAGCGGCTCCCAGACGAAGGATGCCACCGAATAGCCGTGGATCAGCACCACGAGATCGCCATCGCTAGGCCCCTGCAAGCGATAGCGGGCGAAGCCCTGCGGCAATTCGGCAAAGGTGCCGCCGAGCGCGCGGCGCGCGGCAGCGTCGAGGATGCGGGATTCGGCGCGGGGTCTGGTCATGTGCGAGGTTTCCTGAGGATCAGCCAACGAAATCGCGCGCGGCCTTGTTCAGCGAGAAGCGCGCCAGCCAGCGGACCAGATGGCGGGAGAAGCGGTTCTCGAACCGGCGCTGCTCAACCCGGATCGCGCTGTCGAGGTCGCTTGCGAAGAGGCACGCCCCGCCGCAGATCGTCGCCTTGATCGTGTCGGGCGACCAATCGGGCGCAAAGGGCGATCGCTGGGTGACGATCAGGTCCGCCCGCTGGCCGACCGCGATCCGGCCCGCATCCTCGACACCAAGCTTCCGCGACGCTTCAGGCCCCGCCATCCGCCACACCTGCTCGCGCGGGACACCGGCCGCCTCGAAGGCGCGCATCTCGTCATGCAGGGCGATGCCGGGGATGATGAAGGGTTGCTGGGTATCGGTGCCGAGCCTCAGGTCGACGCCCGCCTTGACCGCCTCTCCCACCACTTCGATCTTGCGCGCAAAGGCATCGCGGGCGCGGTCGAAATCCTCGGGCGTGATGCCGCGATAGACCGGCAGGCCGTGGTCAGGGTGCCAGACGATGTCGGTGTAGAAGCCGGGCAGCAGCCGGGTGTCGGGCGCGGTGCGTTGTGCTTCCCAATCCTCCATCCGCAGCAAGCCGCGGGTGGTGACAAGCGTGGGTGTCATGGCAAGGCCGTGGGCGAGGCATCCCTCGATCACCTGCTCGATCCGCGCGCGATCGACCGATTGCCAGTCGATGTTGCGATTGAGGATGTGATCGCGCCGCAGCGAGGCGGGTCCGGGGATGCCGAAACCGTGCTGCGCATCGGGAAGGCGCGCATCCTCGAGCCGGAGCGGCGTCGGAACGTGCCCCATGACCTGCATCCCCGCAGCCTCGGCGGCGCGGCACAGGGCGGCGATGCGCGGCGCATCGAGGTTCTCGTAGGCCTTGATCCAGCTTGCGCCGGCGAATTTGAGGCGATCGACAATCGCCTCGGCCTCGTCCGGGCGCGTCATGGCGATGGTGTTGCCCCAGCGGGCGCGACCGTCACCGACGAAGGCGTAGGCGTAGTGGATTTGCGGTCCGGGCAGCGCGCCCGACTGGACCAGTGCCAGCGCCGCCGGGGTCGACGAACCGTCCGGATCGCCCGCATCGCGCGCACGCACCACCCCGAAGCGCAGGTTCAGCAGCATGAACAGCGGGGTCAGCCGCAGGATGTTGTCCGGCGGCATGTGGATATGCATGTCGGTCAGCGCGGTTGTGACGACATGGCCGCGCAGTGCCTCGATCACCCGCACCGCGCCGCCGATGGTGCCGGGCGCGTGGATACCGGCAATCCGCCCGCCCTCGACCAACAGATCGACCAGCCCTTCCGGTGCACGGCCCGCCTCATGGAGGGTGACGCCCGGCAGGACGAATGGCCCGCGTTCCACCGGGACTTTTGGACGCGCCCCAGCCACGCTGTCGCGCCAGGCGGCAAAGCCTTTGTCCAGCAGCACGGCAGGCTTCGTCGCGCCGCTCGCCAGAGGCGCGCTCCCGCCGCCGCCCCCGCCGCAGCACGAGGCGTTGGTCATCTGATGGGCTGCATCGAGGAACGCAGGCCAGTCGTCGCCCGGCATTGTCGGGGCATGGTGATGATGGTGCAGATCGGGCATGAAGATATCTGATCATACGTTCAGATAGGAGTCGAGTCCCTATGCGAACATTTGTTCAGATTTCTGGCGGCAGCGAGCATGAGCCTTCGCCTGTCTGTCGGGGCGCATCAAAACGCTGCGCCCAGATGCCGACACTGAACTCGAAGCTGGAGATCCTGCTGTCGCAGACTGCGGTCCAGTGATCCTGATCTAATCGTACAACGAAAAAAATCATGCTGGCCGACTGCGGATCATCGCGGGCGGCGGCGTCATGGCTCCGAAGCAAAGGAGCAACGGCGTGACCGATCCCCAGCGGCGACTTGTGTGCGAGACCTATTCGCGGGCCTTCGGTGCCTGCATCGATCCTGCCTCCCAACAGTTCCTGTCCGAGACCCGGGCCGAAGTGCCGCTCGCCGTGCTGGGCTACACCCGCGCCGGGCCTGAGCCGCTGTTCCTCGAGCGTTATCTCGACGCGCCTGTCGAGACATTGGTCGGCGCGGCGTTCGGCTGCCGGGTGGGGCGTTCCCAGATCGTCGAGCTGGGCAATCTGGCTGCCTGCAACGGCTGGGCTGCGGTCAAGCTGTGGAGCCGGGCGGCCAATGATCTCGGCGCCGAGATGGAATTCGCGGTCGCCACGCTGACCGCTCCGCTCAGGGAGATGTTCGCGCGCATCGGCCTGCCGATCGCGGTGCTCGCACCCGCGCTGCCGTCTCCCGCCGAGCGCGCAAGCTGGGGCTCCTATTACGACGCCGACCCGCAGGTCTGCGCTGGCCGCATCGCTGCCGGGCAGGAGGCCATCGCCCGCTTTTTCGCCAACCGTCGCACCGGAGTTGCTGCATGACCCTGATGATCGAAACCCTGCGCCGTCACGCCGCCACGATCCCCGAACGGATCGCCATCGATCCGCTGGTTGGCACGCCGGTGTCCTATGCGGGACTGCTGGGGCAGGTCGAGACGGCGGCGGCGCAGCTGCATGCCGATTTCCCGCAGGGAGAAGCCGTCGCGCTCCAGTGCGATCACGGGGTGACGGCCACGGTCCTCGAACTGGCGCTGCTCGAGGCCGGCCTGCCGGTGCTCTCGCTCCCGCGCTTCTTCACGCCCGAGCAGACCCGCGGGGCGCTCGCCGCAAGCGGCATCGCGGCGGTGTTCGAGGAGGGCGAGACACTGCGCCGCCGCAGGGCCGCGCCCGCACCGTTGCCGGAGGGGACGGCGCGGATCACCTTCACCTCGGGCTCGACCGGCGATCCCAAGGGCGTGTGCCTTTCGGCTGCGCATATGCTGGAAGTGGCCGCTGCGATCGTCGCAGGCGTCGGGGCGCACCATGCCGGGCGCCACCTTGCATTGCTGCCGCCGGGAATCCTGCTGGAGACGGTCGGCGGGCTGTTCCCGACGATGCTTGCGGGCGGCACCTATGTCTGCCCGCCGCAGGCCGCCGTGGGCCTTGCCGATCCCTTCCGCCCCGACTTCGCCGCGATGCTCGACACCATCGAGACCGGCCGCATCACCTCGCTCATCCTCGTTCCCGAATATCTCGGCGGCCTCGTCCGCGAGATGGTCCGCAGCGGCCGGCGTCTCCCCCAATTGACGCTGGTCGCGGTCGGCGGCGCGCGTGTTCCCGCAGAACTGGTTGAGCACGCGCGTTCGCTGGGGCTGCCGGTGCGGCAGGGCTACGGCCTCACCGAATTCGGCTCGGTGGTCTCGCTGGAGAGCGAGCAGCCGGTGGGAACGGGTTCGGCAGGCCAGCTCCTCCCCCATGTCACCGCGCGCATCGCCAAGGATGGCGAGATCATTCTGTCCGGCCCGCAATGCCTCGGCACGATCGGCGCGCCCTCGGCGGGCGGCGAATATGCGACCGGCGACATCGGCAGGATCGACGCGGCCGGGCAGCTGTGGATCGAGGGCCGCAAGTCGAACCTCATCGTCACCAGCTACGGCCGTAACATCTCGCCCGAATGGATCGAGAGTGCGCTCGTCATGCAGCCGGAGATCCTCCAGGCGATGGTCCACGGCGAAGGCTTGCCGCAGCCCGAGGCGCTGATCGTTCCGGCCCATGCCGATGCCGACATCGCCGCCGCCGTCGCCCGGGCGAATGACGCGCTGCCCGACTATGCGCAGGTCGCCGCGTGGCGGGAGGTGGCGCACTTCACCCCGATGAACGGCCAACTCACCGGCAATGGCCGCCTGCGCCGCAAGGCCATCGCCGACCACTGGCTGTCCGGGGAGCTGAGCTTCTCCAAGCAGCTCGAGGCAGCGACGATCCGTGACCGGCTGCGCTTCCTCGCCGTGCCGCAGGTGCAGGCGGGGCTTTCCGGCGACATCAGCCTCACGGTCTATCGCAACTACCTCGCGCAGGCCTGGCACCATGTGCGCCACACCGTGCCGCTGATGGAGGAGGCCCGCGCGCGGCTTCTCCACCGTCCGGAGCTGGTCGAAGCCCTCGATGAATACATCGAGGAGGAGACCGGCCACGACGAGTGGATCCTCTCCGACATCGCGGTCGCCGGCGGGGATGCCGAAGCCGTGCGCCGCAGCGCCCCGGCACCCGCCACCGCCGCGATGGTCGCTCACGCCTACGAGACGATCCGGGGCGGCAACCCCGTGGCCTTCTTCGGGATGGTCTATGTGCTCGAAAGCGTCTCCGTCGCCCTCGCCTCACGCGGAGCCGGCGCGGTGGCCGAGAAGCTCGGCCTGCCCCCGCAAGCCTTCACCTACCTGACCTCGCACGGCGCGCTCGACATGGATCACATCGTGTTCTTCGCAAACCTTGTCGACGGGCTCCCGCACGAGGAAGACCGCGCCGCGATCACCCAGATGGCGCGCGAGATGTTCGGCCTGTTCGGCGGGATGTTCGCCGGGCTCGATCTGGAGGCCCAAGCCCATGAAGCCGCTTGAGGGAAGGATTGTCGCGATCACCGGCGCGGCAGGCGGGCTCGGCGCGCCGGTCGCCCGGGCGATGCGGGCGGCAGGCGCGCTGGTGATCGGGATCGACCGCGTGCCTTGCGCCGATTGCGATGCGAGCATCGTCACTGATCTGGCCGACGATGCCGCGCTTGCCGCGCTGGCCACAAGGCTGTCGCAGGACACGCCCGACATCCTCGTCAACATCGCCGGGGTGATGCGCTTCGGTCTCCACGAGAGCCAGCCCGACGAGGCCCTGGCCCTGTGCTACCGCGTCAACCTGCTCGTCCCCGCGATCCTCGTCCGCGCGGTGGCAGCGCCGATGCAGGCAAGGGGCAGCGGGCAGATCGTCAACATCGGCTCGGTGCTCGGCGCGATCCCCTATCCGTGGTTCGCCGCCTATTCGAGCAGCAAGGCGGGTCTCGCCGCCCTCAGCCAGGCGCTGCGGCGCGAGCTGGCGGGGAGCGGGGTGGTGGTCACCCACGTTAATCCGCGCGCGGCGAGGACACCGTTCAACAATGCACAGGTCAACCGCTTCCTCGAGATCACGGGGATGAAGGCCGACGAGCCCGAATGGGTCGCAGACCGCATCGCCCGCGCCATCCTCGCCCGCCGCGAGACTGTGTCGATCGGGTGGATGGAGCGGATCTACGCCGCGCTCAACTCGCTCGCCCCCGGGCTGATCGACACCGGCCTTGCCCCTCAGGTGCGCAAGGCGCGCGCCGAATTCCAACTGCCTTTCACAGGAGCCTGAACCATGAAGACCATCCCCACCCGCCTCAAGCTTGCCGCCGCCGCCGCGCTGCTCGCCTTCACCCCCGCCGCCGCCTTTGCCGGCATGAAGGAGGACGTGAAGGCCATCAACGACGGCTGGGCGCACATCGCCTACGAGGTGAAGGGATCGAGCACCCAGACCAAGGCGCTCGACAAGCTGGCCGCGCAGGCCGCCGCGCTGGTTGCGCGCTATCCGGGCAAGGCCGAACCGCTGCTGTGGCAGGGCATCGTTACCAGCGAACAGGCCAACCGCGCGAACATGTTCCACCAGCTCGGCCTGGCCAAGGAAGCGCGCGACATTCTCGTCAAGGCCTATGCCATCGACCCCAGGGTGGCCGCCGGCGGGGCGGCGATGAGCCTTGGTGTGCTCTATTACAAGGTGCCCGGATCGCCGATCGGCTTCGGTGATGATGCCAAGGCGAAGAAGCTGCTGAAGGAGGCGCTGGCGCTAGACCCCCAAGGGATGGATGCCAACTACTTCTATGCCGACTTCCTCCACGATCAAGGCGACGATGCCAGCGCCAAGCTGTTCGCCGAAAAGGCTCTGCGCGCCGCGCACGATCCCGCCCGGCCGGCATGGGATGCGGGCCGTCGCCGCGAGATCCAGGCGCTGCTCGCCAAGCTGCGCTGACCGTGACCGCCAGGGGACTGACCCGGACGCTGGCGCGGCAGCTCGCTCACCCGTCTGGGGTGGGCGGGCTGCTTCTCGGCAAGGCGATGGACCTCGCCAACCGCCGGCCGACGCGCCGTGCGGTCGAGCTGCTCGACCCGCGTGCCGGAGAGACCGTCTGCGATGCAGGCTGCGGCACCGGCCGCGCGCTCGGGCAGGTGCTGGCGCGGGCCGATTGCAGGGTGACCGGTATCGATCCCTCCGAGCGGATGCTGTCCGACGCGCGGCGGCATCTGGGCGGGCGCGCCGAACTCCTGCGCGGCACGGTCGAGCAGCACGGGCCTGGCGCGCGCCGCTTCGATGCGATGCTCGCGCTCAACGTACTCTACTTCGCCCGAGACGACGGTGCGATGCTGCGCGCGCTCCATGCCATGCTCGCCCCCGGCGGACGGCTCGTCGCCTATGTCACCGCGCGCGAGACGATGGCAGGATGGGGCTTCACCCGCGCCGGATATCACCGGCTCTACGATCCGGAAGAGCTGCTCGCCGCGCTGGTCGGCGGAGGTTTCCAGCCCGATCGCATCGCCATCCATCGCGAACCCGTCGGCTTCGGCGCGGTCGGGCTTTTCGCCATTGCCCAAGGCTGAGGCCTGCCTATGATCCGTGCCATGACGGCTGAGGGGCCCGGACGCACCAGCGCAGGACTGGCGGCGCTGATCGAGGCGCACCGGGGCGAGTTGCTGCGCTTTCTCGCCTCGCGCTGCGGCGATGCCGACGTCGCACAGGACCTGCTTCAGGAATTGTGGCTGAAGCTGGCCGACACCGATCCCGGCCCTATCGCCAATGGTCGCGCCTATCTGATGCGCGCCGCCAACAACCTCGCGCTCGATCGCCTGCGCGCCCGGCGCCGGGCCATGACCCGCGACCGGCGCTGGCTGGAGGAGGACGCGGGCGGCGACCTGCTGAATCGTCCCGACCCGGCCCCACGGGCGGACGAAGCGCTGCTCGAGGCGGAGGAGGCGGCCGTGCTCGAAGCGGCGATCACCCGCCTGCCGGACGGCGCGCGCCGGGCGCTGCGCCTCTACCGCTTCGAGGGGATGAAACAGCACGAGATCGCCGAGGTCATGGGCATCACCCGAAGCGGCGTCGAGAAGCACCTCGCGCTCGCCATGAAGCAACTGCGCGACAGCCTCGCCGACTGCGGATTTTTCGATGCGGCGGCGTCTCGGGAACAGCCACACACCAACCGCGGGGGCAGCCGCCAGGACGAGACGACATGAACAGGGACGCAGACACGATCACCGCGCGCGCCGCCCGATGGCACCTCGCCACCGCAAGCGACGACATGGACTGGGACGGCTTTGCCGACTGGCTCGACGCCGATCCGCGCCACCGCGCCGCCTATGACGAGATCGCGCTGACCGACGCCGCGCTCGGCGAAGTCGGCATGGCGGAAGAAGCGCCCGCACCCCTCGCCGCCAATGACGACGAGCGGCCGCCGCGCCGCCGCGGATGGGCGGTGTGGGGCGGCGGGGCGCTGGCGGCGAGCCTTGCGGCTCTTGCGCTTGTCACGCAGCTGTCCGACCCCGCGCCGGTAACCTATGCCACGCAATCCGGGGCGCAGACCATCGCGCTGGCCGACGGCTCGCGGATTGCGCTCGCCCCGCACAGCCGCCTCACCATCGAAGGCCGCCGGCAGGACCGCATCGCGCTCGAGGGCGGGGCATGGTTCGAGATCCGCCACGATCCCTCGCGCCAGCTGGTGATTGACGCGGGCGGGGTCGCGATCAGCGATGTCGGCACCAGCTTCGATGTGCAGACGACGGCCGGTCAGGTCGCCGTTGAGGTGGCCGAGGGGCAGGTCGCCCTGTCGAGCGATAGGCTCGAAAAGCCGGTGCAGCTCGTCGCCGGGCACGCCTTCCGGCTCGATGTGAAGGCCGGAACCGCCGTCACCCGTCCGTTGGAAGAAGGCGAGGCGGGCGAATGGCGCGAGGGGCGGCTCACCTATCGCAACGAAGCATTGGGGCTGGTCGCCGCCGACCTCGCCCGTTATGCCGGGGTCCGGATCGAACTGTCCGAGGGGATCGCAAATCGTCAGTTCTCAGGCACTCTGGCAGTGGGGAACGGCGAGGGCGCCGTGCGCGATCTCGCGCAGCTCATGGGCCTTGGCCTTGAGCGTAGCGGTACTGGCTATCGCCTGGTCGCCCGCTGAGGCGCAGACCCCGCCCGGCGCGGCACAGATCGACATCGCTCCGGGCTCGCTTCCCGCGGCCATCGCCGAACTCTCGCGCGAGGCGGGGGTGTCGATCGGCACCGAGGGCAGCCTGCCCGCCTTGCGCACCCCGCGGGTGAAGGGCCCGATGAGCGTCGATGCCGCGCTCGCCCGCCTGCTGGCAGGATCGGGCTACACCGCGCGCCGCGTCGGCCCGCGCGCCTGGCGGATCGAGCGCGCGCGGCCTGCTCCGCCGCCGCTCCCTGCCTCGCCTGCGCCGCCGATCGCTACGCCGCCGCCCGAGGCGATCGGCGAGCCCATCATCGTCACCGCCAGCAAGCGCGCCCGCGATCTCGCGGGCCTGCCGATGGCGGCGAGCGTGCTACGCTTTGCCCCAGATAGTATCGCCAGCACCGTCGAAGGCAGCGCCGGTATCGCCGGATCCATCGAGGGACTTTCCCTCAGCGGCCAGGGCCCGGGGCGAAACCGCATGTTCCTGCGCGGCATCGCCGACAGCCCCTTCAACGGCGAGACACAATCGACCGTCGCGGTGGTGCTCGACGACAGCCGCCTCACCTACACCGCGCCCGATCCCGATCTGCGGCTGGTGGATATCGAGCAGGTCGAAGTGCTGAAAGGCCCGCAAGGCTCGCTCTATGGTTCCGGCGCGCTCGGCGGCATCTACCGGATCGTCACCCGCAAGCCCGAACCGGGCGAGACCAGTCTCACGGTGTCGGCCGGCGGGCAGGTGATGGCGGCGGGCAGCACCGGCTATTCGCTCGCCGCTGTCGCAAACCTGCCCTTAGCCGGTGAGAGCGCCGCGGTGCGGCTGGTCGGCTACAGCGGCTATGACGCAGGCTGGATCGACAGCGGCCCGCGCGACGACGGCAACGCCACGCGGATCTTCGGCGTGCGGGGCGGCGTGCGGGTGCTGCTCGGCGGCGGGTGGGAAGCCGAGGCGGGCGGCGCGCTGCAATTGCTGGATTCGCAGGACACCCAATATGTCTACGCTCCCGAAAGGCGCAGCCGCCCCGCGCAGCTTGCCGAGCCGCACGACAATGACCTCACCCACGGCACGCTGCGGGTGACCGGGCGGATCGGCAGCGCCAACCTGACGGCCAGCACCGGCTACACCACGCACGAGATCAGCGAAGCCTTCGATGCCACGCAAGGCGCGCGAGGGTTCGGGCTGGCCGAACCCCGCCGCCTCGCCGACGACCGGCAGTTCCGCGTGTGGGACAGCGAGGCGCGGCTGAGCGGCAGCCTCGGCATGAGCGGGGACTGGCTGATCGGGGTCAGCCATCTCGAAGCGCGCCAGATACTTCGCATCAGCCTCGACAGCTTCAGCGTGCCGGGCGTCCTCGTGCTCGACGATGACCGGCGCACCAATGCCGACACCGCATTGTTCGGGGACATCTCGCTGCCGCTGAGCGCGAGCCTGCGGCTCGATGGCGGCGGGCGACTGTTCACAAGCACCACGCTCGAAAGCCGCGATCTTGCGGTCGGCCGCGTTGCGCGCCGCCAGACCAAGCGGGGTTTCACGCCGACGATGGCCTTGGCCTGGACCCCGCGCGCGGACCGGCTGATCTATCTGCGCTACGGGTCGGCGTTTCGTCCGGGGGGCGCGGATATTGCGGCGGACGGAACCCTCGAGCCGCTCGAGGCCGACGAGCTCCAGACGATCGAGGCAGGATGGCGCGAAACGCTGGCGGATGGCGGCACGCTGGAGGTGGGCAGCTATTTTTCGCACTGGGAGAATATCCAGTCCGATCTGCTGCGGCCCGACGGACTGCTGGAAAGCGCCAATGTCGGCACTGCGCGGATCATCGGCGCCGAAGCCAGCGCGTCCGTGCCCGTGGCGCCCGGCTGGCGGCTGGATGCCGGGGGCAGCCTTACCCATGCCACGCTGGTGAACGTTGCGGTGCCGCTGGGCCGCGATGATCTGCACCTGCCGGTGGTGCCCGATTTTACCCTGCGCGGCGGGCTCGACCACCGCTTCACGCTCGCCGGTGCGCCTGCCCGCATCGGGGTGCAACTGCGCTATCTCGGCCCGGCACGCCTGAGCTTCGACCCTGCCATCGACCAGCCGATGGGCAAGGTGCTGGAAAGCAACCTCACCGCGCAGGCGCGTCTGGCCGGGTTCGACCTCAGGCTCGACATCGACAATCTCCTCGACCGGCGCGACAACCTCTTCGCTTATGGCAACCCGCTGCGTTTCGCCGCTGGCCGGCAATTCACGCCGCAGAGCCCGTTCAGTGCAAGATTGACGTTGCAGCGGTCGTTCTAAGGTCTCGGGGACAATCCTGCCGCCAGAAGCGGCCTCGCCAAACAGTGGGTTCAGCCGAGAGCCGTCAAGCGACCCTTCAGAGCCCGACTGCCGACTTTGGACGGTTGCGTGCTCAGGCGATCACCGTCGGCAGCGCAGGGCAAATCGCGCTCGGCGGTGTAAGTTTCGGCAAGATCGAACTGGACCCATATGGCCTCCTTCGGCGCAAGGCGATCCGTAAGCTTACCCAGTCTCTCGGGCATAAACTGTTAGTTTACCCGTCTCCGCTATCTACGGCGTCGGAGTTTCCGTTCGACACGGCGGCGACCGCTGGAAGGAGCCCGGCCGGTTGCCGATCCTTTCGGGAGCCCTGTGTTCAAGAGAGGTGTGAGTCATGAGGTTCATTGCGCTGATCCTGGCTGCCGGCCTGATGGCCGCTCCGGGCGCAGCCGTGGCCCAGACCGTCACCTACAACGTCAATGCGCAGGTCCGGCAACTGTGCGGCGCCTACAACACCGAAGGCCAGGTGGTCGCGGTCGATTTCGGCGCGCTCGCCGACACCCCCCCCGCACAGTTCGTCCAGCGCGATGCGGGCGACATCACCTATCGCTGCAATGTCGCAGCCGGGTTCACCCGCACCGTCAGGTCGCAGAACAACGGTTGGCTGACGCTGGGCGGACAAGCCACCACCAGCGCCAACCGCCGCATCCGCTTCACCATGCAGCATCAGGGCGCCGACGGCTTCGGTTACGCCCAGCTGACCGCCCCGCGGGTGCGCACGCTGGTCGATGCGCCGGGCAGCCGCCGATACCTCAACGGCCAGACCGCGGTGATCCGCTTCCGCGCCTATGGCGTGCGCGGCCCCGCGACCACCGCCGGACCGGTCGGCACCACCGTCTTCGCGGGCAATTACCGCGACACCGTCACCCTCACCATCACCGCCAACTGACATGCGAAAGAAGGACAAGATTTTGCGCAAGTCCGCCCTCCTCGCCGCCGGCCTCGCCGCGCTTGCCGGAGCCCCGCTCGGCGCACAGAACCTCACCTACCAGATGAGCGCGCAGGTCGCGCCGGTGTGCGGCGTCTACAGCTCGAGCGGCACGGTGATCGACGTCAACTTCGGCTCGCTCGCGACCGTCGACCCCGCCACGACCGTGAACGCGGCTGCGGGCAGCGCCACCTATCGCTGCAACTCGACCGCCGGCTTCACCCGCACGATCGCCTCGCAGAACAACGGCTGGCTGACGCTCGACGGCGCGCCGACCACCCAGGACACCCGCCGCATCCGCTTCACCCTCGCCCACGGCGGCGGCAGCGGCCTCGGCTTTGCCGCGCGCCAGCTCACTGCGCCGGTGACCGGCAGCTTCCCCGGCAGCGGCACGTGGCTTGGGGGCCAAACCGGCGGGGTCTCGTTCCAAGCTTCCGGGGTGCGCGGTGCCCCGGCGGCCAACGGCGTGCCGGGCACGACCGTGCTTTCGGGCAACTACCGCGACACCGTGACGATCACGCTCACGGCCAACTGACCAGCGCTTGACCAACCGACCAGACCTTTCATTACCCAACCAGAGGACCAGACCAATGAAGACCAAGATTGCCCTTATCGCTGCCGGCCTCGCCGCTTTCGCTGCAGTCCCGGCCTCGGCCCAGAGCCTGACCTACAACCTCAACGCCCAGGTCGCGCCGACCTGCGGCGTGTACAACTCGGGCGGTGCGACCGTGCCGGTCGATTTCGGCCAGCTCGCCAGCGTTGCGACCAGCAGCACCGTCGACGTGGCGGCGGGCGAGGCGACCTATCGCTGCAACAGCGTGAACGGCTTCACCCGCACGATCACCTCGCAGAACAACGGCTACCTGACGCTCAACGGCACGACCACCACCGACAATGCGCGCCGTATCCGCTTCAACATGGCGCACACCGGCAACGCCGGTCTGGCCTTCACCGCCCAGCAGCTGGCCTCGCCGGTGAGCGCGACCTTCGGCGGCAGCACCGCGTTCCTCGCGGGCGAGACCGGCACCGTCAGCTTCCAGGCTTTCGGCGTGCAGGGTGCCGCAGGCGGCAACGGCGCACCGGGCACCACGGTCTATGCGGGCAACTACCGCGACACCGTGACCATCACCGTCACCGCGCTCTGAGTGTCCGGCCGGGGGCGCTGCCCCCCGGCACAGGGCCTGCGAAAAGTGGTGGAGCCCCGCTGCGGGTTCCACCACTTTTTTCATGCGCCGCTTGTCCGCGCTCCGAGTTAACCCTTATTAGCAAATCAGGTTAATTTCGCGGCACGAACGGCTCCCATCATCATGAACATCGGTACGAGGCTTTCGCTCATCGCCGGGCGCAGCACGCGTCCCCTGCGGCATATCGCGGTCGCCATCGCGGCGGCGCTCGCACTGGTGGTGGCGGGCGCGGTGCAGGCCTACGAGGTGACGCCGATGCGCGTCTTCCTCCAGCCCGGCGGTGGGCAGAACAGCGCCACCATCACGATCAACAACATCCGCACCGAGCCGCTCCCGGTCGAGATCCAGGTGTTTCGCCGGGTGGTCAAGGCGGACGGCGAGCAGGTGTTCGAGCCGGCCGACGACGAGTTCATCACCTTTCCTCCGCAGGTGCAGATTCCCGCCGGACAGTCGCAGGCGATCCGCATCCAGTATGTCGGCGAACTGGGCGAGACGTCGCAGGCCTTCGTCGTGCAGGTGACCGAGGTGCCGGTGAACAAGCTCGAGGGCACCGGCATCCAGTTCACCTACAACTTCGGCGTGGCGGTCTATGTCCAGCCGCCCCGGGCCCGCGCGCGGCTGGCGGTGAGCGAGGCGGCGGCGGCGGACGGCGTGCTGCGCTTCAAGGTCGCCAACAGCGGCAATGACTACGGTTTCCTGACCGGGCAGGTGCTTGAATACAATGTCGGCGGCACGCGCGTCACCTTGACCCCGGACGATGTCGCGACCCTCGTCGCCAACCCGATCGTGCCGCCGGGCGCGACCCGCGAATTCGCGCTGCCGCTCGACAAGAGCATCGCTGCCGCGGCGGCCACCGGGCCGGTCGACGTCCGGCTGCTGCGCGGTGAGAGCTGAGGCAGGCCGCCGTGCCCCCGCCCGGCCATGCGACGGGGGCCGGCGGGTGATGACGGCCTGACCGGTGGGGCGCGGGGGGCGTATTTCGGGCGTGACGCGGCACGGGCGGCTGATGCTGGTCCCGCTGCTGACGGCGACCGGCAGTGCCGCCTGGGCCGCGCCCGCGGCCATCGGCACGGATGCCGGCGCCGCGCCGATCCCTCCTGACCCGATCGCCCCCGACGTCGCCGCCGCCGTCGCCGCGACCGCCGCGATCCGGAACCCGCGCGCCCCGCAGGCGAGTCTGTTCATCATGCACCCCGTGCTCGAGGGTCACCGCCTGCCGCAGGTGACCGCCGAGTTCGATGCGATCGAATTGCGGGGGATCGAGGCGGGCTCGCTCTACTTCGCGCTCGGCCAGCGCCTCTCGGCGGTCCACCGCGACGAGCTGCGGCGCGAGGCGGGGCGCTTCCTGCCGGTGGCGCGGTTGCAGGACATGGGGATCGTCGCGGCCTATGATCCGGCAAACCTGACACTCAGCTTCGCGCTGGTGCCCGAGGCGGCGGCCGCGCCCGTGTTGTCACCTCCCGCCGACCCTCGCCTCATCGCGCCGCTGCGTGCGCTCGATCTGCGCGGGGGCGAGGCGCCTGTCCTGTTCGGCGCCCTTACCGATCTCGCCGAACAATCGCTGCGCAAGTTCGAAGGCAGCCGGCTGGTCGCGGTCCGGGCCGATGGCAGCGTGGTCCCGGTCGATGCCCCGCAAGGTCCGGCACCCAAGCCTCCGACGCTCGCCGCCGCCGAGCCGCGCGAAGGTGCCCGGGACATCCCTCCGCCCGCCCCCGCCCCGCCCCCGGCCGACCCCGCACCGCCCCCCGCCCCCGCAGCCCCGCGCCCGCCACGCGTCAGCCGGATCTCGATGCCACCGGTGCTCGGCGGCAACCGGCTCGCGCTGGTCACCGCCGAGCTGACCCTCACCGAACTGCGCGGCATCGAGGCCGGCTCGCTCGAAAGCGCACTCGGCGACAAGCTCGCCGCCGCGCGGCGGGGCGATCTGAAGCGCGAGGCGGGCAATTTCCTGCCCGTCGACCGGCTCGCCGCGCTCGGCATCACCGCCGCCTATGATCCGGCCAACCTCATTATCAACCTCGCCATCGCGCCCGAGGCGGTGGGGGCGCAGACCTTCGACTTCATGGGCGATGTCAAGCTTGGCGCAGCCGAGAGGGTCCAGCCCGCCGATTTCGCCCTCGGCATCACCGGCAATCTCGTGGGCAGCCACGATTTCAGCGATCCGCAGCGCAGCACGCGGCTCGCCTACAACTTCGCCGGCTTTCTCAACATCGGCGGGCGAGACCGCGGCGGCTATCTGCTGTTCGGCGGGCTGGTGAACCTTGCAGGCCGGGCACAGCGCACCTTCGAGCGCGACCGGCTGGTGCTGTTCAAGGACTTCGAGGGCCCGGCGCTGCGGGTGGCGGCGGGCGATCTCAACGCGGGGCTCCCGCTGATCGCGGGCGAGGTCGATGTCGCGGGAATCTCGCTCGAGCGGCGCTACGATGCGCTCCAACCCTTGCGCAACATCCGCCCCACCGGCCGCCGCCAGTTCACCCTCGACCGCCCGGCGCGGATCGAGATCTACGCCAACGGCGCGCTGGTCCAGGCGCTCGACGTCAATGCCGGGCCGGTCGATCTCAACCGCATCCCTGCGCTTTCGCTCTCGACCAACATCCGGATCATCGTCGAGGATGCGACCGGGCGGCGCGAGATCGACAGCTTCACGCTGGCCAACGACATCGAATTGCTGGGCAAGGGGCTAAGCGAATTCAACGTGACAGCGGGCTTCATGCGCAAGCCCGCCGCGAGCGGCTTCGCCTATTCCGCAACGCCCCTGCTGACCGGCCAATACGCCCGCGGCTTCAGCGACCTGCTGACCGCGGGCGCGCATTTCGCGCTGATGGCCGATTACCAGAACGTCGGCGTGACGGTGGCGGGCGTCGTGCCGGGCGGCACGCTGATCGCCGGCGCCAGCGCGAGCCACCACCGCCCCAGCGGCGATCTGGGATATGCGGTCAGCCTTGCCTATCGCGGCGATCCCTTTCGTCTCTCGGACCTCGGCGGCCAGCTCAATTTCCGGCTTGATTACCGGTCCGCCGATTACCGCCGACTGTCGCAGTCGCTCGCGCCCGATCCGGTCAAGCTCGACATGGCGCTCGATTACCGGGTGAGCCTGTCCGAACGCGTGGCACTTTCGCTCGGCGGCAATTATCTCGAGAACCACGGCGGCGCACCTGCCACCCGCGCGGTGTTCGCCGGCGTGCAGGCCTCCTTCGGCCGGGTGCTCGCTTCGGCGACCGCGCGCTATGCCGATATCGGCGGGCGCGAGGATCGCGGCATCCTTGCAACGCTGACCATCCCGCTCGGTCGGAGCCATTTCTCCACCGCGAGCTACGACACCGTCACCCGCCAGGCGCGGCTCGAGGCGCGGCGGGTGCGCGACATTACCGTGCCCGAGTTCGATTACGGGTTGATCGCAGAGCGCACTCCGCTGTTCGGCCGCCTCACCGGACAGGCGCGCTATGCCAATTCTCGGCTCAATCTCGATGTCGAGATGGTGGGGACCCGCGCGGAAGCGGCGAGCGGGCTGCGCGATTCCAACCTCGTCAATTTCCGCCTGCAATCGGGCATTGCCTTCGCCGACGGCGAGTTCGGCATCGGCCGCAACCCGGGGCGCGGCTTCGTGATGGTCGATCGCCACGCCTCGCTCAAGGACGCGCGCGTGGAGGTCGAGACCAGCGGCATCGGGCGGCGTGCGGGGCAGAGCAACCAGATGGGGCCCGCCGTGGTCGGCCAGCTTTCGGGCTACCGGCCCGACAATATCCGCGTCAGCGTGCTCGGCGCGCCGCCGGGTTACGATATCGGCGCGGGCGAATATCTCACCCTGCCCGGCGCCTTCAGCGGCGTGCGGCTGACGATCGGAAGCGACGCCTACCGTTCGGCGCTGGTGACCTTCGTCATGCCCGACGGCGCGCCGGTGAAGCTAGCCGACGGGGTGGTGCGCAACCTTGCGACGGGCGAGACCAGCGGGGTGTTCACCAATGCGGCAGGGCGCGCAGTGCTCTCCAAACTTGGCGCAGGGCACTACCGGGTGGAATTCGTGGGCGGGGACCTGGTGTTCGAATTCGCCGTGGCCGAAGATGCTCCAGCGATCATCCGGCTGGGGACGCAGAAGGTCGAGGTGGCACGATGACACGCGGTTGGATCACACCTTTGGTGCGCGCGGCTGCGTTGCTGGCGGTGTGGGCGGGGCTTGCGGCCAGCAGCGCCGCGCTGGCGCAGAACGGCGGCGGCGCCTGCCCGGGCGGCTACCAAATCACCGGGCGTCAGGCGAGCGGGCAGAGCTATGACCCCAACCAGGCCAACCGCACCGTGCTCCAGATCACGCTCCAGGCTGCGGGCGCGGACATCGCCCCCGGCTGCACCAGCGCGCCCGTCACCATCACCCCGCAATCGAGCACCGCCTTCGTTTTTGCCAACGGGGCCTATCAGTTGGGCTTCGTCCAGCTCAATTCGAGCCAGGTCTCGCGGGCCAACGTCACCCGCTTCGAGCTTTCGGGCAACGCCCGCAACCGGCTGGTGCGCGGCGAGGCGGTGACGATCGACCTGTTCGAGATCAGCGCCGGGCAGTTCCCCGCCGCGGGCGAATATCGCGGCACGGTGCTGGTGCAGGTCGGAAGCGCGCTGCCGCAGGCGGTGCTGTTCACGATCGCGGTGCGCCCGGCGATCAAGTTCCTCGCCGAGCAGGGCGCGACGACCCGCGATCTGAGCTTCGGCGAGGTGACCGCGGGCTCGGTGATCCGCACCGCCGTCTTCTACCAGAGCAATGCGGCGGTCAGCATCACCATCCAGTCGCAGAACCGCGGCCAACTGGTCCACACCGTGCTGGGGCCGATCCGCGCGATCCCCTACCGGCTGAGCTATGATAGCGCAGCGGTCAACCTTTCAACCGGGGCGCAGGTCAGCCGCCCGTTCCGCGGCCTCATCGCCCAGCGCGACGAGATGGTGCTCGAGGTCGCGCCCGGCACCGGGCGGCTCGCGGGCGAATACCGCGACGTGCTGACCTTGCTCTACACAGCCTATTAGAGCGGCTGGAGCGTCACGGCCACCTGCCCGGCGCCGACAGGCTGGGCGAGCTCGATGGTGGTCAGGGCATAGCCGGGGCGAAGGCTGCTGATGGTAACCGTACTGCCGCTGATTTGCACCGGCCCGGCTGTGCTGCGCGCCGCACGCAGGCTCCCCGCGCCGGTGCCACCGGAGACATTGAGCTGGTAGCGCTCGGCATTGCAGTTGGTGGCGACGGCAATTCCCGCATTCTGATCGCCAGGTGCTTCCACCGAAAGGATCGCACAGATTACCGGGACGCTCGCCTCGATCTGCCAGCGCAAGCCATCTGCCGCCGATGCGGCCGGGACTGAGACCGATGCAAGGGAGGAGCCCAGCATGAGCCCGAGCCGACCAGGCAAAGCAAGTCCGCGCGAAAGTCCGAACGGATGCGACATAGCTCGGCCTCCCTTGCCAACGGCATGACCTTTCGCGCGCCCTCCTCGAACGCGCCACGAGGCCCGTTGGGAGGCAGGACGGCGCGAATGTGATGCTCTTAAGGGGCTGTTAGCAATTGCCCGGGCTTGCGCGTCTTGGCGCTGTGCCGATGGGAGACGACCGTGGAGGCAAGCCTTAAGCGCCCGACGCTCGATCGATGTCTTGGCCGGTTCGCCTCACGCGGCGGATGGTTTCTCACGCCCGGACGATGCCGGAACCGGAGTGACTGCTTCTGTCGAAAGCCTGCTTGCGGGTGACGTTCTGGATGCTGCACATGGCCGTGGCACCCTGTTGTGGTGCTTCGGCCGGATGCGGTTGCAAGAAACGCGTTCTTTCGGTTTCTTGGATTTCTTCTGGCTGAGCATTCTTCCGCCCCAGCCCACCCCATTTTCGCAATGTTTCACGGGAAACACCGCCGCCAAGCGTCGCTGCGCTGGGGGGTAGAGGGGGTCTGAGCGGGGCTGGCGGGGGTCTAGGCGGGGTCTAGCGCCGGCCTGCCCTCAGCACAGCGCCCGCTCGCGCGCGATCATTGCGGCGTGGGTGCGGTTGCGCGCCGAGAGCTTGCGGCAGATCGTCTTCACATGGAGCTTGATCGTCGGCTCGCGCAGGTTGAGTTCGCGCGCGATCTCCTTGTTCGCCTGGCCCGAGCACAGCCGCGCCAGCACCTCGATCTCGCGCGGGGAGAGCCCCGAGGGCGCGGGCACCGTCGCCTGCGAAGGCCGATGCAGGTCGAGGGGCATATAGACCTCGCCCGCCGCCATGAAGCGGATCGCGTTGACCAGGGAGCGCGCCGGGAGCGTCTTGGGCAGGTAGCCCGCCGCGCCCAGGCCGAGCACCTTCGCCGCCACCCCCGGCGGGGCGAGGCCCGACATCAGCGCGACCGGCCTGCCGCCATTCGCGGCGATCGCCTTTGCGAGCCCCTCGTAGCCGTCCATCCCGGGCATCCCGTAATCGAGCACCACGAGATCGAAGGGCGCCTCGCCTGCGGCTTCGGCGATCCGGCCAAGCGCGGCGGGCAGGTCGGCGACCGTCTCGACGGTGAAGCCGCCCTCGGCTTCGAGATAGGAGCGCAGCACGTCGCGCAGCAGCTCGTGATCGTCGGCGATCAGGATGTGCATGACAGGGTCCTCTCCCGGGCCGCGGCGATCGCGGCGGCGGCGGCGGCGGCGAGCTGCGCGGTGGTGGCGGGCTTGCCGAGCACCCCGTCGAACAGCCCGACCTGCTTCTGGTGGAGCTTGTGGACGCGCGGCAGCGCGGTGAGCAGCAGGATCGGCAGGCCGGGCCGCAGCTTGCGCAGCCGCCGCGCGAAGTCCGCGCCGTTCATGCCGGGCATGTCGTAATCGGTGATGACGAGGTCCCACTGCGCGCGCGCCCCGCGCGCATCGTCGCGGATCGCGGCGATCGCGTCGCGCGCGTCGAGGCACGGCCCCGCCTCGGCGCCCACCTCCTCGAGCATCGCCACCAGCGTGTCGACCACCGCCGGGTTGTCGTCGACCACCAGCACGGTCCGCCCGGCAAGCGCAGCGAGCGGACCGCAGTCCTCGGCGCGCGCCGCCGCATCGCCGCGCTCGCTGTGGAGCGGCCAGAACACCTCGAAGATCGTGCCGACCCCGGGCCAGCTCTGCATCGCGAGCGCGCCGTCGTTGCCCGCGATCACCCCGGCGACGACCGCGAGGCCGAGCCCGGTGCCGGCCTCGCCCTTGCGGGTGAAGAAGGGCTCGAACACCTTGTTCATCTCTTCGGGCTCGATCCCGCAGCCGGTGTCGCTGATGCGGATGAGGACGCTCGGCACCGTCGGGACCCGGCCGATCACCAGCCGCCCCTCGGGCGCGAGGCCCTCGCCCGCCAGCACCTCGACGCGGATGCGCCCGGTCTCGCCGGGGCGCAGCGCGTCGCGGGCGTTGAGCACGAGGTTGAGGAGCACCTGATTGAGTTCGGTGTCGTCGGTCTGGAGCATCACCGGCCCCTGCGGCAGGGCAAGCTCGATGCGGTGGAGCGGATCGGCGAGGCTCGGCGCGGCGAGGTCGCGCACGTCGCGGACCATGCGCGCGAGGTCCACCATCTTGGGATGCGGCACCTTGCGCCCGAGCGTGAGCATCTTCTCGACCAGCCGCGCCGCCGTTCCCGCAGCCGAGTGGATGCGCTGCGCATGGGGCATGATGCGCGGATCGCCGAGGCCCCGCAGCAGCTCGGCCGTGCCCGCGATCGCGGTGATGAGGTTGTTGAAATCATGCGCGATCCCGCTCGCCAGCTGGCCGACCACCTCCTGCCGCTGGGAGAGCATCAGCTGTTCGCGCAGGCGCGCCTTCTCGCGCTCCATCGCGTGCCGCTCGCCGACGTCGCGGGTGACGCAGACGATCCCGTTCTCGGGGGACAGGGAGAGCGCGATCTCCTGTTCGATCGGGCTGCCGTCGCGCTTCCTCCCTTGCGTCTCGCCGCGCCACTGGCCCTGCGAATAGAGGATCGGCAGGGCCTCCTCGGCGATGCGCCGGGCCTCCGCGGCGTCGTAGAGCACGCTCCACGGCTTGCCGATGAGATCGGCGGGGTCGTCATGGCCGAACATCGCCGCGTGGGCGCGGTTCATGAAGATGAAGCGACCTTCGGCGTCGGTGATGCCGATGCCGTCGTCCGAGGCCTCGACCGCGGCGAGATAGCGCGCGTCGCGCGCCTCGGTGGCGGCGCGCTCGGCCTCGGCGGCCTTGCGCGCGGAGACGTCGCGCATGATCGCCGCGAAGCCCGCCGGCTCGCCGCTGTCGGACCCTTCCGCGGGCCACATCGCGAGGCTGAGTTCGATCGGCACCTCGCGCCCGTCGCGGGTCAGGGCGGGCACCTCGACCGTCTTGCCGACGAGGCGCGTGGGGGCGCCGCCGCGCAGCCGCTCGACCCCTGCGGCGTGCCCGGCGCGGTGCCGGTCGGGGATGATGAGCGCGAGCGGCTGGCCGATCGCCTCCTCGGCGCGCCAGCCGAACAGCATCTCGGCGGCGCGGTTCCAGAGGGTGATGCGGTTCATCGCGTCGGCGCAGACGAAGGCATCGGTGGTGGTGCGCGCGATGAGGTCGGAGATCTGCTGGCGCTGGCGGATCTCGCGGCTCTCGAGGAAGGCGACGACCTGGCTTGCCATGAGCCTGAGGATGCCGCGGTCGTGCGCGGACATCGCCTGGCGCGGCGCGGGGTCGATGACGCACAGCGTGCCGACCGCGTGGCCGCTCTTCAGCACCAGCGGCGCGCCCGCGTAGAAGCGGATGTGCGGCGGGCCGATCACCAGCGGGTTCGCACTGAAGCGCGCGTCGCGGCTCGCATCGGGGACGACCATGACGCCCTCGCCGGCGATGGCGTGGGTGCAGAAGCTGTGGCTGCGGCAGGTTTCGGTCGCGGCGAGGCCGAAGCGCGACTTGAACCACTGGCGCTCGGCATCGACGAGGCTGACCAGCGCGATCTGGGTGTTGAAGCGGTCCGCGGCGAGGCGGGTGATGACGTCGAGCTCGGCATCGGCGGGCGTGTCGAGCACGCCCAGCGCATCGAGCGCGGCGAGCCGGCCGGGCTCGTCGGCGCCGAGGGGAAGGTTGATGGGCTGGTGCATCGACATGGCAGGCGGTTTCCGGTTCGCCGGCGGGCGTGCGCGGCGGATTGTCCCGTCTCACGCGGCCCTTGCCGGCACAATCCGCCCCTTAGGCGAGGAAGTCTTATCCTTTCGTATAGGTTGCCCCCCTCCTCCGGCGATTTCGCTATTCCCCGGGGTGCCTGCGTTAACCGGAGGCGGGCGGCGGGCCATCCTTGCGCGGCGTCTTCTATACCCTCGCCCAAATGACAGGCCCGGTCCTGCCGGCCATTGGGAGCGGGCCACGGCAGAACCCGCCGCTGGTTTTGACCAGACCGAAAAGGACCAATGACATGAACAAGATGCTTGCAATCGCCGGCGCCATCGCCGCGCTCACCGCCGCCACTTCGGCGCAGGCCCAGTCGGCCGACGCCGGCGCGGGCGCCAAGATCGTCGCCCCGCTCGAGATCAGCAACGTGACCGACCTCTACTTCGGCACGATCGCCCCCTCGACCACCGTCGCCGACAAGGTGGTCGTCGGTTCGGACGGCAGCCGCAAGTGCGGTCCGGCGCTGACCTGCCTCACCGCCGACCACACCGCCGCGGCCTTCGCGGTGACCGGCGAGGCTGGCGCCTTCTACACCATCTCGCTCCCCAAGGAGATCAAGATCGTCAACGAGAACGGCAACGCCATGCTCGTGTCGGACTTCTCCGGCTCGAAGGACAAGGGCCAGCTCCTCAAGGGCGAGGACAGCTTCACCGTCGGCGGCACGCTCGATGTCGGCGTGCGCCAGGAAGCGGGCAAGTATACCGGTAGCTTCACCGTCGCGGTGGAATACCAGTAAGCCCTCCGTGGCAGGGGGAGAAGGGAGCCGCGTGTCCCCCGCGCGGCTCCCCGATCCGAGTCCTTGCCGCCCTACCGCTTCGCTACTTGAGGGCGGGTGGCCCCAACCCCCCAGCCGGCACCCGCCCTCCCCTTACTCGAGACCACCCCTGCCAATGTGAGGTCTTCCCCCATGCTCCGTTTTCCCCTCGCCGCGGCCCTCGTCGCGGCGCTCGCCCTTCCCGTGCCCGCCGCCGCCGAGCTGCTCGTCGCGCCGACCCGCGTGGTGCTCACCCCCGAGACCCGCGCCGCCGAGCTGGTGCTCGTCAACAAGGGCACCGAGACCGCCGCCTTCCGCATCGGCATCGAGAACCGCCGGATGAACCCCGACGGCAGCCTCGAGGACGCCCCGCAGGCGCAGGACGGCGAGCTCTTCGCCGACGACAAGCTGCGCTACTCGCCGCGCCAGCTGGTGCTCGAGCCCGGCGCGCGCCAGGTGGTGCGGATCATGGCGAGCGCGCCCGGCGATCTCGCCCCCGGCGAATACCGCTCGCACCTGCGCCTGATGTCCGCGCCCGTCAGCGCCGCAAGCGCAGCGCCCGCCGCCGCCGGGCAGCAGCCTGCCGACAACAGCCTCTCGATCGAGCTCGTCGCGATCCGCTCGATCACCATCCCCGTCATCCTCCGCGTCGGAAAGCTCGAGGCGAGCGTCACGATGGACGGCGCCGCGCTCGCCAAGGACGCGCCCGAGCAGCTGACGGTGCGCCTCACCCGCGCCGGGACGCGCTCGACCTATGGCGACCTCAGCCTCACGCCCGAGGGCGCGAAGGAGCCCGCCTGGGTGGTGCGCGGGGTCGCGATCTACACCCCCAACACCGCGCGCGACGTGATCGTCCCCCTCCCCCCCGAGGTGCGCGCGGCGCTGGCGGGCAGGCAGGTGCGGATCGACTACACCTCGACCGACGCCGCCGACCCCGCGAGCGCCGGCAAGCGCCTCGCGACGCTCACCGCCCGCCTCTGACCCCCGCCCCCGTGCGCGCTCCGGCCTGCCGCCATGCCCCGCCCCGCGCACCGGCTCCGCCGCCGCCTGGCCCTGCTCGCCCTCGCCCTCGCGGCAGGGGTGGCAGGGCCGGTCCCGGCGCGCGCGCAGGACGGGAGCGTCTTCGACCGCCTGTTCGGTAGCGACCCCGCCGCCGAGCGCGCCGGCCTGGCGGCGGACGGCCTCGCCCTCCCCGCGCTGTTCGAGGGCCGCAGGCGGATCGCCGAGGCCCTCCCGCTGCACGATCTCGGCGCCACGGGAGGTGCCGCCTGCGTCGCCATCGTCCCCCTCCTCGATGCGCTGGAGCTCGCCCACGAGGACGCGCCCGAGGGGATCGCCGTCACCCTCCCCCAGCCGCGCCGCACCGTCATGCTCCCCGCAAGCGCGCTGCTCGACAGCCCGAGCGGCTCCTGCTTGCCGCTCGCGAAGCTCCCCGATCTCCTCCCCCTCTCGCTCACCCACGACACCGCGAGCCAGCGCCTCCTCCTCACCGCGAGCGCCGCGCTCCCCGTCCTGATGCGGCTCGAGCGCGAGGAGCGGCGCGCGCGGCTCGTCCCCGAGACCCTGCGCCCGGCCTTCCCGCTGCTCCCCCGCGCCCCCCGCGCCGCCGAGCTGTGGAGCGCCGACTTCGCCGCCAGCGCGGGCCTCTCCGGGGGCACGCGCCGCGTCTCGGCGAGCCTCCTCGCGAGCGGCGCGGTGCTGGGGCTCGCCGGACGGGTCAACCTCGTCGCCGACGAGCGGGGGCGCATCACCCCGGGCGTGACCTTCTCCGAGAGCCGCGACACCCCCGACCTCCTCGGCCCCCTCAAGGCGCGCAGCCTCGCGCTCGGCGACATCGCCGCCCCCGCCCAGCCGCTGATCGCCGACAGTCTCTCCGGCCGCGGCCTCGTCGTCTCGAGCCGCGCGGGCTGGCGGGCCGATCTCGTCGACACCATCACGCTTTCCGGCCCTCTCCCGGCCGGATGGGAGGCCGAGCTGTGGCACGAGGAGCGCCTCGTCGCCGTCACCCGCGAGGGCGGTGCGGCGGGCCAGTGGCAGTTCGCCGACGTGCCCCTGCGCATCGGCGAGAACCGCTGGGAGGTGCGCCGCTACGGCCCGGGCGGCGAGACCGACAGCCAGGTCTTCACCCGCCTCGTGGGCACCGAGATGAACCCCGAGAACGAGGTCGGCTACAGCTTCGGCTTCGTCGACGGCGGGCGCCCGCTGGTCCCTGCGGGCGCCGCCGCCGGGACGACGAGCGAGCCCGCGGGGCCCGCCGCCTTCGCCACGTTCGACTACGGGCTGTCGGGCGCGGTGACCGCGCGGCTCGACATGAGGGTGGGCACGCGCGGGGAACCGGCGGTGGCCGTGGGGCTCAACGGCGCGCTCGGCGGCGGGCTGTGGGCGGTCACCGGCGCGCGCGACCGAGAGGGGGGACTGGCCGGCGCGCTGCGGCTGGCGCGGGCCTTCGGCTCGCAGGACCTGAGCTTCGACCTCGCCCGCTACGGCCGCGACACCGGCCCCGGCGCGCCCCCGCAGGCGCGCGAGTTCGAAGGGCTCCTCGCGCTGAGCGGCCAGGGGCGCATCGGCCTCGGGCGCCTCAGCTTGCCCTGGCAGGCGCGCTACCAGGCGGGGGCCTTGCGCAGCGGCGGCACGCGCGAGGTCGCCGCGGCGCGGATCGTGCTCCCCATGCCCGACTGGCAGGCGAACCTCGCGCTCGGGGCGACACGCGAGGGCGGGGACGGTTGGCGCCCCACCGCCGCCCTCGGCCTCACCGCGCGCCGCGGCGAGTGGCGGCTGCGCAGCGGCGTCTCGGCTTCGGCCGATGGCGGCGCGTGGCGCGTGGACGGCGCCTCGCTCAGCGCCGCGCGGCGGCTCGGCGGCTCGGGCAACCTCGCCTTCGACCTCGACTGGCAGGCGCGGGACGGCACCCTGGGCGGCGGGTTGACCTATGCGCGGCAGTTCGGCCCGCTCGGCCTCAGCGCCTCGGCGGGGCGCGACGGACAGGGGTTTCGCGCCGGGATCGGGGTCACCCTCGGCCTGTTCCGCGGCGCGGGCCGCTGGCACGCCGCGCCTTCCGGGGTGGCACGCTCGGGCGCGATCCTTGCCGAGATGTTCGTCGATGCGGACGGCGACGGCGTGCGCGGGCCGCAGGAGGAGGCGGTCGAGGGCGGGCGCTTCATCGTCGGCGCCGCGCTGCGCAAGGAGGCGACCGACGCCGCGGGCCGCGTGCTGATCGGCGGGATCGCGCCCGGCCCCTCGGTCGCAATCGAGACCCAGATGTCCTCGCTCACCGACTTCACCCTGCGCCCCGCGCGCCCCGGCGACCGCGTCGTCCTGCGCCCCGGCGAAGTCCGCCACCTCGCCGTGGCGCTGCGCCCGACCGGCTCTATCGAAGTGCAGGTCCTGCTCGTCGCCGGAGACCGCCGCACGCCGCGCTCGGGCGTCCCGGTGGTGCTGCGCGGGGCGGACGGCCGGGAGGCGGCGCGGGCGGTCACCGATTTCGACGGCTTCGTGCTGTTCGAGGGCCTTCCCTTCGGGCCTTTCCGCGCCGAGGCGGCGGGGCAGGTTTCCGAGGTCCTCGCCGTCTCGCGCGAGAGCCCGGATGCGCGCGCCAGGGTGCTGATCGCACCGGCCTTGGGCGGATAGTCGCAAAGTGCTGGAAAACTCGCGGGTACCGCTTTGCCGCCCGCGCCCGCGCCCGTAACGCTCGGGGGCATGACGGCACGGATCGAAATCGGGCGCGACGCGGGCGGGCAGGCGGTGGGGATCGACCTCGCCGAGCTCCTCGCCACGCGCCTGCTCGTGCAGGGCAATTCGGGCTCGGGCAAGTCGCACCTCTTGCGCCGCCTGCTCGAGGAATGCGCCGGGCAGGTCCAGCAGATCGTGATCGATCCCGAGGGCGATTTCGTCACCCTCGCCGACGCCTTCGGCCACGTGGTGATCGACGCCGCGGCCTATTCCCCGCGCGAGATCGAGGCGCTTGGCCAGCGCGTGAGGCAGCACCGCGCCTCGGTGGTGCTGGCCCTCGACGAGCTCGAGGTCGAGCAGCAGATCCGCTGCGCCGCGCTGTTCCTCACCGCGCTCTTCGACGCCCCGCGCGAGCACTGGTATCCGGCGCTGGTGGTGGTCGACGAGGCGCAGATGTTCGCGCCGGCTGCCGCGGGCGAGATGAACGACGAGGTGCGCCGCATGACGCTCGCGGCGATGACCAACCTGATGTGCCGGGGGCGGAAGCGCGGGCTGGCGGGGATCGTCGCCACCCAGCGGCTCGCCAAGCTCGCCAAGAACGTCGCCGCGGAAGCCAGCAACTTCCTGATGGGGCGGACTTTTCTCGACATCGATATGCAGCGCGCCGCCGACCTTCTCGGCATGGACCGGCGGCAGGCCGAGCGCATCCGCGACCTCCAGCGCGGGCAGTTCCTGGGGCTCGGCCCGGCGATCAGCCGGCGGCCGGTGGCGGTTGAGGTCGGCGCGGTGCGGACCGCCGGGCGGGGTGTCGCGCAGGGGCTGATCCCGCTCCCCGAGGCTGCCGCGGGCGGGATGGAGGCGCTGCTCACCGAGCGGCTTTCCGAAGCCGCCGCCGCGCCGCAGCCGGTCCGCCGCGCAGCCCCGCCGCCGGTTCCGAAGGCCGAGGTGGAGGAAAGGATCGCCCTCGCCCCCGTGCTGCCGGAGGTCGTTCCTACCGCCGAGCCGCTGCCGCTGCCGGAGCCCGAGCCCGCCCCCCCTCCGCCGCCCTCGGGCGAGGTCGAGGGCGTGGTGCGCGAGATCGCGGGCGAGGAGGGCGCGAGCTTCCGCCCGGCGGCGGCCCTGTTCCGCGACTTCGCGGTGCGCTGCCGCCAGCGCGGCATTCCGTCAGCGCACATCGACCTCCCCCGCTTCCGGCGGCTTTTCGCCATTGCAATCAGCGGCCTGGACCGCCTCGCCGAGCCCGCTCGCAGCGCCGTCGAGGGTGCCGCCGAGGGCATCGAGGACGACCTCCTCGCCCCCTATCTCGCGATCCTCATCGCCGCGCACCTCGGACGCCCGATGCCGGGCGAGGAGGAGCTGGGGCGCCTCTACGGCAGCGCCTCGCCCAGCCGGGTGCGGCGGCTGCTCGACCATCTCGAGCGGCTCGGGCGGATCGTGGTCCGCGAGGATTTCGGCGGGGAGCGCACCATCACCGTCCCCGCGATCCCCGAGGCCGCCTGATCGGGCCGTGTTTCACGTGAAACCTCGCTCCAGCGGGGGTCTGGAGGGGGTCTAACGGGGGTCTAGGCGGGGTCTGGCAGGGTCCGAGGGCCGCTTGGGACCGGCCGGCGACAGGCTCAGAACAGCCTCGCCCCGAGCGGCACCGCGCGGTCGGGCTGGAACAGCACCACCCGGCCTTGCTCGTCCGGAAAGCCGAGGGTGAGCACCTCGCTCATGAACTTGCCGATCTGGCGCGGCGGGAAGTTGACCACCGCCGCGATCATCCGCCCCTCGAGCGCCTCGGGCGTGTAGAGCTCCGCCACCTGCGCCGAAGAACGCTTCACGCCGACACCTGCGCCGAAATCGATGGTGAGCTTCAGCGAGGGCTTCCGCGCCTCGGGATAGGGCTCGGCCTTTACGATCCGCCCGGCGCGGATGTCGACCTTGAGGAAGTCGTCGAAGGCGATCGTTTCGGCGGGCGGCGCGGCGGGGTCGTGGACAAGGTGCATGAGGAGGGGCTTCTCCCGATAGGTTGCATTTGACAATGGTTTTGCGCTCTTGCAGCTAGACCGCGATAGAGAGAGTTCGGGAAAGGGATCGACCGATGCAAGCGCAAATGCTCGCGCCCGCCGCCGTGCTGGTGGTGTGGTCGCTGATCGTCATGCTGTGGATCGTGCCGGCGCGGTTCGGTGCGGTGGCGAAGATGGAGGACAAGTCGGCGCTGCCGCGCAAGCCAGGCATGCGCGGCGCCGATCTCGAGGGCGTGCTGCCCGACAAGGCGAACTGGCCGGCGCACAATTTCACGCACCTGATGGAACAGCCGACGGTGTTCTACCCGACCGTGCTGATCCTCGCCGTGACGGGTCCCGGCGCGCTCGACGTGGCGCTGGCCTGGACCTACGTCGCGCTGCGGATCATCCACTCGCTGTGGCAGGGCCTCGTCAACACCGTGGTGGTGCGCTTCGCGCTGTTCATCTCCGCGAGCCTCGCCCTCATGGCGCTCGCGATCCGCGCGGTGATGGCGACCGCCTTCGCGGACCCGTCGGCGCTGCCGGTCTGACCTGATCCAAAGGGGGAGAGAAACACATGATCGAAGCCGCAATCCTGAAGCCCGTCGTCGCGCTGCTGGCGTGGACGATGGTGATGTGGGTGTGGATGTACGTGACCCGCATCCCCGCGATGCTCGCGGCGGGGATCGACGCGAAGGGGATGGTCGGCTCGACCGGCGCTTCCTTGCGCGCGCAGCTCCCCGACCGGGTGAGCTGGAAGGCGGACAACTACAACCACCTCCACGAGGCGCCGACGCTGTTCTACGCGGTCGCGATCGTGCTGGCGATCACCGGACAGGGCGACGGCCTCAACGCCACCATCGCCTGGGCCTATGTCGCCTTCCGGGTGCTGCACTCGGTGGTGCAGGCGACGTGGAACAAGGTCGCGGTGCGGTTTGCGCTGTTCGCGCTGTCATCGCTGGCGCTGATGGCGCTGATCCTGCACGCGGCCATCGCGGTGTTCTGAACTTCGTGCCCACCCCCGACCCCTCCCGCAAGCGGGAGGGGTACTGGAAGCGCTGATCCTCCCCTCCCGCTTGCGGGAGGAGTCGGGGGTGGGAATTCCTTACTCTGCCGCTTCCGCCTGCAACCCGGCGTGGGCGCGCGAAGCGAGCCAGCGTTCGGCATCGAGCGCGGCCATGCAGCCCATGCCCGCGGCCGTCACCGCCTGACGATAGACGTGATCGGTCACGTCGCCGGCCGCGAAAACGCCGGGGATCGCGGTCTTGGGCGTGCCCGGCTCGGTGAGCAGGTAGCCGCTCTCGTCCATCGGCAGCTTGCCGACGAACAGCGAGGTCGCGGGCGCGTGGCCGATCGCGACGAAGGCGCCGTCGACTTCGAGCGTGCTCGCCTCGCCCGTCACGGTGTCGGTGAGCGCGAGATACTCGAGGCAGCCGGTCGGACCCGCCTCGAAGCTGTCCACCGCCTTGTTCCACAGCACGGTGATCTTGGGATGCGCGAAGAGACGCTCCTGGAGGATCCGCTCGGCGCGCAGGGTGTCGCGGCGGTGGATCAGGGTCACGTTGTCGGAATGGTTGGTGAGGTAGAGCGCCTCCTCGACCGCGGTGTTGCCGCCGCCGATCACCGCGACGCGCTTGCCGCGGTAGAAGAAGCCGTCGCAGGTCGCGCAGGCGCTGACGCCCTTGCCGCCCAGCGCGAGCTCGCCCGGGACGCCCAGCCACTTGGCCTGTGCGCCCGTCGCGATCACGAGGCAGTCGGCGATGTATTCGTCCCCGCTGTCGCCGATCGCGCGGAACGGCGAGCCGTGCTCGAGGTCGACCGAGACGATCGTGTCCCAGATCATTCGCGTGCCGACGTGCTCCGCCTGGGCGCGCATCTCCTCCATCAGCCACGGGCCCTGCACCACGTCGCGGAAACCGGGATAGTTCTCGACATCGGTGGTGATGGTGAGCTGGCCGCCGGGCTGGAGGCCCTGGACGACGATCGGCTCGAGCATCGCGCGCGCGGCGTAGATCGCGGCGGAGTAGCCCGCGGGGCCGGAGCCGATGATCAGGAGCTTGGTGGTGTGGGTGGCCATTTTGCGTGTGCCTTGCGGTGGGAAACTCAGGTGAGCGATATGGGGCTGCGGCGCGCGATTGTCACGCCACGAACCGGGCGCGGAGACGCTCTTTTCTTGCCCCATCCACACCCAGGATTGTCTCGCAATAGGCGTCGAGCGAGCCGTGCTCGCGGGTCACCTCGGCGATGTAGGTGTCGATGTATTCGGGGAGCACGCCCATCAGGTTGTGGAGGGCCTCGGGGTCCATCTTGCCGTAATGCGCCTCCATCCGGGGGAGCGACTGGCGCTCGAGGATCGCGCGGGTGGGCGCGTCGTTGGTGCGCAGGAACTCGGCGGTATAGTCGTCGCGGTGGACGCCGAGGACGTGGAGGAGGAGGCTCGCGGCGATCCCGGTGCGGTCCTTGCCCGCGAAGCAGTGGACGAGGCTTGCGCCCTCGTGCTCGCCCAAGGCGCGGAAATATTCGCGGAACACCCAGATCATCGCCGGGTTGACCGGCATCCGGGTGTAGACCGCCAGCATCCGCTCGCGCGCCTTCTGCGGGGTCATGACGACCTGCCCGCCGCCCCCTTCGTGCGGCGGCGAGTTCGAGGTTTCGCCGTCATAGGCGATCACCTGCGCCGCGAAGGCAGGGTGGCGGCGGCAGGGGAAGCCCTCGCGCTCGGAGGTGCCGCGCAGGTCGATGACGGTGCGGATATCGAGCGCATGGACGAGCTCGAGGTCGCGGTCCGAGGCCTCGATGTGCTGTCCGGAGCGCAGCAGCAGGCCGGTCCGCACCCGCCCTCCCCCGGCGACCGCATGGCCGCCGTAGTCGCGCAGGTTGTGGATGCCCTCGGTGACGTAGAAGGGGCCGATCCGGGGGTGCTGGGGAGAATCGCTGGTCATTGCGGGCGACCCTTACAGCGCCCCGGCGGCGGCACAAGCGGCGCTCGGGGGAAGCCCTTAGGGTGCAATGCGGGGGGGCGCGGCAGGCGGCTCCCAAGGCGCGCGTGGTTAACCCTCGATTTCCCCTTTCGAGAAACCACGGCAGACCCGCAAATGGCCCGCATCCTGATTGCCGACGACGACGAGCTGATCGCGGAACTCGCGAGCGAGGTGCTGATCGATGCGGGCCACGCCTGCGGCTGGGTCACCACCGCGTCGGCCGCCTGGACCTGCGTGCTGAGGAAGCGCCCCGACCTCCTGCTGCTCGACCAGGGGATGCCCGGCGAAAGCGGCCTCACCCTGTTGCGCCGCCTGCGCCGCTCGGCCGAGCTCTACGACCTGCCGGTGATGATGTTCACCGCGATGCACGGCGATGAGGACAAGGCGCAGGCGATCTTCGCGGGCGCGCAGGACTTCCTCTCCAAGCCCTTCGAGCCCTTCGATCTCGTGCGCCGCGTCAACCGTCAGCTCAAGCTGCGCGAGAACCGTCCGCGTCACGTCGACCTCAGGCAGGCGGTCGCGCCCGACCCGCACCGCGCGGTGCTGCCCGACGTCGCGGTGCGGCGCCTGCTCTAGGCCGCCGCGGCGGTCGCCTGCGCGGCGAGCAGCCCGCGGCCGATCACCTGCGCCTGGATCTCGGCGGCGCCCTCGAAGATGTTGAGGATCCGCGCGTCGCACAGCACCCGGCTGATCGGATATTCGAGCGCATAGCCGTTGCCGCCGTGGATCTGCACCGCGTTGTCGGCCGCGCTCCAGGCGACCCGCGCGGCGAGGAGCTTGGCCATTCCCGCCTCGATGTCGCAGCGCGTTCCCGTGTCCTTGGCGCGCGCGGCGGCATAGGTGAGCTCGCGCGCCATCACCGTCTCCACCGCCATAGCTGCGAGCTTGTCGGCGACGCGGGGGAAGCGGGTGAGGCTCTCGCCGAACTGCCTGCGCCCCAGCGCATAGTCCATCGCGAGGTCGAAGGCGTTCCACGCGACGCCCACCGCGCGCGCGGCTGTCTGGATGCGCGCGCCCTCGAAGGTGCGCATCAGCTGCTTGAACCCCTGCCCCTCGCGTCCGCCGAGAAGCCCGTCGGCCGCCACCCGGAAGCCGTCGAGCCCGAGCGCATATTCCTTCATCCCGCGATAGCCGAGCACCGCGATCTCGCTGCCTTCGATCCCTGCGTCGGGGAAAGGCACGGTCTCGCTGCCGCGGGTCTTTTCCGCAAGCAGCATCGAGAGGCCCCCGTAGCCCGGCGTGCCGGGGTCGGTGCGGACCAGCATGGTCATGAGGTCGGCGCGCGCGGCGTGGGTGATCCAGGTCTTGGCTCCCGTCACTGCCCACGCGCCGTCCGGCCGGCGCTCGGCGCGGGTGCGCACCGCGGCGAGGTCGGAGCCGGTGTCGGGCTCGGTGAAGACCGCGGTCGGCAGGCACGATCCGTCGGCGATGCGCGGGAGCCAGCGCGCCTTCTGTTCCGGGGTGCCGTTCTCGCCGATCAGCTCGCCCGCGATCTCGCTGCGGGTGCCGAGGCTCCCGGCGCAGATCCAGCCGCGCGACAATTCCTCCGAGACCACCGCCATCGCGAGCTTGCCGAGGCCGAGGCCGCCATAGGCTTCCGGGATGCACACCCCGAACACGCCGAGCGCCGCCATCTCGGCGATCACGGCGTCGGGGATCAGCGCGTCGGCGAGGTGCCAGCGTTGCGCGTGGGGGGTGATCGCCTCCGCCGTGAAGGCGCGCATCTGGTCGCGCACGAGGTCGAGCGCCTCGTCCCCTAGACCTTCGTCGGGCCGCGCGCCCTCGGCGAGCAGCGCCGCAAGGCGGGCGCGGGTTGCGGGGGTGCTGCCCTCGGCGATGCAGCGCGCCGCCGCCGGGTGCGCCGCGAGCGCGCGCCCCGCCTCGGCGGTGCCGAGCGCGGACGGGCGGACGATCTCGTGGGCGCTCATCGGCAAGCCGCCCGCGATCTGCGCGCAATATTCCCCGAAGCCCACCGCCAGCACCAGCGCCTCGACCTCGCCGAAGCGCCCCGCCCTCTCGGCGCGCACCGCCCAGTCGAGGGTCGCCTCGAGCGCGGCGATCGTCGCGGCGACCCAGGCGAAGCCGTGGACGCGGTGCTGCTCGCGGGTCAGCAGGCCTGCATCGGGCACCCCGCCGGGCGCGACCGCGCGCGCCGTCTCCGCGCGCACCGCCGCGCCATAATCGCGCAAGGGCCCGAGCGCCGCGCGCGCGGTGGAAATCCAGTCGTCTCGGGTCGCATCGCTCATGACGCAAGGTGCTAGCAGAGCGCGCCCGGGCCTGCGAAGCGGCAATTTCGCGAGGCGCCCCGGCCGATTGTGGCACGCGGGACACACCTCGCGCGCGATCGCGCCGGAGCGGGGCGGCTTACGTCAAACGACCACTAACCACGAAAAGCGTCAAACGTAATACCGAGGCTCGGGGAAGCCGGAACACCGGCACCCCGATCGTCTGGGGGCAGACAAACGACAGGGGTGCAACAGGCCCTGCATCTGACCCTCGCGCAGGAAGGACCGACAGGACGCGGCGCTGGCCCCGGGGAGAGCAACAGGCTCCCCGCCCGCGATGCCCCTGGCGACGACGGCACGGCCCGGCCGGTTCGTAGCCGGCAGGCCCTGTCCCGGGCACACCCACGCGAGGACTAACCATGCGCAACCTCAAGCTCTCTCTCCGTTCGTCATCCCTTCCCGCTCTCGCCGCCGCGCTGCTGCTTTCCGGAACCGCTCCGGGCGTCGCCCATGCGACGGAAAGCGCCGAGGAAGGCGTCGCCGAGGAGGCCCTCGTGCAGGACAGCGTGGCCGACGAGGACCCGGCGAGCGAAGATTCCCAGCCGATCGTCGTCACCGGCTCGCGCATCGCGCTCGACAACGTGACCTCGGCGGCGAGCCCGATCACCGTGGTGACCGGCGAACAGATCCTCACCAGCGGCCAGGCTGACGTCGGCACGCTGCTGCGCAGCATTCCTGCCCTCCAGGGCACGCTGCCGGGCATCGATTCGGTCAACCAGGACGAGCCCGGCGCCGGGGCCGGCGACAGCTCCGACCTCGGCCTCAGCGTCCTCAACCTGCGCAACCTGGGCTCGGTCCGCACTCTGGTCCTGGTCGACGGGCGGCGCCACGTGCCCGGCACCGGCGGTTCGGCGGCGGTCGACATCAACCACATCCCGCAGGCACGCATCAAGAGCGTCGACGTGTTCACCGGCGGCGCCTCGTCGGTCTACGGCGCCGACGCGGTCACCGGCGTGGTCAACTTCAACCTGCGCACGGGCCGCGACTTCGACGGCATCGAATACAACTTCCAGGGCGGCATCTCCGATCGCGGCGACGCCGAGAGCTTCACCGGCTCGATCGCGTGGGGCGGCGAGTTCGCCGACGGTCGCGGCAGCGCGGTGATCTCGGCCGAGTACCGCAAGCAGGCCTCGCTGATCGCCGCCGACCGGCCCTTCGCGGGCAAGGGCCAGTTCAGCCTCAGCGCGGCGAGCCAGCGCACGCTCGACCTGCTCGGCATCACCCAGGATCAGCTCCGGCTGCCGGCGGGGACGATCCCGGCCAACGCCTTCGTGCCCGACTACACCCTGCCGATCTCGAGCGGCTACGGCATCATCGCGATCGACCGCTCGGCCTTCGTCGCCGGCCGCAACGCCGGCCGCGCCGGGGTGACCGCGAACATCCCGGGCACCAACATCCCGACCGCGCAGGTGCTCGACAACGGCGTGCTGCGCGCCTTCAATCCGGGCGTCTCGGTCGGCGGCTTCGACAGCTCGGGCGGGGACGGCATCGGTGCCAACCCGCTCGGCATCATTCTGCCCGACCTCGACCAGGTGGTGGTCAGCGGCGGGGCCGATTACGAGGTGACCCCGGGCATCACCGCCTTCGTCGAGGGCACCTTCGCCTTCACCTCGGGCCGCGACCAGGCCGGCATCCCGTTCAACGACGAGATCCCGATCCGGCTCGACAACCCCTTCATCCCCGCCGCGCTGCGCACCCAGATCGACACGGTGCGCGCCGCCGGCCGTCCGATCAACCTCAACCTCCAGCGCGACCTTCTCGATGCCGACGTGCAGCCCTTCGAGGACACCGAGCGCACCACCTGGCGGGTGGTCGGCGGCTTCAAGGGCGAGTTCGACGAGCTCGGCTGGAACTGGGAAGTCTCCTACAACTACGGCCGCACCGAGGTGGAATCGACCTTCCGCAACACCCGCATCGAGGACCGCTACTTCTATGCGATCGACGCGGTGGCGCTGACCGCGCAGAACATCGGCAGCTTCCGCCCATCCTCGGCGACCAAGGCGATCCGCAACGGGCAGGACATCACGATCAACGCAAGCTCGGCGCAGATCGGCGACATCATCTGCCGCTCGCAGCTCGACGGCTCGGCCCCCGGCGTCTCGCCCTTCCCCGAGCCGCCGACCAATCCCGACGGCACCGGCAAGGCGCTGACCTTCAACCCGGGAGACGGACAGTGCGCGCCGATCAACATCTTCGGGCTGAACTCGATCAAGGGTGCGGGCGCGGACTTCGCCTTCCTCGACATCATCGATTCCACGGTCATCACCCAGCAGCAGTTCCTCGCTAGCCTTTCCGGGGATTCGGCGAAGTTCTTCGAGCTGCCCGGCGGCCCGCTCGGCTTCGCGGCCGGCTTCGAATACCGCAAGGACACCAGCCAGTACACGCCCTCGACCCTGCGCTACGCCCCGGCGATCACCTCGGGTGCGGTCAACTCGGGCCCGACCCGGCCCTCGCCCGACCCGTCCTTCCCCAATCCCGACATCTCGGTCTACGAAGTCTTCGGAGAGCTGCGCGCGCCGATCCTCGCGGACCTGCGCTTCATCGACCTGCTCGAGGTCCAGGGCGCGATCCGCTATTCGGACTACAACACCATCGGCAAGACCCTCGCCTGGTCGGCGGGCGGGCGCTACAAGCCGATCGACAGCCTGACCTTCCGCGGCACCTACTCGGTCGCGGTGCGCGCGCCGAACCTCGCCGAGCTGTTCGGCCCGCTCACCCCGGCGACGCTGGGCCTGACCGCGGACCCCTGTTCGGTGGTCAACATCAGCGCCGGCAGCTCGTTCCGCAAGGCGAACTGCGACGCGCTGGTGGGTCCGAACTTCGACCCGACCAACTTCGCCTCGGCGTTCCGTCCGGGCACCAGCGGCGGCAACCCGAACCTCTCCGAGGAAGAGGCCAAGACCTTCACCGCCGGCTTCGTGTTCGAGCCCACCTTCGTCCCCGGCCTGACCCTGATCGCGGACTATTACGACATCAAGATCACCGGGGCGATCGGCTCGCTCACCGGGGCCGAGATCGCCGCGGCCTGCGTCGACCTGCCGACCACGAACAACCAGTTCTGCGCGCAGATCGACCGTGACCCGACCACCAAGGTGATCAGCTTCTTCCGCTCGGGCCTCGTCAACCTCGGGGCGCTGAACGTGAAGGGCGTCGACTTCGCGGCGACCTACAGGTTCGACCTCGCCGACGTGATCGGGAGCGACGCGGGCAGCCTGTCGCTCTCGGCGACCGGCACGCGGTTCATCAAGGACGAGCAGGTGTTCGACGCGACCGCCGACGTCCTGATCGCCGCGATCACCGATCCGCTCGAGCGCGAGCGCGCGAGGATCTCGAACAGGATTACCAACGACAACCTCGGCACGCTCGGCAATCCCGAGTGGATCGCCAACTTCGGCATCACCTGGAATTACGACAAGCTGACGCTCGGCTGGACCGGCCGCTTCGAGAGCAGCCAGCTGTCGCCGGGGATCGACAACATCGAGGTCAAGGACGTGGTGATCGAGAACGGCGCCGTGGTCGTGAAGGACGACGACACCTTCGTCCCCCGCCCGCAGCGCGACACCGGCAGCTCGCTGGTCAGCGACTTCTTCGGAAGCTACGACTTCAGCGAGGCTTTCGGGATCTACGGCGGGATCAACAACGCCTTCGACCGCGAACCCTATCTCGGCAGCCTGGTGCGCCCGATCGGCGTGCGCGGGCGCTACTTCTACCTCGGCGTGCAGGGCAAGTTCTGAGCCACGCGCCGGCTGACAAGCAGGGGGCGGGGCGGCGACAGGGCCGCCCCGCCCCTCGGCGTTTCAGGGGCCGAAAAGTCCCTCCCTGTTGCGAAGCAATGGGGAGGCACTTCAGCAGGACCTACTCGCTCGTCCCCAGCAGCCCGCGGGCGACCACCCAGTTGTGGATCTCGCTCGGCCCGTCGTAGATGCGCATCGTGCGCAGCTTGTTGCTCATGAGGTAGAGCGGCAGCTCGCGGGTCATGCCCATGCCGCCGTAGAGCTGCATCGCGTGGTCGACGATTGCGTAGGCGCTCTCGGTGCAGAAGCTCTTGATCATCGAGATTTCGCTGCGGGTGTCGCGGCCCTGGTCGATCTTCCACGCGCAGTCATAGGTCATCAGCCGCATCGCGTGGATCTTCGTCGCGGCATCGGCGATCCAGTTCTGCACCGTCTGGCGCGCGGCGAGGGGCTTGCCGAAAGTGGTGCGCTGCGGCGCGTAGTCGATCATCATGTCGAGCGCGCGCTGCGCCATGCCGATCGACCACGAGGCCATCTCGATCCGCCGCGTGCCGAGCCGCACCTGCATCGGCGCGAAGCCCTGGCCGCGCTTGCCGAGCAGCTTCCAGCCCGGCACCCGGCAGTCCTCCAACGCGATCTCGTAGGTCGCGGTCCCGTCGATCATCGGGATCTTGCGGGTGACGTTGAAGCCCGGCGTGCCCTTGTCGACGAGGAAGGCGCTGATGCCGTTGCGCCCGCCGGGGTTCTTGTCGGTCACCGCCATGAGGATCGTGAAATCGGCCTCGGCGCCCTTGGTGATCCAGATCTTGCGACCGTTGATGATCCAGTCCTCGCCGTCCTCGACCGCGCTGGTGGTCATCCGCGCCGGGTCCGCGCCCGCGCCGGGCTCGGAAATGCCGATCGCCGAGATCGTCTCCCCGCGCACATAGGGCTCGAGATAGGCCGCGCGCTGGCGCTCGTCGGCGGCGACCATCAGCATCCTGAGGTTGGGCGAATCCGGCGGGAGGTAGTAGGGCACCACGGTCTTGCCGAGCTCCTCGGAGACCCCGACCATCGCCACCATCGGCAGGTTCATGCCGCCCACCTCCTCGGGCGCGTCGAGGCCCCACAGGCCGAGCTCGCGGCCCGCGGCGTCGACCTTGGCGGTCTCCTCGGGGGTGAGATAGGTGCCCTGCCCGATGTTCTCGCGGGCGATCACGGCGCTCTCGTAAGGCATCAGCTGGTCGCGCACGAACTTGCCGACCAGCTCCTTGAGCATCGCGTGTTCGTGATCGAGCTCGAAATTCATGTCTCTCTCTCGTCCCTGTTGGTTCGCGGCGCCTCTGACACCACACATTACGCGCCCTGTCACCAGCAGGATTGAGAGGGGCCGCGAAATCGCGCGCGCCTTGACGCTACGTGCGTGGGGCCATACCTTCTGTCCTCGCTATCTGCGAACATTCGCAGACACATCGAGCCGGAAGGAGCCCCGCCCCATGTCCCGTTTCGCCCAAGGCGTGGTCCGCTTCCAGCGCGAGGTCTTCCCCGAGAAGCAGGCGCTGTTCGAGCGGCTCTCGACCGGGCAGAGCCCCGAGGCGCTGTTCATCACCTGCTCGGACAGCCGGATCGAGACCGCGATGCTGACCCAGACCGATCCGGGCGAGCTGTTCATCTGCCGCAATGCGGGCAACATCGTGCCGCCGCACACCAACCAGACCGGCGGGATGACCGCCTCGATCGAATTCGCGATCGGGGCGCTGCGCATCCCCAACATCGTGATCTGCGGGCACACGCAATGCGGGGCGATGAAGGGGGCGATGAACCGCGAGGGCCTCACCCGCCTGCCGCACGTGCGCGAATGGCTGGGCTTCGCGCAAGGGGCGGTCGACATCACCGAGGCGCTCGGCGCGGGGCTCGATCCGGAAGCGAAGATGCGGATGCTGCTCGAGCAGAACGTGATCCTGCAATTGCAGCATCTGAAGACCCACCCGACCGTCGCGGTGGCGCTCGCGCGCAAGGAGCTCGAGCTCCACGGCTGGGTCTACGACATCAAGACCGGCGAGGTCGAAGCCTTCGACGAGGGCTCGGGCGCTTGGGTGCCGGTCGAGGAGCGCTACGCCGCCGAGCTCGTGCCGCAGATGCGCGCCGCCCACGCCTGCTGACGCGCGCGGGCCACCGGTCAGGCGGCGGCGGCGGTGTCCGCCGGCTCGGCCTCGGCCTCCCACAATTGCTTGGCATGGGCGATGTCGTCGGGCGTCGCGCGGCTGAGGCGGTGGGCGATGAAGTCGATCCCCTCGATCAGCCACGCCGCGAGCGCCGGCTGGGCGAGGCGATAGACCCGCTTCTGCCCGAAGGTGCGCGTCTCGACCAGCGCGACCGCGCGCAGCACGCCGAGGTGCTGCGACACGCGGGTCGGCGAGATCTCGAGGATTTCGCCGAGCTCGTTGACGGTCTGCTCCCCGGCCTGGAGCTTGAGCAGCAGGCGGATCCGGTCAGGGTGCGAAATCTGCCGCAGGACATGGGCCAGCTCATGGGCAACGATCTTGCGGCTCGGCATGGGCGACCCTTTTCGTGTGTTACGACTTCGCGAGATTTGCAGACACAATGCGCAAGGTCGGCGTTGGTGCCCGGAAAATCCACTTATGTTGGTTTTTTCGGTCATGCCAAGTGCCTTGCGCGCCGTGACCCCCTGAAATCGCTGCGGTCTCGCGGCACAGGAGGGCGATGAACCCGGCCTCGCCGACCTCGCAGGCATAGGGCGCCTCGCTGCCCCTGCCGCGGGTGGTGACGCCGCGCGCGCGCAGCAGCGCCCAGCCCTCGTGGAGCCGCCGCGCGGCCGCGCACTCGCCGACGGCGCCGAGGGTCAGCGCCAGCGCGAGCACCAGCGCCTGCGCGTCGAGGGGCAGCGGGTTGCTCGCCGCCTCGCCCACCCGCTCGCAGGTGACGGCGACGAGGCCCTCGCCGTGCCACAGCATCGGTGCGGGGGCGCTGAGGCCGGTCGCCTCGGCGAGCAGCGCGGCGACGATGCCGCGCAGGTCGGGCATGACGATCACCGCGTCCCACGCGGCGCGCGGGCGCAGCAGCGCGGGGATCGCGGCCTCGATCGCGAGGATCTCGGGCGCGGGCCCCTCGTCCAGCCGAAGCGCGGCGAGCGTGGCGCGCTGGCGCTCGTGGACGATCAGCGCCGTCCGCTCCCGCCCCTGCTCCCGCGCGGCGCCGAGCATCGCGCGCAGGGTGTCGGCATCGCCCTCGCCGACAGCCGGGTGCGGGGAGAGCAGCATGATGTCCGCCCCGCCCGGGACCGGGTCGATGCAATGGCTCGCCGCGAAGCGCGCAGGCGGCAGCACCGGGGCGCCGCCGTCCTGGAAGACCGCGGGGCTCCAAGAAGTCCACGGCGCGAAGCCGGCGGGGAGGCGCGCGGGCTCGATCGCGAAGGCGTCGGTCAGCGCCGCAAGCGCCGCGCGCCACTCCGGGGGCGCGTCCGGAGCGAGGCCGAAAGGCGGCGAGACGAGCGCGAGCGACGGACGCACGGCGCGCGCCGCAGGCCGCTCCGGCACCTCGCTCGTCTGGTCCATCGCCCCGATCCTTCGTTGTCCGCCCAAGATCTCGGCCGCTGTTAGAGCGCTGCGGATGATCGGAAAACTTCAATCTTTCTTCGCAAACGTTCCAGAATATGGATGATTGCAGGTGACGCAGCGCCGCCGCGCACGAGGCCCGCTTGAAATGGCCTCGGCTTGGCGGCATCACCTCGGGCGGGAGCAGAGGGGGAACCGTCACCATGAACAACGCAAGTTTGCGCGCCGCGAGCGCGCTCGCACTCGTCTTCGCCGCCGCGGGGCAACTCGCCGCGCAGGAGGCCGGGGAGGCGAGCGCGTCGACCCGCGCGGAGAACGCCGCGATCCGCGCCGAGCTCCCGCCGGAGGGGACCCGCGACGAACGCGACAGCCAGCGCGGTTTCCTCGCCACCCGCGCCGATCCGGTGATCCTCAATGCCGCCGGCAAGCCGGTCTGGAACCTTGAGGCCTATGCCTTCGTCACCGGCCCCGCGCCCGACACCGTGAACCCCTCGCTGTGGCGGCACATGACGCACCTGAAGCGCCACGGGCTCTTCGAGGTGACGCCCAACGTCTGGCAGGTGCGCGGCTTCGACGTCTCGAACATGACGATCCTCCGGGGCGCTTCGGGCTGGATCGTGATCGACCCGCTCACCACCGTCGAGGCCGCGCGGGCGGCGATGGAGCTCGTCGACCAGACGCTCGGCAAGCGCCCGGTGAGCGCGGTGATCTATTCGCACAGCCACGGCGACCATTTCGGCGGCGCGAAGGGCGTGGTCGATCCGGCGGACGTCGCCGCGGGCAAGGTCCCGGTGATCGCGCCCGCCGGGTTCATGGAGGAGGCGACCTCGGAGAACGTCATGGCCGGCGGCGCGATGAGCCGCCGCGCCGCCTACCAGTTCGGCACCGGGCTCGCCCCCGGCGCGAAGGGCCAGATGGGGAGCGGCATCGGCAAGGGCCTGTCGGTCGGCACGCTGTCGCTGATCCCGCCGACCGACACTGTCGCGAAGACCGGCGAGACGCGGGTCGTGGACGGCGTCGCGCTCGAGTTCCAGATCGTCTCGGGCACCGAGGCCCCGGCCGAGTTCAACGTGCTGGTGAAGCCGGAGAAAACCTTCCTCGCCGCCGAGATCGCGACCTGCAGCTTGCACAACATCCTCACCCCGCGCGGCGCCAAGGTGCGCGATGCGCGGGCCTGGGCGCACTATCTCGACGAGGCGGCGATCCGCTACGCCCCGCAGGCCGACGCGGTGATCTCGAGCCATTGCTGGCCGGTGTTCGGCCGCACCGAGGGCACCGCGTGGCTCGCGGCGCAGCGCGACACCTATCGCTGGCTCCACGACCAGACCGTGCGGCGCATGAACCGCGGCGAGACCATGGCCGAGATCGCCGAGGCGCTCGAGGCCGCGCCCCCGCCGGTCAATGCGCAGGAGTGGGCGACACGCGGCTACTACGGGACGATCAGCCACAACGCCAAGGCGATCTACCAGTTCTACCTCGGCTGGTACGACGCCGTCCCGGCGAACCTGCATCCCTATCCGCCAGCGGAGCGGGCCACGAAGCTGATCGACGCGCTGGGCGGCGCTGACCGGACGCTAGCGCTGGCGCGCAATGCGATGGCCGCGGGCGATTATCGCTGGTCTTCGGACCTCCTCCAGAACCTCGTCTTCGCCGCGCCCGACAACGCCGCGGCCAAGGCGCTGCTCGCGGAGAGCTACGAGCAGCAGGGCTACCAGGCGGAGAGCGCGATCTGGCGCAACCAGTTCCTCGCCGCCGCAAGCGATTTGAGGCGCGGGCGCGCGGCGGTCAGCGCCGCGCAGCCCACCGACCTCATCGCCGCGCTGGCGACGCAGGAGCTGCTCGACGCCGCCGCGACCCGCTTCGCTCCCGAGAAGCCGGGTCCGCGCGGGATCACGATCGGGATCGAGCTTACCGACCGCAAGGAGCTTGCCGGGCTCGAGATCACCCCGCAGGCGATGATCGGCCGCGTCGGCGCGCTCCCCGCGAACCCCGCGGTCAGCATCAGGGGCCCGCGAGCGCTGCTGCTCGCGATGCTGTTCCTGAAGCAGCCGGTCGCGGTGCTCGAGAAGGCCGGGCTCGAGGTGACGGGCGACAGGGCGGCCTTGCAGGCGCTGATCGACAACCTCGACCCGATGCCGCAGGGCTTCGAGATCGTGATGCCTTGATGCGGCGGCCCTAGAAGGAGCACTCCGCGCCCGCGGCGCTCTCGTCGCGGGTGATGGCGCTGACCTGGAAGGCGAACGGCGCCTCGGAGGCAAAGGTCAGCTTGCCGCCGGTCTCGCCGAGGCAGGCCTTGGTGAGCACCATCTCGCGCCACCCCTTGCCCTCGGCGACCGAGAGCCCCTGCGCGATGTCGAGCGGCTTGCCGCTCCCGGCCGCGACCGTGACCGGCGCGGCCGGGCGGGCGGTGACCTGGTAGGCGATCCGCCACGCCGCCCCGCTCGCCGGGCCGGTGAGCGTGAGCCGCGCGCCGGGCCCGAAGGCGATGCGGCGCGCGTCCTCCTGTGCGCGGCGGTCGACCCCGGTGACGACGATCCCGTTGCCGCTGCCGCGCAGGTCCGGGAGCAGCGCATTGTCGGCGACGGCCTGCACCTGGGCTCCGAGCCTGCCATTGGCGAACCACGCCGCCCCCACGTCATGGGTGAGCGCGGCGCAGGTCTCGTCGAGCCCGGTGACGGCGCGCGCGGTCTCGAAGGGGAGGCCGTAGCCGACCGGGAAGAGCGTGCGCGCGGGATCGCCCTGGGGGCCGCCCTCGCAGGTCTTCGGCCAGCCGAAAGAAAGCCGCCCGGTCGGACGCACCTTGCCGAACAGCACGTCGGCCACCCCTGCCCCCTCGCTCCCCGGGAGCCAGGTGGCGACGAAGGCGTCGGCGGCGTTCAGCTCGCGATTGACCCACAAGGGGCGCCCGGAGAGGAACACCGCGACCGTCTTCACCCCCCGCGCGCGGTAGGCCTTGAGGAGCTTCAGCCCCTCCTCGTCGCGGAAGGCGAGGTCCTTGCGGTCGCCGACGAACTCGGCATAGGGCGGCTCGCCGAAAACGACGATCGCGACGTCCGGCTTGCTTGCCGCGTCGCCCCTGGGCGCCAGCCGCGCCTCGCCGCCTGCCGCCTTCGCGGCCTCGGCGAGTCCTGCATAGATCGAGGTTGCTCCGGGGAAATCGGCGGCGGTGAGGTCGCCCCCGCCCTGCCAGGTCACCGACCAGCCGCCGGCCTGCTGCGGGATGTTGTCCGCCGCACTCCCGGCGACCTCGATGAGAGCGCCGGGCTTGAGGGGCAGGACGCCGTGGTTCTTGAGAATTACCTGCGACTTCGCCACCGCCTCGCGGGCGAGCGCGCGGTGTTCGCTCGATCCGAGCAGCTCCCAGCGCCCCCCGTTGGCGCGCGCCGAGGGCTTCACTTCGCCGGCGAAGATCCCGAGCTTCTGCTTCAGGCGCAGCACCCGCAGCACCGCCTCGTCGAGCCGGGCCTGCGGGATCGTGCCGTCCTTCACCTGCCGCACCAGCGCGGCGTGGAGAGCCTTCCAGTTCTCGGGCACCATGTAGACGTCGAGCCCGGCGAGCAGCGCCTGCGGGCAGTCGGCATTGGTGCAGCCCTTGACCTGGCCGTGGCCATTCCAGTCGCCGACCGTCACCCCCGCGAAGCCGAGCTTCCCGCGCAGCTCGCCGGTGAGCAGCGGGGCATTGCCGTGCATCTTGACGCCGTTGATCGAGTTGAAGCTCGCCATGACGCTCGCCACCCCGGCGCCGATCGCGGCCGGGTAAGGCGCGGCGTGGATCGCCATGAGGCTTGCAAGGTCGCCGTTGACGTCGCCCTGGTCGACGCCCTGCGCAGTGCCGCCGTCGCCGAAGAAGTGCTTGGCGGTGGCCGCGACCTTGCCCGTGCCGAGAAAGCCCGCCTCGCCCGCGCGGCCCTGGAGCCCCTCGACCATCGCCGCACCGAGCCGCGTGACCAGCGCGGGGTCCTCCGAATAGCTCTCGTAGGCGCGGCCCCAGCGCAGATCGCGCGCGACCGCAACGGTCGGCGCGAAGGTCCAGTCAAGCCCGGTCACCTCGATCTCGACCGCGGTGGCGACGCCGATGCGGCGGACGAGGTCGGTATCGCCGGTCGCGCCCAGCGCGATGTTGTGCGGGAAGACCGTCGCGCCGGGCACGTTGGCGTGGCCGTGGACCGCGTCGGTCGCCCACAGCGCAGGGATCGCGGGCTCGCCGTCCGGCAGGGGAGCGGTCGAGGCCTCCCAGAAGGCGTCGGCGAGTTTCAGCCAGTCGGCCGCCGCGGCCTTGTCGTTGCCGTAGGGGCCGGAATTGCCGCCGTTGAGGATCGTGCCGAAGCGGTATTGCTTCACGTCCTCGGGGGTGATCGCGCCGATGTCGGGCATGATGATCTGCGCGACCTTGCGCTCGAGGCTCATCCGCGCGAGCAGCGCCTCGGGGGTGTCGGCGGCGGCAGGGGCCGCGGCGACCGGGGCGCTTGCCGAGCGGACCTCGCCCGCACCCGAGCACCCGGCGAGCAGCGCACCGAGCGCCGCTCCGCCCGCCAGCCGCACCCACCCGTATCGCGCCATCACCCTGCAACCCTCCCGGCGCTGTGCGCCGCTTATTCTTGAGAACGTTATCAGAGTAGGCCGGGAGCGCCCTTTTGGCAAGCGCCTCAGGCGCGCGGGCGGGCGGTGGCGAGCAGCACGGCGCTCGCCAGCGAGAGCGCGGCGAAGAGCAGGAACAGGCCCGCATAGCCGAAGCGCGGCACCAGCAGCACGGTCAGCCACGGCATCACCATGCCGGGCACGGTGTTGGTGAGGTTGAACAGCCCGAGATCGCGCCCGCGGTGCTGGGGCAGCGCGAGGACGCGCAGCGTCTGGCTCGAATGCAGTGCGAGGAACACCGCCGCGGCGAGCCCGAACAGCACGTAGCCGGCGACCGCCTGCGCGAGGCCCTGCGCGGCGGCCATCGTGAGCATCCCCACCGCACACAGCACCGCGCTCGCCGCGAGCGGGCGGACCGGGCGCCCGCGCCGGTCGGTCCAGCGCCCGAGCCACAGCGACAGCGGCACCGAGGCGACGAGCACGACCGAGAAGACATTCGCCGCGGCATTCTCGGGAAAGCCGGGCGCGAGCGAGCGCAGCCAGTAGAGGAGGAAGGCGAACATCCCCCCTTCGGCGACCTGCACCAGCAGCCGCGCCGCCCACATCCGCGCGACCACCCCGCTCTGCCGCGCGCGGGCGCTCGCGGGGGGCACGGGCGCGACCAGCGCGGGCCTCACCCGCCCCTTGCCGAGCAGCACCGCGGGAAGCACGAGCGCGCTCACCAGCCCGGCGACCACCGGCAGCCGCGCGTCCGGGTCGACGAGGCCCACGTAGGTGACGAGCGAGCCCGCCAACGCCCCCAGCGCCGGGGCGAGCGCCAGCGCGCCGCCGAGGATGCCCTTCTGCGCGTCGGGGAAGCAGTCGCCCGCCCAGGCCATGAGGGGGCTGAGCATGAGGTTGAGCGCGACCTGCCAGACCATCACCAGCACGACGACCTGCGCGACGCTCTCCGCCTCCCCGACCGCGAGCAGCAGCAGGTTCGAGGCGAGGAGGCCGGCGAGGATCCACGGACGCCGGGTGCGGCTGCGGTCGCTCAGCCAGCCGACCGCGATATTGGCAAGGCTCGCCATCACCGCGCCGAGGAAGGTCACCTGCGCGAGCGCGGCGACATCCTCGCCGCCCTGCATCTCGGCGATCCGCTGGGGGAGAAGCACCGTCAGCAGCGGCACATAGGCGACCGCGCCCCCGGCGGCGGAGAGCGCGAAGAGGGCGAGGAACCAGCCGGGCTGGCGCTCCGGCGGAGCGGCGGCGGCTGGCGGCGCGGTCAAGCGCGCGCCGCGGGCGGCGGCGCGGTCGAGGAGCGCTCGACGAGGCCCGCGGCGACCTCGATCACCTTGGCGCCGCCCTCCTTCGGGGGCGCGCGCGCGATCAGCTGCTCGACCGCGCGGCTGACGGTCTCGGCGATCGGCTGGTCGATCGCGGTCAGCGGCGGCTGCGAGAAGCGCACGATCGGGGTGTTGTCGAAGGAGATCAGCGACAGGTCGCGCGGGACCATCAGCCCGCGGTCGCGCGCGACCTCGAGTGCGGCGAGCGCCATCTGGTCGCTGGAGGCGATGATCGCGGTGAGATCGGGGTTGCGGTCGAGCAGCGCGCGCGCGGCGCGGGTGCCGCTCTCGTAGCCGAAGTCGCCGACCTCGAGCAGCCCCTCCTGCGGCAGGCCGCGCTCGGCGAGCGCGCGCTTCCAGCCCTCGATCCGCCAGCCCGAGAGGCTGTAGGACGAAGGCCCCGCGATCATGGCAATCCGCGTGTGGCCGAGCGCCGCGAGACGCGTGGTGGCGAGATGCGCCGCGCCTTCATCGCCCATCGTCAGCGGGATGCCGGGCCCCGCCGCGTCCGAGCCGATCCGCGCGAAGGGAATGGAGCGGCCCGCGAGAAGCTCGGTGATGAGGCGGTTTTCCGAGTGCGGCGGGGTGAGGATCACCCCGTCGGGCTGGAGCGCCGAGAGCGCCGCGCCGAGTTCGCGCTCGACGTGGTCCGAGTGGGTGTCGACCAGCTCCACCATCATCCGGTAGCCGTGCTTCGAACAGGTGAGGATGCCGCCGAGGAGCATCTGGTCGACCCAGTCGGTCCCGCGCCGCTCGCGCCAGTCGGCGAGCGTGCGCTCGCGGTCGTTGATGGCGAGGATGATGTAGGAGCGCGACCCGCTCATGCGCTGGGCGGCGAGCGAGGGGACATAGCCCAGCCGCTCGATCGAGGCGCGCACCTTGTCGCGCACCTGCGGGCGCACGTTGGGTCCGCCGTTGACGACGCGGCTCACGGTCTGGAGCGACACGCCCGCGTCCTCGGCGACGTCCCTGATCGTGACTGTCTTGCGCACCCGCGCCATCAGCGTTTCGCGTCCCCGTCCGCTACCGGATGCAGGCGCTTCCCGTCGCGGGATCGCCGGCGCAGCGGTAGACCCTTATCCAATCGATTGCGAATTGCGCGGGAAAGCTGCTCGCGGCAACCCCCTTGGCGTTGTTTTCTTCCGACAATCGCCCGCCCACGGCAAGGTTCGCCATCAGGTAGAAGGGCTGGTCGAAGGGCGCGGCGGACCGACCCTTGGCCTGCGGGGCGGCGGTGCTCCACTCATCGGCGGTGACGGTGAGGTGCACGCGGTCATCGACGAGGAAGCGGATCAGCCCCTCGCCCCATTCGACCGCATAGACGTGGAAGTCCTCCGAGGGGAGCGCGCCGCCGGGCAGGGTGTTGCGGTGATCGACGAAGCGGTTGGCGGGCGGGACGTTGCCGAAGTGCAGCGCGCTGATCGTGCGGTTCTCGGCGCCGCCCGCGCAGGTCTTGCAGGGCGCGCCGATGTTGACCGCCTCGAGGATGTCGATCTCGCCCGAGCGCGGCCAGGCGCCGTAGGCGGGCGCGTCGGGCATCATCCAGATCGCGGGCCAGGTCCCCTGCCCCGCCGGCACCTTCGCGCGCGCCTCGATCCGGCCATAGCGCCAGGCGTGGAGGCCGATGGTGCGCACCTTGCCCGAGGTGTGCGACTGGATCACGGTGGGGTTGTCGTATTCCGCGATCTCGGGCGGGCGGGCGGGGCCGGCGTGGCGCTCCTTCCGTGCCTTGAGGAGCAGCATCCCGCCTTCGACCGCGATGTTCTCGGGCCGGTCGGTGTAGCACTGGCGCTCGTCATTGCCCCCGCCCCAGCACGAGACTTCCGGGGTCCACTTGGAGCGGTCGAGCGCGGTGCCCTCGAACTCGTCGGCCCAGACCAGCTCCCAGCCCGCGCCCTCGAGCGGGGCGAGCGGCCGGTCCCCGGGCGAGGCTGCGCCCGAAAGCAGCAGGGCCGCCGTCAGCGCGCTCGCCTTCAGCAGCCCTGCCCTGGTCATGTCGCGGTCTTTCCCGTCAGAAGTCGAAGCGCGCGAGGAAGGTGAAGCGCCGGTCGTTGCGGAACGCCGACCTTTGCACCCGCGTGCCGTCGAAGTCGATCACCTGGCTGGTGCGAAACACCTCGTCGAGCAGGTTCACCCCCTGCACCCCGAGCTTCACCCCGTCGGTGACGGTGACGAAGATCGAGGCGTCGAGCTGCCCGGTCTCCTCGCCCCAGATCGGCGAGAAGGGGAAGATGTCGTCGCGCGGGGTGATGAGGAAGGCCGAGCGCCAGTTGTAGGCGGCGCGCGCCGAGAGCCAGTCCTTCTCGAAGAACAGCACCGCGTTGACGGTGTGCTTGGAAATCCCCGCGAGCGGCTGGAAGGCGGCGAAGTCCCCCTGGTTGTTCGCGAGGTTGGTGTTCCGGAAGTCGCTTCCGTCGACATAGGTGTAGGTGAGCTGCGTGCCGAGCCCGCTGAGGAACCCCGGCAGGAAGTCGTAGGTCTGCTGGTAGGCAAGCTCGACCCCCTTCATCACGCCGTTCTGGCGGTTGTCGGGGCCGTTCACCTCGACCTCGAGGTCGAGCCCGCTCGGGGACACGAAGTTGACGAGGTCGACCCCGTTGTTGACGATCCCCTTGATGTCCTTGGCGAAGGCCGAGACCGTCAGCGAGCCGACCCGGTCGAAGTACCACTCGACCGAGAGGTCGTAGTTCCAGCTCTCGATGGGGCGCAGGTTGCGGTTGCCGGTGAAGATCTGGAACAGCGGCCCCGTCTCGAGGGTCCCTTGCGAGCGAAGGTCCCCGGTGTTGTCGCCGATCCCCCCGCCCGAGCGGAAGGCGGCAAGGTCAGGGCGCGAGATGCCCTTGGAAACCGCGGCGCGGAACAGCAGGCCGTTGCCGGTGTCGAGCAGCGCGTTGAAGCTCGGCAGCCAGTTGTCGAAGGTCACCGCGCGGTCGTCGAGCACGACTTCCCCGGTGTGCGCGGCGGCGAACTCGGCACGGCGGGCCTGCGAGAGACGGCAATAGGCCGGCAGCTGATCCGGCGGCTGCTGCGCGGCACGGGCACAGGCGGCATTCACCTCGGAGAGCTGGGCAACGCCGTCGCCGTTGCCGCCCGACTGCACGTTGTCGAAGAAGAACGGGTTGGGGAAGCCGATCAGGCCCGCCGCGACGACCTCGGTCTGGACATAGCGCAGGCCGATATTGCCGGTGACCTTCCAGCCGTTGGCAAAGTCCGTGCCGTAGTCGAGGCGCGCATAGGCGGCCTTGGTTTCTTCCGAGACGTCACTGATCTCGTTCTCGCAGAAGGGCGTGCACTGGGTCGTCTGCCGCGTCAGGGCGTTGGTGAAGCTGCGGTTCTGCACCCCGAAGAACGGGTTCGGGGTCTGCGAGAAGGTGTTGATCTCGCGCGCCTGGCGGGCCGAGGCGCCCGAAAGGTATTCCTTGAGGAAGCTGTCGGCGCCGAAGAAATGCGCGCCCCCCGGCAGCGGCGCGGGGGCATTGCCGCGCTGGAAGCCGTTGTCGAAAGGGGCGCGCAGGTTGGCGTAGTTCGGGAAGTCGTCGACGAAGGCACCGCCCGCGATCGCGAATTCCTGGCCGGGCAGGCCCGTGAAATAGCGGCCCGGCACGAAGCCGTTGGTGCGCTGATCCGGGAAGCGGCGGTTCGGATCGAAATCCGGGTAAACCAGCACGCCCGGCGCCGTGGCGCTGCACCCGTCACCCTGTCCCCATGGCGCGCAGCCCGCGCGGCCCGCCCAGGGTGCCGAGAGGTTGCCCCAGGTGCTGAAATTGGTGTCGCGCGTGGTCTGCCCGCGCTCCGACCAGCGCGCGCCGAACTTGACCTGCTTGAAGAAGCCCTCGTCGCTGATGTCGTATTCGGCATCGAAGCGCAGCGTGTCGAGATCGCCGTCGTTGCGCGCGATCGAATCGAGCAGGAACCAGTAATAGGTGTTGCGGCCGGAGGTGAAGTAGTCCGCCGGCGCCCCCGGAGGCGCGAGGAACTGCACCTTGGGCACCTTGCCGCTGACGTCGAGGTCGATGTTCGCCCAGGTCGACATCGTGCCGATCACCGAATCCTGTCGCAGGTCGGACTGGATCCGCTGCGCCTCGAAATTGACGCGCAGACGGTCGGTGATGGCCCAGTCGACGTCGAGCGAGTAGTCCTCGGTCGAGGCGAGCGTGTTGCGCTCGAAGCGCAGCAGCTCGAGCGGGATGCCGCCGCGGCCGAGGGGGTTGGCATAGGCATCCCCGATGCGCTGGCTGAGGATGCCCCGCTGGAAGAAGCCGTTGCTGTCGAATTCCCAGGTGCTGCCCGCCGCGGGGACCGGGAACAGCGCATCGTCGTTGACCAGCGCAACCGCGGCGTTCTCCTTGGTGAAGAAGCTCGTATCGGCGCGCAGCCACTCGAAGGTGACGAGCAGGTCGCGGTTGGGGCTCTCGTACTGCATCACCGCCGAGATGGCCTCGCGGTCGCGCTCGAGATCGGTGGTGCGCACGCCCGCGCCCTTGGGGACGACCACGGCGCCCGCGGGCGGGAAGTTGTCGGGGCCGAACACCGGGCCGCCGCTGAACCCGCCGCTGCCGACCGGGCGCACGCGCAGGCACGAGCCCTGGAGGTTCGCGGCGCGGTAGCAGGGGTCGGCGACCTGCGAGGCGTCGGTGCGGCTGATGAGCTCCGAGCGCGCATAGCCGAGCTGGAAGCCGAGCGTGCCCGCGTCGGTCTCCCAGGTGGTCGAGGCGAGCACCGAGCCGCCGGGCGACCATTCCTCGGCAAGGTCGCCGACATTGGCCTCGATCGTGCCCGCGATGTGGGTACCCGGCCGGTCGAGCGGCTTGCGGGTGACGAGGTTGACGGTCCCGGCGATCCCGCCTTCGACCATGTCGGCGGTGAGGTTCTTGAACACCTCGACCCGGCCGAGCAGTTCGGGCGAGACCTCGTTGAAATTGAGAACGGTTCCGCCGTTCGCCGAGAAGATGTCGCGGCCATTGAGCTCGGAGCGCACGAAGTTGAGGCCGCGGATGATGACGCCGGTCCCCTCGACCGAGAAGCGGTCGGGGTCGGAGGGCTTCTCGAAGCGGCCGATGTTGACCCCGGGCACACGCTGGAGCGCCTCGGCGACCGAGCGGTCGGGGAGCGCGCCGATGTCCTCGGCGGTGATGACGTCGACGAAGGTGTCGGCATCGCGCTTGATGTTCTGCGCCGATTGCAGCGAGGCGCGGTAGCCGGTGACGATGATCTGCTCCTCGCTGACCGGCTCGGCAGCGGCGTCGGCGGCGTCCTTGTCCTGGTCCTCGGCCGCAGCGTCCTGCGCCAGCGCCGGGCTGGCGGCGACGATGGCGAGCATCGAGGCGGTACCAAGTGCGAGCAGACGCCGGCGCGGCGCAACGGTTGCGGTTCTCATGATCGTTCAACTCTCCCCATGCCGCGCGACGGTTTCTTGCCGGAAGCTGCGGTCCGGCTTGTGGTAACGCATCTTGAGAGCGTTCTCAAGACTTGTAATCCTGCGTTCATATTGCATTCTGGCAACACATCGCGGAGGCGGGTGCGGTGCCTTTCGCGAGGGCCGGAACCGGTCCAGGGGATGCGAGGAAATCGTGGCAATAGAGCGGATTATCATCGTCGGGGGCGGAACGGCCGGATGGATGGCGGCGGCGGCGCTGTCGCGGCTCAAGGCGGGGCGGGCTGTGGATATCCTTCTCATCGAGTCCGAGGCGATCGGGACCGTCGGGGTGGGCGAGGCGACGATTCCCCCCTTCGTCGGCTTCAACCGGCTGCTCGGCATCGACGAACGCGAAATGCTCAGCGCTGTCGGCGGCACCTTCAAGCTCGGCATCCAGTTCGAGAACTGGGGCCAGCTCGGCGACAGCTACATCCATCCCTTCGGCGCCTATGGCTACAGCATGGGCGGGATCAGCTTCCACCACGTTTGGCACCGCATGGCGGAAACGGGCGACCGGCGCCCGATCCAGGTCTTCAATCTCGAGACGATGGCCGCCTATTTCGGCAAGTTCGCGCGCACCGAGGACTACCAGCGCGACGACCTGCCGCCGGTCAACTATGCCTATCACCTCGACGCGGGGCGCTATGCCGCCTTCCTGCGCAAGCTGGCCGAAGGCCGCGGCGTGGTGCGCCACGAGGGCAAGGTCGCCGATGTCGCGCTCCACCCGGAGACGGGCTTCGTCACCGCGGTGACGCTGGACGATGGCCGCCGGTTCGACGGCGACCTGTTCATCGATTGCTCGGGCTTCCGCGGCCTTCTCATCGAGCAGGCGCTGAAGACCGGCTATGACGATTGGAGCCACTATCTGCCCTGCAACCGTGCGGTCGCCCTGCCCTGCCTGCGCGAGGACGGCAGCCCGCCCCCGCCCTTCACCCGCGCTACCGCCCACTCGGCCGGCTGGCAGTGGCAAGTGCCGCTCCAGCACCGGAACGGCAACGGCCATGTCTATTGTTCGGAGTTCATGGAGGACCAGGCGGCGCTCGACATCCTCCTCGGCAATATCGCCGGAAAGCCGCAGGCCGAGCCCAACTGGCTGCGCTTCACGACCGGCAGGCGCAAGAAGTTCTGGAACCGCAACGTCGTCGCGCTGGGGCTGGCTGCGGGGTTCATGGAGCCGCTCGAATCGACCTCGATCCACCTCATCAACACCGGCATCGACAAGCTGATCTCGCTGCTGTCGCTGGACGGGATCACGCAGGTGCAGGAGGACACCTTCAACCGCCTGACGGGCCGCGAATATGCCCGGATCCGCGACTTCCTGATCCTGCATTACAACGCCACCGAGCGGACGGATTCGGACTTCTGGAACCACTTGCGCACCATGGCGGTGCCCGAAACGCTCACCGAGAAGGTCGAGATCTTCAAGGCCAACGGCCAAATCTTCCGCGAGGAGGACGAGCTCTTCACCGAGACCAGCTGGGCGGCGGTGATGATGGGCCAGCGGATCCGCATGGGCGGCCGCAACGCGATGGCCGACGCGCTCGACCCGGTCCAGACCCGCAGCGAGGTCGACGAGATGGAGAAGTCGATCCGTTTCCTCGTCGAGCGGATGCCGGGACACGGCGATTACCTGAAGCGCTACTGCCCCGCCCCGATGGCGGCGTGAGGCTTCAGGCCGCGGCGCGGCGGCGGGCCATGATCTCGGTCGCGCAGGCGTGGGTGCGCTCGTTGTCGACATCGATCGCGTAGCTGCCGTCGGCGAGCACCACGGGGACCAGGCGCACCTTCATGCGCTTCGAGATGCGCTGGAAGGCCCCCGCAAGGCTCAGCCAGCCCTGGCGGAACATCAGCGTGTTGACGAGCCCGAAGGCGTTGATGACCCTGCGCGGGTTCTTGGCGAACTGCCCGCCCTCGCGGAAAATCTCGACCACGCGCAGCACCTGCGGCGCGGCGATCCAGTAGGTGTTGCAGTTGGAATAGCCATCGTCGGCGAATTCGTAGAACCGCCGCTGGCCTTCCGGGTGCGCGGCGAGGATGTCGGCCTTGCGCGCAAAGGCGGCCGCGGCGTCGGCATCGCCCGCGCCTGCGACCATCAGCGCGATGCTGTCCGGCGTCATCAGCACGTTGTCGGCGGTGGTGATGAGGATCGGAAACTGCGCCTGCGCGGCGGCGGCGAGCACGCTTTCGGCGAGGTTGTGCTCGGCCTTCAAGGCGGTCAGACGCCCCTCGGCGACCAGCCGGTCGGCGGTGGGCAGGCCCTGAAGGATCGCCGGATCGTTGATCGAGATGACGACGTTCCCGACCTCCGGCGCCGCCACCAGCGCCTGAAGCACATGCTCTATGCAGGGCGTGCCCAGCACCGGGACGAGGCACTTGTCGGCAACGCCATGCGCCGCCGCGAGCGGATCGATGCTCCCGTCGCGGCGACCCGCCAGCACGAGCGCGGTCGCCTTCCTGCCCGCCGTCATTGCGCGAACAGACCCTGCCGCAGCATGCTTTCGGCGACGATCGTCTCGATCAGGTCTTCCTGCGTCATCCCGGCGAGGATCGCCGAGCGGCCGAAGACCTTTTCCGACCACAGGTTGCAGTTGAGGTTGACCTCGAGGAAATCGATCCGCCCGCTTTCATCGTCGACCCGGAATTCGAAGCGCCCGTAGTCGAAGGGGTCGAAGATCCCCATCAGCTTCTCGGTCATCTCGGTGATCCGCGCGACCATCTCGGGCCGGTCGTAATGGACGAGGCTGTACTTGTTCGAGCGGTCGACGAGGTCGCGCTTCTCGTAATAGGTGCGAAGGTGCGCCGGGTCCTGTTGGAGGAACTGCATCATCGGCATGATCGTCGGGCGGCCGTTCACGGTGATCACCGGCACCTCGACATCGCTGCCGACGAGGAAGGGTTCGACGATCGCGTCATGCCCGTCGGCATGGACCGAGGCGATCGCGGTCTCGAGGCTCGCGGCATCGGTCGCATCCTGCACGCCCCAGCTTGCCGAGGAAGCGTTGGGCTTGATCACCCAGCGCTCGGCGGGGGGGACGATGCTCACGTCCACCGGCGCGCCGCGGCGGAAGATCGCCCAGGGCGCGGTCGGCACGCCGCGCGCGTGGCATTCGAGCTTGGAGAGGTGCTTGTCGTCCGAGAGGCCGCGCAGGATCGGGGTCGCGCCGATATAGGGCAGCCCGAGCCGGGTGCAGAGCAGCGGCAGCATCATCTCGGAATTGAGGAAGCCCCCGCGATTGAGCAGCGGGAAGACGAAATCGACGCCCTCGGGCTTCTCGAACAGCGCGTTGTAGCTGTTGGCGACCTTGAGGCCGATGCCCAGCCCTTCGAGGATCGTGCGCACCTCGTGGTGGTAGATCGCATGGTTGCCGTCTTCGGGATGCAGCGACCCGTCGCCCAGCGCGTGCTTGGCGATGAACAGGATGGTGAGGCGCTGCTTGGCGTCCTCGGGGATACGGGTCGGGCGGATGGTCTGCGTCACGGGCGTCTCGCGTCCTTTGGGGAGAGGCGGGCCTATTGGGATCAACGGTGCCGAAAATCAACCGCTACCATTTGGTCGCTGACATGGGCTAAGGGCGCGCGCATGAGCGAAACCCGCAAGTCCGACGCGCGCCTCGGCGAACTTTTCAGCACCGGCGGCGACGCCCGGATCGTCATCGACCCGGCGACCCGCCGCAACCAGTACATGAGCTCGCCCTGGCCGGTGGCGACGGTCGCCTATGCCTCCTCGACCGCGAACGACGTCTCGGCCGATGCCTATGCGCACGGGCTGGAGCGCCTCGCCGCGTTAGCACCCGATGGCGCGCTCTCGCCCGAGGGCTATGCTGCGGCGCTCGAGGGCCTGCGCGGGCGCATCCTCGCGGCCTATGGCGTGACCACTCCGGCGAGCGTCGTCTTCGCCGCCTCGGGCACGGACCTCGAATATCTCGGCCTCGCCCACGCCAAGGGGCGCAGCAGCATCGGCATCCGCAACGTGCTTCTGGGCGCGGACGAGGTCGGCTCGGGCTGCGTCTACTCGGCGAGCGGGCAGTTCTTCGCAGGGCTGACCGCGCGCGGCGTGCCGGTCGCCAAGGGCGAACCGATTGGGGGCGACCTGCCCGCGCGCGTCGAGCTCTACAACATCCCCGTGCGCGACGACGCGGGCCGCGCGGTCAGCGCCGCCGAGATGGCCGACGCGATCGACCGCGCCGTCGCCGAGGCGCACGCCGAGGGCAAGCACACGCTCGTCCACGTGCTCCACGGCAGCAAGACCGGGCTCGTGGTGCCGCATTTCGAGCACATCGACGGTCTGCGCGAGCGCCATGGCGCGGCGGTGAGCTTCATCGTCGATGCCTGCCAGGCGCGGATCACCTCGCAGGCGATCCATGCCTACCTCGCGCGCGGCTGCATCGTCATGCTGACCGGCTCCAAGTTCATGGGCGGCCCGCCGTTCAGCGGCTTCGCGCTGGTGCCGCAGGCGCTGATCGACGCCGCCGCCGAGCTGCCGCGCGGGCTCGCCCAGGTGTTCCGCCGCGCCGAGTGGCCCGCCGACTGGCCGGGCGTCGGCCAGCTCGACGAGGAGGCGAACCTCGGCCTGCTGATGCGGCTCGAGGCGAGCATCTTCGAGCTCGAGCACTTCCAGGCGATCCCCATCGCGCGGGTCGAGCGCGTGGTGCTGGCCTTCCACGCCGCGGTGCGCAGCGCTTTCGTCGAGCGGCTCGGTGGCCGCCGCCTTGCGCCCTACGAGCCCGGCGCGCTCGCCGAGGGCGATGCGCACCCGGTCGAGATGCGCACGCTCTCGACCATCGACCTGCGCGGCCTCCCGGGTGCGCCCGACTTCGACGACGCCGTGGCGCTGCACAAGGCGCTGGTGGAGCGCGACGTGCGGCTCGGCCAGCCGGTGAAGTGCGTGAAGCTCCCCGACGGGCGCTGGGGCGCGACGATCCGGGTCGGCCTTTCGATGCCGCAGGTCACCGCCTTCGACCGTATGGACGACGCCGCGATGACGGCGAAGCTCGCGGCCGACATGGACCGCATCGTCGCCGCCATCGAGGACGTGCGCGCGGCCTAGGCGCCGGCGGCGATCACCGCCTGCGCGAGCGCGCGGCCCGAGAGCCACGCGCCCTCGACCCGCGGGCTGTGCAGCCAGTCGCCGGCGACTCCGATGTTGATGTCGGGGTCGTGGAGGGGGCCCTCACCCTCGCGGGCCTCGGGCAGGGCATAGAGCCAGCGGTGCGCGTCGAAGTGGATCGGTGTGGCGGGGGCGATACCCGCGGCGGCGAAGAAGTCGGCGAGAAGCGTGGCGGCGACCTCCTCCCTCGGCGCCTCGACCAGTTCGCGGCTGCGCTGCGGCGAGGCATGAATCACCCAGGCCTCGCCGCCCGCGCGCCCGGGCTTGGCCGAGTTGCGCGCCGCCCAGGCGATCGGTCCGGCCTCGGAGCGGAGGGTGTCCGGGAGCGGCAGGGGCGCGGCGAAGCCAGCCATCACCGCCCAGCACGGCGCCGAGGCGACCCCCGCCGCGAGCGCCGCGAAGGCGGGCGCGGCCTCCGCGAGCAGCACCGCCGCCTGCTCGGCCGGGACGGCGACGAGCACGGTCGCGGCGGTGAAGCTCGCCTCCCCCGCCTCGACCTGCCAGAGCGCGCGGTCGCGGCGCATCCGCTCGGCGCGCAGGCCCCAGCGCACGTCGAGACCCTCGGCCATCGCCTTCACGCAGGCGTTCATGCCCGGGGTGCCGACCCACGCCTCCTCGCCCGCCGCAGGCCAGCGCGCGACGACGCCGGCCTGCTCCCAGGCGGCGACGGCCTCGCGGAAGGCGGGATCGCGCGCGGTGAAATATTGCGCGCCGTGGTCGAAGCGCAGCGTCCCGCCGCCCGCCTCCACGCGCCGCGTCGCCATCCGCCCGCCGGGGCCGCGGCCTTTGTCGAGCACGATGATCCGCCTGCCCGTCGGTGCGAGAGCGCGCGCGGCCGAGAGGCCCGCCATGCCGCCGCCGATGATGAGAATGTCTGCTTGTCGGTCCATCCCGCGCCAATGCGCAGGTGGAGCGATGGTTTCAAGGCGCCGAACGCGGGCGCGCGGCCTCGGCAAGCACCAGCGAGAACTGTCGGCCCAAGTCGGTCCAGCGCGCGCGCGGCTCCCACCCGCCGGCGGCGAGGAGGAGCTGGGCCGAGCGCTTGGTGAACTTGTGGCTGTTCTCGGTGTGGATGCTCTCGCCTGCGCGCATCGCGAAGGACCTGCCGCTGACGGTGAAGGCGAAGTCCTCGGCGGCGACGAGGTGCATCTCGATGCGCGCGAAGGTGTCGTTCCAGCGCGCCTCGTGGCGCAGCTTGTCGACCGGGATGTCGCCGCCGAGCTCGCGGTTGACCCGCTCGGCAAGGTTGAGGTTGAAGCGCGCGGTCACGCCTTGCTCATCGTCATAGGCCGCCAGCAACACATCCTCTTCCTTGACGAGGTCCATCCCGATCAGGAGCAGCGCCCCCTCGCCGAGCGTCGCGCGCATCGAGCGCAGGAGGTCGGTGGCGGTGCGGGCAATCATGTTCCCGATCGTCGAGCCCGGAAAGAAGCCGAGCTTGGGAAGGTCCGCGACCTCGGCGGGAAGCTCGACGCGGCGCATGAAATCGGCCTCGACGGGCCAGACCGGGAGCCCTGGGAACTTCTCGGCGAGCGCGGCGGCCGAGGCCCGCAGGAAATCGCCCGCGATGTCGAGCGGGACATAGGCCGAAGGGCGGATCGCCGAGAGCAGCAGCGGGGTCTTGACCGAGGAGCCGGAACCGAACTCGACCACCGCCCGCCCCTCGCCGATCAGCGCGGCGATCTCGCCGGGCCGGTCGGCCAGGATCTCGGTCTCGGCGCGGGTGGGGTAATACTCCGGAAGCCGTGTGATGTCCTCGAACAGCGCCGAGCCGATATCGTCGTAGAACCACCGCGCGGGGATCGCCTTCTGCGGCTCGGCAAGCCCCGCGAGCACGTCTGCGCGGAAGGCGAGGTCGACCCCGCTCGCATCGCGCTCGACCAGCCTCAGGCTCCGGGTCACGGCCATCTCAACAATCCTTGGCAAGCCGCAGGCCGGTGAACTGCCAGCGCTGATGGGGGTAGAAGAAGTTGCGGTAGGAGGGCCGCGAATGGCCGCGCACCGTCGCGCAGCTCGCGCCGCGCAGCACCACCTGGCCGCTCATGAACTTGCCGTTGTACTCGCCGACCGCGCCCGCCGCCGGGCGGAAGCCGGGAAAAGGCAGGTAGGCCGAGCGGGTGAACTGCCAGCAATCCCCGAACAGCCCGGGCGAGCCGACCGGGAGCACCGGCCCGGCGCAATAGAGCTGGTTGCCCGCCGCGGGATCATGCGCAGGGGCCGGCGAGGCGCCGTCCTGCCCGCGCGCGATCGCCTCCCACTCGAACTCGGTCGGCAGGCGCGCGCCCGCCCAGGTGGCGAAGGCATCGGCCTCGTAGAAGGAGATGTGCGTCACCGGCGCGTGAGGGTCCCGCGCCTGCCAGCCCTGATGGGTGAAGTGGGTGCCCTCCGCGCCCCGGTAGAGCGGCGCCGTCACGCCCTCGCGCTGCACCCAGGCCCAGCCGTCGGAGAGCCACAGGCGCGCGTCGCGATAGCCGCCCCCGGCGATGAAGGCGTCCCACTCGGCATTGGTCACCAGCCGGTCGGCGAGCGCGAAGGGCTCGAGCAGCACGCGGTGCGCGGGGCCCTCGTTGTCGAAGGCGAACCCGTCCGACTGGTGCCCGACGCGGGCGATCCCGCCGGGGTGCGCGTGCCAGCCGAGCGGACCCGCAGGCGCGGCCGCCGCCGGCGCCCCGCCCTGCCACATCGCCGGGCCGAGGGGGTTCTGGAAGAAGGCGTGCTTGATGTCGGTGAGCAGCAATTCGGCGTGCTGCTCCTCGTGCGCGACGCCGAGCGCGATCAGGTCCGCGAGCGCGGGGTCGCCGAGCAGCGGCTCCATCGCCGCGGTGACGATGGCACGCCATTCGAGCACCTCGGCAAGCGTCGGGCGCGACAGCAGGCCGCGCGCGGCGCGCGAGATGCGCGCGCCCTCGGCCTCGTAATAGGAGTTGAACAGGAACGGCCAGTCCGCGCGGTGCAGCCGGTAGCCCGGCGCAGACCCACGCAGCAGGAAGGTCTCCCAGAACCACGTCGTGTGCGAGAGGTGCCACTTGGCGGGGCTCGCGTCCTCCATCGACTGGAGGCTCGCATCGGCATCGCTGAGCGGTCCGACCAGCGCCTCGGTCAGCGCGCGGATTGCCCGGAACCGCACGGCGAGCGCGCCTTGCGCGCTGCCGCTCCCGGGATCGATCTGCTCGCTGCGATGCACCCACGCCCTCCGCTTGCGCCCCGGCGGCCATTCGCACGAACGCCGCCTGCCGTTACACAGGAAAGACGCTCGATAGCCGCGAAGCTATCGGAAAATCATCACACCCATCAAGTTTGCCCGCCGAGGACGCCTCAGGCCGCGTGAGCGTGGCCCTCGGCCTCGCGCGCGCCGCCCGCCGCCTCGTTGAGCATCTCGGCGACGAGGAAGGCAAGTTCGAGCGACTGCTCCGCGTTGAGGCGCGGGTCGCAGTGGGTGTGATAGCGGTCGCCGAGGCGCTCCTCGGTGATCGCGACCGCCCCGCCGACGCATTCGGTGACGTCCTGCCCGGTCATCTCGATATGGATGCCGCCCGGGTGCGAGCCCTCGGCGCGGTGGACCGCGAAGAAGCCCTTCACCTCGCGAAGGATGCGGTCGAAGGGCCGGGTCTTGAAGCCGCTGTCGGACTTGACGACGTTGCCGTGCATCGGGTCGCAGGACCACACCACCGGGTGCCCCTCGCGCAGCACCGCGCGCACGAGCTTGGGAAGCCCCTCCTCGACCTTGTCGTGGCCGTAGCGGCTGATGAGCGTGATGCGCCCCGCCTCGCGGCCCGGATTGAGATCGTCGAGCAGGCGCAGCAGCGCGTCGGGCTCGAGGCTCGGCCCGCACTTCATGCCCAGGGGATTGCCGATCCCGCGCGCGAACTCGACATGGGCCGAGCCGGGGAAGCGGGTGCGGTCGCCGATCCACAGCATATGCGCGCTCGTCGCATACCAGTCGCCGGTCAGCGAATCGCGCCGGGTCATGGCCTGCTCGTAGGGGAGCAGCAGCGCCTCGTGGCTGGTGTAGAAGCTCGTGCCCTTCAATTGCGGCACGGTGCCGGGATCGACACCGCAGGCCTCCATGAAATCGAGCGCCTCGCCGATCCGGTCGGCCATCTGGGCGAATTTCTCGGTCCACGGGGTGCGGCCCATGAAGTCGAGCGTCCACTGGTGGACCTGCCGGAGGTTGGCATAGCCCCCGCCCGCGAAGGCGCGCAGCAGGTTGAGGGTGGCGGCGGCCTGCGAATAGGCGCGCACCATCCGGGCCGGATCGTTGCGGCGGCTGACGGGGTCGAACTCGATCCCGTTGATGTTGTCGCCGAGGTAGCTCGGCAGGGTCACGCCGTCGATGGTCTCGGTCGGTGAGGAGCGCGGCTTGGCGAACTGGCCGGCCATCCGCCCGACCTTCACCACCGGGCGCTTGCTGGCGAAGGTCATCACCACCGCCATCTGGAGCAGCACGCGGAAGGTGTCGCGGATGTTGTTGGGGTGGAACTCGGCGAAGCTCTCGGCACAGTCGCCGCCCTGCAACAGGAAGCCGTGGCCGTTCGCGACCTGCGCGAGGTCGGCCTTCAGCGCCCGCGCCTCGCCCGCAAAGACCAGCGGGGGGTAGGAGGAGAGCGTCTTCTCGGCCTCGGCGAGCTCGGCCGCATCCTCGTAATGCGGCAGGTGGCGCGCTTCGTGCGTCTTCCAGCTCTCGGGGGTCCAGGTCTCGGGCACGTCACTCACTCTTTCTGGCTACTCGCGCGGGGGGCGCAGCGGGCTAGGCACCGCGGCACGAATTGTAAAGGCGCAATGCCGCGCGGCACAACATTATTTCCCGGCCACTGTCAGCGGCCGGGCCGATCACCGGCCCGACGGCAGCGCCCGCGCGGGGATGCCGGCGGCCCCGCCCACCGGCGCCTCGGCGAGCGTCTGCCCCTCGGGGATGATCGCCAGCCGGAACTCGGCCGCCGAGAGGTAGCGCTGCGCGAGGATCTGCATCGCCTGCGGGGTGGTGCGCGAATAGTCGTCGAGCAGGGTGCGCAGCAGCGCGGTGCGCTGCGGGTCCTGCGTCGCGCCCTCGAGGTTGTAGAGCCAGAACTGGTTGCCGGTCGAGGCGCGGCTGATCCGCTCGCGCAGCGGCCCGGTCACCCGCGCCAGCTCGTCGACGGTCGGCGGGGTGGTGGCGAGGTCCTTGGCGATCCGGTCGGCCTCGGCGAAGAACACCGGCACCATGCGGGGCTCGAGCTGGGCGAGCGCGGCGATGCGCCCGCCGCTGGCGATGTCGGTCGGCCAGGTCGAGAAGGCCTGCGGCGAATAGCTCGCCCCGGCGCGCTCGCGCAGCGCGTCGAGCAGGCGGTTGCTGAACAGCTGGGTGAGGATCTCGAGCTGGCGGCTCTCCCGCAGCGCGGCCGTGCCGCCGCCGCTCGGCCAGGTGACGACCGCCGCGGCCTGGTTGGCATCGCCGCGGTGGGTGACGACCGTCGGCTTCTCCGAGGGCGCGGCAAAGCCCGGCACCCGCGCGGCGACCTCGGCCGGGATCGGCTCGCGCGGCGCGAGCGCGCCGAAGGTGAGGCGCAGCTGCTCGATCACCTTGGCCTCGTCGTACTGGCCGAACACCAGCACCTCGACCGGTCCCTGCTTCAGCAGCGGCTCCCACACCTGTCGGAAGCCTTCGGGCGTGGCGGCCTTGAGCATCGCGGGATCGGGGGTCTTGAAGCGCGGGTCCTTGCCGGTGACGAGATATTCGTAGTCGCGGCCGAACACGCCGTCGGGGCTCGTCGCATAGGTGCTGTAGGCGAGCTCGGCGGCGGCCTTGGCGCGCAGCACCGGGTCCTTGTCCCAGCGCGGCATCCCGATCTTGGCGGCGAACAGGTAGAGCTGGTCGTTGACGTCCTCGGCGCGGGTCTGCGCGGTGAGGGTGAAGACCGCATCGTCGATGTCGAAGTCGAAGCCGAGCTTGCGGCCGGTCGCGAGCCGGTCGATCTCGTTCTGGCCGAGCTCGCCCAGACCCGAGCCGACCAGCGCCTGCTGGCCGAGCGCGGCGTAGACCGCGCTGTCCTTGTCGAAGGCGCGCCAGCCCGCGCCGAAGCGCACGCGAACGGTGACGCGGCCCGGCTCGGCATCGTTGGCCCAGAGCAGCGCCTTCACGCCGTTGGCGAAGTCGACCTGCTTGATCTCGAGCACCCCGAGCGGGCGCTCGGCGGCGATCATGCCGGGCGCGCCGACGGGGGGGAGGTCGGCGAAGGAAATGGTCTGCGCCGCGAGCCGCGCGGTGGTGTCGACCTTGGCCTCGGCGGCGAGCCCGGCGCGGAAGGCGGCGACGTCGGCCTCGCCCCTGGTCGGCGTGACGTAGACCCCGCGCGTCACCGTGCCCTCGAAGAGCTGCTGGGTGTGCTTCAGCACCCGCTCGGGCGTGAGGCGCGGTTTCATGCCACGGAACACGCTCAGCACCACCTTGGGCGCGGCGACGGTCTCGCGGATGTCGACGGCGTTGACGAGGTTGTCGGCGAGGCTCGAGCCCGACTTGACGCTCTCCTGCTCGACGTCGTTGGCGAAGACCACGTCGAACTGCGCGACCTCGCGGTCGATCTCCTCCTGGGTCGGCGGGTTGACGAGCGCGTCGGCGATCACCGCGCGCACGTCGGCGAGTGCGGCCTGCCAGTCGGCGCTGAGCGGCGCGAAGGTGACGAAGGTCGCGTCCGACGAGCGCGAGACGTCGTCCTGCTGGACCTGCGCGTAGAGGAAGCTGCCGCCGCCGCGCGCACGGCTTTCGAGCCGGCGGTTGATGATCGCCTGGGCGACCGCGTCGGTGAGCAGGCCCTCGTTGTAGACGATGGTGTCGGTCACCTGCCGCCACGGGCGCATGATCGCGTAGGTGAGGCTGCGCGGCAGGTCGGGCTCGACCCCGATGGCGAGCTCGCCGATCGGGGTGGCGGGCCCGGCCGGGTCCTTCGCGGCCGCCGGGGCGACGGGATCGCCGAAAGCGGGCGCGACGCCCGGCTTGCCGGTGCCCTTCCAGTCGCCGAACCACTGCTCGACGAGCCCGGCGAGCAGCATCGGATCGGCATCGCCCGCGACGACGATCGTGGTGTTCTCGGGCCGGTACCAGCGGTCGTAGAAGGCCTTCACCGCCTTGCCGGTCGCGCCGTTGAGCGTCGCGTCGGTGCCGATCGGGTTGCGCACCGCGAGGCGCTGCCCGGCGAAGAAGGTCTGGCGGGTGAGGTCCGCCATGCGCAGCCCCGCTCCGCCCCGCTCGCGCTTCTCGGCGAGCACGATCGGCCGCTCGGCAGCGACGTTGGCGTCGTTCAGCACCGGCTCGCGGATCATCCCCGAGAGCAGCTTGAAGCTTTCCGAGAGCTTGGCCTGGTCGATGTTCGGGATGTCGAGCTTGTAGGCGGTGTGGGTCGGCGTCGTCTCGGCATTGGCGTCGCTGCCGAAGGTCGCCCCGAGGCGCTGCCAGGCGGAGATCGCCTCGGCCTGACCCAGATACTTGCTCTCGCGGAACAGCAGGTGCTCGAGGAGGTGCGCGAAGCCCTGCTCGCTGTCGCCCTCGTAGAGCGAGCCCGCATCGATGCGCACCCGGATCGACATCTGGCGCGGCGGCACCCCGTTGCGGCGCACCGCGTAGCGCAGGCCGTTGGGCATCTGGCCGAACACCCACTGCGTATCGGGCGGAATGTCCGAGCCCTTGTAGAGCCACGCCTGCCCCTCGGACTGCACGTAGCGCGGTGCGGGAACCGCGGGCGCGGCGGTCGGCGCGGTCTGCGCGTGGACGGGGCCGTGGGACTGCGCGGGCTTCGGCTGCGCCTGCTCGGCGAGCAGGGGCTGGAAGGCCACGAGAGGAGCAAGCAGGAGGGCGAGAGCGCGGGCCGCGCGGGAAGACGACGTCATGGGCGAGGCTTATAGGGCGACGAAGTGTGAAGCGATAGTGAATGCTTGGGCTTCCCGTGCCTTGCACGCCCGCACCTTGTCGCGCGGCCCTGCGAGGCCTAGATGGGGCCCATGTTCATCGAGACCGAAACCACCCCCAACCCCGCGGCGCTCAAGTTCCTCCCCGGCCAGCCGGTGATGGCGAGCGGCAGCCGCGAATTCGCCACCCCCGAAGCCGCCGAGGCGAGCCCGCTCGCGCAGGCGATCTTCGACACCGGCGAGGTGGTGAACGTCTTCTTCGGCGCCGACTTCGTCTCGGTCACTGCCGCCCCCGGCGCCGACTGGGGCGCGCTCAAGCCGCAGGTGATCGCGATCCTGCTCGACCACTTCGTCTCCGAGGCCCCGCTCTTCGCAGCCCAAAGCGCGAGCGGCATCGCCGTCCCCCCGCCCGAGGAGGAGATGGCGGTCGAGGAACGTCCCGAGGATGCCGAGGTGATCGCCGCGATCAACGAGCTGCTCGAGACCCGCGTGCGCCCCGCCGTCGCGGGTGACGGCGGCGACATCGCCTATCGCGGTTTCCGCGACGGGGTGGTCTACCTCACGCTCCAGGGCTCGTGCTCGGGCTGCCCGTCGAGCACCGCGACGCTCAAGCACGGCATCGAGGGGCTGCTCAGGCACTACGTCCCCGAAGTCACCGAGGTGCGCGCGGCATGACCGTCCAGTTCCACGACCGGGCCCTGTCGGCCGAGGCGCTCGCCCAGCTCTTCACCGAGGCGAGGAGCTACAACGGCTGGCTCGACAGGCCGGTCAGCGACGCGCAGCTCCACGCGATCTGGGACCTTGTCAAGATGGCGCCGACCTCGGCCAATATGCAGCCCGCGCGGATCGTGTGGGTCAAGTCGCCGGACGCCAAGGCGAAGCTCGCGGCCTGCGTGATGGAGGGCAACAAGGCCAAGGTCCTCACCGCCCCCGTCACCGCGGTGATCGGCTACGACATCGACTTCCACGAGGAGCTCCCCTGGCTCTTCCCCCACACCGACGCGAAGAGCTGGTTCGAGGGCAACGAGGGGGCCCGCGAGGAAGGCGCCTTCCGGAACTCCTCGCTGCAAGGGGCCTACCTGATGCTCGCCGCGCGCGCGCTGGGGCTCGATTGCGGGCCGATGTCGGGCTTCGATCCGGCCGCCGTCAACGCCGCCTTCTTCGCCGATGAACCCCGCCACCGGGTGAACTTCATCTGCTCGGTCGGCTACGGCGACCCTGCCAGCATCTTCGGCCGCAGCCCCCGCCCTGATTTCGCGCGCTTCAACACCATCGTCTGAGCCTCGCACTTTGCCCGCTTGCGCCCCGGCACGCACTGGGGCATCGGCGGGCGCAATGCGGACGCTCGCCATCGAAACCGCCTCCGAGGCGTGCTCGATCGCCCTTTTCGAGGGCGAGGCGGCGATCGCCCGCGACCACCGCGTGATGGGGCGCGGTCATGCCGAGGCGCTGGTGCCGATGATCGGCGCGCTGCCGGACAAGGGGCGTGCCGGGCGCATTCTCGTCGGCCTCGGACCGGGCAGCTTCACCGGGGTGCGGATCGGCCTCGCCACCGCCCGCGCGCTCGGCTTCGCCTGGGAGGCCGAAGTGCTCGGCTACCCGACCCTCGCGCTGGTCGCTGCGGAGGCGGGGACTGACGCGCCGCTCACCGTGTGCATGAACGGCGGGCACGGCGAGTTGTTCGTGCAGGATTTCGCCGCGGGCCTGCCGATGGGGGAGTTGCGTTCGCTGAGCCCCGCCGCAGCCGCCGAGCGGGGTGCGCAGGGGCGCGTCACCGGCAACCGGGCGCGCGAACTCGCCGCTCTGCTGGATGGCGAGCGGGAGGTGATCGAGCGCCTGCCCGATGCGGGTGCGGTGCCGCTGCTGCCGCCTGCCCTGCTCACCGCCGCGCTCGCCCCGATCTACGGGCGCGGGCCCGATGCGACCCCGATGGCCGGGCGCGTGACCGCATGACGAGCCCCGCCACCGCCGACCCGGCGCTCGTCGATCGGATCATGGCGGTGATGGAGGCCGCCTTCGATCCGGCCTATGGCGAGGCCTGGAACCGCCGCCAGGTCGCCGAGGCGCTGGCGCTCGCCAACACCCACGCGCTGGTGGTCGATGCCGAGGGCGCGCCGATCGCCGGGGCCTCGCCCGCGCTGCCCGCCGGCTTCGTGCTCACCCGCCACGTCCTCGACGAGGAGGAGCTGCTGCTCATCGCGGTCGTGCCCGAGGCGCGGCGGCGCGGGGTCGGCACCGCGCTGATCGAGCGGCTCTTCGCCACCGCCCGCACCCGGGGCACGGCACGCATCTTCCTTGAAATGCGGCGCGGCAATCCCGCGATCGCGCTCTACCGCAAGCTCGGATTCGCGCCGATCGGCGAACGCAAAAACTATTACCGCATGGCTAATGGCGAACGCGTCGATGCAATTACTTTCGCAAGGTCAATCGAATAGAATTCGGTTCGTCGCAAAGCGGAGAATACGCAAAGCAACCCGGTTGCCAAGATTGCACGGACAAGGCATGGCGCAGTAACCGACGCAAGTCGAACGCCGTGCGCGAGGAACTCATGCAAGACCTGGAAATCGATATGAAGGAAACGCTTATCACGCTGACCAGCGACATCGTCGCCGCGCATGTCAGCAACAATGACGTGGCGGTGGCCGATCTGCCCTCGCTCATCACCAACGTGTACTCCGCGCTCGCCAATCTTGGCGAGACGCCGGTGGTCGAAGAAGCCAAGCCTCAGCCGGCCGTCGCGGTGCGCAATTCGGTCAAGCCCGAATACATCGTGTGCCTCGAAGACGGCAAGAAGCTGAAGATGCTCAAGCGCTATCTTCGCACCAATTACAACATGAGCCCGGAAGAATACCGCGCGCGCTGGGGCCTGCCGGCCGACTATCCGATGGTCGCGCCGATGTATGCCGAAAAGCGCCGCGATCTCGCCAAGAAGATCGGCCTCGGCCGCAAGCCCGGCACGCCCGCGCCCAAGGCCCGCCGGCCCAAGAAGACCGCCGCCTGACGCGCGGTCGTCGCAGGCCGCCACCGCCTTGTTGAGAGGGCGGCCGGCCCCGCTTGAGCAAGCAGCCCCGTCCCTGTAGGGATGGGGCTGCTGTGCTTTTGGGCACCGCCGTCCGGCAGGGATCGGCGCGCCCGGCGATGGAGCTTTCCTTGACCCACAAGATCGATCTCGAACAATTGTGCGCCGAAAAGGGCCTGCGCATCACCGAACAGCGCCGGGTGATCGCGCGGGTGCTGTCGGAGAGCGACGATCACCCCGATGTCGAGCTGCTCCACAGCCGTGCCGCCGCGATCGATCCGCGCATCTCGATCGCCACGGTCTACCGCACCGTGCGCCTGTTCGAGGAGGCGGGGATCCTCGACCGCCACGATTTCGGCGACGGCCGCTCGCGCTACGAGCCGGTGCCCGAGGCGCATCACGATCACCTCATCGACGTCGAGACCGGCAAGGTCGTCGAATTCGTCGATCCCGAGGTCGAGGCGCTCCAGCGCCAGATCGCCGAGCGGCTCGGCTACCGGCTCGTCGATCACCGCATGGAGCTCTACGGCGTGCGGCTTTCCCGCAATGACTGACCGCGCGCAATGACTGAGGCCGAACTCCGGGCGGCCGCGGCGCGCGGCGAGGCGACGCCGGTGAGCCTCGCAGGCTGGCTGCGCATCGCCGCACGCGCCGCGGGGCTGATCGGGCTGCTGCTGGTGTTCGTGCCGCTCCACTACCTGTTCCGCCTGTTCGCCTATGGCTCGCCCTTCCCGATGCTGTTCCTGCGCTACGCCGCGCGGGTCTGCGGGGCGCGGGTCGAGGTGCGCGGCACCCACCTCAAGCGCGACGTGTTCTTCGTTGCGAACCACGTCTCCTGGCTCGACATCCTCGCGATGGCGGGCGCGAGCGGCACGGCTTTCGTGGCCAAGGCGGAATTGGGCGAGGTGCCGGTGATCGGCTGGCTTTGCAGGCTCAACCGCACGGTCTTCGTCAAGCGCGAGAACCGCCTGGGCGTCGCCGAACAGATCAACGCGCTGAAAGATGCGCTCGTCGACAACTGGTCGGTGACGGTCTTCCCCGAGGGCACCACCACCGACGGGCAGTCGCTCCTCCCCTTCAAGACCTCGATGCTCTCCGTCCTCGAGCCGCCCCCGCCCGGCGTGCTCGTCCAGCCGGTGATCGTCGACTATGGTCCGGTCGCCGAGTGGATCGGCTGGATCGGCGAGGAAGGCGGGCTCAACAACGCCAAGCGGGTGCTGTCGCGCAAGGGCAGCTTCACGGTGCGGCTGCACTACCTCGAGCCGTTCAGCCCTGAGGACTTCAAGGGGAGGAAGGCGATCGGCCAGGAATCCCGCCGCCGCATCGAGGAGGCGCTGATCGAGATCCTCGGGCGCCCCTTGCGCCCCTTCGCCCACGTGGTCGCGCCCGTGCGCTACGAGCCCACTGTTTGAAGGGGCAGACCGCCCGTCACAACCCCGCCCTCACCAGCCAGTCGTGGAAGATCCGCACCGGGCGGCTTTCCAGCGCCACAGGCTTGCAGACGAACCAGTAGGAATAGGGGCTCTCGACCGGCTTGCCGGGCAAGTTGGTCAGCCGGTTGTCGTTGGCGCGGCGCAGGTGGTCGTCGTGCATGATCGCGATGCCGAGGCCCTGCGCGGCCGCCTCGAGCATCAGCGCGCCCGAATCGTAGTGGTCGATCGCGGCGGGGTCCATCTGCTCGAGCCCGTTCGCCTTCTTCCACGCCTGGAAGCTCTCGGGCAGCTCGTTGTGGATGAGGAAGGTCTGCCTGGCCATCGCCTCGGGGGTGATGTCGGGGCCGATGCTGCGCGCGGTGTCCTTCGAGCAAATCGCGTGAACGAGGTTGTGGTCGAGCCGCACCGCGTGCAGGCCCGACGCCGGCCCGCGCGAGAGGATGATCGCGGCATCGAGCGTGTCGCCGACGCGGTCCTCGAGATGCGGCGCGGTGTCGATGTCGATGTGGAGCAGGGGGTGGCGCTTGCGCAGCTCGCCAAGGCGCGGGAACAGGCGCTGGCTGCCGAACATCGGCAGCACGCCGAGGCGCAGGCGCAGCAGCGCGATGTTGTCCGACTGGCTCTCCACGGCGCGAGCGAGCGCCTCCATGTGCGGGTTCACCGCCTCGTAGAAGGCCTGGCCCTCGTCGGTGAGCTGCATCGACTGGCGCGCCCGGGTGAAGAGCTTCTTGCCGACGAATTCCTCGAGATTGCTGATCCGCCGCGACAGCGCCGAGGGGCTGAGGCCGATCTCCTCCGCCGCCGCGCGCGCCGAGCCGAGGCGCACGGTGCGCATGAACGCCTCGAGGGCGCGCAGGGGGGGCAGGCGGCGTGCGGGCATCGGCTCTCTCTCCTTGTTGGAGCAGTTACGCCGCCCATGGCCGCTGGGATGCAAAAAATCGAAGGAAAAATGCGTTTGCGCGCGAAAAGTTGCGCCTACTGCACCTCTTCCTCGGGGACCGGCGGGTGCAGCCGCAGCCGCGTGACGTGGGTCTCATCGCCCGCCGTCACCTCAATGCGCCAGCCGCTCGGATGTTCCAGCACCGTGCCGACCGGCGGCACGGCCTCGGCGAGCACGAAGGCGAGGCCGCCGATCGTGTCGACCGCCTCCTCCACCTCGGCAAGGCGCGGGTCGATTGTCTCGGCGATGTCGTCGAGCTCGGCGCGCGCGTCGATGTCCCACATCCCCTCGCCGATCGGGGTGATCAGCTCCTGTGGGGTCTCGTCGTGCTCGTCCTCGATTTCGCCTACGATTTCCTCGACCAGATCCTCGATGGTGATGAGCCCGTCGGTGCCTGAAAATTCGTCGAGCACGATCGCGAGATGCACCCGGTGCTGGCGCATGTCGGCGAGCACGTCGAGCGCGCCGCGCGCCTGGGGCACGTAGAGCGGCTGGCGCATCAGCGTCGTCCAGTCGGCCGGCGGCGGCGTCCCATTGGCGAGGAACGGGAAGACATCCTTGATGTGGATCATCCCGATGACCTGATCCAATGTCTCGCGGTAGACCGGCATCCGCGAATGGCCGTGCTCGGAGAAGGCGGCGACCAGCTCGTCCCAGCTGATCGCGGCATCGACCGCGATGATCTCGCCGCGCGGCACGGCAACGTCGTCGGCATCGTGCTCGGAGAAGTGCAGCAGGTTGCGCAGCATCTGCCGCTCGACCCGCGACAGGTCCCCCCCGGAGTGCGCGCTGCGGTCGGAGCCGGTCGAGCCGTCCTCGTCCTCGTGCTCGTCGATCGCCTCCTCGAGCTGTTCGCGCAGCGAGCGCGCGCCTTCGAGCCCGAGCATCTTGCGCAAGGCAGGCCACAGCCCGCTGCTACTGTCCGCCTCTCCCGATTGGGACGCGGGCGAATGGGAATCGGCCATGGCCTTGAGAACTGCTCCCGTTGGTGTCAGTCGCCATATGGGTCAGCGATGCCCAGTTTGGCAAGTATGCGGGTCTCAAGCGCCTCCATCGCCTCGGCCTGTTCGTCGCTCTCGACATGGTCGTGGCCGGCGAGATGGAGGAGGCCGTGGACGATCAGGTGGGTGGCGTGCGCCGCGAGGGTGACGCCCTTCTCCGCCGCCTCGCGCGCGCAGGTTTCGTGAGCGAGCGCGATGTCGCCGAGCATCACCGGCGGGCCCTCGCCCGGCGCGAGGTCTTCGAGTTCGTCGCGTTCGAGCATCGGGAAAGAGAGGACATTGGTCGGCTTGTCGCGCTGTCGCCATTCACGGTTGAGCGCGTGGACCTCGGCGTCGGAGGTGAACAGCAGGCTGACCGCGAGGCGCGGGTGGGCGAGCAGCGGCTCGCCCTCGCCCGCCGCCGCAGCGGCGCGTTCGGCGAGCGCCTGCCAGTCGCCCGGGGGCCAGTCTTCGATGTCGATGTCGAGTTCCATCGCCAGCGCCTTAGCGCGTCCAGCGCGGATCGGAAACGCCCGTCAGCCCGCCGCGAGGGTCTCGTGCTCCAGGGCAAGGTCGAGCGTCTGCGCCACCGGCACAGTCAGCCCCGATGCCTCCGCGAGCGCCGCGATCCACGCCTCGACCTCGGCGATCTCCTCGGCGATCACCGGCACCTCGGCGCGCGCCGCCTGCCGGGCGCGCAGCGCGGCATAGTCCTCGCCGGTCTTGGCATCGCGGGCGAACACCGGCCCGGCGAGGATCGCGTCGATCTCGCGGCGGGGAAGCGTCAGCCCGAGATGCGCCGCCGCCCCCGCCAGCGCCGCGGGGCCGCGGGTGGTCAGGCTCTCGCCGTGCAGCACCGCGAGCCGCGGGGCGACGGCGGGGACGTGCACCCGGTCGAACCAGTTCTGCATCAAGAGCCAGCCGAGCGCCGCCACCTGCAAGTCGGTGAACCCGGCGAGCTGGCCGCGCAGGCGCGTGATGTCGCCCGCATAGGTTGCCGCGGTAAGCAGCGCCTGCCGCCCCCACTGCCGCCCGAGCAGCCCCTTGCGCGCCACCGCCTGGAGGAACTCCGCAAGCCCGTTGGTGACGATCACCGCGCGCGCCTCGGGCAGCAGGCGCATGATGAGCGGGATCAGCCGGTTCGGGAAATTGCTCGGCTTGACGATCACCCCGTCGGTCCCCGCGTGCGGGCGCAGCAGCAGCGCGAGGATCGCGGCGACCAGCTCCTCGTCGGGCTCTCCCTCGCGGGCGAGGCTGTTGAGGATCTCGGGCTCGTTCAGCCCCAGCGCCCGCCCCGAGCCGCACAGCGCCTGGAGCAGCAGGGTCGAGCGGCAGAAGCCCGAATGGAAGATGAAGCGCGCTGGGCCCGCCGCCGGGCGCATCGTGCTGACCTCGGCGAAAGGCACCCACGCCTCGGCCTGCCCCTTGAGGTTCGCGAGGAAGTCGCGGTCCTCGAGCTCGGCGCGGGTGAAGCGCACGAACTGCACGCAGCGCCGGCGCGCGTCGATCCGGTTCGGGAGCCATTCGGGACTGGCCGCAATCTGCTCGGACGACGCCATGCTCCGGCGTGTCGGCAGCTTGCCGGGCATAAACAATGACTTGGATTAGGATTTGGCGCGCTGTCCGGCGCTCAGGCGCCCTCGCCCTCGTAAGCCTCGACGATCCGCCCGACGATCGGATGGCGCACCACGTCGGCGGCGGTGAAGCGCACCGTGCCGAAGCCCTCGACGCCCTCGAGCCGCGTCACCGCGTCGTTGAGGCCGCTCATGTTCGGCCCCCCGGGAATGTCGACCTGCCGCGGGTCGCCGCAGATCACCATGCGGCTGTTCTGGCCAAAGCGAGTGAGGAACATCTTCATCTGCTCGCGGGTGGTGTTCTGCGCCTCGTCGAGGATGATGAAGCTGTCGGCGAGCGTGCGCCCGCGCATGAAGGCGATCGGCGCGATTTCGATCTCGCCGTTGGCGAGCCGCCGCTCGACCTGTTCGGGGGGCATGCAGTCGTTGAGCGCGTCGTAGAGCGGGCGCAGGTAGGGATCGACCTTCTCCTTCATGTCGCCCGGGAGGAAGCCGAGCTTCTCCCCCGCCTCGACCGCCGGGCGCGAGAGGATCAGGCGCTGGACCGAGCCGGTGATGAGCTGGCTCACCGCCTGCGCGACGGCGATATAGGTCTTGCCCGTCCCTGCCGGGCCGAGCGCGAAGATGATGTCGTCCTTCGCAAGGCTGCGCATGTACTCGATCTGCGTCGCCGAGCGGGGAACGATGGTCTTCTTCCGGGTGCGGATCATGATCGGCGGGGCGCCCTGGTCGCCCGCGATGATCCCCTCGAGCGTCGGCTCGGCGGACATGGCGATCAGCGATTCGATCGCGCCGCTATCGAGCGCCTCGCCGCGCGCGAGACGGTCGTACATGGTCTTCAGGGTCTCGCGCGCCCGGGCGACGTCGTCCTCCGGCCCCTCGATCACCACCTGGTGCCCGCGGGCGTGGATGAACACCCCGAGCCGGTTCTCGACCTGCACGAGGTTGGCATCGAACTGCCCGAACAGCGGCCCGAGCAGCGCCTGGTTCTCGAAGGTCAGGTCGACGCGGGCGCGCCGCTGGGCCGGGATGCCGCGGGGATCGGGCGAGAGCGCCGGATGCCCGGCACGGGAGGGTCGTCGGCCCATAGGTTCCTTTGCTTGCGGCAGAAGGACGATCCCTCGGCCCTTGAGTCGCGAGGGTAAGCCGCGCGCGCGTCTTGGCAAGCCGGGTGCGGCGAGATGGTGGGGGAAAGTCACGGATGCTTCACAGAGGCGGCCGGCCTGTGCTACTCTTGCCGGATCAAGTTCCTGAAAGGCTACGAGAAAAGGCTGCAAGACATGCGCAGGATTGCAGGTCTCGTCCTGGCTCTGTCGCTCGCCGCGCCTGTGGCCGCACAGGAGGTGCCGCTGCGCACCACGCCCGAGATCATCGTGCGCCCGCCCCCGACCGAGGCCGAGCGGCACCGGGAACTGCGCGAATTCACCCGCACCGTGATCCGCCCGCCGCGGCTGCATCAGCCGGTCGCCAAATTCGCCTTTCCGGTGTGCGTCACCGTGCTCGGCCTTGCACCGCAGGATGCCGCCGTCATCGCCGAGCGCATCCGTGCGAATGCCGAGGCGCTGGGCGTCGGGGCCGACCGCTCGCCGACCTGCGTGCCGACGGTGAGGGTGGCCTTCATGGCCCCGGCGGCGGGCCCGCCGGAAAGCTGGCTGTCCTCGGAATCGCCCCAACTCGCCCACCTCGCCGGCTATCAGAAGGAACGCGTGCTGGGCGAGGCGGGGCCAGTCCGGGCGTGGAACAGGATCGCGGTGCGCGACGCGCTGGGCAATGCCTTCCGGCCGCAGCTTGGCGACCAGCAGAGGTTCCCGACCTACACCGAAATCCAGCCGCTCAGCGCATCGGACCCGATCGTCACCACCGAGATCACCGGCGCCGCGGTGCTGATTTCGCGCGAGGCGGCGCAAGGCTTCACGCTTGGCCAGCTGGCGGACTACGCGACGTTGCGCGTGCTGCTCGGCACAGGAGCGGTGGAGGGCGACGCCCCCGCCCCGACCATGCTCACGCTCTTCACCGCTCCCGCCCCGCCCGCCGAACTGACCGATTTCGACAAGGCGATGGTGCGCGAGCTCTACGATGCCTCGTTCGCTGCGAGCGCGCGCCGGGTCTACAACGACATCGCCCGCGCGGCCGTGGCGTCGGAGCGGTCAGGCGCGGGCGGCAAGCAGGCCCCGTAGCGAGTTCGGACCCGCCTCGGCCAGCGTCACCTCGACGAGATCGCCGATGGCGTGCTCGCCTTCGAAGTGCACGCTCTGGAGCCACGGCGACTTGCCGAGCCATTGGCCGGGATGCCGCCCGGTGCGTTCGACGAGGACCAGGCACCGCGTGCCGACGCTCGCCCGGTTGAAGGCGAGCTGGTGGTGGCCGATGCGCTGCTGGAGACGTTGGAGACGCTCGTCCATGACCTCGGGCGCGATCTGGTTCTCCAACGCCGCCGCCGGTGTGCCGGGCCGCGGGGAATACTTGAAGCTGAAGCACGCAGCGTAGCGGACTTCGTCGACGATGCTGAGCGTGTCCTCGAACTCGGCCTCGGTCTCGCCGGGGAAGCCGACGATGAAATCGCCCGAGAGCGCGATGTCGGGGCGGGCGGCGCGGAAGCGCTCGATGAGCCTCAGGTAGCCCTCCGCCGTGTGCTGGCGGTTCATCGCCTTCAAGATGCGATCATTTCCAGCTTGCACCGGCAAGTGCAGGTAAGGCATCAGTTTTTCGACCTCGCCATGCGCGGCGATGAGGTCGTCGTCCATGTCGTTCGGGTGGCTGGTGGTGTAGCGGATGCGGGCGAGGCCGTCGATCTGCGCGAGCCGCCGGATCAGCCCGCCGAGGCCGATGCGGCGGCCCTTCTCGTCCTCGCCCGCCCAGGCGTTGACGTTCTGGCCGAGGAGCGTGATCTCCCTCGCCCCGGCCTCGACCAGTTTCTCCGCTTCGGCGACGAGGTGACTGAAAGGCCGCGAGATTTCCGCGCCGCGGGTGTAGGGCACCACGCAATAGGTGCAGAACTTGTCGCAGCCCTCCTGCACTGTGAGGAAGGCGCTCGGCCCGCGCTTGTTGCGCGCCGGGAGCGCGTCGAACTTGGCGATCGCGGGCATGTCGGTATCGGTCGCGCGTTCGCCTTTGGTCGCCTTTTCAAGCATTTGAGGCAGGCGGTGATAGGCCTGCGGGCCGACCACGATGCTCACCGCCGGGGCGCGGGCCATGATCTCCTCGCCCTCGGCCTGCGCGACGCAGCCGGCGACCGCGATCAGCGGCTGCTTGCCCGCCTCGCGCCCGGCGGCGACCAGCCGGCCGATGTCGGAATAGACCTTTTCCTGAGCCTTTTCGCGGATGTGGCAGGTGTTGAGGATGACGAGATCGGCCTCCTCCCCCTCGGGCGCGGGGGTGATCCCCTGCTCGGCCAAGAGCTCGCCCATGCGCTCGCCGTCATAGACATTCATCTGGCAGCCGAAGCTCTTGACCCGGTAGGTCTGGGGGGGCGTTTGCGGTTTCATGAAGGTCGCGCCCATAGCGCCATGCCGCCTCGCGTTCAACGCCTGCGGACCTGCTCCATTCGATGCGAAACCGCGTTACGGGAGGGGTGTTGAGCACCGATGGGAGGGTGTGGAGGGGGTGTGGAGGGGGTGTGAAAGGGGTATGGCGGCGGCTGGCGACCGGCTGGCCCGGGTGCCAGATCGCTCGCCAGTTCGCCGCAACAGCCCCCCGACCCTTCGGTCCGGCTTATGGAATGCGCGCCATACATCGAGCGAACAGATGTATGGCGCAACAATCGATCCTACGCCCCGAAAGTTGGACGCGACGGATTATCCTACCGTGGCCTTCACGATCTTCCCCGGGCTGCGCGGCGGCTCGCCCTTGGGGATGGCGTGGACGTGCTCCATGCCGCTCACCACCTGGCCCCACACGGTGTACTGCTTGTCGAGGAAGCGTGCATCGTCGAGGCAGATGAAGAACTGCGAATTGGCGCTGTTGGGGTTCTGCGCGCGGGCCATCGAGCACACGCCCTCGACATGGGGCTCGGCGTTGAACTCGGCCGCAAGGTCGGGCTTGTCGCTGCCGCCCATGCCGGTGCCGGTCGGGTCGCCGCCCTGCGCCATGAAGCCGGCGATCACGCGGTGGAAGATCACCCCGTCGTAGAAGCCTTCCTGCGCGAGCTCGGTGATGCGCGCGACGTGGCCGGGCGCGAGGTCGGGGCGCAGCTTGATGACGACGTCGCCATGCTCGCCCGTGCCGTTGTCGAGGGTGAAGGTGAGGGTTTCGGCCATTTCTGATTCTCCTGACTTCCAACCCGTTCGTGCTGAGCTTGTCGAAGCACTGTCCTTCTTGGGCTCGGGCGCCGAACTGAAGAAAGTGCAGCCCTTCGACAAGCTCAGGGCGAGCGGGTTTGGGGTTACTCGCGAGGGGCCATACGCACCCATTGCAAGCCTGTCACCCTCCCGGCTTGCTTTTGCGCCCTCCCCACGTAAACGCCTTGGCATGGCCGAGGACCGCATCATCGAGAACGACCTCTTCGTCGCCGTTGAGGGCGAGGTGGAAGTGCGTCCCGACGACCGCGTCGATGACGAGCGCCACGACCAGGAGAACCGCCTCAAGGCCGATTACGTCGGCGCGGTCCGCGATGCTCTGGAAGCGGGCGACAAGGGCGCGGTCTACGATCTCGTCGAGCCGCTCCACGCCGCCGACATCGCCGACCTGATCGAACTGCTCGACCGGTCCGAGCGCGCCCAGCTCGCCCGCGCGATCACCGACCTGATGACCAGCGACGTCATCGCCGAGCTCAACGACTATGTCCGCGAGGACCTGATGGAGGCCCTGCCCGCGCAGGCGGTCGCCACCATCGCCGAGCAGCTCGACACCGACGACGCGGTGCAGCTGATCGAGGACCTCGACGAGGACGACCAGCGCGCGGTCATCGCCGAACTCGAGCCCGAGACCCGCGAGGCGGTCGCTAGCGCGCTCGCCTATCCCGAGGAGACCGCCGGCCGGCTGATGAGCCGGCACTTCGTCGCGGTGCCCGAGCACATGAGTGTCGGCAACCTCATCGACTACCTGCGCGACGAGGGCGATCTCGAGCACGATTTCTTCGAGGTCTTCGTGATCGACGAGCGCCACCACCCGGTCGGCACCTGCGCGCTCTCGTGGATCCTGACGACGCCGCGCAATGTCCGCCTCACCGACGTGATGAAGCGCGACCAGACCCTGATCCCGGTGACGATGGACCAGGAAGAGGTCGCGCTGATGTTCCAGAAATACGCGCTGATCTCGGCTGCGGTGGTGGACGAGAGCGGGCGTCTGGTGGGGCAGATGACGGTCGACGACATCGTCCACATCATCTCCGAGGAAGCGGGCGAGGACGCGCTGCTGCTGAGCGGCGCGGGCGACGGGGACATCAACGAGCCGATCGTCGACAGCTACAAGGCGCGGGTGCGCTGGCTGCTGGCGAACCTGCTGACCGCCTCGGTCGCCTCGACGGTGATCGCCCAGTTCGAGGACGTGATCGCGACGATGGTCGCGCTCGCGGTGCTGATGCCGATTGTCGCAGGGATCGGCGGCAATGCGGGCACGCAGACCCTCGCGGTGACGGTGCGCGCGATTGCCACCAACCAGCTCACCGACGCCAACACCGCGCGCGCGATCCGGCGCGAATTGTCGATCGCGGCGCTGAACGGCGCGAGCGTCGCCCTGGTGCTCGGGACCATCGTGGCGCTGCTGTTCGGCCATCCGATGCTCGGCGCGGTGATCGGGGCGGCGATCCTGTGCAACATCATGATCGCCGGGATCGCGGGGGTGTGCGTGCCGCTGCTGCTCCAGAAGCTCAAGGCCGACCCGGCGATCTCCTCCTCGGTGTTCGTCACGATGACGACCGATTCGATGGGCTTCCTCGTCTTCCTCAGTTTGGCAGTGGTCAGCGGCCTGACGCGTTGATAGCCCTCTGCCCGAACACGCAAGGGAGAGAGCGATGGCGGGACGGGTGAGCGGCAAGGTGGTGCTGCTGACGGGCGGCGCGATGGGTCTGGGGCGCGCGGCGGCGAAGCAGCTGCTGGCCGAGGGGGCGAAGGTCACCATCACCGACATCGACGAGGCGGCGGGCCGCGCTACGGCAGCGGAACTCGGCTGCGACTTCATCCATCAGGACGTCACCGACTGGGCGCGCTGGCAGGAGGTGATCGCCGAAGTGGAAGCCAGCCACGGGCGGCTCGACGTGCTGGTGAACAATGCCGCGATTACCGTCTTCGGCTCGATCGCCGACATCTCGCCGGAGGATTTCCGGCGCTGCTACACCGTCGATGTCGATTCGATCTTCATGGGCTGCAAGGCGGCGATCCCGCTGATGGCGCGGGGTGGCGGCGGGTCGATCGTCAACTTCTCCTCCGCGGCGGGCAACAAGCCCTCGCCGGACCTTGCCGCCTACAACTCGGCCAAGGCGGCGGTGGTGACGCTGACCAAGTCGATCGCGCTCTACTGCGCGCGCGAGAAGAACGGGGTGCGGGTCAATTCGGTGCAGCCGGGCACGATTCTCACCCCCAATGTCGAGAGCGTGATCGCCGGGACGCCCGACCCCGAGGCGACCCGTGCGGCCTTCTCGGTGGCGCAACCCATCGGCCGGATGGGCGAGGTCGAGGACATCGCGCACCTCGTCGTCTACCTCGCCAGCGACGAGAGCAAGTTCGCCACCGGCGCGCCGTTCATCGTCGATGGGGGGCTCAGCATCGCATGAGGGGCAGCGCCGAGGACCGCTTCGCGATCGTCGACCTCGCCGCGCTCTACATGCGCGGGCTCGACCGGCTCGACGGCGCGCTGCTCGAGGCGCAGTTCTGGCCCGGGGCGCGGTGCGAATACGGGGTGTTCTCGGGCGGCCCGGCGGAGTTCGCCGGCTTCTGCATGGCGATGCTCAAGGAGCACCGGCGCAACCACCACTTCATCGGCCAGCACCTCGTCGACTTCACCGGCCCGAACGAGGCTTACGGCGAGGTCTATTACCAGGCCTATCACCGGGTCTTCGATGAGAGCGGCGCGGCGCGCGACCTGTTCATCGCGGGGCGCTACGTCGACCGCTACGAGAAGCGGCAGGGGGTCTGGAAGATCGCCTACCGTTCCGAGCTGGTCGATTGGGTGCGCGACGATCCGGCCTCGGACGCGATGGTCGAGACCGCGCCCTTCATCATGGGGCAAAGGAAGCCCGACGATCCGCTCTACGACCGCGCGGCGATGGGGGCGCGGGCGTGAGCCGGCCGGAGCTCACCGCGCCCTCCGATCCGTCGCTCGCACCGGGGGAGGCGCGCTGCCCCGGCCCCTCGATGCAGGACATCCTCGATGCCGACGGGGACGATCCGCCGCCCGCGATGCGCGCGCAGAGCTACAGCTTCCTCGGGGACGAAGACCTGCCCTTCGCCCGCTACACCGACCCCGCCTTCCACGACCTCGAGATGGAGCGCCTCTGGCCGAACGTCTGGCAATGGGCCTGCCGCGAGGAGCACATTCCGGCACCCGGCGACCGCTATGTCTACGATGTCGGCCGCCACTCGGTGCTGGTGGTGCGCGGCGCCGACATGGTCATCCGCGCCTTCGTCAATTCCTGCCCGCACCGGGGGATGAAGTTCGCTGCCGAGGGCTCGCGCGGGGTGCGGCGCGCGAACATCCGCTGCCCCTTCCACGGGATGAGCTGGAACCTCGACGGGACCTTGCGCGAAATCCCCTGCCGCTGGGACTTCCCCCACGTGACCGACGAGACCTTCGCCCTCGACCAAGTCGCCTGCGAGACCTGGGGCGGATTCGTCTTCGTCCACATGGGCGCGGACCCTCCCCCGCTCGCGAGCCAGCTCGAGGTCATCCCCGAGCACTTCGAGCTCTGGCCGATGGACGACCGCTACGTCGCGCTCCACACCGAGAAGGTGCTGCCTGCCAACTGGAAGATGGCGATGGAGGCCTTCCTCGAGGCCTTCCACGTGCTCGAGACCCATGCGCAGGCGGTCACCACCGCCGCCGAAGCGAACGCGCAGTACGACATCTTCGGGCGGCACGTGTCGCGCTTCATCCATGCGGTCGGCGTGCCATCGCCCCACCTTCGGCAGGAGGTGAGCGAGGCGACCTTGTTCGCCAAGCTCGGGCGCGATCCGGCCACGCTGCCAGAGGGCGCGAAGGCCCGCGCGGAGCACGCCCGCCGCTTGCGCGAGGAACTGGGTGCCGCCTTCGGCACCAACCTCAGCGGCGTCTCGACCAGCGAGATGCTCGACTCGATCGAATACTTCCTCTTCCCCAACGCCTTCTTCTTCCCCGGCATCGGCATCCGCCTGTGCTACCGCTTCCGCCCCTTGGGGCCGGACGAATGCCTTCACGAGATCCTCGTCCTCCAGCCCCTCCCCGCCTCCGGAGAGCGCCCGGCGCCCGCCACCCCGATCCGGCTCGGGGTCGAGGACAGCTACACCACCGTCCCCGGCTTCGCGCTGGCGGAGATTCTCGATCAGGATACCGAGAACCTGAAGCTCCAGCGCGACGGGGCCAAGGCATCGCGGAAAGGCGCGCAGACGCTCGGCAATTATCAGGAGGCGCGCATCCGGCGGCTCCACCTGACGCTCGACGAATACCTCTCCGGTTGACTTGCGCAGGCGGGTGCCGGAAAGCCGCACCATGCCGCTTCACCTGACCAAGATCGCCTTCGGGGCGAAGAGCTACGCGCAGCTCGAAAGCTGGTACGAGGGACGCGAGGCCATCGCCCTCACCACCCGCAACCGCCCGACCCGGCACGAGGAATGCATCGGCGGGTCGCTCTACTGGATCGTCAACCACGCGATCGTCGCGCGCTCGCCGATCCTCGGCTTCGCAAAGACGCAGGACGGCCGCTGGGACATCGTGCTCGAACCGCGGCTGATCCGCGTCCATCAGCAGGCGAAACGCGCGCACCAGGGCTGGCGCTACCTCACCGACGACAAGGCTCCCAGGGACGTCGCCGAGGGCGAGGACATCGGCGATGCGCTGCCCGGCAGGCTCGCGATGAAGCTCGAGCGGCTCGGCCTCGTCTAGCGGCGCGGCGATGAGCGGCGCGGCACGGGGGGTGCCTTGCGCGCGGGCAGCGTGCCGGTGCAGGTCAGGAAGGCGATCCCGGTGAGGATCATGTTCACGCCCACCACCAGCCCGAGGAACGCCACCGACCAGCCGCTCGCGAGGCCGAGCAGCACGGCGATCCCGAGGATGAAGGACAAGAGCCCCGAAACGAGGAACAGCCCCCAGCCCGTCAGCGGGCGGATCTGCGCCGCGAGCAGCACCCGCGCGACGCCGTCGGCGGCGAAGAAGGCGCCGAGGCTGATGATCAGCGCGATCAGCCCCGCGAAGGGGTTGGCGATGAAGATCAGCCCTGCGCCCACGTAGAGCAGCCCGAGCAGCACCTGCACCGCGAAGCCCTGCCAGCGCCGCACCCGGAAGGCGTGCACCAGCGTCATGATCCCGCCGGTCAGGAGGGTGATCCCGGCGAGCAGGTTCAGCGAGAAGGCCGCGATCAACGGGAAGGCGAGCGCGACCGCGCCCACCACCACCAGCAGCGCGCCGAGGATCACGAACTCGGTGCGCCGGATCGGCTTGCTGGCGCGGGTCACGTTGTACTGGGCCTTGGGGTAGGCGGCCATGAAATCAGGTCTCCGTCGTCTTGAGACACAAAGCCGGGCGGAACGCGTCCCGTCCCGCCCGGCACCGTGTGGGGGATGCGCGGGTCAGAAATTGACCGCGCGCGCGTTGCCCGCATTGTGCCCGCCATTGCGGTAGAGCACCTCGCGCAGGCGGTCCTCGTCGATGCCGATGTCCTCGACCGTCACCACCACGCCGCCGTTCCTGATGCGGTCGTTGTAATAGGTCGCATCCTCCTCGCTGACGCCGTGCTTGGTGAGGGTCTCGTTGAGCGTCCCGCCGATCGCGCCGATCACCGCGCCGACGCCGACCGCTTCAGGGACGGCCGAGGCGGCGATCGCGCCAGCCGCGGCGAGCGGGCCGACGCCCGGGATCGCCAGCGCCGCAACGCCGAGGCCCGCACCCAGCGCGCCGCCGCCGAGGATGCCGCGCAGCACGTTGCGGTGATCCTCGTCGGTCACTTCGCCGTCGCCGGTGGTGGCGGTGGTGGTGCCCTTGTGATGCGCAATCACCGAGATGTCGTTGTCGGTGAGGCCGAGCGACCTCAGGTCGGCGACCGCCCGGTTCGCTTCCTCGTGGCTGTCGAAGATCGCGGATACCTTGGACATTGCTGTTCTCCTGCTGGAATGAGGCGTCCGGCTCGTGGGGCCGGATCGCTTGTCGCTTCCTCGCAGGTTGTGGCAGTGGGCGGCGCTGACATGGGTGGCTGCCGGGTCGGCATCCGGCGCGGTTTCGGGGCGGGTGGTCGTGTGGACCGTCTCAGGCCCAAATCGTCATGCCGAACTTGTTTCAGCATCCATTTCGCTGCCCGCTCCGCCAGTGCTCGGGGAGCGATGGACCCTGAAACAGGTTCAGGGTGACGGACCTGCGCGAAGGGTGATTCAGACCGACGCCCGCGTCTTTTCCGCCACGCGCCTGAGCGCATTGACATAGACCTCGGGGGCCTGCGCGCCGGGGATCAGGAACTTGCCCTCGACGATCATCGCGGGCACGCCCGAGATGTTGAGGTCCCAGGCCTGTTGCTCCTCGGCGATGACGCGCGCCTCGAGATCGGGATCGGCGAGCGCGGCCTTGGCGGCTTCGCGGTGGAGGCCGACCGCAGCGGCAATGTCGAGCAGCAGCTCGGCGTCGGAGAGGTTGCGGCGCTGGTTGAAGTGGGCGCGGAACAGCGCGAGCTTGAGCGCGGTCTGCACCTCGGGCCCCGCCTGTTCGAGCGCGAAGGCGAGGAGCTTGTGGCAGTCGCGGGTGTTCCACATCATCGCCGCCGGGGCCTTGCTCTCCCCTGCGTAGCTGAGCGACACCCCCGCCTCCTCGGCGATCGCCTTCATCCGCCCGCGCACCGCCGCGCCCTCGGCGGCGGAGCGGCCATATTTGCGCCGGAGGTGCGCCTCCTGCTCCTCGCCTTGCGGAGGCATGTCGGGATTGAGCTCGAAGGGCCGCCAGCGGATTTCCGCCGCGATCTCGCCTTCGAGTTCCTGCAAAGCCTTGGTCAGCTGGCCGTAGCCGATCAGGCACCACGGGCACATGACATCCGAATAGATGTCGACGGTGAGGGTCTGGGGAGCGTTCATCGGTCGAGCCACCATGTGACGAGGTGATGGGCAATGGCGAAGGGGCGCGGGAAGTAGAGGAGGTCGGTCCCCGCCTCCCCCGCCGCGCGCGCCGCCTCGAGTTCGGCGCGGGTGAACCAGCGCGCGTCCTCGAGCTCGGTGGTGTCGATGTTGAGGGTGGGATCGTCCGCGACAGAGGTGCAGCCGATCATCAGCTGGCTCGGGAAGGGCCATGGCTGGCTGGCGATGTAGCGGACATCGCGCACCCGCACGCCCGCCTCCTCGCGGATTTCCCGCGCGACGGCCTCCTCGATCGTCTCGCCCGGTTCGACGAAGCCCGCGAGCGCGGAATACATCCTGGGCGGAAAGCGCGGCTGGCGGCCGAGCAGCAGCTTGTCCTCATGCTCGACCAGCATGATCGTGACGGGATCGGTGCGCGGGAAGTGGTCCGCGCCGCAAGTGTCGCAGTGCCGCTGCCAGCCGCCCTTGACGAGCTTCGTCGGCGAACCGCAGCGCGCGCAGAAGCGGTGGCGGGCGTGCCAGTCGGCCAGGCTCCTCGCCCCGCCGTAGATCGCGAGGTCCGGGGGCGAGAGCTGGGTCATCAGCTGCCACGCCCGCGGCATGGCGTAAGCGGGGCCGTCCGCGCCCTCGGTCGGCACGGGGGCGAAGTGCGCCTTGCCGTCCATCATCCCAAGGAACACCAGCTCGGCGGTCTCGGGAACGTCGGCGAGGCTGCCCCACACGAGGCCGCCCTGCTCGTCGACCCCCGGCAGCAGCCCGTCCATCAGCAGCACCCGCGCGCGCCAGTTCATGAGGCCCGCGAGCGCCGCCTCGTCGACGCGGATGTGGTCGGCCCGGTCGAGCGGCGATCCGGCGAAGGCCATGCCGGGCGCGGCGGGCGCGTGCATCACGCCGCCTTCTTCTTCGCGCGCATCGCGGCAAGGTCGCTCTCGAGCGCGGCGAGGAACTCGTCGCGGATCGGATAGGCTTCGGCCGGCATGTATTGGGTCCACAGCCCGGTGCGCAAGCCGAGGTCGAAATCGACGCTCGCCAGCGTGCCGGCAAAGCCGCCCCAGCCGAAGGTCTGCCCGACCACCCGGCCCCCGGCGCCGTGGCCCTGCCCTTCCATCCAGCTGCCCGTGAGGTCGACCGTGGCCGGGATCAGGTTCGACGTGCCGGTCCGCACCGCCTGCTCGCTCATCACGAACCTGCCGTCGATGGTGCCGTAGCCGAGCAGCATCCTGAGGAAGCGGTCGTAATCCTTCGGGCTCGACACGAGATCGCCGCCGCCCGCGGGCATGACCGGCGCCTCGCGGAACACCGAACTGGCGGCTGGATCGAGCGGCAGGATCATCCCGTTGAGGACCCCGTAATTGTCGGTCAGGCGATCGGCATCGGCGTCCGACACGCTGAACCCGGTGCTGGTCATGCCGCAGGGCTCGAAGATGCGCTTCCTGAGGAAAGCCTCGAAAGGCATCCCGCTCGCCACCTCGATCACCCGGCCGAGCAGGTCGAAGCTCGCCGAATAGCTCCACCTGGTCGCCGGCTGGTAGAGCAGCGGAAGCTCGGCGAGCCGGTCGGCGAAGGCGGCGAGGCCCGGTGCCGGGGTCACGTTCGGCACGCCCGGGATCCTGGCGCGGGTCGCCCTGCCGCCGACCAGCCCGGCATCGACATAGGCTTGGAGGATCGGCCCCTTGTTGATGATCTGGTAGCCGAGCCCCGCGGTGTGGGTGAGCAGCTCGCGGATGGTGATCGGCTTGTTCGCCGGCACGGTCTCGTCGAGGGGGCCTTGGGGGTTCACCAGCACGCGCATGTTGCGGAAGGCGGGGAGAATCTCCGCGACCGGCTGGTCGAGGCCGAGCTTGCCCTCGTCGATCAGAATCATCGTCGCCATCCCGGTGATCGGCTTCGACATCGAATAGATGCGGTAGAGCGAATTCTCGTCCACGGCTGCGGGCTTGCCGAGCGCGAGGGTCCCGCCGCCGACGGTGTGGGCGTGGTCCTCCTGCCCCCAGCCGAAGGTCAGGAACAGGTTGGCGAGCTTCTTCGATGCGACATACCTGTCCGACATCGCCGCGACCGCCGGCCAGTCCTCGCTCACGTCATGGGCGAAGGCGATGCGGCCGAAGGGCAGCCCGCCGAGCGCGGCGCCCCCGGCGAGCAGCGCGCTGCCGCGCAGCAGCGCGCGGCGCGAGAGGTCGGGCGAGGCAAAGGTCTGGAAAGGCATGAGCGCAGAATCTCCGGGTCGGTGTGGGGCCTGTCTGCGGCAGGGCGCTGCGCGGGTCAATCGGCGGCTTTTGCCAGGCCCGGCCTTGCATCGCCGAGGTGCCTTAGCCATATAAGACACATGCTCAACGCCCTCGCCTATCTCGTCGGCCTCGTCAGCCTCGTGATCGTCATCCCGGCGCAGATCCCGCTGCTCGGCTGGGCCAACTGGCTCGCCCTGCCGCTGATCGTGGTGGGGGTGATCCTCGGCGCGCTGTCGTCGCGGGACGGCGGGCGCAATTTCTGCCTCGTGGTGCTGCTGATCGCGGCGGTGCGGCTGAGCCTCGGCGGCGGGTTCTTCTAGCCCGCCGCGGCGAGCGCCACGCGCGCCGCCTTCGCGAAGAGGGTCGCAAGCCCCGCCTCCCCGAGCCGCGCGACCGGCCACCACGTCCCCTCCCCCGGCGGCGCGCGCAGCGTCTCGAGCGCGCGCACCTCGAGCGTCAGGTGCGCATGGGTGAAGCCGTGCCGCACCGCCCCGCAGCTGCGCCACGCCCCCGCGAGCGGCGGCGTCCCCGAGCCGTCCGCGCGCGCGCTCCAGCCGTCGTCGGGGAGCGCGCGCATCCCGCCGAGCATCCCCGCGCCGGGGCGGGTGACGAGCCACACCTCGCGGCCCTGCTTGCGGGTGATCCAGAAGGCGGTGCCGACACGCTCGGGCACCGGCTTCTTCGCGGGCTTGACCGGCAGGCGCTCGGGCGCGCCCTGCCGCCTGCCCTCGCAGACCCCCGCGAGCGGGCACAGCAGGCAGCGGGGAGCGCGGGTGGTGCAGACGTGGCTGCCCAGGTCCATCATTCCCTGCGCGAAGTCCCCGGCACGCTCGTCCGGGGTGATCGTGCCCGCCGCCGCGCGGATCGCCTTGCGCGCCCCCGGCAGCGGCTCGGCAATAGCGAAGAGCCGCGCCACCACCCGCTCGACATTGGCATCGACCACCACTGCACGCCGCCCGAAGGCGATCGCGGCGATCGCGGCGGCGGTGTAGTCGCCGAGGCCGGGGAGCTTCCTGAGCTCCGCTTCGGTGTCGGGAAAGCCGCCGCGCTCCGCCACCGCCCGCGCGCATTTCACGAGGTTGCGGGCGCGCGAGTAGTAGCCGAGCCCCGCCCACGCCGCCATGACGTCGTCCTCCGGTGCAGCGGCGAGGTCGTGGACGCTCGGCCACAGGTCCAGGAACTTGGCGAAATAGGGCTTCACCGCCGCCACCGTGGTCTGCTGGAGCATCACCTCGGAAAGCCACACGCGGTAGGGCCACTCCGGGTCCTCCGGGATCGGCGCGCCCGGGGCGACGCGCCACGGCAGGTCGCGGGCGTTGCGGTCGTACCAGTCGAGAAGCAGGTCCGGAATGCTGGCGGTCACGCGCGGCCTATGGCATGGCCTTCGCGATCATGGGAAGCGACAAGACACCCCCGGCCTCAAGTAGCACAGCGGTAGGCCGCAAAGGCGCACCAAAGCCCTATGCCCGCCCGAGGGGGCAGGGCGCCAAGGCGATCGGCGATCTCATGCCCGAGATCGGGCGCACCGCCTTCCGCCGCTTCGGCTTCGTGCAGACCTCGGTGGTCACCCGCTGGCCCGAGATCGTCGGTGCCAGCCACGCCCGCGTGTGCAGCCCCGAGGCGATCCGCTTTCCCCCCGGCGAGAAGGCGGAAGGGATCCTCCAGCTCGTCGTCGTCCCCGCCCACGCTCCGCTGATCGAGCAGGTGATCCCGGAAATCATCGAGCGCGTGAACCGCTTCTTCGGCTACCGCGCGGTCGCCCGGGTGAAGCTGCGCCAGGGCGCGGTCACGCCGCCCGCCGCCGACAAGCCCGTGAGCCCCCCGCCCTCGCTGAAGCCGATCCCGCTCGAACTCGGCGATTCCCTGCGCGACATTGGCGATCCCGAACTGCGCACCGTGCTCGAGAGCCTCGCGCGCAGCCTCTCGGCGAGCGAGACGCCGCCGGACGAGGGGCGGTGAGGCTCCTTCTGCTCGCGGCCCTGATGCTCGCCGCGGGGGCGGCGACCGCGCAGCATCAGCCCAAGCCCGACCTCGCCCGCCCCGGCAGCAGCTTCTCGGCTGACGGCAAGCCCGGCAAGTGGGCGACCACCATCGCCCGCACCCCGCAGGGCCACCTGATCGGCAACCCCGAGGCCGAGGCGCGGCTCGCCATGTTCCTCAGCTACACCTGCCCCGACTGCGCCGACTTCGTGACCCGCGGCGAGCCCGCACTCGATCTGGTGCTGATCGCGCCCGGCACGATGAGCCTCGAGCTGCGCCCGCAGGTCCGGGGCGGGCTCGACCTCGCGGTGAGCCTCCTCGCCCAGTGCGGCGATGCGGCGGGGTTCAGGGCCCGCCACCGGGCGCTGATGCGCGCCCAGCCGCGTTGGCTTGCGAAGGCCAGGGCCGCGCCCGCGAGCCAGCAGGCGATCTGGGAGCGCGGCGACCGGCCAGCGCGCCTCAACGCCGCGAGCGCGCTCGGCCTCACCGACCTCCTCGCGCGGCGCGGCCAGTCGAGGAGCGCGCTCGATGCCTGCCTCTCAGACGATGCGGCGGCGAAGCGCCTCCGCGCCGGCACCGCCGCCGACCGCGCCGCCCTCGCGATCGGGACTGTCCCGGCCTTCGCGCTCGACGGCAAGCTGCTCACGGGGGTGAACGGGTGGGACACGCTCTACCCGGTGCTCTCCGCCCGCTTCGCACCGCCCCCGGAGTGATGCCCCGACTTTTTCACAGCCCCTCGCGCGCGCGCTTGCCGCAGGCGCGCCCGAGCGGCTATCCTTCGCCCCTCCAAACCCCCGAGGAACCCCGCCCGATGACCGTGACCCGCCTGCTCTCGCTTCCCCTGCTCGCGCTCGCCCCGCTGCTGCTGTCGGCCTGCGGCGACGAGGCCACGCCCGAAGGCGGCGTTCCCAAGGGCGAGGCGCTCCCCGCGATCGCCGCCCCCGCCGGGCAGAGCTGGACCGAAACGGTCACGATCACCCCCGAAGGCGGCTACCTGGTCGGCAACCCCGACGCGCCCCTGAAGCTTGTCGAATATGCCTCGCACACCTGCTCGCACTGCGCCGAGTTCGCGCGCACCGGCAAGGAGCCGCTCAAGAGCAAGTATGTCGCGAGCGGCGTCGTCAGCTTCGAGCAGCGCGAGGTGTTCCTCAACCCCTACGACGTGGTGATCGCCGGGCTCGCCCAGTGCGGCACGAAGGAGCAGTTCCAGCCGCTCTCCGACCAGGTGTGGGGCAATCTCGAGAGCGTCTTCGCCGGGCTCCAGGGCAATCCGCAGGCGGTCGAGGCCGCGGGCCAGCTGCCGATCAACCAGCGCTTCGCCGCGATCGCCGAGGTCACCGGCCTCCTCGAGTTCTTCGCCGCGCGGGGGATCAGCGCCGACCAGGGCCGCACCTGCCTCACCGATCAGGCCAAGATCGAGGCGCTGGTCAAGACCGAGGAAGCCAACCGCCAGAAAGACAAGATCGAGGGCACCCCGACCTTCTTCCTCAACGGCCAGCGGATCGATGGCACCACCTGGGACAGGCTCGAGCCCCAGCTCCAGCGCGCCGGCGCGCGCTGAGACTGACGGCGGGGGCGCCAGGTCAGTCGGATGCAGATCCACCGGCTCAAGCTCAGCGGCTTCAAGAGCTTCGTCGAGCCGGCGGAACTGCGCATCGAGCCCGGGCTGACCGGGGTTGTCGGCCCCAATGGCTGCGGCAAGTCGAACCTCCTCGAGGCGATCCGCTGGGTGATGGGGGAGACCTCGGCCAAGTCGATGCGATCGGGCGGGATGGAGGACGTGATCTTCGCGGGCACCTCCAGTCGCCCGCCGCGCGACTTCGCCGAAGTGGTGCTCCACGCCGAGGATGACGCCGGCGAGGAGCTGGTCGTCACCCGCCGGATCGAGCGCGGGGCGGGCAGCGCCTACCGCGTCAACGGCCGCGACGTGCGCGCCAAGGACGTCGCCCTGACCTTCGCCGACGCCGCGACAGGCGCGCACTCCCCGGCGCTCGTCAGCCAGGGCAAGATCGCGCAGGTGATCGCCGCCAAGCCCGCCGAGCGGCGCGCGATGCTCGAGGAGGCGGCGGGGATCGCCGGCTTGCACGTCCGCCGCCGCGATGCCGAGGGCAAGCTGCGCGCCGCCGAGGCCAACCTCGCGCGGCTCGAGGACCTGATGGCGGGGCTCGACGCGCAGATCGCCTCGCTCAAGCGCCAGGCCAAGCAGGCCGAGCGCTACACCGAGCTCACCACGAAGATCCAGGCCGCCGAGGCGCGGCTGCTGTTCGCGCGCTGGCGCGAGGCGGCGGCGGCCGCGAAGGTCGCGCGCGCGGCGGCCGAGGGTGCCGAAGCGCGGGTCGCCGAGGCGCAGGGGACGGTCGAGGCCGCGCAGCAGGAACAGGCCGCCGCCGCCCACGCGCTCGCCGAGGCGCGCGACGAACTCGCCGACCGCCGCGACGATGCCTCGGCGCACGGCCACCGCATGGCCGCGCTCGCCGAGAAGCTCGATGCGGCCGAGACGCGGCTCGCCGACCTCGCCCGGCAGAGGAGGCGCCTCGAGGAGGACCGCTCCGACGCCGACCGGCTGACCGGCGCGGCGGTCGAGGCGCTGGCGCGGCTCACCGAGGAGGTCGCCGCGAGCCGCGCAGCGGCGAGCGCCCTCGAAGCCGCACGCCCGGGCCTCGCCGAGAAGGCCGAGGACCGCGAACGCGCCAGCCGCGCCGCCGAACTCGCGCTCGCCAAGGCCACCGCCGACCAGGCCGGGGTCGAGGCCGAATGGCGGGTCGCCGAGGCGGCGATCGAACAGGCCGAGGCGCGGCTCGCCCGGATCGAGGCCGAGGCCGCGCGGATCGCGCGCACCCGCGCCGAACTGGCGGCAAGCGGCGATCCCGAGGCCGACGTGATCGCCGCGCGCGAAGCCGCCGAGGAGGCCGCCGGGGAACTCGCCGCCCTGCGCGCCAAGCTCGCCGAAGACCAGACGCGCAAGGCCGACCTGCAAGCCGCGAGAGACGACGTCGCGAGCCAGCTTGCCGCCGCGCGCGCCGAACTCGCCGCGGTCGAGCGCGAGCACGCCGCCCTCGCCCGCGACCGCGAGGCCCGCCAGAAGCGCGAGGCCGGGCGGTTGGGCTTAACGACCCCGCTCGACCGGGTGACCGTCGCGCCGGGCTACGAACGCGCGCTCGCCGCGGTGCTGGGGCGCGACGGCAAGTCGCCGCTCGGCGCTCCCGCGGCGGCGCAGGAGGGTCGCTTCTGGACCGGGTCCGCCGCCGCGCAGACCCCCGTGACCGACAGCCTGCTCGCCCGGCTTTCGGCCTGCCCCCCGGAACTCGCCGCGCGGCTTGCCCTGGTCCATTGCGTCGAGGCCGACGACGGGCGCGCGCTCGCGCCGGGCGAATGGCTGGTAACCCGCGCGGGGCACCTGCGGCGCTGGGACGGCTTCGTCGCGCGCGGCGAAGGGGCCGCCGAAGCCGCGCAGCTCGAAGCCGCCAACCGGCTCGCCGAACTCGAAGCGGCCCTGCCCCCCTTGCGCGAAGCCGCCACGCGGGCCGAGGCCGAGGACACGGCGGTGCGCGAGGAACTCGGCCAGCTCCAGACCGCGCTCGTCGCGCAGGAACGCGCCATCGCCGGGGCGATCGAGGCCGAGCGCCAGGCGCTGCGCAAGCTCGACCAGGCCGAGGCGGCGAAGGAGCGCCTCGCCGCGCGGCTCGCCGAACTCGCCGCCAGCGCGGGCGATGTCGCGGCCCAGATCGCGGCGGCCGAGGCCGAGGTCGGGAGCGCCCGCGAGGCGACGACCCGCCTTCCCGCGAAGGACGCCGGGCGCGCCGCTCTGGAGGCGGCGCAGGCGAAGAACGCCGCCGCCCGCGCCGCGGTGCAGGCCGCGCTCGCCGAGCTTGCCGCGCAGGACCAGGCGCTCGCCGTCGCCCGCGAGCGGCTCGCCGCGCAGGCCGCCGACCACGCCGGCTGGCAGGCCCGCGCCAGCGACGCCGAGCGGCGCATGGCCGAGACCACCCGGCGGCTTGCGGAAATCGCCGAGGAGCAGGCCGTCCACGCCGCCAAGCCCGCCGCCCTGCGCGCCGAAATCGAGGCGGGCGAGGCGACCCGCGACCGCCTCGCCGCCGAACTCGCCGAGGCCGACGCCGCGATGCGCGAGGCCGACAGCCGCCAGCGCATCGCCGACACGCGGCTCGCGCAGGTCACCGAGGTGCTCGCCCAGGCCCGCGAGAGCCGCGCCAGCCTCACCGCCCGCGCCGAGAACGAGGAGCTGCGCCGCGCCGAGATGGCGCGCATCTCGGGCGAGCGCTTCCAGTGCCCGCCCCCGCTGCTCGCCGACCGCTTCGGCTTCACCGAGGACAGCCTCGCCCCGGCCGCGCAGGAATCCGAGGAGCTCGACAAGCTCACCGCCGCGCGCGAGCGGATCGGCCCGGTCAACCTCGTCGCCGCCGACGAACTCGCCCGGATCGAGGCCGAGCACGGCTCCAGCGCCGAGGAGCAGGCCGAACTGGTCGAGGCGATCGCGCGCCTCAGGGGCTCGATCGGCAGCCTCAACCGCGAGGGCCGCGAGCGGCTGCGCGCCGCCTTCGAGGCGGTCGACGGGCATTTCCGCGTGCTGTTCACCCGCCTGTTCGAGGGCGGGAGCGCGCACCTCGCGCTGGTCGATTCCGACGATCCGCTCGAGGCCGGGCTCGAGATCTATGCCCAGCCGCCGGGCAAGCGCCTGCAATCGCTGTCGCTCCTTTCGGGCGGCGAACAGGCGCTGACCGCGACCGCGCTGATCTTCGCGCTGTTCCTCACCAACCCCGCGCCGATCTGCGTGCTCGACGAGGTCGACGCGCCTCTGGATGACGCCAATGTCGAGCGGTTCTGCGACCTGCTGGAGTCGATGGTCGCCACCACCACCACGCGCTACCTGATCGTCACCCACAACGCGGTGACGATGAGCCGGATGCACCGGCTGTTCGGGGTGACGATGGCCGAAAAGGGCGTCTCGCGCCTCGTCAGCGTCGACCTCGGCGAAGCGGCGCTGCTCGCGGCGGAGTAGGGCTTGACTTCGGGATTTTTGTAGTCACATTAATCGACGTGAGAGCCACGCTCTCGAACGGTGCCCGCCGATTCCGGGCTTTTGTGGAGATGCATGTGATGATTTAAGGGTCTTCGCCGGAGGCTACGTTGAAGAAATTCCAGATCGAGTATGACGAAGCCAAACGTTTAAAGATCCTTGCAGAACGCGGCCTTGACCTGCGCGATGACCCACAAGAGGTCTTCGCGGGTAAACACATCGAATCCGAAGATACTCGGCAGGATTATGGCGAGGCACGATATCGGGTTTGGGGCTTTCTCCGCGGACGCAGAGTTAGTCTAGTCTGGACTCCGCGTGGCGAAACCCGACGGATCATCACGATGAGATATGCCCATGAACAGGAACACCAAGCCTTCTTCGGCATCTTGGACTGATCCCGACGATGACGATGTCATCTTGACCGAAGAGATCGTCCGCCAAGCCGCAATCTATCGCGGCGGCGTTTTGGTCCGTCCCGCTACTGGCAAGCTCGGGCCGAACGGGATAATTCCGCTCGCGCCCGGGGACAGGGGCGCGGGACGACCACCTTCCCCCAACCCCAAACGGCAGGTGACCCTGCGCCTCGATCCCGATGTGCTGGAGAAGTTCCGTGCGACCGGCAAGGGCTGGCAGTCGCGGATCAATGCCGAATTGCGCAAAGCACTCGGGATCTGAGGCTCACGCCTCCAATGCGGCCGCGAGCCTCGCGCGCACGGACTTGAGCCCGGCGATGATCTCGGCGAGGTCGGGCGTTTCGGGGACCACCAGCCGCACGCCCGGCTCGGCGGGTTCGGCATCGACGCGGCGCTCCCCGGCGCGGCGTTCGGCGCCGCGGCGGTCGAGCGGGGACCTCGCGGCGGCGCGCAGCACCGCCTCGGCGCCCTTGAGGGTGTAGCCCTCGCGGTTCACGAGGCGGTCGATGGTGCGCACCAGCTCGATGTCGGCCGGGCGGTAGTAGCGCCGCCCGCCGCTGCGTTTGAGCGGCTTCAGCAGCGGGAACTGCGCCTCCCAGTAGCGCAGCACGTGAGGCCGGATGCCCAGCGCCTCGCTGACTTCGCCGATGGTGCGCAGCGCGCCCTCGTCCTTGCCGTCACCGAATGCGCTCATCGTGCCTCACCCATGCTGTCTCAACCCTTGGCGATCCGTTCCTTGAGCAGCTGGCTCGCGCGGAAGGTCATCACCCGGCGGGGCGTGATCGGCACCTCGATCCCGGTCTTGGGATTGCGGCCGATGCGCTCGTTCTTGTCGCGCAGCACGAAGCTGCCGAAGCCGGAAATCTTGACGTTCTCGCCGCGGGCGAGCGCGTCGCTCATCTTGCCGAGGATCGCCTCGACCATGTCGAGCGATTCCGCCCGGCTGAAGCCCATCTTGCGGTTGATGGTCTCCGCCAGGTCGGCGCGCGTCAAAGTGCCAACCGAACGCATCATGCGTAATCTCCTTCGCGGCGCGACCCGAAAAGTGGGCGACAGTTTACGATTTTGCACCGGTTTTGCAAAGCGATGCCGCAGGTCCGGCGAAGTTTTCAGCAATTGTGTTAGGGATCGGGACTGACCGGCCCCTGCCGATTACATCCGGATCAGGCTCGCGCCCCAGGTGAAGCCGCCGCCCATCGCCTCGAGCATGACCAGATCGCCCGGCTTGATCCGCCCATCCTTGCGCGCGACGTCGAGCGCGAGCGGCACCGAGGCGGCCGAGGTGTTGGCGTGGCGGTCGACGGTGACGATCACCTTCTCGGGCGCGATGCCGAGCTTCTTCGCGGTCGCATCGAGGATCCGGGCATTGGCCTGGTGCGGCACGACCCAGTCGAGGTCTCCAGGAGAAAGCCCCGTATCCTCAAGCACTTCCTTGAGCACGTCGGAAAGGTTCACGACCGCGTGGCGGAACACCTCCTGTCCGCGCATACGGACATGGCCCACCGTCTGCGTGCTCGACGGGCCGCCGTCGACATAGAGGAGATCGTGGTGGTCGCCGTCCGAATGGAGCTTCGTGCCGAGGATGCCCGCGCCGCTTCCATCGCCCGAGGGCGCCTCGAGCACCACGGCGCCGGCGCCGTCGCCGAACAGCACGCAGGTGGTGCGGTCCTCCCAGTCGAGGATGCGACTGAAGGTCTCCGCGCCGATCACCAGCGCGCGCCGCGCCATGCCGGTGCGCAGCAGCGAATCGGCGGTGGCGAGCGCGTAGAGGAAGCCCGAGCACACCGCCGCGACATCGAAGGCGATCCCGCCCTGGCAGCCCAACGCGGCCTGGACCTTGGTCGCGGTCGCCGGGAAGGTGTTGTCGGGGGTGGCGGTGGCGAGGACGATGAGGCCAATGCTCGCAGCCTCGACCCCGGCATCGGCAAGCGCCGCGCGGGCGGCGGCGATGGCGAGGGTCGCGGTGGTCTCGTCCTCGCCGGCGATATGCCGCTGGCGGATGCCGGTGCGCGCGGTGATCCACTCGTCCGAGGTGTCGACCCGCTCCGCCAGCTCGGCATTGGTCACGATCCTGCGGGGAAGCGCCGATCCTGTCCCGAGCAGCCGCGATCCGCTCACGCAGTCGCCTCGCTGTCGGGCTCGGGCGTGACGGCTGCGGCGGTGCGGCCATTGCGGCGCAACGTCTCCTCGCCGAGCTGCGAGAGGTCCTGTGCGATCCGCTCGGTGAGCTTGTTCTCGAGCAGCCGTGCGGTCACCGCGACGGCGTGGGCGACGCCCTTGGCGGTCGCGCTGCCGTGGCTCTTCACCACGACGCCGTTGAGGCCGAGGAAAACCGCGCCGTTGTGGTTGTTGGGATCGAGGTGGTGGCGCAGCAGCTCGGTCGCGGGGCGCGAGACGAGAAAGCCGATCTTCGAGCGCAGCGAGGAGGTGAAGGCCTGGCGCAAGAGGTCGGTCACGAAGCGCGCCGAACCCTCGATCGCCTTCAGCGCGATATTGCCCGAGAAGCCGTCGGTGACGACCACGTGGGTTTCGCCGCGGTTGATCTTGTCGCTCTCGACGAAGCCGTCGAACTGGAGCGCGAGCCCGCCGTCGGCCGAGGCGGCGGCGAGGGTCGCGGCGGCCTCCCGCAGCTCCTCGGTGCCCTTGATCTCCTCGGTGCCGATGTTGAGGAGGCGCACGACCGGGCGCTCGAAACCGTTGACGATGCGCGAATAGGCCGCGCCCATGACGGCATATTGCACGAGGTTCCTGGCATCGGCCTCGGTGTTGGCGCCGAGGTCGAGCATCACCACGTCGTGCGATTGCAGGGTCGGCATGATCGCGGCGAGCGCCGGGCGGTCGATCCCGGGCATGGTGCGCAGCGCGAGCTTGCTCATCGCCATCAGCGCGCCGGTGTTGCCGGCACTGACCGCGGCGCCGGCCTCGCCAGTCTTCACCGCGTTGACGGCGAGGCCCATCGAGGTGGTCTTGGCGCGGCGGATCGCCTTGCTGGGCAGCTCGTCGCCGCCAACCACATCGTCGCAATGGAGGACTTCGGAGGCCGCGCGCAGGTTCGGGTGGTTTTGGAGCGCGGCCTCAATCCGCTTGCCGTCGCCGACCAGCAGGAACTTGAACTTGTCGTGCTGACGCCGCGCGAGCGCCGCCCCCTCGACCATGACGCGCACGCCCTCGTCGCCGCCCATCGCATCGACCGCGATACGGGGCAGGTTCATCGTGCTACTCTCCGGTCCGGGATAAAGGCCAGCGGCACTCAGCCGACGGCGACGACCTGGCGCCCGTTGTAGTGGCCGCAGTGGCCGCAGATGTTGTGCGGGCGCTTCAGCTCGCCGCAGTTGCTGCATTCACCGAAGGCTTCGACCTTCAGCGAATCGTGCGAACGACGCATGCCGCGGCGGGAGGGCGATACTTTTCTCTTGGGGACAGCCATGGCGGCACCAATTCCTCGAATAACTGACGTAGGGCGCCTGCCAGCGCCGTGATTCTCGACGGCCGCCCTTACGGCAAGGAGGGTGCGCGCACAAGCGGTGAGCGGGTGCACGCGTTCCTTGGCCAGCAGCGGCGGGAAGGCGCGCGCTATAGCGGAAAAATCGCGCGTTGCAAGCAGCCCCGCAGGCCCCTAGCACAGGGGCCTGTCAACGAGGGGATCTCATTCATGACCGTGCTTCCTGTCACGCTCGCCGCGGCCGCGGCGGCCGCCGTACTCAACATCTGGCTGGGACTGCGCATCGGCGCGCTGCGCAACGCGCTCCAGATCAGCATCGGCGACGGCGGCAGCGAGGCGCTGCAACGCCGGATGCGCGCGCAATTGAACTATGTCGAGAACACCGCCTTCGTGCTGATTCTGGTGGCGGCGATCGAGCTCGCCGGGACCGGCGGCCAGTGGCTCGCCTATGTCGCGGCGGCCTACTTCCTCGCCCGCATCGCGCACGGCTTCGGGATGGACGGCGGCAAGGCGCAGGTCGGGCGGATGGTGGGGACGATCGTTACCCTCCTCACCCAGCTCGGCCTCGCGGTGGCCGCCGCGCTGACCGCGGCGGGGGTGCTCTAGACCCGTTCGAGCGGAAGGAAGGGCGGTGGCGGGAGCTCTGCACGGATCGGGTCACCGGCCTGCACCGTGCCGCCCGCGCGCACGATGCTCATGATCCCGGCCTTGCGGATCAGCGTGCCGTCCGGGCCCCTGTCGAGCACCGCCTTGAGCAGGCCGGGCCGGAACGCGTCGATCTGCGCGCAGGGGTTTCTGAGGCCGGTCACCTCCAGCCGCACCTCCTCGCCGATCGCCAGCACCGTGCCGCGCGGTAGGGAGAGCAGGTCGATCCCGGCAGTGGTGATGTTCTCGCCGAGATCGCCGGGGCGAACCGCGTGCCCCTGCGCGGCGACCTCATCGAACAGCTCGGCATGAATGAGGTGCACCTGCCTGAGGTTCGGCTGGGTCGGATCGACCTTCACCCGCGAGCGGTGCTTCACCGTCACGCCTGCATGGGCGTCGCCCTCGACCCCGAGGCTCCCGACGATGGTGATCGCCTCGACGACCTCCTTGGAGAAGCGGTGCGCCCCATCCCGAGCCACGGCGATGACGCGGCCCGCTTGCGGCATCAGCTCAGCATGTAATCCGAGACGAAGGCGTTGGTCTTGCGCTCGCGGCCGAAGGTGCTGGTGGGGCCGTGGCCAGGGATGAACATCACGTCCTCGCCGAGCGGCCAGAGGCGCTGGGTGATGCTATCGATCAGGTCCTGGTGATTGCCGCGCGGGAAGTCGGTGCGGCCGATCGAGCCCTGGAACAGCACATCGCCGACGATCGCGAAGCGGCTGGGTTCGTGGAAGAACACCACGTGGCCCGGCGTGTGGCCGGGGCAGTGGATCACGTCGAGGGTGAGTTCGCCCACCGTCACCGTGTCGCTGTGCTTCAGCCACCGGGTGGGCGTGAAGCTCTTCGCCACCATCCCCCAGCGCGGGCCATCATCGTCCAACTGGTCGATCCAGAAGCGGTCATCCTCATGCGGGCCTTCGATGGGGAGGCCCAGCTCCTCGGCCAGCATTCCGGCTTGCCCGCAATGATCGAGGTGCCCGTGGGTGACGAGCAGCTTCTCGAGGCTAACCCCCGCCTTGGCGACGCCCTCCTTGAGCTTGTCCAGATCCCCGCCCGGATCGACCAGCGCGCCCTTCATGGTCTTCGTGCACCAGATCAGCGAGCAGTTCTGCTGGAGCGGCGTCACGGGGATGATCGCGGCGCGCATGGGGGGGAGCGGCTTGGGGGTATCGGTCATGTCGGGGGACTGCGCATTTTGTCAGCGATACGCAACCGCGTTTTTTCAGGATTGGCGTAGTATCGGCTCATCCCACGGACCAACGTCCAGTTCGATGGCCAGCGGCTCTGTGGGAACGAGGTCAGCCTTTGACTTCAGCTTTGCCTGCAACCCTGCGACGGCATCGTCCCGACGCGAATAGATGCCTGATGGCGGATAGTCGTTCATCCAATAGCCGCCGCATTCCTCGTCGGGCTCGTTGTAGGTCTCGGTGGCGAACTGGAACAGACCGTCCGGGCGCACCAAAAGGCGCCCCCTTCGGCTGCCTGCCATCAATAATTCGGTTGCGGTGACAATCATCTAGCGAGCCTACACCCGCCCCCCCTTCCACACAACCCGCCCGATGATCTCCACCTCCTCCGCCGCCACCTCCACCGGCGGGTAGGCGAAATTCTGCGAGAGGAGCGCCACCCGCCCTGCCCCCGCGCTCGCCACGCGCTTGACCATCAGCGTGTCGCCGAGGCGCACCACGTGGATGCCGTCCCTGAACGTACGCGGGGCGCGGTCGACGAGGATTTCGTCGCCGTCGTTGAGCAAGGGCTCCATCGAATCCCCCTCGACCCGGATCGCGGAAAGCTGCGCGCGAGCGAGGCCCTGTTCCTCGAGCCAGCGGCGCGAGAAGCGGAAGGTGTCGAAGGCGGCTTCCCCGCCCGGCACCCGCCCCGGCCCCGCCGAGGCGCCGAGGTCGAGGCGCGGCACCTCAACCCAATTGCCCGACTCGCGGCCGCTCGGGGGTTCCACGTAGGAATTATCCCGCGCCTCGCGCAGCTCCTCCTCGCCCACGCCGAGGAAGCGGGCGAGCGTTGCCCGATCCTGCTCCTCCAGCTTACGCGGCGAACCTTTCCGGATGAATTGCTGGAGATAGGTCGGATTACGCCCGACCAACTCGGATAACGCGGCGAGGCTGACGCCGCGTTCCTGCGACAATTCGAGCAGCCGCGCGCGCGGTCCGGAGAGAGGCTCACGGGGGGAAAGTGAGGGATTTGCCATAGGCGCATCCTACGCGAAGGATTTTTCCTAGACAAGTAGGAAATGTAGTGAAACAAAAAGTGAACATCGGGCCGAGTCGCCCGGTCGAAACAACAACCTGGATCAGCATTTCAACAGGGACGCAAAACCATGCTGCTACGGACGATCGAGACCTTCCTGCGGACGCATGCCATGCCCGCCACCAAGTTCGGGCGCCTCGCCGCCCACGACCCGCGCTTCGTGCTCGACCTGCGGATGGGCCGCACCCCGCGCCGCGACACCGAGTTGCGCACCCGCGCCTGGATGCAGGGCTACACCGACGGCGTCGCCGCAGATGCGCGGGAGATGGCCTGATGCTCACCGAAAGCCTTCGCGATCCCTTCGCGCTCGTCCTCGCCGACCTCGACCCGATCGAGGTCAAGTCCGGCCCCCTTCCCTATGCCGTCGCCGCGCTCCGGCCGCGCCGCAACCTCGCCGACCGGGTGCGCTCGGCGCTGCTCGGGATCACCGCCGGACACGGCACCCTTCTGGGCCACGCCGAGACCGCCTGGGCTTCGATCACCTTCGCGGGCACCCGCCACGAGGTGGTGCTCGAGTTCTGCGGCGCCGAGGCCGTCGCGTACGGCGAGGAGCTGATCGAGCGCCTGCCCGATCACGAGTTTACCCTCCCCGGCCAGCTCGTCGCCGACGCCACCGTCACCAAGGTCGACCACCGCTTCGGCGCGATGGAGCGGCTCGAGGTGACCGCGGTGCTGCTGCTGCTCGAGGAGGGGTGAGGCCCGCCTTTCCCCCTCCCTCGAGGGAGGGGTTAGGGGTGGGTGTTCTGCGTGCGATGGAACGTGGTACCCCCACCCCCAGCCCCTCCCCGGGGGGAGGGGAGCAAGACAGTCAGGTCCGCCGCACCACCAGGTTGCGGATCTCGGTCATGTCCTCCATCGCGAAGCGGATGCCCTCGCGGCCAAGGCCTGAATCCTTGACCCCGCCGTAGGGCATGTTGTCGACCCGGTAGGAGGGCACGTCGTTGATGACCACGCCGCCGACTTCGAGCCGATCCCAGGCGTCGAACATCTTGAACAGGTCGCGGGTGAAGATCCCCGCCTGGAGGCCGAACTTCGAATTGTTGACCTCCTCGAGCGCTTCGTCGAAGTGGTCGAACTTCTGAAGGATCGCGAGCGGCCCGAAGGCTTCCTCGTTCTTCGCCTTGGCATCTTCCGGCACGCCTTCGAGCAGCGTCGCCTCGAGCATGTTGCCCCGGCTGAGTCCCCCGCCGCACAACAGGGTCGCGCCGGCCCCGACCGCCTCGTCGATCCAGCCCTTGAGGCGCCTGGCCTCGCCTTCCGAGATCATCGGGCCGATGAAGGTCGCGCGGTCCTTGGGATCCCCCGCGACGAGGGTCTTCGTGCGCTCGACCAGCATTGCCTTGAAGCGGTCGTAAACCTCGGCGTGGATGAGGATGCGCTGCACCCCGATGCAGGACTGGCCCGACTGATAGAAGGCGCCGAAGATCACCCGTTCGAGCGCGTCGGCAAGGTCGGCGTCGCGGTCGATGATCACCGCAGCATTGCCGCCCAGTTCGAGCACCACCTTCTTCTTGCCCGCCTTGGCCTTGAGGTCCCAGCCCACGCCCGGCGAGCCGGTGAAGGAGAGCAGCTTCAGCCGCTCGTCCACGGTGAACATGTCCGCCCCTTCGCGGTGGGCGGGGAGGATCGAGAAGGCGCCCTCGGGGAGGATGTCGCATTCGGCGAGCACCTCCCCCATGATGATCGCGCCGAGCGGCGTCTTCGATGCGGGCTTCATCACGAAGGGGCAGCCGACCGCGATCGCCGGCGCGATCTTGTGCGCGGCGAGGTTGAGGGGGAAGTTGAAGGGCGAGATGAAGCTGCACGGCCCGATCGGCACGCGCTTCCACATCCCCATGTAGCCCTTGGCACGCGCCGATATGTCGAGCGGCTGGACCTCGCCGTAGTTGCGCACCGCTTCCTCGGCGGCGATGCGGAAGGTGTCGATCAGGCGGCTGACCTCGCCCTCGCTATCCTTGATCGGCTTGCCCGCCTCGACGCACAGCGCATAGGCGAGCTCGTCGAAGCGCTCGCGGAAGCGGCGGACGCAGTGCATCAGCACGTCCTGCTTCTCGAAGCTCGCCAGCCGCGCCATCGGCTCCGCCGCCCGCACCGCACCGGCGATCCCCTCCTCGATGATATCGGGCGTCGCCATCGCGGTGCGGAAGGCGACCGCGCCGGTGAACTTGTCGGTGACCTCGAGGTCGGTGTTGGGCTGCACCGCCTTGTTGTTGAGGTAGAGGGGGTAGGTGGATTTGAGTTGGGGCATGGTGTTTGCGTCTTCCTCGTCTTCCCGGACTTGATCCGGGATCCCGCTACTTCTTGGGCCGCTGCGGGAAGGAAGCGGGGCCCCGGGTCAAGCCCGGGGAGACGACATGGCCTAAAGCTGCGCGCTCAGCCGCTTGATGTCGCGGTTCAGGATCTGGTCGTTTTCGGTATAGTCAACCGGGCAGTCGATGAGGTGCACTCCCGGCGTGGCGAGGCAATGCGCCAGCAGGTCGGTGAGGTGCTCGCTCGAGGTCACCCGGTGCCCGGTCGCCCCGTAGCTCTCCGCGTATTGCACGAAATCGGGGTTGCCATAGGTGAGGCCGAAGTCGGCAAAGCCCATGTTGGCCTGCTTCCAGCGGATCATGCCATAAGCATCGTCGCGCAGGATCAGCACGGTGAGGTTGAGGCCGAGGCGCACCGCGGTCTCCATCTCCTGCGAGTTCATCATGAACCCGCCGTCGCCGCAGATCGCCATGACCTTGCGGTCGGGATAGAGCATCGCGCTCATCATCGCCGACGGGAGCCCCGCGCCCATCGTGGCGAGCGCATTGTCGAGCAGCACGGTGTTGGGGAGATAGGCCGTATATCCCCGCGCAAACCAGATCTTGTAGACCCCGTTGTCGAGGCAGATGATCCCGTCCTCGGGGATCGCGCCGCGCACCTGCTTGACGAGGTGGGGCGGGAAGATCGGGAAGCGGGTGTCGGCGGCGAGGCTCTCGGTATGGGCGAGCTCGGCCGCGCGGTATCCGAGCATCCGGCGGAAGTCCCACCGGCCCTGCGGCACGATGTCCTCCTTGATCTGGTAGATCGCGTTGGCGATGTCGCCGATCACTTCGATATGCGGGAAGTAGACGGGGTCGACCTCGGCGGTCTTGGTCGAGACGTGGATGACCTTGGGCGGGCTGTCCGATCCAACCGCGCCCTCGCCGTCGTTCTTCATGAAGAAGGGCGGCTTTTCGATCACGTCGTGGCCGATGTTGACGATGCAGTCGGCGTCCTGGATCGCGCGGTGGACGAAATCGCCCGCCGAAAGTGCCGCGCAGCCGAGGAACAGCGGGTGGCGCTCGTCGATCACGCCCTTGCCCATCTGCGTCGTCAGGAAGGGGATGCCGGTCTTGTCGACGAACTGGCGCAGCATCCGGCCGGTCATCTTGCGGTTCGCGCCTGCGCCGATGACGAGGATCGGGGCCTTGGCGCTCTCGATCGCGAGCACCGCCTGGCGCACGGCCTTCTCCTCGGCGGAAGGCCGGCGGGCGAGGCTGGGTGCGAGCGGCCGGCTGGTGGTGCGCTCCTCGGCGATGTCCTCGGGGAATTCCAGGTGCACCGCGCCCGGCTTCTCCTCCTCGGCGAGCCTTATCGCCTCGCGCACCCGGCTAGGGATGTTGTCGGCGCTCGCGAGCTGGTGGGCGTATTTGGTGATCGGGCTCATCATCGCCACGACGTCGAGGATCTGGAAGCGGCCCTGCTTCGATTTCTTGATCGGCTTCTGCCCGGTGATCGCGAGCGTCGGCATCCCGCCCAATTGCGAATAGGCGACCGCGGTCACCATGTTGGTCGCGCCGGGGCCGAGCGTCGCGAGGAACACCCCGGTCTTGCCGGTATGCCGGCCATAGGTCGCCGCCATGAACCCTGCGCCCTGTTCGTGGCGGGTGAGGATCAGCTTGATCTTCGTCGAGTGGGAGAGGCTCTCGAGGAAGTCGAGGTTCTCCTCGCCCGGCACGCCGAAGATGTATTCGACGCCCTCGGCCTCGAGGCACTCGATGAACAGGTCCGATGCCTTCTTGGTGTCGCTCATGCCGGCTGATTCCCCCCGTGCGGGTGACCGCCCGATGATCGGCGGTCACGCGCGGAGAGTATTGCAGAAAAGCGCGGCGGCGCAACCGACCCGTCAGTAGCCGAGGCGCGGATCGAAGACCGGGGCGATGGGCTCGCCCTTGAGCCAGGCGTCGAGGTTGGCCAAGAAGCGGTCGGCGCTGCGAACGAACATCTTGTCCTGCGCGCGGCCCGACAGGTGCATCGAGATGTGGGCGTTGTCGAGCGCCCAGAGCGGGTCGTCGGCGGGGAGCGGCTCGGGAGTGGTGACGTCGAGGAAGGCGCCGCCGATCCGCTTGGTCTGGAGCGCCTCGACCAGCGCCGGCTGGTCGATCACCGAGCCGCGCGCGAAGTTGAGGATCACCGCGTCGGCCTTCATCGCCGCCAGCTCCGCCGCCCCGATCATCCCCTCGGTTTCGGGCGTGGCAGGGACCGCTAGGATCACCCAATCGAAGTCGCCGAGCCGCGCGCGCCATTCGTCGGGGCCGAGCGTGTTCGCGCCGGGCGAGCGGCGCACCACCGTCACGTCCACCTCGAAAGCCGCGAGGCGCGGGGCGACCGCCTTGCCGATCGCGCCATAGCCGAGCAGCAGCGCCTTCGAGCCCGCCAGCTCGCGCTTGCCGGGGCTGTCGAACAGCCACTCGCGCCGCTCGGCCGCGCGCATCACCTCGCGGTAGCCCTTGGCGATGTTGAGCATCCCCATCACGATGTATTCGGCGATGGTGACGGCGTTGATCCCGGCTCCGTTGGTGACAGTGATCCCGCGCTCGATCAGCACGTCCATCGGCAGGAAATCGAGGCCCGCATAGATCGAATTCAGCCACTTCAGCTTCTTCGCCGCCACCAGCGTCTCGGCCATCGCCGCCTTGTCGTTCATGTCGAACCAGCCGATCTCGGCATCGGCGACGGCCGCGAGCGCCTCCTCGTGGGTCATGAACCAGCGCACATCGAGGCCTTGCGGCAGGCGCGGTTCGAGCATGGGGCGGATGAGGCCGGAGATCGCGAGAATGGTCATGGCGCGAGGGTTACTGCCGGAAAGCGAGCCACGCCACCCCTGCCAAAGCTGGCAGGCCGGCAAGGTCCACAAGTGCGATGCGCTTCAGCGCCGGGGGCGATCCGGCCTGCCACCAGAGGAACAGGAAACTCACCATGCTGATGCCCACGACCAGCACCGCGAGCCGCCGCCCCTCGGGCACGAACGCCGCCCAGAGGCAGGCGACGAAGACGGCGAGGAACAGCCCGGCTCGGTGCTGCATCAGCAGGAACAGCGGGCTGTCCGGCGGGATGCGGTAGAGCGCGGTCAGCGTCGCGGGCCGAACAAAGGCGAGCGCGGGGGTGGCGTGGATCGCGGCGAGGATCAGCCAAAGGATAGGTTGCAGCATGCAACCGGTCTAGCGGCGACCTCTGCCCGTGTCCACCTTTCCGCCCATCCTCGTCATTGCGAGGAGCCGAAGGCGACGTGGCAACCCATGGACCCGACACCAGCCGGAAGGTCGGACCATGGATTTCTTCGCCTTCGGCTCGCAATGACGAGATCAAGGTTTAGGAGAGCTTCCACTCCCAGCCGAGCGGATCGCCGTCCATCACCTCGACGCCCTGGCCTGCGAGCTCGTCGCGGATCGCATCCGAGGCGGCGAAGTCCTTGGCGGCGCGCGCCTCCTTGCGCCGGGCGAGCGCGGCTTCGATCTCGACCTCGGTGATGGTCGCGGCCTTGGGGCGGAGGCGCAGGTCGGCGCGGGTGAGGTCCGCCAAGCCCAATCCAAGCACGCTATCGAAAGCGGTCGCCCAAGCGACGATTGCCGAACTGTCCACCTTCTTGAGCGAGAGGACCTGCTCCAGCACGACGAGCGCCTCGGGCGTGTTCAGGTCTTCGGCAATCGCGGCATCGAAGGCAATTCGAAGCTTTTCCAGTTGCTCCGGTAGTGCCCGAGCAATCCAGACACCTTCGGCCTTCGCCTTAGCGTTTTGGTAGGCCATCACCATCCGCTTCAACCGCGTCAGCGCGGCCCCCAGCCCCTCCCAGCTGAACTCGAGCTCGGAGCGGTAATGCGCCTGCAGGCACATCATCCGGTAGGCAAGCGGGTGATAGCCCCGGTCGACCAGCAATTGCAGCCGCAGGAACTCGCCCGAGGACTTGCTCATCTTCCCCGAGCGTTCGACGAGGAAGTTGTTGTGCATCCAGATCTTGGCGCCCGAGTTCCTCGGGTCGTCCAGCCCGTTGGTGCAGCAATAGGCCTGGTTTTGCGCGATCTCGTTGGGGTGGTGGATCTCGCGGTGATCGATCCCGCCGGTGTGGATGTCGAAGGGAAAGCCCAAGAGCGCCTCGCCCATTACCGAGCATTCGAGGTGCCACCCCGGCGCGCCCCGACCCCACGGCGAATCCCATTCCATCTGGCGGGTCTCGCCCGGCGGGGTCCTGCGCCAGATCGCGAAGTCGGCGGCGTTGCGCTTGCCCTCGACATCGCCGATGCGGCTCTCGCCATCATCGGTCTGGGCGCGCGCCAGTCGGCCATAATCGGCGACGGTGGAGACGTCGAAGTAGAGCCCGCTGTCGAGCTCGTAGCAGTGCTTGTCGGCGATCGACTTGCCCCAGTCGATCATCGCCGCGACATACTCGGTCGCGCGCGGGTGCTGTTTCGGCTGGACATTGAGGCGCGCAAGGTCGGCCTCGAAATCGGCCTGGTAGTAGCGCGCGATGTCCCACGCGCTCTTGCCCTCGCGCGCGGCCATCTTCTCCATCTTGTCCTCGCCCTCGTCCGCGTCCGAGGTGAGGTGGCCGACATCGGTGATGTTGACCACGTGGGTGAGCCTGTAGCCCTTCCACTGGAGAGCGCGCCCCAGCGTATCGGCGAACACATAGGCGCGCATGTTGCCGATATGCTGGTAGTTGTAGACCGTCGGCCCGCACGTGTAGACGCGCGCCTCCGGGGGGCTCGCCGGGTCACCGGGAACGCCCGGGTGGACGGGCTCGAACACCTCGAGCGAGCGGGTGAGCGAGTTGAACAGCTTCAAAGGCGCGTCGGTCATGGGCGGGGCCTTTGCCCCATTCCCTCACCCTCGCGCAAGCGGGCTCATTCGAAGCCGATGAAGCGCACGTGCTCCGCGAGCGGCACGCGCTCGCGTTCGAAATTGTTCACCGGCGCCTGCGGGTCGCGGTAGCCGATCGCCATGCCGCAGAAGAACATATAGCGTTCGTGATCGAGCCCGAGGAAGTCGCGGATCACGTTGGCATAGAGCGCCATGTATTCCTGGAAGCAGGAATCGAGCCCCTCTTCGCGCAGCAGCAGCGCGACCGTCGCGAGCCACATGCCGGTGTCCGACCACTGCGGCTCCTTCATGAGGCGCGGAAAATAGACGAACATCACCGCGGGCGCATCGAAGCTGGTGGCGTTCTTCATCATCGCCGCCATGCGGCCCGCCCCGTCCTCGCGGGCGATGCCCATCGCGCCGAACATCCCTGCCGAGACGCCGTGGAGCCGCGCGGTGTAGGCGGGCTCCTGCCCGGGCGCGGTCCAGTCGTATTCGGCCTGCTGCGGCGGGGTGGTGGTGATCCTGGCCTGGAGGTCCTTCAATGCCTGCCCGGTGACGATGCTCGCCTCCCACGGCTGGTAGTTGCACCCCGAGGCCGCCCAGCGCGCCTTGTCCATCACGCGGGTGAGCGTGGCAAGATCGACCGGCTTGTCGAGAAAGGCGCGGATCGAGCGGCGGGTGGTGACGGCTTCGGTGACGTTCATTGTCGGAGTTCCCCAATGCGTGGACCCGATCCATGCGCCAACCCAGTTGCGAAATGCAACCCCTGAACATCGCCCTCGCGAAACTGGCAGCCCGGCGAGCGTCGCCCGGGCACCGCCGTGGCGGCACCCGGGCGCGCCGATGTCGGACTTACTTGCCCGGGTAGTTGGTCGCGCGCACGGCGTCGGACATGTCCTCGGCGTCGACGAGCTTGGGGTTCTTGTGCTTCTCGCGGAACTCCTTCTCGGTGCTCGGCGCGATGTCGGCGCGGCCCGACATGAAGCCGGCCTTGATCTTGCAGCGCACGAACTGGGTCTCGTCGGGCTCGATCTCGAGCGTGAGCGCGTCCTTGGTCTCGAGCGACTTGACGGTGAAGCTGCGCGGGCCCGGTTCGGACACGAGGATGAAGTACTTGCCCGCACCCAGCGAGCTCAGCTTGTCGGCCGCGCCCACGTCGAACACCGCGCAGCCGAGCGCCGCGCCGCTGAGGCCGCCGGTGCGGTAGAACAGGACCTGCCCCTTGCCCGGCGGCGGCGGCGGGATCTTGAGCTCGGCGTCGGCCTGCTGCGCGAGCGCCGCGGGGGCGGCGGCGGTCAGCGCGAACGGAGCCGCCACGGCGAGCGCGATGGCGGCGAAATACTTGTTCATTCGGGTCCCTCCTGTTGTGAAGCCTGATCCCCGGACGGTGCATCCGCCGCGGGCGCGGAGCGCGCGAAGCGCTCGTCGTCGCGAGTCTTGGCGCCGGCGACGGTGCCGGGCGGGACATTGGTGTTGCCGCCGCCGATGAAAATGGCCAGCGGGCTCACGATCGCCATCGTCGCGTTGACCGCACCGACGTTGTCGACGCCCTTGCTGAGCGACAGTTCCCCTTCCGCGAGGAAGCGGAAGCTGCGCAGCGGAATGCGGCGTCCGTCATGCTCGAGCCAGCGCGCGGCGAGCACCAGCTCGCCGGCAGCCCCCCCGATGCCCGCCTTCTTGGCGTGGACGACCTGCCCCTCGCCCCTGATCCCGGCGGGCAGCACCTCGATCCCGTCCACCACCACCGGCTGGACGAGGCGGATCGGGAAGGTCTCCCCCGCCACGCTGATCTTGGAGCCCAGCGCCTGGTCGATCGCGATCACGATCGGCGTGGCCTTGGGGAGGAGCAGCGCATCGTCCGCGGGTGCGGGGGCCTCGGGAGGAACCTCGCTCGCAGGGGCGGCGACCGCTTCCGGCGCAGGCTCTGCGGACGCGGGCTCGGCGGCCGCGACGGGCTGCATAAGCAGCACGAATAGCGAAGAAAACAAGCGTTGCGCCCCTGCCTGATTGGCTTGCGGGGCCAGACATCGATCAAGCGCGCGTTCGGGTCAACGGCAAAGTGCAACCAATCGTCGCAGGCGGTTGCGGGGCGGTCATTTCTTCGCCGGGCGCGAGCCGCGGCGCCTGGGAGCGGCGGCGGCTTCGGTGTCCTCGGGCTCGTCGACATCCTCGTCGCCCGCCTCGGTGAGGGCCTCGCCGAGCTGCTTGAGCTTGTCCTGGTTCTTCTCGGCGCGCTCGGAAATCCTGACCGTCGCCTCGCCGAGGCGGTGGAGCAGCGCCGCGATGCGCTCGCCGTCGGGCTGGTCCTTCTCGAGCTGCTTTCTGAGCGAGGCGAGATCGCGGGCGATGCCCTTGGACCCCGGCACGTCGGTCTCGGCGAGGGCGGTCTCCCAATCCTCGATCATCGTCGCCCCGCGCTGGGGTTTGACGTCGTCGAGGCCCTTGTTGATGGCGTTCATGGTGGCGGCGAACTTGATGGCCATATGATGCTCCTGGTCGGCCCCGCGGCAGTGCGGGCGGGTGACTAGAGCAGGGATACAGGGGCGCTGTTCCGGGCCATCCGGCGAGTGCTGGCGGAATCGCGACAAGGACCGGAGCGCCCGGGCTGACCTAGCGCCGCGCCTTGCCGCCCTTCTCGTCCTCGAACAGTTCCGCGAGCTGTTCCATGATCGTGCCGCCCAATTGCTCGACGTCCATGATCGTCACCGCGCGGCGGTAATAGCGGGTGACGTCGTGGCCGATGCCGATGGCGACGAGCTGGACCGGGGAGACCTTCTCGATCCACTCGATCACGGAGCGCAGATGCGCCTCGAGATAGCCCGCGCTGTTCACGCTGAGGGTCGAATCGTCGACCGGCGCGCCGTCGGAGATCACCATCAGGATGCGGCGTTCCTCGGGGCGGTAGAGCAGCCGCGAGTGCGCCCAGATCAGCGCCTCGCCGTCGATGTTCTCCTTCAGCAGCCCCTCGCGCATCATCAGCCCGAGATTGCGGCGCGCGCGGCGCCAGGGCTCGTCGGCCTGCTTGTAGACGATGTGGCGCAGGTCGTTGAGGCGCCCGGGGTTGGGAGGCTTGCCGTCGGCGAGCCACGCCTCCCGCGACTGTCCGCCCTTCCACGCGCGGGTGGTGAAGCCCAAAATCTCGGTCTTGACCCCGCAGCGCTCGAGCGTCCTTGCCAGAATGTCGGCGCTGATCGCGGCGATGGAGATCGGACGGCCCCTCATCGAGCCCGAATTGTCGATCAGCAGCGTGACGATCGTGTCCTTGAACTCGACGTCGCGCTCGACCTTGTAGGAGAGCGCCGTGCCCGGCGAGACGATCACGCGGCTGAGGCGCGCGGCGTCCAGGACGCCTTCCTCCTGGTCGAAGTCCCAGCTGCGGTTCTGCTGCGCCATCAGGCGGCGCTGCAGGCGGTTGGCGAGGCGCGTCACCACGCCCTGAAGGCCGGTCAGCTGGCTGTCGAGATAGGCGCGCAGCCTGTCCAATTCCTCGGCGTCGCACAGGTCGGGGGCGGCGACCTCCTCGTCGAAGCGGGTGGTGAAGGCCTTGTATTCGACGCTCGGCGGGATCTCGGCCTGCGGGCGGTTGGGGCGGACGGGGGCGTTCGAGGCGTCGCCCTCGTCGCCCGGATCGCCCTCCGACATCTCGCTGTCGGTCTCGGTCTCGGAGGACTGATCGCCCTCGCCCTCGCCCTCGGCCATGTCGCCGGCCATTTCGGCGGATTGCGGGTCGCCCTCGCCCTGGTTGTCGTCCTCGCCCTCGCTGTCGTCGGGGCCGTCCTCCTCGTCGGGCTCGTCGCTGTCGGTCTCGTCGGGGGCGTCGGTCGGACGGGTGAGATCGAGCTCGCGCAGCATGTCGAGCGCGAGCTTCTGGAAGGCCTCCTGGTCGGCGATCTGCTCGGCGAGGCCGGCGAAGTCGCCGCCGACCTTCTCCTCGAGGAAGTCGCGCACCAGCTCGATCCCGCCGCGCGCGCGCTCGGGCACCGGCTCGCCGGTCAGCGCCTCGCGCACCAGCAGCGCGAGCGCGGTCTGCAAGGGGACCTCGGCCGAGTTCTGCGCGCGCACGATCTTGTCGCCCGCGGTGCGCATCTCGGTCGCGGCGTCGAGATTGGCCTTGATCCCGCCGAAGCGGTTGGCGCCGAGTGCCTCGTAGCGGACCTGCTCGATCGCATCGTAGCAGGCCCGCGCGACCGGCTCGGGCGGCGCGGACCTGGCGTGGAGCGCGGCGTCGTGATGGCGCAGCTTCAAGGCGAAGCTGTCGGCAAAGCCGCGCGCCTCGGTGACCTGATCGGCCGGCAGATCGCGCCCGGGCAGCGGCACGCGGAAGCGGTTGCCCGCAGAGCCGGGCACATCGGCGCTCCACGCGACCTCGACCTCGGCATCGCGCGCGATTGCCCGCGATGCGCCGGTGAGCGCCTGCTTGAACAGATCGAGCGGGGACTGGTCGGCCATGGCTTTACAGGATCGACTGGCCCGTCTTCGCCCAGTCGGCCATGAAGCCCTCGATCCCCTTGTCGGTGAGCACGTGCTTGAACAGCGCGTGGATCACCGCCGGCGGCGCGGTCATGACGTCGGCGCCGATCTTGGCGGCCTGGAGCACATGGGTGGTATGCCGCACGCTCGCCACGAGGATTTCGGTCGCGAAGTCGTAATTGTCGTAGATGAGGCGGATGTCCTCGATCAGCTCCATCCCGTCGAAGCCGTTGTCGTCGTGTCGCCCGACGAAGGGCGAGACGAAGGTCGCCCCGGCCTTAGCCGCGAGCAGCGCCTGGTTCGCCGAGAAGCACAGCGTGACGTTGACCATCGTGCCCTCGGAGGAGAGCGCCTTGCAGGTCTTGAGCCCGTCGGGAGTGAGCGGCACCTTGATGCACACGTTGTCGGCGATCTTCCGCAGCACCTCGGCCTCGCGCATCATGGTGGCGTGATCGAGCGCGACCACCTCGGCGCTGACCGGGCCGTCGACGAGCTTGCAGATCTCGGCGGTCACCTCCTTGAAGTCGCGCCCCGACTTGGCGATCAGCGAGGGGTTGGTCGTCACCCCGTCGAGCAGACCGGTCGCGGCGAGGTCGCGGATCGCGTCGATCTCGGCGGTGTCGACGAAGAATTTCATGGGTTCACTCCAGACTTTGCGGGTAGCCAGAGCGTAGCTGCAGAGCCTAGGAGGCGGGCATGACGCTCGGGCCGATCAGATGTGCGATGCTGCTTGCCGCCCTCGCTGCGGCTTGGCAACCATCCAAAGCATCGGCGACGGAAGAAGACACGCAATTCTGGCTCAACACCTTCGTCACGGGGCCGATCGGCAAGACGACGACACTGACGGTCGATGCCACGCAGCGCTGGCGCAGCGACCGGGTCGGGCCGGACCAGCAGACGATCCGCGTCCTCATCGACGAGCAGGTCGCCAGGCGCGCGCGGATCGGCGGCGCGGTCATGCTGTTCGACACCGACGGGCTCACCGAGGTGCGGCTTCACCAGCAGGCGGTGTTTTCGCTGGGCCGGATCGACGCACGCACCCGGGTCGAGGAGCGCTTCTTCGACGGCGCCGACCGCATGGAGGTGCGACTGCGCCAGCGCTTCACCTACAACCAGCCGATCGCGGAGAAATGGCGCGCGACTGCGGGCGTCGAGTGGCTCGGCATCATGCGATCGCGCAATCGCGGCGAAGGCGCCTCGACCGAACAGTGGCGGTTCCAGACAAGCGTCGTGCACAGCCTCGACAAGCGGTTCGATGTCGCCGCGCTCTACTGGATGGTAGCCTTCCCGCGCGGCGACCGGCCGGCGCGGGTGAGCCATATCCCCCAGGTTGCCTTCACCGTCCGCTTCTGAGCGCACCTCACAGCGCGCGGGCGGCGCCGAAGACGGCGATGATCGCCGGGTCGCGCGTCGCCTGCGGGTTGGCGCGGATCGCGGCCTCTTCGCGCGCGATTTCGCCCCACACGGCATTGTCGACCTCGCGCCCGATCCGCTCGGCGACCGCCGCGACGTCCACCCCCGCGAGCGCATTGAGCGCCTCGCCGAGCAGCGGATCGCGGCTCACCCGGATCGCACGGCCCAGTTCGGGCACGACCGCGTCGATCAGCGCCGAGCCGACCTCGGCCCTGAGGTAGGCGCTCGCTGCCGAGGGCCCGCCGCGCACGAGGTCGATGGCGTTCCTGATCCCGATCACCCGCACCGCGTCGGTCACCACCGGGGCGGCGCGGTAGCTCGCGTCGATCGCGAAGCTCGCAAAGCGCTCCTCGAGCCGCTCCTTGAACAGCGCCGAGGTGAGGATGCGCGAGAGAACGTCGCCGCGCGCGCCCATCATCGCGCCGAGGCCGATGCGCGCGACCTGCTCGTCCCAGTAGCCGCCCGGCGCGGTGAGGCGCGCGAAGGCGTTCTCGCAGGCGAGCACCGCCTCCTCGAGGCTGAAGACCGGGCCGGTGCTGGCGCAGCCGGGGAGCAGCAGCGCCGCGCCGAGGCCCGTCGCCCCCGCGAGCAAGCGGCGGCGGGTGGCCGGACGGGTGACAATTGCGGTCATAGTCGATGCCTCCAATCTTGCCCTTCCACCATGGGGCTCTCCATATATCCATGCGATGAACCGGGTGCGCCTCCTTGTCCTTAACGCAGCTTTGGGTGCGCTCGACTACCGGCTGCCCGAAGGGGTCGAGGCGCCGCCGGGGAGCGTCGTCGTCGCGCCGCTCGGCCCGCGCCGGGTGATGGGGATCGTCTGGGACGCGGGAGCGCTGCCGGGCGACGAGATCGCCTTCGAGCGCCTGCGCCCGATCCTCGAGGTGGTGCCCGTCCCGCCGCTCCCCGAGCCCTTGCGGCGCCTCGTCGAGTGGACCGCCGACTACTACTGCGCCCCGCTCGCGAGCGTCGCGCGTATGGCGCTCGCGAGCGGCGGGGCGCTCGGGGGCCCGGCGACGACGACCGAATACCGCCTCACCGGCGCCGAGGCGGGCGGGCGGCTGACCGCGCAGCGCCGGACGGCGCTCGAGAAGCTCGCGGGCGAGCAGGGCACGATGCGCGAGCTCGCGGCCATCGCGGGCGTCTCGGAGGGCGTGCTGCGCGGGATGGCGGGCGCGGGGTTGATCGGGCCCGTCACGGTGAACATCGACCGCCCCTACCCGAGCGCCGATCCCGACTTCCACCAGCCCCGCCTGTCCGAGGCGCAGGCACGCGTCGCCGCACGGCTGGTCGGCGCGGTCGAGGCGGGGTCATTCGCGCCCTTCCTCCTCGACGGGGTTACGGGATCGGGCAAGACCGAGACCTATTTCGAACCCGTCGCCGCAGCAATACGGGCAGGGCGGCAGGTGCTCGTGCTGCTCCCCGAGATCGCGCTCACCGAGAACTTCCTCGCCCGTTTCGCCGCCCGCTTCGGCGCGGCGCCTGTGCTGTGGCACTCTTCCCTCAAGTCCACCGAGCGGCGGCGGGCGTGGCGGGCGATCGCCGACGGCTCCGCGCAGGTGGTGGTCGGCGCGCGCTCGGCGCTGTTCCTGCCCTATGCCGAGCTCGGGTTGATCGTCGTCGACGAAGCGCACGAGATCAGCTTCAAGCAGGACGACGGAGTGCGCTACAATGCCCGCGACGTGGCGGTGATGCGCGCGCGGTTCGAGGGCGTGCCGGTGATCCTTGCGAGCGCCACCCCGGCGCTCGAGAGCCTGCACATGGCGGCGCAAGGCATCTACGAGAAGCTCGACCTGCCGAGCCGATACGGCGGCGCGAGCCTGCCCTCTGTCAGGCTCGTCAACCTCACCGAGGAGAAGCCGGGCAGCCAGCGCTGGCTCGCGGGGCCGCTGGTTGAGGCGCTGCGTGACCGGCTGGACAGGGGCGAGCAATCGCTCCTGTTCCTGAACCGCCGCGGCTATGCGCCGCTGACCTTGTGCCGCAATTGCGGGCACCGCTTCAAATGCCCCTCGTGCAGCGCCTGGCTGGTCGAGCACCGCCTCTCCGCCCGCCTCGCCTGCCACCATTGCGGCTTCGAGACGCGGGTGCCCGAGGCCTGCCCCGAATGCGGCGAGACCGACTGCCTCGTCGCCTGCGGGCCGGGGGTCGAGCGGATCGCCGCCGAGGTCGCCGACCTCTTCCCCGAGGCGCGGGTGGCGGTCGCCACGTCCGACACCCTCAACACCCCCGAGCGCGCCGCGGAGTTCATCGCGATGGCCGAGGGCCGCGCGATCGACATCATCATCGGCACGCAGCTCGTCACCAAGGGCTTCCACTTCCCCGAGCTGACGCTGGTGGGCGTGGTCGATGCCGACCTCGGCCTCGAGGGCGGGGACCTGCGCGCGGGCGAGCGCACCTTCTCGCAGATCGCGCAGGTCGCCGGGCGCGCGGGCCGCGGCGCCAAGCCGGGCGAGGTGCTGATCCAGACCCGCCACCCCGATGCCCCCGTCATCGCCGCGCTCGCCAACGGCGACCGCGACGCCTTCTACGCGGCCGAGACGCAAGGCCGGCGCGACGCGGGCGCTCCGCCCTTCGGACGCTGGGCCGCGATCATCCTTTCCTCCGAGGACGAGCGCGAGGCGCGCGAGGCGGCAGTGCGCCTCGGCGACGCGCGACCTCGGCTCGCCGACGTCCAGATCCTCGGCCCCGCCCCCGCCCCGCTGGCAATGCTCAGGGGCCGCTACCGCTACCGCTTCCTCGTCAACGCCCGCCGCAGCGCGAACGTCCAAGCCGTGCTGCGCGACTGGATCGGCGGCGTGCAATTCGCCCCCGGCGTGCGGGTCGGCGTGGATATCGATCCTTACAGCTTCGTCTGACGCAACCATTCGGGGGGCCCTGCGTATCCCCCCCATGACCCGTCCGATCCTCGTCCCCATTCTCGGCGACCAGCTCTCGCGCAATCTCTCGAGCCTCGCAGGCCTCACCCCCGACGAGGCCGTGATCCTGATGATGGAGGTGTGGGACGAGGCGACATACGTGAAGCACCACAAGCAGAAGATCGTGCTGATCTTCTCGGCGATGCGCCATTTCGCCGCGGAGCTTCGGGCCGAGGGTTGGCGGGTCGACTACGTCACGCTCGACGACCCCGCCAACACCGGCAGCTTCACCGGCGAGGTCGCCCGCGCGGTCGAGCGTCACGGCCCGGGCGAGATCCGGGTCACCGAAAGCGGCGAGTGGCGCGTCCAGGCCGCCATAGCCGAGTGGGAGGACCGCTTCCCCTGCCCGGTCTCGATCCTCCCCGACACGCGCTTCATCGCCAGCCACGCCGACTTCCGGGCCTTCGCCGAGGGGCGCCAGCACCTGACGATGGAGTTCTTCTACCGCGAGATGCGCAAGAAGACCGGGCTCCTGATGGACGCAGGCAAGCCCGCGGGCGGGATCTGGAACCTCGATGCCGAGAACCGCCAGCCGCCCAGGCAGGGGTTGCAATCGCCCCCCGCCCCCAAGTTCCCGCCCGATGCGATCACCGAGGAGGTCATCGCCCTCGTCGCGGCGCGCTTCCCGGGGCATTTCGGCGACCTCGAGCCTTTCGGCTGGCCTGTCACCCGCGCCCAGGCGCTCGAGGCCGCGGAAGCCTTCTTCGCGCGGCGCCTCAGCCTCTTCGGCCCCTACCAGGACGCGATGGTGGCGGGGGAGGACGACCTCTACCACTCGATGCTCTCGACCAGCATGAACTGCGGGCTGCTGGGTCCGATGGAGCTGTGCCTGCGCGCCGAGGCCGAATACCGCGCCGGACGCGCACCCTTGAACTCGGTCGAGGGCTTCATCCGCCAGATCATCGGCTGGCGCGAATATGTCCGCGGCTTCTACTGGTACACCATGCCGGGCCTCGCCGAGGCGAACGCGCTCAACGCCACCCGCCCGCTCCCCGAGTTCTTCTGGACCGGCGCGACCGACATGCGCTGCATCGCCGACTGCGTGCGCACCACCAGCGAGGACGCCCACGCGCACCACATCCAGCGGCTGATGGTGCTCGGCAATTTCTGCCTGATCGCCGCGATCGACCCCAAAGAGGTCGCCGACTGGTATCTCGCCGTCTATGCCGACGCCTACGAGTGGGTCGAGTTGCCCAATGTGGCGGGCATGATCCTCTATGCCGACGGCGGGCGGCTCGCGACCAAGCCCTATGCGGCCTCGGGCAACTACATCAACAAGATGTCGAACTACTGCGGCCAGTGCCGCTACAAGGTCGCCGAGAAGACCGGGCCCGACGCCTGCCCCTTCAACCCGCTCTACTGGGACTTCATGGTGAAGAACCGCGCGCGGCTCGAGAGCAACCACCGCATCGGACGCATCTACGCGACCTGGGACAAGATGGGCGAGGCGAAACAGGCCGAGTATCTCGACAGCGCGCGCAAGGTGCTCGAAAGCCTCGTCCCCGCGAGCCGCGGCTGGGCGCGCTACGCCGACTGAGCGGCCGCCCGGCGGCGCACCCACCGGGGGGCCATCACCTCGCCCGCCTGCGCCGCGCGCCACACCAGCCACACACCGAAGGCGCCCGCGATCACCAGCGCGATCACCGAAGCCTCGAGCCCGAACGACCCGCCGGTGACGAGCGGATCGCCGACCCGCTGCGCGTCGACCAGCCCGTCGACCTCGTTGCCCGAGACCGGCACGTCCCACACCAGCCCCTGCGTCACGTTCCAGCCGAAGTGGATGCCGATCGGCAGCCACAGGCTGCGCGTCAGCATATAGGCCCCGCCGAGCATCAGCCCCGCTTCGACGGCGATCGCGAAGGAGGAGAACAGGCTTGCGCCGGGATTGGCGATGTGGACGAGCCCGAACAGCGCCGAGGTCAGCCCAAGCGCCGCCCAGCTTCCCGCGAACTCCTCGATCCAGCGGAAGAGGATGCCGCGGAAGATGAACTCCTCGACGAAGCCCGCCCCGACCCCGGCGGCGAAGAGCAGGAAGACCCAGCTTGTCATCCCGCCCCAGCCCGCGATCCGGTAGGCGCCGAGCAGCGCGGCGACCGCGACGATCAGCCCGAACAGCACGAAGGCCGCAATCGTGCCGGTCGCCAGCCCGCGCGCCGCTCCGGCAAGCGGCAGGTCGTCGTGCTTGCGCTCGCCGAGGCGGCGCATCACCGTCTTCTGCATGACGACGAGCAGCGCGATCAGCACCGCGACGCCGATCGGCTGTGCGAGGCCGGGGCCGAGCAGCCGGGTCATCTGCGGCCCGGGCAGCGAGGTCACCAGCACGATGGCGATGGTGAGGCCGAGCGCGATCGCAAGCGCGGCGAGCGGGAAATCCGCGATGCGCTTCCACAGCGGCAGCGGCACGGGCGTTGCGGTGTCCATGCTTGATCGATCCCCCTAAGTCGGCCGAGAGCGCAAGGGATGGCGCAAGCGCGCAGGCTTGGCTAGGTCTCGGTGCACACAAATCGACGAAAGAGCCTACACCATGCTGACCATCCACCACCTGCGCCTGTCGCAATCCGAGCGCATCGTCTGGCTCGCCGAGGAGCTGGGGCTCGAATACGACCTCAAGCTCTACAACCGCCGCGCGGACAACCGCCTCGCGCCCGACGAATACAAGGCGCTCCACCCGATGGGCATCGCGCCGGTCATCACCGACGGCGACTTCGTGCTCGGCGAGAGCGGGGCGATCATCGACTACATCGTCGCCAGGTATGCGCCCGGCACTCCGCTGGTCCCCGGCCCAGATCACCCCGACTTCGCCGACCACCTGTTCTACTACCACTGGGCCAACGCGACCTTCATGACCAACGGCATGATGGCGCTCGTCGCGCAGTTCATGGGCGCGAGCGAGCTGCCCTTCTTCGTCGCCGACCGCGTGGCGAAGGGCTGGGCCATCGTCGAGAAGCGGCTCGGCGAGGCGGACTATTTCGGCGGCAGCCAGCTCACCACGGCGGACATCATGATGGGCTTCCAGCTGACGACGAGCCGCGCGATGAGCGGGATGGGCATCGACCACCTGCCCAACCTCAAGGCCTACCTCCAGAGGATCGGCGAGCGCGAAGCCTACCAGCGCGCGATGGCGAGGTGCGAACCCGGGATGCCGCCGAAGCTCGATTGACCCCAATCGTCATTGCGAGGAGCCGGAGGCGACGCGGCAATCCATGGTCGAACGGTGCCGCTTGCGGGAACGTCAGCGCATGGATTGCTTCGCCTTCGGCTCGCAATGACGCGGTAGAGGGTACGTCCCTCACGTCGCACCGAGCCTGGGTCCAGCCGCCAGTCCGGCCCCGGCTCACTCCCCCTCCAGCGCCGCCCAGCGCCTCTGCCAGCGGGTGCGGGCCGACCAAGCCGCGCCGCCCATCGTGACGAGCCCCATCGCACCCATGATCCCGCCGACGAGCAGGGATCGGTCCATCATCATGACCGCCAGCACGATCACGAGCAGCCCCAGGGCGGCCGCGATGATCGCAGGGAAGAAGTATTCGAGCTTCTCGCCCGCGCCCATCCGGTTCCAGGGCAGCCACGGTCCCACCGGGACCTCGGCGGCAGGGTTCAGTCGCCGGTCGAGGTCGATGATCGCCATGCCGTAGAGAATGCAGAGCCATCCCTCGACGCGGTCGAGCGGTTCCAGCACGCGGAGCAGGACCCAACCGAGCATCAGCCCGATCAGCAGGACGTTCGACTTGAGCAGATTGAGGAATTTCACCCTGCGAGGCTACCGCCGATCGCCCCGGCGAGCAACCGCGATCGGCAGCTCCGCTGCTCCACTGCTCCGCCGCTCCGCCTCTGACCGCCCCCTCCGGCGTGCGCTGTCCGCTCCCGGCAGGGTTCCACGAGGTGGGCGATCAGCCCCTCACCGCCCCTCGCGCCTGAGCAGCTCGCGCTTGATCTCGAGCCCATAGGCATAGCCGCCCAGCGTCCCATCGCTCGCGATCACGCGGTGGCAGGGGATCAGCACCGCGACGTGGTTCGCGCCGTTCGCGCCGCCCACCGCGCGGCTCGCCCCCGGCTGGCCGAGTGCCGCCGCCAGTTCGCCGTAGCTGCGCGTTTCGCCCTGGGGGATGCGGCGCAGTTCCTCCCAGACGCGCTGCTGGAAGGCGGTGCCGGCGACGTCGAGCGGGATTGCCGCGCTTCCCGGGCCGGGCCGCTCGACCGCGGCGAGGACCTGCGCAAAGAGTTCGCGGAAAGCCTCGCCCGCGGGCACCAGTTCGGCGCGCGGGAAGCGGCGCGCGAGCTCGGCCTCGCCCTCTCCGAAGGCGAGGCAGCACACCCCCTTGTCGGTCGCCGCGACCAGCATTTGCCCAAGCGTCGTGTCCATCACGCTCCAGTGGATCACGCGGCCCGCGCCGCCCTTCGTCCATTCGCTCGGTTTCATTCCCAGCCTGCCCTTCGTTGCCGCGTAGAACGCCTCAGACCCCCCGTAGCCCGCCTCTAGCCAGGCGGAAGTCACGCTCACACCCTCCCCAAGGGCCTCTCGCACCCGGTTTTCGCGCAACGCGCGGGCATAGGCGGCGGGGGAGAGGCCGACGGTCCGCTTGAAGAGCCGCTGGAAGTGCGTGGGAGCGTAGCCGGTGAGGTCGGCGAGCGCCTCGAGGCTCAATCCGCCCTCGCCAACCGCGACGCTGGCGCGGATCGCGGCGATGGCGGCGAGCACGCAGGCCTCCTCGGCGCTTTGCGTTGCGGGCGAGCACCGCTTGCATGGCCTTAAGCCAGCCTTTTCAGCGTCTTGCGGGCTCGCATAGAAGCGCACGTTCTTGCGCAGGGGAGCGCGTGCAGGGCAGCTCGGGCGGCAATAGATGCCGGTCGAATGGACGCCGGTGACGAAAGCCCCGTCGAAGCGCCGGTCCTTGGCGAGCGCCGCCTGCCAGCGCGCGTCGTCGGTCATGTTCTCAAAATGTTTCACGTGAAACATTCTCCATCCGCCGCGTCCGCGCCGCAAAGCAGCCCCGCACCGCATTGTGCACATCGACCTCGACGATCCGCGGCTCGGCGAAGAGCCGCCGCAGCCCCGCGTCCGCTTCGCCCGGCTGGGCAAGCAGCGCGTTCACCATCATGCCGTCGGCGTCGAAGCCGCGCAAGGACAGCACGCGCGGGGCGAAGACCGGCGGGACGGCGTCGACATAGCTCGCAGGCGCCGCGGCTCCCTCGCCGACGAAGATCGCGTGGGCAGCGCGGTAGGGCCCCTGCGCCGGACGGCTCACGTGATTGAGCAGCAGCATGCGGGTGCCGGGAGCCGCGTCCTCCAACGACACGCGGCAGGGGTAGCCCGGCCGCGCGTCAGCGACCATCCGCACGGCGCCGCGCGCGGCAAGCTCGGCGTCGCCGAGTTCGAAAAGCGGCAGGTAGGGGGCGGGGTCGAGCCCCTCGATCACGTAGGTCATCTTCGTTCTCCGGTCGGTCGGCCCGGTTTAGCCTCCGCCCTCCCGCAAGGCACCCGGCCGGCTTGCGCTCAATGTCGCGGCCCATCTCGCGCGGCCCGAAAAAGCGGCTATAGAGCGGGCATGACCCGGCTCCTCGGCGCGCTCGCGCTGCTCCTCGCCCTGCTCGCCTCGGCCGCCCTCGCCGACCCCGGCGACGTCGACGCCGCCGCGCGCGGCGTGGTGCGGGTGGTGATCATCGGCACCGAGAACGGCCAGCCCGAGCCGATCTCGCACGGCACCGGATTCGCGGTCTCGCCGACCCGGATCGTCACCAATGCCCACGTGGTGAGCGAGGCGAGCCAGGACGACACGCTGCGCATCGGCATCGTCCCCGCCGAAGGCGAAGGCGGCGCCTTCGCCCGCGTCGTCGCCGTCTCCCCGCGCAACGATCTCGCGCTGCTCGAGATCGCCAAGGGCTCGCTGCGGCTGCCCCCGCTGGCGCTGGCGGGCGGGTCGGTCGCGAACCTCGGCGAGGTGGCGGCGGTCGGCTATCCGATGAACGTCGACCTCGCGCAGGGGCTCGGCATGGAGGACATCTTCCGCGCCCAGCCGCCGGTCAAGTCGCGCGGCTTCCTCTCCGGGGTGCGCCCGAGCCGCCAGTTCGACACGATCCTCCACACCGCGCCGATCGCCCGCGGCAACTCCGGGGGGCCGCTGCTCGACCCCTGCGGGCGGGTGATCGGGGTCAACTCCTTCAGCACCGATTCCACCAGCGGGGATGCCGAGTTCTACTTCGCCGTTTCCCTGCGCGAGCTGCTCCCCTTCCTCGCCAGCAACGGCGTCGAGCCGGTCGTCAACACCCTCCCCTGCCGCTCGATCGACGAATTGAACGCCGAGGAGCGCCAGCGGCTCGAGGCCGAGCAGTCCGCGGCGCGCGCGCGGCTCGCCGAACGCGCCGAGGCCCTGCGCGAGGTGCGGGAAAAGGCGCGGCTGAGCGCGCAGATGGAGGTGCTCGAGGCGCGCGAGAACCGCATGGCGCTGGCCCTGATCGCGCTGATCGCGGCGATCGGGGCGGGCTATGCCGCGCTGGTGTGGCGCGGCGACGAGAGCCGCCGCACCCACTGGCGCGTCGCCGCCGGCGTGGCGGGCACGGCGCTGGTGGCGGCGGTGCTGCTGTGGGTCACCCGCCCCGGCCTCGCCGAGATCGAGGACCGCGTCGCCGCCGCGATCGCCAAGGCGGAAGGGCGCGAACCCCCCGCCGCCCCCGGCGCGGCCCCCTCCGCCGAGGGCGCGCTGATCTGCACCCTCGTCCCCGAGCGCAGCCGCGTCACCTCGGCGCGCACCGACGATGTCGCCTTCGAGTGGAGCGCCGACGGCTGCGTCAACCGCCGCACGCAATACGGGCTCGGCCAGGGCGGCGAGTGGCAACGCGTCTTCGCCGCCGAGGACGATGCGGCGGTGGCGGTCAACACCTACGACCCCGAGACCCGCACCCTGCGCACCGACCGCTACCTGTTGGGACAGGAGGCGCTTGCCGCCGCGCGCGCCGCCCGCGCGTCCTACACGCCCCCCGCCTGCGGCGTGACCGACGCCGCGCGCACGCTCGGCGAACAGCAGTCCGCACTTATCTCCGCCCTGCCCGATCGTCCCAACGAGCGGCTGGTCTATTCCTGCACGGCGAAGGGCGCGAAGTAGCGCACGAGGCGCGGCCTCGCGGCCCCGCCGCTTCGCACCTGCACAATTCCGCCGCCTCGCGGCTTGCGCGGGCGGGAATCAATTGCTAGGCGCGCGCCAGCCTTGCGGGCAGCCCCTGCGCTCGCCCTCATCCAAGGCTCAAGCAAGACCCCTGTTGAGCTTTTCCGAGAGGATTGGAAGCGCGTGGATATTTCCGCCGGTATCAAGGCTAGCCTGGCTGGACGCTATGCCTCGGCCCTGTTCGACCTCGCCGCCGAGAACGGCAAGGTGACCGCGGTCGAGAAGGACCTCGCGACGCTGGGCGCCGCGCTCGGCGATTCGGGCGACCTCGCCGCGCTGACCACCAATCCGGAGCTCTCGCGCGAGGTGCAGGGCAAGGCGATGGCCGCGGTCGCCAAGAAGCTCAAGATCTCAGGGCTGACCACCAATTTCCTCGGCGTGCTCGCCGCCAACCGCCGCCTCGCGAAGCTGCCCGCGATCATCGCCGCCTTCAAGGCGATCGCCGCCGCGCAGCGCGGCGAGGTGACCGCCACCGTCACCAGCGCGCACCCGCTCAGCGACGACCAGATCGCCGCATTGAAGACCAAGCTGACCGCGCGCGAGGGCCGCACCGTCATGCTCTCCGCCAAGGTCGACCCCGACCTCCTCGGCGGCCTCGTCGTCACCATCGGATCGCAGCGCATCGATGCCTCGATCCGCACCCGTCTCAACTCGCTCGCCAAGGCCATGCAGGCCTAAAGGATAAGAACCATGGAAATCCGCGCCGCAGAAATCTCGAAGGTCATCAAGGACCAGATCGCCAATTTCGGCACCGAGGCCGAAGTCAGCGAGACCGGCACCGTGCTGAGCGTGGGTGACGGGATCGCCCGCATCCACGGCCTCGACCAGGTCCAGGCCGGCGAGATGGTCGAATTCGCCAACGGCGTGCAGGGCATGGCGCTCAACCTCGAGGCCGACAATGTCGGCGTCGTGATCTTCGGCTCGGACGCCGAGATCAAGGAAGGAGACGTCGTCAAGCGCACCGGCACCATCGTCGACGTGCCGGTCGGCAAGGGCCTGCTCGGCCGCGTGGTCGATGCGCTCGGCAACCCGATCGACGGCAAGGGCCCGATCGTCGCCGCCGAACGCCGCCGCGTCGAAGTCAAGGCGCCGGGCATCATCCCGCGTGAATCCGTCTCGGAGCCCGTCCAGACCGGCCTCAAGGCGATCGACGCGCTCGTCCCCGTCGGCCGCGGGCAGCGCGAGCTGATCATCGGCGACCGCCAGACCGGCAAGACCGCCGTCGCGATCGACACCTTCATCAACCAGAAGGAAGCCAACCAGGGCGACGACGAGAAGAAGAAGCTCTACTGCGTCTACGTCGCGGTCGGCCAGAAGCGTTCGACGGTTGCGCAGATCGTCAAGCAGCTCGAAGAAAACGGCGCGATGGAATACTCCATCGTCGTCGCCGCGACCGCTTCGGAGCCCGCCCCGCTCCAGTACCTCGCGCCCTACACCGGCTGCGCGATGGGCGAGTTCTTCCGCGACAACGGCATGCACGCCGTGATCGTCTATGACGACCTTTCGAAGCAGGCCGTCGCCTACCGCCAGATGTCGCTGCTGCTGCGTCGTCCTCCGGGCCGCGAAGCCTATCCGGGCGACGTGTTCTACCTCCACAGCCGCCTGCTCGAGCGCGCGGCGAAGATGAACGAGGAAAACGGCCACGGCTCGCTGACCGCGCTGCCGATCATCGAGACCCAGGCGGGCGACGTGTCGGCCTACATCCCGACCAACGTGATCTCGATCACCGACGGCCAGATCTTCCTCGAGACCGGCCTGTTCTATCAGGGCATCCGCCCGGCGATCAACGTCGGCCTCTCGGTGAGCCGCGTCGGCGGCGCCGCGCAGACCAAGGCGATGAAGAAGGTCTCGGGCTCGATGAAGCTCGACCTCGCGCAGTACCGCGAAATGGCGGCCTTCGCGCAGTTCGGCTCGGACCTCGATGCCGCAACCCAGAAGCTGCTGAACCGCGGCGCGCGCCTGACCGAGCTCCTCAAGCAGAAGCAGTTCAGCCCGATGCCCTTCGAGGAGCAGACCGTGTCGATCTACGCCGGCACCAACGGCTTCCTCGACGCGATCCCGGTCAACCGCGTCAACGAATACGAAGCGCAGATGCTCGATTTCATGCGCCGCGAACACGGCGCCGTGCTGGCCGAGATCCGCACCTCGAAGAAGTTCGAGGGCGAGGTTGCCGACAAGACAAAGGCCGCGCTCGAAGCCTTCGCCAAGCAGTTCGCGTAAGGACGCCCTGACGTGCCCTCACTCAAGGAACTCAAGGGCCGGATCAACTCGGTCAAGTCGACCCAGAAGATCACCAAGGCCAAGCAGATGGTCGCGGCGGCCAAGCTGCGCCGTGCCCAGGCCGCGGCCGAGGCCGGGCGCCCCTATGCCACGCGGCTCGGTGCGGTGATGGCGTCGCTGGCGAGCAAGGTCGCGGGCGACAGCGCCCCGCGCCTGCTGGCTGGCACGGGCTCGGACCGGCGCAACCTCCTCGTCGTGGTCAACACCGACAAGGGGCTGTGCGGTGGCCTCAACTCGAACCTCGTCAAGGCCGCCAAGGCCAAGGCGCGCGAGCTCGAGGCGCAGGGCAAGAGCGTCGAGTTCTACCTCGTCGGCAAGAAGGGCCGCGCGCCCTTGAAGCGCGACTACGCTAGCCAGATCACCGGCGGCTTCGACACCAGCACCGTGCGCACCCCCGGCTTCGACGAGGCCGAGAGCATCGCGAACGAGCTGATCGGCCTGTTCGAGGCGGGCAAGTTCGACGTCGCACACCTCGTCTACCCGACCTTCAAGTCGGCGCTGGCGCAGGAGCCGACCGTCACCCAGCTGATCCCCGTCCCCGCGCCTTCGGAAGCCATCGCCGCGGAAGCGGTGGTCGAGTACGAGCCGGGCGAGGAGGAGATCCTCGAAGAATTGCTGCCGCGCTACGTGCGCACCCAGCTGTTCGGCGCGCTGCTCGAGCGCGAGGCGAGCGAACAGGGCGCCTCGATGACCGCGATGGACAACGCCACGCGCAACGCGGGCGAGCTGATCAGCAAGCTCACCATCCAGTACAACCGCAGCCGCCAGGCCGCGATCACCACCGAACTGATCGAGATTATCGCAGGCGCGGAGGCGCTTTGAGAAGGATCGCTCTAGCCCTCTTCACCGCAGCGGCTACCGCCTGTGCGCCGACGCTCGGGACTGAACCAAGCTTGGGTCAATTGCGCTTCGCCATCGACCAGAGTGAAGGGTTCAAGACGCTGGAGACTGTAAATTGCGAAGGCCGCGCGGAATGTTACAGCGCAGCCTTTGGGAATGTGGAGGTCCGCAATGCCCAATGCGCCGCGCGAGGCGCTGGCAGAGCGGAGTGTGATTACGAGTTCCGTGCGAACTCGGAAGATGAATGGGAACGAGGCCGAGCCATGCTCAGGATCGGCACCGAACCCGACGGGAAGCAACGTTGGCTCATCGAGCCGAATGACGAGATTTGAAGGCAAGGAAACCTAAAATGGCCACCGCACCCGCCCTTAATCAGACGACCAACGGCACCATCAGCCAGGTCATCGGCGCCGTCGTCGACGTGCAGTTCGAAGGCGAGCTGCCGCCGATCCTCACCGCGCTCGAAACCAAGAATGGCGACAAGACGCTGGTGCTCGAAGTCGCTCAGCACCTCGGCGAGAACACCGTGCGCACCATCGCGATGGACGCGACCGAGGGCCTCGTGCGCGGCGCGGAAGTGGTGAACACCGGCGCGCAGATCTCTGTTCCGGTCGGCCCCAAGGTGCTTGGCCGCATCATGAACGTCGTCGGCGAGGCGATCGACGAGCGTGGGCCCATCGGTGCCGAGCAGACCGCCCCGATCCACGCCGAGGCCCCGGCCTTCGTCGACCAGTCGACCGAAGCGGCGATCCTCGTCACCGGCATCAAGGTGATCGACCTCCTCGCGCCCTATGCCAAGGGCGGCAAGATCGGCCTGTTCGGCGGCGCGGGCGTCGGCAAGACCGTGCTGATCCAGGAGCTCATCAACAACATCGCCAAGGGCCACGGCGGCGTGTCGGTGTTCGCCGGCGTGGGTGAGCGCACCCGCGAGGGCAACGACCTCTACCACGAATTCCTCGACGCGGGCGTCATCGCCAAGGACGCCGAGGGCAACGCCGTCTCGGAAGGCTCCAAGGTGGCGCTCGTGTTCGGCCAGATGAACGAGCCCCCGGGCGCCCGCGCGCGCGTCGCGCTCTCGGGCCTGACCATGGCGGAATATTTCCGCGACGTCGAAGGCCAGGACGTGCTGTTCTTCGTCGACAACATCTTCCGCTTCACCCAGGCAGGTTCCGAAGTGTCGGCGCTGCTCGGCCGTATTCCCTCGGCGGTGGGCTACCAACCGACCCTCGCGACCGACATGGGCAAGCTGCAGGAGCGCATCACCTCGACCACCAAGGGCTCGATCACCTCGGTGCAGGCGATCTACGTTCCGGCGGACGACTTGACCGACCCGGCCCCCGCGACCTCCTTCGCGCACCTTGACGCGACCACCACCCTGTCGCGCGCGATCTCGGAACTCGGCATCTACCCGGCGGTCGACCCGCTGGACTCGACCAGCCGCGTGCTCGAACCCCGCGTCGTCGGCGCGGAGCACTACGAGACCGCCCGCCGCGTCCAGGAAATCCTGCAGAAGTACAAGAGCCTGCAGGACATCATTGCGATCCTCGGGATGGACGAGCTTTCCGAAGAGGACAAGCTCACCGTCGCCCGCGCGCGCAAGATCCAGAAGTTCCTGTCGCAGCCCTTCCACGTCGCGGAAGTCTTCACCGGCATCCCGGGCGTGTTCGTGCAGATCGAGGACACCGTGAAGAGCTTCAAGGCAGTCGTGGACGGCGAATACGACCACCTGCCCGAGCAGGCCTTCTACATGGTCGGCGGGATCGATCAGGCGGTCGCAAAGGCCAAGAAGATGGCCGAAGAGGCGTAAGTCGTTCCCCCTCCCGCTTGCGGGAGGGGAGCGAGACTTGCCAGCTTGCTGGCTAGTCGCAGCGGGGTGGGCCTCCGCCGGCCCATTCCCACCCCCAGCCCCTCCCGCAGACGGGAGGGGGGTTAGGAAGAGACAATGCCCCTCCACTTCGAACTCGTCACCCCCGCCAAGCTCGTCCGCTCGCAGGAGGTCCACATGGTGGTCGTCCCCGGCACCGAGGGCGAATTCGGCGTGCTCGAGGGCCATGCGCCCTTCATGTCGACGATCCGCGACGGCGCGCTCCAGGTCTATGCCACCGCAGGCGCGGCACCCGAAGTGATCCAGGTTCGCGGCGGCTTTGCCGAAGTCGGCGAGAAGGGCCTCACGGTCCTCGCCGAGCACGTCGAGGGCTGAGCGCCCCCCGGCAGCACGAACACCTGAAGGGGCGGGCCGCAAGGTCCGCCCTTTTCGCGTCGACCCGAGCCAAAAATTAACCATGTCCGTGGCAAAGGCGGGGCCATGTTCGCCCCGCCCCCCACCGGCGTCAAGCCGCGCCTCGCCCTCAAGCCGCGCCTCGCCGCCGCCGACCTCGGAGCCGTGCTGGTCCTCGCGCTGCTGACGCTCCTCGTGCGCGGCGCGTGGATCGGCGATCCAGTCGCCGATTTCGACGAGCAGCTCTACTCGGTGATCGGCAGCGGGATGCTCGAAGGCAAGGTGCCCTTCACCGACCTGTGGGACCGCAAGCCCTGGGGCCTCTTCGCGATCTATGCCTTCGCCCATGCGATCGGCGGACCCGGGCCGGCGGCCTATCAGGGTCTCGCCGCGGTCTTCACCGTCGCCGGGGCGGCGATGCTCTATCACATGGCGCGCGACCTCACCGATCGGGTGACGGCGCTCGGAGCCGGGATGCTCTACATCCTGATGCTCTCGATCTACGGGGCCTATTCGGCCAATTCCGAGGCCTTCTTCCTGCCGATGGTGATCGCTATGGCGCTGCTGGTGCGCGATCCGCAGCACCCCCGCGCGCTCGCCCGCGGGCTGGCCGCGATGCTGCTCGGGGGCATCGCCCTGCAGGTCAAGTACACGGTGATCCCGCTCTGCCTGTTCCTCGGTCTGTGGGTGCTGTGGGGGCAGTTCCGGCAGGGGATGCGACTGCCGCAGCTCGCCGCGCTCGCGGTAGCCTTCGGCGTGCTCGGGGTGCTGCCGACCGCGGCCGTCGCCGCGGGCTATGCCGTGACCGGGCGCTGGGACGATTTCGTCTTCGCCAACTTCGTATCCTTCTTCGCGCGCGCGCCGGGGCCCTGGGGCCGCTGGCCGCAGCCCTATTTCCTCGGCGTGATCCTGCTCATCGTCGCGCTGGTGCTGCTCGGCCTCAATGCGGCCCGGCGCAAGTGGGGCCGGGCGTGGCCGCGGGCCTATGTCTTCGCGGTGCTGTGGTTCGCGGCATCGGCGGCGACGACCTTCCTCCCCGCGACGCTCTACCTCTACTACATCGCGGCGATGGCCCCGGCGGCGGTGCTGGTGAGCCTGCCGCTGTTCGAGCGCGAGGGAGGCAAGGGCGTCAACTTCGCGGTGCTGGTGCCCCCGCTCTTCTACCTCGCGCTGATGCCGCACCTCTACAAGGTCTCGCGGGAGGATCGCGCGAGCGCGCAGAGCCTCGCGAGCGCGATCGCTCCGCTGGTCGATGCCGAGGCGGGGCGGTGCCTGTTCGTCTTCGACGGTCCGACCGCGCTCTACCGGATGACGGGCAGCTGCCTGCCGACCCGCTTCATATATCCCGACCACCTCAACAACGCGCTCGAGCGCGGGGCGCTCGGCATCCGGCAGGAGGACGAGGTCGCGCGCATCCTTGCCACCCGCCCGCCGGTGATCGTCACCGCCGAGGAGCCGCTGACCCCGCAGAACCCGGTCGCGATCGCACTCGTCGAACAGGCGATCGCGCGCGACTACCGCCCGCTCGGCCGCGTCGAGCTCCACCAGCGGATGATCCGCAGCTGGGCGCTGCGCAGGCCCTGATCCGCGCATGGCGGAGGCCGCTTTTCGCCGGCCCCGGTCGAAAAATTAACCATGCTCGTGCCAGGGGGGTGCCATGTCAGCGACCCTCGCCAGCCCCGCCATCCACCCTGTGAACCGCACCCGCGCGCCGAGCCGCGCCGATGTCGGGATCGTGCTGCTGCTGGCGGTCTTCACTCTCCTCGTGCGGGGCGCATGGATCGGCGATCCCAACGCCGATGTCGACGAGCAGCTCTATTCGCTGATCGGCAATGCCATGCTTCACGGCGCGGTGCCCTTCGTCGACCTGTGGGACCGCAAGCCCTGGGGGCTGTTCGCGCTGTTCGCGGCCTTCCACGCCGTCGGCGGACCGGGCGCTGCGGCCTACCAGGTCGCGGGCGCGCTGTTCACCCTCGGCGGGGCGGTGCTGACCTTCGTGCTCGCCCGCGCGCAGACCGACCGGGGGACCGCGGCCGCGGGGGGGGCGCTCTACGTCGTGCTCGCCGCGATCAACGATGCGCATTCGGGCAATTCGGAGGTGTTCTTCATCCCGATGCTGATCGCGATGGCGGTGCTGGTGCGCGATCCCGCCCACCCCCGCGCCGTCGTCCGGGCGCTCGCGGCGATGCTGATCGGGGGGCTCGCGCTCCAAATCAAGTACACCGCGCTGCCGCAATGCCTGTTCTTCGGCCTGTGGGCGCTGTGGGGGCAGGCGCGCCGCGGGATGGGGCTGGGCCGGCTCGCCGCGCTCGCGCTGGGTTTCGGCGTGCTCGGCTTGCTGCCGACCGCCGCGGTGAGCGCCGGCTACGCGCTCACGGGGCATTGGGACGAATATGTCTTCGCCAACTTCGTCTCCTTCTTCGACCGCCTTCCCGCGGCGACGGGGCGCACGCACCCGGTGATGATGGCTTTCCTGTTCGTCCAGCTCGCCCTCGCCGCGCTCGGGATCAGGGCCGCGCAGCGCAGCTGGCCGGAGGGCTTCCCGCAGCACTATGTCTTCGCGGTGCTGTGGATGGCGGCGGCGCTGGCGAGCGCGTATCTGCCCGCGACCGTCTATCGCCACTACCTCGCCGCGCTGATCCCGCCCTGCGTGCTGCTGACCCTGCCGCTGTTCCACCGCCCGCCAAGCGGCCGGGCGAACTGGCCCGCCCTCATCCCGGCGCTGGTCTACCTGCTGATCGTGCCCTACCAGTACTGGGTCAGCCACCAGAACCGCAGCGCCATCCAGCACCTCGCCGACGCGATCGCGCCGCACCTCGATGCGCGCGAGGGGCGGTGCCTGCTCGTCTTCGACGGGCCGACCTCGCTCTACCAGCTCACCGGAAGCTGCCTCCCGACCCGGCTGATCTACCCCGATCACCTCAACAACGCGCTCGAGAGCGAGGCGCTGATGGTCCGGCAGGAGGACGAGGTGGCGCGCATCCTCGCAGGGCACCCGCCGGTGATCGTCACCGCCGCAAAACCGCTCACCCCCCAGAACTTCGCGGCCAAGGACCGCATCGATGCCGCGATCGCCCGCGACTACCGGCCGCTCGCGAGCGAGGAGCTGCACCACCGCCGCATCCACGCCTGGGTGCTTCGCGCGGATTAACTCCCTGCGCGGCCTTGCAATCCGCGCCGCCTCCCGTCACCAAGGCGCATCCGCGAAAGCAACACGGCTTTCGCGCAAGGTCACATGGAGAGACGCACTTGAAACTCGCATCGGCCCTGGCCATTGCCCTTGCCATGACCACCTCCACCATCGCGCTCGCCGACGACGGCATTCCCGGCCCCGAGCAGGACCCCTACATCTGGCTCGAGCAGGCCCGCAGCCCCGAGGCGCTCGACTGGGTCGCCAAGGAGAACGCGCGCACCCTCGCCGCCTTCGAGGCCGACCCGCGCTATGCGCAATTGAAGGCCGAGGCGCTGGCGATCTTCGACAGCGAGGACCGCATCCCCTTCGTCTCGATCCGCCCCGACGGGCTCTACAATTTCTGGCAGGACAAGACGAACCCCAAGGGCCTGCTGCGCCGCACGAGCCTCGAAAGCTACCGCAGCGACAAGCCGGTGTGGGAGACGGTGCTCGACGTCGACGCGCTCGCCAAGGCGGAAGGCAGGGAGTGGGTCTACCAGGGCTCGACCTGCCTGCCGCCCGCGCTCGAGAAGTGCATGATCGCGCTCTCCGACGGGGGCGAGGACGCGACCGTGATGCGCGAATTCGACATGAAGACCAAGCGCTTCGTCGAAGGCGGCTTCGTGCTCGACCAGAAGAGCCAGGGCGGCATCCAGTGGATCGACGCCGACACGCTGCTGGTCGGCCGCGGCTTCGGCGAAGGCACGCTCACCGAGAGCGGCTACCCCTTCACCACCCGCGTCTGGAAGCGCGGCACGAAGATCGAGGACGCGCAGGAGATTTTCCGCGGCGAGCCGACCGACGTGTGGGCGGGCGCGACCCTGCTGCGCGACAACAAGGGCACGATCCACGCTCGCACCGCCTTCCGCGGGATCAGCTTCCACGAGAGCCTCTACTACGTCGAGAAGGACGGGAAGTGGCTCCAGCTCGAGCTGCCCAAGAAAGCCGCGCCCTACGGGATCGTCGACGGGCACCTCCTCATCTCGACCGACGAGGACTGGACCACCGGTGGTCAGACCTTCCCCGCCGACAGCCTGATCGCGGTGAACCTCGAGGAGTGGAAGAAGGACCCCAACGGCGCCAAAAAGACCCTAGTCTGGGCACCCGGCCCGAGGCAGACCAAGCAGGGCGGCGCGATCACCGGCTCCTCGCTGTTCGTGACCCTGCTCGACAATGTCGTCGGCAAGGTGCTCCAGTTCAATTTCGAGGGCGGCAAGTGGGTCAGCAAGCCCGTCCCCCTGCCCGACAACGCGACGCTCGGCATCGCCGCCTCCTCGGACGAGACCGACCAGATCATGTACACCGTGACCGGTTTCCTCGAGCCGACCACGCTCTACTACACCGACGGCAGCGCCGCTCCGACCGTTCTCAAGACCTCGCCCGCCTATTTCGCGCCCGAGGGCATGGAGGTCGAGCAGCACGAGGCGATCAGCAAGGACGGGACGAAGATCCCCTACTTCATCGTCAAGCCCAAGGGGATGAAGGCCGACGGCTCGACCGCGACGCTGCTCACCGGCTACGGCGGCTTCCAGATCCCGCGCCTTCCGGGCTACCTCGGCTCGACCGGCAAGCTGTGGGTCGAGAAGGGCGGCGCCTATGTGCTCGCCAACCTGCGCGGCGGGGGCGAGTTCGGGCCGCAATGGCACCAGACCGCGATCCGCGAGAACAAGCAGCGCACCTGGGACGACTTCATCGCCGTGGGCGAGGACCTCGTGAAGCGCGGCTTCACCTCGCCGCAGCACCTCGGCATCCAGGGCGGCTCGCAGGGCGGGCTCTTGGTCGGCACGGCCTTCACCCAGAAGCCGGAGCTGTTCGGCGCGGCGATCGTGCAGATCCCGCTGTTCGACATGCTGCGCTACCACCTGATCGGCCGCGGCGCCTCGTGGATCGGCGAATATGGCGATCCGCGCATCCCCGAACAGCGCGCCTGGATCGAGGGCTATTCGCCCTACCAGAAGATCGTTGCGGGCGTGGACTACCCCGCGCCCTTCCTGTGGGCCTCGACCGCCGATGACCGCACGCATCCCGCCCATGCCCGCAAGGCGGCGGCGAAGCTCAAGGCATTGGGCCAGCCCTACTACTATTTCGAGGACACCACCGGGGGCCACTCGGGCGGGGTCGACAACGACCAGCGCGCCAAGCTCCAGGCGCTGCAATTCATCTACTTGATGCAGCGACTGATGGACCCGGCTCCCGCGCCGGCCAAGTAGAAACCCGAGGGCACGGTGCAACCAGGAGGGGCGGCTTCCCACGCGGAAGCCGCCTTTTCTCGCGTTAGTGCCGCAAGGTAACGCGACTGCCCGTAAACCGAGCCGACACAAGCACTTCCATTCGTCGCAAGCCAGGCACGTCGCAAATCGTCAACGCGATCTTAAGATTTCGCGGTAGGATTTCGTTAACCGGCTCCGTCAACATTCGGGTCATCGCGGGCAATTCTTGCGACGAGGAGCACCACCGTGGCCTACCCGAGAAACGTGTCGATCGCCGATGCGATCAAGAGCTACTACCAGCTGCCCCGGACCCACCGCGTCCACTGGTCCAAGGCCCGCAAGGACCAGGTGGTGCGCGCGGTGCGCGAGAAGGCGATGAGCTTTCACGAGGCGCGCGAGCGCTACCTCCTGAGCCGCGACGAGTTCGAGCAGTGGGAAGCCGACTACCTCGCCAGCGGCGGCGAGAGCACGGAGCGGATGCAGGACGCCTGAGCCCCTGCGCCTAGCGCGTCGGCGCGTCGAAATCCGGGGGCTTGTTGCCGACCCAGGCGACGAATTTCGCGATCGCCGGGTTGGCGCGGATCGTCTCCGCGTTCTCGCCGATGCGGGCGAGCTCGTTGTTGGTGAAACTGGCGTGGATGGTCTTGTGGCAGATCGGGTGGACCGGGACCTTGACCTTGCCTTTCTTCGACTTCGGCACCGGGTGATGCCACTGGACGATGTCGCCCAGCGGGCGCTCGCAGAGCCAGCAGGTGAGGGTTTCGGAGTCGTCACTCATAACAGGTTGTAACTCTCGGTCAGCGCCCAGGCGAAAGCCCCGAATGCTGCCGCCTCCGGTAGCGCGATCCACCAGCTGTCCCGCCAGCGCAGCACCCGGCTTGCAGCGAACAGCGCGATAGCCACGCCCTGCTTGGCGCCGAACCGGTGCACGAAGCCTTCATGAGAGGGGATGTAGGGCATGACAAGGAACAGGGCGAGGAACAGCGCACCCACCTCCAGCAACCCGCGCAGCACCCTCACCCCTTCTTCTCCGCCGCCTTCTTCTTCTTCATCGTGTCGTGGAAACGGTCCGCCCAGCCGTCCTTCACGAGCTGCTCGGCGCGGACCATCCGGAGCTCGCCCGGAGCGACGTCGCGGCTGACGGTCGATCCCGCCGCGACGATCGCGTCGGCGCCGATGCTGACCGGGGCGACCAGCGCCGAGTTCGAGCCGATGAAGGCGCGCTCGCCGATCACGGTGCGATACTTGAAGTAGCCGTCGTAGTTGCAGGTTATCGTCCCCGCGCCGATGTTGGCGCCTGCGCCGATGGTGGCGTCGCCGAGATAGGTGAGGTGGCTGGCCTTGGCGCCCTGATGCATCACCGCGTTCTTCACCTCGACGAAATTGCCGACGAAGCTGTCCTCCTCCATCACCGTGCCCGGGCGGAGCCGTGCGAAGGGGCCGACCTTGACGCCGCTCGCGAGGCTGGCGCCCTCGATGTGGCTATTGGCGCGGATCAGCACCTTGTCGGCGACGCGCACCCCGGGGCCGAAGAAGACATTCGGCTCGATGGTGACGTCGCGCCCCAACACGGTGTCGTGGCTGAAGAACACCGTCTCGGGCGCGATCAGGGTCGCGCCCTCGTCCATCGCCTGAAGGCGCCGCGCGGCCTGCCAGCGCGCCTCGGCGGCGGCGAGTTCGGCGCGGCTGTTGATCCCGGCGACTTCGTCGGCGCTCTCCGCCACGATCACCGCGCAGGTCCTTCCGTCGGCGATCGCGATGTTGACGATGTCGGGGAGGTAGTATTCGCCTTGTGCATTGTCGTTGCCGACCCGCGCCAGCAGCGCGAAGAGGTCTCCGGCGCGCGCCGCGAGCAGGCCGGAGTTGCACAGGCGGCACGCCCGCTCGCCCTCATCGGCGTCCTTGAACTCGACCATCCTGAGGATGCGCCCCGCATCGTCGGCGATCACCCGGCCATAGGCGAGCGGGTCGTCGGGCTCGAAGCCGAGCACCACCGCGGCGGGGTCGTCCGCGCCGTGGAGCCGTTCGAGCATCGCGCGCATCGTCGCCGCCTTCACGAAGGGCACGTCGCCGTAGAGCACCAGCACGTCGCCCTCGAAGCCCGTGAGCGCGCTTTCGGCCTGCTGCACCGCATGGCCGGTGCCGAGCTGCGGCTCCTGGAGGCAGGTCGCCGCGCGCGCGCCCACCGCCTTCTCGATCTGCTCGCGCCCCGCGCCGACCACCACCGCGGTGCGCTCCGGGCCGAGTTCGGCGACGCTCGCCATCAGGTGATCGAGCATCGCCCGCCCGGCGATCGGGTGCAGCACCTTGTGGAGGTCGCTCTTCATGCGGGTGCCCTTGCCGGCGGCAAGGATGATGGCGGCGAAGGGGTGGCTTGTCGCGGTGGTCATGGGCCGAACCCTTACAGCAATTGCTTGCGGTTTGAAGTCGCATCGGCCACCGCGCGGGCCATGACGACCATCCCCTTCGACGCGATCGGCTTCGACCTCGACGGCACCCTGCTCGACACCTTCGGCGACCTCGGCAGCGCGGTGAACCACGCGCTGGTGATGGGCGGCTTCGAAGCCGTGCCGCTCGAGAGCTCGAAGGGCCTGATCGGCGGCGGGGCGAAGATGATGCTCGCCCGCGCTCTCGAGGCGCAGGGCGGGGTGCCCCCCGAGGAGTTCCGGCGGCTCTACAAGGCGATGCTCGCCTATTACGAGGGCCACAACGCGGTCCACACCGTCCCCTACCCCGGGGTCCGCGAGACGCTGGCCGGGCTCGCCGCCATGGGCGTGCGGATGGTCGTGGTGACCAACAAGTTCGAGGCCTTCGCCAAGAACGTCCTCACTCACCTTGAGCTGATCGACGCCTTCGCGGCGGTGATCGGCGGCGACTCGCTGGGCAAGGGCGAGGACGGCCAGTACCTCGCCAAGCCCCACCCCGCCCCGGTCCTCGAGGCCCGCGCCATCACCGGCGGGGGGAGCTTCGTCTTCGTCGGCGACTCCAGCTTCGACGGGCGCGCGGCCCGGGCCGCCGGGGTGCCCTTCGTCGCGGCCGCTTACGGCTACTGCGACGCGCCCCCGCACGCGCTCGGCGCGGATGCGGTGATCGATTCGTTCGGGGAGCTCATCCCCACCCTCGCCGCCCTCGCACCCGCCGCCTGACCCTACGGCATCGCGCGCTGTCAGTTCGGCAGTTGCAAGGGCCGCGCGAAAGTGCCACGCAGCGCGCCGCAGATTGGTTTACGCGGGCGTAAAGCGCGCCCCGGCGGACAACAGGAGAGAACACCCATGAGCATCAGCTTCAAGGACAAGGTCGCGATCGTCACCGGCGCCGGCGGCGGGCTCGGCAAGGCCTATGCGCTCGAACTCGCCCGGCGCGGCGCGAAGGTCGTGGTCAACGACCTCGGCGGCTCGCGCGACGGCACCGGCACCTCGGACGCGGCGGCGCAGGTCGTCGCCGAGATCGAGGCGGCAGGCGGCGAGGCGATCGCCAACGGTGCCTCGGTCACCGAATACGAGCAGATGGAAAAGATGATCGCCGACGCCAAGCAGAAGTGGGGCGGCGTCCACGTGCTCATCAACAACGCGGGCGTGCTGCGCGACAAGACCTTCGCCAAGATGGAGCCCGCCGACTTCGAATTCGTCGTCAAGGTGCACCTCACCGGCTCGGCCTTCGCCACCAAGGCCGCGTGGGAGACGATGCGCGAGCAGGGCTATGGCCGCATCCTGATGACCGCCTCGTCGACCGGCCTCTTCGGCAATTTCGGCCAGGCGAACTACGGCGCCGCGAAGCTCGGCCTTGCCGGCCTCACCAAGACGCTCGCGCTCGAGGGCGCGAAGTACAACGTGCGCGTCAACACCCTCTCGCCGGTCGCGGGCACCCGCATGACCGAGGACCTCTTCCCCGAGGAGGCCTTCAAGCTCTTCGCGCCCGAGAACGTGGTCCCGGCCGCACTGTTCCTCGTCTCCGAGGACGCGCCGACCAACGCCATCGTCGGCGCGGGCGCGGGCGGCTTCCACTCCTCGTGGACGGTGATGAACGACGCCGTGTGGCTCCCGGAAGGCGAGCGCACCGTCGAGGGCTTCGCGGCGCACTGGGAGGAGATCAGCTCCTTCACCAACCTGATCGCCCCGCAATCGGGCAGCGAGCAGTCGGGCAACATCCTGCGCGCGATGCAAAAGGTGACGGGGACCGGGCCCACCAGCGCGCGCGGCTGATCCGGCTTTTTCGCAACGGACAAGAGGAGGCCCGTTCCCGCGGAGGGGACGGGCCTTTCGCTGTGAAGCGGACAAAGCGGACACCCTGTCCGCTTTCTGCGCCCGCTCTTTTGTGTTTTTCTTCAGGTATTTACCCCCACTCGCGTGACGCGGACGGACAAGGGGGGCGTGGCGCGAGATCACGCGCCGGATTTGCAAAGGCCTCGTAGGCCGGGCAGAACGATGGGAAAGAACGCAGCGGATCGTAGCGGCTGGCGGGGCTGTAGGAAATGTCGGCAAGCCGCTTGCGACGCGCGGGAAGCTACCGTTGCGGACATGGAAGTTTTCATCGATGAAGGTGGCTCATGGACCTGAAGCCCTATTCTGCATCGAAGGTTCCGTCCAAGGCTCCTGAGCACTTCGTGCTTTTCTGGATCGGATTGCTGGCAGCTCTCTCGCTGGTGGTCGATTATGTGATCTTTCGTCACGAAGGTATCGAAAGCGCTGTTGGTGCGGCCGCGGAGCTCAGCCTGCTTTTCCTGCCCTTCTTGCTGATTTGGGTATTCCTGAGGTACCGGCGATTGAAAGCGGAGAAACGCAAGGTCGCGTTCTTCGAGCGACTGCGCGCCGGCTTGGAGGACGAAGACTCCTGTGCCAGCACTCATGGCAGCTAACCACCCACAAGCGGCCATGAGCAAAGGCAAAGCTCTTACCTGAAACCTGCCTCCGCCTTCGCTGGTGACTTGCCACGAGCCGTCAATGAGCCAGCGTCCTCTCATGGACATCACAACCCGTCGTCGCCCCGGACCTGATCCGGGGCTCGGCTTCTTCTGCCCCCGGGCCGGAAGAAGCCGAGCCCCGTGACGAGCACGGGGCGACGCTAGGAAAAGACTGGATCCCGCCGGTTTCGCGCCACCGAAGGAGACGGGCCGAGCCTGCAGAGCTGCCGTCTTCCCGGGCTTGACCCGGAATCCCGCTTCTCTTCGAAGGGAGATCGGACAGAGCCAGCGGGGCCCCGGGTCAAGCCCGGGGAGACGGTGGGAGGGTGGCGCCAACGACCGATGAGCAGCCACCGAAGCAGCGCGTCGAAAGCCGATCGCAGCCCTTGGCCGCACCTCGCCGAGCCTACTCCTCGACCGCCTTCACCAGCCGCCGTTCCATCGGCGCCAGCACGTTCGCGAGGTCATGCCCGCGCTTCAGCACCTGGCCGTGTTCGCCGAACAGGGTCCACATGCCCTGCTTGGCACGCAGGGCGGGGCGTTTCTCGATGCGCGCCTGGGGGCGCTCGGCGGTGCGACGGAAGGCGGCGAAGGTGGCGGCCTGGCGGGTGAAGTCCATCGCGTAGTCGCGCCACTCGCCCGCCGCGACCATACGGCCGTAGAGGTCGAGGATGCGCATCAGCTCGGCGCGCTCGAAGCCGACCTGATCGGCACCGCGCGCAGGAAAGGGGACCACCTGTCCCGGAAACCCCGGGGTCTGGGGTGCGGCCATCCGGGCGGTCAGTCCTTGGTCGCGCGCTTGCGCAGCCGCACCGCGGGCTCGACGTTGGGGCCGAGCGGATGGGTCGCGGGATCATGCGCCTCGGCCGCGACCGCCTCGCGCTCGGCGAGCAGCGCCTTCATCGCCGCCATCTCCTCGCGCATCGCGGCGACCTCGCCCTCGAGCTTCTCGATGCAGTCGCGGCGCGGGCGGCCCTGCTCGTCGCAGGGCGGATCGTCGCAGGGGGTGCCGTAGGGCACGAATTCGCGCATCCATTCCTCGGCCGGGACGAGCGTCGAGCGGGCCTTGATCCCGACCATCGTCGCCCCCGCGGGCACGTCGTCGGTGACGACCGCATTGGCCCCGACGCGGGCGCGCTCGCCCACGGTGATCGGCCCGATGATCTGCGCGCCCGAGCCGATGATGACATTGTCCTCAAGCGTCGGGTGGCGCTTGCCGCCCTTGCCGTTGGCGGGGTTGGTGCCGCCCAGGGTCACGCATTGGTAGATCGTGACGTTGTCGCCGATCTCCGCGGTCTCGCCGATCACGGTGAAGCCGTGGTCGATGAAGAAGTTCTTGCCGATGGTCGCGCCCGGATGGATGTCGATCGCGGTCAGCAGCCGCGAGAGGTGGTTGACCGCGCGGGCGAGGAAATAGAGCTGCGCCTCGAACAGCCAGTGCGCGATGCGGTGGAAACCCAATGCCCAGACGCCGGGGTAGAGCAGGATCTCCCAGCGCGAGCGCGGCGCGGGGTCGCGGGCGCGGACCGAGTCCAGATAGCTGACCAGTTGCTCGAACATCGCCCCTCCATCTTTCCCACCAAAGCGCAAGGATTGCAATCGCCTGCTACAGCAGACGCTGCTGCTCCGGACCGTGCAGGGCCTCGAGCGCCGCGCGCCATATAGACATGGTGGCCGGTTGCTGGCGTTCAAGGGAGATGCGGTCGATCGTCGCGACGAGTGTCTCGATCGCGGCGAAGCTGCGGGTGGTGCGCGGGACGAGATAGTCCGCCGCGCCCTCGGGCAGCGAGAGGCCGCGCGCCTCGGCGTGAGCGAGGATCAGCTCGGCCGCCATCGCGTCGTCGGGCGGCTGGATCGCGAGTTGCAGCGAGCCGCCGATGCGTGAGGCGAGGTCGGGGAGCGCGATGCGCCAGCCTCCCGCCTCCGCGTCGGCATTGGCGATCAGCAGAAGCGCCCCGCCCTCCTTGAGGCCGCCCTGCTGGACGGCGTTCCAGCGGTGGAACAGCGCGGTCTCCTCGAGGCTCTCGGCATTGTCGATCACCTCGAGGCTCTCGTCGCGCCCCCGCGCCCAGCGACCGAGCAGCGACTTGCCCGAACGCCGCGGCCCGGTGAGGACGGCGACGTGGAAGGGCCAGCGCGCGGGGTGCTGGAGCGCCTCGATCACCGCGGCGTTGGCATTGCCGATGACGATCCGTTGCGCCCCCGCCGGGGCGCGCGCCGCCAATGGCAGGGCAATCTGGGAGGGCTCGCTCATCGCCGCCGCCCGCCCGCTCAGCGGCTGATGGCGAGCGCGTTCGCCCCTCGCCGCACGCTGAACCCGCGCGCCTCGAGCGCCGCGGCGAGCTCCTCGAGCGAGCCCGCATAGCTCACCGCCATCACCGAGGTGCCGCCGATCGCGGTGCTGGTGACGCCCACGCCGCGCACCCCGCCGGTGCCGCGCACCGCGCCGAGCGCGCTGTCGAAGGCGCCCGCATCGGGGGTCGCGAACTGCACCGTGATGAGCCGCACCTGCACCGTCTCGCCGGGCTCGATCCCGGTCACCGGCTGCGCCTCGATGCGCGGCACGAGCCCGCCCGCCGCCGCCGCGGTCTCGGCGGCGCGGCGGGCCTGGGCGGCGCGGCCGATTTCGATGAGCTGCTGGATCGCCGGGTCGATCTGCCCGCCCCCGCCAAGGCGCAGCGTGGGATCGGGGCGCAGCTTGCCGGCGTTGAGCGCGGCGGTGAAGATGCCGTCGAAGCGCTCGACCGCCTGCGAGAGCATCGCCGGCAGCGCGTCGGGGTTGTCGGCGGTAAGCGTGAAGCTCTCGAGCGGCCGGCTGTCGGGGCCGTAGCGCGCGGTGAAGGTGCCCTTGACCGGCCCGCCCGGGAACTGGTGCTCGAGCCGTGCGAAGGCCATCAGCACGTCGGTCGCGCCATACTGGTCGAGCGTCGTGCGCCACCATGCGCGGCTGCGGCGGGTCGCCTGGCCGAAGTTCACCAGCAGCGAATCCCCCCCGCCGCCGTTGAGGCGCACATAGTCGATGCGGCTCGCGCCCGGGTTGAACTCGGCCCAGGCGCGCTGCCAGGGGTTGCGCTGCTCGAAGGTGATGTAGGCCCCGGCGCTCTCCTCGACCGGGATGAGCAGCAGCGGGGCCGAGCGGCTCGCCTGCTGCTGCCCGCCGAGATAGCCGCTGGCGCGCTGGCGGTCGAACACCACGCCGAGCGTCGCGATGTAGCGGCGCGGCCCCAATTGCTCGCGCTGGATGACGATCGCCAAGACCAGCCCCTCGAGCTGGCCTTCGGAGAGCTGCGGCCCGCCGAGCTTCGCCCAGGCCTGCTTCTGCGCCTCGCGCCAGCCGTTCGCCCGCGCGTCCTCGGCGCTCTTGCCCGGCACGTCGACGGTGATGTTCCTGACCTCGATATCCGAGCTCGCCGCGGTCGGCGCGATGCCCCGATCGCCCGCGACCTGCGCGAGCAGCGCGAAGCCGCCGCCGAGCAGCGCGAGCGCCATCGCCGCGCCGCCGAGCCAGCGGCGCGTCGCTCGCGAGGGGGCAGCCGCAGGGCCGGAAGGGGAAAGCGTGGCGCTCATCGGGAAAAATCGCCTGTCCTTTGCCCAATGGCGAGTGGAATTCCAAGCGCGAAAGGCTATGGGCACGTGCATGACTTCGGGGACAAACGACGAGAGCGCGCCGCAAGGCCCAGGCTACACCTATGCCGATGCCGGCGTGTCGATCGCGGCGGGCAATGCGCTGGTCAAGGCGATCGCCCCCTTGGCGAAGGCCACCGCGCGGCCCGGCGCGACCAGCGAGCTGGGCGGCTTCGGCGGGTTCTTCGATCCCAGGGCGGCGGGTTACACCGATCCGCTGCTGGTCGCGGCGAATGATGGCGTGGGCACCAAGCTCAAGCTCGCGATCGAGCATGACCGGCACGATACCGTCGGCATCGACCTCGTCGCGATGTGCGTCAACGACCTCATCGTCCAGGGCGCGGAGCCACTGTTCTTCCTCGACTATTTCGCTTGCGCGCAGCTCGAGAACGGGGTCGCCGAGCGGGTCATCGCGGGCATCGCCGAGGGTTGCAAGATGGCCGGCTGCGCGCTGATCGGCGGCGAGACGGCGGAGATGCCGGGGATGTATGCGCCGGGCGACTACGACCTCGCCGGCTTCTGCGTCGGCGCGGTCGAGCGCGGCGAGCAGCTGACCGGCGAGAAGGTTGCGCCGGGTGACGTGCTGCTGGGGCTCGCGTCGAGCGGCGTCCACTCGAACGGCTATTCGCTGGTGCGCAGGCTCGCGGCGGACAAGGGCTGGAAGCTGAACCGACCCGCCCTGTTCGACCAGGACGTGCTGCTGATCGAGGCCTTGATCGCGCCGACCCGCATCTATGTCGCGAGCCTCCTGCCGCTGATCCGCGCAGGGCTGGTCAACGCCCTCGCCCACATCACCGGAGGCGGGCTCCTCGAGAACATCCCGCGGATCCTGCCCGAGGGCGCCCACGCCCATGTCGATGCCGACCTGTGGCCCCAGCCGCGGCTGATGGCCTTCCTCCAGGCGCAGGGCAACATCGAGCCCGAGGAAATGGCGCGCACCTTCAACTGCGGCGTCGGCATGGTGCTCGCGGTGTCCGAGGACAGGGTCCCCGAGGTCACACAGCGGCTCGAGGCGGCGGGCGAGACCGTGTTCCCGGTCGGCCGCATCGAGGCGGGGGAGAAGGGCTGCACCGTGCGCGGCTCGGTCGAGACCTGGGCGGGCAAGAGCGACTGGAGCGCGACGCATCTGGGATAACAATTTCCGTTCGCCCGGAGCTTGTCGAAGGGCCGTCTGTCCTTTCTACCTCGCAAAAGAAGAACAGTGCTTCGACAAGCTCAGCACGAACGGGAGGAGAGTGCAGCGCGATGACGGATAAGACGAAGATCGCCGTCCTCATCTCGGGCGCGGGGACCAACATGGCGGCGCTCGTCTATGCGAGCCGCATCGCCGACGCGCCTTACGAGGTCGTGCTGGTCGCCTCGAACGACCCCGCCGCCCCCGGGCTTGCTCTGGCGCAGGCCGAGGGGATCGCGACCTTCGCTCTGCCGCACCGCGGCATGACCCGCGAAGCCCACGACGCGGCGATGGAGGCGGCGGTGCTTCAAGCGGGCGCGGACCACATCGTGCTCGCGGGCTACATGCGCATCCTCTCGGACGGCTTCGTGGAGCGCTGGGCCGGCCGGATGCTCAACATCCACCCCTCGCTGCTGCCGCTCTACAGAGGCCTCGACACCCATGCGCGCGCGATCGCTGCGGGGGACAGCCACGGCGGGACTTCCGTCCACCTCGTCACCCCCGAGCTCGACGCGGGCGAGGTCCTCGCGCAGCTCAGGGTGCCGATCGTTCCCGGCGACACGCCCGACACTCTCGCCGAACGGGTCAAGCTCGCCGAGCACCAGCTCTACCCGCGCGCGGTGGCCGATTACGTCAGCCGCTGGCGCGATCCGGTCCGGCTACTGGACAGGGTGCGCGCCCTCGCCCTCGCTCTCCCCGAAACCGACGAGCGCGAGAGCCACGGCAGCCCCGGCTTCCGGGTCGGCGGCGAGAAGGGGGGCAAGTTCTTCGCCTACTTCTCCGACCAGCACCACGGCGTCGCCCACATCGCCTGCCTCGTGCGCACCGGATCGATGGACGAGCTGCTCGCCCTCGTCGAGGACCAGCCGGAGATCTACTTCAAGCCCGCCTATTACGGCGCGAGCGGGTGGGTGGGGATCATCCTCAACCGGCCGGGCGTCGACTGGGACGAGGTCGCCGAATGGCTCGCCCGCAGCTGGCGCAGCGTCGCGCCCAGGCGCCTCACCCGGCTGATCGACGCCGCGGACGCCTTCTGATGGCGCGGCGGCGCGAACACCTGCTCGCGCGCGGGCCGCTGGCGGAGAAGGCCAACGATTTCCTCGGCAAGGCGTGGGAGCGCGGCTGGCTGCCGCCGCCGGTCCTCGAGGCGGACGCGCTGTGGGCACTCGCCGCGCGGCCCCACGGCGCGAAGGCGGAGCGCGTGGAGCAGGGCGGGCGCTCCCCCGAGGACGTCGCCGATTTCCGCGAGCGGCTCGCCCGGCTGATCGCCGCGCTGGAGGCTGAAGCCGATCTCAACCCGCTGGGCCGGGCGATGGCCTGGGGGCAACTGGCGCGGGTGGTGAAGAACCGCCTTGCCTTCGGGGCATTGTGGCTGGAGCGGCCCGAGCTGCTCGCAACACCCCTCGCCCCGCCGATCATCGTCATCGGCCATATGAGAAGCGGCACCACGCGCATCCACACGCTGCTCGCCGCCGATCCCGCGCACTCGCACACCCGCTATTGCGATGCCTATCACCCCGTCCCGGCGCGCTTCGGGATGAAGCGGGTGAAGGCGACCATGGAGCTGGCGATGCTCGGCCTGCTCAATCCGTGGATGCAGTCGATCCACCCGATGGCGCCGGCCGCGGTCGAGGAGGAGCTGGCGTGGATTTCCGCCGCGCTTCACCACTCGATCTACGAGAGCCAGTGGCACATCCCGAGCTATTCCGCGTGGAGCGAGGCGCGCGGGTCCTTGCCGATCTACCGCGAGTTCCGGCGCATCCTCCAGACCGACGCGGCGCACCGGGGGATCGCGGGCAAGCCCCGCGTGCTGAAAGTCCCCGCCTTCGCCGAGGACCTCGCGACGATCCTCGCGCTGTTCCCCGACGCGCGCCTCGTGATCGCCGAGCGCGAGCACGAGGCGGTGCTCAAGAGCGCGGTCAGCCTCGCGGCGAACCAGATGGCGATGCAGTCGGACACCTGCTGCCTCGACGCGATCGAGGCGCGCTGGCGGCACAAGATCGCCCTGCGCGATGGCCGGATGGCCGAGGCGCTCGCGGGCTGGCACGGCCCGGTCGCGCGCGCGGGCTTCGACGACCTCAACGCCGATTGGGAGGCGGCGATCGCGCGGGTCTATGCCGAGCTCGGCCTCGCGCTCACGCCCGCGGCGCTGGCGGCGATGCGCAAGGTGATGGCGGCGAGCGAGGGCGGTCACCACCACGCGCATGCCGAGCAGTTGGCGCGGTTTGCCGAGAAGGCGTGAACCTCCGATCCGTTCGTCCTGAGCTTGTCGAAGGACAGTCTTTCACTTCCGAGTTTCGCACGTGTCTCGGAAGGAAGTGCAGCCCTTCGGCAAGCTCAGGGCGAACGGTTCTTGAGAAATGCGAAGGGCCGCCTCCCTTGCGGAAGACGGCCCTTCGCGTTTCGCCAGCCGGTGAAACTTACCCGACGATTTCTTCCGGCTTGAAGAAGAAGGCGATTTCGATCGCGGCGTTCTCCTCGCTGTCCGAACCGTGGACGGTGTTCTCGCCGATCGACAGGGCGAGTTCCTTGCGGATCGTGCCCGGGGCGGCGTCGGCCGGGTTGGTCGCGCCCATCACTTCGCGGTTCTTCGCGACGGCGTCCTCGCCCTCGAGCACCTGCACCACCACCGGCTCGCTCATCATGAATTCGACGAGCTCGCCGAAGAAGGGGCGCTCCTTGTGGACCGCGTAGAAGCCCTCGGCCTGCTCGCGGGTCATGTGGATGCGCTTGGAGGCGACGACGCGCAGGCCGGCTTCCTCGAGCATCTTGGTGACCGCACCGGTGAGGTTGCGGCGGGTGGCATCGGGCTTGATGATCGAGAAGGTGCGGGTGACCGCCATGATATGCTCCTGTGAACGTCTTTTATGGGGAGGGGGTTGTTGGCCGCGCCCCCTAGTTGCTGCGGTGCAAAAGCGCAAGGCCGTCTCCGCGCGCGGGCATTTGCCGGGGAGCGGCGACGTGGTATGCCGCTCGCCGAATTCATCAGGGGGGGACGATCATGCAGGACGATCACAAGCTGTCACGCCGCCATTTCGCCGGGGTCGCGCTCGGCGCGGGCGCGCTCATCGCCGGGGGCGGCATCGCGCGGGCGGCGGCCCCGGCGCTCACCGCCGGAGGCCCGCTCGGGCCGTTCTACCCCATCCAGCGACCCGGCGACGACGACTTCGACATGACGATGATCAAGGGCCGCAAGGGACGCGCGCTCGGGCGGGTGATCGAGGTGACGGGCCGGGTGCTCGACGCCAAGGGCAACCCCGTCCGCGGCGCGGCGCTCGAGCTGTGGCAGTGCAACGCCGCGGGGCGCTACGCCCATCCGGGGGACGTCGCCAAGGCACCGCTCGACCCCAATTTCCAGGGCTTCGCCAAGCTCGTCACCGGGCCGAGCGGCGAGTGGCGGGTGCGGACCATCAAGCCCTCGGGCTACGACAGCCCGATCGGCTGGCGCACCCCGCACATCCACTTCGACATCAAGGGCCGGCAGGCGCGGCTCGTCACCCAGATGTATTTCGCCGAGGATCACGCGACCAATGCGAAGGATGCGCTCTACAATGAATTGGGCGAGGACGCGGTGACGGCGATGGCGCAGCAGCAGGCGGCGGACGCCGACAAGTATCGCTGGGACATCGTCCTGTTCGAGAACTGACCGCCGATCAGCCCGAGACGAGGATCTGCCCGCTGGTGGGCGGGCCGCTCGTCGCGGTCACCGACAGCTTCGCCCCGTCGCGCGCGCGCTCGCCGAGCAGCAGGTGCGAGGTCGCCAGCGCCCGGTCGAGGGTGATGGCGAAGCCGGCCGCCTCGGCCTGGTCGCGGAAGTGTGTGATGACCGCGGCGGCGGGCGCTAGGGTCTCGAAAGTGACGAGCGCGCCGCTGCCGCCGGCCTGCTCGAAGCGCGAATTGGCCGTGACCGTCGCGCCCTCGGGGAGCGTCAGCCCGTCGGGCAGGCGCACCGGCAGTGTCGGACCCGAGCGCAGGGTCGCGGGGCCGTCCTCATGGGGGATCACCATGTGGAGCTCGCCCGTCGCCGGATCGACCGAGTGGACCGCCTCGGGCGCGGGCTCGGCATCGCCCGCCGCGTCGCAGCCGGCGAGCATCAGCCCTGCAATCCCCGCAATCCCCCAGCGCATCGGCGACCTGCCCCCGGTGTGACGACGCGGGCATCATCCCGCATCCTCGCCGGGGCCGCAAGCGGTCAGCCTTTCCTGACCCAGCGCCCCGCTTCCTTTTCGTAATAGGCCCGCTCGACGCCGTCGCGCCCGTCCTGCGCGCGCCACGCTTTGCGGGCGGCGGGGGCGAGATCGGGGGGGAACAGCAGGAACACCCGGGCGAAGCCCTCGGCCTCGCGCCAGGTGCCGTCGGCGAGGATCAGGTGGCTCGCACCGTTAGCGGCCTGCGGCTCGGGGGCGAGGAGAATCGGCTGGCGCTCGGCCCCCGGCGCGCCGGCCTCGCCGTTAGCGAGGAAGCTCTCCGGCCCGGCCTCCCACAGCGCGCGCGCGATGGCGGTGCGGCGCTCGGGCTCGGCGGCGACCACCAGCACCCGCTCGCCCTGCCCGAGCGCGCGCTTCGCGATCAGCGCGACGACCTTCTCGAGCGGATCGTCGGTGACCTGCCAGAAATCGAGCTTCACGCGGCGCCCCCCTTCCCCCTGCGGCAGCGGTCGGAACAATACTTCACGTTGTCCCAGTCCCGCTCCCACTTCTTGCGCCACGCGAAGGGCAGCCCGCAGGCAAGGCAGGTCTTGGTCGGCAGGTCGGATTTGCGACGCATCTTTGGCATTTCCGGCCTACCGCTTCGCTACTTGAGGCCGGAAATGCGGATCAACCCTCGACCACATCCCGTACGAACTGATCGAGGAGGCGCACGCCGTAACCCGTCGCGCCCTTGTCCCAGGTCGCGCCGGGCTTGTTCGACCAGACCATCCCCGCGATGTCGAGGTGCGCCCAGGGGGTGCCTTCCCTGACGAAGCGCTGGAGGAACTGCGCCGCGGTAATCGAGCCGGCCTCGCGCGGGCCGATGTTCTTCATGTCGGCGATCGGCGAATCGATGAGCTTGTCGTACTCGGTGCCGAGCGGCATGCGCCACAGCTTGTCGCCGCTGGCCTTGCCCGCAGCGGTCAGCTGCTCGGCGAGGGCGTCGTCATTGGCGAACATCCCGCCGTGCTCGTTGCCGAGCGAGATGATCATCGCGCCGGTCAGCGTCGCGAGGTCGACGATCCGCGCCGGGGCATACTGTTCCTGCGCCCAGTGGAGCGCGTCGCACAGCACGAGGCGGCCTTCGGCGTCGGTGTTGAGCACCTCGACGGTCTGCCCGCTCATGGTGGTGACGATGTCGCCGGGGCGCTGCGCCTTGCCGTCGGGCATGTTCTCGACCAGGCCCATGACGCCGACGATGTTGGCCTTGGCTTTGCGGGTGACGAGCGCCAGCATCGCCCCCGCAACGGCGCCCGCCCCGCCCATGTCCCACTTCATGTCCTCCATCCCCGGCCCGGGCTTCAGGGAGATGCCGCCGGTGTCGAAGGTCACGCCCTTGCCGACGAAGACGGTCGGCTTCTCGCCCGACGCGCCGCCGTTCCAGCGGATCGCAAGCAGCTTCGATTCCCGCTCCGAGCCCTGCCCGACGCCGAGCAGCGCGCCCATGCCGAGCTCGGCCATTTCCGCCTCGCCGAGCACGGTGATCTCCGCGCCGGTGCCCGCGAAGGCCTCCTCGCAGGCGGCGACGAAAGTCGCGGGGTAGAGGAGGTTGGCGGGCTCGGCGACGAGGGTGCGGGTGAACTCGACCCCCCGGGCGACCGCCGCCTCGCGCTGCCACGCGGCCTCGGTGCCTTCGGGCGCCCCGGCGACGTGGACCGTGGTCAGCGAGGGCTTCTTGTCGGCGGCGAGGCGCGTGCGATACTTGTCGTGCCGCCACCCGCGCAGGCGCAGGCCGAGCAGCACCGCGGCGGCCTCGTCGGCCGAGAGCGCGGCGTCGCTGAGGTCGAGCACCAGCGCGGTCTCCCCCGAGACGAGGTATTTCGCGGTGAGCGCCGCGCCCGCACGCTCGAGGTTCGCCCGGCGCTCGGCCGCAGTGCGGTCCCCCGCGCCGACGAAAGCATTCCGCCGAAGCGTGGCGTCGGTGTGCGTGAAGCCTTCGAACAACTGCCCGACGCGGCCGGCAAACTGCGAAGCGGCCGCGCCTTCCGCCAGGACGCTGACTGCGTCGAGGTTGCCCAGCCCTGCGCCCTGATTGACCACCCGCGCGTGAAGTCGAACGTCGGCGGGGGCGGCGGCGGTGAAGTGGATCTGCATGGGGACTCCGGACGAGGCAAAGGGGTCGGGGGGCTGCCGACACGCCGCTGACGGGGCGCTGTGCACCTGCGACAAGCCGCGCGCGCCGGCGGCGCAATGGCGATTGCGATTAGGCGCGAGCGGTGCAATAGGCAAGGCCATGTCGGGAGGCTCGCCAGTGGACACGCGCAAGGCCGCGGACCAGCACCTGCGCCTGCCCGCGCCGGGCGGCATATCGCTTGTCGCCCTTGCGTTCGCCCTCACGACCGGCGCCGCGCCGCTCGCCGCGCAGGAGCGCCCGCCGGTGGCGATCACCGCGATCGCCGATGCCCCCGCGCCCGCCCCCGCGGCGGACAGCAGCGCCGGACGCAAGATCGACTTCGAGGCGAGCCAGCTCAGCTACGACAACGAGGCCGAGACCGTCACCGCCACCGGCGACGTGATCCTGCGCTCGGAAGACCGCTCGGTGCGCGCCGATGCCGTCACCTGGGATCGCAAGACCGGCAAGATCCTCGCCACCGGCAATATCCGCATGGTCGACGAAGCGGGCAACCAGCTCTTCACCGACCGGGTCGAGCTCACCGAGGAGTTCGACACCGGCGCGATGGGTGAGCTGCTGATCGCCCTGCGCGCCGGGGGCCGCCTCGCCGCGCGCTCGGCGATCCGCAATGCCGACGGCAGCGCGGCGCTCACCGATGCGGCCTATTCGGCCTGCCCGGTGGTCGACAGCCAGGGCTGCCCGCGCGAGCCGAGCTGGCGCGTCACCGCGCGCCGGGTGATCTACGACCAGACCACCTCGCGGGTGCGCTTCGAGGGCGCGACGCTCGAGCTGTTCGGGGCGCGCATCCTGCCGCTGCCCGGCCTCGCGATCCGCACCGACGGGGGCTCGGAAAGCGGCTTCCTCGTTCCCGACGTCCGGATCACGCAGGTCAACGGGTTAGAGGTCTCGGGCGAGTATTTCTGGCGCCTCGCCGACAACATGGACCTGACGCTCGGGGCCTTCGTCTTTTCCAACGCCGCGCCGATGGCGAGCGCCAAGTGGCGCCACCTGACCGAGAAGGGCGCCTACCAGGTCGGCGGCTACGTCACCTTTTCCGACCGCGCCACCGACTTCACCGGCGGCCAGACCTTGAGGAGCGACCCGCGCGGCTATTTCGACGCCAACGGCCGCTTCCAGTTCTCGCCCGACTGGAGCCTCACCGGCTCAGTCCGCCTCGCCAGCGACCGCACCTTCCTGAGGCGCTACGACATCAGCCGCGACGACCGGCTGCGCTCGACGATCAACCTCGAGCGGATCACCGACCGCTCCTACCTCTCGATCGCCGGCTGGGCGACGCAGACGCTGCGTCTGAACGCCGAGCAGGGGCAGGTGCCGCTGGCACTCCCCGCAATCGACTACCGCCAGAAGATCGGCGACAAGATCCTGGGCGGCGACCTGATGCTGCAGGCGAACTCCCTCGCCCTGCTGCGCAACGACGGGCAGGACACCCGCCGCGCCTTCGCGGGAGCGCAGTGGGACCTCAAACGCCTCACCCCGCTCGGGCAGGTCGTGACCCTCACCGGCCTCGTGCGCGGCGACGTCTACAACACCGACAACATCCTCGCGACCGGCACCCCGAGCTATCGCGGCACCGAGGGCTGGAGCGCGCGGGGGATCGCCACAGCCGCGCTCGACATCGAGTGGCCCTTCGCCGGCAAGGCTTTCGGGGGCACGCAGGTGTTCAAGCCGCGGCTGCAATTCGTCGCCTCCCCCCGCATCCGCAACCTGGACGTCCCCAACGAGGACGCGCGCGCGATCGACCTCGAGGATTCGAACCTCTTCGCCCTCAACCGCTTCCCCGGCTATGACCGGGTCGAGGACGGCAGCCGCGTCACCTGGGGCGTCGACTGGCAGATCCAGCGCCCCGGCTGGCGGATCAAGACCACCATCGGCCAGTCCTTCCGCCTCGAGCGCCCCCGCCCCGGCCTCTTCCCCGAAGGCACCGGGCTCACCGACAAGGTCACCGATTTCGTCGGCCGCACCGAGATCCGCTACCGCAACCTCGTCAGCTTCACCCACCGCTTCCGGCTCGACAAGGACAGCCTCGCGATCCGCCGCAACGAGATCGACGCGACGCTCGGCTCGCGCCAGACCTATCTCGAGGTCGGCTACCTGCGCCTCAACCGCGACATCGCCACGGTCGAGGACCTGCGCGACCGCGAGGAGGTGCGCGCCGCCGCGCGCGTCGCGATCGGGCCGCGCTGGTCGGTGTTCGGCTCGGGGGTGTTCAACCTTACCGACGAGGAGGAGGACCCGGTGTTCCAGCCCGACGGCTTCCAGCCGATCCGCACCCGCCTCGGCGTCGCCTATGCCGACGACTGCATCGAGTTCGGCGCGACCTGGCGGCGCGACTTCATCGATGCGGGCGACGCGCGGCGCGGGAATGCCTTTCAGGTGTTCTTCGCCCTCAGGAACCTTGGCTTCCGCTAATCCCCGCCCGCCCGCGCCGTTTGATTGGCAGGGCGCGCAAATGGCGTTAAAGGGCACGCCGGACAGGAAGCGGGCGCTCACGCGGGATCGGGGGACTCAGCTTCCATTCAGCCGGTGCGCGGCATCGGCGACTACGCGGGCGCAGTCATGGCGCCGCGCAGCAGGCTAGAGAAGGCGGGACACAAAGAGTGAATGTGAAGCTGACCACCAGGGCGCTCTTCGCCAGGACCGGAACCGCGCTGGCCGCGGCCGGGATCGCCTCCCTCGTACTCGCGCCGGTCGCCGCGAGCGCGCAGACCGTCGCGGTGCCGACGGCGGAGAACCCCTTCGGCCTTCCCAACGATGTCAACTTCTTCGCCAAGGCCGACCCCGACAAGCGCTCGGCCAAGGCGATCGTCAACGGTTACGTCATCACCGACACCGAGATCGACCAGCGCGTCGCGCTCGTCACCGCGGCCTCGGAGAACAAGCTCTCCGACGAGGAGATCCTGCGCCTGCGCGTCCAGGTGCTGCGCAACCTCATCGACGAGACGCTCAAGATCCAGAAGGCCGAGGCCGACAAGCTCGAGGTCAAGCGCGAGGAGGTCGAGCAGACTTACCAGCAGCTCGCCGCGCAGAACTTCGGCGGCGATTCCAGGAAGATGGACGCCTACCTCACCTCGATCGGCTCCTCGCCGGCGTCGTTGAAGCGCCAGATCGAGGGCGAGGTCGCGTGGGAGAACATCCTGCGCCGCAACATCACGCCCTTCGTCAACGTCTCGGCCGAAGAGGTCAACGACGTCTTGAAGCGCATGAACGAGGCCAAGGGCACCGACGAATACCGCTTGGGCGAGATCTTCCTCTCGGCCACCACCGAGAACCGCGAGACGGTGCTCGCCAATGCGCAGAAGATTATGGAGCAGTTGCAGCAGGGCGGCAGCTTCGTCGCCTATGCGCGGCAATATTCCGAGGCCTCGACCGCGGTGGTCGGCGGCGATCTCGGCTGGGTGCGCCTCAGCCAGCTGCCGGTGCAGCTCGCCACCGCGGCGCGCTCGATGCAGACCGGGATGCTCCAGGGCCCGATCGAGATCCCCGGCGGCTTCTCGATCCTCTACCTCATCAACAAGCGCCAGGTGCTGATGGCCGATCCCAACGAGGCGGTGCTCAGCCTTAAGCAGATCTCGATCAACTTCGCCCCCGGCATCACCCAGTCCCAGGCCGAGGCGCGGGTCGCCGAGTTCGGCCAGTTCATCGAGGGCCTCAAGGGCTGCGGCGATGTCGATGCGGGTGCGGCGAAGATCGGGGCGGAGGTGGTCTCGAACGACCAGATCAAGGCCGGGAACCTCCCCGAGCAGCTGCGCGCGATCATCCTCGGCCTCCAGATCGGCCAAGCGACCCCGCCCTTCGGCGGCATCCAGGAAGGTGTGCGCGTGCTGATGCTGTGCGGCCGCGACGATCCGCCCGACGCGGGCGCACCGACCTTCGCGGCGGTGATGGACCAGATCGAGCAGGAGCGCGTCAACAAGCGCGCCCAGCGCCTGCTGCGCGACCTGCGCAACGACGCCTATATCGAGTACAATTGACGGCACTCGCCCGTCCCCTCGCGATCACGCTCGGCGATCCGGCGGGGATCGGCCCGGAGGTGATCCTCGGCGCCTGGACAAGGCTGCGCGCGGCGGGCGAAGCACCCCCGGCTTTCGTGGTCGGCGGCCCGGCGCTGCTGCGCGCCTGCGCCGAGGCCTTGGGCATCGACTGCCCGATCGTCCCGATCGCCGACCCCGCCGAGGCGCTGTTCGCTTGCGGAGCGGGGCTTCCGGTAATGGCCGGCCTCGACGGCGCGCTCACCCCCGGCAGGCCCTCGCCCGAGGGTGCCCGGCTCGCGCTCGCCTCGCTCCAGTGGGGGATGAAGTTCGCGCTCTCCGGGGTCGCGGCGGGGGTGGTGACCGCGCCCGTCTCCAAGGCCGAGCTCGCGGCGGTCGGCTGGGACTATCCCGGCCAGACCGAGTTCCTCGCCGAGGCCTGCGCGCGGCCCTATCGCGACGCGGTGATGATGCTCGCGGGGCCTTCCTTGCGCACCGTGCCGCTGACGGTCCACGTCGCGCTCGCCGAGGTGCCGGGGCTGATCTCGCAAGGCTTGATCCTCCACAAGGCGCGGATCGTCGCCGAAGGGCTGCGACGCGACTTCGGCATCCCGGCGCCCCGCCTCGCGGTCGCGGCGCTCAACCCCCACGCGGGCGAGGGCGGCAAGTTCGGCGAGGAGGACGCAGCGGTGATCGCCCCGGCGGTCGAGGCGCTGCGGGCCGAGGGGATCGACGCGGTCGGCCCGGTCCCCGGCGACGCGCTGTTCACCCCGCGCGCGCGGGCGACCTACGACGCGGCGCTGTGCATGTATCACGACCAGGCGCTCATTCCCCTCAAGGCATTGGAGTTCGACGAGGGGGTCAACGTGACCCTCGGCCTGCCGCTGATCCGCACCTCGCCCGACCACGGCACCGCCTTCGACATCGCAGGGCAAGGCAAGGCCGACCCGGGCGCGATGGCGGCGGCGATCCGGATGGCGGCGGCGATGGCGGCGGCGCGGGGCAAGGCCGGTGCCTGATCGCGTGCCCACCCCCAACCCCTCCCGCCAGCGGGAGGGGAGCGAGACTTGGCGGCTTTGCCGCCTAGTCGCAGCGGGGTGGGCCCGTGCCTGACCTCCCCCCCATCCGCGAGGTGATCGCCCGGCACGGCCTCGCCGCCTCCAAGGCGCTGGGGCAGAATTTCCTGCTCGACGAACAGCTGCTGGGCCGCATCGCCGCGCTGCCGGGCTCGCTGGCGGGCGAGCGGGTGCTCGAGGTTGGCCCCGGCCCCGGGGGGCTGACGCGGGCGCTGCTCAGGGCCGGGGCGCGGGTCACCGCGATCGAGATGGACCGCCGCTGCCTCCCCGCGCTGGCCGAACTGGGCGAGAGCTTCCCCGGCCAGCTCACCGTGATCGAGGGCGACGCGCTCAAGCTCGACCATGCCGAGCTCATGCAAGGCGAGCCCTTCCATGTGCTCTCGAACCTCCCCTACAACGTCGGCACCGCGCTGTTCGTGCGCTGGCTCGGCGGGGAGGCGTGGCCCCCGCTGTGGCGCTCGCTCACGCTGATGTTCCAGCGCGAGGTCGCCGACCGGATCGTCGCCACCGCCGGGGATGACGCCTATGGCCGCCTCGCCGTACTCGCCCAGTGGCGCAGCGACGCGCGGCTCGCGATGAAGGTCCACCGCAGCGCCTTCACCCCGCCGCCCAAGGTGATGAGCGCGATCGTCCACGTCACCCCCGCACGCATGCCGGAAGGTGTCAGCGCGCGCACCCTCGAACGCCTCACCGAGGCCGCCTTCGGCCAGCGCCGCAAGATGCTGCGCCAGAGCCTGAAGGGCGTGCCCGGCGCGCTCGAAGCCCTTGCCAGCCTCGGGATCGACGAGACCCGCCGCGCCGAGACCGTCAGCGTCGCCGAGTTCGTCGCGGTGGCGAAGGCGCTCTCCTGACCATGTATTTCCCCCACAGCTTCACCGCCGAGGTGGTCCATCACGACGTCGGCTCGGAGCGCTACCGCTACACCGTGATCTTCGTGCCGCACGAGGTGAAGGCCGACCTGCCCCTCGACCAGTATCCCAAGCTGCGCATCACCGGCGAGGTCGACGACCACCCCATCGAGGCGGCGCTGACCCCGGTGCGCGGCGAGCACTACATCCTGCTCTCGAAGAAGCTCCTCGCCGCGATTGGCAAGCGGCTCGGCGACGCAGTCGAATTGCGCTTCCGGATCGCCGATCAGGATGCGGTCGAGGTCCCCGAGCGCCTCGCCGAGGCCCTCGCCCGCGATCCCGGAATGCGCGCGCTGTGGGAGGCCGCCACCCCCGGCAAGCAGCGCGCGCTTGCCTACATGGTCGCCTCGGCCAAGCGCGCGGAGACGCGGGACGAGCGGATCGCCAAGGTGGCTGCCGTCCTGCGCGGGGAGATCGACCTCAACGGGAGGCCGCTGACCTAGCCCGCCTTCTTCCTGAGGCGCCAGGCGTGGAGCAGCGGCTCGGTGTAGCCCGAGGGCTGCTCCACCCCCTTGAAGATCAGGTCCTTCGCCGCGCTGAAGGCCGCGCCGTCCTCGTTGCCGGTGAGCGGCTCGTAGAGCGGGTCGCCCGCGTTCTGGGCATCGACCTTGGCCGCCATGCGCGCGAGCGAATCCATGACCTGCGCCTCGGTGATCACCCCGTGGAGCAGCCAATTGGCGATGTGCTGCGAGGAGATGCGCAGCGTCGCGCGGTCCTCCATCAGGCCCACGTCGTTGATGTCGGGCACCTTCGAGCAGCCGACGCCCTGATCGATCCAGCGCACCACATAGCCCAGCAGGCCCTGGCAATTGTTGTCGAGCTCCTCGCGGATCTCCGCCTCGGACCAGTTCGCGCCGTCCGCCAGCGGGATCGCCAGCAGGTCGTCGAGCCCGGCGGGTGCGGGCAGGTGCTTCTGCACGTCGAACACGTCGACCTGGTGGTAGTGGAGCGCATGGAGCGTCGCGGCGGTCGGCGAGGGCACCCATGCGGTGTTCGCGCCCGCCTTGAGGTGGCCGATCTTCTCGACCATCATCTGCCCCATCAGGTCGGGCGCGGCCCACATGCCCTTGCCGATCTGCGCCTTGCCCGAGAGGCCGTGGCGGAGGCCAATCGCGACGTTGCGCGCCTCATAGGCCTTGAGCCACGCCGAGCCCTTCATCGCGCCCTTCCGCAGCATCGGCCCGGCGCGCATCGAAGTGTGGATCTCGTCCCCGGTGCGGTCGAGGAAGCCGGTGTTGATGAAGACGATCCGGTCGCGCACGGCGTGGATGCAGGCGGCGAGGTTGGCGCTGGTGCGGCGCTCCTCGTCCATCACCCCGACCTTGATCGTGTGGCGCGGGAGGCCGAGCAGGTCCTCGACGGCATCGAACAGGTCGTTGGTGAAGGCGCATTCCTCGGGCCCGTGCATCTTGGGCTTGACGATGTAGATCGAGCCGGTGCGCGAGTTGCCGAAGCGGCCCTTGCCCTCGACGTTCAAGGTGCTGATCGCCGAGGTGAAGACCGCGTCCATGATGCCTTCCGGGATCTCGCTGCCGTCGGGCAGGCGGATCGCCGGGTTGGTCATCAGGTGGCCGACATTGCGCACGAACATCAGGCTGCGACCCTTGAGCGTGTGCTGCGAGCCGTCGGGCGCGGTGTAGCTCTTGTCCTCCGCCAGCTTGCGAGTGAGCGTCTTGCCGCCCTTCGCGAAACTCTCCTGGAGGTCGCCGCGGATGATGCCGAGCCAGTTGGTGTAGGCGAGGAGCTTGTCCGCGGCGTCGACCGCCGCGACCGAATCCTCGCAGTCGGCGATGGTGGTGAGCGCGGATTCGATCACCACGTCGGCGATCCCGGCTTTGTCGGTTGCGCCCACCGGGGTGCTCGGATCGAAGACGACTTCGATGTGCAAGCCATTGTTCTTAAACAGCAAACCCTTTGCGGTCGTTCCAACAAGCTGCCCCGGATCGGCAAGTTGGATTTCCTCGCGCGCGGCAAGTTGATGCCAGCTCGCACCGCCCGCCAACGGGAGTGTTTCATCAAGAAAACCCCGCACCCGGGCGATCACCGCGGCGCCCCGCGCCGCGTCATAGCCGCCCGGCGTAGGAGCCGGCGCATCGAGCGCGTCGGTGCCGTAGAAGGCATCGTAGAGGCTCCCCCAGCGCGCGTTGGCGGCGTTGAGCAGGAACCGCGCGTTGAGGATCGGGACGACCAGCTGCGGCCCGGCCATCGTCGCGATCTCGGGATCGACGTTCCGGGTGCCGATGGTGAATGCGCCCGGCTCGGGGACGAGGTAGCCGATCTCCTGAAGGAACGCCTTGTAGGCCGCCGGATCGTGGGGCTTGCCGGCGCGCTCGCCATGCCAGGCATCGATCTGCGCCTGCAACGCCTCGCGCTTTTCCAGCAGCGCGCGGTTGCGCGGCGCGAAGTCGGCGAGGAGCGCGGCGAAGCCCTGCCAGAAGGCCCCTGCGTCGCGGCCCAGGGGGCTGAGCACCTCAGTCTCGAGGAAGGTCGCGAGGGCGGTATCGACGGTCAGGCCGGCGCGGGTGGTCGTGTCAGTCATGCGGGGTCCTCTTGGCGGCGTGAACCTGGGGAGGAGAGGACGGCTGGCGCTATGGCGCAGGGGGGGCATGATTGCAACGGGTTGGACTGGCGCGAATGGGCGGCTAGAGGGGGCGGATGCGACAGGAGGCGACAGGGGCGAGGATCGACGCGGGCGCGATGCTGGCGCAGGTGCAGGCGTGGAGCGCGGTCAACACTGGCACCGCGAACCTCGCCGGGCTCGCAAGCCAAGCCGAGATGCTCGCCGAGGCCTTCGGCGCGCTCCCCGGACGGGTCGAGCTGGTCGAGCCTGCCCCGGTCACCGCGATCGCCGCCGATGGTTCCGAGTATGCGAAGCCCCATGGCAGGCACCTCGTCCTCAAGGTGCGGCCCGAGGCGAACCGGCGCATCCTCCTGACCGGCCACATGGACACGGTCTTCCCCGCCGACCACCCCTTCCAGCGCCAGACCTGGATCGACGGCGAGACGCTGAACGGCCCCGGCGTGGCCGACATGAAGGGCGGGATTGCGGTGATGCTCCACGCGCTGCTCGCCTTCGAGGAGAGCGCGGGGGCGAGCGCGCTGGGCTACGACGTGCTCATCAATTCGGACGAGGAAACGGGCTCGCTCGCCAGCGCCGCGCTGATCGCCGCGCTCGCACAGGGCAAGCTCGCCGCGCTCACCTACGAGCCCGCCGCGCTCCCCGACGGGACGCTGGCGCACGAGCGCGGGGGGACCGGGAACTACTCCGTCACCTTCACCGGCAAGAGCGCCCACGCCGGGCGAAACCCCGAGGAGGGGCGCAACGCGGTGGTCGCCGCGGCCGACCTTATCCTCAGGCTGAAGGCGCTCGAGACGGGGGAGATCACCATCAACCCGGCGAAGCTCGACGGGGGCTCGGCGAACAATGTCGTCCCCGACCACGCGGTGCTGCGCTTCAACATCCGGCCCCGCACGACCGAGGCCGGGGCGGGTTTCGAACAGGCCCTCGCCCGCGCCCTCGCTGCGATCGCAGCCGAGCACGATGTCGCCATCCACCGCCACGGCGGCATCACCCGGCCGCCCAAGCCGGTCGACGCGCAGGCGCAGCGCCTCTTCGACCTCGTGCGCCAGTGCGGCGCCGAGCTCGGGCAGGACATCCGCTGGCAGCGCTCCGGGGGGGTGTGCGACGGCAACAACATCGCCGCCTGCGGCGTCCCCGTCGTCGACACCATGGGGGTGCGCGGCGGGGCGATCCACTCGCCCGACGAGTATCTCATCGTCCCCAGCCTCGCCGAGCGCGCCGCGCTTTCCGCCCGCGTCATCACCCGCCTCGCCTCAGGAGCCCTCGATTGACCTTCCGCCTGCGCGCCGCGCGCCCCGCCGATCTCGAGGCGCTCTACGAGATGGCCAAGCTCACCGGGGGCGGCTTCACCAATCTGCCCCCCGACCGCGCCGCGCTGCGCACCAAGCTCGAGCGCGCCGAGGCCGCCTTCGCGCGCGACGCGGACAGCCTTGCCGACGAGCTCTTCGTGCTGGTGCTCGAGAACGCCCGCAGCGGCGCCGTGCGCGGCACCTGCCAGCTGATGAGCCAGGTCGGCCAGCGCTGGCCCTTCTACTCCTATCGCCTCAACACCCTCACCCAGTATTCGCAGGAACTTGACCGGACGGTCAGGGCCGAGCTCCTCAGCCTCGTCACCGATCTCGAGGGATCGAGCGAGGTCGGCGGGCTGTTCCTCCACCCCAATGAGCGCGCCGGGGGCCTCGGCCTGCTGCTCGCCCGCTCGCGCTACCTGTTCGTCGCGATGCACCGGCCCCGCTTCGCCGAGCGCATCCTCGCCGAGCTGCGCGGTATCATCGACGAGCGCGGCGGATCGCCCTTCTGGGAGGGCGTCGCGGGGCGGTTCTTCGGGATGAGCTTCCAGGACGCGGACTATTTCAACGCGATCCACGGCAACCAGTTCATCGCCGACCTCATGCCCAAGCACCCGGTCTATGTCGCGATGCTGAGCGAGGACGCGCGCAGCGTGATCGGCGTCCCCCACCCGACGGGCCGCGCCGCGATGCGGATGCTCGAGGACGAGGGCTTCCGCTACGAGAACTACGTCGACATCTTCGACGGCGGCCCGACCATGATCGCCCGCACCGACAATGTCGCGACCGTCCGGAACGCCTGCGAGGCCCGCATCACGACGCTCGACGTCGCCGAGGGCGAGCGCGCGATCCTCGCCACCGGGCGGCTCGGCACCTTCCGCGCCTGCTTCGGCGCGCGGGTGCTGGGCGCAGACGGCGGCATCGCCATCGACAGCGCCAGCGCCGACCTCCTCGACGTCTGCGAGGGCGACCTGGTGTGGAGTGTGGGGCGGTAAGGCAACACCTCGTCATCGCGAGGAGCGCAGCGACGCGGCGATCCATGGCCCGCACGCTTGCCGAACAGTTCGACCATGGATTGCCGCGCGACCTTCGGTCGCTCGCAATGACGAAGAGGACCTGAGAGCGTGCTCACCGAAATCAACTTCGACGGGATCGTCGGCCCCTCGCACAATTACGCCGGGCTCAGCCTCGGCAACATCGCAAGCGCGAGCCACGGGGGCGACACCTCCTACCCGCGCGCGGCGGCGCTTCAGGGGGTGGAGAAGATGCGCGGCAATCTCGCCCGGCTTGGCGTGCAGGGCTTCCTCCTGCCGCTCCCCCGCCCCAACCGCGCGCTGCTGGAGGCGCTCGCACTCGACGGCACCGAGCCGCCGCAGCTGCGCGCGGCGGCGTGGTCGGCTTCCGCGATGTGGACCGCCAATGCCGCGACCGTCTCGCCCGCGCCCGACACCGCCGACGGGCGATGCCACCTCACCGCGGCGAACCTCGTGACGATGCTCCACCGCGCACAGGAATGGCCCGACACCAAGCGCCAGCTCGACATCGCCTTCGCCGACACACGCCACTTCGCGGTCCACGACGCGGTCCCGCCGACCTTCGGCGACGAGGGCGCGGCGAACCACATGCGCCTCGCGACGAGCCACGATGCCCCCGGAGTCGAGGTGTTCGTCTACGGCAAGCCGGGCGGCCGCTTCCCCGCGCGCCAGCACGAGCAGGCAAGCCGCCTCGTCGCGCGCCGCCACGGGCTCGCGCCCGAACGCACGCTGTTCATCGAGCAGAACCCCGAGGCGATCGCCGCAGGGGCCTTCCACAATGACGTCGTCGCGGTCGCCAACGGCCGGGTGCTGTTCACCCACGACAGGGCCTTCGCCGACCAGCAGGGCGCCTACGAGGCGATCCGGGCGGCCTTCCCCGCGCTCGAGGTGGTCGAGGTGCCCTCCTCCGCCGTGACGCTGGAAGAGGCGATCCGCACCTACCTCTTCAACGCCCAGCTTCTGACCCTCCCCGACGGCAGCATGGCGCTGATCGTCCCCGAGGAATGCCGCGAGAGCGCAAGCGTGTGGGCGTGGGCCCAAGCGATGCTCGCCGGCAACGGCCCGATCCGTCAGGTGATCCCGGTCGACGTGCGGCAGTCGATGGCGAACGGCGGCGGCCCGGCCTGCCTGCGGCTGCGCGTCGTGTGCGATCCCGCGACGGTCGATCCGCGCTTCCTGCTCGACGCGGCGAAGGCCGACCTTCTCGAGCGTGTCATTGCGGCACATTGGCCCGAGCAGATCGACCCCATTGATTTGGCTTCCGAAAATCTCGCTCGGGACGTCATCGCCGCGCGGGCCGCGCTGCTCGACGCGCTTGATCTCGGCGAGCTTGGTTAACGCGTTTGGCGACTCCCGGGGGACGGGCGTAAGGTTACCTCAACCTTAAGGCGACTCAGGGGCGGAGTCGCGGGAAGCGCGAAGGAAGGCGATGCTGCGCAGGCTCGGAAGGCTGTTCGTGATCAAGACGCGCATCGAGGCGTTCATGATCATCTATGCCCTCGCGCTGGGCTCGACGATGCGGGGCATCATCTACCTTCACGACTACCCCGGCTTCGGCGGCAAGCTGCTGTTCCTCGCCACCACCGGCGCGGTGTTTCTGGCGGGGGCGAAGATCCTCGACTGCCTCAGGCTCGAGAAGGAAGTGGCGGCGCTGCGCGAGGGCGTGCGGGGCGAATAGCCCGGCTCAGGCGAGCGCCTTCCTGAAGATCACCTTGTCGTCGCCCGCAGCGTAGTAGTCGCGGATCCGCGCCTCGCGCGCGTAGCCGAGCATGTCGTAGAAGCCGCGGGTGCGCGCGAAGCCCTCCGTGCCCGAGGTCTCGACCAGCAGCACGCGCGCGCCCTCGCCGGCGAGCTCGGCCTCGATGTGGCGCATCAGCGCGGCGCCGATCCCCTGTCCGTGGGCGGCGGGGTCGACGCAGATCATCAGCACGTTCCAGGTCCCCTCGGTGAGCGGCTCGGGGACGTAGTAGGCGGCGCCCACCGCCTCCTCGCCCGCGGCGACGATCCAGCGCTGGCCCTCGTCGCCTGCAAAATGCGCGGCGGTCATGCCTGCGAGCATCTCGGGCGGAAACATCCCGGTCGCCTCGACGAGAAAGGCGACGCGCGCGAGGTCGCCGCGTTCGAGCGGACGGATGGTGGTGTCGATCATGGGAGGGGAGTTCGGGTGGCTGCGGCGGAAGGTTACCGCGCCGCGAGGTGCCGGGCGGCGAGGTGGGGGATTCTGTTGCTACGCTCCCCCGGGCGCCCGGTCTCCGATTCTGTTACCCGGTTCGGTCCGAACCGTGCTCGTGGCGTTGTAAATTCAGGCCGTCAGGCCGTCACATTACGCGGCGAGAGCAAGTGCTTCGTTGTCGTTGGCACTTATGGTTTTGAGCCTTTAACGGGTTACTCAGCCCGGGCGAAAACACTGCCTTTCAACACACGTCGATCCTGGTTCGGCCCCATCAGCTGAGCCGCTCGGTCGGCACGCGGTCCACGCGTGCTGACCGGGTTGCTCGGCCCAGGTGGTGGAGCCGCCGGGTACTGCCCCCGGGTCCGTTGTGCCTATTGCACAGCATCGTTTATCGCCATAGCCGGCCGAGACCGGCGAGAGGCGATATAGGCGCGAGTGCCGCGAATGTGAAGAGGCGCGGGGGCTGTGCCGAGGGGAGCCTGCGGCAGGGTGGGTCGACACCGCCTCGAGCGGGCGCCAGCCCCCCTCCAGACCCCTTCCAGACCCCCTTCAGGCCGGTCTTGCCCGGCCTTCGCAGCGATGTTTCACGTGAGACATCGCGTGCCCGGTCACTTCTTCAGCGCGTCGCGGATTTCGGTGAGCAGTTCGATCTCGGTCGGCCCGGCAGGCTCCGCCGCGGCCTCCTCCTGCTTGGAGAGCCGGGCGGTGAGGCGGTTCACGTAGCGCACCATCAGGAAGATGATGAAGGACAGGATCAGGAAGTTGATGACCACCGAGACGAAGGCCCCGATGCCGAGCACGTTGGCACCCCCCTGGCGCGCGGCCTCGAGCGGGGCGCCGTCGACGACCATGCCCGAGAGGACGATGTAACGGTCTGAAAAGTCTATATCTCCGAAGACGGCGCCGACGAGCGGCATGATGATCTCGTCGGTCAGCGACTTGACGATCGCCCCGAAGGCGGCGCCGATGATGACGCCGACCGCAAGGTCCATGACATTGCCGCGCGCGATGAAGGCCCGGAATTCCGAGAGCATGACGATCCCCTTGGTTCTTGCCGTTTGGCTCCGTTCTGACACCGGCCCGCCGCTCTGCCAAGACCCCGCGATCGGCATCGTCCACCGCTTGAAAGGGGACCTTGGTGTGCTATATTGGCAATACAGAACGTCCGCCGCCCGATGCGCGTCATCCGCGGCTACAGGAGGGGTTTCCTATGCGCTTTTCCAACCTGCTGCGCGGCGCCTTCGCCGCCCTCGCCGCGCTGAGCCTCGCCGCCTGCGGGATCAATTCGGTGCCCGCGGCCCAGGAGGAAGCGAAGGCCAAGTGGGCCGATGTCGAGGCGCAGTTCCAGCGCCGCGCCAATCTCATCCCCAACCTCGCCGAGGTGGTGAAGGGCGCCGGGGAGAACGAGCGCGCGATCCTCACCCAGGTGACCGAGGCCCGCGCCCGCGCGACCAGCGTCAACATCACCGCCGATGATCTCGACGATCCGGCCAAGGTCGAGCAATATGCCGCCGCGCAGAGCCAGCTCGGCGCCGGGATCGGCCGCCTGCTCGCCAGCGTCGAGGCCTATCCGCAGGTCCAGTCGAACCAGAACTACCTCGCCCTGCAGAGCCAGCTCGAAGGCACCGAGAACCGCATCGCCGTCGCGATCCGCGACTACAACGAGGCAGTGCGCAAGTACAACACGACGATCCGCACCTTCCCGGATTCGGTCGGCGCAAACGTCATCCACGGCGCCGAGCCGATGGTGCCCTACAAGGCCGTCACCGAGGGGGCCGAGGCGGCGCCCAAGCTCGACATGACCGCGAACTAGCCGCGTGCTGCGCGTCGCGATGCTTGCCTGCGCCCTGCTGGGAGTCCCGGCAGGAGCGCAGCCACAGGATTTCCGGTCGCCAGACCTACAGCTGCGCGATCAGGCGGAGGTGCTCGGCGATGCCGCCGAGACCGAGTTGCGGGAGCGGCTCGCGAAGGTCCGCCGCGACAGCGGTCTCGACTTCGTGATCGCGACGACCGGGGACCTAGGCGGAAAGGCAGCCGATGCTTTCGCCTGGGCAATCGAGGCCGAGCGCATGCAGGTTCTTCCGAAGATCCCGCGCGTCGTCCTTGTGCTGTCGCTCGACCCGGCAGAGCGCACTCTCGCGGTGGTCACGACCCGACCGCCCCGGAGCGGCGAGATCCCGGGCGATCCAGGCGTGCTGGAGACCGGATCGCGCGAGCTGAAGGCGTTGTCCGAAGCCCTCAACAACGAGGTCACCCCCCATCTCATCATTCGCGATTTCGAAGGCGCCATGAAGCGGGCGGTGGATACCGTCGACACGACCGTCGCTGCGCAAGTCGCGAAGGCTCGGCCAGAGGGGAGCGGATCGTGACCCGGTTCCTGCCCGCACTCCTCGCCGCCCTGCTCGCGCTGATCGCCGCGCCGCTCGCGGCCGAGCCGCAGTTCCCGCCGCTCAGCGGCCGTGTGGTCGATGCGGCCGATATCCTGCCTCCCGAAGCCGAGGCACAGCTCTCCGCCAAGCTCGAGGCGCTGGAGACCCAGTCGCAGCGGCAGCTGGTGGTCGCCACCGTGCCTGACCTCCAAGGCTACGACATCGCCGACTACGGCTACCAGCTCGGCCGCGCCTGGGGCCTCGGCGACAAGGAGCGCAACGACGGCGCGATCCTGCTGGTCGCGCCCAACGACCGCAAGGTGCGGATCGAGGTCGGCTACGGGCTCGAGGGCTATCTCACCGACGCGCTGTCCTCGCTGATCGTCCAGAACCAGATCCTGCCCGCCTTCCGCGACGGCGACTTTCCCGGAGGCATCGCTGCGGGGACCGATGCGATCATCGCGCAGCTGCAACTTCCGCCCGAGGAGGCGGCGAAGGTCGCATCTGAGGCGGGCGAGGCCCGCAAGCGTGACGGCGGCTTCCCGGTCGGCGCGCTGATCTGGATCGCCTTCCTGTTTTTCTTCTTCATCCTGCCGATCATGGCCGGGCGCGGGCGGCGGCGGAAGTACCGCTCGAGCGGCAAGGGTCCGTGGGGCAGCCGCGACCTCGGCGACACGGCGCGCGACGTGATCCTGTGGGAGGTCGGCAGCGCCGTCGCGCGCGGGCTCATCAACAGCGGCCGAGGCGGCGACGGCGGCGGATGGGGTGGCGGCGGCGGGTTCGGCGGAGGCGGCGGCTTTTCCGGCGGTGGCGGCTCTTTCGGTGGCGGCGGCGCCTCGGGAGGATGGTGATGGCGCACATGGATGAAGCCGGTCGCCAGCTCGTCGGCGCCGCCGTGACCGAGGCCGAGGCACAGACCTCGGGCGAGATCGTCGTCGTGCTCGCGGACAGCTCGGACGGTTACAGCGACGTCGCCCTCCTCTGGGCGATCGGGGCGGCCTTCACCGCGATGAGCGTCTTCGCGGCTGTCCCGAGACCTTTCCTCGACGCCTGGGACGCGCTCTTCGCCGGCTGGGGTCACCAGTGGTCGACGGGCGAGCTCGCCAGCATGGTCATAGCGCTGGGGCTTATCAAGTTCCTCGGCGTGCTGCTGGTCCAGCAGTGGCAGCCGCTCAGGTTCTGGCTGATCCCCGCACCCGTCAAGACGATGCGCGTCCACAACCAGGCGGTGCGGCAATTCAAGGTCGGAGCCGAGCGCCGCACCACCGGGCGCACCGGCGTGCTCATCTACCTCTCGATGCGCGAGCACCGAGCGGAGATCGTCGCCGACGAGAGCATCGCGGCGAAGGTCCCCGCGGAGGTGTGGGGCGAGGCGATGGGAGACATGCTCGCGCATATCCGGCACGGCCGCATCGCCGAGGGCCTCGCGGTCGGCATCCGCGACGTCGGCCACGTCCTCGCCGAGCACTTCCCGCGCGCCGAGGACGACGTGAACGAGCTCCCCGACCGGCTGATCGAGGTGTGACGATTTAGCCCCTTGACCCTTCGTGCGCGAGCCTGTCGAAGGGCGCTCCGAAGCTTTGGACGGAGCAAACCTTGGAACGAGACCGCGACGCCGACCTGCCCGAGCAGGTGATGTGGGAGGGCCGTTTCATCACCGCCAAGACGCGGGGGCGCTGGGAATATGTCGGGCGCGCGCGCGGCATTCGCGCCGCCGCGATCATCGCGCTCGACGTCGACCCTGACGGCACGCGCCACGTGATCCTCGTCAGCCAGTACCGGGTGCCGCTCGGGCGCTTCAGCCTCGAAATTCCCGCCGGGCTCGTCGGCGACGATGCGGGCGGCGAGGGCGAGGACGCCCTCACCGCCGCCGGGCGCGAGCTCGAGGAAGAGACCGGCTACCGCGCCGCCAGCCTCGAGGTGCTGGGCGAGTTCTACTCCTCCCCCGGCATGGTCTCGGAAGCCTTCACGCTCTTGAAGGCGACCGGGCTCGAACGCGTTGGCGAAGGCGGCGGGACCGAGGGGGAGAGCATCACCGTGCAGCGCGTCGCGCTGCGCGATCTCGCGCGCTTCGTCGCCGAGTGGCGGCGGGCTGGCCATGCGGTCGATGTGCGGATAGCGATGCTGCTGACACCGGGATACTTGGGAGAGGAATGAGAACTATGGCAGGACGTGTTGCGGGCAAGCTCGCGCTGGTGACCGGCGGGGCGCAGGGCCTCGGCCGCGCGCATTGCATCCGCCTCGCGCAGGAAGGCGCGCGGGTGCTGGCGACCGACATCAACGGCGCGGGCGCCGAGGAGACGGCGGCGCTGATCAACGCCGAACTCGGCAAGGGCACCGCCTTCGGGATGGCGCATGACGTCACCAAGCCCGATCAGTGGGAAGCCGCGGTCGAGGCCGGGCGGGAGAAGCTCGGCGGCCTCAACGTGCTCGTCAACAACGCCGGGATCGGCGTTCCGGGCAACATCGAGGCCTGCGACTTCGGCGACTGGCAGCGCTGCTTCGACATCAACGTCAACTCGATCTTCCACGGCTGCCAGAAGGCGCTCCCGCTGATGCGCGAGCACGCGCCGGGCTCGATCATCAACATTTCGAGCATCGCCGGGCTGATCGCGAGCGACACCATGCCGGCCTACAATGCCTCGAAGGCGGCGGTGTGGATGCTGTCGAAGTCGATCGCGCTGCACTGTGCGAAGAAGGGGATGCAGATCCGCTGCAACTCGGTGCACCCGACTTTCGTCGACACGCCGATCCTCGACGGCACGGCGCGGGCGCACGCGCTCGACAAGGACGTGCTGATGGAGAAGCTTGCGCGGCAGATCCCCTTGAAATTCGTCGGCGAGCCCAACGACATCGCCAATGCGGTGGTCTACCTCGCCAGCGACGAGAGCCGCTTCATGACGGGCGCGGAATTGAAGCTCGACGGCGGCATTTCGGCGATGTGAGTGGCAGACCGCCCGCCCCGCCTCCCCACCCGGCCACCACAAAATAGTGGTACTATTGGTGGCCGGGTGGGGAGGCGGGGCGGGCGGTCTGAAACGCCGGCAAAAAGAAAGGGGGCCGATAGCCCCCTTCCCGGTCTTCCAAATCAGGTGCAGCGGCCCGATAACCGGGAACCGCTTGTCCGGCGCTGCACTCAGTCGGCGATCAGGGCGATCGCGAGGTAGATCAGCACCGGGCTGCCGAAGCCCAGCAGCGTGGCGAGCACGAAGCCGATGCGGACCAGCATCGGATCGACGCCGAAATAGTTGCCGATCCCGGCGCAGACGCCGAACACCTTGCCGTCCCGCTTGTCGAGGCGGAAGCCGGCGCGGGGGGGCTTGCCGCCCGGGTTGCCGATGATGTCGCTCATGGTGGTCAGTCTTCCTTCTGGGTGGTGACGATCAGGCCATCAGGCCCGGGGTGGCGGGGACGATGGCGTAGGCGAAGCTTGCAACGGTCAGCACGACGGCAAAAGCGGCCGAAGCGAAGCGGGCGGTGGTGTCTTGTCCGAACATGGGTCTGGGTCCTTGGGTCTGGAGTGATCTGCGGGCGGATCAGGCGACGAGCGAGGGGCTGGCGGGGATGATCGCGTAGGCGAGGAAGGCGGCCGAGAGCACCACCGAGAAGGCGGCGGCGGCGAGGCGGTTTGCGGTTTCGGTGACGAACATCTGAGGTCTCCTTGGGTCTTCTGTCTGGCGTTTCCGGGACCGTCCCGGGGATGCCGGATACTTTGCATCAGCCGTGCCAAACTCGAAAAACCGCGGATTTGCGTGGGTTCGCGGCTGTCGCGGGACCAACCCCAGGTTCAGCAAAGCGAAAGCTTGGGAATTTTCGCCAAGGGTTGGCGAGGCACCTTTTGACACGACCCGCGCACTGGCCAAACGCGCCCCCTCCCGCTACCCCGAGGCGCCATGGGCCTCAGCCGCATCACCCTCGCAAACTTCCGCAACCACGCCGCGACGAGCCTTGCCGAGACCGCGCATTTCAACCTGCTGGTCGGCGAGAACGGGGCGGGCAAGACCAACCTCCTCGAGGCTCTGTCGCTGCTCGGGCCGGGCCGGGGCCTCAGGCGCGCGAACCTCGGCGACCTCGCGCGCCGCAGCGCGCCGGGCGAGGCGCCGGGCGCTTTCGCGATCGGGGCGAGCCTCTCGGAGGCAGGCGCCTTGTCGGCGCGGATCGGCACCTACACCGAAGCCGGGCAACCCGGTCGCCGGCTGGTGCGGGTCAACGGCGCCCCGGCGACGGCGGCGAGCCTCGCCGAGTGGCTCGCATTGAGCTGGCTGACCCCCGCAATGGACGGGCTCTTCACCGAGAGCGCGGGGGCACGGCGGCGGTTCATGGACCGCATGGCGCTCGCCATCGCGCCCGATCACGCGCGCCGCGTGAATGCCCTCGAGGCGGCCCTACGCGAGCGAGGCAAGTTGCTGGAAGACAGGGCCGATCCCCGCTGGCTCGATGCCGTGGAGGCTCAGGCGGCCGAGCATGGCGCGAGCGTCGCGCGCGCCCGCGCGGACCTCGTGCTGCGGCTCGCCGACGAGCTCTCCGCCCTGCCGCCCGAGCCCTTCGCGCGGCCTGCCCTCACCTACCGTCCCGGCGGCCCGATGGACGAGACTGCGCTGCGGGCCGAACTCGCCAAGAGCCGCCCCCGCGACCGGGCTGCGGGGCGCGCCCTAACGGGTGCGCAACGCGATGAATTGCAAGTGGAAATGGCCGCCACCCGCCAGCCCGCCGCGTCCTGTTCGACCGGCGAGCAGAAGGCGATGCTGATCGCCATCACCCTCGCCCACGGCATCCTCGCCGCCGCGGGCCGCCCCTCTGTGTTGCTGCTCGACGAGGTCGCCGCCCACCTCGATCCGCTGCGCCGCACCGAGCTGTTCCGGCGCCTGCGCGAAGGCCGCGCGCAGGTGTGGATGACCGGCACCGAACTCGCCCCCTTCGACGCAATTCGCGGCGAGGCGGCGATCTGGCGGGTGTCCGGCGGGGGTGTGGAGCGGGTCTAGAGGGGGTTTGGAAGGGGCTTGGAGGGGTCTTGCGCGGGCTAGGACGGGTCTCTCACCCCCCTGCCTTCGGCTGGCGATGACGAAGGCTACTTCTGTTCCTTCGGCAGCGCCCCCTCCACCTCGCCGAGCGTCGAGGCCACCAGCCGCTCGATCCCGTCGGCGGTGGGGTGGATGCGGTCCGACTGGAACAGCGCGGGATCGCGGTAGATGTCCTCGAGCCAGAAGGGGATCAGCGTCGCGCCATACTCCTTCGCGAGATCGGCGTAGAGCGCGTCGAACTGCGCCTGGAACTCCGGGCCGTAGTTGGGCGGCGCGCGCATCCCCATCAGCAGCACGGGCACCTTCTGCTTCCGGAGGATCGCGAGCATCTTGCCGAGGTTCGCCTTGGTCTCCTCGGGCGAGAGCCCGCGCAGGAGGTCATTGCCGCCCAATTCGAGGATGAACAGCGCCGGCGGCCCGTCCTTTTGCGCGGCGAGGGTGAATTCGAGCCGGTTCAATCCCGCCGCGGTGGTGTCGCCCGAGACGCCGGCGTTGATGACGTCGGCATTGATCCCCTGCGCGCGCAAAGCGCCCTCGAGCTTCTCGGGATAGGCATCGCGCGGGTCGAGGCCGTAGCCCGCGAAGAGGCTGTCCCCGAAAGCGATGATCTTGCGCTCGGGCCCCATCACCGGGACCGCGGGGAGGGTCGGCTGGCCGTCCTCGGCGATCCCGCCGGGAGGGGCCTGCGCGGCATCGGGCTCGCTCCCGCAGGCGGCGAGCGCGAGGAGGCCGGCACCGACGACGCCGATTTTCGACCAACCACCCTTGCGCATCCGACCGCCTTCCATACCAGTAGCTTGTTGCAACCCCTCACCTATGCCATCGAAGCCGCGTGACAAGTCCCTCTCTCGCGATCAGCGCCCGCAACCTCACCCTCACCCTCGGCAGCAATGCTGCGCCGGTCACGATCCTGCGCGGGATCGATCTCGACATCGCGCGCGGGGAGGTGGTCGCCCTGCTCGGCCCCTCGGGATCGGGCAAGAGCTCGCTGATGGCGGTGCTGTCCGGCCTCGAGCGCGCGAGCGGGGGGAGCCTGACCGTCGCCGGGGCGGACTTCGCGAGCCTCGACGAGGACGGGCTCGCCGCCGCGCGCCGGGGGCGTATCGGGATCGTGCTCCAGGCCTTCCACCTCCTCCCCACCATGACCGCGGCCGAGAACGTCGCGACCCCGATGGAACTCGCCGGCATGGCGGACGCCGCCCCCCGGGCGCTCGCGGAACTCGCAGCGGTCGGCCTCGCGCACCGCACCGGGCACTACCCCACCCAGCTTTCGGGCGGCGAGCAGCAGCGCGTCGCCATCGCCCGCGCCACCGCGCCGCGCCCCGACCTCATCTTCGCCGACGAGCCGACCGGCAACCTCGACGCCGCGACCGGCGAGGAGATCGTCAAGCTCCTCTTCGCCCGCCGCGCCGAGACCGGGGCGACGCTGCTCATCATCACCCACGACGCGAGCCTCGCCACGCGCTGCGAGCGGGTGCTGACCATGGCCGACGGGGTGATCGTCTCCGACACCCGCGCAGGGACGACGGCGGCGGCATGAGCCTTCCCCTCGCCACCGCCTGGCGCATCGCCCGGCGCGACCTCAACGCGCGCTTCCGCGGCCTCAGGCTGCTGCTGGTCTGCATCTTCCTCGGCACCGCCGCCCTCGCCGCGATCGGCACGCTCACCGCCGCGATCGAGCGCGAACTCGCCTCGAGCGGGCAGGAACTGCTCGGCGGCGATCTCGAGGTCGAGGTCTGGCAGCGCGACCTGCGCCCCGAGGAGCGCACCGCGCTCGAGGCCTATGGCCGCGTCTCGAGCGGCTTCCGGATGCAGGCGATGGCGAGCACGCCCGAGGCCGCCGCACCGATCGAGCTGAAGGCGGTCGACGCGAAGTGGCCGATGTTCGGGACGCTGACCCTCGCCGACGGGCGGACGGCGGGCGCGCCGACCGGCACCGACGCCTGGATCGCGCGCACCGCCTTGGAGCGGCTCGGGATCGGGCTCGGCGACAGCTTCAAGGTCGGCCGGCTGACCCTGCGCGCGGCAGGCATCATCAAGGACGAGCCCGACCGGCTCTCCGAAGGCTTCCAGCTCGGCCCCACGATCATCGTCGCCGCCGACGTGCCGGGCAAAGCCGGGCTGCTCGAACCGGGCGCGCTCTACCAGAGCAAGCACCGCATCGCCTTCAAGGCCGGCGCGGGGAGCCCCGCCGCGGTGGAGGAGGCGCTCACCCAGCGCTTCCCCAATGCCGGCTTCGACATCCGCACCCGCGACCGCGCCTCGCCCGGCGCGGAGCGCTTCGTGCGGCAGATGAGCGATTTCCTGACGCTGGTCGGCCTCGCCGCGCTCGTGATCGCCGGGATCGGGATCGCGGGCGGCGTGTCGTCCTATCTCGACCAGCGCCGGGCGAGCATCGCCACCCTCAAGGTGCTCGGCGCGACCTCCTCCGACATCGTGCGCATCTATGCGATGCAGATCGGCGTCGCGGCGCTGGTGGGCAGCCTTGCGGGGCTGGCCGCCGGGGTCGCGGTGACGCCGCTGCTGGCGAGCGCGCTCCAGGGGCTCCTTCCGGTCGAAAGCGGCTTCATCGTCGCGCCTGCGCAGCTCGCGCTGGCAGCATCCTACGGCCTGCTGGTCGCCTTCGCCTTCGCCGCCGCGCCCTTGCTGCGCGCGCGGACCTTCCCGGCGATGGCGCTGATGCGCTCAGGGGTCGTGCCGCTGGCGCGTGACCGGCGGGCGTTGATCGCGACCGGGCTCGGCCTTGCGGCAATTTGCGTGCTGGCGCTTGCCACCACGGCGCAGCCGATGCTCTCGGGCGGGTTCCTGCTGGGTGCGGGCGGTGCGCTGGTGCTGCTCGCGGGGCTCGGCTGGGCGATCCAGGCGGCGGTGCGCCGCCTCCCCCGCCCCGCCAACCCGCTGCTGAGGAGCGCGCTCGCCAACATTTACCGTCCCGGCGCGCCGACCGGAGCGCTGGTGACCGCGCTCGGCTTCGGGCTCGCCGCCTTCGTCCTCCTCGCCGCGGTGCAGAGCGCGATCGACGGCAACATCGCGAGCCGCGTGCCGCGCGAGGCGCCCGACTACTTCGTGCTCGACGTGCCGCAGGACGGCGAAGCGCGCTTCGCGAGCCTCGTGCGCGCCGAGTTCCCCAAGGCGACGATCCGCTCGGTGCCGACGATGCGCGGCGCGGTGCTCGCCTACGGCCCCAAGGGCCGGATGATCCGCGTCGCCGACCTCAAGGAGCTCCCCGAGGGTGCCTGGGCGCTGCGCGGCGAGCGCGGGCTGACCTATGCCGACAACCTGCCCCAGGGCAACCGCATCACCGCGGGCCAATGGTGGGGGCCCTTCTACACCGGCGAGCCGCTCGTCTCGGTCGACGCCGACTTCGCCGAGGCGGTGGGGCTGAAGGTCGGCGACTACCTCACGATCGGCATCCTCGGGGTCGAGCGGACGGCGCGGGTCGCCAATCTGCGCGAGATCGACTGGGAGAGCATGGGCTTCAACTTCGCGCTGGTGTTCAGCCGCAACGCGATCTCGGACGCGCCGCACAAGATCGCCGCGACCATCGACCTGCCCCCCGGCGCCGACGACGCCGCGCAGGGCCGGTTGCTGCGCGCGCTGGTGAGGGAGATGCCCTCCTCCTCGGTGATCGAGGTGGGCGGCATTCTCGTCGAGGCGAGGAAGCTGCTCGAACAGGTCAGTCTCGCGACGCTCGCGGCGGCGGCGGTGACGGTGCTCGCGGGGCTCGCGGTGCTGATGGGCGCGATCGCCGCGGCGCGGGCGGCGCGGACCTACGACACGGTGATGCTGCGGGTGCTGGGCGCGAGCCGGCGGCAGATCCTGCTGCTGCAACTCGCCGAATATGGCCTTCTCGCCGGGGTGCTGGCGCTGGTCGCGCTGGGGCTCGGGGGCGGGCTCGCCTGGGTGGTGATTACCCGGCTGTTCGAATTCGACTGGCTGCCCGACTGGGGCGAGGTGCTCGCCGTGCTCGGGTTCGGCATCGCGCTGGTGCTCGGCTTCGCACTCGGCGGCTCGCTGCCGCTGCTGCGAGCCAAACCGGCGCGGGCGCTGCGCGAGCTCTAGCTCAGGCGAAGACCTCCTCGAGCGACTCCGCCCCGCCGCCCGTCATCTCGCTGTGCATCGCGGCGATGAAGGCCGGCGCATAGATCGAGAAGGCGATGAGCAGCGGGATGAAGAGGAGGAGGCCGCCGAGCACCACCCACACGGCCGTTTCGGGTTCCCCGCTCGTCGACCCCACGGCATAGAGGAAGACGAGGAACGGCACGCCGACCGCCGCGAGGCTCACTGCCCCGAAGGCGAGCAGCGCGAGAAACACGTCCCCGGCCCTGCCCCGGGTGACGGCCCAGCAGCGGCGGAGCGCGGCGAGCGGGTTCCACACCTCCTCGACCGCCACCACCGGGACCAGCACGGCAAGGCGGCAGCCGAGCCACGCCAGCAGCGGCAGGACCGCGAGCGCCACCACCACTTCGACCGCCGCGCCAGCGTCCCCGGCAAGCGCCGCGAGGCTGTCGGTCACCGCGACGAAGGCGAGCCAGGCGATCACGCCGACCAGCGTCATCGCGAAGAACGGCAGTGCGCTCCGGAACCCCTTGGCGAGCGCCGCGCCGAACGCGGGTTCCTCGAGCGGCGAGGCTAGCGTCACCAGCGCCGCCTGCTGGGCGAGGAAGACGACGAGGTAGGCGGCGTAGAACAGCACCAGGAAGACGATCATCCCGATCCCCATCCCCGCCAGCGCGCCCGGCTCCTCCAGACCCCCCGTTGCGCCGGCGGTGATCGCCTGCATGCCGAGCACCACCCCGAGGATACCGAGCGCGAAGGTCCCTGCGATCTGGATCACGAGGAACACCGCCCACAGGCCCACGAGCGGCCAGAAGCGCTGGCGGAACATGGCGAAGCTGGTCGCGAACACCTGACCGATCTTCATCGGCGCACTCCTGTCAGGCAAGGACAAGGGGCCGGCCGCGGCGGCCGCCGGCTGAGGAAGCCTCGGCTTACCCGCCCTCCGGCCACAAGGCCGGCGGGCGTGCGGGCACGCGGGGCTCTAGGCGAAGACGTCCTCGCCCATCGGGTTCTTGGGGTCGGGGCCGAAACGGTTGTCGCCCTCGGTCCCGGGCAGCACGAACAGCACGAGCATCGCGATGCTGGCGAGGAAGCCGACGAAGGGCAGCATGCTCGCCACGATCAGCCCGAGATACCACCAGCCCGACATGTCGCGGTCATGCAGCCGTCGCACCGCCACCGCGATCGACGGGATGAAGGCGGCGAGCGTGTAGAGTCCGTAGAGGCCGAGCCCGATGAAGGCGAGGCCGAAGCCGCCGGACATCATCGTCTCGAAAGCCTCGTCACCCGCGCCCGGATTGCCCGCCGCAAGGAGGCCCGCCCCGATCACGCCGACGAGGAAGGGTCCGGCAAGGATCGAGGCGAGGATCGCGTTGAGGAGCGAGAACATCCAGAACTCCCGGCGCCGCGAGCGCCCCGCGAAGTCGGCGTAGCGCTTGAACGGCAAGATCATCCATTCCATGCCAGATCCCCTTTTCGGCAGTGAAGTCGTTGCAAAGCATCACATTCCCGGCCCGCGCGCAAACGAAAAGGCCCCGCACATGGGGTGCGGGGCCTTCTTTTCTCGTGGCCGAGGCTACGCGTCAGAACCGGTAGCGCACGAGCCCGCCCCAGGTGCGCGGCGCGCTCGGGTAGCCCGAGACCGTGCCGCCCTGCGCCACGCCGTCGAACACGGTGAGGATGTAGCGGTCGTCAAGCAGGTTGCGCGCGAAGACACCGACTTCGACACCGTTGTTCAGCCCCAGGGTCATCGAGGCGTTCACCAGGTTGACCTCGCGCTGGAAGATCCGGGTGTCGCCCCGCTGTGCGTTGAACGCAGGCAAGCCGTTGTTGATGTTGACGTTGCTCTCGTGGCTGTAGTCGACGCGGGTGACGAGCTTCGTCCCGTTGTCGCCGATCTCGAGCGTGTGGGTCGCCGAGGTGCGCAGGTTCCAGGCGGGAATGCCGCCGACGCGCCGGCCGCTGAGGTCACCGAGCACCGACCCGGGGAAGCTGTCGAACTTCGGATCGAGGTAGGTCGCAGCGAAAGTGAAGACCAGCGAGTCGGCGGGTTGGACGGTGCTGTCGAACTCGAAGCCCTTGACCGACTGCTGGCCGGCGTTGAGCAGCTCGAAGCCGAGGCCAGTGAAGACGAAGCTCTGGAAGCCCTTGATCTTCTGGTCGAACAGCGCGAGGTTGAAGCCGAAGCCCTCCCACTGCGCCTTCATCCCGATTTCGAAGACTTCAGCGTTTTCCGGAGCGGCCGTGCGTGTGCCGTCGCGCAGGTTGGCGGTCGCAAGGCCGGCGTTGGTGATCGGCGATGCCGGGGCGGCGAAGGTCGACCCGCGACCGCGCGGCCCCGGGCCGGGGCGGAAGTCGGCGATCGAGGGACGGGTGTCGCGCGAGAGGTTGATCGAGCTCGCCTTGAAGCCGGTCGCATAGCTCGCGTAGATGTTCACCTCGCGCGAGATCTCGTAGGAGGCGCGCAGCAGGTAGGTGAACTTGTCGTCGCGGGTCCTGCCGTCCTCGACCGCGTTCGGCACGTCGGGAACGGGGGTCTGGAACTGCAGCGCCGACAGGCCGAGGAACGGGTTGCCGGTGGCAGGGTTGCTCGAGGAGGTGGTCGCCAAGGCCAGCAGGCCCTGCTGCTGGGCAGCGGGAAGCGCCTGGAACTGCGCACGGTTGCGCACCGCTCCGCCGGTGGCGAGGGTGATATAGGAATCGACGAGGTTGATGTTGGCCAGCGGATCGAGCGCGTTGAAATCGATCGCGTAGTCCTTCTTGTCGTCGGTGTAGTTGAACCCGCCCGTGAAGACGAGGCCATCGATCGGCTCGAAGTCGACGGTGCCGAAGATCGACCACGAGGTGTTGTCGACCGCGAAGCGTTCGGTCGTCAGCAGGCTGCCGCCGAAGATCGAGCCGAGCGGCAGTCCCAGGCCGGCTTCCGCCTGGCGCAGCGCGCTCTCGCCAGCGGCAATTTGCTGAGCGTTGGTCAGGCCGGGGATGAGCGAACCGGCGAGCAGGCTGCTGCGAGCCGGGTTGAAGCCGGGCGTGCCAGGGGTGGAATTGTAGAACCCGCCGCTCGCCGCGCTGAACGCCGCGAACTCGCGGAAATCGGCGCCTATTGTGAGCTGGCTGTCCTGACGGATGGACTCATCGAAGTAATAGCCGCCAAGCAGGAAGTTGAGCGGCCCGTCGAAGTCGGACGTCAGGCGCAGTTCCTGGGTGAAGGTTTCGACGCTCTGGTCGCGGGTCTCGGCCGACAGGTCCGCGCTGGTGAAGTCGATGTCCTGGTTGAAGAAGTTCTTCAGCTCGCGATAGGCGGTGATCGAGGTCAGCGAGAGGTTGCCAAGGCTCCAGTCGACCTGGCCCGAGAAGCCGTAGTTCTCGTTCTTGTTGACCGGGACGACGTTGAGGTAATTGTCGTCGCTGAAGAAATCGCTCGGGAACTGGCCGCCGACGCCGACCACCGCGCCGGAGGTGCTCGGGCCGATCACGATGTTGCTGGTCTGGCAGCAGACCTCGTCGATCTTGGTATAGTCGCCGATCAGCCGGATCTTGATGTCGGCCGAGGGTTCGATGAGCAGCTGGCCGCGCGCCGACCAGCGGTTGCGGTCGTTGATCTCGGCGTTGTTGAGGTTGACGATCCGGCCGAAGCCGTCACGCTTCTGGTAGGAGCCGTCGAGCGACCACGCGATCGCGTCGTTGATCGGGCCGGTCACCTCGCCGCGCAGGAACACGGTGTTGAAGTTGCCGTAGACCGCCTCGACCTGGCCGCCGAACTCGTGCTGCGGCTCCTTGGTGACGACCGAGATCACGCCGGCAGACGCGTTCTTGCCGAACAGGGTCGATTGCGGCCCGTTCAGCACTTCGACGCGCTGGACCATGTTGAGGTCGGACAGCGCCGAGGCCGAGCGCGAGCGGAACACGCCGTCGATGAACACGCCGACCGAGGGCTCGATCCCGAAGTTGTTGTCGCCGTTGCCGAAGCCGCGGATGATGAAGGTGGTCGCCGAGGAGGTCTGGAGCTGGCTGACGCGCAGCGAGGGGACCACCGTCTGGAGGTCGAGCACGTCGCGGATCTGCGCGCGCTCGATGGTCTCGCCGCTGGTCACCGAGACCGAGATCGGCGTCTCCTGGAGGGTCTGTTCACGCTTGCTCGCGGTGACGATGATGACGTTGCTCGCCTCGGGCGTCTCGGCGGTTTCGTCCTGCACGTCCTGTGCGAAGGCGGCCCCCGGGATGGCGAGGGCCAAGGTGGCCGCACCCGCAAGCAGGGTGAATCGGTTGGCGCCGGCAAGGCCGGTGAAAGTCGATGTCATGGAAGCTCCTCTCCAAGTATACCCCCGATCCCGGCGCCCCATACTTCGGGCACGCACCGTCCCCGTGCGCTCTCTCCCGGGATCGTGTGGCGCGGTGATAAGCCAGCCGCAGCTTACCGACAAGCCGCGAACCCGCGCTTTTCCGGGGCAATCGGGGTTGCTGTTGCACACAGGTCACAGTGCCCCGCCGCGCCTGCGTGGCCTTGCGCGCTTGCCCCGGACCCGCCGCCCTGCTAGGCGCCGCGGCGATGTTGCAGCGCAGCACATCCGCGCGCGCGGCCGGAACCCTCGGGAGCCGTAGCGTCGGGTGCTCGCGGATCGTCCTGAACCTGTCCCGATGCAGCGCGCGCCCGCGCCCTGCCGCCTGTCGTAACCCCGGATGCCAGCACGCGTCCGGCCTTTCCCCGGAAGTGCCTCCCCCATGTCGTCCGCCCTCAGAAATATCGCGATCATCGCCCACGTCGACCACGGCAAGACCACGCTGGTCGACCAGCTGTTCCGCCAGTCGGGCACCTTCCGCGAGAACCAGCGGGTCGAGGAACGCGCGATGGATTCGGGCGATCTCGAAAAGGAACGCGGGATCACCATCCTTGCCAAGTGCACCAGCGTCGAGTGGGAGCAGGACGGCCAGACGACCCGCATCAACATCGTCGACACCCCCGGCCACGCCGACTTCGGCGCCGAGGTGGAGCGCATCCTCTCGATGGTCGACGGGGTGATCCTGCTGGTCGACAGCGCGGAAGGGGCGATGCCGCAGACCAAGTTCGTGACCGGCAAGGCGCTGGCGCTCGGCCTCAGGCCCATCGTCGTCGTCAACAAGATCGACCGCCCCGACGGCCGGGCGCAGGAAGTGCTCGACGAGGTTTTCGACCTCTTCGTCAGCCTCGACGCGAACGACGAGCAGCTCGATTTCCCCGTGCTCTACGCCTCGGGCCGCGAAGGCTATGCGAGCGAGGACATGGACGCCCGCAGCGGCACCCTCGCCCCGCTGTTCAACAAGGTGATCGAGCACGTCCCTGCCCCGGGCCTCGACCCCGACGCCAAGTTCGCCTTCCTCGCCACCCTGCTCGACCGCGACAACTTCATGGGCCGCGTGCTCACGGGCCGCGTCCAGTCGGGCACGATCCGTGTCAACGACCCGATCCACGCCATCGACATGGACGGCAAGGTGATCGAGACCGGCCGCGCGACCAAGCTGATGAGCTTCGACGGCCTCGAGCGCGTGCCGGTCGAGATCGCGCGCGCGGGCGACATCATCGCGCTCGCCGGGCTCGAGAAGGCGACCGTCGCCAACACCATCTGCGATCCTTCGGTGAGCGATCCCATCGCCGCCCAGCCGATCGACCCGCCGACCCTCGCGATGCGCTTCGCGGTCAACGACAGCCCCCTCGCCGGGCGCGAGGGCAGCAAGGTCACGAGCCGCATGATCCGCGACCGCCTGCTGCGCGAGGCGGAAACCAACGTCGCGATCCGCGTCACCGAGAGCGAGGACAAGGACAGCTTCGAGGTCGCCGGGCGCGGCGAACTCCAGCTGGGCGTGCTGATCGAGACGATGCGCCGCGAGGGCTTCGAGCTCGGCATCTCGCGCCCCCGCGTGCTGTTCCGCGAGGAGGACGGCCAGCGCATGGAGCCCTACGAGACCGTCGTGATCGACGTCGACGACGAGCACTCGGGCACGGTCGTCGAGAAGATGCAGCGCCGCAAGGGCGACCTCACCGAGATGCGCCCCTCGGGGCAGGGCAAGACCCGCATCACCTTCTCGGCCCCCTCGCGCGGCCTCATCGGCTATCACGGCGAGTTCCTGTCCGACACGCGCGGCACGGGGATCATGAACCGCCTCTTCGAGAAGTACGGCCCCTACAAGGGCCCGATCGAGGGCCGCATCAACGGCGTCCTCATTTCCAACGGCGACGGCGAGGCGGTGGCCTATGCATTGAATTCGCTGGAGGAGCGCGGCACCCTGTTCATCTCGCCCCAGATGAAGGTCTACGAGGGCATGGTGATCGGCGAGAACGCCAAGCCCGAGGACCTCGAGGTCAATCCGCTGAAGGCCAAGCAGCTCACCAACATCCGCTCCAGCGGCAAGGACGACGCGATCCGCCTCACCCCGCCGCGCCGCATGAGCCTCGAACAGGCGATCGCCTATATCGACGACGACGAGATGGTCGAGGTCACCCCGCAGTCGATCCGCTTGCGCAAGGCGATCCTCGACCCGCACGAACGCAAGAAGGCGCGCCGCAAGAAGGAGGATTGATCCCGCCGGATCAGTCCCACCAGAAGTACCACCAGCGGCTCTCGAGGTAGGTCGCGGCGAGCGCGGCCAGCGAACCCATGCCCTGCTCGACGATGTCCGCGCAGTAGGCGTAGTGCTCGCGCGCGAGGGCGAGCGCCTCTACGCGGCTCGCCGGCTTGCGGGCGACCCGCAGGTTCATCACGTCGCCGCTCATGCCGACGAGCTCGGCGCCGTAGCGTTCGTGCCATGACTTCAGCGCCGCCACGTGGAGCGCGGGCGCGGGGTTCTCGTTCCAGCCGCCCCAATTGGCATAGGCGGGCACTTCCCAGCCATGCTGCGCGGGGAAGATGACGATGAAGCACTGGCGGTGGGGCTTGCCGGTGAGGATATCCTCGCGGGTGGTGAGCTCCGGCGCGTCGGCGACCTTGGCCGGCCAGTCGCCGACGATCGCCTCGTCGTCTTCCTCGATCTCGCCCGCGCCATACTCGGCGGCGAAGGCCTCGCGCTCGCGGCGGCGGGCATCGAAGATCGCCTGCGGCCATTGCAGCGCCGCGGCCTCCGCGAGGATCGCCTTCGGGTCCTCGCGATCGTCGAAGCCTGCCGCCTCGGCGAGGAATGACAGCGCCTCGGCATCCCCCACCACCACCGGATAGCCCTCTCCGGCCCTACGCAGCGCCTCCCACCGGGCCAGCGCCTGCGCGCCGTCGACCACCTCGACCGGGTAGCCGACCATCGCCCGAAGCGCCGCGATATCGACTGCCGGGGCGGCCGCGCCCGCCGCCTGCCGCACCTTCGCTCCGCCGCGCCCCGCGCCGAGCAGCGCGAGCAACCCGCCCAACAACCCCTTCATCACGCCCCTGCGCTCCATCGCCAAGCCCCACTGCGCCGGATCGCACAGGGCCATGCTAGGGCAGCGCGCCAGCTGTTGCCAAGTGACCATGCGCGGCTAGCCAAGCCCCCTCGCCCTTGTTACGCCCGCTTTCCATGAACCCCTACACCCTCGCCAGCCTCGCCGCCTATTTCGTGCTGATGGTCGCCATCGGGATCTATGCCTGGGCGAAGACCCGGGGCGATTCCGAGGGCTACTTGCTTGCCGGGCGTGACCTCTCTCCTTCGGTCACGGCGCTTTCGGCCGGGGCTTCCGACATGTCGGGCTGGCTGCTGCTGGGGCTGCCGGGCGCGCTCTATGTCGGCGGGCTCGTCGAGGCGTGGATCGCGATCGGGCTGACGGTCGGCGCGGGGCTCAACTGGATCATCGTCGCCCCGCGGCTGCGCGAACAGACCGAACGGCTCGGCAATGCGCTCACCATACCGCAGTTCCTCGCCAACCGCTTTCCGGAGAGCGGGACGGTGCTGCGCGTCGTCTCGGCGGTGGTGATCGTCGGCTTCTTCACCGTCTACACGGCGAGCGGCATGGTCGGCGGCGGCAAGCTGTTCGAGACCGCCTTTGCGGGCGCGCTGCCTGCCACCGGCCTCAGCGACTACATGGTCGGCATCCTGCTGACGGCGGGGATCGTGCTGGTCTACACCACCATCGGCGGCTTCCTCGCGGTGAGCCTCACCGACTTCGTGCAAGGGATGATCATGATGATCGCGCTGGTGGTGATGCCGCTGGTGATCCTCTCGGGATCGGACGGCACCGCGCCGGTCGACCTCGCGAGCGTGACGCAGCCGGGGTTCCTGAGCCTCACCGAGGGCGCCACCCTGGTGGGGGTGATCAGCGCGGTGACCTGGGGGCTCGGCTATTTCGGGCAGCCGCACATCATCGTGCGCTTCATGGCGATCGACCGGGTCGAGAACGTCCCGCGCGCCGGGGTGATCGGGATGAGCTGGATGGTGATCTCGCTCGCCGGCGCGGTGCTGGTGGGGCTTGCGGGGCGCGCCTATGCGCAGGGCAAGGGGCTGGTGGTCGAGGACCCGGAGACGATCTTCATCCTTCTCTCCGCCATCCTCTTCCACCCGGCGGTGACGGGCTTCCTCTACGCCGCGCTGCTGGCCGCGATCATGAGCACGATCTCCGCGCAGCTGCTGGTGTCCTCCTCCTCGCTGACCGAGGACTTCTACCGCCTGTTCCTGCGCCGCGACGCCTCGGAAGCCGAGGCGGTCAATATCGGGCGCCTGTGCGTTGCGCTGGTCGCGGCCGCGGCGCTGGTGATCGCCGCCGATCCCGACAGCGAGGTGCTCGGGCTGGTGGCGAATGCCTGGGCGGGGTTCGGCGCGGCCTTCGGGCCGCTGATCCTGCTCGCGCTGACCTGGCCGCGGATGACCGGCGCGGGCGCGGTGGCCGGGCTGGTGACCGGCGCGGGGGTGGTCGCGGGGTGGATTGCGCTGGGGTGGAACGCGTCCTTCCTCGGCGGGCCGGGGCTTTACGAGATCGTCCCGGGATTCTTTGCTGCTTCGGTTGCAATCGTGGTGGTGAGCCTCGCCACCGGCAGGCGCCCCGCCGCCGGATAGGCTGCCGCACTTCGCGTTTTTTGCAGCGATGGGCGGGGCGCTTCCCCGCGATTCGCCAGCCTTTGTTAACCCAGTTTCTTGCGCGTGGCTTAAGGTTACCTGCGCAATAGTCCTCAGTCATGAGGCACCTGGCACATCTAGGCAGAGCGGGCTTGCTGGCGGGCGCGTTGGCGCTGGCGGGCTGCGGCTCGCTGATCCCCGGCGGCAGCGGCGGCGCGGCGCCGGGCACGGCGAGCGCGACGGCGCGGACACCGGCGCGGCCCGCCATGCCGATCGCCTCGGCGCCGCAGAGCTTCCTCCCGCGACCCGAGGACAGCGGCTGCATCGCCGACCTCGGCGCGAGCGGCGCGCGCTTCGATCTCCTGCCCGACACCTATGCGGCGCCGGGGTGCAACAAGCTCGGCACGGTGCAGCTGATGGCGCTCGCCGGCGACCGTGCGCCGCTCAGCATCGCCAATCTCGGCCCGGTGCAGTGCTCGGTCGCCAAGGCCTTCAACGACTGGGCACGCTTCGGCGTCGACCGCGCTGCGCGGCAGATCCTGAAGAGCCCGGTCGCGCGGATCGAGACGATGGGCTCCTACGCCTGCCGCAATGTGGCGGGGACCGACCGCCGCTCCGCCCATGCGCGGGCCGAGGCGATCGATGTCGCCGCCTTCGTGCTCGCCGACGGGCGGCGGATCGTGCTCAAGCGCGACTGGCAGGGCGGCGATGCGGCGACGCGCGAATTCCTGCGGGTGGTGCACAAGAGCGCCTGCAAGCGCTTCGGCACGGTGCTCGGGCCGGAGTACAACGCCGCGCACGAGGATCACCTGCACCTCGAGGGCACGGGCGCCAAGTTCTGCCGTTAAGGGCCAAGGTTGCCGCATCGCCGCGTCCGGGCAAGACGCTCACCTCGCGGCCTTCCCACCAGCTACCGGCCTTGCGCCCCGCGCTCAGCTCCGCGTCGAGGGGGTCTTCGCGCGCGCCGGCCTCACCTCGCAAAAGGGGGTGGCGGTCCGGGGGTGAGTGGGGGGGGGCTCCCGGACCGCCTGGGGGTGACCCGTGATCGTCTGCCGCGGGCGCACTCAGGCGCGCAGCCTGGGTTCCAGCTTCGCTTCCAGCTTCAGCCGCACCGCCTCGGCCGCGTGGCGGGCGCCCAGCTTCGTCATCATGTTGGCGCGGTGAATCTCGACCGTGCGCGGGCTGATGTCGAGCTCGCGGGCGATCGCCTTGTTGCTGCTGCCCTCGGCCAGCCAGTCGAGCACCTCGCGTTCGCGGGCGGAAAGGGTCGAGATGCGGTCGCGCGCCTCGATCATGCGGCGGCGGGCGGCGCCGAAGAGTTCAGCCTCCTTCTCGATGCGCAGGAGGGAGCGGGTGAAGCGTTCGGGATCGAGCGGCAGGGCGAGGTAATCGAGCGCGCCCGCCTTGATCGCCTCGACGATGCGCCCCGGGCGCGGCTGGACATCGACCGCGATCAGCGGCAGCCAGATGCCGAGCCGCCCGAGCCGGTCGAGGATCATCCCCACCCCGCCCTCTTCCGCGGTGTCGCGGGCGATGATGATGCCGTCGCGCGGCGGGTGCACCGCGAGCTCCGACAGGTCGCCATAGACCTCGCAATGATGGCCGAGGCCGAAGCCCACGCGGGCGAGTTCGGCGCGTTGGCGGCTGCACGAATCGATGAAGTGGAGTGAGGCTTTGCGTGTCATGGCAGGCTGTCTGCGCTAACCCCTTATGGGTTACACGCAGGAGCGCCGCCGATCCGGAGGATTTACCATATCCGAAAAGGGTTAACCTGCTGATCTACAACAGCTATTCCGCTCCGGAACGGAGGCAGATCAGGCCTTGCCCCTAAGCGTCATCGCTGAAGTGGTAGGGCGGCAGCGAGTGGAAGGCCTGCCGCAGGGCATTGCCCCAACCCGATGAAATCGTGTCGAAATAGGGGTCGTCCTCGGTCACCCGGTGAGCGTGCGTCACCGCGAAGGTATCCTTCGCCAGCACCAGCAGATCGAGCGGCAGGCCGACTGACAGGTTAGCCTTGAGAGTCGAATCGAAGCTGACCATCAGCAGCTTGACCGCATCCTCGAAGCTCATGCCGCGCTCGTAGCCGCGGATCAGGATCGGGCGGCCGTACTTGGTCTCGCCGATCTGGAAGAAGGGCGTGTCCCAGCTCGCCTCGATGAAGTTGCCCTCGGGATAGATCATGAACAGGCGCGGCTGCATCCCCTTGATCTGCCCGGCGACGATCATGGTGGCGGTGAAGCGGCCCTTGCCGGCATCGCCGTTGGCGCGCTGCACCTCCTCGATGGTGTTCCTGAGGATCCGCCCGATCTGGGTCGCCACCTGGAACATCGTCGCGCCCTGGAGGATGCAGTTCTCGCGGTCCTCGGGCGCCTTGGTACGCTCCTCGAGCTGGCTGATCACCGCCTGGGTGGTGGCGAGGTTGCCCGCCGTCATCACCGCGATCATGCGCTCGCCGGGCACGCCCCAGTGGAACAGCTTGCGGAAGGTCGAGATGTTGTCGACGCCCGAATTGGTGCGGGTGTCGCTCATGAGCACGAGGCCCTTGTCGAGCACCATGCCAACGCAATAGGTCATGCCGTCATCCTCTTTCCGCCCAGCCCGGCCCTAGCCCGATGCGACCGTGAGCGCAAAGGGGGCATGATCCCCTACTGGTTCGACTGGCTCTGGCTCTGACCTTGACTCTGGCTCTGGCTCTGGCTCTGGCCGGACGCCTGCGCCTCGACCGCGACGCCGACGGTCAGCACCTGCTCGGAGGCGCCGATGCTGATGCCGGTGACGGGCGCGGCGTCGCGGTAGTCGCTCCCCGTCGCGACGCGCACGTAGCGCGGATCGGGCGAGATGCCGTTCGAGACGTCGAAGCCGACCCAGCCCAGCCCCTCGACATGCGCCTCGGCCCAGGCGTGGGTCGCCTCCTGCTCGATCCGGTCGTTCATCATCAGGTAGCCGCTGACATAGCGCGCGGGGATGCCGCTCGCCCGCGCGGCGCCGATGAAGATATGCGCATGGTCCTGGCATACGCCCGCGCCCTGCGCCACCGACTCCTCGGCGGTGGTGGCCGGATGGGTGCGCCCGGTCTCGTAGACGACCCGCTCGCGGATCAGCGCCGAGAGCGCGTGGAGCCCGTCGAGCGGCGCCTCGGCGGCGGCGACCGGCAGGTCGCGCAGCAGCGCGCGCAGCCGCGGCCCCGGGCGGGTGAGCGGGGTCTGGCGCAGGAAGCTCCACAAGGGCAGGTGGCCCGAGTGGCGGCCGATCACCCCGGCATTGTCGTCGGTCTCGACCGTGCCCTCGCAGGTCACCGTCACCTCGCGCGCGCCGGGGGCGAGGCTGACGAGGGTCACGTGGTTGAAGTGCTGGTCGTCGTACTGGAGCTCGGCCGCGGCATTCTCGAAGCTCATCCGCCAGTCGAGGATACGCTGCCCGTGGGTCTCCTTGGGGGTGAGCCGCAACCGCTGGAGCGCGTGCACCACCGGCGTCGCGAAGGCGTAATGCGTCGTGTGGCGGACCTGGAGGGTGAGCTTGCTCATGCGCGGAACCGGTAGTCCTCGGCGATCGCCTGGGCGATGGCGTTGTTGCGGGCGAGGAAGTCGACGAGGAATTCGTGGAGGCCCTGCTCGAAGATCTGGTCGACGGTGAGGTTGCTGATCCGCGTGTCGGCCTCGCGGCTCAGCGCGACGGCGCGGCCCTCCCCGCCATGCGCGCGGGCGAGCGCGCCGAGGCAGCCGCGCAGGGCAGAGCGGCAGAAGGCGAGGCTCCTCGGGAAGCGCTCGTCGAGCACCACGAATTCGACGATCCCGCGCGCCTCGATCTGTCCGGCGTTGAGCCATGAGTAGGCCCGCGCCCCGGCGACCGAGCGCAGCACCTGCTCCCACTGCCCGGTGTCGAGGCTCGACCCGACATAGGAGAGCGAGGGCAGCAGCAGGAAGTACTTCATGTCGAGGATGCGCGCCGAGCTGTCGGCGCGTTCGATGAAGGTGCCCGCGCGGCTGAAGTGGTAGCCCTCGTCGCGCAGGATCGAGCCGTCGAAGGCGCCGTGGACCTGCGTGCCCGCACGGCGGATCGCGGCGAGCACCTCGCCGACCGCGCCCTGCCCGACCGGCCGGGCGAGCAGCCGGTCGATGCGCATCCAGTTTTCGTTGACCGCCTCCCAGACGTCGGAAGAGATATTGATCCGCGCCGCCCGCGCATTGGCGCGCACCGCGCCGAACATCGCGCGGACATTGCCGGGATTGCCGCTCCCGCGCAGCACGAAGTTCCAGACGGCGACGCCGTCATAGCCGTCATGGGCGGCGCGGTAGGCCTCGGTGAGGCCGAGCGTCGCGATCACCGAGCGCCACTCGGCCTCGGCGGTGACGAGGTCGCGGGTCAGCGCCATGCGCAGCGCCGCCTCGAGCAGGCGCGCGGTGTTCTCCGCGCGCTCGAGGTAGCGGAACATCCAGAACAACCCGTTTGCGGTGCGGCCTAGCATTCTCCCCTCCCGCTTGCGGGAGGGGCCGGGGGTGGGCACGCTCCCCGCGCCGGCACTTGCCCACCCCTAACTCCTCCCGCAAGCGGGAGGGGGACTGTCGAGAGGCGAACATCCCGCGCCATCAGTCCTTCAGCACCCAGGTATCCTTGGTGCCGCCTCCCTGACTGGAGTTGACCACCAGCGAACCCTTCTTGAGCGCCACCCGGGTGAGCCCGCCGGGCGTGATGTCGATCCCCTCGGGGCTGACGAGCACGAAGGGCCTGAGGTCGACGTGCCGCGGGGCGAGGCCCTTGGCAGTGTAGATCGGGCAGGTCGACAGGGCGAGCGTGGGCTGGGCGATGTAGTTCTCGGGCCGGGCGATGAGCTTTTCCCGGAAGGCGGCGATCTCGCGCTTGGACGAGGTCGGCCCGATCAGCATCCCGTAGCCGCCCGAGCCGTGAACCTCCTTCACCACCAGCTCCGACAGGTTGTCGAGCACATAGGCCAGCGCCTCCTTGTCGGCGCAGCGCCAGGTTTCCACGTTGGGCAGGAGCGGCCGCTCGCCCGTGTAGAACTCGACGATCTCGGGCATGAAGGAATAGATCGCCTTGTCGTCGGCAACCCCGGTGCCCGGCGCGTTGGCGATGGTGATCCCGCCCGAGCGGTAGACGTCCATGATCCCCGGCACCCCGAGCACGCTATCGGGGTTGAAGGTCAGCGGATCGAGGAACTCGTCGTCGACCCGGCGATAGAGCACGTCGATCGGCTGGTAGCCGCGGGTGGTGCGCATCTGCACCCGCCCCTCGACGACCCTGAGGTCGCTGCCCTCGACGAGCTCGGCGCCCATCTGGTCGGCGAGGAAGGCGTGCTCGAAATAGGCCGAGTTGTAGATGCCGGGCGTGAGCACCGCGACGGTCGGCTTGCCGCCGCGATAGGCGGGCGGGACGCAGGCGGCGAGACTGCGGGCGAGGCGGCGGGGGTAGTTGGAGACCGACTCCACCCCGATCCGGCTGAACAGGTCCGGGAACATCCCCATCATCGTCTCGCGGTTCTCGAGCATGTAGGAGACGCCCGAGGGGGTGCGGGCGTTGTCCTCGAGCACGAAGAATTCGTCCGGCCCGGTGCGCACGAGGTCGATGCCGACGATGTGGGTGTAGATGCCGCCGGGCGGCGTGAAGCCGACCATGTTGGCGAGCCACGCATCATTGGTGCGCAGCAGCCGTTCGGGCAGGCGTCCGGCGCGCACGATCTCCTGGCGGTGGTAGAGGTCGTAGAGGAAGGAATTGAGCGCGCGCACCCGCTGCTCGATCCCGCGGCTGAGGCGGCGCCACTCGGCGGCGGTGATGATGCGCGGCACCATGTCGAAGGGGATCAGCCGCTCCTCGGCCGCATCCTCGCCATAGACGTTGAAGGTGATGCCGGTGCGGCGGAAGGTGTCGTCGGCCTCGCGGTCCTTGCGGCGCAGGAACTCCGGGGGCTGCTCGCCGAACCAGCGCGCGTATTCGGCATAGGCGGGCCGGGTGTTCCCCGCGCCGTCGAACATCTCGTCGAAATTGCTGCCCCGCCCGTGCATCGACCCCCGCAGAATGACTTAGTCCGGGCACTCTAACCGGGCTTTCGCAAAAGGAAAGCCGGTGGGGCATTTGACGTAGATCGGGACGGGGCAGATGCCTGTGATGCGATGCTGCCGGGCCGCTAGCGGCCAATCAGGACTGTGCCAGATGGACGAGTGAGCGGGGCAGCAGGTGGGACGGTCGGATTGCCGGGGTAACGCTCGCCATCGAAACGCAAGCGGGCGATGGAGGGGCGAGTGGTGCCGCCCCCCGAGACGTTCACTCCCACATCCCGCCAGCCATTCGTCGAGGTCTCGAGCAGCCGTATCGGCAGCTGCGTCACGGTGGATCGCATGACAACGCGGAAGCCGTGGCCTTGCGGCGACAGGACAACCAGCGTGCAACCGCCGCTGCCACAATATGCCGGATCGGTCGCGTATACGAATGTTTCCGCTCGACCATCGCCATCGAGGTCAGCTTCCGCGCGCTGGTAGCTGCTGAAGTGCAAGGTGCCTTCGACATATCGTGCTACCGCGTCCGAAGGCTCCCCGCCGGCAGGCGCAGTCACAGCGAGGGAGGCGGCGGTGACAAGAATGACGGCCTTCATCGTCTTGGCATATGCCGTTTTTTTACGATTTGCGACGATCGATCCCGATCTGCGCCATCCCGACGGTAGCTGGGACCAAACTGCGGCAAGCGCTAAACCATCGGAGCCCGAAGCCCGCCTCTCGCCGGTGTGACGAGGAGGCTCAGCCCCGCGTCGCCTCCAACTCGGCGAGCAGCGTCGCGATCACCTGGGGGTCGTAGGTGAAGCCCATGTGGGTGCAGCGCAGCGGGATCGCACGGTCGCGTTCGCCGGGGCGGCCGGCGGCGCAGCGGGGGGCGATCACGCCGTCGTTGGCGCTCCACAGGGCGACGGTCTCGACCGGAGGCTTGCTGCGCAGGTCCGCATCGATCGGCGGGGCGTCCACGGAATGCCCGGTGATGAACTGGTAGGCGCGCCACACGTTGTTGGCCCGCGGGGATCCCGAGAAGGGCGAGCCCATCGAGATCACCTTCGCCACCGCCTGCGGCTGGCGCTTGGCGATCTCGCGCGCGTAGAGCCCGCCGAGGCTCCAGCCGATCAGCACCACCTTGCGGCCGTGGCGCGCGTGAAGCTCGAGCAGCCTCGCCTCGACCGCATCGAAACGCTCTTCGGTCGGGCCCCAGTTGAAGCCGAGGCCCCAGCGCTTGGCAATGTGCCCGGCGCGCTCCAGATGGCGGGCGAGATAGCGCATCCGCATCGGGTGCGCGCCGAAGCCGGGGAGGATCATCGCCACCTGCGGGTTGGCGGTCACCGCGACCGGCACCTTGCGGCGCGGGCGGCGCACGGGCTCAAGCAGAACCTGCGCCTCGCCGAGCAACCGCGCGAGGGCTGGCTTGCCGGTCTCGAACTCCTCGGGGCAGGCCTCGCGGGCGAGCGCAAGCCGGCGCGCCAGCTCGCTCGCCGCATAGGCCTGCTGCCCGCGCGCGCCGGCCGCGAGCAGCGGGGCGGGAAGGCGCGGAGGGGCAAAGGCGAAGCGCGAGGCCATGCGCCCTCCATAGGCAGCATCGACCTGAATATTCAATGAAGTGTAACAGATGAAATAAAACCGTCACACTTTGCGCGAGGCCCGCCTCACTTGGCGGCGCATTCCCCGATCCGCTCGTGCTTGACGCTGGCGGTCATCGTGCCCTTGCCTGCGCCGTCGAAGGCCATCTGCGTGGTCGCGACGAGGTCCGCGCCGGTCGCGCTGGCGGTGCCGCTGAGGGTGCTGCGGACCTCGCGCCCTTCGGCCTTGCACACCATCACCGCATCGAGCTTGTTGCCCGCGAGCGCGAAGCTCTCGTAGCCGCAATCGCCGTTCTGGCCTTGCTTGACCATCTCCTCGAAGCCCTTGCCGACCTCCTCGGCGGTGAGGCAGTCCTCGACCGTGGTGGTCATGCCGGCGCCGTGGCCCTTCATCTCGGGCGGCAGGCCGGGGATCTGGAGATCGGTCATGGTGACTGTCGTCCTGTATAGGCCCGGCTGCGGCTTGAGCCCCGCGGCCTCGACCTCCTTCGCCGCCTCGCCGAGGCTGAGCTTGCCCTCCGCGTCGGCATCGGCCGAGCCTGCATCGGAACAGCCGACGAGCAGCAGCGCGGCGGCGGCGGCGGCGATGATGGCGTGGGACGTCATGACGGGTCTCCTGTTGCTCGCGGGGACCATAGCCCGGATTGCGGCGAAGCGTGATCCGAAAAGCGCGGCCGCGCCCCCGCGCGCCTTGCGCGTCCCCGCTTTGTTCCCCATACAGGAGCGCATGGCCGAACTCGTGATCCGCCGCGGACTGGACGAGCCCGAGACGGGCGCCGATTTCGTCCCGCACCGCCCCGCCCGCCCCGAGAAATCGATGGGCGGCATCCCCTTCAAGCTTGTCTCGGACTATCAGCCGGCGGGCGACCAGCCGACCGCGATCAAGGAGCTGACCGAGGCGGCGCTTGCGGGCGACCAGACCCAGGTGCTGCTCGGGGTGACCGGCTCGGGCAAGACCTTCACGATGGCCAAGGTGATCGAGACGCTCCAGCGCCCCGCCCTCGTCCTCGCCCCCAACAAGATCCTCGCCGCGCAGTTGTATGGCGAATTCAAGAGCTTCTTCCCCGAGAATGCGGTCGAGTATTTCGTCTCCTACTACGATTACTACCAGCCCGAGGCCTACGTCCCGCGCTCCGACACCTATATCGAGAAGGAGTCGAGCGTGAACGAGGCGATCGACCGGATGCGCCACTCGGCCACCCGGGCGCTGCTCGAACGCGACGACGTCATCATCGTGGCGAGCGTTTCGTGCCTCTACGGGATCGGTTCGGTCGAGACCTATTCGGCGATGATCTTCGACATCAAGGTCGGCGAGAGCGTCGACCAGCGCGAGCTGATCAGGAAGCTCGTCGCCCTGCAATACAAGCGCAACGACGCCGCCTTCGCCCGCGGCAATTTCCGGGTGCGCGGCGACAGTCTCGAGATCTTCCCCTCGCACTACGAGGACGTCGCGTGGCGCGTCACCTTCTTCGGCGACGAGATCGAGGAGATCGCCGAGTTCGATCCGCTGACCGGCACCAAGGGCGCGAAGCTCGACAAGGTGCGGGTCTATGCCAATTCGCACTACGTGACGCCCGGCCCGACGATGAAGCAGGCGATGGCCGCCATCAAGTTCGAGCTCGAGGAGCGATTGAAGGAGCTCGAGATCGAGGGCAAATTGCTCGAGCGCCAGCGGCTCGAACAGCGCACCAATTTCGACCTCGAGATGATCGCGGCGACGGGCTCCTGCGCGGGCATCGAGAACTACTCGCGCTTCCTCACCGGGCGGCTGCCGGGCGAGCCGCCGCCGACGCTCTTCGAATACCTGCCCGAGAACGCGCTCCTCTTCGTCGACGAGAGCCACCAGACCGTGCCGCAGATCGGCGCGATGGCGCGCGGGGACCACCGCCGCAAGCTGACGCTTGCCGAATATGGCTTCCGCCTGCCCTCCTGCATCGACAACCGGCCCCTCAGGTTCAACGAATGGGACGCGATGCGCCCGCAGACGGTCTGCGTCTCGGCGACGCCCGGCGGCTGGGAGATGGAGCAGACCGGCGGGGTCTTCGCCGAGCAGGTGATCCGCCCCACCGGCCTCATCGACCCGCCCGTCACCATCCGCCCGGTCGAGGACCAGGTGCAGGACTGCATCGCCGAGTGCAAGGCGACCGCGAAGCTCGGCTACCGCACGCTCGTCACCACGCTGACCAAGCGCATGGCCGAGGACCTCACCGAGTTCATGCACGAGGCGGGCGTGCGCGTGCGCTACATGCACTCCGACGTCGAGACGCTGGAGCGCATCGAGCTGATCCGCGATCTTCGGCTCGGGGTCTATGACGTGCTGGTCGGCATCAACCTGCTGCGCGAGGGGCTCGACATTCCCGAGTGCGGACTGGTGTGCATCCTCGATGCGGACAAGGAAGGCTTCCTGCGCTCCGAAACCTCGCTGATCCAGACCATCGGCCGCGCCGCGCGCAACGTCGACGGGCGGGTGATCCTCTACGCCGACCGCATCACCGGCTCGATGGAGCGCGCGCTCGCCGAAACCGACCGCCGCCGCGCCAAGCAGCAGGAATACAACGAGGCGCACGGGATCACCCCGCAGACGATCAAGCGCAACATCCACGACATCGTCGCCCACACCGCCTCGCAGGACGGCGTGGTGATCGACACCGGCGACGACGAACGCAACAATCTCGTCGGGCACAATCTCAGAAGCTACATCGAGGATCTCGAGAAGCGGATGCGCAACGCGGCCGCGAACCTCGAATTCGAGGAAGCCGGCCGGTTGCGCGACGAGATCCGCCGGCTCGAGGCGGACGAACTGGGCCTGCCCGACAACGAGAAGAAGGCGCCGATCGTGGGGCGCAGCAACGAGGGCAAGCCGGGGACGCGCAAGACGCGGTTCGGCAAGACAAGGTACAAACGGATGGGTGGGAAACCCTAGACCTCCGTCGAACGCTGACGCCGTTCGTCCGTCAGCGCTTGCCGCCCGGCCCGTCACGGGTCTTCCTTGCGTGCGAGGGGAGACCTGCCATGACCAATGCCATCAAGACCGCCAGCCTGCTCGCGCTCGCCATCCTTGCCCTGCCTGTTGCGGCGAAGGAGGCCAAGCCCAGGCCGCTCTCGCTCGAGGCGAGCGTCGCCGCTGCCGACCGGCCGGGCGAGGCGCGTGAACTCGATGCCAGCCGCAAGCCGGCCGAGACGCTCGCGCTGCTGGGGCTCAAGCCCGGCATGAAGGTCGCCGACATCATGACCGGGACCGGCTATTGGGCCGACATCCTCGCCGAGGTGGTGGGCCCCAAGGGCAAGGTCACCGCGCTCGAGCCCGAGGAGTTCTATGCCGATCCCAGGGGACAGGCAGTGCTCGCCGATCTCGTCGCGCGCAATCCGAACCTCACCCTCACGCCCTATCCCTTCAAGGCGCTCGCCGTGCCCGCGAACAGCTTCGATGCGGCGATCATCCACCTCTCCTACCACGACCTCTACTGGCAGTCCGAGCAGTACAAGATCCCGCGCAGCGACCCCGCCGCCTTCGTCGCGGCGCTCTACGCGGCGATGAAGCCGGGCGGGCGGCTGCTGGTGGTCGACCATGTCGGCGGGCCGGGCGACACCCGGGCGATCGTCGACAAGCTGCACCGCATCGACCCGGCGGTGGTGAAAGCCGATTTCGAGCGCGCGGGCTTCCGTCTCGCCAAGCAGTCGGACCACCTCGCCAACCCGGCGGACGATCACACGAAGCTGGTGTTCGACCCGGCGGTGCGCGGGAAGACCGACCGCTTCGTCTACCTCTTCGAGAAGCGCAGGTGACAACCGCCTGACCTGCGGTTGACCGCCGGGCGGGCCCCCGCATAGAGCCGGGCCATGACGCCCCGCCGCCCGGCCGCTTCCCACCTCGCCGCATCCGCGCCCCTGCCCGCCGCAGGGCGCTGGCACGATGCGCCGCAGCGCGCCTTGCGCCGTGCCGACAGCGGCGCCGAGGAGCGGATCACGTGAAATTATCGCGAGGGAGGGCCCGGCCCGGCGGAGGACCCGCGATCCTGTCGGCGCTCGTCCTCGTGGGGAGCGTCGCGGGATGCAAGCCGCCGCCGACCGACTCTGCCGTCGCCCGCGTCGCGCTCGAGATGCCCGCCAAGGGCCCCTCCGAGCCGATCGCCTCGCCCGATGTCGCCGGGGCCGTCTGGGCAGCGACCGCCAATCCGTTGCGGCTGGTCTACGGCAAGCCCGGCCAGCCGGTGCTGCTCGCGCTCGAGTGCCTCGCGCCCGGCAGCCCGCAGGCGCAACTCCGGATCACCCGCCACGCCCCCGCCGACGAGGGTGCGGCGGCGCTGCTCGCGCTGATCGGCAACGGCTGGATCGGGCGCTTCCCGGTCGATGCGACCAATGTGCGCGGCGCCTTGCTGTGGCAGGGCGACGTGCCCGCCACGCAGCGCGAATGGGCGGCGCTGAGGCCCGCGAACGAGGCGACCGTCACCGTGCCCGGCGCGGGCCTTCTCAGGCTCAATCCGAGCCCGCTGCCGATGGCGCTGGTCGAGACCTGCCGCGGCGCGGGCGCTGCCGCCGGAGGCGAGGTCCAGCCCGCCGACCCCTCGCTCGAGCTTTCAACCGCCCGCTGAGGCCTTCGTCGCCAGCAGTTCCGGGGTGAGCACCTGCGGCAGCTGCTCCGGCGTGCGCGATCCGGGCGCATACCACAGGTAGAGCGGCACGCCCGCAGCGCCGTGTTCGTCGAGGAAGCGCGTGATCGCCTCGTCGCGGCGCGTCCAGTCGCCGACGATCGGCACCACGCCCGCCTTCGCGAAGGCCGCGCGGGTGCTCTCGCGCTCGATCGCGACGCGCTCGTTGACCTTGCAGGTGAGGCACCAGTCGGCGGTGAACCACACGAACACGGGCTTGCCCGAAGCGCGCGCCTCGGCGAGGGTCTCGGCGCTGAAGGTGCGGGGCGCGAGGATGCTCGCGCTCGCCTCGCCCGCCTTGACCTCGTAGACCGACGGGAGCCCGATCGCGGCGAAGGCGACGAAAGGCGCGGCGACGAGCGCGAAGGCGGGCCACGCCATCTTGCCCCCGCGCTGCAACTTGCCGACCACGAAGAGGCCGAGCAGCACCCCGAACACCATCACCAGCGCGATCCCGCCGAAGGGCCGCCCGCCGATCTGCACCGTCAGCCACAGGAGCGCGAGGAAGGTCAGCGCCATCGGCACCGCCATGATCCGCCGGAAGCGCTCCATCCATGCGCCCGGCTTCGGCAGCATCCGGCGCAAGGGAGGCACGAAGCCGAGCAGGAGGAAAGGCAGCGCCAGCCCCAGCCCGAGGCAGGCGAAGAGCAGCAGCGCGAGCGGCACCGGCAGCAGCAGCGCCGCACCCAATGCCGCGGCCATGAAGGGACCGGTGCAGGGGGTCGCGACGAAGGCCGCGAGCAGCCCGGTCGCGAAGGCCCCGGTGCGCTCGCCGCCCAACCTGACGGAGATCGCGGGAAGCTCGAACAGCCCCGCGAAATTGGCGGTGATCGCCGCGGCGAGCACCAGCAGCGCGACCACCACGCCCGGCTCCTGCAACTGGAACGCCCAGCCGACCTGCTCGCCGGCAGCGCGCAAGGCGAGCAGCAGCGCGCCGAGCCCGAGGCAGGCGATCACCACCCCGGCGGTATAGGCGATCCCCTCGGCCCGCGCCCGCGCCTCGCTCTCCCCGGCGCGGGCGAGTGCGATCGCCTTGAGGCTGAGGATCGGGAAGACGCAGGGCATGATGTTGAGCAGCAGCCCGCCGACCAGCGCGCCGAGCACCAGCGTCCACAGCGGCGGCGTCGCGACCGCCATCTGCGGCCCCGCCACCAGCTCGCCCCCGGAAGGCACCGCGCCGAGGCCCGCCTCGAAACGGAAGCCGTTGCCGTCGCCGAAGGCGAGGATCCCGGAGAGGCGCTCGGCCTTGCCGGTCCCGTAGGCGTCGAGCGGGATCTCGGCGACCAGCGTCTCGCCCGCGCGGCGGAAGGTCTGCGGCGCGGCATAGGCGACCAGCCGCTCGTTGGCGACGAAGACATACGGGTCGGCGAGCGCCATGCTCGCGGGGAAGGGGATCGCGACGCGCAGGGTCTTGCCCGTGATGGCGAAGGACGCGCGCGCGTCGAGCGGCGGGGCGATCGCGGCCCGCCAGCGCGCGAAGTCGCCGCCGCTGCGCGCGATGAGCCGCGCCGACTGCGGCACGCAGATCTGGTCGGTGCAGGCGAGGTAGTCGACGCTGGCCTTGATCGGGCCGACATCGGCGCCGTTCACGCTCGGCCCCGGGGTGACCGGCACCAGCACCGTGTAGGGCCCCTCGTAGATGTGGTTCATCAGCCCGCTGACGAGCAGGCGCTTGGGGACGGGATAGCGCGCCTCGCCCACCTCCCAGTCGGGCGGCAGGTCGAGCGAAAGGCGCATCCCCTGCCCCGCATCGCCCGGGTTCGTCCAGTAGCCGTGCCACTCGGGCGCGCTCGGCATGAAGCGCAGCGCGAGCAGGAACTCCTTGCCCTGCTGCGGCGCGCCCGCCGCAGCGTCGACATAGAGCTCGACCGCGATCCGGTCCGAGCCGATCAGGCCGGCGTCGGAAGCGCCCTGCGGCTGCGCGGTCGCGGGCACGCCCGCCAGGAGCATTGCGGCGAGCGCAAGCACCCATGCAGCGAATTGTCGGGCGGGAGACGGGAAGAATCTTGCGTGCATCGCGCCCTACCCTCTAGGCATCACGGCAGTTCTTCGCAATCGGAGCGGCCAAGGTGACAGCGACTTCAGACAATCCCGAAGGCCCCCGCGATCTCGTGATCCTCGGCGGCGGCCTCGTCGGCATGACGCTCGCGCTGGCGGCGGCGAAGAAGGGCCTGTCGAGCCACGTGATCGACCGCGCCGACCCGGCCGAGCTCACCGCCGAGGGCTTCGACGACCGTGCCACCGCGATCTCGACGGCGAGCTGGCATCTGTTCGAGAATATCGGCATCGCGGCGGGGCTCGAGGCATTCGCCTGCGACATCGCGAGCATCGCCGTCACCGACCAGCAGAAGCCCGGCCGCCTCGACTTCGTCCCCGGCGAGGGCGACGGGACGCTCGGGCGGATGTTCCCCAACCGCCGCCTGCGCCTCGCGCTGTTCGAAGCAGCGGCGAAGGAGCCGCTGATCCGGTGGACCTCGAAGGCGACCGTCGTCGAACGCCAGCGCTCGCAATACGGCGTCGCCGCGGTGACCGCCGACGGGCGCAAGTTCCGGGGCGCGCTGATGGTCGCTGCGGAAGGGCGCCAGTCGCCGACCCGCGACAGCGCGGGGATCACCATCGCCAAGTGGGACTATCGGCACCGCGCGATCATCGCCGGGCTGACCCACGAGAAGCCCCACGGCAATGTCGCATGGGAAATCTTCTATCCCGCCGGGCCCTTCGCCCTGCTGCCCCTGAACGACGACGCCGACGGCACGCACCGCTCCTCGCTGGTGTGGACCGTCTCGGAGGATGATGCGGCGGGGGTGACGAAGCTCGGCGACCGAGCTTTCCTCGCCGAGGTGGAGAAGCGCATGGGCGGGGTGCTGGGCCGGGTGCGCTCCGTCGGGCACCGGTCGAGCTATCCGCTGGGCTTCCACCACACCGCGAAGATCACCGCCGAGCGCCTCGCGCTGATCGGCGACAGCGCGCACGGCATCCACCCCATCGCCGGGCAGGGCCTCAACCTCGGCCTGCGCGATGTCGGCGCGCTGGTCGAGGTGCTCGCCGAGGGCGCGCGATTGGGACTCGATCCGGGCGATCCCGAGGTGCTCAAGCGCTACGAGACCTGGCGCGGGCTCGACAGCTTCATGGTCGCGCTCGCCACCGACGGCCTCACCCGCCTGTTCGGCGTCCCCGGCAGGACCGCAAGCGCGGTGCGCCGCCTCGGCATGGCCGCGGTGCAGAGGACGCCGCTGCTCAAGAGCTTCTTCATGGACGAAGCGCGCGGGGTCTCGGGGGACCTGCCGGAGATTTTGCGGGGGTAGGATTACGCCGAACCGTTCGTGCTGAGCTTGTCGAAGCACCGTCCTTCTCTCCAACCACGCGGGGAGAAGAAGAAAATGCGGTCCTTCGACAAGCTCAGGACGAACGGGGTTGGCGACTAAGGCCGCACCAGCGGGCTCAGCTGCTGCACCGGGTTGCCCGCGCCGTCCCTCAGCCCGCGCTGGTCGAGCACGGCGGCGGTCTCGATCACCTCCAATGCGTCCATCGCCTTCCTGTAGCGCTCGGCATCCGCGATCCAGCTCTGCGCCTTGGCGGCGCCCGGCATCCCGCGCACCTCGGCGATCGCCGCCTCGTAGCGCCCCTGCTCGAGCGCCCAGCGCGCCCGCTCGAGGCGCTGCTGCGGCTGCGGCGAGGGGGTGGTCTCGCGGCGCACCACGAACAGCTGCTTCAGCTCGCGCTTGAAGGCGCCCCACGAGGGGCCCTCGTCGCTCTGGCGCAGCTGCGGGCCGAGGCCGTCGAGCCGCGCCACCAGCGCATCGAGCCGGACCGGGTTGCGCGCGAAGTCGATGATCGTGCCGACCGCGTTCGGCCAGCCGTCCCCGAAGCGCAGGCGCAGCTGGTCGGCGAGCGGTCCGAGCTCGCCCCCGCGCTCGATCGAGCGGCGGGTGGCGAAGGCGATCAGCAGGCTCTCGGCCCGGGCGGCATTGCCGGCGGCGGCCTGGGCCTGGAGGTCCAATCGGGTGAGGCGCTGCTCGGCGGCGGCGAGGCGCTGGTCGAGCCCGCCCTGCTGCTCGGCGACCTTGGCGACCGCCTGCCCGGTCGCGGCGACCGCGGCCGCGGCGGCCTGCGGGGTCGGCGAGGGGGCGAGCGCCGGGCTCGGCGCGGCGGCGGCCCCGGCGACGGTGCGCGATGCGGCGGCGCCGGGCAAAAGGTCGCTCCACATCAGCCAGCCGACCAGCGCGCCCCCGGCGAGGAAGGCGAGGCAGACGGCGAGGACGACGCCGCGCGCCGAAGCGCCGCGGCTGGGGGTGCCATAGGGCGATGGTCCCGGTTGTGATGCCATCGTGATCCGTTCTCAGGCGTTCAATGCGGGAGCCCGGCTGGCGCGGGCCGGCCGGTGCGAGAGGGTCATGTGGAGCGCGTGGCGCGGCACAAGTCAAATGCCAATTGCATCAGGCTCGCCTCGTCGGGCCGCGCGGCGGTGTGGACCGCGGCCCAGCCCCCGCTCGCCGCCGCGGCGATCCGCGGGCCGAGCGCGGCGAGGGTCACGCCGCTGCGGCCGATCCCGAGCCGGTCGCACTCGGCGGCGAAGTGCGCGGCAGTCGCGGCGGAGTGCAGCAGCACCAGCGCCTCTCCCGACGCCAGCAATGGGGCGACCGGATCGAGCGGGAGCATCACCGCGCGATAGGCGATCACCTCGGCGATGGTGACGCTCGGCGGCGGCGTGAGCGGCACGTGCTCCTCCCCGGCGATGCGCAGCAGGCGGCAAGGACCGGCAATGGCGTCGAGCACCCCCTGCAATCCCCCGCTCCCCGTCGTCGCGACGGTGAACCCGGCGGCGCGCGCGGCGGCGGCGGTGGCCTCGCCGACGGCGTGGACGGGCTTGGCGGCGAGCCGCGCGAGGTGCGGCCCGCCGTGGAGGATCGCGTTGGCGCTGCCGATCAGCAGCCCGTCGATTCCGGCGGGGTCGGGGCACTCCCACGCGACCGGGCGGATCTCCGACAGCGCGTGCCCGGTGATCGTCAGCCCCATTGCACGGGCCCGCTCGAGCGTCGCGGCAAGGCCGGGCTCGGGGCGGAGCGCCAGCAGGTGCAGGGTCATTTCCCGCTGCGGAAGTGCGGCGCGATCCCCGGTGTCGCGCGTCCGAGCAGCTCGGCGGCGAGCGCCGCTACCTTCGCGTGATCGCCGGGGGCGAAGGTGGCGCTCCCCTCGATCCGCTCGGCCCCGTCGGGGGAGAACAGCGCGGCGCGCATCGTCAAGGCATCGCCCGCAAGCTCGCACAGCACCGCCACCGGCGAGTGGCAGGTGCCCCCCAGCTCGGCGAGCAGCGCGCGCTCGGCCTCGAGCTCGGCGCGGGTCGGGGCGTGGTCGATCGCGGCGAGGAGCGCGGTGGTCGCGGCGTCCCCGGCGCGGCACTCGATGGCGATGACGCCCTGCGCGGCGGCGGGAATCCATTCATCCGAGCCGAGCGGATGACCGACGCCGCTCTCGCCCAGCCGCTCGAGCCCGGCGGCGGCGAGGAAGGTCACGTCGGCCTCGCCCGCCTGCAACTTCGCGAGCCGCGTCGCGACATTGCCGCGGAAGGTCACGACCTTGCAGTCGGGCCTGAGGTTGAGGAGCTGCGCGGCGCGGCGCGGCGCGCTGGTGCCCACCACGGCTCCATGCGGGATGGCGGCGATGCTCGCCGCACCGACGAGGCAGTCGCGCCGGTCAGCCCTCGGCAGGAAGGCGGGGAAGTGGAATTCGGCCGGGCGGATCGTCTCGACGTCCTTGGCCGAATGCACCGAGACGCCGATCCGCCCCTCGCCCAGCCACTGGTCGAGTTCCTTGGTCCACAGCGCCTTGCCGCCGATCTCCGAAAGCGGCCGGTCGAGCACCTTGTCGCCGCTCGCCAGCACGGGGACGAGTTCGACCTCCTCCTCGGCCCAGCCATGCGCGGCGCAGAGGCGGGCGCGGGTCTCATGGGCCTGCGCCATCGCCAGCGGGGAGTTGCGGGTGCCGAGGCGGAGTTTGGGGCGCGGTGCGGAAGCGTCAGTCATGGCTGCGCTTGCCCTAGCCCGCACAAAGACTAGATGGAAGCCGGATGGGATCGTCAACGCACACCTCTGAAGGGCCGCTCGTGCTGGGGATCGAGTCGAGCTGCGACGAGACCGCGGTCGCGCTGGTGCGCGGCGACGGGACGATCGTGGCGCAGGCGATCGCTAGCCAGGAAGCCGAGCACGCTCCCTATGGCGGCGTCGTCCCCGAGATCGCCGCGCGCGCTCATGCCGAGCGCCTCGCGCCGATGCTGGAGCGGGTGATGACCGAGGCGGGCGTCGCGCTCGGCGAAGTCGATGCCATCGCCGCGACGGCCGGGCCGGGGCTGATCGGCGGAGTGATGGTCGGTCTCGTCAGCGCCAAGGCGCTCGCGATGGCCGCGGACAAGCCGCTGATTGCAGTCAACCACCTCGAGGGCCATGCCCTGTCGCCCCGGCTGGCGGACGCGGGGCTGGGCTTTCCCTACCTGCTGCTGCTGGTCTCGGGGGGGCATTGCCAGATCCTCGCGGTCGAGGGCGTCGGGCAGTATCGCCGCCTCGCCACCACCATCGACGACGCGCTGGGCGAGGCCTTCGACAAGACCGCTAAGATCCTGGGGCTCGGCTATCCCGGCGGGCCGGCGGTCGAGCGGCTGGCGCGGGAGGGCAATCCGGGTGCGGTTCCCTTGCCGCGGCCCTTGAAGGGTTCGAGCGAACCGCATTTCTCCTTCGCGGGGCTCAAGAGCGCGGTCTTGCGGGCCTACGAAAGCGGGGCGCACTCGGACGCCGATATCTGCGCCAGTTTCCAGCAGGCCGCCGTCGAGTGCCTGATCGATCGCCTCGAATTGGCGCTGGAGACCGCAGGACCCTTCCCAGCGCTGGTGGTGGCGGGCGGGGTCGCCGCCAACAGGACGATCCGCGCGGCGCTCGAGGACTTCGCCGTGCGCCATTCCATGCGCTTCACCGCCCCGCCGCTCGCGCTGTGCACCGACAATGCGGCGATGATTGCCTGGGCGGGCTGCGAGCGGCTCGCGCAAGAGGGCCCGGACTTCGCGGGCGACCCGCTCGATTTCGTCGCCCGCCCGCGTTGGCCGCTCGATCCGGCCGCCGAAGCGGTGCGCGGTGCGGGGGTCAAGGCATGACGCATGAAGGCGTGACCTCGCTCCCGACCATCGGCGTCATCGGCGCAGGGGCGTGGGGCACCGCGCTCGCGCAGATGCTCGCCTCCGACGGGCGCGCGATTGTGCTGTGGGCCTACGAGCCCGAGGTGGCCCACGCGATCAACGCCGAACACCGCAACCCGCTCTACCTTCCCTCGGCCAGCCTCGCCCCGACGATCCGCGCCACCGGCGATCTTGCCGATCTCGCCGGAATCGGCACCGTGCTGGTCGTCACCCCGGCGCAGGTGCTCGGGCGCGTGCTCTCCGGCCTCGCCGCGCACCCCCGCGATCTCGTGCTGTGCTCGAAGGGCATCGAGGCGGGCACCGGGCGCATGATGAACGACGTCGCGCGCGAGGCCGCGCCCGGCAGCGACATCGCCGTCCTCTCCGGCCCGACCTTCGCCCACGAGGTCGCGAGCGGCCTGCCGACCGCCGTCACCCTTGCCTGCGGGGGCGGACAGGCGCAGTGGGAGCGGCTCGCCCCGGCGCTCGCGCGTCCCACCTTCCGGCCCTATTTCTCCGGGGACGTCGCGGGCGCGGAGATCGGCGGGGCGGTCAAGAACGTGCTCGCCATCGCCTGCGGGGTGGTCGACGGCCTCGGCCTCGGCCAGAACGCGCGCGCGGCGCTCATCACCCGCGGCTTCGCCGAGATGGCGCGCTTCGGCGCCGCGCACGGGGCGAGCTTCGACACCATCGCCGGGCTGTGCGGCCTCGGCGACCTGGTGCTGACCTGCTCCTCGACCTCGAGCCGCAACTTCAGCCTCGGCAAGGCATTGGGCGAGGGGATGAGCGCCGCCGAGGCGCTCGCCGACAAGCGCACCGTGGCGGAAGGGGCGCACACCGCGCCGGTGCTCGCGCAGCTGGCGCGGGAGAAGGGCATCGACATGCCGATCACCCTCGCGGTCGCCGACATCCTCGCCGGCACTCCGGCGCGCGCGGTGGTGCAGAGCCTGCTCGCCCGGCCGCTCAAGGCCGAGCGGGACGGGGCTGCATGAGCGCGCCCGCCGCCCCGGCCGCCGGGGACGACACCGACGACCTCGCCACCCTCGCCAAGGGCGGGCGGACCAACACGCTCGGCTTCGTGGTGCGCCTCATCGCGCGCATCCCCTTCCTCGTCATCGCCACCCGCCTTTACGGGGCCGAGGCGCTCGGGCGCTTCGCCTCGGCGCTGGTGCTGATCGAGATCGTCGCGCTGGTCTGTTCATTGGGCGAAAAGCGCGGCCTCGCCCAGCGCCTCTCCGAAGGCGCGGGCGAGAACCGCGCGGCGGAGGCGAACCTCGTCTATGACGGGATCCTCCTCGCGCTCGGCTATTCGGCGGTCGCGGCGGCGGTGCTGCTGGTCTTCCCCGAGCCGATGTTCCCCAACGGGATGAATTCGCAGCTCGACATCTGGCTGGTCGCGACCATCCCCGCCTTCGCCGTCACCGAGATCCTGCTCGCCGCACAGGCCTATCGCTTCGACATCGCGACGACGGTGCGCGCGCGGGCGGTGATCGAGCCGTGGACGATCTCGATCGGCGCGGGCGCCTTCTTCTTCATCCCCGCCACCCGCGAGAGCGGCCTCGCGCTCGCCTATATCGCCTCGATCTATGCCGGGCTGCTGACCGCGCTGTGGCCATTCCTGCGCACCTACGGCCTCCCGCGCGCGTGGCGCCCGCGCGGAATGCTCAAAATGTCCGCGCGCGCCTTCCCGCTGGTGGGGGCGGACGCGATCGAGCGCGGCACGCGGCTGCTCGACATCTTCATCCTCGGCCTCTTCGCCCCCCCTTCGGCGGTCGGGATCTACTACGCCGCCCAGCAGATCGCCTCGCTCCCGCAGAAGCTGAAGACCAGCTTCGAGCCGATCCTCTCGCCGGTCATCACCAAGAACCTGCGGATCGGCAACATGGAGGCGATCGCCGCGCAGGTGCGGCAGGTGGGGTTCTGGATCATCGCCGTCCAGCTCGGCATCGCGCTGGTGCTGGGCGTGCCGGGCGAGGCGGTGATGGGCCTGTGGGGGCCGGACTATGTCGCGGGCACCGCCGCGCTCGCCCTGCTGCTCGCCGCGGAAGTCGCCGCCTCGATGGCGGTCGTCTCGGAGAGCGTGCTCGTCTACATCGCGAGGAAGCGCAACCTTGCGATCTCGGTCGCGATCATCGCCTTGCAGGCGGTGCTGACGATCGCCTTCATCGAACTCGCGCGCCGGATGGGCTACGGCCGCGGCTTCCAGGCGGCGGGTGCGGCGGGCGCGCTGCTGATCGCGCTCGCGACCTCCAGCCTCGTCAAGGCGCTGCTGCTCAAGCGCCTCCTCGCGGCCCCGGTCTCGAACTGGCGCTGGGCGCTGGTCCATGCCGCCGCCCTGGCAGTGGTGGTCGGCTATGCCTTCACCTTCCTCCCCGAATGGATCGAGCTCCTCCTCGGCGTCCCCGCGGTGCTCGCCACCTACGCCGCGGTGATCTGGCGGCGCGGCTTCCGTGAGGAGGACAAGGTGCTGTTCCGCAAGCAGGTCGAGCGCCAAGACTAACCTCGCGCTTGGGATTGCCGGCTAAGGCCTGCTAAGAGCCTCGCGAAGCTGTTCATCCCGGAGACGCCCCACGCCATGTCCGCCGACCTCGCCCCCTACCTGCCGCTGATCCTGATCGCGCTGGTCGTCCTCGCCATCGCCGTGTGGCTGTTCCTGCGCGCCAACCGCAAGGCGCGCGTGGTCGACGACGGCACCGCGCCGAAGATCGGCCGCGACGTGCTCGAGGACGGCGCCGGACGGGCGCTACGCAACCAGGCGCTGATCGATTCCCCGTGCGGGGTCGAGATCATCCAGGGCGAGCTTTCCGGCATGGCGAACGCGCAGGTCACCGGCACCTCGCCGCTCGGCACCGATGCCGAGGCGGGGCCCGAGCTCGCGCCCGCCCCCGCCCCCGATGTGCCGATCCCCGCGCCCGGCGGCGGCGACGACCTCACCCGCATCAAGGGTTTGGGCCCCAAGCTCGCTGCGCTGCTCGGCCAGTTCGGCATCAACCGCTTCGACCAGATCGCCGCCTGGACCCCGGAAGACATCGAGCGCATCGATGCGCAGCTCGGCCGTTTTTCGGGGCGCATCACCCGCGACCAATGGGTCGAACAGGCCAGGTTGCTTGCGGCCGGCGACGAGGCGGGCTTTACGCGGCATTTCGGCAATAACGGATGATATTCTAGGCAGCTTGACGTCTAAACCGTGATACAGTCCTCGTTTGTGGGATTCGTTCATAGGGGAGAGGCCGATGGCATTGCGTATCCTGGTCGCCGAAGACGAGTTCATCACCGGCTCCGATTTGTGCGATACTTTCGAGGAGGCGGGCTACGAGGTCGAAGGGCCGCACGCCGGGATCTCCTCGGCGATGCTCGCCTGCCAGAAGGAGAAGCCCGACCTCGCGGTGCTCGAGATCGAGCTTGCCGACGGGCTGACCTACGAGCTCGCGCAGAAGCTGATCGAGGAGAACGTGCCGGTGATCCTCCACTCCGACATGGCCGACCCGCTGGCGATCGCCGCGCGCTTCCCGGGCGCGACGATGCTCGCCAAGCCCTGCCCCCCCGCCAAGCTCCTTCAGACCGTGCAGCGGGTGCTGGTCTCGGCGTGACAAGAGGAAGCAGCACCCTTTTCGTCTCCCCGGACCTGATCCGGGGCCCAGCTTCTTGCTGCTAGGCGCTCGATCCGCGCGGAGCCTGATCAAGAGCAGCGGGGCCCCGGGTCAAGCCCGGGGAGACGGAATGCGCAAGACAAGCCTGCCGCGAACACTGCCCCCCACCCCTTGCCCCTCTGCCCCAACCCTGCGATGGCAGGCGCATGAGCACGATGAAACTCTACGGCTATTTCCGCAGCTCGACCTCCTATCGCCTGAGGATCGCCCTCAACCTGAAGGGCCTCGCCTTCGAGAACATCCCCGTCAACCTCGTCACCGCCGAGAACAAGGCGCCCGCCTTCACCGCCCGCAACCCCTTCGGTTCGCTCCCCCTGCTCGAGGCCGACGGGCGCGACCGGGCGCAGTCGATGGCGCTGCTGGAATGGCTCGACGAGGCCTATCCCGAGCCGCCCTTCCTGCCTGCGGACATCGAGGCGCGCTACACCATCCGCGAACTCGCCTATGCCATCGCGACGGAGATCCACGCGGTGAACAACCTGCCGGTGCTCAAGTATCTGAAGGAGCATTTCGATGCCTCGCAGCAGGCGATCGACGACTGGTATCGCAACTGGCTCGCGCGCACGCTGGTCCCGGTCGAGGCGCGGCTCGCGCAATTGCGGACGGGCGACTTCCTCCACGGCGATGCGCCCGGCCTGTTCGAGATTGTGGCGATCCCCCAGCTCTACAACGCGCGGCGCTTCGATTTCGATCTTGCGGCCTGCCCCCACCTCACCCGCATCGAGGCCGCCTGCCTCGCGCTGCCCGCCTTCGCGGCGGCCAACCCCGATGTGCAGGCGGATGCGCCGCAACGGCCATGACCCCACTTTGTCATTGCGAGGAGCCGAAGGCGACGCGGCATTCCATGGCGTGCCGCTTCTGCGTGACGCAAGGGCAGTCCATGGATTGCCACGCCTGCGGCTCGCAATGACGAGACCGAGAACATAAGCGACAAGGACGCACGAAAATGAAACTCGCAACCCTCGACAACGGCACGCGCGACGGGCGGCTGGTGGTGGTCAGCAAGGACCTCACCCGCTGCTCGGCGGCGGGCTATATCGCGCCCACGCTCCAGGCCGCGCTCGACGACTGGGACCGGATCGCGCCCGAGCTCGAGGTGCTCGCCCGCGACGTCGAGCACGAGGCGGTGCCCTGCGAGCGCTTTCACGAGCGGCAGGCGCACTCCCCGCTCCCGCGCGCCTACCAGTGGGCGGACGGCAGCGCCTATATCAACCATGTCGAACTGGTCCGGCAGGCGCGCGGGGCCAAGGTGCCCGAAAGCTTCTACTCCGACCCGCTGATGTATCAGGGCGGCTCGGACAGCTTCCTGCGGCCGCGTCAGGACATCCCCTTGGGCGACCCCGCCTGGGGCTGCGACATGGAGGGCGAGATCGCGTGCATCACCGGCGATGTGCCGATGGGGTGCTCGGTCGAGGAGGCCGCCGCGCAGATCCGGCTGCTGATGCTGGTCAACGACGTGAGCCTCAGGGGCCTGATCCCCGCGGAACTCGAGAAGGGCTTCGGCTTCTTCCAGTCCAAGCCCGCGAGCGCCTTCTCGCCGGTGGCGGTGACGCCGGACGAGCTGGGCGATGCGTGGCAGGACGCGCTGATCCACCTGCCGCTGATGGTGGACTTGAACGGCCAGCCCTTCGGCCGGGCGAATGCGGGGCAGGATGCGACCTTCAACCTCGCGCAGCTGGTCGCCCATGCGGCGAAGACGCGCCACCTCGGCGCGGGGACGATCATCGGCACCGGCACGGTCTCGAACAAGGGCGCCGACGGCGGCCCCGGCACGCCGGTCGCCGAGGGCGGCGCGGGCTATTCCTGCATCGCCGAGATCCGGATGATCGAGACGATCCGCGACGGCCAGCCGTCGACCCCGTTCATGCAGCCGGGCGACTCTGTGCGGATCGAGATGCGCGACGCCGCGAACCACTCGATCTTCGGGGCCATCGAGCAGCACGTCATCGCGGTCTAGACCCCCTTTAGACCCTTGTTACACCCCCTCTAGACCCCACCTAAACCCCCGCCCGCAGCGGTGTTTCACGTGAAACATCGGCCTTCCGCACCGATCCGAGGACCCTCGCCATGACCGCCTATCCGACCCTCCAGATGCTCATCAACGGCGAGTGGACCGGCACCGGCGGCGCGGGGACGATGGCGGTGGTCAACCCCGCCACCGGAGGGGTGATCGGCCACTGCCCCAAGGCCGGCCCCGCCGATCTCGACGCCGCCCTCAAGGCCGCCGACGACGCCTTCCCCGGGTGGAGCCGCACCGCCGGCGCAGACCGCCACACGATCCTGCGCCGCGCCGCCGACCTGCTGCGCGAGCGCGCGCTCGAGATCGCCGCGGTGGTCACCGCCGAGATGGGAAAGCCCCGCGCCCAGGCCATCGGGGAGATCACCGGCTCGGCCGACGTCATTGATTTCCTTGCCGAAGAGGCCAAGCGCCGGGGCGGCCGGCTGATCCCGACGCGCGGAACCGGGCTGATCGCGCAGATGGTGACCCACGAGCCGATCGGCCCGGCGGTGCTGCTGACGCCGTGGAATTTCCCGATCAACCTCCCCGCCAAGAAGATCGCCGGCGCGCTCGCCGCGGGCTGCACCGCGATCCTCAAGCCCGCCGAGAACACCCCGGCTTCCGCGCAGCTGCTGGTCCAGTGCTTCGTCGATGCGGGCGTGCCCAGGGGCGTGCTCAACCTCGTCCACGGCGACCCGGGCCCGATCGCCGAGCACCTGATCGCCTCGCCCGTGACCCGCAAGGTGAGCTTCACCGGCTCGACCGCGGTCGGCAAGCACCTCGGCGCGCTGGCGGCCAGCCACATGAAGCGCTTCACCCCCGAACTCGGCGGCCATGCCCCTGTAATCGTGAGCAAACATGCCGACCTCGCGCGTGCGGTGGCGATGTGCGCGGCGACCAAGTTCCGCAACGCCGGGCAGGTCTGCGTCTCCCCGACCCGCTTCCTCGTCGCCAGGGAAATCTACGACAGCTTCGTCGCCGATTTCGCCGCAGCAGCGAGCAAGTTGAAGGTCGGTGATCCCGGCGCGGACGAGGCCGTCGACATGGGCCCCCTCGCCCATGCGCGGCGGATTTCGGCGATGGAACAGGTGGTTGCCGATACCGGCGGGAACCGCGGCGAGGTCGTGACCGGCGGTTCGGTGATCGCAAGCAGCGGGTTCTTCTTCCAGCCGACCGTGATCGCCAACCCCGCCCCCGACAGCCGCTTCATGACCGAGGAACCCTTCGGCCCCATCGCCGGGATCGTCCCCTTCGAGAACATCGAGGATGCGGTCGGCATCGCCAACTCCTTGCGCTATGGCCTTGCCGCCTATGCCTTTTCCGGCGACCTCGACGAGGCGCACTGGCTCGGCCGGAGCTTGCGGGCCGGGATGGTCGGGATCAACCAGCTGATCGTCTCCTCGCCCGAAACCCCGTTCGGCGGCATCGGCGATTCGGGCTTCGGCTCGGAGGGCGGCGAGGAAGGCTACCTCGCCTTTACCGACACCAAGCTCGTCATGCTGGCGAAGGCCGGGGGCTGAGCCCCGCCGCGCGCGGTCAGAACCCGGTGAGGCGTGCGAGGAAGGACTTGTGCGTTTCCATCGGCTGGATGCGGCCGTAGCGCGCCCGGCGCGAATGCTCGTCCTGCACGCAGACCGTGCGCCGCATCGGATCCGGCCGGTTCGACCAGAAAGTCGGTTTTTCCATGTTACGCGTTTCCCGATTCGCGTGAACTGATGTTGCGTCTGCTAACACCAATGCTGTGGATAAAGCTAGGGCGGATGACGGCGACCGTTGTTTTGTTATTGCCGCTGTCACTCCGTACAAGCCCTCAGGGTGTCGCCGGTTCCCAGGTTAGCGGGAACCCGGCTAAATCGTCATACGCCGAGCCCCCGCAGCGCGCACGTCGGCGAGGGTGGGGTAGCCGTTGACCGCCATCAGCAGGTCGGCCTCGGCAAGGATCGAGCGCAGCACGAAGGCCGCCCCCTCCGCTCCGCCGAGCGCCAGACCGTAGGTGTAGGGCCGCCCCACGCCGACCGCGCGCGCGCCGAGCGCCAGCGCCTTCACCGCGTCCGTGCCCGAGCGCACCCCGCTGTCGAACAGCACCGGAGTGTCGCCCGCCGCCGCGACGACATCGGCGAGGAGGTCGATGGTCGCGATCCCCCCATTGGCCTGCCGCCCGCCGTGGTTCGAGCAATAGACCGCGTCGGCCCCGTGATCGACCGCGCGGCGCGCATCGTCGGGGTGGCAGATGCCCTTCAAGACGATCGGCAGCTTCGTCACCGACTTGAACCACGCCATGTCGTCCCAGGTCAGCACCTGCCCGAAGGTCGCCGCCCAGGTGAAGATCGCCGCGGCCGGGTCCTCCTCAGGGGGCCGCGCGAGAAGCGAGCGGAACACGGGGTCGGTGAAGTAGTTCTGGAGCACCTTGCCGCGCAATTGCGGGAAATTCGAGGCGTTGAGGTCGCGCGGGCGCCAGCCGGTCACCCAGGTGTCGAGCGTCACCACCAGGGCGGAATAGCCCGCTTCCTCGGCACGGCGGATCAGGCTTGTCGCCAGCTCGCGGTTCTTGGGGGTGTAGAGCTGGAACCACGCTGGCGTGTCCCCGCAGGCGGCCTTCACCTCCTCGAGCGGGTCGTTGGCGAGGGTCGAGGCGCAGAACGGCACCCCCGTCAGCGCCGAGGCGCGCGCCGCGGCGATGTCGCCGTGGCGGTCCTGCGAGGCCTCGCCGTTGAGGCCGATCGGGGCCATGAACAGCGGGGTCAAGTAGCGGTGGCCGAACAGCTCGACAGAGAGGTCGCGCGTCGCGCAATCGACCATCATCCGCGGCACCATGCCCCAGTGGTGAAAGGCCTTCGCGTTCCGGTCCTGCGTGTGCTCGTCCCCGCACCCGCCCGCGACGTAGTTGGTGAGCATCGGCCCCAGCGCCTCGTGCGCGCGCTTCTCGAGGGTGGCGAAATCGACCGGATAGGGGGGCAGCACGCCCTTGAGTCCGGCATTGTAGATCTCGTTCTGCATCGCGCCGAAATAGGTCATGGCGGCGTATCCCTCCCGTTGTGTTTGCACGGGAGATCAGCCGATCAGCGGGTGCCGGGCAAGCGCTTTTTCGCCGCGAACCGGCGTTGCAGCCGCGGGCGGACCTTGAGGAAGCGCAGGTAGGCCGCCTCGAGCGCTTCGAGCACCAGGGGATGCCGCGCGGCAAGGCCGAAGGGGCGCAACAAGGGGATCGCCCGCCACATCGCCGCAAAGGCCGCCGCGCCGCTGTGGACCTCGCCGTCCTCCTCGGCATGGAAGCGGGCGAGGAGCTGTGTGCGGTCGACAGGGCAGGAGGGGTCGGCCCCTCCGGCGACGTCGACGAAGGTGATCGCCCCGCGCCGATCGAGACGCCGCATCAGCGCGATTTCGCGGGCGCACAGCGGACAGGCGCCGTCGTACCAGACCTTGACCGTCACGGCGCGATCCACAGGCGGATGATCCAAGCCACCACGCCGAGCACCGCGACGCTGGCCGCCCAGATGCCCGCCATCCAGAGGAGGCGTCGCCACAAAGGCCCTTCCGGCTCCCTTTCGGGAGGCGCAAGCATCAGTGATACCCCTCGTGCCCCACCTTGCCGCGGAACACCCAATAGGCCCAGGCGGTGTAGGCGAGGATCAACGGCATGGTGAGCGCGACGCCGACCAGCATGAAAGCCTGCGAGCGATAGGGCGCGGCGGCCTCCCAGATCGTGACGCTCTCGGGGACCGCATAGGGCCAGATCGTCACGCCGAGCCCGCTCATCCCGAGGAAGAACAGCGCGATGCCGAGCCAGAAGGGCTTCGAATTGTGCTCCGTGAGGATCGCCCGCAGCATCGAGAGCGCGACGATGCCGGTGAGGATCGGGACCGGGGCGACCCAGTAGATCTCGGGCGCGGAGAGCCAGCGCTCGGCATACTCGGGGTTGAGGAAGATGTTGTAGAGGCTCACCGCCCCCATCAGCACGACGGTCGCAGCCCCGGCGCGCAGCGCGAGCTTCCTCGCGTGGCCCTGCTCCTCGCCGTCGAGCTTCCAGATCAGCCACGCCGCACCGAGCAGCGCATAGCCCGCGACCGTGCCGAGGCCGGTCAGCAGGGTGTAGGGGGTGAGCCAGTCGAACCAGCTTCCCGCATAGGCGCGGTTCTCGACCTCGATCCCCTGGAGGAGCGCGCCGAGCGTCATGCCCTGCGCGAGCGCCGCGACGAAGGAGCCGCCGGTGAAGGCGAGGTCCCAGAACTTCTGGTGCGCCGGATCGCGCCAGCGGTACTCGAAGGCGACCCCGCGGAACACGAGGCCCAAGAGCATCGCGATGATCAGCGGATAGGTCGCGGGGAGGATCACCGCATAGGCGAGCGGGAAGGCGGCGAAGAGGCCCCCTCCCCCCAGCACCAGCCAGGTCTCGTTCCCGTCCCACACCGGCGCGATCGAGTTCATCGCCCGGTCCCGCTCGCGCCCGGCGGCAAAGGTCGGAAAGAGGATGCCGATGCCGAGATCGAAGCCGTCCATCACCACGTAGGCGAAGACCGCGAAGGCGATGATGAAGGCCCAGACGATGGTGAGGTCCATCACGCGGGCTCCCGTTCCGGCGGCGCCTCGGTCGGCAGCGGCTCCGCGCCGCCGGGGTTCTGGGTCGGCCCGGGGGTGATCCCGGCGGTGCGGATCGGGCCGACATCGCCGCGCTTGACCCCGTATTCGCCGGGCTGCGGCGCCTTGCCCATCAGCCGCAGGATGTACCACACGCCGATGCCGAAGACGGTGAAGTAGACGAGCACGAAGGCGAGCAGCGAGGCGGCGACCGCGGGCGCGGCAAGCGGGCTCGCGGCCTCGGCGGTCCTGAGGAGGCCGTAGACGACGAAAGGCTGGCGCCCGACCTCGGTGGTGATCCACCCGGCGAGCACCGCGGCGAAACCCGATGGGCCCATCAGCACCGCGGCGCGGTGGAGCCAGGGCAGATCATAGAGCGTGCCACGCAGGCGCCCCCACAGGCTCCACAACCCGATCCCGAGCATCGCGAAGCCGAGGCCGACCATGATGCGGAACGACCAGAACACCACCGGCACCGGCGGCTCGCGGTCGTCGGGGATCGTGTCGAGGCCGGCAAGCGGTGCGTCGGGATCGTGCTTGAGGATCAGCGAGGAGGCCTTGGGAATCTCGATCGCATAGCGCACCGTCTTCGCCTCGCTGTCGGGAATGCCGAACAGGATCAGCGGGGCGCCCTCGGGGTGCGACTGGTAGTGCCCCTCCATCGCCATGACCTTGGCGGGCTGGTGCTCGAGGGTGTTGAGGCCGTGGAAGTCGCCCGCGACGATCTGCGCGGGGGTGACGATCGCGGCCATCCACATCGCCATCGAGAACATTTTGCGCGCGTGCGGATTGGCGCGGTCCTTGAGCAGGTGCCAGGCGCCGACCGCGCCGACCACGAAGGCGGTGGTGAGGTAGGCGGCCATCACCGTGTGGACGAGGCGGTAGGGGAAGCTCGGGTTGAAGATGATTTCCGACCAGCTCTCGCCCGGCAGGAATTGCCCATTCGCGCCAAGCACATAGCCCGTCGGCGTCTGCATCCACGAGTTCACCGAGAGGATCCAGAAGGCCGAGACGAAGGTGCCGAGCGCGACCATCAGCGTGGCCGCGAAGTGCAGGCGCTTGCCGACCTTCTGCATCCCGAACAGCATGACCCCGAGGAAGCCCGCCTCGAGGAAGAAGGCGGTCAGCACCTCGTAGGCCATCAGCGGGCCGATCACCGGCCCGGCCCTGTCGGAGAACACCGCCCAGTTGGTCCCGAACTGGTAGGACATGACGATCCCCGAGACGACGCCCATCGCGAAGGCGATCGCGAAGATCTTCAGCCAGTACTTGAACAGGTCGAGATAGACGCTCTTGCCGGTCTTCAGCCAAAGCCCTTCCAGAACAGCCAGATAGCTCGCCAGCCCGATCGAGAAGGCGGGGAAGAAGAAGTGGAAGCTCACCGTGAAGGCGAACTGGATCCGGGCCAGCAGCAGAGCGTCGAGGGTGTCGAACATGATCGTGGAGCTAGTCCCTTGGGGCCAGCGATCAATTGCAATCGCTGCACCAGCAATACGGTTCAAGGCCGAAAGGGTTGCAGGAACGGGGGGTGTAAGGGGGGTGTCGAGGGGGTGTGAGGGGGGTATGGAGGGGGCTTGGCGGTGTCCGGGGGCCGGCAATCCCGCCCCTAGGAGGCGGCCGCTTCGATCGGGCTGGCCAGCGCCGCGCGGAACCGGCGGCGCGCCAGCCATGGCTCGAGCCAGCGGCCGAGCAGGTAGAGCGCCGCGAACAGCCCGGCGAGGAAATAGCCGGGCTCGGGCGAATGGCGGCCCTCGTCCTCTTCCTCCTTCTTGTCCTTCTTCTTCTTGGCCGGGTCTTCGGGAGCGGGCGCGCCGAGGAATTCGTCGATGGGATTGAGCTTGGGGACGGGCTTGTCCTTCTTCTCTTCGTCCTTCTTCTTGTCCTTGCTCGCGGCCTCCTCGGCCTTGGCGGCGGCCTTCTCGTAGTCGTTGATCGTCACCGCGAGCTGCGCGAAGCCGAGGAACAGCAGCGGTGCGAGGAAGCACAGCAGCAGCGCGTGGCTGAACAGCTCGAAGCGCAGCACCGCGCCCGCCCCGGCGCGCTCGATCCACAGCCTGCCGCGGGTGAAGGTCGCGAAGGGGTCCTGCGCGGCCGGGTTGTGCTTGGCATAGGCGAGCACCCCGCCCTCGGCGGCGAGATCGGTGCCCGGGGTGCCGAGCAGCGGCCCCAGCCGGGCGAAGGCCTCCTCGGGCGAGAGCGCGGGGTCGACCGGCACGGCGCCGCGGACCCGCCAGATGTGATCGATATAGGGGATGCGAAAGCCCGGAGCGGGACGCGCAGAAACGCCCGCCGCCGCTTGTCCCCAGGGCCCCGGCGCGCCGGCGGCCTCGCTCATTCGGCGGGTTCCAGCGCGCCCGCTGCCGGAGCCTTGCCGCCGAACTTCCGCGCCACCCACGCCTTGCCGTCACGCCAGCCCTCGCGGAAGGGGAAGACCATCGTCTCGCCCAGATGCATCCGCCGGCCGCCCTCCATCCCGAGCACCTCGGCCTCCCCGTCGACGCAGGTGCCGAAGATCCGGTCCCAGATGATCCAGGTTCCCGAATAATTGCTGCGGGTCGCCTCGTAGTCCTGCGAGTGGTGGACCGAGTGGTGCTCGGTGGTGTTGAAGATGAAGCGCCACCAGCGCGGCACGTTGAAGCGCACGTTGATGTGCTGGTAGGCGCCGACCGTCATCCCGATCGCGCCCGCCAGCAGGAAGGCGCGCGGCAGGAAGTCGAACAGCCCGCCGATCCCGAGCCCGATCAGGAACAGCTCGACCGGATTGCCGACCGCGCCCTTCTGCACGTTCAGCTGGGTGATGTAGTGGTGCGGCGCATGGGTCAGCCACAGCGGGTGCCAGTTGTGCATCGCGCGGTGCATCCAGTACTGGCCGAAGTCGAAGATCATCGAGATGATCACCGCCTGCACCAGCAGCGGCAGGCCGGTGAACCAGTCGAATTTCTTCCAGTCGAAGGCGTCCTGCACTGCGCCGATGATCGCGCCGTCGCCGATGTAGCTTTCGACCATGCCGATGAAGGTCATGCCGAGGCCGACGTAGAAGGCGTCGGTCACGCCCTCCTTCCAGGTCAGCTGCCAGCTCCTGTGGCGCGGGTTGATCCATTCGAGCGCAAGCAGCAGCACCGTCCAGCCGAGCCGGATCGCGATTCCCGTCGAGGCGACGGCGAGCCAGTTGGGGGCGTAGTACCAGAACAGGATCGCCGCGAAGAGCATCGCGGGCTGGAAGTAGCTGAACACGAACCGCTTGATCGGCCCGCCCTCGACCCGCGGGATGTTCTCCCAGCCCACGGTCACCGGCGCGTCCGCCCCGATGATCCGCTTGCCCACCTGAACTCCAGCCATTCGCAACTCCGATCAGAAGAATTCCGCTTCGCTCGCGCCACACAGCCATGCCTTCCCCGCGGGGGCGAGGAAGTGGCCGAATGACGTAATCCCTGTGCGAACCGTTCTTATCGTTGTCGTAGTGTGTCTTGGCGTCCTCAGTCGGCCATCAGCCGGACCGCGATCGCGGTGGCTGCCGCGCGGGTTTCGACCCCCAGCTTGCGGAACACCTGCTCGAGGTGCTTGTTGACCGTTCGCGGGCTTATACCAAGGATTTCGCTGACCGTCTTGTTTGTTTTACCATAGGAAACCCACAGCAGCACCTCGGCCTCGCGGCGGGTCAGGCCGGCCCTGCCCTGGAGCGCGGCGATGCGACCGTCCTCGCGGATCTCGGCGAGGCGCAGGAGGACTTCGCCCGGACGCTCGCTCGCCTGGCGGGTCAGCTCGATCTCGACGCCGCCGGCCGCGGCGCGCAGCGGCTGCGCGCTCTGGCCCGGCGCGGCGGCAGCGGCGAGCGCCTGCGCGAGCTCGGCGAGCGCCTCGGGCAGCGCGCCGCTCTCGGGCGTCCAGGCGGGGTCGAGCCGGGTGAACAGCGCCTCGGCCTGCGGGGTCGCCCAGGCGAGCCTCCCGTCCGCATCGAGCGCGGCGAGGCTCTTGCCCGCAAGGTCGAGCGCCAGCCGCGTGCGCGCCGCGGCGCGGGCATTGGCGAGGTGGACCCGGATGCGCGCGAGCAGTTCCTCGATCACCACCGGCTTCCTCACGTAGTCGACCCCCCCGGTGCCGAGCGCCTCGACGACGTGGTCGGGATCGGTGAGGCCGGTCATGAAGATCACCGGGATGTGCGCGGTGCGCGGGTTGCCCTTGATCGCGCGGGTGGTGTCGAGCCCGCTCATCCCGGGCATCAACCCGTCCATCAGGATGCAGTCGGGCGTTGCCTCCTGGAGCAGGCCGAGCGCTGCCTCGCCGCTGCGCGCGATCAGCACCGTCAGCCCCGCCGCATCGAGCGTGTCGACGAGGAAGCGCAGCTCGTCCGGGCTGTCGTCGACGACGAGGATCGTGTCCCTAGCCGGCATCGCTCTGCACCCTCCTGGCAAGGCCCGCGAGCGCCTTCAGGTCGAAACGGTCGAGGCCCGCGCACAGCGCCTCGGCGAGCGGCGCCGTCTCGGGGCCGAGCGCGGCGAGCTGCGCGATCTCGGCCTCGATCGCGCGGACATGGCCGATCCGCACCAGCCGCTCGATCTCGGCACAATGCGCGGCGGCGGTCGCGGCGATGTGCGGCGGGAGCACGAAGGTGGCGGCAGCGGCGGCGCCCGGCGCGGGCGCTGCGCCAGGCACCGCCGCCGCCTGCGCAGCCCCGGGCGCGCGCACCCATTCGAGGCCGAGTTCCTCGCCGATCGTCTGGAGGAGGTCCGCGAAGTCGAAGGGCTTGGCGATGAAGCGGGTCTGGTCCCCGGGGCGCTGCGGCTCGCCCGAGAGCATCACGATCCTGAGGGCCGGCCCATGTCGGCCGCGCAGCTGCGCGGCAAGCGCGCGGCCGTCCTCGCCCCCGAGCGCGATGTCGCACAGCACCAGGTCGGGCTGAGCCTGCGCGGCGATGGCAAGCGCGGTGTCGCTGTCTCGCGCGGTGCGCAGCTGGAAGCCGAGCGGTTCGAGCAGCGCGCGCAGCATCGCGAGGTGGCCCGGCTCGTCGTCGACCGCCAGCACCCAGCGCTCGCGCCCGAGGTAGCCGGTGATCGCGCCGGGCTCCGGCGCGGCGAGGGTCTCGGGCGGGGTGAGCGGCTGCGAGAGCATCAGCCGGACGGTGAAGCGCGAACCTGCGCCGAGCGCGCTCTCCACGCGGATCTCGCCGCCCATGATGTGCACCAGCGCCTGGGTGATCGCGAGGCCGAGCCCGGCGCCCGGGCGCTCGGCGGCGGGGCCTGCGATGCGCTCGAAAGGGGCGAAGATGCGGCCCGCGTCCTCGGGCGCGATGCCGATCCCGGTGTCGATGACGGCGAAGGTCGCGAGCTGGTTGCGGTATTCGACCTTGAGGGTCACCTGCCCCGCATCGGTGAACTTGATCGCATTGCCGAGGAGGTTGATCAGCACCTGGCGCAGCCGCCGGGGATCGCCCTGCACCCATTCGGGCAGGCCCGGCGGCGTCTCGAGCACCAGCGCAAGGCCCTTGGCCTCGGCCTGCACCGCGAGCATCGCGACGAGGCCCTCGAGGAAGTCGGGAAAGCGGATCGCCTCGCGCTCGAGCTTGAGCGCCCCGCCCTCGACCTGCGCCATGTCGAGCAGCCCCTCGACGAGGTGCGCGAGGTGCTCGGCGCTGCGGCGGATGGTGCGCGCGGCGCTGACCGGATCGCGGCCCTCGCCGCGCTCGATCAGCTGGGCATAGCCGTAGATCGCGTTGAGGGGCGAGCGGATCTCGTGGGCGACGCTGGCGAGGAAGCGGGTCTTGGCCTCGTTCGCGGCCTCGGCCGCACGCAGGCGCGCGGCGAGGTCGGCTGTCTCGCCGCCCTCCCCGCTGAGCCATGTCCTGAGCCGCCCCGCCATCGGTTCACCGCGAAGCGATGTAGGCGCGCCAGCCGCCGAGGTGGGTGATGTCCTCGGCGCCGTTCAGCGCGCGCGGCTCGGCGACGAAGCCCTTGACGCTGCTGCCGTCGGCGAGGGTCACGGTGCCGATCGCGAGCGGCGGGGGAACTTCCGCGACGAAGCTGCCGAACTCGGCAAGGCCGAGCTCGTAGACCTCGAGCTGGATCGCCGCCCCGTCCTCGGAATGGACCAGCGCGGGCTTGGGCGGGACGGAGTCCGCCATCGCGTAGAGCCGGTAATTGGGCGCGGTGGTGAAGGCGCCGACGAAGGTCGCCTCCCGGCTGGTGAGCTGCCAGTGGAGCGGCATGCCTTCGAGATGCGCGCCGACGACGGCGAGTTTGATCCTGTCCATGCGGTCTCCGAGATCGAGTTGCGGGAGTGGCGGCAAGTCGGCCGCGGCGAGGTATTTCCCGGCGAGCGCGACCAGCGCCCGGTCGGTGTGCGCCGGGCCGATCAGGGTGATGCCGAAGCCCGTCGCATTGTCGCGCGCCCCGGCGGGCACAGCAATCGCGGCCATGTCGAGCAGGTTCACGAAATTGGTGTAGAGCCCGAGGTTGCTGTTGAGCGCAATCGGCGCGGCTGCGAGCTCGGCGACGCGGTAGGTGGTGCCGGTGGTCGGGAAGGCGAGGACGTCGACCTCCTCCCACAGGCCTTGCGCCGCGCGGGCGAGTTCGGCGAGGCGGTAGTGGCCCTGCCATACCTCGACCGCGCTCATGTCCAGCCCCGCGCTCACGATCTCGCGCACGGTCGGGTCGATGGCCTCGGGGTTGCTTTCGAGGAGCGGCAGGATCGCGGCGGTGCGCTCCGCCAGCCACGGCCCGCCGTAGAGCAGGCGTGCGGCCTCGAGCAGCGGGGTGATGTCGATTTCCACGAGCTCGCCCTGCCCCGCCAGCGTGGCGAGGGCGCGCGCGTAGAGGTGCTCGGCCTGCACGTCGCCGAAGAACTGCCGCTGATCGCGGCGCGGCACGCCGATGCGCTTGCCCTTGAGGGGCAGGTCGCCGGGCGGGCGCGAGAAGGGGTCCGCGGCGTCGAAGCCCGCCAGCACCGCGTCGACGGCGGCGGCATCCTCGAGCCTGACGGTGAAGACGGTGATGCAGTCGATGCTCCGGCAGGCGGGGACGAGGCCGCGCGTGCTCCACCGCCCCTTGCTCGGCTTCAGCCCGACGAGGTGCTGGAACGCCGCCGGCACCCGCCCCGAACCCGCCGTGTCCGTGCCTAGCGCAAAGGCGACCAGCCCCGCCGCCGCCGCCACCGCGGAGCCCGAGGACGACCCGCCGCTCACGTAATCGCGGTTGTAGGCATTGCGCGGAATGCCATAGGGGCTGCGCGTGCCGACGAGGCCGGTCGCGAACTGGTCGAGGTTGGTCTTGCCGACGCAGATCGCCCCCGCCGCCTTGAGCCTTTCGATCACGCTGGCCGAACGCTCCGGGCGATAGGCGAAGGCCGGGCAGGCGGCGGTTGTGTCGAGCCCCAGAACGTCGATATTGTCCTTGGCGGCGAAGGGCACCCCGGCAAGCGGCAGGCGCTCGCCAGCGGCCACGCGCGCATCGACGGCGCGGGCCGCGGCGCGCAGGGTGTCGGCGTCGAAGCGGCTGATCCACACCTGCGGCTGATGCGCGTCATAGGCGGCAAGGCGCGCGAGGGTGTCTTCCATCACCGCGCTGGCGGTGGTCGCACCGCTGTTAACGGCGTCCGCGATGGCCCCGGCACTCATGCGGGTGAAGGTGCTCATGAGGCCCTCCGCAAGGCCAGCATCGGCGCGCCGGGGCTGAGCGATTGGCTTTCGGCGATATACACAGCCTCGACCGTGCCGCTTGCCGGGGCCTCGAAGGGGCACTCCATCTTCATCGCCTCGATCACCGCGATCACCTCGCCTTCGGCCACAGCGTCACCGGGTGCGACGAGCAGCTTCCAAACGCTCCCGCCGAAGGGGGCCTCGATGAGGTCGGCGCCCTCGGGGATGTCGATCGCCGCCGTCTCGCCCGCGCCGTCATCGGCCCCCAGCAAGGCGCTGACCCGGTCGAACTCGCCGGAGGCCTCCCACGCCGCGCGCTCGGCATCGAAGGCGGCCTGACGGGAGGCCTCGAAGGCGGCGATGCTTGTCGCATTGTCTGCAAGGAACTTGCGATAGTCGACGAGGCGGAACGTCGTCTCCTCGATGCGGATCGAACGCCGCCCGTGGGGGAAATCACGCCGCCACTCGGCGAGTTCCGCGGCGCTGACGGGGAAGAAGCGGATCTGGTCGAAGAACCGCAGCAGCCACGGCTTGCCCCCGGTGAATTCCGCCGTCTGCCGGTGCGTGTTCCAGACCTGCACCGTGCGCCCGAACAGCTGGTAGCCCCCCGGCCCCTCCATCCCGTAGATGCACATATAGGCCCCGCCGATCCCCACCACGTTGGGCGGGGTCCAGGTGCGCGCCGGGTTGTACTTGGTGGTGACGAGCCGGTGGCGCGGATCGAGTGGTGTCGCGACCGGCGCGCCGAGATAGACGTCGCCGAGGCCGAGAACCAGGTAGCTCGCATTGAAGATCAGGTCGTGGGCCGCCTGCGCGTCGGGCAGGCCGTTGATGCGGCGGATGAACTCGATGTTGTCGGGGCACCACGGCGCATCGTCGCGGACGGCGGCGACGTACTTGTCGATCGTCTCCTGCGTCGCCGGATCGCGCCAGCTCAAGGGCAGGTGGACGATCCGCGAGGGCGCCTCGAAGTCGGCGAGGTCACCCATCGCCTCCTCGCATTCCATCAGCGCGGCGAGCGCCCCCGCCTGATCGAGGCGCTCCCCGTCGAAGTGCAGCTGGAGCGAGCGGATGCCGGGGGTGATGTCGATCACGCCGGGGAGGTTCATCGCCTCCAGCGCCTGCATCAGCGCATGGATGCGGATGCGCAGCGCGATATCGAGCACGATCTCGCCGTACTCGACGAGGATGTTGCGGTCCCCCTGCTGGCGGTAGGTGGTGCGCGGGCGGGTGGCGGTGGCGGGTAGCTCGGCGAGGATCGGGGAAAGCGCGGCGATCGGCTGCGGTGTCGCGGTATCGGCGATGCTGACCGGCACGAAGCGCACCCGGTCATCGGGGCTCAATTGCCCGATCATCCAGCGGTCCTCGGCGATTACGGTGAAGGGGCAGACGAAGCCGCCCAGCGAAGGGCCGTCGGGGCCGAGGATGATCGGCATGTCCCCGGTGAAGTCGACTGCGCCGATCGCATAGGGGTTGTCATGGATGTTGGAAGGGTGGAGCCCCGCTTCCCCCCCGTCGCGCCGCGCCCATTCGGGCTTGGGGCCGACGAGGCGCACGCCCGTCCGGTTGGAATTGTAGTGCACCTGCCATTCGGCCGCGAGGAAGGTGTCGATATCGGCAGGCGTGAAGAAATCGGGGGCGCCGTGGGGGCCGTAGAGGACCCTGAGGTGCCATTCGCGGCCGAGTTGAGGGAGTGCGGCCGCCTCGCCCTCGCCCACCGCGCCCGATCCGAGGTGCAGCACATCCCCCGCCACCAGCGCGCGCGCGGCGTGGCCGCCGAACTGGCCGAGGCTGAAGGTCGCGGCGCTGCCGAGATAGGGGACGACGTCGAGCCCTCCGGCGAGGAGGATATAGCCGCGCATCCCCCCGCCGCTCGCCCGGCCCATCGCGAGGGTCTGCCCGGCGGCGATGGGGAGCGCCTCTCCGCGCGGGACCGGCGCGCCGTCGAGGGTCGCGGCGAAGTCGGCGCCGGTCAGGCAGATCGTCGCCTCGGCCTCGAACAGCAGGGTCGGGCCGCTCGCCGTGACCTCCAGCCCCGCGGTGCCCTCGGGATTGCCGAGGATGCGGTTGCCGAGGCGGAAGGAGCGGTCGTCCATCGGCCCGCTGGGCGGGACGCCCACGCTCCACAGCCCGAGCCGCCCGGGCCAGTCCTGCACCGAGGTCGCGGTGCCCCCGGCGATCACCCGGATCGCGCGGCGCTGACAGGTGACGGCGTCGAGCATCCGGGTCGAGACATTGCCGGAGGTGAAGCCCCCGTGCCGCACGACCTCGCGCAGCCACCGGAGGTTGGTCTCGATCCCGTCGACCCGCGAGGCATCGAGCGCCCGCTGCATCCACGCGATGGCGGCCGCGCGGGTGTCGGCGCGGGTTATCAGCTTCGCCAGCATCGGATCGTAGAAGGCGCTGACCTCGCTGCCGGCCATGACCCAGGTCTCGGCGCGGATATCCTCGGGGAAAGCGACATTGGTGAGCGTGCCGGTGGTCGGGCGATAATCCATCGCCGGGTCTTCGGCATAGAGCCGCACCTGCACCGCGTGGCCCTGCGGCTGCGGCGCGGGCGCATCGAGCATCGCGAAGTCGCCCGCCGCGCCGCGGATCATCCACTCGACGAGGTCGATGCCCATCACCTCCTCGGTGACGCCGTGCTCGACCTGGAGGCGGGTGTTCATCTCGAGGAAGAAGAAATCCTCGCGTTGCGCGTCGTAGAGGAACTCGACCGTGCCGGCGGAGAGATACCGCGCCGCCTCGCCGAGCCGCACGGCAGCGGCGATCAGCTCGGCGCGTTTCTCCGGCGCAAGGCACGGCGCGGGGGCCTCCTCGACGACCTTCTGGTTGCGCCGCTGCAAGGAGCAATCGCGCTCGCCCAGCGCCATGACCCGGCCCGTGCCGTCGCCGAAGATCTGCACCTCGATGTGCCGCGCGCGGGGGACGTAGCGTTCGAGGAAGACGCCCGCATCGCCGAAGCTCGCCTCGCCCTGGCGGACGACGGTCGCGAAGCCCGCGCGCACTTGCGCCTCGTCCTCGCACACCCGCATGCCGATGCCGCCGCCCCCGGCGGTCGCCTTGAGGATCACCGGATAGCCGATCCGCGCCGCCGCTTCCGCCGCCTCGTCCGCGCTCTTGAGCAGCCCCGTGCCGGGCGCGAGCGGGAGGCCCTGCGCCTCGGCGAGCGCCCGCGCGGAGTGCTTGAGGCCGAAGGTGCGGATGTTCTCCGGCGTCGGCCCGATGAAGGCGATGCCCGCGGCCGCGCAGGCTTCCGCGAAATCGGCATTCTCGGCGAGGAAGCCGTAGCCGGGGTGGATCGCGCCCGCCCCGGTTGCCTTCGCCGCCGCGAGGATAGCCTCGACGTTCAGATAGGAGAGCGCCGCCGGGCCCGGCCCGATGCACACCGCCGCGTCCGCCGCGCTGACGTGGAGCGAGCCTGCGTCGGCGTCCGAATAGACCGCCACCGTCCTCAGCCCCATGCGCTTCGCCGTGCGGATGATCCGCGTCGCGATCGCGCCCCGGTTGGCGATGAGGACGGTGTCGAACGTCATGCGGCGACGATCATCCGCACCGGGGTCGGGTTGAAGCCGTTGCAGGGGTTGTTGATCTGCGGGCAGTTGGAGACGACGACGATCACGTCCATCTCGGCCCTCAGGTCGACGGTCAGCCCCGGCGCGGAGATGCCGTCGACGATGCCCAGCGTCCCGTCATCCTCCACCGGCACGTTCATGAAGAAGTTGATGTTGGAGACCATGTCGCGCTTGCCGCGCCCCTCGCGAAGGTTCGCCTCGAGGAAATTGTCGACGCAGGCGTGTTGCGACTTCGTGTGATGACCGTAGCGCAGGGTGTTGGATTCGCACGAGCAGGCCCCGCCGATCGTGTCGTGATACTCCACGGCGCTGGCGACGATGGTCATCATCGGATTGCCCTCGTTCGAGAGCAGCACGCTGCCGGTGCGCAGGAACAGGTTGCCCTGCGCGGCGACCGTATCCTGCGCCGAATAGCGCTCGGCATCGTCGGCGGCGGCGTAGATCAGGAAATCGACCGCCTGATTGCCCTCGACATCGACGATCCGCAGCACCTCGCCCGCTTTCACATGGTGCAGCCACGGCGCGCGGGCGGGCACGATCTCGTCGTGGATGATGGTGCCGGAAAGGCCGGAGAGGGCCGGATCGCTGGTCATGTTCGCGTTCTCGTGGGAAGGGGTTAGCGGCGGTAGTAGTCCTCGGTGTTGAGGAAGGCCCTGAGCCCCTCCGGCGTGGCGGTGCGGACCGGATCGTCCTCGCCCGTCACCGCCCCGCGCCACGCGGTCGCGCGCAGCGGGGTCGAGTGCCAACCCTCGCGCGGGTCGAGGACATGGGGGCAGTTGGCGATCACGAGGATCACCTCCATCTCGGCGCGCAGCAGGACTGCGCGGCCCGGCACGAAGGGGGCGACAATGGGCGTGATGCTGCCATCGGCCTCGATCTTCGTGCCCTTGAACAGGTTCACCGCCGGGTGAACGTCGCGGCGCGTGAGGCCATGCTTGGCCGCGCCGAGGATCAGCCGGTCGCGCCCGCTGGGGAAGGCGCCGGAATTGCGCCCTTCCCCGTATTTCCGAAGGTTGGAGGCTGCATTGGACACACCGCAGAAGGTGTCATGCGTCCCCGCGCCGTCTTCGAGGATGCTCGCCATCACGCGGCCCATGTCGGAGAGCAGCAGCTTGCCCGCCCCCAGATAGGCGTTCCACTGCACCTTGACCGTGTCGGCGACGTTGAGCCGCTCGGTCGGCATTTCGGCGTTGAAGATGTTGAGGCTCGCGCAGGCATCGCCCGCCTTGTCGATCAGCCGCAGCCGCGTGCCGCGCGCCAGCCTGCGCGAGGCGTAGCCGCCGGGCGCGATGGTCTCTTCCCACACCAGATCGGCAGGGGAGACGCCTTCGGGCAGATCGTCCGCCACCGGCGGCAGGACCGGCATGGTCTCGACCCGCGTGCCCCCTTGCGCGCGGGCGTGGTCGCGGGCGGATTTGGGGTCTGCGGTCGCGCTCATTCGGCGGCCTCCTTGTGGGGGGGCAGGTCCTGTTCGTGGAGCGGCGGGAGCAGCGCGGTGGTGGTGACGAGCTGCAATTGCTGCACGCCGCGGATCGCCCTGAGCGCATCGCAGAGCTGCTTCAGCCTGACCGCCGGGCCCTGCACCAGCAGCACCTCGAGCGACTGGTCTTCCTCGAGGAAGACGTGCTGCGAGGAGATCACCTCCTTGAGGTAGTCCCCCTGGGTCTCGGCCAGCTGCTGGCGCACCCGCCCGCCGCCGCCGGTGTAGACGATGGTGACCGTGCCCGCGAGCGTCTCGTCCGGGCGGGTCAGCGCCTCGTGTTCGGCGAGCGCGTGGCGGATCAGTTCGGCGATCAGCTGCGAGCGTGAGGGCAGGCCGCGCTCCTCCACCATCATGTCGAGCTGGCGGAACAGGTCCGCCGGCAGGCTCATCGAGAGGCGCGCGAGGCGCGGGGTTTCGGGGGAGGTCATGCGGCTTGCATCTCAATTATTACCTATCGTGTCAATCGTAATACCGGCCGCTTGTTCAGGGTCCGCAATCCCCGGCTCCGCATGTACTTCCTGACTTTTGCGCGTCAGTTCGAGGTCATAGACCACCCCTGCGCCGTAGCGCTGCGGCGCGTGCGGATCGTGGCGGCGCTTGTCGAGCGTCAGCACCCGCGTGCCGAGCCCGAAGGCCTCCTTGATGTCGTGGGTGACCATGATGACGGTGAGGCCGTGCTCGCGCCACAGCCGGGTGATGAGCGCGTGCATGTCGGCGCGGATGCCCGGGTCGAGCGCGCCGAAGGGCTCGTCGAGGAGCAGGATGCGCGGCCGCTTGATGAGCGCCTGGGCGATCGCGAGGCGCTGCTGCATGCCCCCCGACATCTGCGCGGGGTAGAGGTGCCGCGCGTCGCCGAGCCCGACCTCGTGGAGCATCGCCTCGGCCTCCTCGCGGGCGGCGCGGCGGGCGCTGCCGAACAGCCGCGCGGCGAGCGGGGCCTGTGCGAACTCGAGCCCGAGGAGGGTGTTGCCGAGCACCGTGAGATGCGGGAAGACCGAGTAGCGCTGGAACACCACCCCGCGGTCCGGCCCGCACTCGGGCGGCAGCGGCGCGCCGTCGAGGGTGATGCTCCCGCGCGTCGGGCGCTCCTGCCCGAGGATCACGCGCAGGAGGCTGCTCTTGCCCGCGCCGGAAGGCCCGATGATCGAGACGAACGACCCTTGCGCGATGTCGAGCGAGACGCGCTCGAGCACGACCTTCTCGCCATATTCGACCCAGACGTTCCTGAGCGCGAGGAAGGCCATCAGCGCGCGTCCAGGTGGGCCCAGCCGAACAGGCGACGGCTCGAGCGGGTCAGGGCGAAGTCCATCGCCACCGCCAGCAGCGCGATCCAGGCGACGTAGGGGATGATGACATCCATCGCGAGGTAGCGGCGCACGAGGAAGATGCGGTAGCCGAGGCCGACGTCGGCGGCGATCGCCTCGGCCGAGATCAGGAACACCCAGGCCGGGCCGAGCGAGAGGCGCAAGGCCTCGAACAGCCGCGGCAGCGCCTGCGGAAGCGCGACGCGCAGCACCACGCCCCAGGAATTGGCGCCGAGGGTGAGCGCCTTCACCACCTGCTCGCGCGGGAGCGCGCCGATGTGCCCGGCGAGGTCGCGGATCATGAAGGGGGCGATGCCGATCACGATCAGCGCCACTTTCGCTGTCTCGCCGAGGCCGAAGGTGATGAACAGGATGGGGAGGAGCGCGATCGGCGGGATCACCGCGATGGCCGTCACCAGCGGGCCGAGGGTCGCGCGCACCCGCGGCAGCGCGCCGAGGACGAGGCCGACCAGCAGCGCCGAGAGGGTCGCGATCCCCAGCCCCGCCGCGAGCCTGCCGAGGCTCGCCAGCGTGTCGGCCCAGAACAGGTACTGGCCTGACAGGCGGTCCTGCTCGAGCACGAGGTCCGACATGGCGGCGAGCATCGCGCCGGGGAGCGGCAGGATCTTGTCGGCCGGATTGTCGGCGTGCCGCGCCGCGGCGGCGATGACATAGCCGAGCGCCAGCACCACCAGCGGCGCCGCGCCGAGCAGCAGGGCTCCGCGCCGGCCCGGCGTGGCGGTCACCCAGCGCATCGCCCTAGAGCGTCCCGTCGGCGGCGGCCTGCGTGAAGGTCGGATCGAAGCGCAGGGTCACGGCATTGGCATCGCCGAGCACCTTGCCGCCCGGGAAGCTCATCCCCACCGCATCCGCCGAGCGCGCGCCCTGCCCGAACAGGCCTTGCGCGAAGCTGAAGTCGCGCACGCGGGTCATGGTGGTGACGAGATCGGGCGAGGACATGGCGGCGAGCGCCGCCTTGGGATCGGTGTAGAGGAAGGTGGTGGCGAGCTGGCCCTCGAAAGCCTCGGGCGTGGTGCCCGCGAGCTTCGCCATCGCCGCCCGCGCCGCCGCGCCCTCGGCGTCCTGCCTCGCCATCAGCGCCATCGTCTCGTACCAGATCCCGGCGAGCGCCTTGCCGAGGTTGGGATTGGCCTTGAGCGTCGCGGTGTCGACCACCATCAGGTCGAGGATCTCGCCCGGCACGTCCGCCGAGGTGAACACCGCCCTCGCGCCCGGCACGCCCTTCATGGTCGTCACCTGCGGGTTCCACGCCACCGCCGCGGTCACCTGCGGCGCGCCGAAGGCGGCGGCGATGTCGGCGTCCGAGGTGTTGACCGTCTTGACGTCGGTGAGCTTCAGCGCGTTCTTTTCGAGCGCGCGGGCGAGCAGGTAGTGCGAGACCGACAACTCGGCGAGGTAGACCTCGCGGCCCTTGATCCCGGCGACCGAATCCGCGCCCTTCAGCAGCACCGCGTCATTGCCGTTCGAATAGTCGCCGAGGATGATCGCCGAGGTGTCCTTGCCGCCCGCCGCCGGGATCGTCAGCGCGTCCATGTTCGCGACCGTCACCCCGTCGAGCTTGCCCGCGGTGTACTGGTTGACGCTCTCGATATAGTCGTTGACCTGCACGAAGCGGATCGTGATCCCGTATTTGTCGCTCCACTTCTTCACGATCCCCGCCTGCTCGGCATAGGGCCAGGGCATCCACCCGGCGTAGATCGACCAGCCGATGGTGAAGTCCTTGCGCGGCGCGGCGGCCTCCTCCTCGCCGCCCGAACAGGCGGTGACCAGCAGCGCCGTGAGGGAGAGCAGGGCCAAGGCCCAGATGCGGCGCCACGAGCGAGCAAGGCTGTTCAGCATGATTCGTCCCCGATGTTGCGCCTGCGAACATCAGGCCCCCGGAGCCGTTTGTCCACCGAGAATATTACGATTGCCAGCAAACGTAATATGAGCGAGATTGTTCCGGCCAGCAGGGGATGCGGGACCTCGCGCAAGGGAGTGCGGGGGCCGCCCCTGCGCCTTGCAGAAGGGTCCCGCCGCATGAAGCCTCCCGCCGCCGCTCCGCTCCTCGCCGGGGTCCTCGCCGCCGCGCTCGGCACCGCCGCCTGCTCTGCCGAGCAGGGCCCGCCCCCGGATGACGCGGTCGGCCCGGTGCCCGACCTCGTCGAGAATGCGCTGAAGGTGCCCGGCTTTGCCGACTTCATCGCGATCGACGGCGACACGGCCTGGGTCACCAATGACGGGCGGGTCGAGCAATGGTCGCCTGCCGGCAAGAAGCTGTCGGCCGATGTGCCGCGCCCCTGCGGGACGATGGCGATCGCGGCAGGCTCGCTGTGGGTCGCCAATTGCAAGGGCGGCGAGGTGTGGCGGATCAACCTCAGGACCGCCGCCGTCGAGGCGAAGATCGCGACCGGCCTCGCCAATCCCAAGGGCGAGACCAATGTCGTCGCCGGAGCAGGCTCGGTGTGGGTGCCGAGCGATGCGGAGGGCAAGGTCGCGCGGATCGACCCCGCAACCAACGCGATCGTCGCCACGGTCGGCGTGGTGCCCGAGACCTGGTATCTCGCGTGGGGCTTCGACGCGCTCTGGGCGGTGTCGAGCGAGGGCAAGCTGCTCCAGCGGATCGACCCCGCGACCAACGCGGTCACGGGTACGGCCGCGCTCGGCGACACCCCAGGCTTCCTCGCCGCGGGCGAAGGCGCGGTGTGGGTGCAGGAGCAGGGCGACGGGACGGTCGCCAAGGTCGATCCCGCAAGCCTCAAGGTCGCGGGCCGCACCAAGGTCGGCGACAACCTCAAGTGGGGCGATATCGACACCGGCGGCGGCGCGGTGTGGCTGCGCACGACCGACGTGCAGACGATGGTGGTGATTGACCCCGCCAGCCTCAAGATCCGCGCCCGCATGGGCCCCGCCGTCGGCAGCGGCGCGCTGCGCTGGACGCCCGCGGGGGTGTGGACCTCGGCCCACGACAACCAGACGCTCTCGTGGTGGAGCCCCGCCGCGAAGCCCGCGGCCACGCCCACGCCCTGAGGGCAGGAGAAAAGCGCGCGGGGCGGGTCGCAGAACCCCGCGCGCTCCCTCTTCGGCCCGAAGGCGTCAGAACTTGTAGCTCAGCTCCACCCCGAAGCGCTGGCGCCCGCCGGGGGAAATGAAGGAGCCGCCGAACTCGACCGCGGTGATGACCTCGTTCAGGTACTTCTCGTTGAAGAGGTTTTCGGCATAGGCGATCACCGACCAGTTCTCGCCCTCGAACCCGACGCGCAGGTCCATCACCCCGAAGGCGTCGCGCCGCGCCACCGAGTAGTCCGCCGTGCCGAAGGAAGCCGGCAGTTGCAGCGCCGAGCCGGGGAGCAGCCCGCTGAACAGCGTCGGGTTGGTATCGTTCTGGAGCGTGTGGAACCACGTCGGCCCGGTGATGCGGTAGTCCGCGCGGGTGACGAGATCGACGCTGCCCGTCACCGGCAGGTCGAGCTGCGTGCCGAGGTTGATCGTGTAGTCGGCGGTGTAGGGCGACTTGTTGCCGACCGTCTGCGGGCGCGAGGCGTTCGCCTTGATCTCGCTGCCGGTGACGTTGGCCGCGCCGAACACCGTCCACCCCTTGACCGGCTCGACGGTGAGGTTGAGCTCGCCGCCGTAGACGTCGACCTTGTCGATGTTTGAGACAACGCGCAGCAGGCCGAAGCCGCCGACGAAGAACTCGAAGAACTGCATGTCGTCGATGCTGGTGTAGTAGCCGGCGAGGTCGAACCGGACGGTCCCGTCCAGCAGCGTGCCCTTGACCCCCGCCTCGAAGGCGCTCGAGACTTCCTTCCGATACTTGTCGTTGATCAGCACGTTGGTGCCGATGAACTGGTTGAAGGCCGAGTTGACGATCGCCGCCGAGCCCTGGTTGTTGAAGCCGCCCGATTTGAAGCCGACGCCCCAGTTGCCGTAGAGGTTGATGTCGTCGGTGAGCTCGTAGCGCAGCGAGATCTTCGGCTGGAACTGCTCGAAGGTCTCCGATTGCGGCGCGATCGGCTGGACGACGCCGTTCACCACCTGCTGGCCAGGGTTGATCGGGCCGCCGGTGATCGGATCGCGCACCGCCGGCACGAGGCTCCTCACCTTCCGGTCCTCGATGTCGTAGCGGCCCGCGACCGAGATGTTGAAGCGGTCGGTCACGTCCGCGTCGGCGGCGGCGAAGATCGCGTAGACGTCGGTGGTGAAGCCGTCGTGGTAGAGCTGGGTCGTCGGATTGCTCGTCGAGGGCGCGTTGTAGAGGCGCGGGATGATCCCCTGCCCGAGGTCCGCGCCGAGGCTCACCCCCACCTCGCGGTCGATGTTGAGGTAGTAGGTGCCGACCTGCCAGTTGATCGGCCCGTCGCCGTTCGACGACAGGCGGATCTCGCCGCTGATGTCCTTCTGCTTGCGCGACTGGAACTGCGTTCCGTCGCAGGTCGTCGGGCTGTAGGCGCCGAAGGTCGAGCCGGTCGCGGGGTTGAAGATGAAGGGCACCGGGCTCGTGCCGATGAAGGTCGGCGGGTTGAGCGGGTAGTCGGCGAGCTGCCGGGTCGTGGCGGCGCAGCTATTGGCCGCCGCGACCGAGGCGGGGGTGCTGCCGGGGAAGGTGAAGCGCGCGAAATCGGCCGAGGTGCCGTCGGCGGTCAGCGACTGGTCGACATCGCTGTAGAGCACCCACGCGGTTAGGGTCGCGCCCTCGAACTTGTGCTCGATCTTGGCCGAGGCCTCGAAGGTTTCCTGATCGTTGGTCGGCCGGATGTTCGAATAGTAGTCGAAGGGGTGCTCGTTGACGTCCTCGAAGAAGGCGGGGTTGACCGCTCCGAAATTGGGCAGGTGGAAGCTCGCGTTGAAGTTGATCGAGGCGCCCGAGAGCTTGGCGTAGCGGGCCTTCACGTCGAGTTCGGTGTCCGGCCCGAGGTCGGCGACGAAGCGCCCGTCGATGCCCCACACCTCCTGGTCGTCGACGGTCTTGGAGTTGCCGAGGAAGCGGTTGCGGAAGAAGCCGTCGGTGGTCGAGTAGTTGCCCGAGAGCACGAAGCCGGCGCTCTCGCCGATCGGGGTCGCGATGTAGCCGTTGGCGAGGTAGGTGTTGTCCTCGGCGGCGCGAACCAGCACCCCGCCCTCGAGCCGGTCGCCGGGCTTCAGCGTCTGGAGCACGATCGCGCCCGCGGCGGCGTTGCGCCCGTAGAGCGCGCCCTGCGGGCCCTTCAGGATCTCGACCTGGCGCAGCGTGCCCTGGTTCTGGTTGAGCTGCGCGGTGTTGGTCTTGAGGATGCCGTCGACGACCAGCGCGACCGAGCTTTCCGCGTCGCGCGCGCCGTTGATGCCGCGGATGTTGATCTGGGTGTCGCCCGCCTCGGCGGTGCCGGTGACGATGGTCACGCCGGGGGTGAGCTGGATGAAGTCGTCGGCGCGCTGAACGCCGGTCGCGGCGAGGGTCTCGGCGGTGAACACCGTGACCGCGGCGGGGACGTCCTGGAGACTTTCCGACTGGCGGCGGGCGGTGACGATGATGCCGCCCCCTTCCTGGCCCTCGTCTTCGCTTGCGGCCGCCGGGGCGTCGGCGGGAGCGCTCTGCGCGGCGGCGGGCGTGGCGAGGGCGATGGCGCCGAGCGCCGCGCCGGAGGCAAGAAGCAGACGGACATTCATAGAGCGGCTCTCCTGGGAAAAGCGGGAACGGGGGCAGCGGGAACAGCGGTGGTGGTCGGGTGGATCGCGCACCGGCGCGCCGGACGCACGGCAGGGCGCCGGGCCCTGCCCGGAACGGCTGGCGCTGTTCCCCCGATCTGCGTCACGGCACTCCCCTGTTGCCTGTGTCGCGGTGGGTATTGTATACAAAACGCGTCCGTCAAGCGATTTGCATTCCGCACGCGCGATGGCGAGGGAAGTGTGTTTTTGCCGCCGCACAGGCTTGCCGGGGCGCAGGGGCGGGCGCAGAGAGGATGCATATGAACTTGCGCGCTTTCCCTCCCCCTCCCGAGACCCCCGCCGCATGAGCCGCGCCTCCGACCAGGCCTATGCCAAGATCCGTGCGCACCTCCTGAGCGGTGCTGTCGGCGCGGGGGAGCAGCTCACCGAGGACCAGCTCGCGCAGATCACCGGGGTGAGCCGCACCCCCGTGCGCGAGGCGGTGCGGCGGCTCGAGGACGAGCTGCTGCTGGTGCGCTCGGACACCAAGCGGCTGTTCGTCGCCGATTGGAGCCGCGACGACATCGAGGAGATGTTCACCCTGCGCGGCATGCTCGAGTGCCACGCCGCCGAGCGCGCGGCCAAGCGCCTCTCGCGCGAGCAGGTCGCCGCGCTCGAGGCGCTCAACCGCGACCTCAAGGCGGCGATCGAGCGGACCCCGCCCGACGTCGCGCGCTTCCTCGAGGCCAACCGCGCGTTCCACGAGGTGATCTACGACGCCGCGGATTCGCCGCGCCTGCGCCAGCTGCTCGCGCGGTTGATCGAGGCGCCGGTGGTGCTGCGCACGGCGCGGACCTACTCGCAGGGCGAGCTGAGGCAGTCGGCGCGCGACCATGACGAGCTCGTCGCCGCCTTCCTCGCGCGTGATCCCGACTGGGCGCGCGCGGTGATGGGCAGCCACCTGCGCCGCGCCTTCCACACCTTCGCGCGCGCGGTTGGCCCCGCAGCGAACGACCAGGACGACGGCGGCGGCTGAGAGCCTCGCGGCGGGCGGCAAAGCCCGATTGCAATTGTATACAAACCCGGTAAGTGGGCAGCAGCAGCAACCAGGCGGGACGGCATGTCAGGCGCATCAATCGAACTGGTCGAGGTCGGCCCGCGCGACGGGCTCCAGAACGAGCCGGACATCATCGCCACCGAGGTGAAGCGCGCGCTCATCCTCCGCATGATCGGCTACGGCGCGCGGCGGCTCGAGGTGGCGAGCTTCGTCCACCCGGCGCGGGTGCCGCAGATGGCCGATGCCGAGGCCGTGATCGCCGCCCTGCCCGACCGGAAGGACTGCATCTATGTCGGCCTCGTCCTCAACAAGCGCGGGGTGATGCGCGCACTCGCCACCCGCGAGGGCGGCCGTCGCGGCGTGGATCAAGTCGGCTGCGTGGTGGTCGCCAGCGACACCTTCGGGCAGCGCAACCAGGGCCAGACCATCGCGCAAGGCGTTGCCGAGACGCGCGACATGCTGCGCTTCGCCCGCGCCGAGGGGATGCGCGCGCAGGTCACGATCAGCGCCGCCTTCGGCTGCCCCTTCGAGGGTGAGGTCAAGCATGAGACGGTGCTCGCCATCGCCGAGGAACTCGCGATCGAGCGCCCGGAGGAGATCGCGCTGGCCGACACGATCGGGGTCGGCACCCCGCATGAGGCGGGCGAGCTGTTCGGCAAACTCGGCGAACTGCTTGGGCCAGCGATCCCGATGCGCGCCCATTTCCACAACACCCGCGGCACCGGCATCGCCAATGCCTGGGAGGCGTACAAGGCGGGGGTGCGCATCTTCGACGCCGCGCTCGGCGGGCTCGGCGGCTGCCCCTTCGCGCCGCGGGCGACGGGCAACATCGCGACCGAGGACCTCGTCTACATGATGGAGCGGTCGGGCGTCGCGACCGGCATCGATCTCGAAGCGGCGATCGCCGCCAACACGTGGTTTGCGGGCGAGCTGGGGCGCGAACTCCCCTCGGCGGTCGCGCGCGCGGCATAGAAGGACTGGGCATGACTTACAGGCTGGGCGTCGACGTCGGGGGGACCTTCACCGACCTCCTGCTGTTCGACGAGGCGAGCGGGGCGTTCTGGCGGCACAAGACGCCCTCGACCCCGCATGATTCCTCTGAAGGCATCCTGACGGGCGTAAAGGCGATCTGCGAGAAGGCCGGGATCACCGCCGCCGACATCGCCTATTTCCTCCACGGCACCACGGTCGCCACCAACGCCGTGCTCGAGGGCAAGGGCGCGCGGGTCGGCCTTGTCACCACGCAGGGGTACCGCGACATCATGCAGATCGCGCGGAGCTACGTGCCGGGGGGCCTCGCGGCGTGGATCGTGTGGCCCAAGCCCCAGCCCCTCGCCCGGCTCGAGCACACCGTCGAGGTGCCGGGGCGGATGGACGCGCGAGGGAAAGAGGTCGCCCCGCTCGACGAGGAGGCGGTCCGCGCGGCGCTGCGGAAGCTCAAGGGCGAGGGCATCGAGGCGCTCACCGTCAGCCTGATGAACGCCTACTTGAACGGCGCGCACGAGACCCGCATCGGCCAGATCGCCGCCGAGGAGCTGCCGGGCATTCCCGTCTCGCTCTCCCACGAGGTCCTGCCCGAGATGCAGGAATACGAGCGCACCCTCTCGACCGTCGCCAATGCCGCGGTGCGGCCGGTGGTGTCGAAATACGTCTCCAACCTGCGCACCAAGCTCGAGGCCGAGGGTCTCAAGGGCCGCCTCTCGCTGCTGCGCTCCGACGGCGGGCTGATGAGCAGCCAGAAGGCCGAGGAGCATCCCGTCAACATCCTCATGTCCGGCCCCGCCGGCGGGGTCACCGGCGCGTTGTGGGTCGCCAAGAATGCCGGCTTCCAGAACATCCTCACCCTCGACGTCGGCGGCACCTCGACCGACGTCGCGCTGATCCAGGGCCTCGAGCCGCGCCGCCAGCGCACCACCGAGGTCGGCCACCTCTCGGTGCGCGCCTCGGCCTTGGACGTGAAGACCGTGGGCGCGGGCGGCGGTTCGATCGCCCATGTGCCCGAACTCACCAAGGCGCTGCGCGTCGGCCCGGAGAGCGCGGGCGCGGTGCCGGGGCCGGTCGCCTATGCCAAGGGCGGCACGCTCCCCACCGTCACCGACGCCAACGTGGTGCTCGGCTACCTCCCCGAGGACCTGCTCGGCGGCAGTTTCAAGCTCGACCGCGAGGGCGCCAAGGCGGCGGTGCAGACCATCGCCGACGCGCTCGGCGTCACGCTGATGGAGGCCGCGCGGGGGATCATCGACATCGTCAACGAGAACATGTTCGGCGCGCTCCGGATGATCTCGGTCCAGCAGGGCTACGACCCGCGCGAATTCGCGCTGATGGGCTTCGGCGGGGCCGGCCCGCTCCACGTCAACGCGGTCGCGCGGCTGATGGGCTCGTGGCCCGCGATCTCGCCCGTTTCCCCCGGCGTGCTCTGCGCTCTGGGCGATGCGACCACCCGGATGCGCACCGAGACCGCGAGGAGCTTCTCGCGTCTCGCCCGCGACACGGCGATCGCCGACCTCGCCCGCGTGCTCGACGAGATGGCCGCCCAGACCCGCGGCGAACTGCTGGCGGACGGCATCCCCGAGGAGCAGATCACCTCGCTCTTCGAAATCGACGTGCGCTACGCCGGGCAGGCCTTCGAGGTGCCGCTGACGATCACCAGGGAGGTGCTCGAGCGGGACGGCATCGAAGGCATCCTCGCCCGCTTCGACGAGGAGCACCTCAGGCTCTTCACCTTCAACATGGACACGCCCCACGAGATCGTGAACCTGCGCGCGGTCGCTCAGGGGCAGGCCCCCGCCCTCCCCGCCGCCGAGCTCCCCAGGGGCGACGGCAACCCCGCCGCCGCCAGGATCCGCGATCACGCGATGTGGATCGGCGGCGAGGAGCGCGCGGCGGTGATCTACGACCGTGCGAAGCTCAGGCAGGGCGACGTCATCGAAGGCCCGGCGATCATCACCGAGATGGATTCGACCACCCTCGTCGAACACGACTGCCGCGCGACCGTCGACGCCGTGGGCAACATCCTGATCACTCTGAAGGCGAAGGGCTAAGACCATGCCGGCTCGCATCATCGAAACCAACCCCGCGCCCTTCAACGCCGTCGCCATCGACCCGGTCACGCTCGACATCATCGAGAACGCGCTCAGGAACGCCCGCATCGAGATGGACGCGACCCTCGTGCGCACCGCGATGAGCCCCGGCATCCGCGAACAGGGCGACGCCTTCCCGCTGATCTCCGACCCCGCCGGCAAGATGATCGTCGGCCAGTTCGGCAGCTTCATCGACGGCTTCCTCAAGAGCTACGAGGGCACGATCGAGGACGGGGACATGATCTTCCTGTCCGATCCCTATTCCTGCGCCGGGGCGATCTCGCATTCCAACGACTGGCTGGTGCTGCTGCCGGTGTTCAAGGACGGGCGGCTGATCGCCTACACCGCGATGTTCGGCCACCAGAGCGACATCGGCGGCGCGGTCCCCGGCTCGATGCCCATCGGGGCCTCCTCGATCTTCGAGGAGGGGGTGCGGATTCCGCCGGTGAAGATCTGGAAGCGCGGCGAATACAACGAAGACCTGATGAAGCTGGTCATGCACCAGACCAGGAAGCCCGACTGGTGCCAGGCCGACCTCAACGCCCTCATCGCCTCGTGCCGCGTCGCCGCGCGCCGGGTGATCGAGATGGCGACGCGCTTCGGCGACGACGTCTATGTCTCGGCGACGCAGGAGCTTCTCGCCCGCAACCACCGCGCGATGAAGGCGCTGATCGGCATGGCGGTCGCCGAGGAGCCGGTGAGCTTCGAGGACTATATCTGCGACGACGGCAAGGGCTACGGCCCCTATAAGATTCGCTGCACGATGTGGCGCGAGGGCGACAAGGTGGTGCTCGATTTCGCGGGAACCGACCCTCAGTCGGCGGCCTCGATCAACTTCTTCCTCAACGAGAACATGTTCAAGATGTTCTTCGGCATCTACATGATCATGGTCTTCGACCCGCAGATCCTGTTCAACGACGGGTTCTACGACCTCATCGAGGTGCGCATCCCCGAGGGCTCGCTGCTGAAGCCGCGGTTCCCCGCCGCGCTCTCGGGCCGGACGCACGCGCTGGGGCGGATCTTCGACATCCTCGGCGGATTGCTCGGGCAGAAGACGCCCGAGTTCCTCAACGCCGCCGGCTTCTCCTCCTCGCCGCACCTGTTCTACTCCGGCTGGGACGCGCGCGAGGACGGGACGCGCGACTGGTTCCAGCTGTTCCAGATCGGCTTCGGCGGCATTCCGGGCCGGCCACTGGGCGACGGGCCGGACGGGCACTCGCTGTGGCCGGGCTTCACCAATGTTCCCAACGAATTCCTCGAGCGCTACTTCCCGCTTCGCATCGAGCGCTATTCGACCGCGCCCGACAGCGGCGGGGCGGGCCTCCACCGCGGGGGCAACGGCATCCACATGACCTACCGCTTCCTCGCCGACGGGGAGATCGCGATCCATGACGACCGCTGGTTCGTCCCGCCCTGGGGCGTCAATGGCGGCCACCCGGGTGCGCGGGCGAGGAAGGTGCTCGAACGCGCTGACGGCACCACCGCGATCGTCGGCAACAAGGTCGAGAGCGTCGCGGTGAAGGCCGGCGATCTCCTCCACTTCATCACCTGGGGTGGTGGCGGCTGGGGCGACCCGCTGGCGCGCGATCCCGCGCTGGTCGGCCTCGAAATCCGGCAGGGCCTCGTCACTCCAGAGGGCGCGCGCGCCTATGGCGTGGTCGCCGACGCCGAGGGCGCGGTGGACGTCGCCGCCACCGAGGCGCTGCGGGCCGAAATGTCTGCCTCGCGCGGCGAACTCCCGCTCTTCGACTATGGCCCCGGTATCGAGGCGCTCCGGGCGAACTGCGCGGCCGAAACCGGCCTTCCCGCCCCTGTGCAGCCGGTCTGGAACCTCAGGGAGGCCGCGGAGTGAGCGCGCTGGAGGGGATCAAGGTCGTCGAGATGGGCCAGCTCCTCGCGGGGCCCTTCTGCGGGCAATTGCTCGGCGACATGGGCGCGGACGTCGTCAAGATCGAGCCGCCGGGCGCGGGCGATCCGATGCGCAACTGGGGCCAGGGCGAGGAGAAGGTCCAGTGGGAGGTGATTGCGCGCAACAAGCGCTCGGTCACCTGCAACCTGCGCGTCCCCGAGGGACAGGCGCTCGCCAAGCGGCTGATTTCGCAGGCCGACGTGCTGATCGAGAACTTCAAGCCCGGCACGCTCGAACGCTGGGGGATGAGCCCCGCCGAGCTCCACGAGGCGAACCCCGGCCTCATCATCGCCCGCATGTCGGGCTATGGGCAGGACGGGCCTTACAGCGACCGCGCGGGCTTCGGCGGGATCGGCGAGGCGATGGGCGGGTGGCGCTACATCGTCGGCGAGCCCGACCGGCCGCCGAGCCGTATGGGCATCTCGATCGGCGACACGCTTTGTGCGACATATGGCGCGATGGGCGTTCTCGCCGCGCTCCACCACCGCTCGAGGACCGGCGAGGGGCAAGTGGTTGATTCCGCGCTCTATGAAGCGGTGCTTCAGGTGATGGAGGGGCTCATCCCCGAGTACGACCGCAACGGCGTGATCCGCGAGCGCTCGGGCTCGGTGCTCAAGGGCATCGCGCCCTCCAACGTCTACACCTGCAAGGACGGCAGCTACATGATCGGCGCCAATGGCGATGCGATTTTTTCCCGGCTTTGCAAGGCGATGGGCCGCCCGGAGCTGGCGCAGGACGAGCGCTATGCCACCCACATCGCGCGGGGGCACCACCAGGACGAACTCGATGCGCTGATCAACGACTGGACCGGGACGCTCACCGTCGACGAGGTCGATGCCCTCATGATCGCGCACTCGATCCCCGCCGGCCGGGTCTATCGCGCGCCCGACATGCTCGCCGATCCGCACTTCCAGGCGCGGCAGGCGATCGTCGCGGTGGAGACGCAGAACCGCGGCAAGATCATGATGCAGAACGCTTTTCCCAAGCTCTCGAAGACCCCCTCGGGGATCCGCCGCCCCGCCCCGGCCGAGCCGGGGCAGGACAATGCCGAGGTCTATGCCGAGCGGCTCGGGATCGGGCCCGAGGAACTGGCGCGGCTCGCCGGGGCGGGGGTGATCTGATGGTTGGAGGCTCGCCCTCGGACTCCTACGCAGGCGTCTTCGAGGGGCGACTCCAGCCAGGCACGCGGCCCGCGCTGCTGGTGGTCGATGTCGTGGCGGCCTATCTCGCGGAAAGCTCCCCCCTCTACATGAAAACCGCCGCCGCGGCGCTGGAGAGCAACCGGCGGCTCGCCGAGGCCGCGCGGGGGGCTGGGGTGCCGGTGGTGCTGACCAATGTCAGCTACAGGGAGGACGGTTCGGACGGCGGGGTGTTCTGGCGCAAGTCCCCGGTTTTGCGTGTCTTTACAGAGGGCTCGCCGCTCGGCGTCTTCCCGGACGAGCTCGCAGATCCGGCTGACCATGTGGTCACGAAGCAGTTTCCCAGCGCCTTTTTCGCGACCGGGCTTGCCGGGATGCTCCATGCCCGAGGAGTCGATACCCTGCTGATCGGCGGCTATTCGACCTCGGGCTGCGTGCGCGCTTCGGCGCTCGATGCGGTGTGCCACGGCTTCGTCCCGCTGGTGGTGCGCGAGGCCTGTGCCGACCGGCATTCGGCCCCCCACGAAGCGAATCTCTTCGATCTTCAGGCGAAGTATGCCGAGGTGGTCAGCGAGGCCGCTGCAATGGCGGTCCTGGAGCGGGCTGGCGCGGGCTAGGCGGGGTCTGGAGGGGGTCTGGAGGGGGTGTGGACCCACCCTGGAGCGGGCTGGAATCGCGCGCCATCGCGGCCTTGTCCTTGCAAAGCCTCGACTTTTCGGATTTCGAAGAGTTTTTCGGCGAATTTTCGCGCGGGCCATCGCTATGTGCGACGCTCGCGATCCTAGGCCCCGGCACAGCGGTAGGAAAGCGCGCCCTTCCGCATGGCCGGAAAAGCGCCTCGCCAAAATGCGGCGAAGAATCCCAATCTTTCGTTTCGCTGAACGAGGCCCTGCGCCACTGCGCGACCCGAAACCGCGGAAATCCGCCATTTCTCCAGTTTGGCACACCTGATGCAATCTATCCGGCATCCCCGGGACGGTCCCGGAAACACGAAGCAAAGCCCAAAGGAGACCTCAGATGTTCGCCACCGAAACCACCAGCCGCCTCGCCGCCGCCGCCTTCTCGGTCGTGCTCTCGGCCGCCTTCTTCGCCTACGCGATCCTCCCCGCCAGCCCCTCGCTCGTCGCCTGATCCGGCGAGAGCCCCAAGCCAAGGACCACAGCCATGTTCGCTCCCGACACCGCCGCCCGCTTCGCTTCCGCCGCCTTCGCGCTCGTGCTGACCGCGGCGAGCTTCGCCTACGCGATTATCCCCGCCAGCCCGACCCTGCTCGCCTGAGCCGGGCCGGGTCGGCAGGAAGGAGCTTCAGCCCTTCCAGCCGATCGAAACGTAGAAGCTCCGCGGCGCGCCCGGATCGAAGCCGCCGCCGCCGCCCGGCCGGACCCGCCCGGCATATTCTTCATCCAGCAGATTGTTCACCCCCGCGCCGACCGAGAAGCCGCCCGCGACGGGCCATTCGACCGAGGCATCCAAGACCTCGTAACCCGGCAGGAAGAAATCGGCCACGTTGTTGTCCGCGCCCTGCTGATCGCCCACCGAGGTGAAGATCAGCGCCGCCCGCGCCCCGTCCGTGCCGATCCACGCCAGCGTCGAGCGCAGCAGGTGTTCGGGCGCATATTGCGGGGTGAAGCCGTCCGCCACGCCGCTCGTGAAATCCGCGTCGAGCAGCTGGAGATTGGTCGAAAGCCGCAAGCTGCCGCCCTCGGCCTTCGCCAGCCCCTCGGGCCCGACGAGATCGAGCCGCAGCGCGAGATCGACGCCCTGGTTCCTCATCGAGCCGACATTCTGCCGCCGCGCCCCGCCCGCGCCCACCGCGCCGAAGGGCGGCGAGGCGGGCAGCGGCCCGGCGAGGAAGCCGACCTGGTTCTCGAACTCCACCCGGAACAGGCTCGCGTCGATCCGCAAGGGCGGCGCGGGTTCGGCCTGGAGCCCCGCCTCGACGGTGAAGGCATAGGAGGCATCGAAGGTCCCCGCCGCGTCCACGCCCGCCTGGAAGGTCACGCCGTCATTGTAGAGCAGCGGCTTGAACCCGCGGCTGGCATTGGCGACAAAGCGCAGGGTCTCGCTCGCGTCCCAGGTCACGCCGATCCCGTAGAGCGGCACGGTCTGGGTGTCGGAGCGGTTGCCGAGAGGGCCATTGGGCGCGCCGGGCCCGCCGCCGGTGGCGCTGCCGGTGGCAAGGTCCAATGTCTCGACGACCTTCTGGCGCAGCCGCTCGACCCGGAAGCCGGGGACGATATGCACGTCGCCGAGGCCGAGCTTGACCTCGCCGAAAGCCGCGAGCGTGTCGCCGCTGCGCGAGACCCGCGCGAGCGCGCCCGCGGTGCCGCGGAAATCGGCGTTGCTCGCGCCCTTGTCGACGAAGACCGGCGCGTCGGAGGTGTGGCCGAGCACGCCGAGGGTGAGGCTGTGCTGCGCGCTGCTGCCGAAATCGTGGCGGGCGCGCAGATCGATCCCGGCGGTGTCGAAGACCTGGCGCTGGCGGATCAGCACGTTGGCGTCGGGCGTCACCTGCCCGAAGCTCCCGCCCGCCTGGCGCCAGCTGGTGCGCTCGAAGCGGCTGTAGAAGGCGCGCGCGGTGACCAGCGTCGCGTCGCTCGCCTGCCATTCGAGCGCGAAGGTCGGGGCGAGGCGCTCGATCGCGATGCGATCTCGCGGGGTCGATCCGTCGCGGCGGTCGGCGGCGAGGCGCGCGCGGCTGAGGCCGCCGGGCTCGCCGAACTCGCCCTTGTAGTAATCGAGCGCGAGGGTCGCGGTGACGCTCTCGCCAAGGTAGTGCGCGCGGCCGCGCGCGGTGGTCTGCTGGTGGTCGGAATTGACGCGGCGCGGGCCGTCGCCTTCCGAATATTGGACGAAGCCGTCGGCGGCGAGCGTGCCGTTCGAGGCGGCGAGGCTGGCGAGGCCCGATCGCAGGTCCCAGCTGCCCGCGGCGAGGCGCGCCTGCCCTTCCACTCCGGCCGCGCGGCGCGGCCCCTTGAGGACGTAGTTGATCGCCCCGCCCGGCTGCGGCCCGTAGAGCAGGCCCGAAGCGCCGCGGATGAACTCGACCCGCTCGACCGCCTCCAGGGGCGGGATGAAGTAGCCCGCCGGGTAGGAATACATGTCGGGGACGGCCGGCACGGCGTCCTGGAGGGTGAGGATGTTCCAGCTCTCGTGCGGCTCGCCGAGCCCGCGGTAGGAGAGCGAGGCCCAGGCGCCGTTCGAGACCTCGGAGACGAGCAGGCCCGGGATGTCGGCGAGCGCGACGCGCAGGTTGCGGGTCGGCACCGGGGCGATGTCGGAGAGCACCGCGATGTCGCCGAGCTTGCCGGCGAAGATCAACGTGCCCGACTGATCCGGGAGCCGGTCGCCCTCGCGGTCGGCGGTGACGATGATCGAGGTCGCCTGGCTGGCGGTCGTCCCCGATCCCTGGGCCTCGGCGGCGCTGTCGCTTTCGGCGGCGGCGGTCCCGGCCTCGGCGAGCGCGGGGGCGGCGACCGAGGCGAGCAGGGCGGCGACGGCAAGGCGGACAGCGGCAGCGGGAGAGGACATCGGGGCTCCGGTTGTGGTGAATCGGTGCCGCGGTTTCTTGCTATTGCGAATGATTGTCAATCGATATTAAGGTGCGTCCCGCAGCTCAAGGTCGTTCCGTGGACGCTGCATGAAATGGGGCGGGCCGAACGTCATAGGATTCGGACACAGTTAAGAAACCTGATACGCACACACTCCTGAAGGGATCGAGCTTGCCGAAGGAACGCGCCAGACCTGCCGAGGTGGACGCTGCCTTGCGTGCGCGGCTGATGCTGCTCGTCAAGGCGGTGCAGGAGCTCGCCGGGGCGCGCTGCCTCGACGAAGTGGTCTCGACCCTGCGCGCCACCACCCGCGCGGCGATCGGCGCGGACGGGATCGCGATCGTGCTGCGCGACGGCGAGCACAGCCACTATGTCGCCGAGGACGCGGTCGGCAAGCTGTGGACTGGGCAGCGCTTCCCGCTTGCGGAATGCATCTCTGGCCGCGCGATGCTCGAGGGCGCGCTGATCGCCATCCCCGACATCTATGCTGACCCGCGCGTGCCCTACGAGGCCTATCGCAAGACCTTCGTCGCGAGCATGGCGGCGGCGCCCATCGGCGTGCCGCAGGCCTCGGCAGCGCTGTGCGCCTACTGGGCGAAGAAGGGCCCCATCTGCGAGGAGGTGCTGCAATCGCTCCAGACCCTCGCCGGAGCGGCCGCGAACGCGATCGAGAACGGGCGCCTGTTCGAGCGCCTGTTGGCGAGCGAGCGGCGCTTCCGTACGCTGTTCGAGCTGTGTCCCGTCGGCATCGCGATCTACAATGCCGAGACGCGCGTGGTGCCCGACGTGAACGAGGCGATGCTCGGCATAGCCGGCATGACCCGCCGCGAATTCGAGAGCGGGGCATGGGATTTCGTGCGCGCGACGGCGCCCGAGTTCGTGCCCATCGACGCGCTGGCCCGCGAACAGATCCAGCGCACCGGCGCGATCCGCCCCTACGAGAAGGCCTTCCTGCACCGCGACGGGAAGCGGGTCCCCGCGCTGATGGCGGCGTCGGCGCTCGATGCGGACAGCGGCGCGACGATCGTGGTCGCGCAGGACCTCACCGCGGTGAAGGCCGCCGAGGCCGCGCTCGCGACGAGCGAAGCGATGCTGCGCGGCATCACCGACACGGTGCGCGAGGCCTTCTACACCATGGAATGGCGCGAGACCGGCCCGAAGGTCGCCTATATCAGCGCCGCCTTCGAGGAGATCTGGGGCCGCTCGCGCGAGAGCCTCGTGGAAGCGCCGATGTCCTTCCTCGATGCCATCCACCCCGAGGATCGCCCGCGCGTCGAGGAGGCGGTGGAGCGCCAGAGGGCGGGCCACGAGACCGAGACCGAATACCGCATCGCCGATCCCGCGGGTCGCCAGAAGTGGATCTTCGACCGCGCCTACCCGGTCATCGACGAGGACGGCAGGGTGGTCCGCACCATCGGGGTCGCCGAGGACATCACCGCGCGCAAGCACACCGAGATGCGCGCCGAGCTGATCGCGAAGGAGATGGACCACCGCGCGCGCAACCTCATGACGATCGTGCGCGGGATCGTCGGCCAGACGCTGCGCTCGCAGAACGTCGCGCCCGAGGTCACCGAGGCGCTGCTCGGGCGGCTCGCGGCGCTCTCGGCGGCGCACAAGGCGATCATGCGCCAGAACTACACCTCCGCCTCGCTGGCCGAGCTGGTCGCGCTCGCACTGGAGCCGTTCAGCGCCCGCACCGCGCGGATCGCGGCGAGCGGGCCGGACTGCGAGCTGGTGCCGCAGATCGGGCTGATCCTCGCCCTCGCGCTCCACGAACTCGCGACCAACGCGATGAAGCACGGCGCGCTGTCGGTGCCGGCCGGGACGGTGACGCTCGGCTGGGAGCACGTCACCATCGGCGATGCGCCCGCCTTCCGCCTGACCTGGCGCGAGCGCGGGGGCCCGCTGGTGCCCGCCGCGCGGCCGAAGCTGGCCGGGTTCGGCACCAACCTGCTCGAACAGGGGCTGACCTGGTACGGCGGCGAGACTCGCCTCGACTTCGCACCGGAAGGCCTGACCGCGACGCTCTCGCTGCCGCTCGCGCTCAACCCCGAGGGCGGGCCCGAGGCTGCGCCCGGCCTGCGCGCCGCGGCGTGATCCTCAGGGGCACCTGCCCCCCGGCAGCCCTATGAAGGCGCCCAGCGCCGCATTGGCGCCTTCCGGCTTCTCGAAGGGTGTCCAGTGCCCGACGCCCGCGAGCGTCACGGAGGTGAGGTTCGGCGTCCGCGCCTTCGCGCGCGCGGCGAGGCTCGGGGCGAAGGTGCGGTCGGCGCTCCCCTCGATCAGCAGCACCGGCAGCGCGAGCGGCTTCGCGCGGCGCGGCCAGCGCGGCGCGGCCGCCGCTTGATCGAAGGGCGGGATGTTGGCGCGATACCAGGCGATCCCCGCATCGACCGCCGCCGGATCGGCGAGGCTCGCGCGAAACAGCGCCCCTTCCTCGGCCGTGAGCACGCCCTCCTCGACCATGCGGCGATAGGCGGTCTCGTAGAGCGTCGCGGGCACGTTGCGCTCCGCCACGGATGCCCGGTCGAGCGCGGTGAGGCGCGGGATATAGGCCGAGGCGGCGCGCTGCTCGGGATCCTCGGCCAGCAAGTCGAGGAACAGGTCATACGAAGGCGCGCTCAGCACCGCGAGCCGCTCCACCCGCGCGGGCTTCCACTGCGCATAGGACCAGGCGAGCGCCCCGCCCCAGTCGTGGCCGACGAGCGTCACCTTCTCGCGCCCCGCAAGCGCGGCAATCGCCTCGTCGAGCCGCCGCGCCAGCCGCTCCACGCGATAAGCCTCGTCCCCCGCCGGTCGCCCCGAGCGCCCCGCCCCCGGCGCGTCGATCGCGATCATCCGGCGGCACGCGGCGAAGGCCTCCATCTGGTCGAACCAGACATACCAGAAGCTCGGGAAGCCGTGGACGAGGATCACCGTCGGCCCTTTGCCGGTCGCGACATAGTGGATGCGGCTCTCGCCCGTCCCGAGGTAGCCCTCCTCGTAAGGCTGGCGGCCGACGGCGTTGGCGTGGAGGACCGCGGGATCAGGCGGCGGGGTCCCGAGACCGGCCGCGGCGGCGAGCAGCGCGAGCATTGACACTCCCCTTGTATTGCAATAATCGTCAATAACTGAGGGAGAGAGCCTTGTCACCACATTTCCGCCCCCTTCCGGCGGCCACCCTGCTCGCGGGCCTGCTGCTGCTCGCGGCCTGCGCACCTGCCGAGGAGACCGCCGGCGAGGACCCCGCCGGGACGAGCGCGACCAGCGGGCAGGCGGCGCTGGGCGAGGCGCTCTACAAGGCGAACTGCGCAAGCTGCCATGACGCGGGCGTCGGCGGCGCGCCGACCCGCGCGGCGCTCGAGAAGCGCTCAGCGGCCTATATCAAGGCGGCGCTCACCGCCGGGGTGATGAAGGCGCAGGGCGCGGCGCTCAACCCCTACGAGACCGCGATCCTCGCCGAGCATCTCGGCAGCAAGGCGCCCGTGCAGGCGGAGAGCGGCAAGCGCTGCGAGGGACGCCTCGCACTCGCGGGCGCGCCGCTCTGGAACCGCTGGGGGAACGGGACCGCCAACACCCGCCACCAGCCCGCGACCGCGATCACCCCGGCGAATGTCGGTCGGCTCGAGCTCGCATGGGCCTTCGGCTTTCCCGAGGCCCAGCGCGCGCGCTCGCAGCCGGTGGTGACCGAGAGCGCGATCTTCACCGGCAGCCAGTCGGGCCGGGTCTATGCGCTCGACCCCGCGAGCGGGTGCATCTGGTGGACCTTCGACGCCGCCGCCGAGGTGCGCAATGCGCCGGTGCTCGACATGGGCGCGGCGGGCGGCCCGGCGCTCTATTTCGGCGACTTCGGGGCGCGGGTCTATGCGCTCGACGCGGCCACCGGAGCGCTGCGCTGGAAGACCGAGGTGCGCGATCACCCCGACGGGACGATCACCGGCAGCCTTGCGCTTCACGAAGGGCGGCTGTTCGTGCCGCTCTCCTCGACCGAGGTGCTGAGCGCCTACAACCCGGACTACGCCTGCTGCACCTTCCGCGGCGGCGTGACCGCGCTCGATGCGGCGAGCGGCAAGCGGCTGTGGCGCTGGCATTCGGTCGAGCCTCCGGTGAAGCAGAAGGGCGGCGGCTTCGGCCCGAGCGGTGCGCCGGTGTGGGGAACCCCGACGGTCGATCCCGCACGCGGCCTCCTTTACGTGGGGACGGGGGAGAACTACTCCTCGCCGGCCAACGGCATGAGCGATGCGATCGTCGCGATCGAACTCGCCACCGGCAAGCGTCGCTGGGTGATGCAGGCGACCGCGCGGGACGCGTGGAACGCCGCCTGCGGGACCGACAAGCCCGCCAACTGCCCCGCCGAGGACGGCCCCGACTTCGACTTCGGCGCGCCGCCGATGCTGGTGAAGGCGGGGGCGCGCGACCTGCTGCTCGCCGGACAGAAGTCGGGCGAGATATTCGCCATCGACCCCGACAGGGGGAGCATCGTGTGGCGCAGGCGGGTCGGGCGCGGGGGCTTCAACGGCGGCATCCACTGGGGCATGGCGAGCGACGGCAAGGCGCTGTTCGTGCCCGTCGCGGACACGCCGGGCAGCCGCTTCGCCAAGGGCGACGCGCAGCCGGGCTTGCATGCCTTCGATGTCGCGACCGGCCGGCCGCTGTGGTCGAATGTCGCGCGGCTGAGGTGCAAGGCGTTCAGCTTCGCCTGCATCACCGCGCTCTCGGCGCCCGTGACGCTCGCGCCCGGGCTGGTCTTCGCCGGAGGGCACGACGGGCGGCTGGTCGCACATGACGCCTCGACCGGCAAGGTGCTGTGGATGGCCGAGACCAACCGCGCCTTCCCGACGGTTAACAAGGTGGAGGCCAAGGGCGGCACGATCGACGGCCAGGGCCCGGTGGTCGCGGGCGACAGGGTGATCGTCAATTCGGGATACGACAAGTTCGGCGAGATCGGGGGCAATGTGCTGCTCGTCTACCGCCTCAAGGGAGCCAGACCATGATCCGCCCTGCCCTGCTTGCTGCCGCCTGCGCCCTCATCGCGGGCTGCGCCGCCGCTCCCGCCCCCGCGCCGCTCGCCGCCGCCCCGGTCGTGGCGGGCGCGATCAAGGGCGTCCATCACATCGGCATCACGGTCAGCGACATCGACGCGACGCTCGCCTTCTACCGCGCTGCGGTGCCCTACGAGCTGGTCGAGCGCCGGATGGTCCCGGCGAGCACCTTCCCGGCCGAGGTGCTGGCCAAGCGCAAGGGGCATGTCGAGATCGCGCTGGTCAGGACCCCGACGGTGTTCCTCCAGCTGATCGACCTCGACCCCGCCGCGCGGCAGCCTGCCGAGCGCCGCGCCGTCACCGGGCCGGGCTACACCCACATCTGCTTCCAGTCGCCCTCCACCGCGCCCGCCTACGATCGCTTCAAGGCGCATGGCCTCGCCATGCTCTCGCGCGGGGAGGGGCCGGTCGACCTCGGCGGCTACGGGATCACCTATGCCTATGGCTTCGACCCCGACGGGGCGATGATCGAGATGGAGCAGCTGACCCCGCAAGTGATCGCCGCCCATGGCGAGCTCGGTACCAAGCGCGCGCGGTTCCCCGCCTGGGCGACGCATATCGGCACCATCACCGGCGACAAGCCCGCGCTGGTCGCCTTCTACACCATGCTGCTCGGCCACGGCCCGCGCCGCGAGCTGCCGCCGACGCGGCGCGCGACCTTCGACGCGATCACCGACATCGACGGCATCGTCGCCGAGGCGAGCTGGTTCGACGCGGGCAATTTCGAGCTCGAGTTCTGGCACTACATCGCCCCCGTCCCGACCCCGCGCGGGACTCAGCCGCAGAGGATCGACCGGATCGGCTACAACGCGATCGCCTTCGAGACCGACGACCTCGCCGCCGCCACCGCCCGGCTGGAGCGCGAGGGGGTGCGCTTCGCCGGCAAGGCCTTTACGCTCGGCGGCTGGCGGGTCCGCTATGCCCGCGACCCGGAGGGCAATCTCATCGCGCTCCAGCAGAACGTCGCCGCGGGCCCGGCGCGCTCGATCGACGCCATGCTGTGGCTCAAGGACCGCGCGCCCGGCTGAGCCATCGGGCCAAGTTGATCGCCGCCGCCAGTCTGCTAGGCTCAGGCCCATGGACGCCGCCGTCACCAAGCGCAGGACCCGGCTCGCTCCCGAGGAGCGGCGCTCGCTGATCCTCGATTCCGCCGCCGAGATGATCGCGCAGGGCGGGATCGCGGCGCTGACGATGGACGCGATCGGGCGCGCCGCGGGGGTCAGCAAGTCGCTGGTCTACAACTACTTCCCCAACCTCCAGATGCTGATGAGCGAGCTTCTGGAGCGCGAGTTGAAGCGCCTGCGCCGCCTCCAGCGCGAGGCGATCGGCGCCGCCGACACCTTCGAGGGGATGGTGCGGGCGACCACCCATGTCTACCTCTCCTATATCGAGGAGCGCGGGCTCATCATCGAGCGGCTCCAGCAGGAACCCTCGGTCAGCGACCACCACGATCCCACCGAATACGGGCGCGACGCGGCGGTCGAGTTCCTCGCGCAGATCGTCGAGCGGCACTTCGACCTGCCCCCCGAGGTCGCCCGCGCGGCGACCGACATCAGCTTCGGCCTGCCCGCCTCGGCCGGGGCCTACCTGCTGCGCACGGGGATGGACCGCCAGCGGCTCGAGGACATCACCGTGGCGATGATCCTCGGCTCGATCACCTCGCTCAAGACCGACTTCGCCGCCCGCCGCAAGCCATTGTGGGACGGGCTCGCGGCGGAGCGGCAGGCCGAGGAGCGGCCTACATCGGAAAGATCGACTGGCCCCCGTCGATGACCAGCGTCTGGCCGGTCATGTAGCGGCTCGCGGGCCCCGCAAGGAACACCGCCGCGCCGCCCATGTCGTCGACCGTGCCGAGCTTGCCCGAGGGCGTTCGCCTGAGGCACGCCTCCTGGAAGGCCTTGGGCGTGTTGATGCTCATCTCGGTTTCGATGAACCCCGGCAGGATTGCGTTGGCGCGGATGCCGGCGGGTGCGAGCTCGACCGCGAGCGAGCGCACGAAGCCCGCGACCGCCGCCTTGGTCGCCGAATAGCCCCCGCCCGGCACCCCGAGGATCGCCGCGACCGAGGAGGTGACGACGAGGCTCCCGCCGCTCTTCTGCGCGAGGAACTGCTTCGTCGCCGCCTGGAAGGTGTGGAACACCGAATTGACGTTGAGGTCGAGCGTCGCCTGCCAGTCGGCGGGGCTGAGCAGCGCGAAGGGCTTCCTCACCCCCGAGCCCCCGGCATTGGCGAAGCAGCTGTCGAGGCGGCCGAAGCGCGCCACCGTCTCCTCCATTGCGCGAGCGACCTCGGCAGGATCGGTGACGTCGCAGACGAAGTCCGCGACCTCGGCCCCGCCCGCGGCGAGCTCGGCGCTCGCCGCGCGGTTGCGCTCGGCGTTGCGCCCCCAGATCGCGACCCGCGCCCCCGCCGCGGCGAGCCCGCGCGCCATGCCGATCCCGAGCCCCCCGTTGCCGCCCGTGACGAGCGCGACATGGCCGGAGAGGTCGAACGGCATACCCGGAAGCGCGTCCATCAGAAGCCGACCCTCACGTTGACCCCGTAGACCCGGGGATCGAGCAGGAAGGCGCTGCGGAAGCTGCCGACGAGGTTCGAATTGGTCTCGAGGAAGGTGATGTCGTCGTTGTTCTGGACGTTCTTGACGTAGAAGATCACGGCGAGGTCCTTCCCGGTGTTGACCACCTGGAGCTGCAGGTCGAGCTGCTCCCAGCTGCCCACCCGGTCGGCGCCGACGTTGAACTCGCGCGACCAGAAGCCGGTCTGCGAGTACCAGTCGACGCGCGGGGTCAGCGACCAGCTGCCGGTGACGGGTATCGCGTATTCCGCCGCCAGCTTGAGCGTCCGCCTGGGCGCATTGGGCAATTCGTTGCCCTTGATCTGGAAGAAGGCCCCGCCGCGCGCGGGATCGGAGGACTGGAAGCTGCTCCGGATCTCGGTGTCGAGCAGGCCGAGCGCGCCCTCAAACCGCAGGCCCTCGACCGGGGTCGCGACAGCCTCGAGCTCGAAGCCCTGCACCCGGCTGTCGGGAATGTTGACGTTGGTCGCGAGCGTTCCGACGATGTTGCCGACGATGAGGTTCTTGTAATCGTAGCGGAAGGCCGCCGCGTTGAGGGTCAGCCGGTCGCCGAACAGGGTGTTCTTCGAGCCCAGTTCCCACGAGTTGATGTATTCGGAATCGAAGGTCGGCGTGCCGACGTTGCCGGGGTTGAAGCCCCCCGACTTGAACCCGCGCGAGAAGGTCAGGTAGAGGTTGTTGTCGGGCGTCGGCTGCCACGAGACGCTGCCGCGCCCGGTCCAGGCGTCGAAGCTGGTCTTGCCGTTGAACACCGGGCCGAGCACGAAGGTGCCGCTCGCGGTGCTGATGGTCTTGTCGTCCTTGGTGTAGCGCAGGCCGCCGAGCACCTTCAGCGTCGGGGTGATGTCGACGTAGAGTTCGCCGAACACCGCCTTCGAGGTGACCCGCGCGCCGCTCGTCACGCCCGCGGCGATGAAGCCGTTGGTGCGGTTGGCGGGCATGTAGGTGACGACGCTGCCGCTGCTGTCGGCCTTGAGGTAGTAGCCGCCGACGAGGAAGTTGACGCTCCCCGCGAAGTCCGAGGCGAGCCGCAGCTCCTGGCTGAACTGGTCGCGCGCGCCGTCGCCATATTGGGCCGAGCGCCAGTCGGCGGACGAGATCGTCCGGCCGGGGCCGAGCAGGTAGGTGAGCACCCCGTTGCCCTGCGCATTGGCGGGCGAGATCGCGCTGGGGTTGAAGGCATTGGGCCGCGTGCCCTGGTCGAAGTCGCGCACGCTGTCGTTGTCGCCGTCGCGGTAGCCGGTCACCGAGGTGAGGCGCAGGCTGTCGCCGATGTCCTGGTTGATCTCGAGCGTCGCGAGGAAGTCCTCGGCGCGCTGTTCGGGGAGCACGTCGATCCGCACCTGACGCAGGTCCGCAGGGTTCTGCGAGAAGGTGCCGGGGCGCACGATATTGGGGAGCAGCGCGCGGTCGATCAGGAAATTGACCTGCGGGAAGTTGGTGCTGACCGAGTCCGGCGAACAGCCGAAGGTCGCATCCGGGGTGCACAGCGTCTTGACCGCTCCGGCGCGGTTCGAGTCCTCCTTGAAATACGTCACCACCGCGTCGATCGTCGTCCCCGAACCGCTGTCGAAGCGCGCAGAGCCGCGCAGGGTGAACTGGTCGCGCCCGTCGATCCGCGAGCCGTCCTCGAGGTTGCGGGTGTAGCCGTCGCGCTTGAGGTAGTGCCCGGCGAAGCGCAGCGCGAACTGGTCATTGAGCGGCAGGTTCACCGCGCCCTCGATGCGGCGGCCGTCGAAATTCTCGACCTGCGCGCTGACATAGCCGCCGAAGTCGAAGGTCGGCCGCTTGGAAATGATGTTGACGAGGCCGCCGGTGGTGTTGCGCCCGAACAGCGTGCCCTGCGGTCCGCGCAGCACCTCGATGCGCTCGAGGTCGAAGAACTCGCCGAAGGTGCTGCCCTGCTGGAGGAATACGCCGTTCACGAGCACGCCGATATTGGTGTCGTTCGAGCCGCCGAAGGACTGCGAACCGACGCCGCGGATGGTGAGGTTGCGGTTCGCCGAGAGGATCACGTTGGGGGCGTTGAACTGGAGGTCGAGCGCGTCCTCGATGCGCGCGGCCTGGAGGTTTTCGGAGGTGAGCGCGGTGATCGCGATCGGCACCTCCTGGACGTTCTCCTCGCGCAGCTGGGCGGTGACGATGATGACGTTGCCGTCGTCCGCCGGGGGTTCGTCGGAGGTGGCGGCGTCCTGCGCCAAGGCCGGCTGGCAGAGCGCGACGAGCGGCAGGGCCGAGATGGCCGGGAACAGCTTTTTCATTGGTATCCTCCCCATATGTTATGGGGGCGGGATAGGCCTTAATGGACTATACGTCAATAGTGAGACGCGGACGCGCGAAATTCGGCCCCGCAACAGGTGCGTTGCCGCTCTTAACAGCATGAAACGTCATTAATTGCGGGGCAGCAGCTCTTCCAGCACCTTGAGCAGGTCGCGCGCGCGCAGCGGCTTGGCGAGCACCGGCACCGCCGCCATCGCGGGGGGCAGCTGGCTGGCGCTGAAGCCCGTCACCACCGCGAAGGGCTTAGCCTGCTCCGCCAGCGCCTCGGCCACCGGGAGCGAGCTCTCGCCGCGCAGCGAGGCGTCGAGCACCGCCGCATCGCAGCCTTCCACCCAAGCCATCGCCTGGCGCACGCTCGGACAGGGGCCGACCACCGCGTAGCCCGCGGCGGCGAGCGCGTCGGCGATCTCCTCGGCGATGAAATACTCGTCCTCGACGACGAGGATCCGGGGCTTCACCGGCGCGGCGTCCTGCGGGGGCGAGGTCATGGCGCGTCCTGCTCGGCGATATCCTCGATGGCGCATTCGAGCCGCCAGGCGAAGCCCTCGGGTGCGTAGCCGGCCTCGACCTCGGCGTTGAGGCTGGCGACGAGCATGTCGCTGGTGACGATCGAGCCGAAGCCCCTGTGGGTGGGCGCCACCACCGGCGGCCCGCCGGTCTCGGTCCAGGTCATCACGAAACGCTCTCCCTCTTCGCCCGCCAGCCGCTGCCAGCCGAGCGTGATGCGCCCGGCGTCGGTCGAGAGGGCCCCATACTTGCTCGCATTGGTCACCAGCTCGTGGATCGTCATCCCGATCGCCTGCACCGCCGAGGAGGACAGCGCGAGGGGCTCGCCCGAGAAGACGATCCGCTCGGGGATCATGTCCTTGAAATGCCCGAGCTGCGCCCGCACCAGCGCCTCGAGGTCGACGCCCTTCCATTCGCTGCGCACCAGCAGGTCCTGCCCCTCGGCGAGCGAGTGGATGCGCGCGGTGAAGTTCTCCATGAACTCCTCGTGACTCGCCCCGCCGGTCCGCCGCGCGACCGAGAGGACCACCGCGAGCAGGTTCTTGGCGCGGTGGTTGACCTCGCCCAGCAGCAGGCGGACGTGGCTTTCGCGGTTCTTCTCGTCGGTGACGTCGAGATTGGTGCCGACCACCCACTCGGTCGTCCCGTCCGGCCCCGCGCGCGCCACCTCGACCGCGCGCAGGTGGCGCACCTGCCCGTCGTTGCCGCGCCGGATCCGGAACTCGCGGGTGCTCTCGGTGCAGTGGGCGACGGTCTCGGCAAGGACGCGCTCCTGCTCGGGCGCATCCTCGGGGAGCACGCTCGCCACGTAATCGTCGTAATGGACCGCCCCGTCGGCCGTCTGCGGCAGGCCGTAGAGCCGGAACATCGTGCTGTCCCAGTGCACCGTATTGCTCGCGATGTGCCACTGCCACAGCCCGATCCCGGCGGTCTGGGTGGCGAGCAGGGTCTTCACCTCGCTCTCGCGCAGCGCGTCGAGCGCCGCCTTGCGCTCGGCCGCGCGCCGTTCGAGCTCCTCGACGATCTGTTCCTTGGCGAGCGCCAGCTCGGCCGAGATCTGGCGCTCGCGGCGCAGCTGGCGATTGGCGACCTGGAGGCCGTGGATCAGCACGAGATCCGTGATGACGACGAAGGCATAGAGGCCGAGCGCCACCTCGGCCCCTTCGAGCGTGAAGGAGCGGATCGGGGGGACGAAGTAATACCACGCGACCAGCCCGCACAGCAGCGCCGAGAGGCTCCCGAGCCGCACGCCGAAGAAGAAGGCGGTGATGACCACGGCCGGGAAGAAGGTGAGGTAGGGAAAGCCCGGCGGGAGCGAGCTGTCGAGCAGCGCGCGCGCGGCCCAGGCGAGGCCGAAGATCCCGAGCGTCGCGGCGAGGCCGACGATGCCGCTGTGGCGCGTCGAGGGCAGCGCCTCGACCAGGCGCGTGATCGCGCCCGAGGTCTCGCTTGCCTGCACCGCCTCACTCACATGCGCCCCCTGAAGTGCGTTTCGCATCATGGTATCGAGCACGATTTCGCCCCCGAAGTCGAGAGGGCCCGGGGCCGCACCGCCGATCGCCCCGCCTGTGTCGGCACGGCCCAGTTAGCAGCAAGTTCGGTGCGGTGCGAGCAATCACGGCCCTGCCCGCGGCGCGCCGCGGCGCTACGCCGCGAGGGCGGCGCCGCGCCCGCCCGGGCCGGGCACCGCCATCATCTTCAGGAGACGCCGCGATGACCTACACCTCCCGCCTCGACCTTCCCCGCGCCGTCACCAAGGCCTCGATCGAGCTGCTCCAGGCGCGGCTCGTCGATGCCATCGACCTCGAGGCGCAGATGAAGCAGGCGCACTGGAACGTGCGCGGCAAGGACTTCATGCAGCTCCACGAGCTGTTCGACGCGGTCCACACCATCGTCGAGGAGTTCGTCGACACCATCGCCGAGCGGATCGCGGCGCTCGGCGGCATCGCCGACGGGCGGGTGCAGACAGTGGCGGCGCAGAGCCACCTCTACGAATACCCGCTCGAGGCGCGCGGCGGCGAGGCGCACCTCAAGGCCGTCGCCGGCTCGCTCGCCGAGTTCGGCAAGCTGGTGCGCGCCGACATCGACGCGGCCTCCGAGGGCGGCGACCAGGACACCGCCGACCTCTTCACCGGGATCAGCCGCGAGACCGACAAGCAGCTGTGGTTCGTCGAGGCGCATCTCGACCCGGCGCCCTGAGCGCAGCGGGCGTGCGTGCGCTCGCCGCGGCACCCCTCGCCTTGATGGCGGCAGCGGCGGCGGCGCAGGCGCAGGAAGCCCCGCCGCCGCCCGCGCCGATCCGCCTCTCGGGCGAGCTGCGCGAGCGGGTGACGTGGCAGTCGGCCGTGGCCTTCGACAGCGCTGACCCGGCGGCCGGCCTGTTCTGGACACAGCGCATCGCGCTTGCCGCCGATGCCGAACCCGCCCCGCTGCTGCGCGCCCGGCTCGCCCTCGTCAGCGCGCTCATCGAAGGCGGGGACGAGGCCTCGCCCGCCGAGCGCAACCCGCTCGACCTTCAGGAGGCCTTCGTCGAACTGGGCCCGCGCGAGGCTTTCGTCCGGCTCGGGCGGCAGGAGATCCGGCTCGGCTCGCAGCGCCTCGTCGCGGTGCGCGACGGCACCACCGTGCGCCGCACGTGGGACGGGGTGCGCGGGCACGCGGCGCTGGGCCGGGTGGCGCTCGACGCCTTCGCCTTGAGGCTGGTCGCGGTGCGGCCCGAGGGCCTGTTCAACGACGGCCGCAACGAGGGGCGCGACCTCGCCGGGGTGCAGGCGAGCGTCCCCGCCCCGCTCGGCGCGCTCGACGCCTACTGGCTGCGCACCACCGTCGCGGACCGCGCGACCATCGAGGGCACCGCCGACGAGCGCCGCCAGTCGCTCGGCCTGCGCGCCCACGGCACTTCAGGCGGGTGGTTCTGGGACTGGGAGGCGGTGCTCCAGACCGGGCGCTTCGGCACCGGCACGATCCGCGCCTGGACGCTCGCCACCAACACCGGCCACCGCTGGCAGGATGCGCCGTGGCGGCCCGAGGTGATGCTCTCCGCCAACATCGCCTCGGGCGACGGCACGCCGGGGGACGGGCGCCTCGGCACCTTCAGCGCGCTTTATCCCAATGCGAGCTACTTTTCCGAGAACGCCGTCCTCGGCCCCGCCAACTTCTTCAACCTCCACCCTTACGCGAAGGTCCGCCCGCGATCGGACCTGATGCTGGGGATCGACCTCAACCTGTTCTGGCGCCTCAACCGGGCCGACGGGGTCTACAACCCGCAGGGGCAGCTGATCCGGGCGGCCGGCGGGCGGCGCGAGCGCTTCGTCGATGCAGCGCTTTCGGGGGTGATCGAGTGGACGCCGCGGCCCGGCCTGCTGCTCGGCCTCGTCGCCACCCGCTCGCAGCCGCAGGCCTTCCTGCGCGCGACCGGGCCCGCCGACCCGTCCGACTTCGTCGAGGCGACGGTGCAATTCACGTTCTGATCCCCATGTTGGGCCCTGCCCGATCCAAGGAGTGACCCATGCTCGAACGCGTCATCACCAAGCGCACCCACGACCTCGGCGGAGGCTTCACCGTCGGGCGGGTGCTGCCCTTCCACGTGCGGCGGATGGTCGGGCCCTACATCTTCTTCGACCATATCGGCCCGGTCGAGCTTGCGCCGGGCATCCCGCGCGAGCTCGACGTGCGCCCGCATCCGCATATCGGGCTCGCCACGGTCACCTACCTCTTCGACGGTGCGATCACCCACCGCGACAGCCTCGCGGTGCATCAGGAAATCCATCCGGGCGAGGTCAACTGGATGATCGCCGGCAAGGGCATCACCCATTCCGAGCGCTTCGAGCACGCGCGGCTCCATGGCGCGCTGATGCACGGCATCCAGGCCTGGGTGGCGCTTCCCGAGGCGCACGAAGAAGCCGACCCCGCCTTCTCGCACCATGCCGACCTGCCCGCCTGGGACGAGCCGGGGCTGAGCGGCCGGCTGATCGCGGGCGAGATGGAGGGGATGCGCGCGGGCACCCCGGTCCACTCGCCACAGTTCTACGCGCATTGGCAGTTGGAGCCCGGCGCGCGGCGGGTGCTTCCTGCGGAGTATCCGGAGCGCGCCGCCTATGTCGCCGCCGGCGTGGTCGCCATCGGCGGCGAGCGGCTCGAGGCGGGTGCGATGGCGGTGCTCGCGCCGGGCGCCGAGGTGCCGCTGGTCGCCGAGACCCGCGCGACGGTCATGGTGCTCGGCGGGGAGCCGGTGGGCGAGCGCTTCATGTTCTGGAACTTCGTGCATTCGCGCAAGGACCGCATCCGCCAGGCCGCCGAGGACTGGCGCGAGGGGCGCTGGACCCTGCCGCCGAACGACAATGCCGAGTTCACCCCGCTTCCCGAGTTCAAGGGCTTCTGACCATCATGTCCGACATCGCCATCCGCATCGAGGAGCACGGCCGCAAGGGCCGCTACATCGCCACCGTCGCGGGCCGCGAGGGCGAGGCCTACATCGCCTTCACCCACCGTGAGGAGGGCGTAATCAGCGCCGACCACACCATCGCGCCCGACAGCCTTAAGGGCTCGGGCGCGGCGCTCGCGCTGGTCGAACACCTCGTCGCCGACGCCCGCGCGCGGGGGTTCCGGGTGCTCCCGCTGTGCCCCTATGTCCGCGCGCAATACAGGAAGCATCCCGAGTGGGCCGACGCCTTCACCGTGCCGCCGGACTGGGAGCCGCCAACGGCCAAGGACACAAATACAACCGGTTTGTGACAAACAAGCAAAACTTGTTCAGCATCAAATCGGCTCCAGTATAGCATGAAATCGCAAGTGCAGGGGGGCGCAGTTGCAAGGGATCGGGTACGAAAGGATCACCTTGCATGGGTCAAATACTCACTGCCGTGCCGCCTTCCGGTATCGCCGCCTATGACAACGCCGTGTGGAGCGGCGGCGTCCCCCGCGTGAACCGGGTCTACAAGGCCTTCGGCATGTCGACGCTGCTCCAGTCCGGCGGCGATTGCTACGGCGGGGTGATGGAGGCCGAGGTGCCGGAGAACGACGCCGCGGTCGCGCTGTTCCGCGTGGGCGGCCCGGCCCGCATCGACCGGCGCATCCACGGCCAATCCGCACGCGCCAGCTACCGCGTCGGCGAGGGCACGCTGCTCGCCGCCGGGACCGACAGCTGGTGGGCCGTCGACGAGGCGACCAGCGCCAACTGGTTCCACGTCCACTTCGACCGCGCGCTGGTCGCGAGCGCCGAGGCGACCCACCGCCTGCGGCTCGAGACCGTCCCCTCGATCAGCGATGCGAGCGTCACCGCGCTCGTCAACATGATCTACGAGCTGGTCTCCTATACCGAGGAGCCCGATCCGCTGCTGTGGCAATCGCTCGGACAGGCGCTGCTGTGGCGCCTGCTGCTGCTCACCGGCAAGGCGCGCGAGCCCGACCTCGCGCGCGGCGGGCTCGCCCCGTGGCAGGCGCGGCGCACCACCGAGTACATCGCCGACAACCTCGATCGCCGCGTGACCCTCGAGGAGCTGGCGACGGTCGCACGGCTCTCGCCCTTCCACTTCGCCCGCGCCTTCGCCCGCACCGTCGGGATGCCGCCCTACCGCTACCAGCGCAAGCTGCGCATGGAGAAGGCCTGCGAGCTGCTCGCGACGAGCGGGATGCGGATCATCGATATCGCGCTCGCGGTCGGCTACGAGAGCCCGCAGGCGCTCGCCCGGGTGTTCCAGGCGGCGCATGGCGTCACCCCGTCGGAATGGCGCCGGCGGCACGGCGGAACCTAGCTGAGCGCGCGGCGATAGCCTTGCGGCGTGCAGCCGTAGTGCCGGCGGAACACGCGGGCGAAGGATTGCGGGCTTTCGTAGCCGACCGCGAGCGCCACATCGGTCACGCTGTGGCCCGGCTGGCGCAGTAGCTCGCAGGCACGCTCCATCCGCCGCAGGAACTGCCAGCGATGCGGCGAGCAGCCGACCGTGCGGGTGAAGGCGCGCTGGAAGTGGAACTCCGACATCCCGCAATGCGCGGCAAGTGCCTTCAGCCCGGCCGGCTCGTCGAGCCCCGCCATCAGGAACTCGGTCGCCCTGCGAACCGCCGCCGGACTGAGCCCGCCCGACAGCAAGGGACGCCCGCCGCGCGCCGACCCGCCGATCCGCTGGAGCGCGAGGATCGCCGTGACCAGCAGCGAATCCAGGAGCAGCAGCCCGCTCGCACCCGGAAAGGCGCGCGCCTCGTCGATCTGCGCGAGCACGCCGGCGAGGAAGGGATCGGCAAAGCCCCGGGCGAACAACGGTTCCAGCTCCTCCTGCGCGCGCATCCCGTGGCGCCCGAGCAGCTCGCGCACCTCGTGCATCGGCACGGCGAGCACCTGCGCGATGTGGTCGTGCTCGACCGCGAAGGCCGAAGGGGCGCCCGCGGGGCTGAGGAAGAACGGCGTTGCGGCGCTATCGAAGCGGAAACCGCCCGCGCCGAAGTCGATGTCGGCGCCGACCCCCTGCCCGGCGAGCGAACACAGCACGAGGTCCTCGGTGCCGTGGGTGGTGTAGCGCCCGGCGGGCTGCTCGATCAGCAGCGCCGTTGCGCCCAAGCTGCCGATCGCGGCGGCGTCGAGCACGAAGCGGCCATGCTCGCCCGCGCGGTAGCTTTCGCCGAAACGCCTGTGGTGCTGGCTGCGCGGTCCTTCCCGCAACGTCGTGTGTGCCATCGCGCTCGCCTCGAAGTCCGGCCACAATCCTTGCGGGCCGCGGCAGTCTAGCACGTTCGCCATTCACCGGAAAAGCGCGTCTGCAGAAAGGCGACTTGCGCCGGATTAGCGCAAAATCGGTGCCCTCGCAGCAACCTCGGCGGCGCACGAACACGGGCGCCCCCATAGGCTGGCAGCGGCACGCCCTCTCCAGCAACAGGATCACAAGCCATGCCCACTGCCACCGCGACCCCCGGTGCGGCCCTGCTCGCGCCCGACGATCACCTCCTCATCATGATCGACCACCAGTCGCAGATGAGCTTCGCGACCAAGTCGATCGACGCCATCATGCTGCGGAACAACGCCGCGCTGGTCAGCAACGCCGCGCGCATCTTCGGCGTCGCGACGATCCTCACCACCGTCGCCGAGAAGACCTTCTCGGGCCCGATGTTCGACGAGATCAAGCGCGAGTTTCCCGGCCACGAGGTGATCGACCGCACCACGATGAACACCTGGGAGGACGAGCGCATCGCGGTGCGCGTCAACGAGGCGGGCAAGAGCCGCATCGTGCTCGCGGGGCTGTGGACCAGCGTGTGCATCGTCGGCCCGGCGCTCTCGGCGCTCGACCAGGGCTTCGAGGTCTATGTCATCGCCGATGCCTGCGGCGACGTCTCGGACGAGGCGCACGAGCGGGCGATGGACCGCATGGTGCAGATGGGCGTGCGCCCGATCACCTCGCTGCAATACCTGCTCGAGCTCCAGCGCGACTGGGCGCGGCACGGCACCTACGACGCGGTCACCCACGCGGCGGCGGATTTCGGCGGCGCCTATGGGCTCGGGCTGATCTACGCCAAGACCATGCTCGGCCCGGACGCGCACGAGGGCTGAGCGACGCCCCTGACATTGCCACGTTCGCCGCATCCGCCTGTCCCCCCCCTTGCGCGGGTCCGCAGCGAACGGGCCGGCCGGCCACCGCCCCCGGGTGGCCGGCCCCACCGCCCCCCGCATGAGGGAGGAAGGAGCGAGGCGATGAAGCCCTATCTTGCAGCCCTGGGTGCCGGCCTGCTGGTCGGGATCGTCTACAGCCTGCTCAATGTCCGCTCGCCCGCCCCGCCGGTCATCGCCCTCGTCGGCCTGCTCGGCATTCTCCTCGGCGAGCAGATCGTGCCTTTCGCCCGGCGCCTCTGGAGCGGCCATCCCGAGGCCGTGGCCGAGACCCGCGCCGATTGCGCCGAGCACATCCTCGGGCCCCTGCCCGCGCGCGCCGGGCTGAAGGACGCTCCGGAGACAGGGCGCGAGGCATGATCGACCGCCGCACCGCCAGCGCCGGGATCGCGCTCGCCGGCCTTGCTCCGCTTTTCAAGGGATCGCCGATGCACGCCGCACCGACCTCCGCCGACCTCATCCTCGTGGGCGGCAAGTTCACCACGCTCGACCGCGCCAACCCGGCGCCGGAGGCGGTCGCGATCAGCGGCAACCGCTTCGCCGCGGTCGGCACCCGCGCCGAGGCGATGGCGCTCGCCGGGCCCGACACGCGGGTGATCGACTGCGGCGGGCGGCGGGTTATCCCGGGGCTTTGCGACAATCACATCCACGTGATCCGCGGCGGGCTCAACTACAACATGGAACTGCGCTGGGACGGGCTCACCTCGCTATCAGACGCGATGGCGATGCTGCGCGCGCAGGTCGCGAGGACCCCCGCGCCGCAATGGGTGCGCGTGGTCGGCGGCTTCTCCGAGCACCAGTTCGCCGAGAAGCGCCTGCCGACGCTCGAGGAGATCAACGCCGCCGCCCCCGACACGCCAGTGTTCATCCTCCACCTCTACGACCGCGCGCTGATGAATGCCGCGGCCCTGCGCGCGGTGGGCTACACGAAGGACACCCCGAACCCGCCCGGCGGCGAGATCCAGCGCGATGCCTCGGGCAATCCCACCGGCCTCCTCATCGCCTCGCCCAATGCAGGGATCCTCTACTCGACGCTGGCCAAGGGGCCGAAGCTGCCCTTCGACTACCAGGTCAACTCCACCCGCCACTTCATGCGCGACCTCAACCGGCTGGGGGTGACGAGCGTGATCGACGCGGGCGGCGGCTTCCAGAACTATCCCGAAGACTATGCGGTGATCGAGCAGCTCCACGCCGAGGGGCAGCTCACGGTGCGGATCGCCTACAACCTCTTCACCCAGAAGGCGGGCGAGGAGAAGGAGGACTTCCTGCGCTGGACCTCGAGCGCCAAGTATCACCAGGGCGACGACTATTTCCGCTTGAACGGCGCGGGCGAGATGCTGGTCTTCTCGGCGGCCGACTTCGAGGACTTCCGGATGCCGCGCCCCGACATGCCGGAGAACATGGAGGGCGATCTCGAGGGGGTGATCCGGATCCTCGCGCAGAACCGCTGGCCGTGGCGGCTCCACGCGACCTACGACGAGACGATCACCCGCGCCCTGGACGTGTTCGAGACAGTCAACCGGGACATCCCGCTGGAGGGCATCCACTGGTTCTTCGACCACGCCGAGACGATCAGCGCGAAGTCGATCGACCGCGTCGCGGCGCTCGGCGGCGGGATCGCCTTCCAGCACCGCATGGCCTATCAGGGCGAGTATTTCGTCGAGCGCTACGGCGCCCGCGCGGCCGAGGCGACGCCGCCCTTCAGGCGGGTGCTCGAGGCGGGGGTGAAGACCTCGGCGGGCACCGACGCGACGCGGGTCGCTTCCTATGACCCGTGGGTGTCCCTGAGCTGGCTCGTCACCGGCAAGACCCTGGGCGGCACCGGGCTCTACCCGCAGCGGAACCTGCTCGACCGCGAGACGGCGCTCCGTATGTGGACCGAGAACACCACCTGGTTCTCGAACGAGGAAGGCCGCAAGGGCCGGATCGAAGCCGGGATGCTCGCCGACCTTGCGGTGCTCGACCGCGACTATTTCAGCGTGCCGGGGGAGGAAATCCGCCAGATCGTCTCGGTGCTGACCCTCGTCGACGGCAAGGTGGTCTACGGCGCGGACGGCTTCGCCAGCCTCGCCCCGCCGCTCCCCCCCGCGATGCCCGACTGGTCGCCGGTGAACACCTGGGGCGGCTACAACAAGGCCGCGCCCGGCGCCGCGACCCTCGCCAGGGTCGCGGCGGCATCATGCGGCTGCGCCACCACCTGCGGCGTCCACGGCCACGACCACGCGAAGAGCTGGGGCGCGGGGCTCCCGGTGAGCGACCTCAGGAGCTTCTGGGGCGCGCTCGGCTGCGCGTGCTGGGCGGTGTGACGATGCCGGCGCTCCCTCCCGTCCTCCTCTGGCTCGCGCGGCTCGCGCTCGCCTCGCCCTTCCTGTTCAGCGGGATCACCAAGGCGCTCGACTTCGCCGGGGCGACCGGCGAGGTGCGCGCCCTCACCGGGCTGGAGCCCGCGGGGGTCTTCGCCGCCGCGGTGATCGCGGTGCAGCTCGGCGGGTCGGCGCTGCTGCTCGCGCGGGGCCGCGCGGTGTGGCTCGGTGCGGCGCTGCTCGCGGGCTTCACGCTCGCCGCGACACTGGTCGCGCACGATTTCTGGAACAAGCCCGCGGGCACGGCCTTGCGCGATGCGACGACCTTCCTCGAGCATGTCGGTCTGATCGCGGGGCTGGCGCTCGCCGCATACCTGTCGGGCGGGCGCAGGCCGTGAGCACCAACGAGTCCGGCGGGCTCCTGTCGCTCGCCACGCTGCTCGCCTTCCTCTCGGGCTTCGTCGACACCGCCGCCTTCATCCACATGCACGGGCTGTTCGTGGCCCACGTCACCGGCAACTTCGTGCTGCTCGGGGCGACGCTGGCCGGAGGGGGTTCGCTCGGGGCCGAAGCGCCCGAGGCGCTGCAACTCGCCGCGCTGCCGATCTTCTTCTTGGGCGCGATGCTCACCGGCGCCATCGCCCCGCGCCTTTCCGCCGCCCGCAGCCTGCCGGCGGTGCTGTGGAGCGCGGTGCTGCTGATGCTCGGCGTCGCGGGCGCAAGCGCCTGGGCGGGCGCGGGGCCGTGGGACGCGGCCTCGGCGGTGGTGCTGATCCTCGCGATGGGCATGCTCAACGCGGCGCACCGCCTCAACCCCGCGATGGGCCCGCCCTTCGCGCTGATGACCGGCAATGTCGCGCAGCTCGCGATCCGCGCCGCGCAGCTCCTCCACTTCGCCCCGCCCCCGGCTGAGACGGCCGCGAGCGGGCCCGAGGGCAAAATGCTGCGCGCGGTGCTGGGCTTTGCCGCGGGCTGCGCGGCCGGGGCGGCGGCGCAGGTCTGGCTCGGCCTCGCCGCGGTCGGCATCCCCGCGCTGCTGTTGGCGATCGGGCTCGCGCGGCGTGGCTGAGGCGCGGGAATTGCTGCACCTGCGCCATCCTTGCGCCGAAACGCGCATCCGTGCGTGCGCGACTCGAACCGTCATGATGATCGTGCATTGAAGGGCGACGATGGCAAAGACACGCAACCTGCTGATCGCCGCGGCGCTTTTCGGGAGCGCCGCCTGTTCCCAGCCCACGCCCCCCGCCCCGCCGCCGCCCACCGTCGCGGTCGCCGCGCCGCTCCAGCGCAGCATCACCGACTGGGACGACTATGTCGGCCGCTTCGAGGCGGTCGAGGACGTCGAGGTCGTGCCGCGTGTCTCGGGCAACGTCACCCGCATCGCCTTCCGCGAGGGGCTCGCGGTCGGCAAGGGTCAGGTGCTCTACGAGATCGACCCGCGCCCGTTCCGCGCCGCGCTCGCCCAGGCCGAGGCCGAGGTCGCGCGCGCCCGCGCCAATGCCGCCGTGGCGCGCAGCGAGCTCGCCCGCGCCGAGACGCTGCTTCCCGAGGAAGCGATCAGCAAGGAGCTGTTCGAACAGAAGCGCGCCGTCGCCCGCGCCGCCGAGGCGGCGCTGGCGGGCGCGCGCGCGACCGCCGAGGCGCGCCGGCTCGACCTCTCCTTCACCCAGGTCCGCGCCCCGGTCGCGGGTCGGGTCTCCGACCGCCGCGCCTCATTGGGCGACTACGTCACCGCCGGGCAGACCGTGCTCACCCGGGTCGTCTCGGTCGACCCGATCTGGTTCACCTTCGACGGGGCGGAGAGCTTCTACCTCAAGTATATCCGCCAGGACGCGAGCGGCGAGCGCAAGTCCTCGCGCTATGCCCCCAACCCGGTCGAAATACAGCTCGCCGACGAGGACGGCTACCGCTGGCGCGGGCGGATGGTGTTCGTCGACAACGCCCTCGACCCGCGCTCGGGCACGATCCGGGCGCGCGCCGAGGTTTCGAACCCCGAGGGCTTCCTCGTCCCCGGCCTGTTCGGCCGCGCGCGCCTGCTCGGCTCGGGGGCCTATACCGGGCTGCTCGTCCCCGACGAGGCGGTGATCACCGACCAGACCCGCCGCGCGGTGTTCGTGCTCGGCAAGGACAACAAGGTCGAGATGCGCAATGTCGAGCTCGGGCCGATGGTCGAGGGCCTCCGGGTGATCCGCAGCGGGATCAAGCCGGGCGACAAGGTGGTGCTCGACGGCCTCGCCCGGCTCCAGCCCGGCGCGGTGGTGACGCCCAAGGCGGGCTCGATCCGCCCACGCGCCAAGAATGCCGCGCCGGTCGCGCTGCCGGTCAACGCGCCGCCGCCTGCCGAAGCCAAGTCGCAGTAAGGCGGGGTCCAGCGCGATGACCTTCCCGCACTTCTTCATCAACCGCCCGATCTTCGCGGCGGTGCTCTCGATCCTGATCGTTATCGTCGGCGCGATCGCCTACCCGACCCTGCCGGTCGCGCAATATCCCGAGATCGCGCCGCCGACCGTGGTCGTCTCGGCGAGCTTCCCCGGCGCTTCGGCCGAGACGCTCGCGGAGACCGTCGCCGCGCCGCTCGAGGAGCAGATCAACGGGGTCGAGGACATGCTCTACATGTCCTCTTCCTCGACCGGCGACGGGAACGTCTCGATCACGGTGACCTTCGCGCAGGGGACCGATGTCGACCAGGCGCAGGTGCTGGTGCAGAACCGCGTCTCGACTGCCGAGCCGCGCCTGCCCGAGGAGGTGCGGCGCCTCGGCGTCACGGTGCGCAAGAACTCGCCCGACCTGCTGCTGGTCGCGACCTTGATCTCGCCCGACAACCGCTACAACCAGCAATACCTGTCGAACTACGCGACGCTCCAGCTCGTGGACCGGCTGAGCCGCGTCGAGGGTGTCGGATCGGTGCGGATTTTCGGCGGGCGCGACTATTCGATGCGCGTCTGGATCGACCCCGACCGGGCGACCGCGCTCGATCTCGACGCGGCCGAGATCGTCGCCGCGGTGCGCGCGCAGAACGTCCAGGTCGCCGCCGGGGCGATCGGCCAGCCGCCCTACAACACCGGCGGGACCGCCTTCCAGCTCAACATCCAGACGCAGGGGCGGCTGGTCACGGTCGAGGAGTTCGGCGGGATCATCGTCAAGCGCTTCGACGACGGGCGCCTGATCCGCCTGCGCGACGTGGCACGGATCGAACTGGGCGCGCAGGATTACAGCGTCAACGCCTTCAATTCGGGCAAGCCCACCGTCGCGGTGGTGGTCTCGCAGCTCCCCGGCTCGAACGCGCTCGCCACCGCCGAGGCGGTCCGGGGCGAGCTCGAGACGGCGAAGCGCGACTTTCCCCCGGGGCTCGATTACGCGATCCCCTATGCGCCCACGACCTATATCGAGGCCTCGATCGCGGCGGTCGAGGACACGCTGGTCGAGGCGATCGTGCTGGTCGCGCTGGTGGTGCTGGTGTTCCTCCAGAGCTGGCGCGCGGCGCTGGTGCCGATCATCGCCATCCCGGTTTCGCTGATCGGCTCCTTCGCCTTCCTCGCCGCCTTCGGCTTCAGCCTCAACAACCTCTCGCTGTTCGGCCTCGTGCTCGCCATCGGGATCGTGGTCGACGACGCGATCGTGGTGGTCGAGAACGTCGAGCGCGTGATGGAGGAGGAGGGCCTCTCCCCGCGCGAGGCCGCGCACCGGACGATGGACGAGGTCTCGGGCGCGCTGATCGCGATTGCGCTGGTGCTGATCGGGGTGTTCCTGCCGACCAGCTTCATCCCCGGCATCTCGGGCCAGTTCTACCGCCAGTTCGCGCTCACCATCATGAGCGCGACGGCGATCTCGGCCTTCGTCTCGCTGACCCTCTCGCCCGCGCTCGCCGCGCTGCTGCTCAAGCCCAAGGCCCACGCCGACACCCCGCCCGCCCCCGGCTGGCGCGGCTGGGGGACGCGCTTCGCGCGCGGGTTCAACCGCGGTTTCGACCGGCTCTCGAACCGCTACGGCCGCTTCTCCGCGCGCGCGGTCAGGATGCTCGCGATCGTCGGAATCGCCTATGGCGCGCTGATCGGCCTCACCGTCTGGCGCTTCGCCGAGACGCCGACCGGCTTCATCCCGGCGCAGGACCAGGGCTACCTCATCGCGGTCCTCCAGATGCCGCCGGGCACCTCGCTCGAGCGCACCACCGAGGCGCTCGAGAAGGCGCAGGCGATCGCGCTCGCCAACCCGGCGACCGCCAGCACCGTCGCCTTCGGCGGCTTCGACGGGGCGACCTTCACCAACGCGCCCAACGCGGCGGCGATGTTCATCTCGCTGAAGCCCAAGGACCAGCGCCCCGGCGCCAACCAGCTCTTGGGCGAACTCAACGGCGCGCTCCAGTCGATCACCGCCGGCAACATCTTCGTCATCCCGCCGCCCCCCGTCTCGGGGATCGGCACCGGCGGGGGCTTCAAGATGATGCTCGAGGACCGCGGCGGGGCGGGCTACCAGGCGCTCGAGACGGTCGCCTTCACGATGATGATGAAGGCCAATCAGGCGCCCGGCGTCGGCGGGGCCTTCACCACCTTCAACACCCGCACCCCGCGCCTCTATGCCGACATCGACCGCGAGCGCGCGGAGCAATTGGGCGTCCCGCTCGAGAACGTCTTCGCGACGCTCGCGACCTATCTCGGCTCGACCTACGTTAACGATTTCAACCTGCTGGGCCGCACCTTCCGGGTCACTGCGCAGGCCGACGCGCCGTTCCGCGAGAGCGCGGCGGACATCCTGCGGCTGCGCGTGCGCTCCGACAGCGGGGCGATGGTGCCGCTCGGCGCCTTCGTGACGATCCGCAACGAGGGCGGCCCCTACCGCGTGGTGCGCTACAACCTCTATCCGGCGGCCGAGCTCCAGGGGAACACCCTCCCCGGCTTCTCCTCGGGCCAGTCATTGGGCACGATGGAGAAGCTCGCCGAGGAGACCCTGCCGCAGGGCTTCGCCTTCGACTGGACCGAGCTCGCCTTCGAGCAGAAGCAGGCGGGCAACACCGGGACGGTCGCCTTCGCGCTTGCTGTGGTGTTCGTGTTCCTGCTGCTCGCCGCGCAATACGAGAGCCTCGTGCTGCCGCTGGCGGTGATCCTGATCGTGCCGATGTGCCTCCTGGCGGCGCTGCTCGGGGTGGGTGCGATGCGGCTCGACAACAACATCCTCACCCAGATCGGGCTCGTCGTGCTGATCGGGCTCGCGGCGAAGAACGCGATCCTGATCGTCGAGTTCGCACGGCAGAACGAGGACAACGGGATGGAACTGCGGCAGGCCGCGCAGGAGGCGGCGAAGCTGCGCCTGCGGCCGATTTTGATGACCTCGATCGCCTTCATCCTCGGGGTGCTGCCGCTGGTGCTGGGCCAGGGACCGGGCTCGGAAATGCGCCAGGCCTTGGGCGTCGCGGTGTTCTTCGGCATGCTCGGGGTGACGATCTTCGGGCTGATCTTCACGCCCGCCTTCTACGTCATCGCGCGGCTGTTTGGCGACTGGGTGGGCAAGCGGGTGAAGCGCCGCAAGTCCGGCGAGCCGCTGCCGCCGCCCGCCACTCCCGAGCTGGAGCCGGGCGCATGAGCGCGCGCGCCCTCGCCCCGCTCGCCGCCGCGCTGATGCTTTCGGCCTGCGCGGTGGGCCCGGACTACGTCGTCCCGCCCTCGCCCGGCGGCACTGCGCCGAAGCTCACCGAGGCGGACGCGGCGACCACCGCGCCGACGCCGCTCCCGCCGCAATGGTGGCGGCTGTTCGGCGATCCTGTGCTCGACGGTCTCGTCACCCGCGCTCTGGAGCGCAACACCGACCTGCGGGTCGCTGCCGCCAACCTCCAGCGCGCCCGCGCGCTCACCTCCGAGGCGCGCGCCGGGCGCCTGCCATCGACCACGCTCAACGCGCAATACGTGCGCCAGCGCTTCGGCGGGCAGGTGTTCAATTCGATCGGCAACGTGCCGGTCGTCACCACCGACTTCTTCACCACCGGCGTCGACGCAAGCTACGAGGTCGACCTGTTCGGCGGGGTGAGCCGCGCGGTGCGCGCCGCGATTGCCGACGAGCAGGCCGCCCGCGCGCAGGTGGAGGCCGCGCGGGTGGCGGTCGCCGCCGAGGTCGCGCAGACCTATGCGCAGGGGTGCGCGCTCGCGGTGCGGGTGCGGACCGCCGAGGAGACCGCGACCCTCGCGCGCCGCTCGCTCGGCCTCGTAGAGACGACCACCAAAGCCGGGTACACCGACCGGCGCGACCTTGCCGCGGCGCGCACCGCACTCGCTCAGGCCGAGGCGGCGCTGCCGCAGCTCGTCGCCGAGCGGCGCGCTTCGCTCTACGCGCTCGCCTTCCTCACCGGCGACCCGCCCGAGGAGGTTTCCGAACCGGCCGCCGCCTGTGCCGCGGTGCCGGGCCTCGCCGCGCCGCTGCCGGTCGGCGACGGGCAGGCGCTGCTCGCGCGCCGCCCCGACATCCGCGTCGCCGAGCGCCAGCTCGCCCGCGACACCGAGCGGGTCGGCGTCGCCATCGCGGCGCTCTATCCCCAAATCCGCCTGCTCGGCACCCCCTCGCTCGGCGCGGCGCGGGTCGGCGATCTCGGCTCGGCGGCGAGCTTTGGCTTCTCGATCGGCCCTGCGATCAGCTGGAACTTCCCCTTCAACGGCGCCGCCCGGGCGCGGGTGCGCGCGGCGCGGGCCGACACCGAGGCTTCGCTCGCGCGCTTCGATGCGGCGGTGCTCGTGGCGCTGCAGGAGACCGAGCAGGCGCTCGCCCGCCTTACAGGCGCGCTCGCGGCCGAGGCGCGGCTGCGCGAGGCGGCGGATGCGGCGCGGGAGACCTCGCGGCTCACCGAGCTGCGCTTCAAGGCGGGGAGCGATGATGCGCTGCGGCTGATCGAGGCGCAGCGGCAATGGCGCGCCGCCGAGGCCGCCTATGCCGAGGCCGCCGGGGCGCGGGCGGCGGCGCAGGTGAGCGTGTTCCGGGCGCTCGGCGGCGGATGGGAGGCCGAGGCGCCGGCTGGCTGATTGCGCGATGTTTCACGTGAAACACCGCTGCGGGCGGGGGTTTAGGTGGGGTCTAGAGGGGGTGTAACAAGGGTCTAAAGGGGGTCTAGACCGCGATGACGTGCTGCTCGATGGCCCCGAAGATCGAGTGGTTCGCGGCGTCGCGCATCTCGATCCGCACAGAGTCGCCCGGCTGCATGAACGGGGTGCTCGGCTGGCCATCGCGGATCGTCTCGATCATGCGGATCTCGGCGATGCAGGAATAGCCCGCGCCGCCCTCGGCGACCGGCGTTCCGGGGCCGCCGTCGGCGCCCTTGTTCGAGACCGTGCCGGTGCCGATGATCGTCCCCGCGCCGAGGTTGCGGGTCTTCGCCGCGTGCGCCACCAGCTGCGCGAGGTTGAAGGTCGCGTCGACTCCGGCGTTGGCGCGGCCGAAGGGCTGACCGTTGAGGTCGACCATCAGCGGCAGGTGGATCAGCGCGTCCTGCCACGCATCGCCCAGCTCGTCCGGCGTCACCGCGACCGGCGAGAAGGCGCTCGCGGGCTTGGACTGGAAGAAGCCGAAGCCCTTCTCGAGTTCCGCGGGGATCAGGCCCCTGAGGCTCACGTCGTTGACCAGCATCAGCAGCCGGATCTGCGCGGCGGCCTCCTCGACCGAGCACCCCATCGGCACATCGCCGGTGATGCACGCGATCTCGCCCTCCATGTCGCAGCCCCATGCGGGGTCGCCCAAGGGAATGTCCTGCCGCGGCCGGAGGAAGGAGTCCGAGCCGCCCTGATACATCAGCGGATCGGAGTAGAAGCTCTCCGGCACCTTCGCGCCGCGCGCCTGCCGGACGAGTTCGACGTGGTTGATGTAAGCGCTGCCGTCGGCCCACTGATAGGCGCGCGGGAGCGGGGAGTGCGCCTGCCGCTCGTGGAACCGCTCGCACGGCACCGCCTCGTGCTCGACGTCGCGGGCGAGCACCTCGAGCTCGGGCGCGATCCGGTCCCAGTCGTCGAGCGCGGCCTGGAGCGTGGGCGCGATATAGCCCGCCGCCGAGCAGCGGGTGAGGTCCTTGCTGACCACCACCAGCCGCCCGTCGCGCGTGCCGTTGTCGAGGGTTGCGAGTTTCATGTGCGGTCCGTCCTTGTCTTCTTGTTCGTCATCGCGAGCCGCAGGCGAAGCGATCCATGGCCCGAGTTCGCCGCTCGGCGCGAGGGCAGTCCATGGATTGCCGCGTCGCCTTCGGCTCCTCGCAATGACGAGGAAGAAGCAAAGTCACCGCGCCGACAGCCCCCCATCGACCGCCAGCGTGTGGCCGGTCACGAAGCTCGCCTTGTCGGAGAGAAGCCATGCCGCCGCCTCGGCGATCTCCTCGGGGCGGGCGATGCGGCCCATCGGGTGCGCGCTCGCGGCGGCGGCGGCGAAGTCGGGGTTGGCGACGAAGCCGCGCTCGGTGAGCATCGGCGTCGCCACCGCGCCGGGCAGCACGGCATTGACCCGGATCGCCAGCATGGCCCCCTCGAGCGCCGCCGAGCGCGTCAGGCCGACGACCGCATGCTTCGAGGCCGAATAGGCCGCCATGCCCGCCGCGCCGAGCCAGCCCATCACGCTCGACGTGTTGACGATCGCCCCGCCGCCGTTCGCCTGCAATGCGGGCAGTTCGGCCTTGAGGCAGTTCCACAGCCCCCGCACGTTGACGGCGACAACCTTGTCGAATTCCTCGTCGGGATAGTCGGTGACCGGCAGGAGCGCCCCGCCCGCACCCTCGATCCCGGCATTGTTGAAGGCGCCGTCGAGCGCGGGGAAGCGCGCGATCACCTCGGCGAGCGCGCCCGGATCGGTGATGTCGCAGGCGCAGCTGTGCGCGCCCGGCAATCCGTCCGCGACCGCGCGCACCGCCTCGTCGCGGTCGACCAGCATCAATGTCGCGCCATAGCCCGCGAAGATCCGCGCGGCGGCGAGCCCGATCCCGCTCGCCGCGCCGGTGACGATGATATTGCGACCCTCCAGCATTGTCCAAGTCCCTCTGCCCTATCGCGAACCTGCTTGCACCGACCCGCGCGCCAAGGCTCATGAATAGGCCGCGCCGCGCGATAACATCGGGTGGCATCGCACTTGTATTCATCGCCCCATGCCTGAAATTCACTTCATCTCACCCGCCCCGCCACCGAAGCTTGCCGACACGCAGCGAATGCGGGCCCAAGGGCCGGGTGCAGGCGCGCGACCAGGGGAGAACGAGATGAACCGCGCACACCACATGATTGCCGCGCTGACCGCCGGTCTGATGGCGACCACGGCGATGCCCGCTGTCGCCCAGGACGCCGCGCCCGCGGCCGGCGAGGAGGACACCGGGGCCCCCGTCGGCGACATCATCGTCACCGCCGAACGCCGCGCGAGCAACCTTCAGGAAACGCCGCTCGCCGTGACCGCGGTGACCGGCGAGACGCTCCAGGCCGCCGGCATCGGCGTCATCAACGACGTCGCCGCATCCGTGCCCAACCTCACCTCGACGACCGGGCCGCAGGGCTCCGCCGACGCCAACTTCTTCGTGCGCGGGGTCGGCCAGTTCGACTTCATCATCACCAACGACCCCGGCGTCGGCCTCTATGTCGACGGCGTCTATCTCGGCCGCACCGTGGGGGCGATGCTCGATAGCGGCGACATCGAGCGGGTCGAGGTGCTGCGCGGGCCGCAGGGCACGCTGTTCGGGCGCAACACGCTGGGCGGCGCGATCAACATCGTCTCGCGCCAGCCCGATCCCTCGGGCTTCTCGGGGAGCGCCAGCGCGCTCTACGGCAGCCGCGACCGGATCGAGTTCACCGGCGCGGTCAACGCCCCGATCGGCGCGGACAGCGCGGTGCGCGTCTCGGGCTTCTTCCGCGAGCAGGACGGCTTTGCGCGGAACGCGGCGACCGGCGAGCGCTTCGGCGCGACCGACCGCTACGGCGGGCGCGCGCAGGTCCGCCTCGGGCTGACCGAGACCCTCACGGTGGACCTCTCGGCCGACTACTCGCTCGACAAGTCGAACCCCGCGCCTTCGGTGACCCGCGCGATCGTGCCCGCGCCCTTCTTCCCGCCCGCGGCGCTGGGTGACGTCTTCGATCCCGACAACTTCTACCGCGTCTACGCCTCGAACAGCCCCGAGGCGAGGAACGAGACCTGGGGCTTTTCGGGGACGGTTAGCCTCGAGCTGGGCGATGCGACGATCAAGTCGATCACCGCCTACCGCGAGCTCGACAGCTTTTCGACCTCGGACCCCGACGGCACGCGCTTCCGGCTCTACGATCAGGACGTGACGACGAGGCAGAACCAGTTCAGCCAGGAATTGCAGATTTCGGGCGAGGCCTTCGGGGGGAGCCTCGACTACCTGCTCGGCGGCTATTTCTTCCGCGAGGAGGCGGAGCAGGTCTTGGCGCTGTGCTTCGCCCCGATCAGCGATCCGGGCGCGCAGCCCTTCGCCGCGTGCAACACCTGGACGCAGGGGAACGACCAGACCACCAAGAGCTACGCCGTCTTCGGACAGGCGCGCTACGAGGTGGCGGGCGGGCTCTCCTTCACCCTCGGCGGGCGCTACACCTGGGACAAGAAGGACATCGTCTCGAACCAGTTCTTCGACTTCCGTCCGCAGGCGGTGGGCCCGGGCGCGATCGCGGGCTTCGGCCTGCCCCAGGCGCTGCTCGGGCAGCGGATCGTGCTGCCGATCGTCACCGACCTTGCCGACAGCGTCTCCTTCGAGGAGTTCACGCCCAAGGTGGGAATCGAGTACCGGGTCAATTCCGACGCCTTCCTGTTCGCCTCCTATTCCAAGGGCTTCCGCGCCGGGGGCTTCAACGGCCGGCTGATCCGCCCGCAGGCGAGCGTCCCGGCCTATGCGCCCGATACCAACGACACCTACGAGGCGGGCTTCAAGACCGACTGGCTGGACGGGCGCCTGCGCGTCAACGGGACGCTGTTCTACTCGAAATACAAGGACATCCAGCAGACCATCGTCGATCCGCAGGTGCAGTTCCGGGTGGCGAACGCGGGGGACGCGACGCTGAAGGGCTTCGAGCTCGAGACGGTGATCGTGCCCACCGACGGCTTCCGGATCGACGCCGCGGTGGGCTACACCGACAGCGAATTCGAGAACGTGCCGGCGACGGTCGGCGACATCAACGGCAACCGCCTGCCCTTCAGCCCCGAGTTCACCGTCAGCCTCGCCGCGCAATACGACATCGCGACGAGCTTCGGCACCCTCACCCCGCGGGTCGACTACCGGCTGCAATCCGAGGTGTTCTTCACCGCCTTCAACCTCCCGCTGGAGCGCCAGGAGAGCTACGGCCTCCTCAACGCCCGCCTCACCTGGACCGACCCGGACGAGCGCTTCACCCTTGCGGTCTACGGGCAGAACCTCACCAAGGAGGAATATTTCACCTTCGGCCAGGACGCGCTGGCGACGCAGGGGGTGGCCTATAGCTACCTTGGCCGGCCGCGCGAGTTCGGTGTGACGGCGGGAGTGAAGTTCTGATGGCGGGCCGCCGTGTCCTGGTGATCGGCGGGACGGGCAAGATCGGCCGCCCGCTGACCGCCCTGCTGCGGGAGCGCGGGGCCGAGGCGGTGGTGCTCGCCCGCGGGCCCGGGCCGGGCGGCATCGCGCTCGACACCGCCGATGCTGCCGGGCTCGAGGCCGCCGCGCGCGGCTTCGATGCGGCCTTCCTGACGACCCCGCTCGGGCCGGAGGAAGCCGCGATCGGCACCGCCGCGGTCGCCGCGCTCCGGCGGGCCGGCGTCTCGCGCATCGTCTATATCGGCATCCACAATCTCGAGGCGATGCAGGCGATCCCGCACTTCGCGGCCAAGATCCCGGTCAAGGCGGCGGTGCTCGAATGCGAGGGCGGCACGGTGCTCCAGCCCAATTTCTTCTTCCAGAACGACCTCCTCGCGCTCCCCGCGATTGTCCACGGCGGCATCTATCCCATGCCGATCGGGAGCGCCGGGGTGTGGAGCCTCGACGCCGCCGACATCGCGCTCGCCGCCTCCAATGCGCTCATCGATGGGAAGGGGCTCGGCGCGGCGGTCAACCTGTGCGGGCCCGAGGCGCTGACCGGCCCCGCCTACGCCGCCAACTGGTCCGCCGCGCTCGGGCGGCCGGTGATCTACCCCGGCGACGACATCGCCCCCTTCCTCGGCGCGATGGAGCAGGCCATACCGGGCTTCGGTGACTGGGAGCGCGAGGATTTCCGGCTGATGATGGAAGTGACGCAAACGCTCGGCTGCCCCGCGACCGGGGCCGACCACGCCGCCACCCGCGCCATCCTCGGCCGCGCGCCCCGTTCGCACCGTGACTTCATTGCCGACGCCCTCAAGGAGGAGACCCCCGCATGAAACCCCTCTACACCGCCACCGCCACCGCTTCCGGAGGCCGCAACGGCCATGTCGAATCCGACGACCGCCTCGTCAGCCTCGACCTCGCGATCCCCAAGCCGATGGGCGGCCCGGGCGGCGGGAGCAATCCCGAACAGCTCTTCGCCGCGGGCTATGCCGCCTGCTTCCATTCGGCGATGCAGTTCGTCGCCGGGCAGTCGAAAACCGACGTCAGCGGCTCCTCGGTGACCGGCCACGTCAGCATCGGCACCCGCGACGACGGCCCGGGCTTCGGCCTCGCGGTGCACCACGAGGTGAACCTCCCCACCCTCTCGCAATCCGACGCCGAGGCGCTGGTCGCCAAGGCGCACGAGGTGTGCCCCTATTCGAACGCCACCCGCGGCAATGTCGAGGTGCGCTTCACCGTCGCCGGAGGCGCGGCATGAGCGAGATGGGCTACACCGCCGCGCTCGCGGCCGAGCATGACGACGTCCCGCCGATGCGCGCCTTCACGCAAGCCGATCACCCCAACGCGATCATGCTCTACGAGGCGCACAACGCCTTCAAGGCGGGCGATGCCGAGGCGCTGTTCTCGAGGATGGCGGACGATGTCGCGTGGCATATGCCGGGCGACAACTGCCTCGCCGGGACCTATGTCGGGCGCGAGGAGATCCTCAGGAACTTCGCGATGCTCCAGGAGGCGGTCGACGCCTACTGGGCGCACCCGCTCGACTATTTCGGCAGCGACGACCACGTCGTGCTCATCGCCGAGGTCCGCGCCCGCAAGGGCGACCGCACGCTCAGGACGAAGGAGGCGATGACCTGGCGGATCGAGGACGGCAAGCTCAAGGAATGCTGGCACATGTGCCTCGAGCCCGAGAAGTGGGACGCGTTTTTCGTGAAGGGGTGAAGTCGTCGGCCCGCACTTGATGCGGGCCTTGGCTTCCTTTTTTTCGCTCAGCCAGAAGAAGCCAAGCCCCGTGTCAAGCACGGGGCGACGGCGCTCTAGGGGGCAACCCGCTCCCGCCACGCCTGCGGGCGCCCGCGCATCGGCACGGCAGCCGCCTGCATCAGCTCGGGCGTCCACACGAAGTCGGTGTCGATCACCGTCACCACCCGCTCGACGCCCAGCAGCCCGGCAAGATCGCGCTCCGCGGCCTGCGCGAAGTGCGGGGCCATCGTGCAGCCCGCGAAGGTGACGCAGAAGGTCACCGTCAGCGTCCCCCCGTGGAGCGTCCAGCCGCGCACCAGCCCCATGTCGAGCACCGAGACCGGCCGCCCCGCCGCCACCGAGCACGGATCGTGTATCCGCGCCAGCACCGCGCGGACCTCATCCTCGATCACATCGCCTGCCAGCACGACCACGGCTCCTTCAGCTCCACCCCGTCGAACTCGTCGCCCTGCTGCCGCGCGCGCCAGTCCGCGATGTCGAGGCCGATCATCCGGGCATAGTTGCCGCCAAGGATCATCCGCCTCACCGCCTCGTCGATCTGCGGAATGCCGTGGCGCTCGAGTGTCGCCGCCTCGAAGCGGAAGTCCCAGAACAGCTTGAGCAGGTGCTGCGGATGGACCACGGTGCAGCCCGTCGACCACAGGATCTTCTCCGGCCCGCCCCACTGCATCAAGAGCGCAAGCGCCGCCGCGAAGCGCCCGGGCGCCTGCCACAGCATCGCCGTCGTCGTCTCGAGGTTCGCATAGACGTTCGGGAAGCGCCCGATCGCCATTGCGGTCTCCTCGATGAAGGCCATGCCGGAGTGGACGATCTCGAAGGCCATGTCGGGGAAGGCGTCGGCGGCCTCTTCGAAATCCTCGCCGATCCGGTAGGGGGCGAGCGGGACCGAGCCGTTGGGGAGCGCCTTGTGGATCGCGATGCTCTTCAGCCCCAGCGCCCGCGCGCGCTCGATCAGGCGCAGCACCGTGTCGTCGGTGGCGAGCCAGCGGCGATAGGGGTCCATCTGGTGCGGGTAGAGCTTCACCCCGACCGCGCCCGGCGTGTCGGCGACCTGCCGCTCGAGGTCCTCGAGCACCGCGGAGGCCTCCTGCGTCGGATCGAGGCCGACATAGCCGAGCACCCGCGTCGGCCAGCGGGTGGTCATCTCGACCGTCTTCCACTCGGCCGCGAAGCCGTCCCTGAACCAGGTGTCGAGCCGCAGCGTGTGGGTCGCCGCGAGGCTGGTCTGGCTCTCCGCGAAGATCGTGCGCACCAGCGCCTCGGGGGCCATGTCGGTCATGTAGGTCCCTTGCGGGCACAGCGCCTCGCGAGGGCTGAGCATCGCGTGAAGCCCGTAGGACATCTGGTAGAGCTGCTCGCCATACTTGCTCGCGACATTGTCGGCCGCAAGGTTCAGCGCGTGGATCACCGGATCGATGACGAAGACGTCGTCCGGCAGGTTGGGCAGGTGGGCGTAGGGTGCGGGCATGGGCTCTCCTCGGCCCCTCTTATGCCGCGAGCGCGCCGGCGATCCAGTGTGCGGATGGCGCAGCTTCATAACCAGAATTCATGAACCGGGGGCAGCGGGTGACATGAAGGCGGGGGCGGCGCGGCCTAATGTCCTCGCATGACCACCACCCTCCTCCGGCCCGGCGACCTGGTGCGCCCCGATGCCGTACACCGCTCGGTCTACACCGATCCGGCGATCTTCGACCTGGAGATGGAGCGGATCTTCGGCCGCGCCTGGCTCTACCTCGCGCATGACAGCGAGCTGCCGCAGCCGGGCGACTACGTGGTGCGGCACATGGGGACGCAGGGCGTGATCCTGACGCGGGGGAAGGACGGGGAGGTCCACGCGATCTTCAACCGCTGCTCGCATCGCGGATCGACTCTCTGCGCCTTCGAGAAGGGCAGCGCGCCCGCCGGGCACCAGTGCCCCTATCACGGCTGGCTGTTCAACGCGGACGGCACGCTCAAGGGCATCCCCCACCCCGGCGGCTACGAGGGCGCGCTCGACAAGGCCGACCTCGCCATCACCCGGGTCCGGACCGAGAGCTACCGCGGCTTCATCTTCGGCAATCTTTCCGGCGACAAGGCGGAGCCGCTCGAGGACTTCCTCGGCCACATGAAGACCTCGATCGACGACCTCGTCGACCGCTCGCCGACGGGGAGGCTGGAGGTCGGGAAATACCAGCTGCGCCACTACTACCGCGCCAACTGGAAGATGACCTTCGAGAACCTCAACGACACGATCCACCCCGGCTTCGCCCATGCGGCCTCGGTGGTCTCGGCGCGGGCGGTGGTGGCGGAAGTGGGCGCTCAGAACATCGTGCCGACCGTCGGCATGATGCTGGCGAACGGCAAGCCGATCGACTTCTTCCAGAACCTCGACATGGTGACGGCGCCCGGCGGGCACAGCTATATCGGCGGGCACATGGGGGCGGACTACACCCCCGACACCTCCGACGCCTACACCGCCGCGCTGGTCGACTATCATGGGGCGGAGCGCGCGAAGAAAGTGCTGTCCGTCGACCGCCACCTGATGCTGCTCTACCCCTCGTCCTTCTGGCACGCGCGCTACCAGACGATCCGCATCATCCGTCCGGTCCGCCACGACCTCACCGAGATGATCGGCTACACCTTTCGCCTCGTCGGCGCGCCCGAAGAGACCCACGTCAACGCGATCGAATATTGCACCGGGGCCAATTCCGCCGCCTCGCCGGTGATCGCCGACGACCTCGAGATCTACGAGCGCTGCCTCGAAGGCAACGGCTACGACGCGCGCGAGTGGGTGCCGATGGCGCGCGGCCTGCACGAGGTGCGCGAGGCGGGGAACGAAGCCACCCGCTCGCCCTCGACCTCGGAAATCTACATCCGCAACCAGTTCGCCGCGTGGTCGAAGTACATGGAGCAGCCCGCATGATCGCCGAGGTGACGGCGCTGATCGAGCGGGAAGCCGCCCTCCTCGACGACCGCCGCTACGAGCAATGGCTCGCGCTGTTCACCGAGGACTGCCTCTACTGGGCGCCGGTCTCGCCCGAGATGCTCTCCCCGCGCGAGGGCCCGAGCCACTTCCGCGACGACCGCCAGATCATGATGGTCCGCACCCACCGCTTGGCGAACCCCCGCGCCTTCGGGGCCGAGCCGTCCCCGCGCACCCTCCACGTCATCTCCTCGATCCGCATCGAGGCAGAGAGCGGGGCGGAGATCCTCGCCTCCTCGAGCCAGATCATGCTCGAATACAGGAACCGCGGCCGCTTCGAGGAGGACCAGCGCGTCTTCGGCTCGCGGGTGCGGCATCGGCTCAGGCGCACGCCCGAGGGGCTCAGGATCGCCGAGAAGCGCATCGACCTCATCAACGCCGAAGGGCCCTTCAACGCGATGGCGGCGCCGCTGTGAGAACCCGGTCATGACGATCGCTTACATCCCGTATGGCGCCTATTGGTCGACGCCCTTCGTGCGCTGGCAGGGCGCGCTCGCCGAGCTCCACAGCCTGCGCCTCGCCGCCTGGGTGGCGGAGCGCGCGCTGGCGAAGCGGGAGCTTTCGCCCGAGATCTTCGACTTCGGGGTGCTCGGCATGACCGTGCCGCAGCAGGGGTGCTTCTACGGCCTGCCCTGGGCGATGGGGGCGCTCGGGGCGGCGCAGGTCGGCGGGCCGACGGTCATGCAGGCCTGCGCCACCTCGGCGCGCTCGGTGCAGGTCGCGGCGCAGGAGGTCGCGGGTGGCCTCGCGGAGTGTGCGCTGGTGCTGACCTGCGACCGGGTCTCGAACGGCCCGCACATCTACTACCCCGCGCCCTCGGCTCCGGGGGGCACCGGCGCATCCGAGAACTGGGTGCTCGACAACTTCGCGCGCGATCCCTTCGCCGGCGTCGCGATGATCGCCACCGCCGAGAACGTGGCGAGGAAGCACGGCGTGACCCGCGAGGCGCAGGACGACCTCACCCTCGCCCGCTACGCCCAGTACGATGCCGCGCTGGCCGAGGACCGGGCGTTCCATCGCCGCTTCATGGACCTGCCCTTCGCGGTGCCCGACCCGCGCTTCGGCAAGGTCGTCGCCAGCCTTGAAGGCGACATCGGCATCCAGCCCTCGGACCCCGACAAGGTCCGCGCGTTGAAGCCCGTCGTCGAGGGCGGGAGCGTCACCTTTGCCGGGCAGACCCACCCCGCGGACGGCAATGCGGGCCTCGTCGTCACCACCCGCGAGCGCGCCCGCGAGCTCGCCCGCGCGCCCGGCATCGAGGTCGCGATCCTCGGCTTCGGCACGGCCCGCACCGCCATCGCCCACATGCCCGAGGCCCCGGTCCCCGCCAGCGCCCGCGCGCTCGCGCAGGCGGGGCTCGGCATCGGGCAAATCGACGCGGTCAAGTCGCACAACCCCTTCATCGTCAACGACCTCGTCTTCGCCAGGGAGACCGGCTTCCCGCTCGCGGCCATGAACAACTACGGCTGCTCGCTCGTCTGGGGCCACCCGCAGGGGCCGACCGGCCTGCGCGCGCTCATCGAGCTGATCGAGGAGCTCGCGATCCGCGGCGGCGGGCGCGGGCTGTTCCAGGGCTGCGCGGCGGGGGACACGGCGATGGCCGTGGTGATCGAGGTGACCGGATGCTGACCGGAGCCGACGGCACCCCGCTGTGGGTGCCCGAGACCACCCCCGACCTCCTCGACCGCGCCGCCGCGCGCTGGCCCGACGCCCTCGCGCTCGCCTGCGGGGAGGAGCGGCTCACCTACGCCGCCTATCGCGAGCGGATGCGGATCATCGCCGCGGGACTCGCCGCGCGGGGTGCGAACGGCGGGCGGGTGGCGATCGTGCTCCGAAACGGCATCGACATCGCGCTCGCGCTGTTCGGCGTGCAGGCGGCGGGGGCGGCCTCGGCTGCGCTCAATCCCGACTACACGCCGGGCGAGCTCGCGCCGATCCTCGCGCAGGTCGCCCCGCGCGTGGCGATCACCCATGCGGACCTGCGCGACACCCTCGCCCCGCTGCTCCCGCCGACCTGCGCGATCCTGACCGTCGCCGATATCGAGGCCGAAAGCCCGGGCCCTCGCCCCCTCCCCGCAATCTACCCCGCGAGCATGGCGGTCCTCCAGTTCACCGGCGGCACCACCGGCACGCCCAAGGGCGCGATGCTCAGCCACCGCGCGGTCGCCACCAACGTCGCCCAGCGCGAGGCGGTGCTGCCGACCGTGCCGGGGGAGGAGCGGATCGTCTGCATGATGCCGCTCTACCACTCCTTCGCCGCCGCGATGTGCCTGCACCTTGCGGCCTACAGCGGCGGCGCGCTGCACATCCTGCCGCGCTACCGCCCCGACTGGCTGCTCGACACCATCGCGCGCGAGCGCATCACCCGCCTCCCCGCCGGGCCGACCGTGTTCAACAGCCTGCTGGGTTTCGAGGGCCTGTCGCGCGAGAAGGTGGCGAGCCTCGTCTGCGCCTATTCGGGCTCCGCCCCCCTCCCCCACGACACGCTGGCGCGCTGGGAGGCGGCGACGGGCGTGCCGATTTACGAGGGCTACGGCCAGTCCGAGGCGGGGCCGGTGCTCACCTATCACGGCCCCGGCATGGTGCTGAAGCAGGGCTCGGTCGGACCCGCCCTGCCGCTGACCGAACTGCGCATCGACGGCGACGGCCCCTTGGGCGAGGTGCTCGCGCGCGGCCCGCAGATCATGGACGGCTACCTCGGTCGCCCCGAGGAGACCGCCGCCACCCTCAGGGACGGTTGGCTCCACACCGGCGACATCGGGCGCATCGACGAGCAGGGCTACCTCTTCATCGAGGACCGCAAGAAGGACATGGCGATCGTCGGCGGCTTCAACGTCTACCCGCGCGAGATCGACGAGGCGCTGATGGCGCACCCTGCCGTGCGCGAGGCGGGGGCGGTGGGCGTGCCCGACGCCTATCGCGGCGAGGTGATCTGGGCCTTCGTCGCCGGGGAGGATGCCAGTGAAGCCGCGCTCGCCGAGCACTGCACGCAACGGCTCGCGAAATACAAGCGCCCCGCCCGGCTGGTGGTGCTCGAGGCGCTGCCGCGCACCCCGGTCGGCAAGATCGACAAGCAGGCGCTGAAGGCGCTCGCCCGCGACATGGTGGAGCACGCCGAGAATGCCGCCTGAGCAGCTCGCCCCGATCCGCGCCGGGCTGCTCGCCCGCCGCGCCGCCCCGCCGCCGCCGATCGACGCGCGCCGCGCCGGCTTTGCGGCGCAGATGGCCGCGCTCCCGGTCGATCCCGAGGTCGTCGTCGAGCCGCTCGACCTCGGCGGCGTTCCCGCCGAACGCTCGCGTCACGGCGAGCCGAGCGGGCGGGCGCTGCTGTGGCTCCACGGCGGGGCCTTCGTGCTCGGCTCCTCGCAGAGCTACCGCCCCTTCGCCGCACGCCTCGCGCGGGCCACAGGGGCGGACGTGATCGTCGCCGACTACCGCCTCGCCCCCGAGCACCCCTTCCCCGCCGCCTTCGACGACACCCGCACCGCGATGGATGCGCTCGAGGCGGAGGGATACGCGCCCGGCAGGATCGCGATCGGCGGCGACAGCTGCGGGGCGAACCTCGCGCTCGGCGCGCTCCAAGGGCGTATGGCCCGCCGCGCCGCGCTGCCTTCCGCGCTGTGGCTGATCTCGCCCTATCTCGACCTCACCCACTCGGGCGCGAGCATCGCCGCGCGCGCCGCCGCCGACCCCTTCATCGATCCCGCAGGGATGCCCGAGACCGCGCGCACCTATCTCGGCGAGCTCGACCCCGCCGACCGCCGCGCCTCGCCGCTGTTCGGGCGCGCCGCGGGCCTGCCGCCGACGCTGATCCAGGTCGGCTCCGACGAGGTGCTGTTCGACGACGCCGCCCGGCTGCGCGACCGGATCGTCGCGGCGGGCGGCCGCGCGGTGTTCCAGGAATGGGCCGGGATGATCCACGTCTGGCCGCTCTTCGCCCATGTCGTCGACGAGGGGCAGTGGGCAATTGCGCAGGGAGCGGCCTTCCTCGGCGACGTCTGGGCCCGCGATTTGGCGCAAGCCGGATAGTGCGGTAAGCTTGGCCAATGGAGCTTCGCCAGATCAAGTACTTCCTCGAGATCGTGCGCTGCGCGAGCTTCGGGCAGGCGGCCGAGCGCCTCCACATCACCCAGCCCGCGCTCTCGAAGTCGATCCGCAACCTCGAGCAATCGCTCGGCGTGATGCTGCTCGAACGCCACCCCGGCGGCGTCGTGCCGACCGAATACGGCAAGCTGTTCCTCGATTATGCCGCGCTCATCACCGGCGAGGTCGACAGGGCGCTCGAGGAGATCCAGCAGCTCAAGGGCACCGGGCGCGGGATCGTGCGCGTCGGCGCGGGCGCGACGATGATGCAGTACCTCATCCCCCAGGCGGTGCGCGCCTTCGTCGCGGGCGACGACAAGGCGGTGGTGACCTTCCGCCAGGGCCTGCGCGACGAGCTGATCGCCTGCCTGCGGCGCGGCGAAGTCGACATCGTGGTCGGCTCGATCGGCGGCCTCGCGCACGACGACGACCTCAGGCAGGAGGTGGTGGTCCAGGACGAGATCGTGGTGGTCGCCGACAGCACGCACCCCCTCGCGGGCCGCGAGAGCGTGGGGATCGCCGACCTCGGCGCCTACAAGTGGGTGCTGCCCGACGGCACCGAGGGCGAGCGCAGCCGGCTCACCCGCGTGCTGCGCGGCGCCGGCCTGCCGCCGCCGACCTGCGTGATCTCGACCCCCTCCTCGACCTTCATGGCGGAGATGCTCCGCGAGAGCGAATTCCTGAGCTACCTGCCGCGCGCGCTGATCCAGCTCGACCGCGAATATGCGCACCTCGTGCCGCTCAGGGTCGACACGCCGATCTGGGACGCGGTGACGGTGGGGGTGACCTATCGCCGCCGGGGCGTGATGCTCGCGCCGGTGCGCAAGTTCATCAACCGGCTGATCGAGGTGGGTCAGAGCCTCTGAACCATTCCCGTTCGTCCTGAGCTTGTCGAAGGACTGCGTTTCTCTCGATGCGTCGCGTGGAGCCCAGGTGAAGGACAGCCCGTCGACAAGCTCAGGGCGAACGGAGCTCAGGCGCTGCCCGAATTCCACACCGGGCGCTCCGCCGTGAGGTCCGGGGCGATGCGGGTGTAGGTGCCGGTGCCGGTCACCCGCCCGACGAGGCCCATCGCGTAGGGGTCCGGGCGCAGGCGCTCGGCGTCGAGGAAGGCGTCGTCGATCGCCATCGCCAGCACCTCGCCGATCAGGATCACCGTGTCGGGCGGGGCGTCGACGGTCTGGTGGAGGCGGCACTCGAAGGCGGCGGGCGCGGCGGCGATGGTGGGCGGCGCGACCCGCTCGGAGGGCACCATGTCGAGGCCCGCGAGCGCCGCCTCGTCGACCTCGGACGGCGCATCGACGCAGGTCGCGTTCATCGCCGCGAGCTGGCTCTCGCCGACGAGGTGGATGACGAATTCCCGCGTTGCGAGGATGTTCGCCGCGGTGTCCTTGAGCCGCCCGCCGGGGAGCCGCATCGTGCCGAGCACCATCAGCGGGGGCGATGAACCCATCATGTTGAAGAAGCTGTAGGGCGCGAGGTTGCCCACGCCTTCCGCCGAGAGGGTCGAGACCCACGCGATCGGGCGCGGGACGATTGCCCCCGCCATCAGCTTGTAACGCTGCGCGTCGCTCAAGCGGGCCATGTCGAAGCGCATCAGTTGTCGCCCCGGAAGGCGACGGGGGGCCGCGCGCGGGTGTCGACCTCGAGCCGGAAAACGTCGGGCCGCGCATAGTGCCCGGCAACGTCGAAATCGTAGCGGGCGCGGGGGATCTCGCCGGGATCGATGTCGGCGTAGAGGATCGTCTCGCCCGCATAGTCCGGCCCGGCGAGCACCTCGCCGAGCGGCCCGACGATCATGCTCCCGCCGCGCAGGAGGATGGTGTCGGGATCGTCGCCGAGGGCGCAGTCGTAATCCCCGGGGTAGTCGCCGCGGCGGATGAACTGGCAGGCGGAGAGCACGTGGCAGCGGCCCTCCAAGGCGACGTGGCGCATCGAGGCCGCCCAGCCGTCGCGGTCGTCGGCGGTGGGCGCGCAGTAGAGCGTCACGCCTTGCGCATACATCGCCATGCGCATCATCGGCATGTAGTTCTCCCAGCAGATCACCGCCCCGACCTGCCCCAATGCGGTCTCCACCACCGGCAGGGTCGAGCCGTCGCCGAAGCCCCAGATGAGGCGCTCCGCGCCGGTCGGCATGAGCTTCCTGTGATGCGCGATGGCGCCCACCGCCCCGTCGATGATGAGCGCGGTGCAGTAGAGCGTCGATCCGGCGCGCTCGATGATGCCGATGACGACCACCATCCCCGTCGCCCCGGCCGCCTCGCGGACAGCCGCGACCTCCGGCCCGCCAAGCGTCACCGCCTGATCGAAATAGCGCGCATAGTCCGCCCTGCCCTCGGGCTTCCGCATGCCGACCGGCGTCCCGAAGCTCGCGCCCTTGGGGTAGCCGCCGATGAAGGCCTCGGGGAACACCGCCAGTCGCGCGCCGCCCGCGCCCGCCTCGGCGATCAGCGCGGCGGCCTTGGCGGCGCTCGCGGCGCTGTCGGTGGGGACGGCGCTCGCCTGGATCACGGCGGCGCGGAAGGGCTCGTTGCGAACAGTCATGGCCATGGCACCGATTAGCATGACCGCGCGGGACACGCGCAATGGCAATGTCGCCCGCGCCGATAACCGCCGCGCATGAGGTGAAGCCGATGGGGGAGCAGAGTTTCGACGCCTGGCGCGAGGATGTCGCGGGCCGTGCCAATGTCGCCGACACGCCGGAACTGGTCGCCTATTACGAGCGGCTGGCGAAGCTGGGGACGGGGGCCTTGTGGACCGTCGCCAACAGGATCGAGCCGTGGGAGCCGGTCTCGACCTCGGTGCCGATGCTGTGGCGCTACGAGGACCTGCGCGACGACGTGCTGCGCGCCCTCGACCTCGTCACCCCGGAGCAGGCGGGGCGGCGGGTGGTCTATCTCGAGAACCCGGGGCGCTCCGACGTGGTGGCGGCGGTCGGCTGGCTCTATTCGGGCCTCCAGGTGATGAAGCCCGGCGAATGCGCCTCGAGCCACCGCCATTCGGCCTCGGCATTGCGCTTCATCATGGAGGGACAGGGCGCCTTCACCAATGTCGACGGGCACAAGCTGACCTTGGGGCGCAACGATTTCGTGCTCACCCCCAACGGCACCTGGCACGAGCATGGCGTCGCCGAGGACGGCACGATCTGCATCTGGCAGGACGGGCTCGACATCCCGCTGATGAACGCGCTCGAGGCCAATTTCTACGAGGTCCACCCCGAGCTCAACCAGGCGGTGTCCTTCCCCATCGACGACACCACCGCGACCTGGGCGGGATCGGGCCTGAGGCCGCAGGGGCACGAATGGTCGAAGCGCTATTCGCCGATGCTCAAATACGAATGGGCACCGACCTACGAGGCGCTGACGAACCTCGCCAGGGTCAGCGACGGCTCGCCCTATGACGGGATCATCATGGACTACGTGAACCCGGTGACCGGCGGCCCGGTGATGCCGACCATCGGCGCGCAGATGCAGCTGCTCCGCCCCGGCGAGCACACGCGGGCGCACCGGCAGGTCGGCAGCTTCGTCTACCAGTGCGCCAAGGGCAGCGGATACTCCGTCATCGGCGGCAAGCGCTTCGACTGGCAGGAGCGCGACATCTTCGTCGTCCCCGCCTGGACGTGGCACGAGCACGCCAATGCCAGCGCCGCCGAGGACGCCTGCCTCTTCGCCTTCCACGACCTGCCGGTGATGCGCGCCCTCGGCCTCTACCGCGAGGAGGGGCTCGGCGAGAACGGCGGGCACCAGCCCGTCAGCCCATAGAAGGACTTTCCATGAAACTCGTGACCTATCGCCGCCATGTCGAGGCGGCCGCGCGGCTTGGCGCGATCCAGGACGACCGGGTGGTCGACCTCGCGAAGCTCGGCGCGGCGAGCGGCGTCGACCTGCCCTCGACCATGCTCGAATTCATCGACTTGGGGCCCGACGCCGTGGCGGTCGCCGCGCAGCTGCTGGCCGATTGCGGCGAACGCTTCCCGCTCGGCAGCGCCCTGCCGCTCGCCGACGTCAAGCTGCTCGCCCCCATCCCCCGCCCGCGCAAGAACATCTTCGGGATCGGCCTCAACTACACCGAACACGTCGCCGAGAGCGCGCAGAGCCTCGACACCTCGCCCGACCTGCCGCGCCAGCCGGTGATCTTCTCCAAGCCCCCGACGACGGTGATCGGGCCGGACGAGCCGATCCGGCACAACGGCGCAATCACGCAGCAGCTCGACTGGGAAGTTGAGCTGGCCGCGATCATCGGCACCACCGCGCGTCGCGTGGCGCGCGAGGATGCCCTCAAACACGTTTTCGGCTACAGCCTCGTCATCGACATGAGCGCGCGCGACAACCGCCGGGCGGGCCAGTGGATCTACTCCAAGGGCCAGGATTCCTACGCCCCGATGGGCCCCTGCATCGTCACCGCCGACGAGATTCCCGACCCGCAGACCCTCGACCTCGCCCTGTGGGTCAACGGGGTCGAGAAGCAGCGCAGCAACACCGCCTACATGCTCTTCAAGGTCGACGAGCTGGTCGCCGACATCAGCGCCGGCATCACGCTCGAGCCGGGCGACATCATCGCCACCGGCACCCCCGCGGGCGTCGGCGCGGGGCGGAGCCCGCAGGAATGGGTGTGGCCGGGCGACGTGATCGAAGCCGAGCTTCAGGGCATCGGGCGCCTACGCCACCCCGTCGTCAAGGTCTGAGGGGAGCGCGGCCCGGAGCGACCCGGCGATCGCCTCGGGCCAGGGGCGCGCGGCCTTCGCGTCGAGGTCCATGCACACCAGCACGCCCTGCCCCTTCAAGCGCACCATGCCCCCGCCGGTGAAGGTGAAGCGGTAGTTGCAGCTGCTCCTGCCGACCCTCAGCGGGACCAGCGCGATGTCGAGAAGGTCGCCGAGCATCGCGGGGGCGAGGAACTCGGTGTCGAGCCGCACCGTCGGCGTGCCGATCCTGTCCTCGAGGTGGAGCGCGCGGAAGTCGCGGCCGAGCACCGCGAACCAGTCCTCGACCGCGGCGTTCAGCATCTCGAAGAAGCGCGGGTAGAAGACGATCCCCGCCGCATCGACATGGGCGAAGCGCACCGTCTCGCGGTGGACGAAGCTCACCGGGTCAGGCCCGCAGCGCTTCGGCGAGCTTCGCCTCGGCGCGCGCGAGCTGCTCGTAGCCGGGGCGCACCGCGGCGGGCACGAAGGCCCGCGCCTCGGCGGCCTTGGCCGCGGCGTGGAGCGTGAACATCGGGTTGGCGAGATGCGGGCGCCCGATGCCGATGAGGTCCGCGCGGCCCGCCAGCAGGATCGCGTTCGCCTGGTCGGCATCCTCGATATTGCCCACCGCCATCACCGGAATGCCGGCCTCGTTGCGGATGCGGTCGGCGAAGGGGGTCTGGAACATCCGGCCATAAACAGGGCGCGCGAGCGGGTTGGTCTCTCCGGCCGAGACGTCGATCAGGTCCACCCCTTCGGCCTTGAGCATCCGCGCGATTGCCACCGCGTCGGCGGGCTGGATGCCCTTGTCGCCCGACCAGTCGGTCGCCGAGATGCGGACGAGCAGCGGGCGGCTCGCCGGCCACGCCGCGCGGACCGCGCGCACCACATCGAGCGGCCAGGCCATGCGCGCCGCAAGGTCGCCGCCGAGGGCATCCTTGCGGCGGTTCATGATCGGCGTGATGAAGCTCGACAGGAGGAAGCCGTGGCCCGCGTGGATCTCCAGCGCGTCGAAGCCCGCGTCATAGGCGCGGCGCGCGGCGGCGGCGAAATCGGCCTTGATCCGCGCGAGGTCCTCGCGGCTCGCTTCGGAAGGCACCAGCCCGCCCGGCTTCCACGCCCGCGCGCTCGCTGAAAGGATCGGCCAGGGCTCGGCGAGTGGCACGTCGTAGCCGCGCCCGCCCTCGGGCGCCTTGCAGGCCGCCCGCGCGCCGGCATGGCCGATCTGGGCGCAGGTCTTGCTGTCCGAGTTGGCATGGATGAAGGCGTTGATCGCGTGCCAGCGCGCCACCTGCGCGTCGTCCCACAGGCCGGGGCAGGCGATCGTGGCGCGGCCCTCGGGCGACACGGCGAGCATCTCCGAGACGATCAGCCCCGTCCCCCCGAGCGCCCGCGCGCCGTAGTGGACGAGGTGGCTCTCACCCGCGAAGCCTTCGGTGTCGGCCATGTAGGTGAGCATCGGCGCCATGACGACGCGGTTGGCGAGCTCGACGTCGCGCAGGCGATAGGGCGTGAACAGGGGCTGGCCGGTGCTTTCCCCCGCCCCTTGCGCCCCGCGAAACCAGCGCTCGGCGCCCTCCAGCCAGTCGCGGTCGCGCAGGCGCAGGTTCTCGTGGCTGATCCGCTGGCTGCGGGTGAGGAGCGCATAGGCGAATTGCGGGAGGGGAAAGCCGATATAAAGATCCACGTCCTCGAACCACTCGGTCGAGTTGCGCGCCGCGTTCTGGATGCGCAGCACGGCGGTGCGCCGCTCCTCCTCGTATTCGGCGAGCGCGGCGGCGAGCGCCTCGGGGTCCTCCAGCCCGGGCCGGTCGAGCACCTCGGCGAGCTTGATCGCGTCCTCCAATGCGAGCTTGGTGCCCGAGCCGATCGAGAAGTGCGCGGTGTGCGCCGCATCCCCCAGCAGCACGAGGTTGCCCCGCGACCAGCGCCCGCAGGAGACGCGGCGGAAATTGAGCCAGTTGGCGGAGCCCCTGAGGTGCGCCGCGTTGGAGATCAGCCGGTTGCCGCCCAGATGCCGGGCGAAAAGTGTCTCGCAGAAGGCAATCGCCTCGTCCTGCTCCATGTGCGCGAACCTGAGGCCGTCCCAGGTCTCCGGCGAGCATTCGACGATGAAGGTCGAAGTATCGGCGTTGAAGCGGTAGGCGTGGGCCCAGACCCAGCCGTGCGGCGTGGGCTCGAAGATGAAGGCGAAGGCGTCGAAGAGCTGGTGCGTGCCGAGCCACATGAACTTGTTGCGGCGCACGTCGATGTCGACCTCGAAGTGCTCGGCGAAGCGCGTGCGCACCGCGCTGTTCACCCCGTCCGAGGCGACGATCAGGTCGTAGCCGGGGTAGTCGGCGGGGTCGCTCGAACACTCGTGCTCGAAGTGCAGCTCGACCCCCAGTTCCGCCGCGCGCGCCTGAAGGATTTGCAGGAGGTGTTTCCTGCCGATGCCGATGAAGCCGTGGCCCGAGGAGGTGCTGGTTGCGCCGTCGACCGTCGTCGCGATGTCGTCCCAGTGGGCGAAGCTGTCGGCGATGGTCTTGGCGCTGACCGGATCGGTGGCGGTCAAGTTGGCGAGGGTCTGGTCGGAGAACACCACGCCCCAGCCGAAGGTGTCGCCCGCGCGGTTGCGCTCGAACACCGCGATTTCGTGCGCGGGGCCCCTGAGCTTCATGGCGATGGCGAAATAGAGCCCGGCCGGGCCGCCGCCGATGCAGGCGATGCGCATGGGTGTTCAGCCCTCCGCCGCGGCGACGCGAAGCGCCCGGTCGCGCCGCAGGGCGTCGGCGAAGGCCTCGGTCGAGGTGGTGGTGAGGATCTCGGTCCGCCCGTCGGCGAAGTGCAGGCGGAAGTGGGGCATCGAGGTGACGCCCTGCGCGCGCCATGCCTCGGTCTCGGCGAAGGGCTCGGCAAGGTCGGCATCGCTCTCGAGGTGCGCGAGCGCGGCCTCGGCGTCGAAGCCGTGCGCGGCGGCGGTGCGCGCGAGGAAGGCGAAGTCGATGATCTCGGCGCGCTCGTAGAAGCCGCGGGCGATCGCCTCGACGAGGTCGCCCGCGCTGCCCGGACGCTGCTTCTCGGCCCAGCGCACCAGCCGATGGCCGTCGAGGCTGGCGGGGCCTCGGGTGATTTTCTCGAAGGCGAAGGCGATGCCGAGCGGCGCGCCGACCGAGCGCACCCGCTCCCACATCGGCACCTGCAAGGCCTCGCCATACTTGGCGCGGAACACCTCGAGGAAATCGTGCCCCGCCCGGTCGAAGCCGGGGTTGAGCATGAACTGGTGCCAGGTGATCGTCACCCCCTCCTCGCCCTCCTGCGCGAGAGCGAGCGCGAGCTCGCGCTTGGCGATCAGGCACCAGGGGCAGAGGAAATCATAGACGGCGTCGATGTGCATGGCGGCCTGTTCCCGGACCGGGCCCTGCGCCCGGCGCGCAAGCCGTGATCGGGGTTCGGGCGCGGGCGGGCCAATCACTTCGCGGCCCGCGGCCATGACAAAGGCGCTCGGGCTGAGCCGGCGCGGCGCGCTAGGCCTCGCGGACCACGCAGCGGAAGCCGATATGGGTGGTGGACGTGTCGATCGTCTCGGGATGGCGCGCGGCCGGGCGGTAGCGCCGGCAGTAGTTGGCGGCGCACAGGTGCGAGCCGCCCTTGATGACCTTGCGCCCGATCCGCACCCCCGGGAGCGAATGATCGAGGCTGCCGCGCAGGGTGCCGCCGCGCGGGTTGGAGATCGCGCAGCACGGGCTCTTCTTCCCCGCACCCGTGACCGGCACCGCGCTCCACCAGTCACGGGTCCACTCCCAGGTGTTGCCGATCATGTCGTGGAGGCCGTAGCCGTTCGCTGGGAAGTGGCGCACCGGCGAGGTCCGCTCCCACCCGTCGGCGAGGGTGTTCTCGCCCGGGAAGGCGCCCTGCCAGTAGTTCGCGAGCATCGCCCCGCCCGGCGCCAGCTCGTCGCCCCAGGCATAATCCGCCCCCTCGAGTCCGCCGCGCGCGGCGAACTCGAACTCGGCCTCGGTCGGCAGGTCCTTGCCCGCCCACTTGGCGTAGGCGAGCGCATCGGCATAGGCGACCTGCACCACCGGGTGATCCGAGAGCCCTTCGAGGTCGCTGCCGGGGCCGAGCGGATGCCGCCAGCACGCCCCGGCGACGAAGCGCCACCACTGCGCGGCGTCATGGGTGTCGACCGGGCCTTCGGGGCGGGTGAAGACCAGCGACCCGGCGCGGTCCATGCCGGGGAGGAGGCCGGGGTAGTCCTTCGGGTCGGGCGGGATCTCGGCGAGGGTGACGTGCCCGGTCGCGGCGACAAAGGCGGCGAACTGCGCGTTGGTCACCGGGGCCGCGTCGATCCAGAAGGGATCGACCCTGACCCGGCGCAGCGGCGCCTCCTCGGGGTAGAAGCGCTCCGATCCCATCGTGAAGGTGCCGCCGGGGATGTGCACCATGCCCTCCCGGGACGGCGCGCGGGACGGGGCGCGCTTGCGGGCGGCGGCGGTGCGGCGCTGGTGCATCGGGACCCTCCTTGCCGCCCGGGACTCTGCGCGGCGGGCGCCGCCCCTTGAAGCGCGCCGCGCGGGTCAAGGCAACCATGCGTTCCTCGCGACCGGCGGCGTTGCGACCTTGCGGAAGTAGCATTTGCTATCCCGATCCTTTCCGCCTTGCCATTTCTCTTCTACCCCGGCGCGCGTGAAGCGCCATCACCACCTCCCCGACACGGCAGTCCCGGCACCCGGAACGGCAAGGACGTTCCGCCGCCGTGCCATGGTGCTCTCAGCGGCCGTCCTCGGCACCGTGCCGGACATGGGTCTCGCCCAGCAGGTCGAGGACAATGTCGTCACCAACGCGAAGGACGCCTTCGGCCAGACGGTCGGCAACGAGCGGATCGGCCTCTACACCAACGAGGACGTGCGCGGCTTCTCGCCGGTCGATGCCGGCAATGCGCGGATCGAGGGGCTCTATTTCGCGCCCGTCGACCGCCTGCCCAACCGGCTGATCCGCGGCAGCCGGGTGCGGGTCGGGATCGCGGCGCAGGGCTACCCCTTCCCTGCCCCCACCGGCATCGTCGACTTCGACCTGTCCGCCGCGGCCGCCGCAGGCCAGTTCACGATCCTCCTCGAACGCGGCCAGTTCGGATCGCTTGTCGCCAGCATCGACAGCAACGTCGAGCTGGTGGACGGCCTCAGGGCCTATGCGGGCGGCACGATCCGCCGCCAGAACCGCCACGAGGGGGGCGACTACAAGTCGTGGATCGCCTCGGGCGGGCTCGGCTGGCAGCCTTATGACGGGGCGAGCGTCGTCGCCTTCTGGGGCAAGACCCGCACCTATGACGACGAGGCCGCGCCCGCGCTCTTCCCCGGCGGAGACTACCTCCCGCCGCGCATCGAGCGCCGCGAGACGATCGGCCAGAGCTGGAGCAAGCGCGACAATTCGCAGGAGGTCTACGGCGCGCTCGCCAAGCTCCCGCTCGGCGACTGGCAGCTCGACGCCGGCCTGTTCCGCGCCGAGCGCCGGGTCGATGCCAATTACACCGACCTCTTCGCGAACCTGCGGCCCGACGGCACGGTCGCCAACCGGGTGATGGTGGTGGACGGCAACAACCGCGATCGCACGCTCTCCGGAGAGCTGCGCGTCTCGCGGGTGTTCGCCGACGGGCCGCTCGCGCACCGGCTAACCGCGAGCCTGCGCGGCCGGACCGGCGACCGGCGCTTCGGCGGGGTGCAGCGCATTTCGCTCGGCCCGAGCACTCTCGCCTTCGCCGACGAGCGTCCGCGCCCGGTGATCGCGCTCGGCGTGGACGACACCGACGAGTCCGAGCAGGGCTCGATCGGCCTCGCCTACTCGCTGACTCGCCCGGGGCGGTTCCTCGTCGACGCCGCGATCGCCGCCTCGCGCTACCGCAAGACGATCGACTTCGTGAGCGCCGGGCTCGTGACGGCGACCCGCGACACGCCGGTCACGGGGAGCCTCACCGGCACCTACACGGTGACGCCCAGCCTCTCGTTCTACGGCGGCTGGATGCGCGGCTTCGAGGAGATCGCCGCCGCGCCGCAGAATGCCGTCAACCGCGGCACGATCCCGCCCGCGATCCGCACCAGCCAGATCGATCTCGGCCTGCGCTATGCCCTCACCGGCAATCTCAGCCTTGTCGCGGGCGTGTTCCGCATCCGCAAGCCCTACTACAATCTCGACAACGACCTGCTCTACCGCGAGCTCGGTTCCTCGTCCAACAGCGGCGCGGAGGTCTCTCTCGCAGGGAGCCTGCGCCCGGGCCTGACGATGGTGCTCGGCACCGTGCTGCTCGATCCGCGGATCAGCGGCGAGCTGGTCGATGAGGGCGCGATCGGCCCGCGTCCGGTGGGCTCGATCCGGCGCCGCTCGATCGCCAATCTCGACTGGCGGCTGGACGGGGGGAGGAGCCCGCTGTCCTTCGACCTCGCCTTCGAGAGCCTGTCCGCACGGATCGGCAATCCCGCCAACAGCCTGTCGGCCCCGCCGCGCGAGACGCTCGACCTCGGGATGCGCTACCGCTTCTCGGTGGGCTCGACCCGCGCCCTGCTGCGGGTGCAACTCGCCAACGTGTTCAACGACTACGGTTGGCAGGTCGCCTCGAACGGCGCGTTCCTCTATTCGACGAGCCGACGGGTGCTCGCCGAGGTGCGGGTCGACCTATAGGATCGGCACCGGCGGCGGCTTGGCCTCGAGCGCGGGGGCGAAGGCCTCGTGGCAGGCGATGCAGCTGGCGTTGATCGCCTCGCCCGCGGCGTGGAGGCCCTTGAAGTCCTTGCGCTCGGCCGCCGCCGCGCTCGCCGCCGCGGCGGTGTCGAGGTTGCGGGCGAGGCTGTCCCAGCGCGGATCGTCGAGGCGGTAGGGCGCCTCCCTCAGGATAGCGGCGAAGTGGCGCAGCGTCAGCGCATCGCTCTCCGCGTCCTCCCACTCCTCCTCGCTGACGGGCGCGCCGGAACGGTTGCCGTTCGCGTCGTTCTCGAGCGCGGTCCAGGCCCAGAGCTGGCGGGCGTTGCGCTGGAAGACGTGGCCCATCAGCTCGGGGAGCGGCAGCGCCTCCTGCGCCTCGCCGCGGTGGCCGAGGAACAGCAGGGTCACGCCCGCCCCGACGAGCGCGGCGGCGGCGAGGGACAGGACGCGGTGCTGCACGGGGACCTCGCAATTCTCGCTCGCGGCCATCGCGCGGCCGGTCCTTGGTCCATAATCCCGTGCGGACCGGCAACTAAGCCTTCGTTCGCGCTATCGACATTCCCCTCGGTTCGAAGGGCGGGTCGTCGCAACGGACTTGCCGCGCGAAGCATTCTCTACTAGATTGGTTGAGACAGCTGCTACCCTTCGCAGGATGCTGCCCCACAGCGAAGGAGGCGCTCTCAAATGCCGGCATTGCCAAGAATTCCGCGTTCCCGCAGCACGCTCATCGCCGGCCCGGGAGGGCGCGGATGAACTTCCAGCAGCTCCGCTACGTCCGCGCCGCGGTCAAGAACGACCTCAACCTCACCAAGGTCGCGGGCGAGCTCTTCACCTCGCAATCCGGCGTGAGCAAGCAGATCCGCGAGCTCGAGACCGAACTCAGGGTCGACATCTTCGTGCGCCGCGGCAAGCGGCTGGTCGGCCTCACGCCGGCAGGAGAGAGCGCGGCGCAGGTCATCGACCGCCTGCTCCAGGAGGCCGAGAACCTGAAGCGCCTCTCCGACCAGTTCGCACAGGGGGACAAGGGGCGCTTCATCATCGCCGCCACCCACAACCAAGCGAACTTCGTGCTCCCGCGCCTGCTCGTCGCCTTCGGCGAGCTGTTCCCCAAGGTCGAGGTCGAGCTGCTCCAGGGCAGCCCCAACTTCGTGGTCGACGCGCTGGTGCGGGGAGAGGCCGACATCGGCGTCGCGACCGAGGCGCTCGATGCCAACCCCCACCTCGAGACTCATCCCTGCTTCACCTGGCAGCACGTGGTGATCGCGCCCGAGGGCCATCCGCTGCTCGGCCTCAACGACGTGACGCTCGCCGACATCGCCCGCTACCCGATCATCACCTACAATGCCGAGTTTTCGGGCGGTGCGCGGGTCGTCGAGATGTTCGAGGAAGCGGGGCTCGAGATCGACCTGCGGCTGCGGGCGATGGATGCCGACGTCATCAAGACCTACGTCCGGCTCGGCGCGGGCGTGGGGATCGTCGCGCAGATGGCGATGGTCGGCCGCCCCTGCGCCGACGAGCCGCGGATCGTGCCGGGCTCGGAGCGGCTGTTCGGCTCGAGCGTGACCAAGGTCGCGCTGCAGAAGGGGACCCTGCTGCGAAACTACGCCTACCGCTTCGCCGCGATGCTCGCGCCGCATCTCGATCCGGACGTGCTGAGCGGCAAGCGGCGCGCGCCGCAGTCGGCCCCGCCCCCGCAGATCGCGCCCTTCACGCAGCGCCACGACCTGCACCTGGAGCGGTGAGGCCCCTGCGCCTCACCGGTCGATGACCGGTCCGTCGGACGGCACGCCCACCGCGCCCCCGCCGAAGGGGCCGTTGTTCTCGGCGCAGATCCGCTCCCAGTGCTCGTATTCGAGCGGCTTGCCCGGGGCGTTGACCGGCTTCACGTCGAAGTGCCAGCCGTCGGGCGTGTCGGCGGTGGTATAGCGGCGGGCGGGGATGGTCGCCGTCCAAGGCCGCGCATAGACCGTGGGGTCGGTGAAGGTCGCGACATAGTTGAAGCGCGAGCCGTCGGGCGCGAAGACGAAGCGTTCGGCGACGGTCGCATTCTCGCTCATGAAGTCGCCGTAGCGGCCGAACAGCGCCTTGCCGTTGTTGTTGCGGGTGTCGACGGTAAGCGTGTTGCCCTCCCAGTGCCCGCGAGAATCCCCGTTCCACAGCTTGATCTCGGACGGCAGGTGCGGCGAGCCGTCGAGCCGGATGATCCGCGTTCCGGAATCGAACAGGAAGACGACGTAACCGGGATATTGGCGCACCTCGTAGCCGTGCCACATGAAGGACTTGGGCACCCCGCCCGGCGCGCAGCGCGCGAGCGGCTCGATGTAGCGCGGCTTGTCGGGGTTGGGAAAGTTCCTCGCGAAATCCTCCTGCAGCGCGCGGGCGGCGGGGAGATAGGGGATCTCACCGTCGGCGGGGTCGGAAACGCGGCTCGGCGCGCGCTGGTCGCGCGGGAGCTTGGCGGCGGCCGACGGCTCGCCCGGGGGGCCGGCCTGGGGATCGGTGAAGTTGCTGTGATTGGAGATCGTGTTCGACCAGAACCCGCTCACGTCGGGCTGCCCGTCAGCGAGGCGCGGCCCGGTCCATTCGCCCGAGGCGATCGTCGGCACCGTCTTCTCCCAGCGGTTGGCGTTGGCGGGCGGGGTCGGGGCCGCAGGTGCAGCGGCCTCCTGTGCCAGCGCGACCGGCGCGATCCCGGCCAGAAGCAGCGCCGCGGCTGCCGAAGCGATCCTCGCCTTCATCATTCGCCGTCCTTGTGGGGATAGAAGCTGTCGTATTCGAAGGTGTAGCAATAGTCCTCGATCAGCTGGAAACCAGGGTCGCGGCGGCGGTGCAGCTGCACCGAGACGGTCCAGGGGCGGGTGTAGATGCCGGGCTCGTCGAGCGTCGCGGAATAGGCGATCGTGTTCGCGTCGAGGAAGCTCCAGCGCTCCACCACGTGAAGGTCGGGCCCGTGGAAATTGCCCGCCCGGTCGAGCCAGGTCTCCTCGTTGAAGTCGACCACGTCGACGACCAGCGTGTCGCCCTCCCACCGGGCGCGGCTGTCGCCGAGCCAGAATTCCTGCTGCTTCTCCTCGGGATGGTCCGAGCCGTCCTTGCGGATGGTGCGCACCTGGTTGCCGAACTGGTGGACGAGCGTCAGGTCCTTGTCGCGCTGGAAGATCTGGAAGGGCGCGGGGTAATAGACCCCGCGCGGCACGCCGAGCACCCAGCACTTGAGGCGCGGATCCTCGGTCGCGCGGACCGCGAAGTTGCGGTTGCGCCGCTCGAGCGCCTCGGGGGTGTAGGGGATCCTGCCGGTGTCGACCACGCCCGGCCCCGGCGGCGCGTCGCGGCGGCCGGCGTGGGGCTCGAGATCATAGTCGGCCTCGCCGAGCACCTGCCAGATGCCCGAGAAGTCCGGCTTGCCGTCGGCTGCGCGCGGGATGTCGGCCGGAGCGCGCTGAGGCGCCCCGGCCGGGGCAACCTGCGCCGACACGCTCTGGTGCGCGGGAGAGAGGAGCGCACCCGAAAGGGCCAGCAGAAGGGTTGCCTTACCCCGCATGTTACTTCTCCACCGGCGGCGGCGGGGCGTCGGGGGCGCTGCCGATCTGGACCTTGCGCCCGCCCGGCAGGACGATCGTCGTCGCATAACCGAACGGCCCGCCGTTTTTGGCGCGGTAGCCGGCGAGGCGCAGCGGCACCCCGGCGTGGACGTTCTCGCGGGTGATGTTGAGCGCCCGCAGCGAGGCGGGCGTTCCGAACTCGAAGCCCCAGTTGGTAACCTTGCCGGCCTTGTCCTTGACGTCGAGATAGATCCAGCTGTGCGGGTTGACGAAGCGGACCTTGGTCACGACCCCGTCGATTACCAGCGGCTTTCTGGAATCGAACTCTGCGGCGAAGGCGTGGTGGGCCATCGTCGCGACCGGCACCGCTGCCAGCGCAAGCATGGCCGTGGCGGCTCCGGTCAGAAGCAGTTTGCGGTTCATCCCTTTGGCTCTCCCTCAGTAGGTCGCGCGCAGCAGCGCGCCGACGTAGCGGCGGGGGCCGACCCCGTCGTAGCCGACCGGCGCGGTGTTGCTGAAGTCGTTGACGCTGGTGGTGTAGATCGTGTCGAACAGGTTCTTGGCGACGATGCTGAGCTCGATCTCTGCCTCGCCCACCTCCTTGGCGATGCCGATCCCCGCGTCGGTGAGGTGGTAGCCGTCCTGCACGCCGTAGGGCGAGAGCAGCTGCTCGAGGTTCTGTGCGGAACGGTAGGTGTCGTTGGCGAAGACCCGCAGCGTGAAGCCGCTGTCGCCGATCGGCTGGTCCCAGGTGAAGCCGAGGATCACGTTCCACTTCGGCGCGCCGACGATCTGGCGGCCGGTGTTGTCGCACACCACGATCGACGAGGGCACATTGCGCGGGCAGGTCGCGGTCGACCAGTCGGTGTAGATCGCGTCGTTGTAGGCACCGCCGAAGGTCACCGACAGCGCGTCGCTGACCCTCAGCAGCCCGTCGACCTCGACCCCCCTCGCCCGGATCTTCGGGATGTTGCCGAGGCGCGAGCTGAACCCCGTGGGCGATTCCGGATCGGCGTAGCTGGTCACGTTCTGGTAGTCGCGGACGTTGGTCTGGTAGAGGTTGACGTTGAGCTGGAGCGCGCGGTCGAAGAAGGCGCCCTTCACGCCCAGCTCGAAGTCGGTGGTGCGCTCGGGCTCGACGTTGGCGCGGGTGCCGTCGTTGAGGAAGGCGACCGCGCCCGACTTGCCCCCGCCGCTCGCCGAGGCGTAGAGCAAGATGTCGTCGGTGAGGCTGTAACTGGGGTTGACGAGCCACGAGACCGAGCCGTCGCGGATCGGGTCGCCCTCGATATTGGTGTAGGCCGCGCCGAGCTGGGTCGCGCGGATCGCATCGGCGGCGGCGTTGCCGGTCGAGACGAGCGGGCTGCCGTCGACGAAGCGTGCGCCGCGGGTGGTGATGTTGTCCTTCTGCTCCCAGGTGTAGCGCAGGCCCCCGGTGAGCGTCAGCCGGTCGGTCAGTCGCCAGTTGGCCTGCGCGAACACCGCCTGGCTCTTCGACACCGGGTTCTGGAAGGTGGTCGAGAAGATGTTCTCGAGGCTGGCGCGCAGGAAGGGCAGGTTCGCCGGCGTGTTGAGCGCGTTGAACTGCGCGTTCGAGGCGTAGAAGGCGCCCGCATCGCGGCCGAACAGGGTGCGGCTGGTCGTCTCGGTGTCGATCTCGAACAGGAACAGCCCGGCCTGGAAGTCGATGCTGTCGGTGATGTCGCCGCTGACCCGGATCTCCTGCGACCACTGCTCGGTGTCGACCAGCGTCCCGCCGCGGGCGATGGCAAAGCGGGTCTGCTCGCTGTCGTTCTTCGCGTCGAAGTGGAGCGAGCGCCATGCCGAGATCGAGCGCACCTGGAGCGCGCCGGTATCCCAGTCGACGATCAGCGAGACACCGCCGTTGCGGGTGACGAGCGGCTCGGCCTGGTCGACGTCGATGCGCCGGGTCGAGCCGATCACCGGAGTGTAGCCGGCGAAATAGCTGCGCGCGAGGCGCGAGGTGTAGGTCGTGCCGCGCACCGAGCCGTCGTCGAGCCGGGTCGGATCGATGATCCACGGCTTGGTGTTCGACTTCTCGTTGGTCTCCGCACGGTCGGCGTTGATGCGGATCGTGATGTCGTCCGACGGCGTGAACAGCAGCTGCACCCGCCCGCCCCAGCGGTCGCGCTCGTGCCAGCGCCCGCCGATCGCCGGGTTGACGTTGACGATGTCGCCCGTCTGCTTGTCGAGGAAGAACGAGGCGCGGATCGCGAGCAGGTCGTCGACGATCCCGGTGGAATAGGACCCGCGCGCCTTGAAGGAGCTGCGCTCGATCCCGTTCTCGATCTCGAGCGTCCCCTCGGGCGTGAAGGTCGGCAGCTTGGTGGTGTACTTGATGACGCCGAGCGAGGTGTTCTTGCCGAGCAGCGTGCCCTGCGGACCGCGGATCACCTCGACCTGCTGGAGATCGGTGAAGTCCTGGTAGGTCATGCCGACATGGCCGAGGAACACGTCGTCGACGATCGTGCCGACCGCGGCCTCGGCATTGTCGTTGCCGCTGGTCTTGCCGAGCCCGCGCAGCGACACGCCGGTGCGGCGCGCGTTGGGGGTGGTGGCGGTGAGGCCGGGCGCGCGCTGGGTGAGGTCCGCGATGGTGAACACCCGCTGCTGCGAGAGCGTGTCCGCGCCGAGCACGGTGATCGGGATCGGGACCTTGTTCAGGTCCTCCTCCTTGTTGCGCGCGGTGACGACGATGATCCCGCGGTCTTCGCTCGCGGCGTCCTCTTCCTCGGGCGCATCGCCGGCCGCCGAGGGGCCCTGCTGCGCGTAGGCCGCCGAGGCTCCGGTGAGGAGCAGCGCCGCGGCAAGCGCGCGCAGGCTGGTGGATGTTGCCGACATCATGACCTTTCCTGTTTTCGAAGTTCCGGTCACTTGCCGGGGCGATCCACGCCCCTGGTCAGGGTCGCGATGCGATAGGCCGAGCCGCGTCCGACGGCGTAGAGATGCGCGTGCTCCGGCCCGCCGAAGGCGAGGTTCTGCGGCTGCTTGGGCAGGGGAATGACGCCGAGCGCCGTGCCCTCGGGCGAGAACACCTCGATGCCGAGCGTGCTCGTCACGAAGACCCGCCCGTCCTTGTCGACGACGATCCCGTCGGCGCCGCTGGTCGGTCCGGTCGGCCCCTGCCGGAACCCGGCGAGCTTCGCGAAATCGCGGCGGCCCGTCAGGCTGCCGTCGGCGTTGACCGTCCAGGCGAGCACGAACTCCCCGGCGGTGTTGGCGACATAGACGGTCTTCTCGTCGGGGCTCAACGCCACGCCGTTGGGGCGGCGGATGTCGTCGGCGATGAGCCGCACCTTGCCCTTGGGATCGAGCCAGTAGAAGCCGGTCTTGGGCGGCGTCGCGGGCGGCGGCGTCCCGGCTGCGACGGGCGCGCCGGGGTCGGAGAAGTAGATGTGCCCGCTGCGGGCCAGCGCGAAGTCGTTCGGGCGGTTGAAGGGCTTGCCCTCGAACTGTGCGGCGAGGACCTTGGGCTGAGGCTGCAGCACCGCGATGCCCGAGGGCGCGGTCTGCACCGCCAGAAGCTCGCCCTTCGCCGACAGCGCCAGCGCATTGGCGCCGCCGGTCTTCTCGAGATAGGTGGAGACCGAGCCGTCGAGGCCGAGCTTGACGATCCTGTCGGCGCGGTTCTCGGTGAACAGCACCGACCCGTCGGGGAGCGCGATCGGCCCCTCAGTGCCCTCGAAGCCCTCGCGCACCACCTCGACCCGGGTATTGGCCGCCACGACCCCCGGGATCGCCGGGGCGAGCACCGTCTGGCCGTAGAGGAAGCCGCCCTCCTGGGCGTAGTCCTGGACGCCGACGGCGCCGATGACGGTGAACCCCTTCGCGGCGAGCAGCTTTGCCGCCCGCTGCGCGCGGCCTGCGTGGTTGGACACGGTCACGATCTGGCGATCGCGCGGGATCGCGCTCAGGAAGCGGTCGAGCTCGGTGATCTGGATGTTGAGGAAGGCCGGAAAGCCCCCGATCTGGCTGATCTCGTCGGCACGGCGCACGTCGAGGAACAGGACCTTCTCGGGCGATGCCAGCAGCGCGTCGATCGCGGGCTTGTCGAGCTTGGGTGTCTCCCCGGCCGGGCTCGCCGCCGGAGCCACCGGGGCGGTCTGACCATGGGCCGGCGCGGTGGCGAGGCTCGCGCTCATCGCCGAGCCGAGGAGCGCGAGCGCGGCGGTGCGACCGATGCGGAATTGACGCTGGGCTGTATCTGACATCTTGGAACCTGTTGCTGATTGCGTGTCAGCAGGTTCTATGAAGTCATGATGTTGGGCAGAACAAAGCTTTCGTCATATGCTTATGCGAGGGCGAAAATCGGCAGCATAATGAACGAACTCGATCCGCTCTGTAAGAGCGCGGCCGAAGTATTCGTTTCACTCGGCGAAGTTATAGTTCAGCTGAAGCCGATCCACCGGCCTGCCGCCGCGACGGTGATCCACGCGAGCGACGAAGACAGGGCCGCGACCTGAAGCCGCCCGAACACCGCGCCTGCACGCGCACGCGCCTCGAAGCGGCCGAAGCCGACCGCGGCAGCAAGCGCGAGGAGGATGGCGGCAAGCCCGGGCGCCGGACCGGCCTCGCCCCCCGTCAGGAGCGAGGCGGCAAGGGCGCCGGCGAGCAGCACGCCGAGGACGGCGAGGTAGGCGACGCGGTAGCGGGTGAGGCCCGCGGCGAACAGCGCGAAGCCCGCGAGCGCCACCAGCAGCGCTCCCGAAGCGAGCGCCGCGGTGCTCGCGAAGAGGATCAGTGCCGCGAGCCACAGCCCTCCTGCCGCGAGGGCAAGCGCGAAAGGCGGGCGCGGGTCGCCGGCGTCCGCCTGCCGCACCTCGCGCGAGACCGCGAGACTGAGCGCGATCGCCGCGACGAGCGCGATCATCTTGACGACGAAGGCACCGCTGGTGATGAGGTTCGACAGGGTGGCGAGGCCCATGAACGTGCCCGTCGCGAGTGCGCCGATGGTCCCCGCCCACAGCCAGGGCCGCGTCGCCGCCTCGACGGTGCGTCCGGGCACGTCGGTGAGGACGGCGCCGAGCAGCCGCAGGTTGAGGATCAGCACCGCGCCGCCGAGCACGGCGATGGCGAGGAGGTGGGTCGTCTCGACGATGGCGAACAGCCACTGCGTGTGGTTGAGTTGCTGCACCCACGGCGCTTCCGCCAGCGCGCGAAGCGGCGCCTCGAGCCCGGGCAGGAGGGTCACCAGCCCGAGGCTCACAGCGCCAGCTCCGCATCGACCCGCTCGAGCGTTCGGTCGTAGACCTCGCACTGGGCGAGCGCCGCGACCACCGGGCCGGGGCTCATGCACTTGGTCCAGTCGTAGGCCATGTAGCGGCCCGCGAAGATGACCGCGATCCACAGCATCAGCGAGGCCGCGCCGGAGATGCGCGCGGCGCGCGGCGCGACGAGCGCGCGGTCCCAGTCCGCGCGGTTCGCCTGGACGCGCCAGTGGAACCAGAAGATGTTGATCGCCGCGGCCGCGAGCAACACGAGCTTCACGCGGAACGCGGCATTGTGCCAGTATTCCAGCGGGTTGGAGAAGAACAGCAGCCCGCCGGTCACGATCAGCAGCACGAAGCCGCCGATCGTCCAGGGCAGCACCTGATCGGTCACCCGCGACACCGGCACGCTGCGCATCGTCACCCCGAGCAGGCGCAGGTCGACGAACAGGATCGTCCCGACGAACAGCATCAGCGCGAGCACGTGGGTGCCCTCGATCAGCATCCACAGGCGGTCGGACGAGAGGAGCTGTGCGCTCCACGAGGTGTCGGGCTCGATCAGCCCGGAGGCCGCGACGGTCGCTCCGAAGCGGTATTGCAGGTCGGCGAGCCAGTTGGAGATCATGGTGCAGGTTCGGGTTCCGGTTGCGGGCGCCGCCGTTCTACCGGTCGGGCGGGCGCGCCAGAACCACCGCTTGTTCATATCCAATGCGCCTTTGCTTCTTAACGCGCCGCGCCCGCCGGGAATGAGGATGTTTCACGCGAAACATCGCCGCGAGAGGGAGGCTGGAGGGGGTCTGGACGGGTCTGAAAGGGGTGTGGAAGGGGTCTGGGCGACGCTGGGAGGGGGAACAGTTGAGATGCCCGCAGCGCCCGCCCGGACCCGGCCGATCTCCGCCCCGCCACGCGCGGGACTGGACGAAGCCCGGCGATCCTGTCATAAGTGACTTGACAGTCATATAGAGACCCATGGCACGCAACGAACACACCAGCGCCAGCAGTTCGACCGCGATCCTCGCGCAGGCATCGGCCGGGCGGGCCCCGGAGATCGAGCGCATGCCGCGACCGACGCTGCGCCGGCAGGTCGCGATGCGCGACGGCATCCGGCTCGCCACCTGGGTGTGGCTGCCTTTCGAGGGCGCGGGCCCCTTCCCCGCGATCCTGTTCCGCACGCCCTACAAGGAACACGCCCTCGGCTGGGCGCGGCTCGGCGCGCTCGCCTATCGCGACGCGGGCTATGCCGTGGTCTTTCAGCTGATCCGCGGGGTCGGGGAATCCGAGGGCCACTTCGCGATGATGAACCCGCTCGACCGCAGCGACGGCTACGACACGATCCAGTGGATTGCCGCGCAGGAGTGGTGCTCGGGCGCGGTGGGCATGGACGGATCGAGCTACGCCGCGATGACCCAGCTGGCCGCGGCAGTCACCTCGCCCCCGGCGCTGCGCTGCATCGTCCCCGCAGTCCCCTCGACGCACTTCTTCAAGGACACGCCGCGCTTCGGCGGCATCTTCTCGCGCCAGCACGCGCTCGGCTGGACCCAGTTCACCGCCGTCGACAGCCTTGCCGAGCTCACGCCCGGCCTGTGGGGCAATGCCGCCTTCCTCGGCAACCCGGCGATCTGGCAGCGGCTGCTGTCGCGCCCCGCGATCGACGCGGCGGGCGGCGTGCTCAGCGAGGACCGGCTCGGCTACTACCGCGATGCCGTGAGCCACGACGTGCTCGGCGACTTCTACGCGGCGCGGATGCTCGGCCCGGCGGACTATGCGCGCATCACCGTGCCGACGATGGTCGTCACCGGCCTGTTCGACGGCTCGATGGGCAGCCAGCACCTGTGGGAGATGCTCGAGCGCCATGCGCCCGCCGATGTCGAGCGCCGCCTGCTGATCGGCCCGTGGGATCACGGCCAGGCCTATGTCGGCGGCGGCGCGGGCTACGGCGCGCACCATTGGGGCGAGGCGGGCGCCTTCGACCTTGCCGCAGCGCGGCTCGCCTTCTTCGACCGGCACCTCAAGGGCGAGGGCGAAGGCCCGCGGCTGCCGGGGCGGGCCACCACCTTCGTCACCGGCGCGAACCGCTGGCTCGCCGCCGGGACCTACCCGCACCCGGCGGCGCGCGAGGAGGCGTGGTATCTCCACAGCGACGGCCTGGCGAACCTGCGCGGCCACGGCACGCTCGACCGGACACCGCCCGAAAGCGACGAGCCGTCCGACAGCTTCGTCAGCACCCCCGATCTGCCCTTCGTGCCGGTCGGCGCCTTCCTCGATCCCGACCTGGTGCTCGACCTGCGCGAGCGCGAGCGGCAGGAGGACGTGCTCGTCTACACCTCCGCCCCGCTCGCCGAGGGGCTGACGCTCCACGGAAGGTTCGTGGCCGAGCTGCACGTCGCCGCCGATGCGCCCGATTGCGACGTGTTCTGCTGGCTCGCCGAGGTGCCGCCCGATGGCCGCACCACGCAGCTCTCGCGCGGGCAGCTGCGGCTGCGCTATCGCGAGGGCTTCGACCGCGAAGTGCCGCTCGTGCCGGGCGAGCCGGTGCGCGTGCGGATCGAGATGGATCACGTCGGGCACCGGCTCGCGCCCGGCCACCGGTTGCGGCTGCTGATCGGATCGAGCCTGTTCCCGCTGCTCGACCCCAACCCCAACACCGGCGAGCCGACCGCAACCGCTATCGCGGTGCGCGAGGCGCGCGAGACCGTGTTCCACGATGCGGCGCGGCCTTCGCGGCTGCTGCTGCCGGTGCTCCCGGAGGACCTTGCATGATCCCCAAGCCCTACCTCATGTTCATGGGCCGCGAGAGCGTGCTGCGCAGCGCCAAGACGGCGCTCGGGATCAGGGACTGGGCGCCGCAGGATTGCGTCGCGCAGTGGCGGCTCGGCGCCGAGGCGATCGATCTCGGCCTTGCCGAGATGCGCCCCCGCGCCGCGCGCGAGGCCGGCGCGCGCGCGATGGTGCTCGGGATCGCGCCGGTCGGCGGGGCGCTTCCCGAGGAATGGATCGCGCCGATCCTCGAGGCGATGGAGGCCGGGCTCGACATCGTCAGCGGCCTCCACGCAAGGCTGACCGACGTGCCCGCGATCGCCGAGGCGGCGCAGCGGCTCGGCCGGACCTTGCACGAGGTGCGCCACCCGCGCCGGCCCTTCCCCATCGCGACCGGGCACAGGCGCCCGGGCAAGCGACTGCTGACGGTCGGGACCGACTGCGCGCTGGGCAAGAAATACACCTCGCTCGCGATCGCGCGGGAGATGCGGTCGCGCGGGATCGACGCCGATTTCCGCGCGACCGGCCAGACCGGGATCATGATCGCGGGCGACGGCATCGCGATGGACGCGGTGGTGTCGGACTTCATCGCCGGGGCGGCCGAGACGCTCTCGCCCGCCGCGCACCCCGATCACTGGGACGTGATCGAGGGCCAGGGCGCGATCCTCCACCCCTCTTTCGCCGGGGTGACGCTGGGCCTGCTCCACGGCTCGCAGCCCGACGTGCTGATCCTGTGCCACGATCCTTCGCGCAGCGCGATCGCCTCGACACCGGGCTTTCCCTTCCGCAGCCTCGGCGAGACGCGCGATCTCTACCTGTCGCTGGCGCGGCTGACCAATCCGCAGGTGCGGTTCGCAGGGATCGCGCTCAACACCTCCTCGCTTGGCGAAGCCGACGCGCGGGCGCTGGCGGCGGCGCTCGAGGCGAGCGAGGGCCTGCCGGTCTTCGATCCGCTGCGCTTCGGCATCGCGGCGGCGGTCGACGCGGTGCTCGCATGACGCTGCGGCTCGCGCTGACCGAGCGCATCTGGCCGCTCAGGGAGCCCTTCGTCATCGCCCGCGGTTCGCGCGACGATCAGCCGGTGCTCGAGGTCCGCGTGACCGATGCCGAAGGCCGGTGCGGGCGCGGCGAGGCTTGCGGCGTGCCTTACGCGGGGGAGACTCCGCAGAGCATGAGCGCCGAGATCGAGGCGGTGCGCGGCCGCATCGAGCAGGGGATCGACCGGCACGCGCTGCTGGCGCTCCTCCCGCCGGGCGGCGCGCGCTTCGCGCTCGATGCGGCGCTGTGGGACCTGGAGGCGCGGCAGTCGGGCGTCTCGGCCTTCGCCCGCGCAGGGCTCGAACCGCGCCCCGTGACGGTCAGCCGGACGATCGGGATTCGCGCGCCGCAGGCCCACGAAGCGGCGGCGCGGCAGTTCGCCGCCTATCCGCTGCTCAAGATCAAGGTGAATGCCGAGGACCCGCTCGCCGCGATCCGCGCGAGCCGGTGCGGGGCCCCGGCGAGCCGGCTGATCGTCGACCCCAACCAGAGCTGGACGCCGGAGATGGTGCGCGACCTGGCACCGGAGCTGGCGGCGCTCGGCGTGGTGCTTCTCGAGCAACCCGTTCCGGTCGGCGCCGAGGCCGGGCTCGATGGCTACGACAGCCCGGTGCCGCTGTGTGCCGACGAGCTGATCGACGGCATCGAGGACCTGCCGCTCGCGCGGGGCCGCTTCGCCTATGTCAACATCAAGCTCGACAAGACCGGCGGGCTCACCGCCGCGCTGGCGCTCGCCGAGGCGGCGCGGGCGCAGGGCTTCGGGCTGATGGTCGGCTGCATGAACGGCTCGTCGCTGTGCATGGCCCCGGCGATGGTGCTCGCGCAGCTGTGCGAATTCGCCGACCTCGACGGTCCGCTGCTCCAGGCGGAGGACGTCGCGCATGGCTTCGCATACGATAATGGCCGGATCGCGCAGCCGCACCAGCCGCTGCTGTGGGGATGAGAGAGGGAGACAGGATGATGGACCGCCAGCGACGCAACGACCGCCTGTGGGCGCGCGAGCCCGAGGCCGAGGCGGTGCTCGCCGCCTTCCTCGACGATGCGCTCGCCGGGAATGCCCCGGCGGCGGCCTTCGCGGGGCGGCTGCTCGAGGACACCGCGATCCGCCTGCGCGACATCCTCGATCACATCACCCTCGCCGAAGCCGCCGCGGCCGCGGGCTTCGAGCGCGCGGGCTGGAGCCCGGCGGAGGCCGGGGTGTGGCGCAACGCCGCGGGCCTGTTCCCGCCGCTGGTGCTGGGCGATCGCACCACCGTGTGGCTACGGGTCGAGGATGTCGCCACCTTCCTCGAGGCCAACCGGATCACGGCCCCCATCGAGGGCGTGCCGGGCAACCCGCTGCGCCGCGCGATCGCCTTTAGAGGCGGCAGCACCGATGTCGGCGTGGTGGAGCGCAGCGGGCACGCGGGGTTCGACGTCCCGGAGGTCCCGCAGGACCTCCTGCGCCTCGCCCGCATCCACTTCAACGCCCTGCGCGTGCGGCGGCGCGAGTTCGACACGGTCGAGGCCGGGCTCGCCCACACCGAGGCGCTGGTCGACGCCGCGATCGCCGATCTCGGCCCGCACTGGGCCTGCGATCTGTGGCTCAAGGCCGAGCGCGAGTTCTGGATGAAGCGCTGCGCCTCGGGCCGCTTCCAGAAGCAGCGCCAGGACGCCGCCGGGGTCGGCTGGTGCAACATCGACCACCACACCTACGACAGCTCGCGCCGCCACTTCCGCCACACCATCCGCATCCTCGAGAAGCTCGGCTACGAGCTGCGCGAGATGCTCTACGCGGGCGAGCTCGCCGGGTGGGGCAGCCAGGTGCTCGAACAGCCGGTGATCGGCTCGACGATCTTCGCCGACGTCGATCTCGCCCCCGAGGAGCTGACCATCGACTTCGCCCACGAGGTGCTCCCCGACCTCCCCCGCCACCGCCGCGCCGGGCTCTTGTCCGAACTGCTCGGGGAATCGATCCTCGAGGCGGGGCTCAACCACGTCGCGGGGCTCTACGACAACGTCGCGCTGCGCGGCCAGCTGACCGCGGCCGGCATCGCCTTCATGACGCCGTTCTCGGACTTCGCACACCTCTACCAGGAGCTGACCTGCGGCGACATGGCCCCGGTCGATCCGCGCCGCGTGGACGCGCTCGAGGCGGCCGGGCACATCGGCGCCGAGGAGGCCGAGAAGCTGCGGCTCGAAGGCTCGATCGTCACCCACCTCGAGAACATCGAGCGCAACGACGGCTTCAAGGGCTTCAACCGCGAGGGCATCGATTCGGTGCTGCGCAAGCTCGATCCGCGCGCCTATCACGGCGAGGGGATCACCGAGGCCGTCGCGGGAGCGATCTCGTGAGCGCGGCGGCGCCGCGCCGCCGCGACGCGCGGGTGGTCGAGAGCGTCGTCGCCGAGCTCCACGGCCTCCTCGGCGAGCGCGTCGCCACCGGCGAGGCGGTGCGCGCCGCGCATGGCCACGGCGAGGGCCTCCAGGACCCGATGCTCCCCGACGCGGTCGTGTTCGCGCGCTCCACCGAGGATGTCGTCACGACCGTCAACGCCGCCCGCCGCTTCGGCGTGCCGGTCATCCCCTTCGGCGTCGGCACCTCGCTCGAAGGCCAGATCCAGGCGCTCCACGGCGGCATCAGCCTCGACCTTTCGGGGATGGACCGCGTCATCGAAGTGAACGAGGGCGACCTCGATTGCCGGGTCGAGGCAGGGGTGACGCGCGAGGCGCTCAACCACGCGATCCGCGACAAGGGCCTGTTCTTCCCGCTCGACCCCGGCGCCAACGCGACGCTCGGCGGGATGGCGGCGACGCGGGCGAGCGGCACCAATGCGGTGCGCTACGGCACGATGCGCGAGGTGACGCTCGGCCTCACCGTCGTCACTCCGCAGGGCGAGGTGATCCGCACGGGCACGCGCGCGCGCAAGTCCTCGGCCGGGTATGACCTCACGCGGCTCTACGTCGGCAGCGAGGGGACGCTCGGCGTCATCACCGAGCTGCAACTGCGGCTGTTCGGCATCCCCGAGCAGATCGCGGCCGGCCTCTGCCAGTTCGAGACCCTGCGCGGCGCGGTCGAGGCGGTCACCGTCCTGCTCCAGATGGGCATCCCGCTCGCCCGGATCGAGCTGCTCGACGAATTGCAGATCAAGGCCTGCATCGCCCACTCGGGCCTTGGCGGGCTGGCCGAGCAGCCGACCCTGTTCTTCGAGTTCCACGGCTCGCCAGCGGCGGTGCGCGAGCAGATCGAGCAGGTGCGCGCGGTCGCCGACAGCTTCGGCGGCGGCGCCTTCGACTGGGCCGAGCGGCAGGAGGACCGCACCCGGCTGTGGACCGCGCGCCACAATGCCTACTGGGCCGCGCGGGCGCTGAAGCCGGGCTTCGAGAGCTTCGCGACCGATGCCTGCGTGCCGATCAGCCGGCTCGCCGACTGCATCCTCGAGACCCGCGAGGCGGCGCAGGCGTCGGGCCTCACCTGTCCGATCGTCGGCCATGTCGGCGACGGCAATTTCCACCTGCTGGTGCTGTTCAGGCCCGACGACGCCGCCGAGCGCGCCCGCGCCGACGCGCTGGTCGCCGGGATCGCCGAGCGCGCGCTGAGGATGGGCGGGACGATCACCGGCGAGCACGGGGTCGGGCTCCACAAGCTCGCCCACATGGCCGAGGAGCACGGCGAGGCGCTGGCGGTGATGCGCCGGATCAAACGCGCGCTCGACCCCGACGGGCTGATGAACCCGGGCAAGACCGTGCCCGAGTAGGCCTCAGACGACCGCGGTGATCCCGATCTCGACGAGGAACTGCGGCAGGGCGAGCTTCGCCTCGACCGTCGCGCGCGCGGGGGCGTGACCCTCGGGCACCCAGGCGTCCCAGACCGTGTTCATCTCGGCGAAGGTGGCGATGTCCGCCAGCCAGATCGTCGCGCTGACGATCCGCGTCTTGTCGCTGCCGGCCTCGGCGAGCAGGCGGTCGATGCTGGCGAGGATGTCGCGCGTCTGGGCCTCGACCGAGGGCACCGGGTCGCGCGCCACCTGGCCGGCGAGGAAGACGAAGCCGCCCGCGATGACGGCCTGGCTCATCCGGGCTCCGGGTTCGATGTAGCGGATCATGCGGGCAACTCCGATGGCTGGGCGGTGGACCGGAAAGGCAGGCGGCGCGTGCGCAAGGTCGACAGCAGCACCGTGCCGCCGCGATGCTCGAGCGTCCCTGTCCAGCCGTCGCGCTCGGACACCAGCGCCCAGATATCGCTCGTCTTGCGCACGAGGCCGAAGCGCGCCTTGCCGTGATCGGTGGTGATCGTCAACTTGCCGTCGGCGTCGACCGCGGCCTCGGCATCCATCTCGGTGCAGCGGTAACGCCCGGCGATGGCGGCGCTGCTCTGGTCCGCGGCCGCGGCGAGCGGCTCGAGCCGGTCGATGCCGCCGAACTCGTGCCATTCGAGCGCATCGCCGGCCTGCGCGATCCACGCCCCGGCCATGAGGTTCGCCGGCAGCCAGGCGCGCCCGTCCTCCTCGATCCGCAGCGGCATGGTGACCGGGTCGAACGAGAGCGCCACGCTGTCCCCGGCATCGACCAGCGCGATGAAGCGGCCTGTGTCCGGCGAGCGATAGCAGCCCGGTCTGAGCACCCGCGTCGCGGCGCTCTTGGGTGCGGGTTCGAGCCCCTCGATGCAGGCCTCGACCGCCTTCCACGCCGTCTCGGCGGCGCTCACCCCGCTGGTGTTGGCGAGCACCACCACGTCGAGCGCGTGGTCGGGAAGCGTGAGCATCTGCGAATTGCCGCCGAACACCATGCCGGTGTGGAACAGCGTCCTGAGACCGCGCCAGGTGCCGGTCACGAGGCCCCCGGCATAGCCGGTCTCGCTTCCCCGCACCCGGCCGCTGCGGAACATCTCCTCCCAGGTCCGCGCGGTCCCGATGCGCCGCTCGCGCATCGCCCCGAGCCAGCGCAGCATGTCGTCGACGGTCGAGACGAGGTTCCCCTCGCCCCCGACCTCGGGCCCGAAGATGCCGCGCCGGTGGCTTCCATCGGGCTGCGCGACGTGGAGGGTCGCGCTGCCGGGCAGGAAGTCGGTGTCGAAGGGCCGCGCCGCGGTGTCGTGGAGGCCGACGACATCGAAGATCCGCTCCTTGACGAAGGCGGCGTAGTCCATGCCGGACAAGCGCTCGATCAGCTCGGTGAGCAGCACATAGCCGCCGTTGCAGTAGTTCCAGTCGGTGCCGGGCGCGAAGTTGGTGCTGGTGAGGCGGCGCAGCAGGGCCCGCTGCACGGCGTGGGGCACGGCGTCGGAGCGGCCCATCACGCCCGAGGTCAGGTCCATGACGTCGAGGCTGTCGCGCATCCCCGAGGTGTGGGTGACGAGGTGATGGATGGTGATCGGCTCGGCCCAGTCCGGCATATCGGGAAGGTGCCGGCGGATGCTGTCGTCGCTCGCGAGCCTGCCCTCCTCGGCGAGCAGCAGCACGGCGAGCACGGTGAAGTGCTTGCTCGTCGAGCCGATGCGGATGCGGCTCGCGGGGGTGAGCAGCAGCGGCGCCTCGCAATTCGCGAGGCCGTAGCCGCGGCGGAACAGCGGCACGCCCCGGTGCGCGACGCCGATCGCGAAGCCCGGCGCATCGCTGCGGTCGTGGGGCTTCAGCGCCTCGGCGAGCTTGGCCGCGTCGAAGGTGACCCTCACGCGCTCCTCCCCGCGATCACCAGCGGGACCGGGCGGCCATGCGTCGCCCAGGGATCGGCGAGGCGCGGGTGGAAGACATTGTCGCGCCTGGTGAAGGTGAAGTTCGCCATGTCGATATCGAGCGCTCCGGGCGAGGAGACCCGCCACATGTGATCGGCGACGGGGCCGAAATCGTGCTCGAAATGGCTGCTCGACTTGACCACGATCAGCCGCTTGGACCCGAGGTCGATGCCGAGCCCGGTGAAGAAGTCGGTGCCGTAGACCTGGGTGCGCAGGTCGTTGACGAGGATGTCGATCCCTGCGTGCCTCAGCCAGACGGTAAGGCCGGTCTTGGTGCGCGCCTCGAAGCAGCTCTGGGTGTGATCCGCGGCGATGCCCATCACCTCGACCTCGAGGTCGACGGGGTCGCCCGACATCGGCCCGGTCTTCCCGCCGAGCCGCACCGCGAGGCGCGCCCCCACCCCGGCATCGCGCGCCACCTGCGCGAGCACCGGATCGTAGAAGCTGCCGATCGCCACCTCGCCGAGCCCGCGCTCGAGGATGGCGCGCAGGAAGAAGGTGCTGTCGCAGGGCGCGCCGCCCCCCGGATTGTCGCTGTAGTCGCCGAGCACCACCCGGCCTTCCAGGTTGGCGGCGCGATCGAGGCTCTCGGCGATGCCGGGATAGGTCGGGCGCAACTCTTCTCGCGCGGCATAGAGCCGCTCGGCCAACCGCTCCGCCGCGCCGCTCGCCAGCGCGGGATCGCGGTCGGCATAGACGAGGATGCGGGTGCCGACGTCGGCGACGTCGGCCCAGGGAAAGCCGTGCGCGATCGAGGCCGAGAGGATCCCGGGCTCGCCCTCGATCGCGCGTGCGAGCGCGACGATCGAGCGCATCGGCTCGTCGAAGGTCGGGTAGAAGCCGATCATCCGCGTGTCGATCAGCGCGGCGACGGGCGCGAGCTCGCCGGCAAGCTTGCGGTGGCACAGGTCGAAGAGCTCGGCGGCGCGCTCCGAGCCGTCGACGTGGGGATATTCCTTGTAGGGGATCACGAAGTCCGCCGCGCGCACCAGCTCGGCCGAGAGGTGGCAATGAAGGTCGAGCTCGACGCCGATCGCCGCATCGGGCACGATCGCGCGGATGCGTTCGACGAGGTCGGCCTCGCAGTCGTCATAGCCGGTCGCGACCATCGCCCCGTGGAGGAGGAGGAGCACCAGCCGGACCTCCCCCGCCGCCGCGAGATCGGTGAGGATCGCGTCGCGAAAGCCCTCGTAGACGCTCTGCACCGTCTTTCCCGCAGGCTCGGCCGAGAGGGTCAGGCTCTCCACCACCTCGTAGCCCGCAGCCTCGGCCAGCTCACGATAGACCGACAGGATCTGGCCGCCGAACCCGTCCTTCTCGAGCGAGGCCTTGCGGGTGATGCCCCCCAGCTCCCACGCCGACATCCCGGTCGGGAAGGGCGAATGGCAGTTGGTCTCGGTCGCCATCGAGGCGATGAAGGCGCGCGTCATGCGTCGGTCTCCAGCGCAAGCTCGGCATAGGCGTCCTGCGAGCGCCAGAACAGCAACGCTCCCGCCAGCAGGCCCGCAAAGCCGATGACCGAGGCGGAGTAGAGCAGCGGGAAGTCCATCGCGTCCTTGAGCCGGTCGGAGATGAACCCGACCGCGACATAGCTCAGCGCACCCGCCATCCCGACGAAGCTCGAGATCGCGAAGATCCGCGAGCGCAGGTGGATCGGCGCCATGTTCTGGAGGATCGTCGGGATGGTCATGGTCGAGATCATCCCGGCCGTCGCCTGCACGCCCCACAGGATGTAGAGCTGCGGCACGCTGCGCACGAAGCTGAGCGCCAGCGCGAGCAGCGCCTGGACGAACAGGCTCCATGCCAGCACGTAGATCGGCGTCTTGATACCGAACTTCGGCTGAAGCCACTGCATGATCGGTGCTCCCACCAGGAAGCCGGCGATGCCCGACGCGAGCCCGACGCCTGCCATCCACTCGCCGCTCGCCTGCGGGGTCTGCTCGAAATAGCGCTGGGCGATCACCGGCGCCCAGCCTGCCGTCGCCACCGAGCCGAAGGCCATGAACAGCGCCGCGGTCATGGTCGCCGTCCACGCGCGGCGGTGCCGCGTGAGGAACTGCCAGACCGTCTCGAGCCCTTCGACCGGCGCGGGGGCCTGCTCGGCAACCGGGGCGTGCGCGGCAGGGGCCCCCGCCACCCGCCGCGGAAGGAGGAAAATCGGGACGATGGCGAGCGGCGCGAAGACCACGGTCATCAGGAAGGCGAGACGCCACTCGTGCATCGCCCCGAGCTCCGCGGGAAGCAGCGGGCGGACCTCGGCGACGACGACGATCAGGAGCCCGGCGATATAGATGCCGAGCACGCCCGCGAGCCGCGCCGCGATGGCATAGGCCGAATTGGCGAGCTGGCGCGCCGACTTGGGAAACAGGTCCGGGATCATCGCATAGGCGGCAGGCGTGGTCCCCGCCTCGCCGATGCCCACGATCGAGGCGAACAGCAGCAGCAGCCCGAACCCCGGCGAAAGCGCGCAGCCGAGCACCGCGAGGCTCCACAGCAGCATGCAGGTGCCGACCACGTGGCGGCGGTCCTTGCGGTCGGAAATCCACGCGATCGGGTAGACCGTTATCAGCCCGACGAGCGTGAGGCCGACGCCCTGGAGGATGCCGAGCTGGGTATCGGAGAGCCCGAGGTCGTTCTTGATCGCCTCGGCGAAGATCACGAAGATCTGGCGATCGACAGTTGCGTAGATCGTCCCGAAGAACAGCACCCCGAGGCCGAGCCATGCCGAGAGCGGCACCGGCTCCTTGACCAGCGTCGGGTCGGCGACGGCGGCGTCGGCAATCGCGGGCGGCGCGTGGTGGACCGTCATGGCCTTACTCCCTTTCTGTGCCGCACACGGGCGCGGTGCTTGCGGCTTGGCCCTTCACGACGCCTGCTCCTCAAGGCAGGCGCGGAACCGATAGGCGCGCTGGCTTTCGCGGATCACGAGCTCGGCCGCGTCGCTGCCCGGCGGCGCGGTGAAGGCGAAGCCCCGCAGGACCGGATGCGCGGTGACGTAGGAGAGCGACCCGTCCGGCTCGTCGCGCACCCGCATCGGGCAGGCGATGCTCGCGAAACGGAACAGGAGGCCCTCGCCCTCGCCTTCGGTCCACAGGTCGCCGAGCGCGTCGGAGCTGTAGCGGGCGGGCAGGCGTCCCGGGGGCGGAACCCGGGTGGCGGCGTTGAACTGGGCGAGGTCGGCGGCGATGCGCTGCGCGGCCGCGGCGACATCGGCGGCGGCCTTGGGGGCGGCGCCGTAGAGCACCTCGACCAGCCGCCGCTTGAAGGCGGGGAGCAGGAACATTCCCGAATCCGCGTTGGTGAGCAGCACGGCGCCGATCCCCGCCTCGGGAAGCACGAGAATGTCGCTCATCGCGCCCGGGGTGCTGCCGCCGTGGTGGATCACGCTGACCCCCGCCTCGCGGTCGGCGACGAGACCCATGCCGTAATGCGCATTCGCCCCCATCGCCACCCCCGGCGCGCGGCGGGCGAGCAGGTTCTCGCGCGAGACGAGCTGCCGCCCGCCGGGCAGGCGACCCTCGAGGAGTTCGAGCCGCACGTAGCGGATCAGGTCATGCGCCGAGGACCAGGCGCCGCCCGAGGGGCGCGAGGCGTAGTTGGTCATGGCGATGCCGGGGTCGACCGCGATCGTGCGCCCGGCGGCATCCTGCCCATGGAGCGCGGCGTGATTGCCGGCCCAGGCCTCGGCGCGGTCGAACGTCGTGCTCTCCATGCCGAGCGGACCGAAGATGCGCTCGGACAGCGCGAGGTCGTAGCCGGTGCCGGGGTCGAGCTCCGGATGCGCGACCGCGCCCCCGATGAAGCCCGCCGCCGCCGCCATGAGGTTGTTGTACTGGTAAACCTCACCGAAACCGCTGGTCGGCGTCTCGCCCTCGAGCATCTCGAAGATGCGGCTCGCCGGCGTGTCGGCGCGGTTGGTGAAGCTCCACACGAGGTCGCTGCGCGGCAGGCCGGTGGCGGCGCTGACCAGGTGGCGGATCGCGATCCTGTCGGTGAGCGCCGGGTCGCCGAGCCGGAAGGCGGGGAACACCTCGTGGGCGATGGCGTCCCAGGCGAGCCGCCCCTCGTCGACGAGGCTGGCGAGCAGCAGCGTGGTCAGGCCCTTGGTGTTGGAGGCGATGGCGAAGAGGGTGTCGGCGTCGACCGGCCCGCCGGTTTCGACCGACCGCACCCCGAGCCCGCCTTCGAAGACGATGTCCTCGCCCTCGACCAGCGCGATGCCGATCCCGGGGATCGCGAGGCGGTCCATCGCCTCGCGCAGGAAGTCGAGGATCTCGGCGATGGCGTCACGGTCCAGCCTGCGCGGCGTCACCCCCGACACGTCCTCGGGCCGGTGGCCTGGGGCGTGGAGGCTCTGGAGAACCAGCATGACAGCCGCCGCGCGCATCTCGAAAGTCGCCATCGACCCTTCGACGATCGCGACGGTCCAGCCCTCCGGCGTGCCGAAGGCGCTCGCCTGCTCCCAGCGACCCGGTTCGGCAGGTTCGTAGAGGGTCGAGAACACCTGCGCCCAGCCCTGCCGCGGCGCCTCGGCCGCGGCGACGCGGACCGGGCGCGCGGGATCGAGCGACGCCGCCGCCCGGGCGAGCGCGGTCGCCTCCTCCCCCGTCGCCGCCGAGGCAATGTCGACCAGCCGGAGGGCGAGGTCACCCTCCGGCGCGGTCAGCACGATGCCCCGATCCTCCGCGACCGCCGCCCATCCCTCGGGGCTTGCGAAGCTCGCCCCGAGGACGGGCGTGGTCACGCGGCTTTCGGCATCGCTCATCAGCTAGAAATTGCTGGTGACGACGAGGCCGAAGGTGCGGGGCTGGATGATCGCCTTCGTCCCGGTGATCGTCGGCGCGCCCGCCCCAGCGTTGCTGTAGGTGAACATGCCCCGGCTGTCGGTGATGTTGCGGGCGTAGGCCTCGATCCGGATCTTCCCGATGTCCGCCCCGGCGCGCAGCGACAGGGTGGTGTAATCGGGCAGCGGGATGTGCGGCGTGGCGAAGATCGAGGTCCCGAAATCGGTGAACCGCTCGCCGACATAGGATGCGGTGAAGCCGAAGAAGCCTTCCGTGTCACCGCCCAGCGGCAGGCGATACTCCCCGTCGAGGGTGAGCGTCAGATCGGGGACCCACGCCAGCCGGTCGCCCTTGGCGCCGCCGATGCCGGGCGCATCCTGCTGGAGCTTGGCCTCGGTGTAGGCCCCGTTGACCATGAAGGTCAGGCGCTCGCTCGGCCGGGCGGTGACGGCGAATTCGACGCCTTCCGAACGGGCCTCACCGGCGTTCCCGGTGACCCCGATGATGGTGTTGTTGAGCGGCACCAGCGAGATGATCTGGATGTCGGTCCAGTCGATCCGGTAGGCGGCGATGTCGAGCGACAGGCTGCGATCGGGAAGGGTCGTGCGGAAGCCGAGCTCGTAGTTCATCGTCGAGTCGGACTTGTAGCCGAGCGGGTAGTTCGGCGGCGCGTTGGGCGGCACCAGGTTGGGCCCCCCCGGGCGGAAGCCGCTCGCGACGCGGCCGTAGATCAGCGTGTCCTCGTTGACCTTCCACTTGGGCGAGACCGAGAAGGTCACGGCATCCTCGTCGGTATTGATGGTCTGCCGCGAGGGCGGCTGCCCGGCCGGAATGCCGAGGAAGCCGTTCCCCACGCCGAGCAGCGCGCGCTGGTCGTTGGTCGAATAGCGGATGCCGGCATTGATCTCGAACCTCGGCGAGAAGCGCAGGTCGATCTCGCCGAAGCCCGCAAACTCGGTGTACCGCGCGTCGATCGTGTATTCGCCGCCCGGGCCCGGAGGCGTGGTGATGACCGCACCGGTGGTCGCGTTGACGAATTGCTGGTCCTGCGAGGAGAAGGTGTTCTCGTGGGTGTAGAACCCGCCGATCTGCCAGCCGAGGAAGCCCTCGCCCTGCGATTGCAGGCGCAGCTCCTGCGTGAACTTGGTCAGCTTGAAGTATTCCTTCCCGCGCAGCAGCGTCGGCTGCCCGCCGAACAGGAAGTTGGTGAGGAAGAAGTTGGCGCTCACCGGCACGCCGAAGGGCGCGGCGGGGCTGGCCGGCGGAAGGTAGCCGGCCGCGCCCGCGCCGCCGTCGCGCAGCTGGCGGTTCTCGGCGCGGCTGTAGCTGGTGATCGATTCGAGCGTCACCCCGCCGAGATCCCAGTCGAGCTCGCCGCCGATGTTGTAGAAATCCTGCGAGCGGGTGGCGAGCAGGTAGCGGCGCTGCTCGAGGTCCCCGGCGAAGGGCTTGAAAATGTCGGGCCCGGGCAGGGCATAGGTGCGCGGCGAGCCGACCACGTCGACATTCGGATCGGCGCGGGTCTCGAGGCGCTGGTAGAAGCCGGTCACCCGCGCGGTGAGGGTCTCGGTGGCGTCAACCTTGAGCGAGAGCCTGCCGCCGTAACGCTTGCCGCTGTTGACGTCCTCGATCCCGAGGTTGGTGTCGTCGATGAAGCCGGGGAGCTTCTGGTAGAAGCCGCTCGCCCGGATCGCCGCCTTCTCGCCGAGCGGGGCATTGACCACGCCGCGCACCGCGTAGCCGATCTCGCCGCCGTCGACGGAGTTAATCTCGCCCTGCGCGCGGCCCGAGAAGCCGCTCGTGTCGGGGGCATTGGTGACATACTTGATGAGGCCGCCCTGGCTGTTCGCCCCGTAGAGCGTGCCTTGCGGGCCCTTGAGCACCTCGATCGCGGCCATGTCGAAGGTGTCGAGGTTGGAGGTCAGGAGCGCGCCCTGGAGCAGCGCGTTGCTCGATCCGATCGGGCTGTCGTCGACATAGACCGCGACGGTCGAGCCGGCCCCGCCGGCGTTGAGGCCGCGCAGGATCAGGCGGGTGACGACCGGGCTCGAGGTCTGGATCGAGAGGCCGGGGACGAAGGCGGTGAGATCCTGGAAGCTGCGCACCTGGCGCTTTTCCAGTTCCTCGCCGGTGATGACGGTGACGCCCATCGGCACGTCGACGAGGCGCTCGTTGCGCTTGGTAGCGGTGACGATGATCTCGTTGGCCGAGACCGACCGGTCCGCATCATCCTCGGCCGCGGCGGTGCCCGAGTCCTGCGCGCTTGCAGCGCCCGCCGCCAAGGCTGCCGAGGCAACGCCCGCGGCCAGCGCGGTGCGGATCGCGAAATTCCGAATCCCGACCATCTTCAAACCCCCTCATTATCGGCAACAGCCGCAGGTTGAGCCCTTCCGCCACGGGGGCGATCCTCCCTGACCGCCTCTTATGACTTATAAGTCATGTTATGTGCTCAGGCCGCCCGGTGTCAACAAGCTTGCGCGCAGCCGCAACGATAGAGTCATCTATGCAAGCGCAGGCGCGGGGAAGCGACGAAACAAGGGTCTATGATTCCACGAGATTATCTTGAGGCACGCTTGCGGTCAGGGGTGGAGACTATGCCCCCTGCGGCGATCTTTCAGGCCAGTTTCGAGGACCCTTCGAGGCGACCTTGCGGTACAGTCGTGACCGAAACGTCACAGCCATCCGGCTTCGCGGCCGTGGACTCGGCCCAGCACGCCAAGCTCCTGCGGGCCATAGGCGAGGGGGGGAACCGCAGGCGGCGACTCCCCGCGCAGATGCTCGACCAGGAAGTCCCAGATGCGCTGCTGCGCGTGCGCGCTGGTTAGCTGCACCATGTGCCCGGCCCCCGGCACGATCAGCATCTCGAAGCGCTTTCCGGCGGCGATCAGCCTGTCCGCGAAGCGGAGCGTCTGGGTCGGGTGCACATTGTCGTCGAGTTCGCCGTGGATCAGCAGCAAGCGCCCCTCGAGCCGGTCGGCGAGGCGGGCGATGCGCTGGCGCTCCCACGCGCCGTCGCGGTCCGCGCCGACATATTTGAGCACCCAGCCGCACAGGTAGTCGGCCGGGTCGTAGGGGCCGCAGATCGCGATCCCGGCGCGGTAGACCTGCGGATAGGCGAGCATCGCATAGGCCGCGGCCGCACCCCCCGCCGAGGCGCCAAGGATCCCGACCCGCTCGCGATCGAGGAACGCGAAGCGCTCGCACAGCTGCCCGATCACCGCGACGTGATCGGCCATCTGCGGCTCGAGCAGGTCGCCATACCCCGCCTGGTGGAAGGCCCGGCCGCGAAACGGCAGCCCGCGGCTGTCGCAGATCATCGCCGCCAGTCCCAGCTCCGCCAGCGCCTGCGCCTGGGCAGCGACGCGCCCCCCGTCGGTGCGCGACAACAGCACCGATTGCGGGCCGGGATAGGCCAGATCGAGCAGCGGCAGCGGCGCGCGCCCGTCATGCCAGCGCGGCAGGTAGAGCGCCGCCTTGAGCGCCGTCGTCCCGTCCGCCGCCGTCACGTCGAGCCACAAGGCGCGTTCCGGCTCGGTGCGACGGGTCTGCGCGGCGATGACGCTCTGCCTGCCGGTCCGTGTATCGAGGACGAGGGTGTGCGTCGGCGCGAAGGGCCCCGATCGGCGCACCACCACGGCTCCCCCGTCGGGCGACACCGAGCGCGGCATCGTCGCGCCCCGCAGACCGTCACCGTCCGGGGGAGGCATCTCCGGGCAGACCGCAACGTCGCCCTCGGCCATGCTCCCCGCGAGCAGCAGGTCGGTGCGACCCGTGTCGAGGCAGACCCGCGCGAGGCTGCGCAGCATCGGGTCCGCCTCCCCGCCGAGCCCGGTGGCGGTGATCAGGACCGTGCGCCCGGCCTCGTCGACATCGACGATGTCGCGCACCTGCCATTGCCCTTGCGTGAGCTGGCGGATCACCTCGCCGGAACGCGCGTCGAAGAGGTAGAGATGCCCCCACCCGTCGCGTTCCGACCACCAGATCACCTCGTCGCGCGAGGCGAGATAGCGGCACACCGGGGGGTGGCCGATCAGGGGGTGGCTTTCGACATAGCCGTCCTCCGCCTGCTCGGTGAGGACCACGCGCTCGGAGCCGGTTGCGAGCTCAGTCATCACCAGTTCGAGCCGGCGCTGATGGCGGTCGCCGCGGACCCGGCAGATGCGCGTCTCGTCCATGAACCAGGCGTGCCGGTTGAGCAGCGGCGGAAACAGCGTCACGTCCTCATCCGGCATATCGACGCGCCGACCCGAGGAGGGATGGATCGCGACCAGCCGGCAGCGCGGCAGCGGATCGCGCGCGGTGGCATAGCGGAAGCGGTGCGCGAGCGGTTGCCCTCCCCCCGCCGGCGCGCTCTCTACGATGGTGCGAAACGGCAGGTGGCGCTCGTCGATGCGGTGGGTGAGCAGCCATTCGCCTCCCGGAGACCACAGCGCGACCGGCTGGGGCGAGCGCCGCAGCGCGATGCTCGCGAGGCTAGCCTGCGGGGGCTGGCCATAGGGCCAGTCCGCCTCGCCGTCTGTGGTCAGCGGCCTCGCCTCGCCGGTCGTGCCGTCGTGGAGGACGAGGTCATGCCCGTCGATCCGGACGGCGTGGCGGCCATCGGGCGAGCGGACTTCGGGTTGCGTCGGGACGTGCGCCTCGCTCACCGCCTCGCCCGTCTCGAGGTCGATCGTCAGCGCCTTGTCGCGGAACCGGATGACGAGCTCGCCCGGCACCTTGCAACCGTAGCCCAGCGCGGTCCGGGCGGCGGCCTCGAAGTCCGGGAAGCGGGCGGCGAGCGCGGCGAAGATCCGCTCGGGCGGCAAGGCCGGGCGCGCACTTCCGGCGGCGCGCGAGGCGAGGAACGGCAGGGGGAGGATCGCTCCGTCCGGCTGCTCGACCTCGGTCACGAAGAAGAAGCGGTCGGCGTCGATCCAGTGCCCCTCGACCGCCGAGCCGGCGAGGCCCGCCGCGACGGACGTCGGCAAGGCCTGCGCGGCGGAACGATAGCGCTCGCTCAGTGCCGGAACCGCCGCCTTGCCGTCATCGCGCGTCATGTCATCGTTCATATGACTTACAAGTATAGTTGAAATGCGGGAGCCGACAAGCCATAGTGGCAGGCATGAGCGAGAATGTCGATGTCATCGTCGTCGGCGCGGGCATGGCGGGTGCGACCGTCGCCGCGGAACTTGTCGGCGCTGCCTCGGTGCTGCTGATCGAGGCCGAAACCCGTCCGGGCCACCATGCGACTGGCCGGTCAGCTGCACTCTACGCCCCGGGCTATGGCGGCGGCCCGGTCCGCACGCTGACGCTCGCCTCGCACGCGGCGCTGCTGCAAGCCGACGCGCAGGGGCGCCATTTCCTCAAGCCGCGCGGCGGGCTGTTCGTCGCGACCCATGCGCAGGCCGGCTCGCTCGCGGCGATGGCGCGCTCGAGCGGCGGCACGCTGGCCCCGCTCGATGCCGCAGAGACGGTCGCGATGGTGCCGATCCTGCGGCCCGAGGCGATCGCCGGGGGGCTCGACGACAGCGTCGCCGCCGACATCGACGTCGACCTGCTCCAGCAATCCTATCTGCGCCGCTTCCAGCAGGGCGGCGGGACCCTCGCCTGCGACGAGGCCCTGGTCAGCGCCGAGGCCTCGGGCGGAGGCTGGCGCGTGCGCACGACGCGGCGCGAGATCGGCTGCGGCGTGCTGGTCAACGCCGCCGGTGCCTGGGCTGACACGGTCGCCGGCAAGGCCGGCCTCGGCCCGCTCGGCCTCCAGCCCAAGCGCCGCACCGCGGCCCTGGTCGAGCCGCCCACCTTCCCCGGCTTCGAGAGCTGGCCCGCGGTCATCGACATCGACGAGCGGTTCTACTTCAAGCCCGACGCCGGCCTGCTGCTGGTCTCGCCGGCCGAGGAGACCGACGTCGAACCGCACGATGCCTATGCCGACGACATGGCGCTTGCCGAAGGGATCGAGCGAATCCTCGGGGTGGCGAGCATCGCGGTGACGAAGGCGCCGCGGGCCTGGGCGGGTCTCAGGACCTTCGCGCCCGACCGCCTGCCGGTGATCGGCGGCGACCCGCGCTCGGCGCCCCCTTTCCTGTGGCTCGCCGGACAGGGCGGATACGGCATCCAGATGGCGCCCGCCGCCGCGCGCCTCGCCGCCGCGCTGACGCTCGGCGGGACGCTCCCCGACTTCGCGAGCGAGGCGATGTTGGCCGAGGTCTCGCCGACGCGGTTCGCGCACGCATGATCGCAGCGGACCCGCTATTCTCCCGGCTGTGCAGCGAGGCGCTCGCAAGGGCCGGCAGCGCACCCTCGGTCGCGGCGGCGGTCCGGTGCCCCGCGCGCGGTGTCGATTGGCAGGGCGGCGCGGTGCGCGGCGCGCCGATCGGCCCCGGCTTCGCCGACCGGCCGTTCCGCATCGCCAGCATCACCAAGCCCTTCGTCGCTGCCGCGATCCATCGGCTGGCCGAGACGGGCAGGCTGGCGATCGCCGATCCGGTCGCGGGTTTTCTCCTGCCGCGGACGAACGCGATGCTGCGCGACGGCGGCCATGATCCCGCGGCGCTGCGCATCGCCCATCTCCTCACCCACACCGGCGGCCTGCCCGATCACACCGCGACCGCGAGCTACCGCGCCGCCGTCGCAGCGACCCCGGACAGGCGCTGGGAGCGGCAGGAGCAGGTCGCCCTCGCCATCACCGAGGCCCGCCCGGTGGGAGCGCCGGGCGAGGTCTACAGCTATTCCGACACCGGCTATGTGCTCCTCGGCGAGATCGTCGAGCAGGTGTCCGGCCAGCCGCTCGCCGGGGCGGTGCGCCAGCTCCTCGATTACGCGCGCCTCGGCCTTGCCTCGACCTGGTGGGAAGGCGCCGAGCCGCCGCCACACGGCGCTCTCCCGCCTGCGCGGCTCGCCGTCGGGGCTGCCGAGGGGATGGATTACGATCCCTCCTTCGACCTGTTCGGCGGCGGCGGGTTGATCGCCACCCTCGCCGACTGCAACCGCTTCCTGGCAGCCCTGCTCGGGGGCGAGGTGCTGGCGATGCCGCACCTCGTGGGCGCGCTCGCGACCCCGGCCGCGCGGCGGCCTGCCGATGCGCCGACCTGGCGGACCCACAACCACCTGCTCGCGAGCATGGCGGTCGGGCGCCACTGGGCGCTGGGGCATACCGGCTTCTGGGGGAGCGCCGCGGTGCGCATCCCGGCCCTCGGCGCCGACATCGCGGTGTCGCTCAATTGCGGCGACCCCGAGGCCTTCGCCGCCGCCCGCGCCCTGCTCGGCGGCCTCGCCGACGCGCTCGACACCATCGCGGAGTCCTCGCAATGACCGATACGGATGACCTCGCCATCGCCATCGTGCAGCGCCAGGCCGACGCCTGGAACGCCAAGGACGCCGACCTCTTCGCCGCGTGCTACACCGAGGACGCGGTCGTGCGCAGCACCGTGGGGGACGACGAGCTGGTGATCGCCGGTCGCGAGGCGATCCGCGCCAGCTATGGCGAGCGCTTCCGCAACCATCCCGAGCTGCGGGTCGTCATCGAGCACCGCCATTGCCACGAGGGCCTCGTGACCGACCTCGAATACTTCCCCGGCCGCGAGATGCGCGCGACCGCGATCTTCCGGGTGCGCGGCGGGTTGATCGACCGCGCCTGGATCCACGCCGCACAGCGCCTGATCCCCGACACCGCCCCCGCACAGGCTCCGGCTTGATTGCGAACCGCTTTCGCAGGAGTATCGCCCGATGAACGAGATTGCCTGGTCCGCCCGCGCCGAAGAGCTCCTCCCCGACCTGGTCGCGCTGCGACGCGCGATCCATGCCGAGCCCGAGCTGGGGCTGCACAACCCGCTGACCCGCGACAAGATCAGGGCCGCGCTCGATGGCCTGCCGCTCGCATGGCGCTCGGGTCCCTCGACCACCGGCCTCATCGCCATCCTCGAAGGCGCGCGGCCCGGGCGCACCGTGCTGCTGCGCGGGGATACCGACGCCCTGCCGATGCCCGAGGAGACGGGCCTCGATTTCGCCTCGCGCTTTGCCGGCGTGATGCACGCCTGCGGCCACGACAGCCACGCCGCGATGCTGGTCGGCGCGTGCAAGCTGCTCGCCGCCCGGCGCGAAGAGATCGCAGGCCGCGTGATGTTCATGTTCCAGCCCGGCGAGGAGGGTCACCACGGCGCGCGCTTCATGATCGAGGACGGCCTGCTCGATCCCCTGCCCGATGCCGCCTTCGCGCTTCATGTCATGCCCAATGCGCCGCACGGCGTGCTGAGCGCGCGCGCCGGGGCGATGCTCGCTTCCTCGGACCGCTTCATCGTCGAGGTCACCGGGCGCGGCGGCCACGCGGCGATGCCGCATGACGCGCTCGACCCGGTTCCGGTCGCCTGCGAGATCGTCCTTGCGCTCCAGACCTTCGTCGCCCGCCGCATCCCCGTTGCCGACCCGGCGGTGCTCACCGTCGGCCAGATCGTCGCCGGCACCACCGACAACGTGATCGCCGACACCGCGCGCCTCCTGGGAACGATCCGCACGCTCTCGCCGCGCTCGCGCGGGACGATGCTCGAGGCGCTCGAGCGGATCGCGATCGGGATCGCCCGCACGCACGAAATGGACGCGTCAGTCACTCATATCGAAGGTTTCCCCGTGACGATGAACGATCCCCGCGCGGTATCGCTTGCCGAACGTGTGGTGGGCGATATGTTCGGACACGACAGCTGGATGACCATGCCGGCGGCCAACATGGGGGCGGAAGATTTCTCCTATGTGCTGGAAAAGGTGCCCGGGGCGATGATCTTCCTGGGGGCGAGCCAGCACGGTTCGGACTGGAAATCCTGCTGCGCGCTGCATTCGACCGGCATGGTCCTGGACGAAAGCGTGATGGCGCGCGGCGCGGCGCTGCATGCCGCAATCGCGACGCGGTTTCTGGAGAAGGGGTTCGAGGACCAGTGACAGCGCCCAAGGCAACCCGTGCGAAGCGGACCCGAGACGCGTCCGCCGCCCCGGCGAGCGCCGCTGTGCGCAATGCGGGCGGCGTACGGTTCGTCGCCTATCTCCAGGCGATGGCGTCCGAGATCAAGGCGGTGCGCAACAGCGAGAAGACCAAGCTGCGCCTGATGATCTCGGCGCTCAACCTGCTCGAGCAGGTCGGGTTCCGCGAGCTCAACCTCGACGAGGTGGTCGGCGACGCGTCGCTCGCCAAGGGGACCTTCTACATCCACTTCCCGAGCAAGGAGGATTTCCTGATCGAGCTGGCAACGCGCTATCTCGAGTTCGAGCAGGCGACGATCCCGCTCCGCCCGCCGGCGGCCTCGCCCTTCGCACAGCTGCGCGAATGGCTCGGCTGGTACGAGCGGACCTTCGAGCTCAACGTCGGCATCATCCGCTGCATCGTCCAGATGGCCGAGGTGAGCTCGGAGATGCGCAGCCTCTGGCACCGCCGCAACGGCACAATGGTCGACCGGGTGCTCGCCGGCTGGTATCCGGCGCGCGGGGGCGTCACGCCCGAACTCGCCCGCCTGTCGCTGCGGCTCGCCGGGGGCATGCTCGACCAGAGCCTGTTCGAACGCTACAAGGTCCAGCTCGGCCCCGGGCGCGAGGAACCCGAGGATCCCGCCCTGCTGAGCGAGCTGCACGTGCTGCTCGCCTACCGCGCGATCTACGGCGCCAATCCGCCCGAGGAGGAGCTCGAGCTCACCAAGCCGCTGCTCGGCTGGCCGGGCTGAGGCCACCATGCGCATCGGCGTGCTCGGCACCGGCATCATGGGTGCCCCGATGGCCCGCAACCTCGCGCAGGCGGGTCACGCCGTCACGGTGTGGAACCGCACGCACGCGAAGGCGCAGGCGCTGTCCGGGAACGGCGTAGAGGTCGCCGAGACCATCGCCGCGGCGTGCCGCGCGGCCGCGCTGCTGGTGGTCATGGTCAGCAACGACGAGACCGCCGAACGGGTGTTGTTCGGCAAAGGCGGTGCCTCGACTGCCCTGCCGCCGGGCGCGATCGTCGCGATGATGAGCTCGATCGGCGTGGATACCGCCCGCAGCCAGGGAGCGCGCCTTGCCGAGCGCGGGATCGGCTATGTCGACGCGCCGGTCTCGGGCGGCGAGCGCGGCGCGGTTGCCGGAACGCTCGCGATCATGGCCGGGGGCGATGCGGACCACGTGGCAGCGATCCGCGAGCCGCTCGCCGCGCTCGGGCGCCTGACCCATGTCGGGCCGGTCGGCAGCGGTCAGCTCGCCAAGCTCGCCAACCAGGCGATCGTCGGGATCACGATCGGCGCGGTTGCCGAGGCCCTGATCCTCGCCGAGGCCGGCGGTGCCGATCCGGCGGCGGTGCGCGATGCGCTGCTCGGAGGGTTCGCGGATTCGACCGTGCTGCGGCAGCATGGCGAGCGGATGATCGCGCGCGACTTCGCGCCCGGCGCCCATGCGACCACGCAGCTCAAGGACCTGCGCAACGCCGCGCGCCTCGCCGAGAGGCTCGGCCGTCCCCTCCCCTTCACCGCGCTCGCCCACGACCTCTATGCCGCGCTGTGCGAGGGCGAGCTCGCGGCGCGCGACCACAGCGCGCTCTATCTGCACCTCGCCGGGCAGCGCTGACCTGCCAGTCTTGAACGCGCCACGCGTGGCCAGCGGTTCGCCCCTTTCGGCCGCGGCAAAGCCGCGTGCGAGCTGCGCTTGCATCCACCCGTTATATGACTTAGAAGTCATTTAGACGGGAGAGAACGACAATGCGCAAACTCAACAAGGTCATCATCACCAGCGCGACCACGGGCAGCACCCACCAGCCCTGGCAATCGCCCCATCTTCCCGTGACGGTCGAACAGGTGGTCGAGGATTCGGTCGCCGCCGCCGAGGCCGGTGCCTCGATCATCCACCTCCATGCGCGCGAGCCCGACACCGGCAAGCCGACCTGCGATCCGGCGATCTACGAGCAGTACCTGGTGCGCATCAAGCAGCGCACCGACGCGATCCTCAACCTCACCACCGGCCAGCCCGAGCTCGGCTACACCCCCGAACAGGCGCTCGAGCGCCGGCTGATGGCGCCGCTGATGTTCTCGCCCGAGATCACCTCGTTCAACATGGGCCCGCTCAACTCGGCGCAGTGGACCCAGCTCGACAGGATCACGAAGGAAGGGATCGAGCTGCGCGACTGGGAGCGCGCCTACCTCGAGGCCGGGCGCTACCACACGATGCTCAACCCCTACACCACGATGGAGCGGATCGCGAAGGAGCTCGGCGAGGACCGCGGGGTGCGCTTCGAGTTCGAGTGCTTCGACATCGGCCACCTCTACACCCTGCGCCTGATCGCCGACCGCGGGTGGGTGAAGCCGCCGTTCTTCATCCAGTCGGTGCTCGGCTTTGCCGGCGGCCTCGGGCCCGACCCGCGCCACGTGCTGCACTTCAAGGAGACCGCCGACCTCCTCTTCGGCGACGACTACATCTGGTCGCTGCTCGCCGCGAGCAAGGCGCAGCTGAAGCTCACCACGATGGCGGCGATCATGGGCGGCAACGTGCGCGTCGGCATGGAGGACAGCCTGTGGATCGGCAAGGGCAAGCTCGCCCATTCGAGCGCCGACCAGGTGCGCCGCATCCGCTCGATCCTCGAGACGCTCGACATGGAGATCGCCACCCCCGCCGAAGCGCGCGAGTGGTTGCAGACCAAGGGCGCGGACCGGGTGAACTTCTGATGGCGACAAAGATCAGCGCGGGCCCTTCCGACGGTGCGGAGCCGACCGACCGCTCGCGCGCGCTGTTCGCCCGCGCCCGGGCGGTGATGCCCTCGGGCTACACGCGCGATCTCGTCGCCGCCCAGCCGCATCCGCAATATGCCGACACCGCCGCGGGCTGCTGGATCACCGATGTCGACGGCAACCGGCGGATCGACTGGGTGAACAACTTCGCCTCGATGATCCACGGCCACGGTCATCCCGCCATCCTCGAGACGATCGCGAGCCAGGCCGCGCGCGTCATGAACGCCGTCCTGCCCTCGGAATGGGAGGTGCGGCTCGCCGAGCTGCTGGTCGAGCGCATCCCGAGCGTCGATGCGGTGCGCTTCACCAATACCGGCACCGAGGCGAACGCGCTGGTCACAAAGGCGGCGCGGGCCTTCACCGGCAAGACCAAGATGGCGAAGATGGAGGGCGGCTATCACGGCCAGTTCGACCTCCTCGAGGCGAGTTTCCAGCCGGGGACCGAAGCCGGCGGAGACCCGGCACGCCCGGTCGCCGTGGCGCACAACCCCGGCACGCCGCAGAGCCTGCTCGACGAACTCGTCGTCCTGCCGCTCAACGACATCGCAAACGCCCGCGCGATCCTGCGCGCCGAGGCGGACAAGCTTGCCGGCGTGATCCTCGATCCGTGGCGGCTCCAGGGCGGCATGGTCCGCCCGCACCAGGACTTCATCGCCATGCTGCGCGAGGAATGCACCCGGCTCGGCATCCTCCTCGTTTTCGACGAGGTTGTCTCGCTGCGCACCAGCCATGGGGGCGAGCAGGCGCGCATCGGGATCACGCCCGACCTCACCACGATGGGCAAGATCATCGGCGGGGGCCTGCCGATCGGCGCGGTCGGCGGGCGGCGCGACATCATGGCGGTCTTCGAGATGGAGCGCGGCGCCGGCAAGGTGAAGCATTCGGGCACGTTCACGGCCAATCCGCTGTCGATGGCGACGGGCTATGTGGCGATGGAAATGCTCACCCCCGAGGTGTTCGACCGGCTCGAGCGGCAGGGTGACCGCCTGCGCGAAGGCCTCGCCCGCATCCACCGCGACGCGCGGCTGCCGGGCGCGATCACCGGGGACGCCTCGTTCACGACGATGATGTTCACCGACCGCCCTTGCGCCAATTACCGCGACCTTGCGACGGCCATGTCCGATGGCCTCGCCGAGCGGCTTCAGGTCAGCCAGGGGCTGCTGCGCGACGAGGGGCTCTTCACGCTGCGCGGCAACTTCATCGGTTCGACGGCCATGACCGACGACGACATCGACTGGACCATCGCTGCGGCCGCAAGGGCTCTGCCGCCACTGGGTCGCGCATGACGCCGGCGCGCTTCAGCGGCAGCGTGTCGCTGATGGCGACCGCCCTCCCCTTCGCCGCGCGTTTCGCCGCCTTGAAGGCGTGCGGCTTCGAAGGCGCGGAGATCCAGCGGATCGGCGAGGCCCCTGCGGGCGAGATTGCCCGCGCCGCCGCGGACAGCGGCCTGCCGGTCGCCCTCGTCAATGTCGGCATGGGCGACCTTGCCGAAGGCGGCCCGGGCCTCTCGGGCGTGCCCGGGCGCGAGGACCTCTTCCGCCGGCGCTTCGCGGAGGCGGCGATGCTGGCCGAAAGCCTCGGCGCGGCGACCCTCCATCTTGCCCCCTCGCGCGTGCCCGAGGGGGTGACCCGCGCGGCGTGCCGGGACACCTACCGCGCCAATGTGAGCCACGCCGTCGCCGCAGCGCGCGGTGCCTCCTTCTCGGTCGTGATCGAACCGATCAACCGCTTCGACATTGCCGACGTGCTGCTCGACGACCTCGCGACCGGCGCGGCGCTCGCCCGGGCAACGGGTGCCGGACTGCTGTTCGACGCCTACCACGTCGCGCGGATGGGCCTCGATCCGGTGGCGGAATGGAACCGCCACCGCGACATGATCCGCCACGTGCAGGTCTCGGACGCACCGCAGCGCGGGCGGCCCGGCAGCGGGACGATCGACTTCCCCGCCTTCTTCGCCGCCGTGGCGGCTTCGGGCTATGGTGGCTGGATCGGCGCGGAATATGCGGCCGGGACACTCGGCGAGGCGGACGAGGAATGGCTTGCGGCGGCCCGGCGGCCAATCCGGCAAGCGGCCCGCAGCGAGCGCCTGGCGAATGGAACGGTCGATGCGCGGGCCTGACGAGGGCGGGACCATGAGGGTCGTATCCTGCCCATCCGAGGCCGCCGCGGTGCGTTCGCCGCACTGCATCCACGATGCGGCGGCCCCCGCGGGAATGCCGATCAGCGACCTCGATCCCTTCGCGCCCGATTTCCTCGCCGAGCCGCATGCCGGCCATGCGGCCCTGCGCGACCTCGGCCCGGTGGTCTGGCTCGCCCGCTACAACATCGCGGCCGTTGCCCGCCATGCCGAGGTGCGGGAGGTGCTGCGCGACTGGGAGAGCTTCTCCTCGGCGCGCGGCGTGGGGATGGAGGACCTCGAGCGGCACGATCGCCTGCGGCTGCCGAGCGTCATCCTCGAGACCGATCCGCCGCTCCACACCGCCTCGCGCGGCGTGCTCGCCAAGGCGCTGGCACCGGCGCGGATGAAGCTGTTCGCCGAGGAGGTCGCAAGCAAGGCCGATGCCGTGCTCGACGCGGCGCTGACCCGCGGCGACATTTGCGGGGTCGCGGACCTTGCCGAAGCCCTGCCGCTCGCGGTGTTCCCGGACCTGATCGGCATTCCGCAGCAGGGCCGCGCGAAACTGCTCCCCCACGCCGACATGATGTTCAACAGCTTCGGGCCGCGCAACGCCCTGTTCGCGGCATCGCTCGCCGGAGCGGCGCATGACTGGGTGGAGGAACTCGGGAAGCTCGAGCACCTCGCGCCCGGCAGCCTCGGTGCGGAGATCCACCGGATCGCGGGCGAGCGCGGCTATGATCCGGCAGAGGCAGGCAAGCTCGTGCGTGCCCTGCTTCAGGCCGGTCTCGACACCACCGTGAACGGCCTTGCCGCCGCGTTGCTGTGCCTCAGCGACGCCCCGGGGCAGTGGGAGCGGCTGCGTGCCGAGCCCGACCTGGCGGGTGCCGCCTTCGACGAAGCGGTGCGGCTCGAATCCCCCGTGCAGACCTTCTTCCGCACCGCGGCACGGGAGGTCGAGCTCGGCGGGTTCCGGCTCGAGCCGGGCACCAAGGTGCTGATGTTCCTCGGTGCGGCCAATCGCGACCCGCGCCGGTTCGATGATCCCGACACCTACCTGATCGGGCGGAACGCCGCCGATCACGTCGGCTTCGGCACCGGCATCCACCATTGCATCGGCCGCCCGCTGGCGAAGCTCGAGGCCGAGACGCTGCTGCGCAGGCTTGCCGTGCGCGTCGCGCGGATCGAGCCGCTCGGCCCGCCGGAGCGGCGGCTCAACAACACCGTGCGCGGACTTGCATCGCTGCCCTTGCGGCTTGTTCCGGCGGCCTGAACAAACAAAGGGATAGGGGAGAAACCTGGAGATGTGGATCATCGAGGCGATCACCGCGGTCGGGGCGGTGCTGCTCATCATGGGGGCACCGTGGCGCAAGGGTGGCCCGCGCGCGCTGCCGGGGCTGCTGCTCGCGGTTGCCGCCGGGCTGGCGCTCATCGTACTCTTCGATCCGCTGCGCTGGCAGCTCTGGCCGCTGTTCGTGCTGATCGCGCTCGGACTGGTGCTGGGCCTGTGGCGCTGGCGACGCGGGCAGACCCCGCGCGCCTGGTGGGTGCGCGGGATCGAGGGGATCGTCGCGCTCGGCCTCGCCGCGATCGCCGCGTTGCCGCTGCTGGTCTTCCCGACCTTCGACCTGCCACGCCCGAGCGGCCCGATGAAGGTGGGCGTCACCGACCTCGCCGTGACCGACCCCGCGCGCGAGGACCCCTATTTCGGCGGCAAGCGCGAAGTCGCGGTGCGGGCCTGGTATCCGACGACCGAGGAGTGGGACGGCCCGATCGCGCCCTATCAATCCGCGGCCTTCTCCCGCAACGTGATCTTCGGCCCGCTCAAGAGCTTCATGTTCGGGCACCTGCACCTCGTGGGCACGCAGGGGTATCGCGACGCGCCGGTGAACGGCACGAACCTGCCGGTCGTCGTCTTCGTGCACGGCTACAACGCCTTCATCTCGCAGAACACCGCGCTCGCGCAGGACCTTGCGAGCCACGGCTATGTCGTCCTGTCCGTCGGCATGCCCGGTGACGCGGTCGCGGTCGAGTTCCCCGACGGGCGGATCAAGGAGTTCAAGAACCCGCGCTTCCTCGCCAACACCGGCCCGCTCTACGAGGTCTATCCCGAGATGCACGCCAACCCGCCGCCGGAGCGCGTCCTGGAGCTCGTCCGGCAGGTTATGGCCAAGAGCCCGGTTGTCGACGAGGCGCTGCGGGTACAGGTCAAGGACGTGCGCCACCTGCTCGACCTGGTCGAGCGCGGCGGTCTGGGGAAGCTCGACGGGCACCTCGATGCGGGCCGGATCGCGCTTTCCGGGCAGTCCTTCGGCGGCTCGGTCAGCGGGCAGGCCTGCTTCGAGGACCCGCGCTGCAAGGCCGCCGTGAACCTCGACGGGATGCAGTTCGGCGACCTCGTGGCGACCGAGCTCGGCAAGCCTGTCCTGTTCATGGAGAACGGCGACCAGACGGGCCCGTGGCTCAACGACATGAGCTACCGCGCGCCGCGGCGACCGGCGAACGCGCCCGATGTGATCTACCTGCGGGTCCGGGGTGCCAAGCATGTCGACTACGCCGACTTCACGCTCGCCTCGCCATTCCTCAAGCGCCACGTGCCCAACCAGGTTCTCGGCACGATCGACGGCGGGCGGATGCTCGCGCTGACGAGCGACAGCGTGCTCGCCTTCCTCGACCAGCACCTGCGCGGCCAGCCCGCGAGGCTCGAGGGCGTGGTCGACAAGTGGCCCGAAGTGATCCGTCGCCGCCCCGAGGTGCCGGAGGGCTGGGATCCGAACTGACGCGCGGATCAGGCCGGGCCGATCGACCGCAGCAGGTCGCCGACATAGTCGGCGAGGCTGCGGTCCACGATCATCACGAGCGAGCCGCAGTCCTGCGCGAAGAAGGTCGCATCGGCATCGCCGAACAGGCTCGCGGCGGCGCGGCCCGGCGCGAGGTCGCGGGCGGGATCGAGCGGACAGAAGGCGGCGAGCGCCCGCGCGGCGAGGCCCGCCTCGAGCTCCAGCACCAGCCTGCCGTGGGTGCAATCGACACACAGGAAGCGCGCGGCGTTGCGGGCGGCGATCGCGGCGAGATCGGGGGTCGCCCCGAGCACGATCCAATCGCCCGGCGCGAGCGAGACCAGCGCAAGCCCGGCCGCCTGCGTGACGACGCCGCACGCGCCGGGGAGCGCGAGCGGAGCGACGTCGGGGGAGCAGGGTGCGCCCCGCGCGATCTGGCGCATGCTCAGCACGCCCTCGCCGCGCACCCGGGCTCCGGGGCAGTCGGGCAATTCCACCGCCTCGGCCGCAAGATCAGCCATGCATGCGCGCTCCTTCGGGATCATAGGCGCAAGGCGCGACGATCCGCGCCGGATAGCGCGTGCCCTCGTCCCAGACCGTGACCGCCTCGCCCATCCGCGCGGTGCCGGCCTCGATCATCGCGAGGGCATGCGGCCTGCCGAGCGTCGGCGAGGCAATCGACGAGGTCACCCAGCCCTGGCTCGCGGCGGGCGGCGCGGCGTCTGCCGCGACGATGTGCGCGCCGACCGGCAGCACCCGGCCATCGCAGCTTTCCAGCCCGACGAACTGGCGCCGGTCGGCGCGCTGGCCGTCAGGGCGCAGGCACGAGCGGCGACCGACGAAGTCGCTCGCCTTCGATTTCACCGGGCCGCCGAAGCCGATGTCCTGCGGCAGGGTCATGCCGTCGGTGTCGCTGCCGACGTGGAGGAAGCCTTTCTCGATGCGCAGGACCATCAGGCTCTCGACCCCGAAAGGCGCGAGGCCGAAAGGCGCGCCCGCGGCCATCAGCCGGTCGTGCAGCGCGCGTCCGAAGGAGGCGGGCACCGCGATCTCGAAGGACAGCTCGCCCGAGAAGCTGACCCGCTGGATCCGGCAGGGCACGCCCTCGATCCGGCCCTCGCGGCCGGCGAGATGCGGGAAGGCCTCAGCCGACAGGTCGATGTCGCAGGCGAGCCGCGCGAGAATGTCGCGCGCGGCAGGTCCGGCGATGTTCATCACCGCCCAGCAGGTCGTCACGTCCTCGACCGCGACGGCGAGATCGGTCCACTCGCATTGCAGCCATTCCCTGAGGCTGGCGGTGACCGCGGCGGCCTTGCCCGAGGTCGTGCCGACGAGAAAGCGATCCTCGGCGAGCCGGGCGACCACCCCGTCGTCGAAGACGATGCCGCCCTCGGTGAGCATCAGGCCATAGCGGCAGCGGCCGACCTTCAGGGTGGAGACGGTGCCCACATACATCCGGTCGAGCAGGGTCGCCGCGTCGGGCCCCGCGACCTCGATCTTGCCGAGCGGCGAGGCGTCGAACAGCCCCGCGGCCGAGCGCACCGCGCGGACCTCGCGGGCGACCGCCGCGCGCTCGTCCTCCCCGGCCTCGGGGTAGAAGGCGGGGCGCATCCAGCCGCCATATTCCTCGAAGGCCGCGCCCAGCGCCTGGTGCGCCTCGGCCGCGGGGAGGACGCGCCGCGGCGCGAGCGTCGCGCCGCGACGATGCCCGGCGAAGAGCCCCAGCGGGGTCGGGTCGAAGGGCGGGCGGAAGCGCGTGGTGCCGACGTCGGCGGGCGCCTTGCCGAGCAGTTCGCCCATGATCGCGAGCCCGTTGACGTTCGAGGTCTTGCCCTGGTCCGACGCCATGCCGAGCGTGGTGTAGCGCTTGAGGTGTTCGACCGAGCGGTAGGCCTCCCGCTCGGCGAGGGCGATGTCGGCGGCGGTGACGTCGTTCTGGAAGTCGACGAAGCTGCGGGGCGAAGCGCGTCCCGAAGGCGCGGTGACCTGCCACAGCGGCCGCACCGCTCCCGCGATCGTGCCCGCGGCGGCGCCGACGCTGCGGCAGTTCTGCGGCTGGGCGGCCGGAACGAAGCTCGCGAGGCGCTCGTCCCAGGCGAGGCTCCCGCCCGCCTGGCTGTGGAGGTGGACGACCGGGTTCCACCCGCCCGACACGAGCAGCGCGTCGCAGGCGATCGATTTGCCCCGGCCGGTGGCCCTCCCCCGCGCATCGAGCGATCGCGCGACGATCCCGCGCAGCCGCCTGCCCCCCTTGGCGTCCGCGACGGCGTGCCCGGCGAGCACCGCGATGCCGCAGGCCCCGGCCGCCTCGCGCAGCGCCGCCGGGATATCGGTCCGCGCGTCGAGGATCGCCGCGACCGCGACGCCGTCGCGCGCGAGGTCGAGCGCCGCCTGCCAGGCGCGGTCGTTGTTGGTCGCCAGCACCACCCGGCGGCCCGGCGCCACCGCGAAGCGTGCGTGGTAATGCGCCGCCGCGCCCGAGAGCATGACGCCCGGAAGGTCGTTGCCCGGAAAGACCAGCGGCCGCTCGAAGGCGCCCGTCGCGAGCACCACCTCCCCGGCGCGCACCTTCCACAGCCGCTGCCTCGGGCCCCGGCGGTCGGACAGAGGGAGGTGATCGCCCAGCCGCTCGGCGAGGGTCACGAAGTCGTGGTCCTGGTAGGCGATCGCCATCGTCCGCGAGAGCAGGGTGACATGCGGCATCGCCGCCAGTTCGGCGAGCGCGGCGGCGATCCAGTCCTGCGCCGGAAGGTCGCCGACCCGCTCGGAGACCCCCGCAAAGCCGCCGAACCACCCCTGCGCCTCGGCGAGCAGCACCGGGCGGCCGCTGCGCCCCGCTTCGAGCGCCGCCGCGAGCCCGGCGATCCCGCCCCCGACGACGAGCGTCGCGACATGGGCATGGCGGTGCTCGTAGCTGTCGGGATCGGTGCCCCCGGGTGCCTTGCCGAGCCCCGCAGTCCGCCGGATCAGCGGCTCGAACAGGTGCCAGTCGGGCCACATGAAGCTCTTGTAGTAGAACGCCGCCGGGATGAAGCGCTTGGCAAGGCCGAGCACCGCGAGGGCATCCACCTCGGCATTGGGCCAGGCGTTGACGGGCCGCGCCTCGAGCCCGTCGTGGACCTCGACCTCGGTCGCCTTGAGGTTGGGGATGGTGCGGTCGCCGGTGCCGACCTGAACGATCGCGTTGGGCTCGTCATAGCCGGCCGCGACCAGCCCGCGCGGGCGGTGATACTTGAAGCTGCGCCCGACGATGTCGATGCCGTTCGCGAGCAGCGCGGAGGCGAGCGTGTCGCCCGCGAAGGCCTCGAGCGGACGGCCGCACCAGCGCACCGCGACGGGACGCGACCGGTCGATCCGGCCCCCGGCACGAAGGCGCCACCCGCTCACTCGAGCCCCTCCGGCTTGGGATCGGTCATGGCGTAGGTCGCGAGGATCGCGTGGGTCACGGTCGAGCGGGCGAGGTTGAACCACCGCCCGCAGCCGTGCTGGTGCAGCCAGCGCTCGGTGTGGATGCCCTTGGGGTTGACGCGGTTGTAGAGGTAGTCCTGCCACGCCTCGTCCGAGCAGCCGAGCTCCGGGCGCTGGATGTGGCTCTGCCCGCCGCAGCGGAACTCGACCTCGGAGCGCTCGCCGCAATGGGGGCAGGTTATCCGCAGCATCAGTGCGCGATCCCGGCGCCCGCCGCCTCGTCGATCAGCGCGCCGCTGCGGAAGCGGTCGAAAGTGAAGCCGCGGGCGAGCGGATGCGCCTTGCCGGTGGCGATGTGGTGCGCGAGGCACAGGCCCCCGGCGGGGATCGCCTTGAAGCCGCCCGTTCCCCAACCGCAGCTGAAATGAAGGCCGTGGACCTCGCTCTCGTCGATGATCGGCGAGCTGTCCGCGACGACGTCGCAGATGCCGGCCCACTGGCGCAGGAAGCGCAGCCGCGCAAACTGCGGGAACAGCTCGACGACGCCCGCCGCCACCCGCTCCATCCACGGCAGACTGCCGCGCTGGGCGTAGGAGGGCCACAGGTCGAGCCCGCCGCCCATCACCAGCTCGCCCTTGTCGGACTGCGAGAGATAGGTGCCCGTCGCGCCCGAGAGCACCACCGTGTCGAGGCACGGCTTCACGGGTTCGGAGACGAAGGCCTGGAGTGCGTAGGAGGTGACCGGCAGGCGCAGCCCCGCCATCGCCGCGATGACGCTGCTGTGCCCTGCCACCGCCACGCCGATGCGCCCGGCGGCGATGTCGCCGCGCGAGGTCCTCACGCCCGTCGCCCGGCCGCCGGAGACGATGATCCCGGTCACCTCGGTGTTCTGGAGGATGTCCACTCCGGCGGCCGACGCGCTGCGGGCATAGGCCCAGGCGACCGCATCGTGCCGCGCCGTGCCGGCCTTGGGCTGGTTGAGCCCGCCGAGGATCGGGAAGCGCGAACCGGGATTGAGGCCGGGAATCGCGGCGCGCACGCCCGCCTCGTCGTGCAGTTCGACAGCGATCCCGTTCAGCCGCATCGCGTTCGCCGAGCGCCGCAGCATCTCCATCTGGTGCCGGTCATGCGCCAGCGACCACATGCCGCGCTGCGAAAACATGATGTTGTAGTTGAGCGCCTGCGACAGCCCCTCGTAAAGCCGCACCGACTCGTCGTAGAAGGCGGCGCTCTGGGGGAAGAAGTAGTTCGAGCGGATCACGGTGGTGTTCCGCCCGGTGTTGCCCCCGCCGATCCACCCGCGCTCGATCACCGCGACATTGGTGATGCCGTGCTCGGCGGCGAGGTAATGGGCCGTGGCGAGGCCGTGCCCGCCCCCGCCGATGATGACCACGTCATAGGCCTTGCGCGGCTCGGGCTCGCGCCACGCCGGCTGCCAGTGCGACTGCCCGTTGAGTCCCCCGCGCAGGAGTCCCATAGCGCTGTAGCGCGAGATTGCCGGCTTCGCCCCGAACATGAGAATAGACTACTCTATGGATTGCCGCCGTCAAGCCGTCCGCGCGCGCTTTGCGTGACCGGTTGACTGTGCCCGCCGCTTGCCCGACTGAACAGGCCAGATCATGCCCGCCAAGCCCGCCCCAGCCCGCCGCAAGCGCCAGCCACCCCCGCGCGAACCCCGCCTCGAGCGCGCCGCCTGGATCGCTGCGGCCCGCGCGGCGCTGATCGAGGGGGGGATCGAGCGGGTCCGGGTGCTGACCCTCGCCAAGGGTCTCGGCGTCACCACCGGGAGCTTCTACTGGCACTTCACCGACCGGCCGCAGCTGCTCTCGGCGCTGCTCACCGACTGGGAGGAGAGCAACACCCGGGCGTTCCGCGCCGCAGTCGCCTCGAGCGCCGATCCGCACGTCCAGTTCGACCGCATCGTCGACGTGTGGTTCCGCGAGCAGGAGTTCGACCCCGCCTATGACAGCGCGGTGCGCGACTGGGCGCGCGTCTCGCCCGCGGTCGAGGCGGCGGTCCAGCGGATCGACGATCAGCGCATCGAGCTGCTGCGCGGGGTGTTCTCCGCGATGGGCGAGGCCGAGCCCGAGGCGCTCGTGCGGGCGCGCATCGCCTATTACCACCAGGTCGGCTTCTACGCGATGCGGGTGCGGATCTCCCCGGCCGAGCGCGCCCGATTGCTGCCGGTCTACACGCGCCTCCTCAAGGGCCAGTAACCCGGACCTGCAGGCGCCCCGGAAGGGTTCCATGCACAGATCTATTGACATTTACCTGTCTATGGAAAAGTCTCCGCGCGGCGCATCGGGGCGCCCGGAGAGAAGCCTGCATGAGACCTGCGCGCGCCAGCATCCTCCGGCCCCCGGGTTGAGCATGGCCGCGACCTGCGACCTGCCCCCGGCCCACACGCTCTACACTCCGCGGCAGCGCTGGGGCTTCCTTGCGATCCTGTTCCTCGTCTCGACCTCGAGCTACATGGACCGGCAGATCATCACCATCGTGCTCGAGCCCATCAAGGACGAGTTCCGGGTGTCCGACGCCAGGCTGGGGCTGCTCACGGGGTTCAGCTTCGCGATCTTCTACGCGACGCTCGGCCTGCCGGTGGCGCGGCTCGCGGACCGGGCGAACCGGCGCGTCATCATCGGCGTCGCGCTCACCGTCTGGAGCACCTTCACGGTGCTCTGCGGCTTTGCGCAAGGGTTCTGGCAACTGGCCGCCGCGCGGATCGGCGTGGGCGCGGGCGAATCCGGCGCGATTCCGCCCTCGCAATCGCTGGTCGCCGATTACTTCCCGCCCGAACAGCGCGGGCGCGCGCTCGGCCTGCTCATGATGTCGGCGATGGCCGGCTATCTCGTCGCCTTCGTCGGCGGCTCGCAGGTGGCGGCCGCCTATGGCTGGCGTGCGGCGTTCATCTTCGTCGGCGTCCCCGGACTGGCGCTCGCGCTGCTCGTGTTCCTCGGCCTCAGCGAGCCGCGCACGCTGCCCGGCCGGGCTGTCCCGCGCCGCGGCGGCGAGAGCATCGCGGACAGCTGGCGCGCATTGAGGGCGAAGCCCGGTTTCACCAACCTCTCGGCGGCGATGATCCTCTATTTCTTCGTCTCCTACGGCGCGGTGATGTTCTTCCCCTCCTTCATGATGCGGGTCTACGGCGAGGAGCTGGCACGGGTCGGACTGGTGTTCGGGGCGATGTCGGCGGTCGCCTCGGTGGCCGGGTCGATCCTTGGCGGCTGGGCGGTCGACCGGCTGTGCGCACGTGACCGGCGCTGGATGTGCTGGCTGCCCGGGGCCTTGCTGCTCGCCACCGCCCCGCTCCAGATCATCGCCCTGCTGATGCCGAGCTTCCTCGCCTTCGTGCTCGTCTGCTTCCCGCCGAGCCTCGCGATCGCGGCCCTGACCCCGAGTCTCTTCACCCACCTCCACGCGATCTGCGGCTCGCCGCGCCGCGCGGCATCGGTGGCCTTCATGTTCTTTTTCGCGAACCTCATCGGCCTCGGCATCGGCCCGATCGTCGCCGGAGCCCTGAGCGACCATTTCACTGCGCTGCAGGGGCCTTCGGGCATCCGCTGGTCGCTGGTGATCGTGGTGCTGCTGTTCCTGCCCGCCGGCGGGCTGATGCTGCGCGCCGCGCGCAGTCTCGAGACCGATATCGAGCCATGAGGGCTCCGCACCAATCTATCCAGGCCGACAAGGTTCGGCGATAACCGTGCAGGGAGGGAGAGCCATGACGGCATTCATCAACGGCCGCATCTTCGACGGCGAGGGCAGCACGCTCATCGAGGGACGCAACGTCTTCACCGCAGGCGACCGGATCACCGAGGTCTCCGACCGGCCGCCCAGTCCCGACGACGGCGAGGTGGTCGACTGCGCGGGCCGCACCGTCATGCCCGGCCTCATCGATGCCCATGTCCACGCCTATGCGCTGAGCGTGCGGATCCACGATGTCGACCTTGCCCCGCCCAGCCTGCGAGCGGCCTGGGCGGCACGGATGCTCGGCAACATGCTTGCCCGCGGGTTCACCACCGTGCGCGATACCGGGGGCGCGGATTACGGCCTCTTCATGGCGCTCGAACGGGGCTACATCAAAGGGCCGAGGCTCTACTATTGCGGCCGCGCGATCAGCCCGACCGGCGGCCACGGCGACTTCCGCGACCCCTGCCACCATCACCCCAACGACGACCACATCCTGGTGTGCGGCTGCGGCTCGGTCCACGGTCTCGCGATCGTGGCGGACGGGGTGGACGCGGTCACCAAGGTGGTGCGCGAGAGCCTCTTCAGGGGCTCGAACTTCATCAAGTTCATGGGCTCGGGCGGGGTGAGCTCGAAGGGCGACAAGCTCGATTCCTTCCAGTTCTCCGAGGACGAGGTGCGCGCCATCGTCGGCGAGGTCGAGCGCCACGGCGCCTATTGCACCGCGCACATCCATCCCGACGCGGCCTTGCGCCGGGCGATCAGGCTGGGTGTCCACTGCATCGAGCACGGCACCCTGATCGAGCCCGAGACCGCGCGCATGGCGGCCGACGCGGGGACGATCATTGTCCCGACAATGGCGATCGTCGCCGCGCTCGCGGCGCGGGGGCGGGAGCTCGGCTACCCGGAGGAATCGCTCGAGAAGCTCGCGCTGATCAAGGACCAGGCGGTCGGACGGATGCAGCACATGAAGGATGCCGGCGTGCGGATCGGCTTCGGCACCGATCTCCTCGGCGATCTCGAGAACGATCAGCTGACCGAGTTCCACATCAGGAGCGCGGTGTTCTCGAACCACGAGATCCTCACGCAGGCGACCTCGGGCAATGCCGAGATCATCGGCGCGAAGGGTGAGCTCGGGGTAATCCGCGCCGGGGCGAAGGCGGACATCCTTGTCGTCGACGGCAATCCGCTCGAGGACCTTGCGGCAATCGCGACTCCCGGCGCCCCGCCTTGGCGCATCTATTCGCGCGGGGTCTGCCAGGCGGGAGCGGTGTAACTGGCGGAGAGGGTGGGATTCGAACCCACGTTACCGTTGCCGGTAAACCGCATTTCGAGTGCGGCGCATTCGACCACTCTGCCACCTCTCCGCGAGGCCCGTCGCGCCGGTCAGGCCGCTGGTCGAGGGCGGCAGGCGAAAGGGAGCGCGCCCGTTAGCCCAAGCCGTGCGGCTTGCCAAGAGGCGCTTAGGCACAAAAAGCGGGCATATCTCGCTCCGTCCCCGCGCTCCGGGTTGTTTTGCGGGCGCGACAGTCCATATTGCAAGCCATGGAAAGCGCAGAGTTCTTCTCGAGCCAGGCCGGACGCACCATCATCGCACCCCGCCAGACGCGCGCCCGCTTCGGCATCGGCGACGTCGTCCGTCACCGCCTGTTCGCCTTCCGCGGCGTGGTGTTCGACATCGATCCGGTCTTCGCCAACTCCGAGGAATGGTACGAATCGATCCCCGAGGACATCCGTCCGCCGCGCGACCAGCCCTTCTACCACCTGCTCGCCGAGAACGACGACAGCTCCTACGTCGCCTATGTGAGCCAGGGGAACCTCGTCGCCGATCCGCAGGGCGGGCCGGTCGACCACCCCACGGTGCGCCAGCTGTTCGAGGACTTCAAAGACGGCCGCTACCGCATGCGCCGCGCGCTTACGCATTGACAACCATGCCCTGCTAGACGGCAGGGCATGGACACGAGCGCGGCGCCCCGCCCCGACAACGCCAGCATGGCCCGCCTCAGGCAGGCGCTCGAGCGCGAGCTTGCGCCCGACGAGGCGGTGCAGTGGCACGGGTGGCAGCTCGGAAGGATCGATCCGCGCGCCTTCCTCCTCTACGTCTTCGCGGTGCCGTGGACCGCGTTCTCGCTGTTCTGGACGGTCATGGCCGCGGCCGGGATTGCCGCCTCGGGCCTCACCGGCCTCGGCCTTCTCGCCTGGGCCTTTCCGCTGTTCGGCCTGCCCTTCATCGCGGTCGGCGCGTGGATGCTCTCGCGCCCCTTCGTGCCGCTGTGGGAGCGTGGACGGGTGCTCTACGTGGTCACCGACAGGCGGGTGCTGAAGCTCGCCCTCGGGCGCGAGCTGGTGGTGAAGACCGTGCCGGCCGAGCGCATCGGCCTCGCCGAGCGGCGCGAGCGGGCGGGCGGCACGGGGACGCTCAGCCTGCCGGTCAGGATCGGCCGCGACAGCGACGGTGACCGGACCACCGAGACCTTCGACATCGGCCCCGTCGCCGACATCATGGGCGCGCAGGAGGCGATGAACCGGATCGCGGCAGGCGCCCGCCTCGCCCCCGGCGGCCCCGCCGGCGCGCTCAGCTCTTGAGCTTCCACCCGCTCCGCAGCAAGGCGTAGACCCCGGCGGCGAGCACGAGGTTGAGGGCCAGCAATCCCCCGGCCGAGGCAAGCACGTGGTGCGCCTCCCCGATGTCGCTCGATCCCAGGAACCCGTAGCGGAAGCCCGAGATCACGTAGAAGAAGGGGTTCCCGCGGCTGATCGCCTGGAACACGCCGTGGAGGTTGTCGATCACGTAGAAGGTGCCCGACAGCAGCGAGAGCGGCGCGATGATGAAGTTGGTGACGGCCGCGTTGTGATCGAACTTCTCGGCCCAGATCGAGGTCGCAAGGCCGACCGTCGACAGCATCAGCGATCCCATCAGGGCGAACCACAGGACCGCCCAGGGGTGCGCCACGGCGAGCGACACGCCCGGCCACAGCGCCATCGCGAGCGCAACCGCGAGGCCGACGAGGATCGCCCGCGTCACCGCCGCCGCGAGAATCCCCGCCATCACCTCGCCCGGCGAGAGGGGGGGCATCAGGTAATCGATGATCGTCCCTTGGATCTTGCCGCCGAGCAGCGAGAAGCTCGAATTGGCGAAGGCGTTCTGCATCATCGCCATCATGATGAGGCCGGGGGCCACGAAGGTCGCGAAAGGCACGCCGAGCACCATCCGCCCCTCGCGGCCCAATGCGACAGTGAAGATCGCCAGAAACAGCAGGGTGGTGAAGGCCGGGGCCCAGATCGTCTGCGTCTGGACCTTGAGAAACCGCCGCACCTCCTTCATATAGAGCGCGAGCAGCCCCACGCGATTGACCCCGGTAATCACCGGACGCCCGCGCGGGGCAAACCGGGTGCTCCCGCCGGTCTTGTCACGCAGCCTCGTTTCGGTCACGGGAGCGGCATCGATCATCGGGTGCACGGAAGGGTCTTCGGCCATGGCATGGGTGCCTAGGCTTCGGGCAGCCCGCTGACAAGCACTCGCCACCCGCAAGGGCGCCGGGCACAGGAACAGGTAGAACATATGAGCTGGACGGACGAGCGCATCGCGACGCTCAGGAAGATGTGGGAAGGCGGCGCGACTGCCAGCGAGATCGCCACCGAGCTGGGCGGCGTGAGCCGCAACGCGGTGATCGGCAAGGCGCACCGCCTCGGCCTCAAGGCGCGTCCCTCGCCGGTCAAGGCCAACGAGAAGAAGAAGCCCGCGGCTACCGTCGCCAAGAAGCCTGCCGCAGCGCCGCTGCGCCCGGCCGCCGCCGAGCCGCGCGCCGAGGCGCCCGAGCCGGTCGAGGCGCCCGAGCGCACCCCGGTCCGCGCCGCCGCGCCGGTGACCCCGCGCGCCGAGCCCGAGGTCGAAGGGGCGGCTTCCGCGAACGCCGCTCCTGCCCCTCAGGAGAATCTCCCGAAGATCGTCTCGGTCGGCCCCGGCGGCTTCCTCCGGCAGGGCCCGGGGGACCAGCAGGCGCCGATCCCGCCCGCCCCGCCGCGCCGCCTCGTGCCCGCCAAGCCGAGCCCCGAGATCGCCGGGAAGACCACCCTGCTCGACCTCTCGGACAAGGTGTGCCGCTGGCCGATGGGCCACCCGGGCGAGCCCGACTTCCACTTCTGCGGCGAGCAGGTGAACCCCGGCTTCCCCTATTGCGTCGAGCATTGCGGCCGCGCCTACCAGGCGCAGCTGCCGCGCGGCGTGCGCCGCCCGCCTCCGCCGCTGCCTTTCGGCGGTCCGCGGGTGCGGTAATCCCGCGCCAGGCGCGAGGCCTTGATCGGGCGCCGCGCTCGTCTTTATGCGGGGGCAGGCCTCAAGGGAGCGCTGACATGATCGCGATGTCCGGACTGCGGGTGGTGATGCTGGCCGTTCTGGCGGGATCGGCCCTGCCCGCCCCCGCCATCGCCGCCCTGCCCGAGCCGGTGCGCGCGATGGTCGATGCCGCGATCGCGACGGGCGACGAGGGCAAGGTGCGCACCGTCGTCGAGATCGCCCGGACCACCTATCCGGGCGACGCGGCGGAGCTCGACGGGATCCTCAAGAGCTTCGAGACGCGGCTCGCCGCCGCCAAAGCCGAGGAGGCGGCGAAGAAGGAAGCCGCGCTGCGCTCGGCGGGCATGTTCAGGAACTGGGACGGCCGCGGCGAATTCGGCGGCTTCCGCGCGACCGGCAACTCGGCGAACACCGGCATCACTGCGAGCGTCTCCGCCGAGCGCAAGGGGGTGGACTGGCGCCACAAGCTCTACGCGCGGGCGGACTACCAGCGCGCGAGCGGCGTCACCACGCGCGAGCAGTATCTCGGGCGCTACGAGCCCAACTTCAACGTCTCGCCCGACTTCTACGTCTACGCGCTCGCGCAGTTCGAGCGTGACCGCTTCCAGGGCTTCGACGCCCGCTATGCCGCTTCCGGAGGGATCGGCTACCAGGCGCTCAAAACCAAGGACATCCAGCTCTCGGTCAAGGCCGGCCCCGCCTACCGGGTGACCGAATTCACCGACGGGCGCAGCGAGAACCGGATCGCTGGACTGATCGGCCTCGACTTCGCGTGGAGCATCACCGACCGGCTGAAGCTTACCCAGGCGACCAATGCCGTCGCGGAGACCGGCGGGTCGGCGATCGCGATCGTGGATTCGCGCAACACCTCGATCGACCTGTTGACCGGCCTCAACGCCAAGATCAGCGACAAGCTCTCGGCGCGCTTCTCCTATTCGTGGGAGTACGACAGCAACCCGCCGGCGGGCGCGGTGGGCACCGACACCTTGACCCGGATGACGCTGACCTACGACTTTTGAACCGAGGTTCACTGGCGTGAACCGCAGACTCGCCCGGCCACCAGATCTACTACGTCTGTGGTGGCCGGGCGGGAGGCGGGGCGGGAGGTCTGCCCCAAGCTCAAGGAGCTTGGGCTCAGCTCTTGCGCGCGAACCAGATCGTGTGGTGCGCGCCCTTGTTGTTCGGGCGCGAGCGGATGGAGCGTTCCTCGACCTCGAGCCCGGCATCCTTGAGCCGCTTGCGGAACGCCGGATCGGGCGCGGCTGACCACACCGCGAGGATGCCACCGGACTTGAGCGCGTCTCTCGCCTTGGCAAGGCCGGTGCGCGAATAGAGACGGTTGTTGGCGTCGCGGACGAGGCCGTCGGGGCCGTTGTCGACATCGAGCAGGATCGCGTCGAACTTTTCGCAAGTGCCGTCGTTCGCGTCGTCAATGAGCGCGGCGACGTCGCAGATCCTGAGGTCGAGACGCGCGTCCGACAGGCTCTCGCCGGTGAGTTCGGCCATCGGGCCCCTCGCCCATTCGACGATCTTTTCCGAGATCTCGGCGACGACGATCTGCGCCTTGTCTGCCAGCCTTGCGGCAGCGACGCGGTAGGTGAAGCCCATGCCGTAGCCGCCGATCAGGATGCGCGGGGAAGGCTTGCCGAGCTTCGCCAGCGTGAGCTCGGCGAGCTGCTCCTCGGAGAAGCGCATCCGCGTGCTCATCAGCTCGTTGCGCCCGAGCACGATCATGAAATCGCGGCCGTGGCTGTACAGTTCGAGGAGCACGCCGTCCTCGATCTGGGTGGTGTCGATGAGTTGGCGCTGGAGCATTCGTGTCACCTCAACAACAAGGCCGCCCGGATCGCTCCGAGCGGCCACGTGTTCATGCCTCGGGAGGCGATCAGTCCTTCAGGAAGTCGGGCAGGCCCGCCGGACCGCTTTCGCGCTCGCGGCCGCCACGATCGCCGCCGCGGTCACGACCGCCCCGGTCGCCGCCGCGCCCGCCGCGATCGCCCTTGGGGCCGCGACGGTCGCCGCCGCGGTCACCGCGGCCACCCTCGCGGGGCTCGCGCGGTTCGCGGGGCGGACGGGTGTCCTCGAGCTCGGCGCCGGTTTCCTGGTCGACGACGCGCATCGACAGGCGAACCTTGCCGCGCTGGTCGATCTCGAGAACCTTGACCTTCACCTCCATGCCTTCGGAGACGACATCGGTGGGCTTTTCGACCCGCTCGTTCTTCATCTCGCTGACGTGAACGAGGCCGTCCTTGCCGCCCATGAAGTTCACGAAGGCGCCGAAATCGACGATGTTGACGACCTTGCCGGTGTAGATCTTGCCCACTTCCGGCTCCTCGACGATGCCGAGGATCCAGCGCTTGGCGGCTTCGATCTCGTCGAGGTTCGAGGACGAAATCTTGATCACGCCCTCGTCGTCGATGTCGACCTTGGCGCCCGTCTCGGCGACGATCTCGCGGATCACCTTGCCGCCGGTGCCGATGACGTCGCGGATCTTCGACTTGTCGATCTGGATCGTCTCGATGCGCGGTGCGTGCTTCGACACCTCGTTGCGCGCCGTGCCCAGCGCCTTGGCCATCTCGCCGAGGATGTGCTGACGGCCGGCCTTCGCCTGCTCGAGCGCCTTGGCCATGATCTCCTGCGTGATGCCGGCGACCTTGATGTCCATCTGCATCGTGGTGATGCCCTCGGCGGTCCCGGCGACCTTGAAGTCCATGTCGCCGAGGTGGTCCTCGTCACCGAGGATGTCCGAGAGGACGGCGAACTCGTCGCCTTCGAGGATCAGGCCCATCGCGATGCCCGAGACCGGCGCCTTGATCGGAACGCCCGCGTCCATCATCGAAAGGCACCCGCCGCACACCGTCGCCATGGAGGAGGAGCCGTTCGACTCGGTGATGTCCGAGAGAACGCGGATCGTGTAGGGGAAGTCTTCCTTGCTCGGCAGCACCGGGTTGAGCGCGCGCCAGGCGAGCTTGCCGTGACCGACTTCGCGGCGACCCGGCGCGCCGAAGCGGCCCACTTCACCGACCGAATAGGGCGGGAAGTTGTAGTGCAGCATGAAGCTCGAGTAGCTGAGGCCCTCGAGCCCGTCGATCATCTGCTCGGAGTCCTTGGTGCCGAGCGTGGTGGTGCAGATCGCCTGGGTCTCGCCGCGGGTGAACAGCGACGAGCCGTGGGTGCGCGGCAGGAAGCCGACGATCGCCTCGATCGGGCGGACCTGGTCGAGCTTGCGGCCGTCGATGCGGGCACCTTCCTTGAGGATGGCGGTGCGCACGATGTCCGCTTCCACCTTCTTCATGGTCTTGATCGCGACCATCTGGGTCTGCGGGGTCTCGTCCGCGAATGCCGCCTTGGCCTTGGCCCGCGCCTCGTTCAGCGCGTTCGAACGCGCCGACTTGTCGGTGAGCTTGTAGGCTGCGGCGATGTCGGCACCGACCAGTTCCTTCAGCTTCGCCTTGATGTCGGCGGTGTTGTCGCTGACGTCGATGTCCCAGGGATCCTTGGCCGCCTTCTCGGCAAGCTCGACGATCGCGCCGATCACCTTGCGGATCTCGTCATGCGCGAACATCACCGCGCCGAGCATTTCGGCCTCGGTCAGTTCCTTCGCTTCGGATTCGACCATCATCACGGCCTTGTCGGTCGCGGCGACCACGAGGTCGAGACGGCCTTCGGCGAGCGCCTTGTCCTGCTTGGGGTTGAGGACGTATTCGCCCTCGACGAAGCCGACGCGCGCGGCGCCGATCGGGCCCATGAAGGGGACGCCCGAGATGGTCAGCGCAGCCGAAGCCGCGATCATCGCGACGATATCCGCCTCGGTCTCGCCGTCGAACGACAGGACCTGCGCGATCACGTTGATCTCGTTGTAGAAGCCCTCGGGGAAGAGCGGACGGATCGGACGGTCGATCAACCGGCTGGTGAGCGTTTCCTTCTCGGTCGCGCCGCGTTCACGCTTGAAGAAGCCGCCCGGGATGCGCCCGGCAGCGGAGAACTTTTCCTGGTAGTGGACGGTGAGCGGGAAGAAGTCCTGCCCTTCCTTGACGCTCTTGGCGGCGGTCACGGCGCACAGCACCACGGTTTCGCCATAGGTCGCCAGCACGGCGCCATCGGCCTGACGGGCAATGCGCCCGGTTTCCAGAGTGAGGGTCTTTCCGCCCCACTCCAGCGATACGGTTTTCGTGTCGAACATTGGTTTTCCTTCTGACCCGCGCGGCCACATTGCCGGGCGGGGCCTCATGTGCCGGGGAAAGAACCGTCCCGGTCCGGTGCGGGGCACTGGTTCGGCCCCCGAGGCTGGACGGACCGGATGTCCGCTGCCCCCAAATGCAAGAAAGGCGGCCCCTTGAGCCGCCTTTCCCGCTAAACTCTTACTTCCGCAGACCCAGCTTCTGGATCAGGGCGTTGTAGCGCTCGACGTCCTTCTTCTTGAGGTAGGCGAGCAGCGTGCGGCGCTTGTTGACCATCATCAGAAGGCCGCGGCGCGAATGGTTGTCCTTGTGGTGATCCTTGAAGTGCTCGGTGAGGTTGCGGATGCGCTCGGTGAGGATCGCGACCTGAACTTCCGGGCTGCCGGTGTCCTTGGGATCACGGGCGTTCGAGGAGATGATTTCCTGCTTCTTTTCGGCGGTTACCGACATATTTTTTCTCTCTTACTCAGCGACATCGGGACAGTTGAAACCCCTGACGACCGTGGCCGTCCCATCCGTGATCTCCATCAGCGCGACCGGGACAGCGCCCAGTTTCGCAAGGTAGAGCCCGGATGATTGGGGCATGCCAGACAGCACCCGGCCCTGTCGGACCGCCTGCGCGCTTGTCTGATCGAGGTGGAGGGCCGGGATGTCGTCCAGCCCTGCCTCTAGCGGCAGGAGGAGGTGTTCAAGGCCCCGGCCCTTAGCGGTTTCCTCCAGCAAGTCCAGCGAAATCGCCTGTTGCTCGAGGAAGGGTCCGGCCTTGATGCGCCTCAGATAGGTCACGTGACCGCAGGTGCCAAGGGCCTGCGCGATGTCCCGCGCGAGGGAGCGGATGTAGGTGCCTTTGGAGACATGGGCTTCCAACGTCACCTCACTCAATAAGTCGTCACCCTGAACTTGCTTCAGGGTCCATTCCTCCTCCCGCGCAGCCGGTGCTTGCGGAGGGATGGATGGTGAAACAAGTTCAGCATGACGAAGGGCGAGAGAGTGGATCACCACCGCCCGCGACTTCAGCTCCACCGCCTGCCCGCTGCGCGCCAGGTCATAGGCGCGCTGGCCGTCGACCTTGAGCGCGGAATAGGCGGGCGGGACCTGCGCGATTTCGCCGGTGAAGCGCGGCAGCACCGCCTCCACTTCCGCCAGCGTCGGGCGCACATCGCTGGTGGCTACACCCGCCCCTTCCGTATCGAGCGTGTCGGTCTCCTCGCCGAAGATGAGGGTGAAGGCATAGATCTTGTCGCTATCGAGCATCCGCCCGGCGAGCTTGGTCGCCTCGCCGAGCGCGATCGGCAGAACGCCTTCCGCCAGCGGATCGAGCGTCCCGCCGTGGCCGACCTTCGTTTTCGCATAGCCGTTCTGCCGCAGCACGCGCTTGACCGCGCTCACGCCCTGCGTCGAGCCCATCCCCCGCGGCTTGTCGAGGATCAGCCAGCCGCTGAGCGGGCGGGTGTGCGAAGGGGTAGCAGTCTGGTTCACCCCGCCCCCTAAGCAGCGGCGCCGCCGCTCGGCAAGCGCCGCAGTCAGCGCAGCGCGGTCGCCACCGCGTCGGCGAGCGAAAGGTAGTGGCCCATCGCCCACATCACAGGCGGCATCAGGATGTCCCCGAGCCAGCTCGTCCCGAACACCCAGCTCGCCGCGATCAGCACCACGATCACCACCAAGCCCACCCCCTGGATCTGCTGCCAGACCGCGCGCAAAGGTCGCGGCAGCAGCCCGCCGACGATGTGCGAGCCGTCGAAGGGCGGGATCGGCAGGAGGTTGAAGAGGCCGAGGAAGAGATTGATGAGGATGAAGGTGAACAGCCCCGTGGCGAGCCACTGGGGCTGCCCCGCAGCGTCCACCAGCAGCGTTTCGCCCCCGCTCCCGCCGAAGCCAAGCCCCTGCGGCATGACCAGCCCGAGCAGCACCGCGCCGACCAGCGCGAGCACGAAGTTCGTCCCCGGTCCCGCTGCCGCCACGGCCATCATCCCGAAGCGCGGGTTGGCGAGCCGGGCGGCGTTGACCGGCACGGGCTTGGCCCAGCCGAACACCGGCCCTCCTACCAGCGCGAGGAAGCCCGGCACCAGCAGGGTGCCGACCGGATCGACATGGCGCAGCGGGTTGAGCGTCAGCCGCCCGCGCTCCGATGCAGTCGGGTCGCCGAGCGCCCGGGCGGCATAGCCATGGGCGACCTCGTGGAAGACGATGGCGATCACCAGGGCGGGGATCAGGATCAGGGCGAAGGCAAGGGTCTCGGTCATTGCCCTCAAGATAGGAAGCCGCGCGCGCTTGGCTAGGCGGGGGTCTCGCGCAGCGCCTGCGAGAAATGCTTTCGGCACAGCGCGACATAGCGGTCATTGCCGCCGATCTCGGTCTGCGCGCCCTGCCGCACGGCGCGCCCTTCGGCGTCGACGCGCAGGTTCATCGTCGCCTTGCGCCCGCAGTGGCATACCGCCTTCAGCTCGACGAGCGCGTCGGCGATCCCCAGCAGGACCGCCGAGCCGGGGAACAGCGCGCCCTGGAAATCGGTCCTGAGGCCGTAACACAGCACGGGGATTCCCGCCTCGTCCGCCAGCCGGGCGAGCTGCCAGACCTGCTCGGGGACAAGGAACTGCGCCTCGTCCACGAGCACGCAGTCGAGCCTGCCGGCGGCATGGGCGGCGGTAACCTCGGCCCACAGGTCGGTCTCCGGGGTGAAGCGGTGCGCCTCGCTCTCGAGCCCGATGCGGCTTCGCACCATCCCCGCCGAGCGGCTGTCGAGCGCGGCGGTCCACAGCATCGTCGCCATGCCCCGCTCGCGGTAGTTGAAGTCCGCCTGCAACAGATGCGAGGATTTGCCCGCGTTCATGCTGGCATAGTAGAAATAGAGCTTCGCCATCGCCGCTGCCTAACCCCTCGCCGCAACGGGTGCGAGCACGGACTTGAACCTTTTGCCCGTTTCATGCGTAACTGGAGAGCGATGACCCTGCCCCGCCCCCTCGTGCGCCTCGCGATGCTGCCGCTGCTCGCGATCCTGACGCTCGCCAACGCGGCGAGCGTGCCGCAGCGCTACACGCTCGACACTTCGGCGAGCAACGTCTCGGCCAAGGTGCCCTTCTTCGGCCTCGCCAGCAAGACCGCGCGCTTCCCCCGCATGGAAGGCGCCGTGACGATCGTGCCCGGCGCGCCGGAGAAGGCGGTGATCGACGTGACCTTCGATGCGACCGCGATCGAGGCGCCCGACAGCGTGACGCTCGCGCGGCTCAAGGGCGACAAGTTCTTCTGGGTCGAGAAATATCCGACGATCCGCTTTCTCGGCCGCTCGCTCAAGCTGTCGAGCCCTACCCGCGGCACGGTCGCGGGCGAGCTCACCGCGCGTGGGCTGACCAAGCCTACGAGTCTTGCGGTGACCTTCGATGCCGATCCGCTCGCGCAGGTCGGAAAGCCCGTCAGCTTCACCGGCACCACCACCATCGACCGGCGGCAATACGGCATGACCAGCTACCCGCTGATCGTCGGCAACAAGGTCGATATCACGCTGAAGGCGCGGATGGTGCCGCGCTAGGCGTCGGCGTCGTCCTCGTCATCGAGGTCGCGCAGCACCTTGGGATCGCGCAGCAGCGCCTCGATCCGGTCGGCCTCGGCGAAGCTCTCGTCCTTGCGGAAGCGGAGTTTGGGCGCGAACTTGAGCCCGAGCCGCTGGGCGACCTCGCGCTGGAGAAAGGCGGTGTTCTGCCGCAGCGCGTGGACGATGTCGTCGTCTCCCGCGCCGAGCAGCGGCTTCACATAGGCGGTCGCGTGGCGCAGGTCGGGGGTCATGCGCACCTCGGTTACGGAAATGTGCGCCGCGCTCACCACGTCGTCGTGCACCTCGCCGCGGGCGAGCAGTTCCGAGAGGATGTGCCGCACCCGCTCGCCGACCTTGAGGACGCGGACCGATTGCTGTTCGGCGGTGAAGGGTTGCCTCGCCACTACGTCATCCCCGTATCGTCAGGGGTCGGGCGCGGGGTCGGGATCGCGGTCGAGGTCGAGCGGGCGTAGAGCGTGCCGTCCTCGGCGGTGAGCTCGCCCTCGAGGAAGATCACCCGCTTGCCGCCCTTCACCACCCGGCCCTTGCCGATGATCGTCGCCCCTTCCGGAACGAGGCGGATGAGGCTCATCGCGATGTCGAGGTTGAGCGGCGCCATCGCGCCGCCGGTGGCCGCGACATAGGCATAGCCCATCACGTCATCGAGATAGCCCGCGACGAGCCCGCCTTGCACTCCGCCTCGCCAGGTGCAGACCTCGCGCTTCACCGTGAAGCGCATGGTCGCGGTCTGTGTTGCCGCGTCCCAGGAGACGAACTCGGAGCCGAGCAGCGCCGTATGCGGCGACTGCCCGGCATCGTCCGGATAATGCGGGTCGTTCAGACTCACAGCGTCCGCTCACGCTCCTCGACCGAGAAGACTTCGAGCATGTCGCCCGGCTTGATGTCGTTGGTGTCCTCGAGCACCACGCCGCATTCGAGACCGGTGCGGACCTCGTCGACGTCGTCCTTGAAGCGCCGCAGCGAGGCGATCTTGGTGGCCGAGACGATGACGTCCTGCCGGGTAAGACGCGCGAACAGGCCCTTGCGGATCGCGCCCTCGAGCACCAGCAGGCCCGCCGCCTTGTCCTTCTTGCCGGCCGGGAAGACCTGCTTGACCTCGGCGCGGCCGACGACGCTCTCGATGCGCTCCGGCCCGAGCTCGCCCGCCATCTCCTTCGCGACCGCGTCGGTGAGGTGGTAGATGACGTCGTAATACATCATCCGCACCCCGTCGCGCTTCACGAGATCGCGCGCCTTGGCGTTGGGACGCACGTTGAAGCCGATGATCGGCGCCTTCGATGCCGCCGCCAGCAGCACGTCGCTCTCGGTGATCGCGCCCACGCCCGCGTTGAGCACGCGGACCTTGATCTCGTCGTTCGAGAGGTTGTGGAGCGCGTTGACGATCGCTTCGACCGAGCCCTGCACGTCGGCCTTCACCACCACCGGATATTCGATGACGTTGGAAGCCAAGTTGTTGAACATCGTGTCGAAGTTGGTCGGCGCGAGCGCGGTGCGCTTCTCGGTCGCCTTCTCCTGGCGATACTTGGCGACCTCGCGGGCGCGCTGCTCGTTCTCGACCACGGTGAGGTGATCGCCCGCCGAGGGCACGCCGCCGAGGCCGAGGACCTCGACCGGCATCGAGGGGCCGGCTTCCTTCAGCTGCTGGCCCTTGTCGTCGACGATCGCACGGACCTTGCCGCTTTGTGTGCCGACCACGAAGGTGTCGCCGCGCTTCAGCGTCCCGCGGGTGACGAGCACTGTCGCGACCGGCCCGCGGCCCTTGTCGAGCTGGGCCTCGATCACGGTCGCCTCGGCATCGCGGTCGGGCCGCGCCTTCAGTTCGAGGAGTTCCGCCTGGAGCAGGATCGCCTCGATCAGCCTGTCGAGCCCCGCGCCGGTCTTGGCGGAGAGTTCGACGTCCTGCACCTCGCCCGACATCGCCTCGACGACGATCTCGTGCTCGAGCAGGCGCTCGCGGATCTTCTGCGGGTTGTATTCGGGCTTGTCCGACTTGGTGATCGCCACGATCATCGGGACGCCGGCCGCCTTGGTGTGATTGATCGCCTCGATGGTCTGCGGCATCAGCCCGTCGTCACCCGCGACCACCAGGATCACGATGTCGGTGACGTTCGCCCCGCGCATCCGCATCTCGGTGAAGGCCGCGTGGCCCGGGGTGTCCAGGAACGTGATCTTCTGCTTGTCCTTGGTGGTGATCTGGTAGGCGCCGATGTGCTGGGTGATGCCGCCGGCCTCGCCCTTCACCACGTCGGTGCCGCGCAGGGCATCGAGCAGGCTGGTCTTGCCGTGATCGACATGGCCCATGATCGTGACCACCGGCGGACGCGGACGCAGGGTCTCTTCGGGATCGGTGTCCTCGCTGGTGTCGATGTCGACATCGCTTTCCGAGACGCGCTGGATGTTGTGGCCGAACTCCTCGACCAGCAGCTCCGCGGTGTCCTGGTCGATGGTCTGGTTGACCGTGACCATCATGCCCATGTTGAACAGCGCCTTCACGAGGTCGGCGCCCTTCTCGGCCATGCGGTTGGCAAGCTCGCTGACGGTGATCGCCTCGGGGACGACGACGTCGCGCACCTGCTTTTCGCGCGGCTTGCTGGGGCCGCCCTGGCCGCGGCGCTCCTTCTCGCGGGCGCGCTTCAGCGCCGCGAGGCTGCGGGCGCGGCGGCCTTCGTCCTCGTTGAGCGCACGCGTGACGGTGAGCTTGCCCGAGCGGCGGTTGTCCTTGCCCTCGTCGGCGGGCGCGGCGCGCTTTTCTTCCTTCTTCTTGCCCTTGACCTCGACCGGGCGCTTGGGCTCGGGCCGCTCGACGGGAGTGAAGCGGCGCGCGGCGGGCGCGGCCGGCGCGGCGGCGGCGGGAGCTTCGCTGCGCGCGGCTTCGGCGGGCGCCTCGGGAGCGGGCGCGGGGGTGTCGGCGGCAGGCGCGGCGGCGCGCTGCCGCGCGGCCGTTTCCTCGGCGCGGGCGCGTTCCTCGGCGCGGCGACGCTCTTCCTCCTCGCGCTCGCGGGCCTCGGCCTCCTCGCGCTTGCGCGCTTCCTCGGCGAGGCGCAGCCGCTCTTCCTCGGCCTCGAGCTGGAGGCGCTTGACGCGCTCCTGCGGGGTTTCGCCCGCGGGCGCAGGGCGCGCCGGACGCGGGGCAGGGGTCGGAGTGGGTGCGGGCGCCGGTGCAGCCGCGACCGGCGGCGGGGGCGGCGGGGGCGGCGGCGGGGCCGCCTCGCCAGGCTTGCCGAGCACGCGGCGGCGCTTCACCTCGACCACCACCTTGTTGGTGCGGCCGTGGCTGAAGGTCTGCTTGACCTCGCCCGCATCCACCGAGCGCTTGAGGCCCAGGGGTTTGCGGATGCGCTGGTTGTCGTCGTTGTCGCTCATTATCGCTCGTCAGTCCTTCACGTATTCATCAATGGTCGCGGCCCCGCCTTGCGGCAGGTTCGCTTCGCCGGACGCATCCCGGCCCTCGTCTTTGGTCGCGTTCGTCCGATCGTCCCCGGCAAAATGCACCAGCCGGGACACCGCCTGGAGCACGCGATCGCCCGCGCGCGTGTCGCCGGGATGGCCGGCTACCCCGAGGTGGACCACGTTGTCGCGGCCCAATGCCACAGACAGCGCGGTGCGGTCTAGGGGCAAGACTTGCCCGCGCTGGCCCGAGCCTTCGGCATCACTGCCCACGCGCCAGGCCTGATCGAGCTTGCGGCGCCCGTCCTCGCTGGAATCGGAGGCGTGCAGCAGCACGGCAATCCGGCCGCTGCGCGCCTGTTCCTCGATCCGGGCCGAGCCCATCACGATGTTGCCCGAGCGCAATTCGAGCCCCAGCCGGTCGCCGAGATGACGCGCCAGCGCCGCCTCGACCCTTGCGGGCAGATCCTCGGGGATGGAGAGAGGCGCACCCTTGAAGGCGCGCATCAGCGCTTTCTTGAGATGGCCATCGGCGAGCGCCAGTTCAAGCTCTGTGCGGGTCACGCCGATCCACGCGCCCCGTCCCGGGGCCTTGGCCGCCGCGTCAGGCAGCACCAGTCCGTCGGGCGATATCGCCAGACGCACGAGGCTCTCCCGCGCCGAGGTTTCCCCGGAGAGGATGCAACGCCGCTCGCTCTCCGCCTTGGCGGAGGGCGACGGCCTAGCGATGTCGGACGTCAGGCGCTCATTGGGTGGAGTCCGCATGGGCGGCCTCCTCGGTGGGTTCGTCTTCGAACCAGTGCGCGCGCGCGGCCATGATGATCTCGTTGCCCTGCTCTTCCGAGAGGCCGTATTCGCCCAGCACGCCGCCCTTGTCGGTTTCGCGCTGCGGACGACGCTGCGGCGGGCCGGCGGCATCGTTGTTGCGGCGACGCGGCGCCTCGCGCTTCCTGGCGATCAGCTCGTCGGTGGCGAGGTCGGCGAGATTGTCGAGGGTCTTGATCCCGGCCTTGCCGAGCGTGACCAGCATCGCCTCGGTGAGGTGCGGGATCTCGGCCAGCGCATCCTCGACGCCGAGGGCGCGGCGCACTTCGCGGTGCGCGGCTTCCTGGCGCTCGAGCGCTTCCAGCGCGCGGCTCTGGAGTTCCTCGGCGAGTTCCTCGTCGAAGCCCTCGATGCTCGCGAGTTCGGCGAGGTCCACGTAGGCGACTTCCTCGAGCTCGGCGAAGCCCTCGGCGACCAGCAGCTGCGAGAGGGTTTCGTCGACGTCGAGCTCTTCTTCGAACATCTTGGAACGCTCGGCGAATTCCTTCGAGCGCTTCTCGGACGCCTCTTCCTCGGTCATGATGTCGATCTGGTGGCCGGTGAGCTGGCTCGCCAGACGCACGTTCTGGCCGCGGCGGCCGATCGCGAGGCTCAGCTGATCGTCGGGCACCACCACTTCGATGCGGCCATCATCCTCGTCGAGCACGACGCGGCTGACCGTGGCCGGCTGGAGCGCGTTCACGACGAAGGTCGCGGTGTCTTCCGACCAGGGGATGATGTCGATCTTCTCGCCCTGGAGTTCCTGCACCACCGCCTGCACGCGGCTGCCCTTCATGCCGACGCAGGCGCCGACCGGGTCGATCGAGCTGTCACGGCTGATCACGCCGATCTTGGCGCGGCTGCCGGGGTCGCGGGCGGCGGCCTTGATCTCGATGATGTTGTCGTAGATTTCGGGCACTTCCTGCGCGAACAGCTTCTTCATGAAGTCGGGGTGCGCGCGGGAAAGGAAGATCTGCGGGCCGCGGTTGTTGCGCTCGACCTTGGTGATGAGCGCGCGGACGCGCTCGCCCACGCGGGCGGCTTCGCGGGGGATCTGCTGGTCGCGGCGGATCACGCCCTCGGCCCGGCCGAGGTTGACGATCACGTGGCCAAATTCGACCGACTTGATCACCCCGGTGATGACCTCGCCCTGACGGTCCTTGAATTCCTCGTACTGGCGCTCGCGCTCGGCATCGCGGACCTTCTGGAAGATCACCTGCTTGGCCGACTGCGCATCGATGCGGCCGAGATCGACCGGGGGCAGCGGATCGACGATGAAGTCACCCACCTTGGCGCCCGGCTGGAGCTTCTCGGCCTGCTTGAGATCGACCTGCTTGAAGTAGTCCTCGACCTCCTCGACCACCTCGACCACGCGCCACAGCGTCAGATCGCCGGTCAGCGGATCGAGCTTGGCGCGGATGTCGTTCTCCGCGCCGTAGCGGTTGCGCGCCGACTTCTGGATCGCCTCCTCCATCGCCTCGATGACGATCGCCTTGTCGATCATCTTTTCCGAGGCGACCGCGTTGGCGATCGCGAGGAGTTCGGCCTTGTTGGCGGAAATGGCACTCATCAGTCGTCTGCCTCTTCTGTATCTTCGATGAGTTCGTCGGCCCCGCTGGTGTCGAGCGGGCGGGTGGCGGCGATCAGCGCGTCGGTGAGGACGAGCTTCGCGGTGTGGATCTGTGCGAGCGGCAGGCGAACCTCGCCCGCCTTCACTTCCGTGACGAGGACCATACCATCCTCGAGCCCGCCGAGCACGCCCTTGTTGACACGCTGGCCGGCGAAGGCCTTGTCCATGACGATCCGGACCTCGTGGCCAGCCCACTTCGCGAAGTCCTTCTCGCGGGTCAGCGGGCGGTCGATGCCGGGGGAGGAGACCTCGAGGTGATAGGCGCCCTCAACGAGCACCTCGCCCGCCTCCTCGGCGGCGTCGATCGCGTCGGAAATGCGGCGCGAGAGCGCGGCGCACTGGTCGAGCACGAGCTGGCCGGTCGCCGGGTCCTCGGCCATGATCTGGAGCGCCATGCCGCCGTCCCCGGCCTCGGAGGGGAGCATCGCCACGCGCACGAGCTCGAAGCCGAGCGCGCGGGCCTCGGGTTCGATCAGCTGGGTCAGGCGGGCGATATCGGCCATGGAGTCCTTGGGTGCGGCGGACATTGCGGAAACGCGGTTTGGGGCCGGCCCCCGGAGGCGCCAGCATCCAAACCTTGTCGCGACAATGTCGGGATTGGCGCTGCACCTAGTCGCTTGGGCCCCGCTTGGCAAGAGCCAACCGCACGGGGGCAGCGTGCAGCCTAGGTCAGACCGGACGGTCCTCGGTATCGCCGGTCGCCCACTTGCGCGCGGTCTCGAGCAGCGCGCGGCGCTCGCGCTCCTCGAAGTTCTCGTGGTAGCGGCGCGTCTCGAGCACGATCGCGTCGGTGAGCGGCTCGTCGAATTCGAGCGCGTTGAGGCCGAACTCGCTGCGGGTGACAAGTGCGAAATGGTCGATCATGCCGCAGCGCAGGATTGCGCCCTCGCCCTCGCGCATCGCATCGAGGATCGCGACCTGCGCGCCGGTGCGCGAGAGGTTGAGAAGGATGCAGGTGTGCGCCTTCTCGACCGCGATCAGCTGCGCGGGCAGGCTGAGCCGCAGGCGCGGCGCGGCGCGGCGCCCGGCCTGGAGCGACGGCACGTCGCCGCCGGTCGCGCGCGGTTCGGCGACGGGCGGGGGGACGACGGGAACCTCGATCGGCGACGGCGGGATGGCGGGCGCCGGCGAAAGGAAAGCGGCCGTTTCCGCCGCCCGGTAGGCCTGGGCGCGCGCGACCATGCTGCGCTGCGCCGGCGTGGTCGCGGGCAGGTGACGGTGGTTGGAGGGGAGATCGGGGCGCATCTCAGCGGGCTCCCCGGGCCGGGCGCGGCAGCCACGCCGATTCGCCCCCGGTCCGCCGCAGGTCACCGAAATTCATGAAGAAATTTTCGGAATGCGCTCGCATGGATTTATTGTTGTCCCAATTCGTAGGACCGCAATATTCGAAAAGGATTGCCATTCCGTTAGGCGGTCACTCAGTCCTCGCCTTCCATCAGCGCGTGCTTGCGGATGCAGTGGCGCAGCTGGTCGTAGGTGAGCCCGAGCGCGCGGGCGGTCTGGCGCTGGTTCCAGCGGTGACGCCCAAGCGCATGGGCGAGGATCGCGCGCTCGTGCGCGTCGACCGCGGCGCGCAGGTCCTCGATGGTGTCGAAGTTGATCGCGGCCGGCGCAGCTGCGGGCTCGCTCGCGGCCCGGCTCGGCATCGGCGCGCTGCTGCGGCGATGCTCCGGCGGACGCGGGCGCCACGGGCTGTCGAAGGGATCGAACTGGACGTGCGCGATCGGCATGTCGGGCGCGGCCCAGCGATAGACCGCGCGCTCGACGACATTGCGCAATTCTCGCACGTTGCCGGGCCAGGGATAATCCTCGAGCGCGTCCATCACGTGGGGCGCGAAGCCGGGCCAGCGATCCCAGTCGAGCTCAGCGGCCATGCGGCGGCCGAAATATTCGGCGAGCACCCCGATGTCGCCCTCGCGCACCCTGAGCGGCGGCAGGGTGATGACCTCGAAGCTCAACCGGTCGAGCAGGTCGGCCCGGAACTCGCCCGCCGCCGCGAGCGCGGGGAGGTCGTCGTTGGTGGCCGCGACGATCCGCACGTCGACGCGGATCGGGCGCGAGGCGCCGATGCGGGTGACCTCGCCATATTCGACCGCACGCAGCAGCCGCTCCTGCGCGCCCATGCTGAGGGTGCCGAGCTCGTCGAGAAACAGCGTGCCGCGGTCGGCCTCCTCGAAACGGCCCGCGCGCGACTTGGTGGCGCCGGTGAAGGCACCCGCCTCGTGGCCGAACAGCTCGGCCTCGATGAGCGTCTCGGGGAGCGCCGCGCAGTTCATCGTCACCAGCGGCTCGTCCCAGCGGGTCGAGAGGCGGTGGAGGCGCTCGGCGATCAGTTCCTTGCCGGTCCCGCGCTCGCCGATCACCAGCACCGGGCGGTTCATCGCGGCCGCCCGGCTGGCGCGTTCGACCGCGTCCAGGAACGCCCCCGACTGGCCAATGAACTGGCTCTCTAGCTTCATGTCCAAACTATAGTGAAAATCCCCAATGCTTGGCAATAGAGACCAAGCCTCTGCACCCGCGCGGCGCGGAAAAGCGCGGAAATCCGCCATTCCCGAGGTTTGGCACGGCTGATGCAAAACATCCGGCAACACCGCGACACACACCCTACGGGAGGCCACGATGATCGACACCGCAACCGCCAAAGCCAGCTTCTGGAGCTCCAAGGTCGGCCATGCCGCCCTCGCCAGCATCGCCGCGATGACGTTGATGGTGCTGCTCTCCTCGCAGATCCAGCCGGGCGCGGCGAGCGCCGCCCCGATGGCTCACCCGGTCGGCACGGCCGGCACCGTGATCGAGATCGCCTGACGTGGGCGATCCTTTCGACCCCCTCGGGCCGGAGCGTGACGTTCCCCCCGCCGATGCCGCCGACGGCGCGCCCCCCCCGCGCGCCCGTGACGGTGGCGAGGCTCCGGCCCAACCCTCCCGCCTGCTGTCCTCGGGGCGGCTGTCGCGGCTCGACGAGGAAATCGAGGCCTTGCGTCGCCGCCCCGACCCGGCCCAGACCCGCGGCAACCCCGCAGACGGACGGAGCGACCGAGTCGCGCCGCTGGACCGGGTCAATTCGTTTCTCGATGGAGTAGCCTTCATGGGCATTTTCAGCCGCACCCGCGACATCATCGCCGCCAACTTCAACGACATGCTCGACAAGGCGGATGACCCCTCGAAGATGATCCGCATGATCATCCTCGAGATGGAGGAAACCCTGGTCGAAGTCCGTGCCAGCGCGGCGCGCACCATCGCCGACCAGAAGGAGATGCACCGCCACTGCGTGAAGCTCGACCGGCTCCAGGCCGACTGGGCCGAGAAGGCGCAGCTCGCGCTCTCCAAGGACCGCGAGGACCTCGCCCGCGCCGCGCTCGTCGAGAAGAAGAAGGCGGCGGACATGGCCGACCAGCTCAAGAGCGAGATCGCGGTGCTCGACGACGCGCTGCGCGCCTACGAGGAGGACATCGCCAAGCTCCAGCACCGCCTGCGCGAGGCCCGCAGCCGCCAGACCGCGATCGCCGCGCGCCTCGAAAGCGCCGAGAACCGCGTCAAGCTGCGCACGCTGATGAGCACCGAGCGCACCGACGAGGCGCTCGCCCGCTTCGACCAGCTCGAGCGCCGCGTCGACTACGCCGAGGGCCGCGCCGACGCGCTGCGCATCGCCGAGGACGGCCCGCCGTCGCTCGCCGATGAAATCGCCGCGCTCGCCGGTTCGGACGCGATCGACGACGAATTGCAGGCCATGAAGAAGGCGCTCGGCAAGCCCGACGCGAACGAGGGGAAGTAAGACAATGGATTTCGACGTCGTTCTGGGTCTTGCAGTCATCTTCATCGGCCTGCCGTGGATGGTGCTGCACTATATGACCAAGTGGAAGACCGCGCCCACCATCACCGCCGATGACGAGGTGCTGCTCGAGGAGCTCTACAACCTCGCCAAGCGATTGGACGAGCGGATGGACACGGTCGAGCGACTGGTCGCCGCCGACGACCCGGGCTTCACCCCGGTCCGGCGCCTGATCGCCGATCAGGAAAAGGACAACCAGCAGCTGCGCGAACTCGAGCAGCTGATCGCCGAGAAGAAGGGAACCCGCGCATGAACACGCCGCGCACCACGCTTTACCGCGACAAGCACAATGCCAAGCTGACGGGTGTCTGCGCCGGTATCGCCGACTACACCGGGATCAACGTGCTGTGGGTGCGGATCGCGCTGCTGGTCTCGCTCGCCACGCCGCTGAGTTCGGTCACCTTCCCGGGCTACCTGATCGCCAGCTTCGTGCTCAACAAGAAGCCGCCGCACCTCTACCGCGACGAAAGCGAGCAGAAGTACTGGCAGGGCGTGCGCCAGAGCCCGCGCCGCACCGCGCGCGAGATCAAGGCAAACTTCCGCGACATCGACCGCCGCCTCGCCGCGGTGGAAGCGCACTACGTCAGCAGCAACCCGCGCCTGACCGCCGAAATCGAGCGGCTGCGCTAATCGCCAGAAACAATGCATGAGGGGACTTGAATCATGGAAGGCATAATGGCGCTCTCGATCCCGATCTTCGCGCTGATGATCCCGATCGTTGCCCTCTGGACCAAGCATCAGCAGAAGATGGCCGAAATGCAGGTCGGCGCTACCGCCGAGCAGACCGCCGAAAAGGCTGCGCAGTACGTCGGCCAGATCCAGCGGCTCGAGGACCGGGTGCAGGTGCTCGAACGCATCGTCACCGACCGCGGCTACGATATCGCCACCCAGATCGAGGCGCTGCGCGACACGCGCCGCGTCGACGAGGCGGATGCGGGCGTGCCGCTCGGGCTCGAGAAGAAGGAGCGGGTGTGATGGAGCCTGCCGATTTTCTTCCCTACCTCGGCTACATCATCGCGGGCGCCTTCGCGCTCGGAGCGATGGGGATCATCTCGCAGTTCCACATGACCCGCATGAAGATCAAGAACGGCTATCCGCTCGAAGGCATGTGGGGCCAGTCGTTGAAGCCCGGCTCCGACCGCGAGACTGCGCACCGCGTCACCCTGCTCACCCAGGAGAATGCCGAGCTGCGCGCCGAGCTGGGCTCGGTCAAGGACCGCCTCGCCAATGTCGAGCGGATCGTCACCGACGGCGGCTACCACCTCGGCGCCGAGATCGACGCGCTGCGCGACCGCGCCCTGACCAACCTCACCGACAAGGGGAAAGCGTGATGAGCGAGGTGGTGGTGGTCGCCGTGGCCGTCGTCGCGATCGTGCTGATCGCGGGGATGACGGTGAACGGCATTGTCGAAAAGGTCATGCAGGCCAAGCGGCTGCGCTATGAAGCGAAGGCGGGCACCGACGCACCGGCGCTGCACGAGATCGCCGAGCGCCAGCAGATGATCGAGGACCGGCTGCGCGTGCTCGAACGCATCGCTACCGACCGGGGTACCGTGCTTTCCGACGAAATCGAGGCCCTGCGTCTGGAAAAGGAGATCGGTTGATGGACGATGAGATCATGGCGCTTGCGCTGGTCCTGATGGTGGTTGTCATCCCGGTCGTACTGGGCGTGGGCGCCGACATCTTCAAGCGCTGGCTCGCCTACCGCGAAAAGCAGCTCGAACTGATGGCCGAGCGCTCCGCCGAAAGGGCCGCGCACTATGCCGAGAAGGTCGAGCGGCTCGATGCCCGCATGCAGGTGCTCGAACGCATCGCCACCGATCGCGGTCAGCAGCTCGCGATGGAGATCGAGGACCTGCGCCTCGCGTCCGAGAAGGAGCGGTTGCAGTAATGAGCAGCTGGGCCATCGTCGCCCTGGTGGGCATCCTGATCTGGGGCGTCGTGCAGGTCGCCCGGGCGCGCGCCGGGATCGTCGAGGACGAGGACGGCAACCAGAAGGTCGTGCCGCGCAGCGATGGACGCACCGCGGCCGAACTGGAGGCGGCCCGCCGCGAGCTCGTGGAACTCAAGGAGCGGGTCAAGGTGCTCGAACGGATCGCCACCGACGCCCATTCGGGCGATGCGCGCGAACAGGCGCGGATCGCCGCCGAGATCGAAGCCCTGCGGGACGCCGCGCCCGCGCTGAGGAAGGAACAGAGCGAATGATGACGTCCCTTCTCGACCCCACCGTGGTGCTCACCGCGGGCAGCCTGATCGGCCTCGCGCTGGTCTCCGCCGCGCTGCTGCGCGCCTGGACCGGCTGGCTCGACTTCAAGCGCCAGGAACTGGGCCACGTCCACCCCCGCGCCGCCGGCGACGAGGGCTCGGGCCTCGGCACCGCGCGCATCGAGCTCGCCGACCTCAAGGAGCGCATCCGCAAGCTCGAGGCGATCGCCAGCGGGGTGGAGCTGTGAGCGACCACCGCACCACCGCCGCGCAGGCCGGCATCGGCCTCGGCTCGGCGATCGCGGTGGCGATCAGCTGGAGCCTCCACAAGTCGATCATCTGGGCCGCGATCCACGGCTTCTTCGGGTGGTTCTACGTCGCCTATTACGCCTTCACCCGGCCCGGCGGGTTGTCGGGCTGAGAGCCCTTTGCGTTTCGGGCGGGCCTTGCTTAAGGGCGAGCCCATGCGCACCCTTTCCGACATTCTCGAAGAATACGAGTTCCTCGAAGGCGACGAGCGGTACGGCCTCCTGATCGAGCTCGGCCGCAGCCTCGAGCCGATGCCCGAGGCGCTCAAGACCGACGCGACGCTGGTGCGCGGGTGCTCGGCGGCGGTGTGGGTCTACCCGGCCGGGACCGACGCGGCGCGGCTCCACTTCCTCGCCGACAGCAACGCCGCGATCACCAAGGGGATCGTCGCGCTGGTGATCGCCGCGGTGCAGGACAAGCCCGCCGCCGAGGTCGCAGGCATGGACGTGATGGGCGCGCTCGCCCCCTTCGACCTCAGGAACCAGCTCTCGAGCAACCGCACGCAAGGGGTGCCCAACATGATCGCGCTGGTGAAGGAACACGCCGCAAGGCTGGCGGCAGCCTAGTCCCTCCCCGTTCCAACGGAATGGGGAGGGACTGTAGCTCCTAGATATTCCGCCCGACGACCTCGAAGCCGTCCGCGCCCGCGCCGACCGAGTCCCGCACCACCGCGAGGCCCGCGTCCTTCTGCGCCTTGAGCTCGGCCTTGAGCTTGGCCGGATCGCGAGCGAAGACGAAGCCGAAGCTCACCCCGCCCTCCTTGCCGATCGTCGCGTGGTGGAGCTTGTGCGCCTGCACCAGCCGCTTGGCGTAGCCCTTGCGCGGCACCCACTTCCAGTAGCGCTGGTGGACGAGCCCGTCATGCACCAGGGTGTAGATCACCCCGTAGAGCGTGACGCCGACCGCGGTCCACCACAGCCAGTCCCACCACAGCGAGCCGAAAATGTACATCGCGGCGTTGATGGTGCCGAACACCACCGCGAAGAGGTCGTTCTTCTCGAGCACGTTGTCGTGCGGCTCGTGGTGATCGCGGTGCCAGGCCCAGCCCCAGCCGTGCATGATGTACTTGTGTGCCACCCACGCGAAGACCTCCATGCCCGTAAGCGCGGCAAGGGTGATGGCGGCGGCCTCGAGCCAGCTCATGCTTCAACCTTCCTCCCGGTCAATTCCGTCGCGCCCCCGCCTGTGCCGACCCCCACTCCGACCCCGGCCCGGCGCGCGGCGGGCAGCGCCCACCACGGCACGTCGGGGCGGCGGTGGTGTTCGAGATGATAGCCGAAATGGAAGCAGGTGGCGAGGCTCGCGAGCGGGCCGAAGGCCTCGCTGCGGGTGTTGTGGCGGTCGGCGAAGTCGCCTGCGCGCGCCTCGCCCGGCAGGTGGCGGTGCGGGCGGAAGGTGCCGAAGTAGAACAGCTGGAGCGAGGACCCCAGCGCCGGCGCGCCGTAGAGGAGCACGATCTGCGCCATCGGGATCTCCAGCACCAGCCAGTAGATGCCGACCACGGTGTGCACGAAGAGGATCGAGCGCCAGCCGAAATAGCGCCGGAAGAAGGTTGCATACCAGCGCCAGAAATCGTCCGGATGGTGCTCGTCGAAATCGGGATCGCCCGCTCGCCCGGCGAGGCGGTGGTGATCGAAATGCGCGTCCCTCAGCTGGGCCCATGCGAACCCCGCATAAAGCGCCAGCAGCACCGCCCCGATCGCGCCGTTAAGCCGCGGATGCCCGGGGACGAGGCTGCCGTGCATCGCGTCGTGGCAGACGATGAACACCCCGACCGAGAGCCAGCACTGCACCACCGCCAGCCCCGCCGCGAGCGGCCAGTTCGACCACGTCAGCTCGAAGACGAACATCCCCCAGGCGTGGATCGCAAGCCAGCTCCCGGCGATCGCGAAGCCGAGCATGAGGCCGGCCACGCGCTGGAAGCGCCGGGGAGGAAGGGCGAAAGGCGCGCTCATCTCGCGGGATATACGCGGAAAGACGTCATGGGCACGCCTATAGGCCTCTCGCCGCGCGAGGCAATCGCCTTTGCCGCCCCGCGCCCGGCATGCGGCGGAGGGTGCCCCCGGCAGGGCCGCGCGCCCGCACCAGCGAGCGGGGCTGATCGAGGTTAGGGCCGCGCCGGGCCCCACGCGGATGATCGGCCCCCGGCACAAGGAAAGGTCCTCCTCCCATGAAGCTGAAGCCGCTCGACCAGCAGACCATCGTCATCACCGGAGGCTCCTCCGGGATCGGCCTCGCCACCGCGCGCCTCGCCGCCGAGCGCGGCGCGAAGGTCGTCATCATCGCCCGCGGCAGCGAAGGGCTCGAGGCCGCCGCCGAGGGCATCCGCTCATTGGGCGGACGCTGCGACACCATTGTCGCCGATGTCGGCAGCCGCGAGGAGGTCGCCGCCGCGGTCGAGGAGGTGGTCGCGCGCCACGGCGGCTTCGACACCTTCGTCAGCAATGCGGGGGTGGGCGCCTATGCGCTGCTCGAGGAGATCTCCGACGCCGACCACCGCCAGGTCTTCGAGACCAATTACTGGGGATGCGTCCACTGCGCGACCGAGGCGCTGCCGCACCTCAAGGAGCGCGGGGGCGCGCTGATCGTCACCGGCTCGATCGCCTCGGACATGCCCTCGCCGGTGCTCTCCTCCTACACCGCGAGCAAGCACGCGGTGAAGGGCTATGTCGATTCGCTGCGCCTCGAACTGATGCACGAGAAGGCGCCCGTCTCGGTGACGCTGATCCAGCCCTCGGGGATCAACACGCCCTTCGTCGAAAAGGCGCTCAATCAGATGGAGGCGCGGGCGATGATCCCGCCGCCGATCTATTCGCCCGACCTCGTCGCCGAGGCGATCTGCCACGCCGCCGCGCATCCAACCCGCGACATGATCGTCGGCGGCGGGGGCCGCGCGATGACGCTGTTCGCGCAGATGCTCCCGAACATCGCCGACCGGGTGCTCGAGAAGGCCTTCTTCAGCACCGCCATCGACAAGGACAAGCCGCCGCAGAACTCGGGCGCGAAGGGCTTCCATACGGGCGGCGGCGAGGGGAAGGTCTACGGGCCCCTGCCGATGCGGCAGACGAGCCTGTATACCTTCATCCGGACGAACCCCCTCGCCTCGCTCGGCGGAGCGATGCTCGCGGCGGGCGCAGCGGGCGTAATGAGCACGGCGCTCCGGCGGCGGTGAGGCGGCGGCAGGCCGGACGGGAGTTTCCTCCCCGCGCCCGGCCCGCACCTCCTCAGCGGAACGAGCCGCTCAGCATCACCCCGACGATGCGCGGATCGTTGTAGATCCCCGCCCGGTAGTTCGAGGTGTCGATCGCGCCCACGAGGTTGACCTCGTTGGTCGCGTTGCGGACGAAGGCGGCGATCTCGTAGTCGCCGAAAGCGACGCCGACCCGACCGCCGAGCTCGAAATTGTTCTCCGAGCGGTATTCGATCGAGCGGTAGAGCACGAGGTTGGTCGAGCCCTGCATCGCGAAGTCGCTCGACACGAACAGCCGCGTGTCGCCCCCGCCGAGCGGCAGGTCGTAGCGCGCGTTGACGTTGAGCGTGTAGTCGGGCGCGTTCGGGAAGGGGTTCCCGTCGATCGCGGCGAAGAAGCTGTTGCCGATCCGGATGGTCGGATCGAGCACGGTCTGCGAGACGACGCCGCCCGCCGCACCGACCTGCGCGAAGACGCCGGGAGCGTTGATCTCGGTGTGGAGGAGGCTGAGCCCGGCGTTGAGCTGCAAGCCGCGGAACGGCCGCGCCGAGACTTCCGCCTCGATCCCGTAGCCCTTGCCCTGCTTGCCGTTGAACAGCACCCCGTTGCCGTTGCTGTCGTTGCCGTTGAGCTGGATGTCGTCGACGGTGTAGTAGAAGGCGGCGAGGTTGAAGTTGAAGCGCTCGCCCAGCGGCGCGGACTTGAAGCCCACCTCGTAGCTCGTCGCTTTCTCCGAATCCGCGGTCGAGTAGGCCGAGCCGAACACCGCCGAGCGGCCCTGGATGGTCGGCCCGCGGAAGCCCCGCGCATAGCGCGCGAAGACGCTCGATTCGGGCGAGATGCGCCACAAGAGGCTCGCATCCCAGCTCGGCTCGGTGTCCGACAGGCGGCAGACCCGGGCAGCGCCGCAGGCGTAGGACGAGGTCGGAGCGGTGGTCGGCACGGTCAGATTGGCGAAATTCGGGCTGAGCAGCAGCCGGGTGTTGCGCACGTCCTTGGTGAGCCGCACGCCGCCGGTGAAGGTGAGGCTGTCGGTGAGCTCGTAGCTCGCCTGACCGAAGGCGGCCCAGCTGGTGTTGGCGTTGCGCAGCCGCACGAAGTTGTTGGGGTTGGGCGTGGTGCCGAGCACGTTGCTGGTCAGGAAGAACGAGCGCTGGGCGAACTCGGTGCGGTCGCGCGAATCGAAGTAGATCCCGCCGACCTGCCACTTGAAGCGCCCCTCGTCGGGGCTGGCGAGGCGCACTTCCTGGCTCCACTGGTCGAGCCCGACGAGGCGCCCGCGCGACTGGCCGCAGCCGGCTGCGCAGATGTTCGGGGCGACGCCGCCGAAATTCGCCGCCGCGCCGCCGTCGGTATCGCCACGGCTGAAGCCCGAGGCGTGCTCCCAGGCGGTGATCGAGGTGAGGGTGGCGAAGCCGAAATCGACATCGGCCTTCAGCGACACGCCGTGGGTGTTGTAGCCCTGCGGGTTGTTCTGCGCCTCGTCATAGGCGACCTGCCCGCGGCGGAAGGTGCTCGGCACTTCGTTGGTGCCGCGCTGGATCGAACCGCGGTAGAAGATCGAGGCGGTGCCGTCGTAGTCGCGGATATGGCCCGACAGACGCACGGACACCGCATCGCTCGGGCGGGCAAGGATCTGGAGGCGCGCGTCGCGCTCGGTGAAGCCGCCCATCACGTTCCTGCCCGGCACCGTGCCGTCGTCGGACGGGCCGGTGTAGGTGTTGTCGATCCAGTCGTCGCGGTGCTGGTAGAGCCCCGAGAGGCGGAAGCTCAGGCTGCCGTCGGCATTGAGCGGACCGCCGATCCCGACGTCGGCGTTGATGCTGTTGTAGCTGCCGTAGGAGACCGAGCCCTGCCCGCGCCAGGTGTCGCTCGGCTGGGCGGTGTCGAACTTGACGATGCCCGCGGTGGTGTTGCGCCCGAACAGCGAGCCCTGCGGGCCCTTCAGGACTTCGACCTGCGCGATGTCGAAGGCGGGGTTGGACTTGAGCACCACGTGCTCGCCGATCACGTCGTCCTGGATGATCGAGACGGGCTGCGAGGCGCCGAGGTAGAAGTCGATGTTGCCGAGGCCGCGGATGTAGAAGCGCGGGAAGATGCGCCCGGTGGTCGATTCGACGTAGAGGCCCGGCACGCGGCCCGAGAGCGAGAGCAGCGTGTCGGCACCGCCCGCCTGGAAGTCCCGCAGCGCCTCGGACTGGAGGACCGAGACGGTCACCGGCACGTCGAGCGTGTTTTCCGAGCGGCGCTGCGCGGTGACGACGATCGCGCTGCCCTCCTCGCTGTCGGCCCCGGCGGCGGCGGCTTCGCTGTCTGCGGAGCCGGCGTCCTGCGCGATCGCGGGGGTCGCCATGGCGGAGAGCGCCGCTCCCGCAAGGAGCAGCGCCAGCGTGCGGTTTTCCATCTTCATTTCCGTTACCCCTTGTATCCGGCGGCGACATGCCGGCCGGTCCCGATCCGACAGCGCCGCTGGCACGGCTCTGCGTCAGAATTGTGACCGTCGGGGAAGAAGATGTGCGTGCTTCAGCGGCGCGGCGCGGCGCGGCGCCGCGGCCTCACTCGCCCTTGGGGAAGAAGAACTCGCGCAGGTGTTCGCCGATGCGCGCCGGGCGCAGGGTCACGGCGTCGATGCAGCACCATGAGGACTGCACCTCGGCGAGCACCTCCTCGCCGCGCTTGATGAGCGTCGAGTAGAACGCGCGCGCGCCATTGAAGCGTTCGAGCACGGTCTGGGCAATCACGTCGTCCTCGAGGAAGGCGGGCTTGCGGTAGGTGATCTCGTGCTTCAAGGCGACCCAGGCCTTGCTCGCGATCTCCTCGGCCGGGGCGAGCTTGTGCCAGTGGGCGAGCACCGCGTCCTGCACCCAGTTCAGGTAGCGCGCGTTGTTGACGTGGCCCATGAAATCGATGTCGGCCGCCTCGACCGTGATCGGGTGCAGGAAGGGGGTCGCGGCGGATTCGGTTGCTGACATGTGTGTCAACTAGCGCAAGATTATGACAAATTCCACAACGCCCTGCGGGTATGTTGCCGCAAACTTGCCACGGCTCGGTAATCGTGACTATGGAGCGGCCGATTTCCCGCCCCCTTTCGCAGCACGGAACCGACCATGGCGAGCCGCCCCCGCACCCTCTACGAGAAGATCTGGGACGCGCATGTCGTCGAGACCCGCGACGACGGGACGGCGCTGATCTATATCGACCGCCACCTCGTCCACGAAGTGACGAGCCCGCAGGCGTTCGAGGCGCTGCGCCTCGCCGGGCGGCCGGTGCGGCGACCCGAGCTGACCCTCGCGGTGCCGGACCACAACCTGCCGACGACGGCGCGGCTCGACGCTGCGGGCAGGCCCATTCCCATCGCCGACCCCGAAAGCGCCGCGCAGCTCGCCGCGCTCGAGGTCAACGCCCCCGCCTTCGGCATCCGCTACATCCCCGCGACCGCGAAGGAGCAGGGGATCGTCCATGTCGTCGGCCCGGAGCAGGGCTTCTCGCTGCCGGGCACCACGATCGTCTGCGGGGATTCGCACACCGCCTGCCACGGCGGGCTCGGGGCCCTCGCCTTCGGCATCGGGACGAGCGAGGTCGAGCACGTGCTCGCGACCCAGACGCTGCTGCTCCAGCAGTCGAAGCCGATGGAGGTGCGCGTCGAGGGCGACCTTGGGCCGGGTGTTTCCGCCAAGGACCTGATCCTCCACATCATCGGCCGGATCGGCGCGGCGGGGGGCTCGGGCTACGTGATCGAATACCGCGGCCGCGTGTTCGAGCGCATGACCGTCGAGGAGCGCCTCACGGTCTGCAACATGAGCATCGAGGCGGGCGCGCGCGCCGGGCTGATCGCGCCCGACGACACCACCTTCGCCTACCTCAAGGGCCGCCCGATGGCTCCCAAGGGCGCGGAGTGGGACGCGGCGGTCGCCTGGTGGCGCTCGCTCCACACCGATCCGGGTGCGGTCTTCGCCAAGTCGGTCGTCATCGACGCGGCGCAAGTCGAGCCGAGCGTCACCTGGGGCACCTCGCCCGAGGACGTCGTCCCCATCAACGGCCGCGTGCCCGATCCGCAGGATTTCGCCGACGAGAGCAAGCGCATCGCGGCGCGCAAGTCGCTCGACTACATGGGTCTCACCCCCGGCACCCCGATGACCGAGGTCGCCATCGAGAACGTCTTCATCGGCTCGTGCACCAACAGCCGCATCGAGGACCTGCGCGCCGCCGCCGCCATCCTCAAGGGCCGCCGCAAGGCCGACAACGTCAGGTGGGCGATCGTCGTCCCCGGCTCAGGGCTGGTCAAGGCTCAGGCCGAGGAAGAGGGCCTCGACCGGATCTTCACCGCGGCCGGCTTCGAGTGGCGCGAGCCGGGCTGCTCGGCGTGCCTCGGCATGAACCCCGACAAGGTGCCGCCGGGCGAGCGCTGCGCCTCGACCTCCAACCGCAACTTCGTCGGCCGGCAGGGCCCGGGCGCGCGCACCCACCTCGTAAGCCCGGCGATGGCCGCCGCCGCCGCTGTCACCGGGCGGCTCGCCGACGTGCGCGCGCTCGCCTGACGCAGCGGACTTGCAAGCCCCGCACGCAAGGCGCATGGAAACGGCATGAGCGACAAGAAAAAGACCGGCGGCAACAAGGCCGCCCTCGGCGCGGCGGCGATCGGCTCGGCGGCGGTTGCGGCAGCCCTGCTCTACGCGGGCCGCAAGTTCACCGCCAAGAAGAAGCCCAACTCTCCCACCCAGCCCGGCCCGATCCCATCGGGCGAGCCGCCCCAGACAGACTAGAACCAGAGGCCCGATGGAACCGCTGACCCGCGTCGAAGGCCGCGCCATTCCGCTCGGCCTCAAGAATGTCGATACCGACATCATCATCCCCGCCAGGTGGCTCAAGACGGTCAGCCGCGAGGGCCTCGGCCAGGGCGCTTTCGAGAGCTTGCGCGCCGAACCGGGCAATGTCTTCGACGATCCCGCCTACAAGGGCGCGCCGATCCTCATCGCTGGCGACAATTACGGCTGCGGATCGAGCCGCGAGCATGCCGCCTGGGCGATGCTCGACCTCGGCATCCGCGTGGTGATCGCGCCCTCCTTCTCCGACATCCATTCGGGCAACGCGGTCAAGAACGGCATCCTCCCCGTGGTGCTCCCCCAAGCGGCGGTCGACCGGCTGCTCGAGGTCGCCCGCGAGGGGCTCGAGATCACCGTCGACCTCGAGGCGCAGACCGTCACCACCCCCTACCAGGACCGCTTCGCCTTCGAGATCGACCCGTTCCGCAAGCACTGCCTCTTGAACGGCCTCGACGAGGTGGGGCTGACCATGACGCGCGGGCAGGCGATCGCGGGCTTCGAGGCTGAGCGCAGCGCCGACCAGCCGTGGCTGATGCGCGGCACCGCCGCCGCCTGACCGACTAGGAAAGACAGGGAGAGGACATCATGAAAGCCATCCGCACCCACCAGACCGGCGGGCCCGAGACCCTGACGCTCGACGAGATCGACGCGCCCGTCCCCGGCCCGGGCGAGGTGCTCGTCGCGGTCAGGGCCTGCGCGATCAACTATCCCGACGGGCTCATCATCCGCGACATGTACCAGTTCAAGCCGCAGCGCCCCTTCTCCCCCGGCGGCGAGATCAGCGGCGTAATCGAGGCGCTCGGCGAAGGCGTCGAGGGCTTCAGCATCGGCGACAAGGTGCTCGCCGGGATCGGCAACGGCGGGCTGGCCGAGAAGGTGCTCGTCCCCGCGGGCCGGATGTTCAAGGTGCCCGACGGCGTCTCCTTCGAGAAGGCCGCCTCGCTCCTCATGACCTACGGCACCACGATCCACGGCCTCAAGGACCGCGGCCACATCAAGGCCGGCGACACCGTGCTGATCCTCGGCGCGGCGGGCGGCGTGGGGCTTTCGGCGATCGAGCTTTCCAAGGCGTTCGGCGCCCGCGTCGTCGCTGCCGTATCCTCCGAAGCCAAGGGCGAGGTCGCGAGGAAGGCAGGGGCCGACGAGGTGGTGATCTATCCGCGCGAGGCGATGGACAAGGACGCCTCCAAGGCGCTCGCCGATGCGTTCAAACAGGCCTGCGGGCCGGAGGGCGCGAACATCGTCTACGACATCGTCGGCGGGCAATATTCCGAGCCCGCGCTGCGCGCCATCGCCTGGGAGGGCCGCTTCCTGGTGGTCGGCTTCCCGGCGGGGATCGCCAAGATGCCGCTCAATCTTACCCTGCTGAAGTCCTGCGACATCTGCGGCGTCTTCTGGGGCGCCTTCACCGCGCGCGAGCCCGAAGCCTTCCGCGCCCAGGTCGACGAGCTCTTCGCGCTGATGCAAGCGGGCAAGATCGACCCGCTGGTCTCCGAGACCTTTCCCCTCGCCCGCGCCGGCGAGGCGATCGCCAAGCTCGAGGCGCGCGAGGCGGTCGGCAAGCTCGTGGTGACGATGGATTGAAGGCCGGGGCGCGCGCGGCTTCCCGCTTGAAGCCGCGCGCCGCGCGCACTATCGCTCAGGCCGGATCGTACCGGAGGGACACACACACATGACCGACTTCAGGGACCGCGAGCGCGCCGAGGAAGCCCACTTCGCGCTCGAGGAAGAGACCGCCTTCCGCATTCTCGCCCGCCGCAACCGGCTGCTCGGCGAGTGGGCCGCGGGGCTGATGAAGCTCACCCCCGAGGAGACCGACGCCTATCGCAAGGCGGTGGTGCAGGCCGAGTTCGAAGAATCGGGCGACGAGGACGTGGTGAGGAAGCTCCTCGGCGACCTCACCGCCGCGCAGATCGAGGTGACCGAGGCCGACATCCGCGCCAAGCTCGCCGAAATGGCGGTCGAGGCGCGGCGCCAGCTGCTCGGCGGGGTCTGACCCCATGCCGATGAGCGCGCGCGAGATCGAGGAGGCGATCGTCGCCGCCTTGCCCGGCGCCAAGGTCGAATTGCGCGACCTTGCCGGGGACGACGATCACTGGGCCGCGACCGTCACCGCGCCGCAATTCAGGGGGCTGAGCCGCGTCGCGCAGCACAAGCTCGTCTACAATGCGCTGGGCGGGCGGATGGGCGGCGTGCTGCACGCCTTGCAAGTCACCACCGTGGTCCCCACGTAACCCGCATCAATCGAACCCACCGAGGGACGCCAACCACCATGTCCGACGTCAATGCCCGCATCTCCGATCTCGTCACCAGCAACGACGTGGTGCTGTTCATGAAGGGCACGCCGCTCTTCCCGCAATGCGGCTTCTCGAGCCGCGCGGTGGCGATCCTCGACCATTGCGGCGTCGCCTACGAGAGCGTCGACGTGCTCCAGGACATGGAAATCCGCCAGGGGATCAAGAGCTTCTCCGACTGGCCGACGATCCCGCAGCTCTACGTCAAGGGCGAGTTCGTCGGCGGCAGCGACATCATGATGGAGATGTTCGAGGCGGGCGAGCTGCAACAGCTGCTCGACAGCGAGGGCGTCGCGAAGGTCTGACGCCGACCCGTCCCTCCCCGTCCCGCAGGGATGGGAGGTGGCAGACGCCGCAGGCGGCTGACGGAGGGCTAAGCGCGCAAACTATGCTCCCGGCGGCGCGTGTCTCGACTGCGCTCGACACGAGCGGTGGAGGGGTAGGCTCAAGACCGCAACGCACTCAGGCAACACGCGCCCCTATCCGTTCGCCTCGAGCGGTTGCGAAGCACTGCCGAAGACAGAACTCGAAAGGCATCGCTCCGCAGCCCCGCCGTAGCGCCCCTCCAGCCCGCTTCAAACCCCCGCCAGCCGCCTCCAGCCCCCCTTTAGACCCCCTCCAGACCCCCGCTAGCGGGGCTTTCCGGCGATGCTTCACGTGAAACACGCCGGGCAAACGAAAAAGCGCTCCGCAGGACCAGTGCGGAGCGCTCTTTCGCTTCGGGGAGGCACCACCCGGAGACCAGTAGGGTCGCGCCTCGTTTTGAAGACCATTAGGACCGCCGCACACTATGCACGGCGCGTGCCAAACCTGAAAAAGCACGAGATTCCGCCGTTTTCCTAGGCGCTGAGGCGCGCCGCGGGGTCGGGGTTGTAAAGCAGTCCGACACCCCCTCTCCAAAGCGGCAGGAGCGCGCCCTGCGGGCTTGGCAAGCGCCTGCCGGAAGGCCATCCTTTGCCGCAATGACCAGCGAATCCGCACAAGCTTCCGAAAAGGATGGGGGCATCCCCGCCGCCACGATCATCATCTTCCGCAACGCCCCCTCAGGCGGCCCCCCGGAAGTGCTCATGACAGTCCGCTCGCGCGCCATGTCCTTCGCCGGAGGAATGGCGGTTTTCCCGGGCGGACGGGTGGATCCCGCGGATTACGCCCTCGGGGAAAGCGTCGCCGCCCAACATGGCCTCGCCCCCGACGAGGCCGCGCACCAGATCGCCGCGGTGCGCGAGACGCTTGAGGAGACGGGCCTTGCCTTGGGCCTTTCCGGCGACATCACTGCCGAAACCGCCGCGAAGGCACGGAAAAAGCTCGAGGAAACGGGAGAACTCGCCCCCGTGCTCGAGGCCTTCGGCTGGCGCCTCGACCTCGCCCAGATCACGCCCTTCGCCCGCTGGTTCCCGAAGAACGAGGCGATTTCAAGGGTCTACGACACGCGCTTCTATCTCGCCGACCTCGGCACCGGGGCGGTCGAGGTGTCGATCGACCAGTCCGAGAACACCCACCTGTTCTGGACAACAGCGCAGGGCGCCCTCGACGCTGCCGAAAGGGGCGAAATCAAGCTGATCTTCCCCACCCGCCGCAACCTCGAACGCCTCGCGCTCTTCGCCAGCTACGCCGAAGCCCGCGCCCAGGCGGAGGCGATCCCGGTGAGGACGATCACCCCCCGCGTGGTCGAGGAGGACGGCAAGCCGTGGCTGACGATCCTTGCCGACGCCGGCTATCCGGTTACCGCCGAACTGCTCGAAACCGTCGCGCGCGGCTGAACGCGCATCACGGGCGAATTGCCGACGCGTCGGTCTCTGGTATCGCTTTCAATGGGCGAAGCAGAAATCGTTGCCGCACAATGCCTTGACGGGCGCATCCAGCCGGCCGACAGTGCCGCGATGGCGCTGTTCCTCGCCTCGCACGACGCCCGCTACTGCACCGGGCACAACACTTGGGTGAATGCCGGATGGAGATGAAGCTGCCTGTCGACGCGGTGCTCGCCGCCGACACACTGCTCGGCGAGGGCGTGCTGTGGGATGCCGCGCGCCGGATCGTCTGGTTCGTCGACATCAAGCGCCGGCGCCTGTGGCACTTCGACCCCGCCACCGGGAGCAACGGCGTCACCGAGGCGCCGCAGCCGATCGGCTGGGCGATCCCCGCCGAGGAGGGCTTGCTGCTCTGCGGCCTCAAGGACGGGCTCTACACCTTCGCGCCGGAAAGCACCGTCTTCACAAGGCTTTGCGCGATCCCGGGCGAGCCGCCGAGCAACCGCCTCAACGATGCCTGCACCGACCCCTGGGGGCGGGTGTGGTTCGGCTCGATGGACGATGCGGAGGGCTCGGCCTCGGGCCGGTTCTACGTCTTCGACCGCGGCGAGGTCCGCCCGGCTGGCCCTGCGGGCATCGCGATCACCAACGGCCCCGCGGTGAGCGCCTCGGGCGACCGCATCTATTTCACTGATACGGCAGGGAAAAAGACCTACGTCGCCGACCTCTCCCCGGCCGGGGTCGGCGAGGCGCGGCTGTTCGTCGACACGGGGGCGGTGCTCCCGCATGCCTTCCCCGACGGGCCGGTGGTCGATGCCGAGGACCATGTCTGGATGGGCATGTACCTCGGCTCCTGCGCGGCGCGCTTCTCGCCCGACGGCGTGCTCGTCGCGACCGTGCCGATCCCGGCGCGCGACATCACCAAGCTGGCGTTCGGGGGGGAGGACCTGAGGACCGCCTATGTCACCTCGGCGACCAAGGACATGTCCCAACACGACATGGCCGACGCCCCCGCGGCGGGGAGCCTGTTCGCCTTCGCCTCGCCTGTCGCCGGCTTCGCCCAGACCCGCGCGAATCTCGGATGATGGCGCGCCTTTTCAGGGATTTGCCGGCCGCTCTTGCGATCCTGAGCCCCGCGCCTGCGCTCTCCAACCCGGTGCTCGAGGGCGGTTATGGGGACAATATGGTGCTCCAACAGGGCGCCGAGCCAAGCCTGACCGGGCGCACGCTTCCGGGGGTCAAGGTCGAGGCTAGGCGGGGCAAGACGGGGGCTGGCGGGGTTTCGGACGGGTCTGGAAATTTCGTCCTCGGGATTTCCCCACAAGCCAACACGACCGAACCGCCAACGCTGACGATTAGCGCCCCATAGGGCATAACAACCTGTCGCAACGTGCTGATCGGCAACGTTGTCCTGTGCGGCGGGCCCTCCAACATGGAATAGCCGGCGGCCCGCACGCTCGATGCCGCCCTCGGCGCCGGGACGCGAGAGGTAGCGGGCGCGCAAGGCGGGGCCGATCGTCGAGGTCTCGAGGATCGCGACGTCGAAGAGGTTGCCCGAGGCACTGCACGACGCGCCCTCCGGCGGGACGCGGCGGATCGACGGGGCCTACTGCGTCCAGGTCAGGCGAGCCAGCGCGCGGCGAGCACCTTGCCGCCGCCGGGCTGGCGCAGCACCAGCGCGTAGCGGTCCGCGCCCGGCACCGCGAGCTCGGCGGGCGTGACCGCGATGTCCGCCGCACCGCCCCGCCAGTCGGCGAGCTTGCGCTCGGCGCGCAGCACGTTGGCATAGCCGACCTTGCGCCCGCCGTTCTCGCCGCTGCCGATCGCGACCTCGACATGGCGCGTCACCGCGAGGAGCACGAGCTCGGCCTTGCCCGCGCCGGTGCCGCTGAGCCGGGCGGCGTAGCCTCCCCCCTCCGCCGGGTTCACGCGGATCGCGGCGTCGCCTGCGGGGGCATGGCGCTTGATCCCCGCCGCCACCTCGCCCGCGCGCGAGCCGACCGTGCCGAAGGCGCCGCCGACCACCAGCTGCGGGGTATAGACGCCGTTGGTCCCTTCGAGCCCGGCGCGCGCGTAGTTCTGCTGCAACACCGTGTTGCCCTCGCGCGCGAGGGTGTCTTTCCAGCCGAGCCGGTCCCAGTAGGTGACCGCGCGGGAGATCACCACGAGGCCGGGTTCGCGCGCGAGCTTCTCGGCAAGCGCATCGGCCGGGGGGCAGGACGAGCAGCCCTGGCTGGTGAAGAGTTCGACCAGCACCGGCCGCTCGGGCGAGGCGGCGATCGCCGGGTCGGCGGCGGGCGCCTCGGCGCCGCGCGGGATCGCGAGCGCGGCGCCGCCGAGGACGGCGATGCCGCCGACGAGAGCGAGCAGGGTGCGGGTGCGGGTCATGAGCGCGTTCCTTTCTGGTGGTCGCTCCCGGTTTCGCGCCATCGGGCCGCGGGGTTACGCGTCAGGGCGCCGCGGCCTCGCGCGCCACCGCCTCGACGGTCCGCGCAAAGGGTGCCTGGTCGACCGTGATCGCGCCCGCGCGCGGCCGGTCGAGGTCGAGGATCACCCCGAAGGCGAGCGCCACCAGCAGGTAGAGCGTGCTCGAGGCGACCCGGTGGCGCGCCCGCGCCCCGGCCAGCGCATAGCCGAGCATCGCCGCCGAGATCACCGCATAGACCGCGAGCAGCCACAGCACGCGCGGCGGGATATGCGCCTGGGTCAGCGCCTGTCGCCGCACCGCGGTATCCTCGACGGTGTCGTAGGCCTTGGCGAGCGCCACCTCGAAGGGCCCGCCCCCGCCTTTGGCACCGGCCTCGCGCAGCACCGCGCGGACCTTGGCGGCCACCGGCTCGCGCAGCGCCGCGGCCTGCTCCGCGGCGGCGAGACGTTCGGGGCCGTCGGCCATCTCCGCCGCCGCGAGCCGCGCCGCGCCATAGGCGGCGATATCCGCCTTGAGCGGCCGCGCGCGCTCCTGCGGCAGGGCATCGGCGAGCATCGCGAGGTAGCCGACCGCGCTCGTCTCCTGGAGCATCAGGTCGCGCCGGTCCTCGAGCCGGTTCAGCGCCATCGAGAAGGAGAAGCCCATCAGCAGCGCGAGCAGGCCGAGCACGCCCGAGAGGATGAACCCCTCGTCGCTGCCGGCGCCCCCGTCCTCCGCGCCGGTGCCCCGCATCAGCCGCGCGTGCAACCCCATGCCGAGCTCGTGCGCGCCCGCCATCGCGGCGAGCAGCAGCGGCACCACCACGACGAGCGACCATGTCCAGAATGCGTCCAAGCTGCCCCCCCCGGAAGACGAAATGGCGCGCCCGGCAGGACTCGAACCTGCTGCCTCAAGATTAGAAGTCTCGCGCTCTATCCAGATGAGCTACGGGCGCGCGCCCCAACACGGGGAACGTCCCGCCATTAGCGCGCTTTTCGGGCCGAGGGAATCGCGCTAACCCTCCCGGCGATGGAAAACACCGCTCCGGCGCAAGCCGCCTCCGATCCCGCCGCCGCCTTCGACCGCGATCCCGCCGACGGCATCGTCGCCACCAGCCGCCCGCCGGTGACGTTCCGCTTCTACGACCTGGTGATGGCCGCCTTCGTCGCGATCCTGCTGCTGTCGAACATCATCGGCGCGGCCAAGCTCACCTATGTCGACGTGCCGTTCTGGCCCGAGGGGATGTGGCCCGCGCCCGACGGCACCTTCATCTACGGCGCGGGCATCCTGTTCTTCCCGCTGGGCTACGTGATCGGCGACGTGCTGACCGAGATCTACGGCTTCGCCAGGGCGCGCCGGGTGATCTGGGTGGGGACCGCGGCGATGCTGTTCCTCGCCTTCATGAGCTATGTCGTCACCGCACTCCCGCCCTTCGCCGGGTGGGAGTGCGCGGCGAGCGGCTTCGGCGGCCCGCGCCCGCTCACCTCGACCGCCGATGCGGCCGTCACCGGCGGGGCGATCTGCCAGAGCACCTACGAGAGCGTGTTCGGCTCGACCTGGCGGATCGTCGTCGCCTCGATCACCGCCTTCTGGGCGGGCGAGTTCGTCAACGCCTTCGTGCTCGCCAAGATGAAGGTCTGGACCAAGGGCCGCGCCCTGTGGACCCGCACCATCGGCTCGACGGTGTTCGGCCAGGCGGTCGACAGCCTGATCTTCTATCCGGTCGCCTTCTACGGCATCTGGACGACCGACGCGGTGCTGACGGTGATGGTCACGAACTGGGCCTTGAAGGTCACCTGGGAGGCGGTGCTGACCCCGGTCACCTATGTCGTGGTCAACAGGCTCAAGGCCGCCGAGGGGGTGGACCTCTACGACATCGACACCGACTTCTCGCCCTTCGGCAGCAGCGAGGGCGTGAAGGCGTGATTGCGGCCACCTGGCGGTGGCGCAGACCCCCCGCCCCGCCTCCCCACCCGGCCGCCATAGCCTGATGGTATCGTTGGTAGCCGGGTCGGGAGGCGGGGCGGGAGGTCTGCATCGCGCGATAGCGCGATCCGTTCAGAGCACGATCTCCGGCACCACGTCCACGCACCACGGCAGGCCCATTCGCCCGGCGAGGAGCTTCATGTCCTTCTCGGTCGGCGCGCCGAACAGCGCCTCGTGGCTCTCGGCGAGTTCGAGCACCAGCGCGCCGTCCCTGACCGTCAGCCGGCTCGCCTCCAAGGAGCGGCGCGACTGGGCGCCGAGGCGGCGGGCGAGCCGCAGCGCGAGGCCCCAGCGCACCGCCTCATCGATCGCCTCCTCGCCCGCGAGCGCGCGCACCTCGGGGGGCAGCATCAGTTGGTTGCCGTTGGCGGCGATCGCGGCGGCGAGCATCGCCCGGCCCTTGCCGTCGATCCCGATCCAGCGCTTGTGCAGCGCCCAGTTGATCGCCTGGGGCAGGCGGATGTTGGGCTCGATCTGCATTGCCGCGAGCGCGAGCATGGTCGCCGCGAGCCGCAGCCGCTCGCTGCCGTGCTCGCGCGCGGGGGCGGCGTCAATCGTCCAGGCGGCCATGCGCGCGGCGAGCTGCGGCTCGGTGCCCCGCCCCGCGGCGAACACCGCCACCCCGGCGAGCAGCGGATCCTGCGTGCGGGTGTGCTCGGGCAGGCGGTCATAGATCAGCCCCTCGCGCAGGCCCCACGAGGAGAACACCACCCGTTCGGGCGCCAGCCGCGCGAGCAGCGCCTGGAGCAGCACCGCGGCATCGGGGAGCTTCTCGGCGCGCATCGAGGAAATCCGCTCGCGGGTCTTGAGCACGCCGCTCTCGCTCGCGGACAGCGCGGCCGCGAGCTGCTGCGCGCCCGCGGCGTCGAGCGCGAAGCCGTGGGGATCGCTCAGCGGGTAGCCGCGCGCCGCCATCGCATAGACCGCCATCGCGCGCCACGTGCCGCCCACGAGGTAGAGCGCGCCGTTCTCCGCCGCCGGCCGCGCCGCGAGATCCCAGCCCGCCTTGCGGATCACCTTGTCGAGCGACTTCCTCATCTGCGCGCGGTTGCCCTTGCGGTGGTCGGGCAGGCGCAGCGTGCCGAGCGGGAGCGTGCTGGCGCTGTCGGTCGCGCCGCTCGCCACACGCACCAGCTCGAGGCTCCCGCCGCCGAGGTCGGCGACGATCCCGCGCGCGTCGGGGAAGGCGCCGATCACCCCGTGCGCGCTGAGCAGCGCCTCCTCCTCGCCCGAGATGACGCGGGGAGAGAGGCCGAGCGCGCGCAGCTGCGCGACGAATTCCGGACCGTTCGCGGCATCGCGCACCGCGGCGGTGGCGACGGTCTCGACGTCGCGCACGCCGAGGTCCGCGAGCAGCAGGGCAAAGCGCCTGAGGCCCCGCAGCGCGACCGCCATCGCCTCGTCCGCCAGCCGCCCGGTGGCGGCGATCTCGCGGCCGAGCTTGGCGGTGACCTTCTCGTTGAGCAGCACCGTCGGCGCGCGCATCGTGCCGCCATAGACCACAAGCCGCACCGTGTTCGAGCCGATGTCGATGATCGCCCGCTCGCCGGAGCCTCCCCCGGCCCCGCCCTCGCGGCTTTCGCGCCGCCTGCGCCAGATCATGCGACCGCCCCGCGCCTCAACGACAGCTTGGGCACCGCGCCGGCCTCCAGAGCTCCCCCGCGCCCGGACAGCGAGGGGTTGGTCATGAAGTAGCGGTGGCAGTTGAAGGGCTTCGCCCCCTCCTCCGCCGCGACCCGCTCATAGGTCCCGTCGGGGGCCAGCCACCAGCTCTGCTCGGTGTCGAGCATATTGGCGAGCAGCACCTGCTGGAGCACCTGATCGTGGACCGTGCGGTTGAGGATCGGGATCAGCGCCTCGACGCGGCGGTCGAGATTGCGGCTCATCATGTCGGCGGAGGCGATGAACACCGCGGCGTCCTTGCTCGGCATCGGATGGCCGTTGGCGAAGGCGTAGATGCGGCTGTGCTCGAGGAAGCGGCCGATCACGGACTTGACCCGGATGTTTTCGGAGAGGCCCGCAATTCCGGGGCGCAGGCAGCAGATGCCGCGCACCACGAGCTCGACCTGCACGCCGGCCTGGCTCGCGGCATAGAGCCGGTCGATCAGCCCCTCGTCGGTGATCTGGTTGCACTTGAACCAGACCGCTGCGGGCTTGCCGGCTTGCGCATGGGCGATCTCGGCGTCGATGCGCGCGTAGATCTCCTCGCGCAGGTCGATCGGCGCGATGTGGATGCGCTCGAGGGCGTGAGGCTCGACATAGCCGGTGACGAAGTTGAACATCTTGGCCGCATCGCGCCCGAGCTTGGGGTCGGCGGTGAAGAAGCTCAAATCGGTGTAGATGCGCGCGGTGACCGGGTGGTAGTTGCCGGTGCCGAAGTGGCAATAGGTGCGGAAGGTGTCGCCCTCGCGGCGCACCACCATCGCGACCTTGGCGTGGGTCTTCCAGTCGGTGAAGCCGTAGATCACCTGCACCCCGGCATGTTCGAGCTTGCTCGCCCACTTGAGGTTCTGCTCCTCGTCGAACCGGGCCTTCAGCTCGACCACCGCGGTGACCGACTTGCCCGCCTCCGCCGCCTCGATCAGCGCGCCGACCACCGCCGATTGCGAACCGGCGCGGTAGAGCGTCTGCTTGATCGCGACGACATCGGGGTCGGCGGCGGCCTGGCGGATGAAGTCGACCACCACCTCGAAGCTCTCGTAGGGGTGATGGACGATGATGTCCTTCTCGCGGATCGCCGAGAAGGCATCGCCGTCGTGCTCGCGGATGCGCTCGGGAAAGCGCGGGGAATAGCCCGGGAACTTGAGGTCGGGCCGGTCCTCGCGGACGATCTCGGCGAGGCCGTCGATACCGATGACCCCGTCGGTCTTGATGACCGCGGCCTCGTTGACGCCGAGCTGGTCGAGCAGCAGGCTTTCGGCGGCCGGGTCGAAATCCTCCTCGATCTCGAGCTGGATCACCTGCCCCCGGCGGCGGCGCTGGAGCGCGCTGCGGAAGGTCCGCACGAGGTCCTCGGCCTCTTCCTCGATCTCGATGTCGCTGTCGCGCAGCACCCGGAACATCCCGTCGCCTTGAATCGTGAAGCCCGGGAACAGCGCCTCGGCATAGCGCTGGATGAGCCGCCCGATCGAGATGTAGACCGCCCCGCTCTCCCCCGTGACCTCGTCCGGCACGCGCACGAAGCGCGGCAGGGCGCCGGGGATCAGCACCATCTCGATGAGCTGCTCGCGGGTCGCATCGCGGGTGAGGGTGAAGAGGATGCCGATGCCGCGGTTCTGGACGAAGGGGAAGGGGTGCGCGGGATCGAGCGCCTGGGGGGTGATGACCGGCAGGATCTCGTTGAGGAAGTAGGCCTTGAGCCACCTGTGCGCCGCAGGGCTCACGCGCTCCTCGTCGGCGACGTGGATCTCCGCCCCGGCAAGCCCGTCGCGCAAGCTGCGCCAGATCGCCTGCTGGCGCTGCGCGAGGTCGGCGAGCTTCTCGCGGATCGCAGCCAGCTGCTGCGAGGGGCTGCGCCCGTCGATCGAGGGCGTCTCGAGCCCGCGCTGCACCTGGCCGACGAGCCCGGCGACGCGGATCATCATGAACTCGTCGAGATTGCTGCCCGAGATCGACAGGAACCTGAGGCGCTCGAGCAGCGGATAGGCCTCGTTGCAGGCCTCGGCGAGGACGCGCTGGTTGAACTGGAGCCACGAGAGCTCGCGGTTGAAATAGGGCGAATCGTCCGGGCCGAGTTCGGCGAGGTGCAGCGGGCCGGCAATCGCGGGCGCGGGGTCATTGCCCTTCGGTGAGGTACTCATCGCCTATCCTGTTCCGCTCGTGCCGAACGTCGCCGCTCGGCCCGTTGGATGCGCATCTGTCCGCTCCGTCCAGCGGTGTAAATCAGGAAGACGCGCTTGTCACAACAATGTCGGTTGGCAGTCGATCCGCCGATCAAATCAGCTCACGGCTCTCGGCAATCGCGGTGATGCCGCGCTTGCCGTTCGCGTCGCGGCCCAGCTGGACGATCACGTCGATCACGCTCGCGGCATAGGCGATGGTGTCGGCCCGCGTCAGGCCGATGCCGGTCTGCATCACCATCAGCGACAATTGCTCGAGCGCGCCGCGCACCGAGTTGGCGTGGATCGTCGAGAAGCTGCCCGGGTGGCCGGTGTTGATCGCGCGCAGGAAGCTGACGCTCTCCGCGCCGCGCAGCTCGCCCAAG
>NZ_JBKFDI010000003.1:242500-507831 GCF_046452355.1 Erythrobacter sp. NE805 | reverse complement strand
GGGGGGGGGGTGGGGGGCCCACACTCCCCCCCGCCACCGCCGCAAACGAGTTTCATCCCCCTAAGGGAACACAGTCATGAACGACCTGACCAAATTCACCAACCAGCTGGCGAAGCCCGAAACCTTCGATCAGATCCAGATCGGCATCGCCTCGCCGGAGCGCATCCGCTCGTGGTCCTATGGCGAGATCAAGAAGCCCGAGACGATCAACTACCGCACCTTCAAGCCGGAGCGTGACGGGCTGTTCTGCGCGCGCATCTTCGGCCCCGTGAAGGACTACGAGTGCCTGTGCGGCAAGTACAAGCGCATGAAGTACAAGGGCGTCGTCTGCGAAAAGTGCGGCGTAGAAGTCACGGTGACCAAGGTCCGCCGCGAGCGCATGGGCCACATCGAACTGGCTGCGCCGGTCGCGCACATCTGGTTCCTGAAGTCGCTGCCGAGCCGCATCGGCCTGCTGCTCGACATGCAGCTGAAGCAGCTCGAGCGCGTGCTCTACTTCGAAAGCTACATCGTCACCGAGCCGGGCCTGACCCCGCTCGAGAAGTACCAGCTTCTCACCGAGGATGAACTCCTCGAAGCGCAGGACGAATATGGCGAGGACGCCTTCACCGCCGACATCGGCGCCGAAGCCGTGCGCACCATGCTGATGCAGCTCGACCTCGAAGCCGAGCGTGAAGCGCTGATGGACGAGCTGGCGACGACCAAGTCGGCGCTCAAGCCCAAGAAGATCATCAAGCGCCTCAAGGTCGTCGAAAGCTTCATCGAATCCGGCAACCGCCCGGAATGGATGATCCTCGAAGTGATCCCGGTGATCCCGCCCGAACTGCGCCCGCTGGTGCCGCTCGACGGCGGCCGCTTCGCGACCTCGGACCTCAACGACCTCTACCGCCGCGTCATCAACCGCAACAACCGTCTGAAGCGCCTGATCGAACTGCGCGCGCCCGACATCATCGTGCGCAACGAAAAGCGCATGCTCCAGGAAGCGGTCGACGCGCTGTTCGACAACGGCCGCCGCGGCCGCGTCATCACCGGTGCGAACAAGCGGCCGCTGAAGTCGCTCTCCGACATGCTCAAGGGCAAGCAGGGCCGCTTCCGCCAGAACCTGCTCGGCAAGCGCGTCGACTATTCGGGCCGTTCGGTGATCGTGACGGGGCCTGAGCTGAAGCTGCACCAGTGCGGCCTTCCGAAGAAGATGGCGCTCGAGCTGTTCAAGCCCTTCATCTACGCCCGCCTCGACGCCAAGGGTCTCTCGATGACCCTGAAGCAGGCGAAGAAGTGGGTCGAGAAGGAGCGCAAGGAAGTCTGGGACATCCTCGACGAGGTGATCCGCGAGCACCCGGTGCTGCTCAACCGCGCGCCGACGCTGCACCGTCTCGGCATTCAGGCCTTCGAGCCCGTGCTGATCGAAGGGAAGGCGATCCAGCTCCACCCGCTGGTCTGCTCGGCCTTCAACGCCGACTTCGACGGTGACCAGATGGCGGTCCACGTGCCGCTCAGCCTCGAAGCGCAGCTCGAAGCGCGCGTGCTGATGATGTCGACCAACAACATCCTCTCGCCCGCCAACGGCAAGCCGATCATCGTGCCTTCGCAGGACATGGTTCTGGGGATCTACTACCTCTCGATGGAGCGGCAGGAGAAGCACCCCGAGTTCATCGAGGACGCCGACGGCAGCAAGATCGAGAAGCTCCCGCGCTTTGCCGACATGGCCGAAGTGCACCAGGCATTGGAGACCAAGGCGGTCACGCTCCACACCCGCATCATCGCCCGCGTTCCGCAGGCCGACGAGAACGGCGTGGTGTCGATGAAGCGCTTTGTCACCACCCCGGGCCGGATGCTGATCGGCGAGTGCCTGCCGAAGAACCACAAGGTGCCCTTCGACATCATCAACCGCCTGCTCACCAAGCGCGAGATCGGCGACGTGATCGACCAGGTGTATCGCCACACCGGCCAGAAGGACACGGTGCTGTTCGCCGACGCCATCATGGCGCTGGGCTTCCGCCACGCGTTCAAGGCCGGGATCAGCTTCGGCAAGGATGACATGATCATCCCCGACGCCAAGGAGAAGCTGGTCGAGGAGACCAAGGAACTGGTTGCCGGTTACGAGCAGCAGTACCAGGACGGTCTCATCACCCAGCAGGAAAAGTACAACAAGGTGATCGACGCCTGGTCGAAGTGCGGCGACATGGTCGCCGACGCGATGATGGCCGAGATCAAGGCGCAGCCGATCGACGCCGAGACGGGCAAGGAAGCCCAGATCAACTCGATCTACATGATGAGCCACTCCGGCGCGCGCGGCAGCCCGGCGCAGATGAAGCAGCTCGCCGGGATGCGAGGGTTGATGGCCAAGCCTTCGGGCGAGATCATCGAGACCCCGATCATCTCGAACTTCAAGGAGGGCCTCACCGTCCTTGAATACTTCAACTCGACCCACGGGGCGCGCAAGGGCCTCGCGGACACCGCGCTGAAGACCGCGAACTCGGGCTACCTCACCCGCCGTCTCGTCGACGTGTCGCAGGACTGCGTCATCGTCGAGGAGGACTGCGGCACCCAGAACGCGCTGGAAATGCGCGCGATCGTGCAGGGCGGTTCGGTGATCGCCTCGCTCGGCGAGCGCATCCTCGGCCGCACGGTCGCGGAGGACATCGTCAACGCGGCGACCGGCGAAGTGATCGTTCCGGCCGGCACCCTGCTCGACGAGAGCATGGTCAAGGCGATCGAGGCGGCCGAAGTCCAGTCGGCCAAGATCCGCTCGCCGCTGATCTGTGAAGCCGAACAGGGCGTCTGCGCGACCTGCTACGGCCGTGACCTCGCCCGCGGGACCCCGGTGAACATCGGCGAAGCGGTGGGCGTCATCGCGGCGCAGTCGATCGGCGAGCCCGGCACCCAGCTGACGATGCGGACCTTCCACATCGGCGGCGCGGCGCAGCTCAACGAGACCTCGCACCTCGAGGCGATCTCGGAAGGCCGCGTCGAGTACCGCGAGATGCAGACTATCACCGACAAGCAGGGCCGCATCCTGAGCCTGTCGCGCAGCGGCGAGATCGCCGTGATCGACGCCGAAGGGCGCGAGCGCGAGATGCACAAGGTGCCCTACGGGACCGTCATCAAGTTCAAGGACGGCGACCAGGTCACGATCGGCGATCGTCTGGCGGAGTGGGACCCCTTCACCCTGCCGATCATCACCGAGCAGTCGGGCGTGGTGAAGTACCAGGACCTGATCGAGGGCATCACCCTCGAGGAGCAGATGGACGATGCCACCGGCATCGCCCAGCGCGTGGTGACCGAGAACCGGGCGACCGGCCGCAAGAAGAAGGAAGACCTGCGTCCGCGCCTCACCCTGCTGGGTGAAGCGGGCGGGGAGACCGAGGCGGCGCGCTACATGCTCGCTCCGGGCACCACCCTGTCGGTCGAGGACGGCCAGACGGTCGAGGCGGGCGACATTCTCGCCCGTGCGAGCCGCGAGGCCGCCAAGACCCGCGACATCACCGGCGGTCTGCCGCGCGTGGCCGAGCTGTTCGAGGCGCGCATGCCCAAGGACGTCTCGATCATCGCCAAGATCTCCGGCCGGATCGAATTCGTCCGCGAGTACAAGGCCAAGCGCAAGATCGCGATCATCCCCGAGGAGGGAGAACCCGTCGAGTACCTGATCCCCAAGACCAAGGTGATCGACGTGCAGGAAGGCGACTACGTGAAGAAGGGTGACACCCTGATTTCCGGCTCGCCCAACCCGCACGACATCCTCGAGGTGCTGGGCGTCGAGGCGCTCGCCGAGTACCTCGTCGACGAGATCCAGGAAGTCTACCGCTTGCAGGGCGTGAAGATCAACGACAAGCACATCGAGGTGATCGTTCGCCAGATGCTGCAGAAGGTCGAGATCACCGAAGGCGGGGACACCACCCTGCTGCCCGGCGAGCAGGTCGACGTTGCCGAGATGCTCGAGATCAACGCCAAGCTCGCCAAGGGCAAGCAGCCCGCCGAAGGCAAGCCGGTGCTGCTCGGGATCACCAAGGCCTCGCTCCAGACGCGCTCGTTCATCTCGGCAGCCTCGTTCCAGGAAACCACCCGCGTGCTGACCCAGGCGGCGGTCGAAGGAAAGAAGGACACCCTGATCGGTCTGAAGGAAAACGTGATCGTCGGCCGTCTCATCCCCGCCGGCACCGGCGCGGGCATGAACCGCCTGCGGGTCACCGCCAACAGCCGCGATGCGGCGCTGAAGGCCGCGTGGAAGCGCCAGCAGGAGGCCCTCTCGGCCTCGGGCCAGCGCGAGATCGAGCCGGAGGCGGATGCGATCGGCTCGGAAGAGAAGATGAAGGCCGCGATGGCCGCGATGGCGGCCTCCGCCCCCGCGGCCGAGATCGAGGACGACGGCGAGGCGTAAGCTTTTAGCCTTCGCAAGTTGATAAAACCCCTCCGGAGGACGCCTTCGGAGGGGTTTTCTTTATCCATCAACCAAGGTCGCTATTGCAAATCACTCGCAAGTTGATAGCATCGAATCTCGCAGCGCGTATCGCTCGAAAGCGAGGTTCCATGTCCGGCAAACCGTTCTTCTTCCCCAAGACCCAGAACCTCCTCGAAGCTCTGGCAACGCCGCCCCCGCTGACTTCGCTCGGGCCGATTGCGGCCCGCTTCGTCCACGCCTTGCGCCTCATCGCCTTCTACGAGCGGATCGGCCGCGATCCTGTCCCTGATCTGGCCGCGAAGCTCGACAGCGTGGACGTCGCCGCCAAGGCGCTGATTCTTGCGCAGGAACTGGCGGCGACCTGGCCTGAGAAGATCACCGTCAAGCGCTCGTGCTGCCGCTACATGAGTCATGACGAGGCGACCATCGGCGCCTTCGTCGACGCGGCGACAGCCGGCGACCGGCGGGGCTTCGAACGGGCGCTCTACGGCCTCGTCCGCCCCGAGCGCGCGCACCGCCTGTGGGAGGCCGCCCTCGCACTCGTCTCCGCGGAATTGCGCAGCCTGTGAGCGCTTGCGGGGCGGGCGGGGGCGCTTTACCGCACCCGCCATGACCACCACCCGCTTCGCCCCCTCGCCGACCGGCCGGCTCCACGTCGGCAACATCCGCACCGCGCTCCACAACTGGATGCTCGCGCGGCAGGCCAAGGAACCGGAGCGTGGAACCTTCATCCTGCGCATCGACGACACCGACGCCGATCGCAGCCGCGAGGAATATGTCGAGGCGATCCGCGCCGACCTGACATGGCTGGGGCTCGACTGGGACCGCGAGGAGCGGCAGTCGGCCCGGCTTGGTCGCTACGAGGCCGCCTTCGACGCGCTCCGGGCGGCGGGGCGGATTTACCCCTGCTACGAGAGCGCGCAGGAACTCGAGGTCAAGCGCAAGATCCAGCTCTCGCGCGGCCTGCCGCCGATCTACGACCGGGCGGCGCTGAAGCTCACCGATGCCGAGCGCGCCGCGAAGGAAGCCGAGGGTATCGCCCCGCACTGGCGCTTCCTCCTCGACCACGCCGAGCCGATCCGCTGGGAGGACGGCATCCGCGGCCCGCAGTCATTCGAACCCGCGCAGCTCTCCGACCCCGTCATCCGCCGCGCCGACGGCTCATGGCTCTACATGATGCCGAGCGCGGTCGACGACATCGACATGGGCGTCACGCAGGTGCTCCGCGGCGAGGATCACGTCTCGAACACTGCCGTGCAAATACAGATCTTTACCGCACTTCATGCTGCAGGTTTTGCTGCGGCAGAAAGTGCAGCAAAACCGCTCCCCGCCTTCGCGCACGAGGCGCTGCTGGTGGGCCGCGAGGGCAAGCTCTCGAAGCGTCTCGGCTCGCTGGGCTGCGACGCCTTCCGGGAGCGCGGGATCGAGCCCGAGGCGATTGTCGCCCTGCTCGCGCGGCTCGGCACCTCGCAGCCGGTCGAGCCGATCGCCGACCGGGCGGCGCTCACCGCGAGCTTCGACCTCGCGAGCTTCGGCCGTGCCCCCGCCAAGTTCGACGAGGAGGACTTGGAGCGCCTCAACGCCGCAATCGTCCACCAGCTGCCCTACGAGGCCGTCGCGGCGCGCCTGCCCGAGGGCATGGATGCCGCCGGGTGGCACGCGATCCGCCCCAACCTCGCCCATGTCGGTGAGGCCGCGGAGTGGTGGCGCCTCGTCACCGGCCCGATCGCGCCGCCCCCCTTCGCTCCCGAAGACCGCGAATTCCTCGCGCGCGCCGCGGAGTTGCTGACCTGGGGCGAAGACCCCTGGGGCACGCTCACCGCCGCGCTCAAGGAGACCACGGGCCGCAAGGGCCGCGCCCTGTTCCTGCCGCTGCGCCAGGCCCTCACCGGCATGGACCACGGCCCCGACATGGGCGAACTCCTCCCCCTCATCGGCGAAACCGAGGCAAGGGCACGGTTGGCCCACGCAGCGGCCTGAGCGCGCGCCAGTGCCGCGAGATCCAGGGCCATGCCGCAACCTGGCTTGGGAAGACCAAGTTGCGCACGCACGCAGCGCTTTCGAGGAAGTCGTCGAGGTTCAGTTGCTGCGTCTCGGGCAGGTTCAACGCATTGCAATCAATTACGTGTGTCTTGGTGATGCATGCAACTTAGCTGTGCAGCGCGTTGGACGCGGGTGGGCAATGCGGTGGGCGTTGGGTTCGAGAGCCGGTCGCCTCGCAGTGCCAGACTGCGGGCGGGCGATGAAAGACTCTCGATCCACCGCCGCACCTTGCGCATCAGAACGCGGTGGTCGCCGACATCACCACGGCAGCGCCTGCGATTGATCCGATGCCGTCCTGACCGCGCGAGAAGTTTGGCTGGAGATAGGCGCTCTCGGCGTTTCCGATGTCGGTATCGACATAGGCAATCGAGAGGGTCAGGCCCTTTACCGGCGTGACGTCTGCCCCTAGCAACCAGTCGAAGTAGGTGCCGGTCGGAGCGAGGCTGGTGCCGTTGGGGCCGAGACCAGAATTGCCGTCGGAGTAGCCGATGTGCGCCTTGAGGGTGACCGGCGTGCCGGCGAGGGCATAGGTCGCGTCGCCCGAGAGGTAGAGGTTGTCTTCCTTGTCGCCCGGATTGTCGGGCCGCCCGGCGGCGGCATTTGCGCCTGTCAGGAACCACTTGCCGAGCGCCTCCTGCTTGGGAGCATAGGCGACCCCTGCCGTGAGCCCGAGCGGTCCGACATTGCCGGAGAGCTTGGCGTAGAGTTCGCCGAAGTCCGTGTTGTCGGCGCCGCGCGGATAGAGATACCAGACGAGGCCGGTGTCAAGCTGGCCTGCGCCGACCGGCACCTTGACCCCTGCGAAGAGGTCGAGCTCCATGTTGGCCCCGCCGAAGGTGCCCCAACCGGCAAGGTTCGAGCCCCAGGCGCCGGCGTAGACGCCGCTCTCGTGGGTGGCGGTGACGCCGCCCTGCACGGCCATGCCGCGGTCGGTCTGCGAGACCCCGCGGAAACGGTAGTCGGAGGTGATGGTCGCGCTGCCGGAGATCGTGATCGGTTCGCTCGCGGCCGGCTTGTCGGCGCGATCCTCCGGGAGTGGATCGCCCGTGCTTTGGGCGTGGGCGGGCACGGCAGCGAGCGCCGCGAGGGCGGCGATGAGATGGTAGTGCATCGGGTAAGGCTCCTTGGTCGGTTGCGCGGCGCTGGGCCGCCGATGAGGCGCCTGATCCTTCCAGAGGCGGTTAAATCGCGATGCGGATTGATGGCGGAGCGCGTGAAATCAGCGTGAAGGCAGCGCCGCCCGGCTCACCATGCGCTGCTGATTTCACTCGGATTTAATGCCGCAGACCCCTTTCCGGCGGCGATTTTTCACGCGGATCGGGCGCATCGGGACGCATCGTGATTGCGAACCCGGAGTCCCCATGACCTTCGACCTTCTGCTGGCCGCGCTCGTTGCGCTGGGCCTGCTTGCCTACCTGACCGTGGTGCTGCTGCGGCCGGAGCGGTTCTGATGGCGCGCGCCGGCATGTTCGACCGCGCGCTGCTGGGACCGGCGGTGCGCGACGCCTTCGTCAAGCTCGACCCCCGCACGCTCGCGCGCAACCCGGTGATGTTCGCGACCGCCGTGGTCGCGGCGGCGGCGACGGTGATCCTGGTCAAGCACCTCGCGACTGGCACGGGCGACATCTTGTTCGAGGGGCAGCTGGTGGCCTGGCTGTGGGTGACGGTGCTGTTCGGCAACTTCGCCGAGGCATTGGCCGAGGGCCGCGGCAAGGCGCAGGCGGCATCGCTCAGGGCCACCAAGGACCAGCTCGTCGCGCACCGGGTCGGCAAGGGCGGCGCCACCGAAGAGATCCCGGCAACCCAGCTGAAGCGCGGCGATGTCGTGATCGTGGTCGCAGGGCAGCAGATACCTGCCGACGGCGAAGTGGTCGCGGGCGTTGCCTCGGTCAATGAGGCGGCGATCACCGGCGAGAGTGCGCCCGTGATCCGCGAGGCGGGCGGCGACCGGTCGGCGGTTACCGCGGGGACGACCGTCATCTCCGACCAGCTCCAGATCAGGGTGACGGCGGAACCCGGCAGCGGGTTCCTCGACCGGATGATCGCGCTCGTGGAAGGCGCGAGCCGGCAGAAGACGCCCAACGAGATCGCGCTGACGATCCTGCTCACCGGCCTCACGCTGGTGTTCCTGATCGCGGTCGGCACGCTGCCCGCTTTCGCTGCCTATGCTGGCGGGAGCATCGCCATTCCGGTGCTGATCGCGCTGTTCGTGGCGCTGATCCCGACGACGATCTCCGGGCTGCTGTCGGCCATCGGCATCGCGGGCATGGATCGCCTCATCCGATTCAACGTGCTCGCCAAGTCGGGCCGCGCGGTCGAGGCGGCGGGGGACATCGGCACGCTGCTGCTGGACAAGACCGGCACTATCACCATCGGCGACCGCCAGGCGAGCGAGTTCGTCGCGCTGACCGGGGTGGCCGAGGCCGACCTGATCTCCGCGGCCCGGCTCGCCAGCCTCGCCGACGAGACACCGGAAGGCCGCTCCATCGTGGTGCTGGCAGGCGAAGGCGAACCGCTCGCGCCCGACGCCGAGGTGGTGGGCTTCACCGCCCAGACCCGGGTGAGCGGCATCGACCAGCAGGGTCGCAGCATCCGCAAGGGTGCGGTCGATGCCGTCCTCAAGCTCGGGACGTATCCCGAGCCTGCGGTCACCGAACTGCGCCGTATAACCGACCGGATCGCGCAAGCCGGGGGCACCCCTCTGGCGGTGACCGAGAACGGGCGGCTGCTCGGCGCGGTGCACCTCAAGGACATCGTCAAGGCGGGCATCCGCGAGCGCTTCGTCGAACTGCGGCGGATGGGCATCCGCACGGTGATGATCACCGGCGACAACCCGCTGACCGCCGCCGCCATCGCTGCCGAGGCGGGGGTGGACGATTTCCTCGCCGAAGCCACGCCCGAGGACAAGCTCGCCTACATCCGCAAGGAACAGGCCGAGGGCAAGCTCGTCGCCATGTGCGGCGACGGCACGAACGATGCGCCCGCGCTCGCCCAGTCGGACGTCGGCGTCGCCATGAACACCGGCACCCAGGCCGCACGCGAGGCGGGGAACATGGTCGATCTCGACAGCGACCCGACCAAGCTGATCGAGGTCGTCGGCATCGGCAAGCAGTTGCTCATGACCCGCGGCGCGCTCACCACCTTCTCGATTGCCAACGACGTCGCGAAGTATTTCGCGATCCTGCCGGCGATCTTCGTGGTGCTCTATCCCGGATTGGGTGCGCTCAACGTGATGGGGCTGGCGAGCCCCAACAGCGCGATCCTCTCGGCGATCATCTTCAATGCGATCATCATCCCCCTGCTGGTGCCGCTCGCGCTGAAGGGTGTCGCCTACCGCCCCATGCCGGCCGCGAGCCAGCTCCTGCGCAACCTCGCGATCTATGGCGGCGGCGGGGTGATCGCGCCCTTCATCGGCATCAAGCTCATCGACCTCGCGGTCGCCGCGCTCGGCCTCGCCTGAGCGGCACAAGGAACCCTTCCCATGCTGGCAAGCCTTCTCTCCATCGCTCTCGTCGTCGGCGGCACGGCGCTCCTGTCCTGGCCGCTCGGCCGATATATGGCCGCGCTGTTCTCGGGCCGCTTCGTCGCCGCCGACCGGCTCTTCACCCGCGCCGTGGGCGGCGCGGGCGAACAGGACTGGAAGACCTATTCGCTCGCGCTCGCGGCGTTCAACATCCTCATGTTCGGCTTCGTCTTCCTGCTGCTGGCGACCCAGCACCTGCTGCCGCTGAACCCCGACGGGCAAAAGGCGGCAAGCCTGCATCTGATCTTCAACACCGTCGCCTCCTTCGTCACCAACACCAACCTCCAGCACTATTCGGGCGAGGCGACCTGGAGCTATCTCGCCCAGCTTGGCGGGCTGATGTGGCTGCAATTCGTGTCGGCTGCGACCGGGATTGCCGCGCTCGCTGCATTGGCACGTGGCATCGGCGGGCAGGCGAGCATGGGCAACTTCTTCCTCGACGTCGCCCGCGCGAGCTTCCTGATCCTCCTGCCGCTGTCGATCATCGTTGCGGTCTGGCTGGCGCTCGCAGGCGTGCCGATGACCTTCGAGGGCGCGGCGAGCGTGACGACCCTTGAAGGCGCGGTGCAGACTATCGCGCGCGGGCCGGTCGCAGCCTTTGTCGCGATCAAGCAGCTCGGCACCAACGGCGGCGGCTTCTTCGGGCCGAACTCGACGCACCCGCTGGAGAACCCGAGTTTCTGGTCGAACCTCGTCGAGCTCGGCGCGATCATCCTCATCCCGATGGCGTGCGTGTGGATGTTCGGGCGGATGATCAATCGTCCGCGTCATGCCGTGGTAATCTTCGGCGTCATGGCGGCGCTGCTCGCGATCAAGCTCACCGCCTCTGTCACCTTCGAGGCCGCCCCGACGCAGGCGTTCTCCGCGCTCGCCGTTCAGCAGGATGTCGGAAACCTCGAAGGCAAGGAGCTGCGGCTCGGCGCGATCACCGGACCACTCTGGGCGGTGCTCACCACCGCCACGAGCAACGGCTCGGTCGGCGCGATGCATGACAGCCTCAATCCGCTCACCGGCCTCGTGCCGATGGCCGGGATGTGGCTCAACGAGACCTTCGGCGGCGTCGGCGTCGGCATGATCAACATGTTCCTCTACATCGCGCTCGCCGTGTTCGTGGCGGGGATGATGGTTGGCCGGACACCCGAATATCTCGGCCACCGGATCGAGGGGCGCGAGATGCGGCTGGTGGTGCTCGCGCTTATCAGTCACCCGCTGCTGATCCTCGGCGGCACGGCGCTTTTCGCCGCCACACCTTGGGGTCTCGACACTCTCAACAACACCGGCGCGCACGGGTTCTCCGAAATTCTCTACGAATTCAGCTCGTCCGCCGCCAACAACGGCTCCGGGTTCGAAGGGCTGGGCGACAACACCCCTGCCTGGAACATCGCCACCGGCCTCGTCATGCTGATCGCGCGCTTCCTGCCGATCATCGTGCCGCTCGCCATCGTCGGCTCGCTCATGGCCAAGCGCCGCAGCGCCGAGAGCGCGGGCACGCTGAGCGTCGAGGGACCGACCTTCGGGGTGATGCTGTTCGTCGTGATCGTGATCTTCGGCGCGCTCACCTTCTTCCCCGCTGCCGCGCTCGGACCCATCGCCGAGCATGTCACCCTGATGCGCTGAGGAGTTCCCGGCGATGCAATACATCCTCCCCTCGATCCGCCTGTGGCTGGTCACCTTCCTCGTCTGCGTTGTGCTCTACACCGCGCTCATCCTCGGCTTCGCGCAGGCCGCCACCCCTTTTGCCGCGAACGGCTCTATCGTCGCGGTCGGCGGCAAGGCGGTGGGCAGCGAACTCGTCGCACAGAAGTTCACCAGCCCGCGCTACTTCTGGCCGCGTCCGTCGGCGGTCGATTACAATGCGATGGGCGCGGCGGGCAGCAACAAGTCCCCGACCAGCCCCGATCTGACCAAGCGCGCCGAGGAGACCATTGCGGCCTATGGCGCGACGCCCGACAGACCGCTGCCCGCGGATCTCGTCGCGGCCTCGGGCGGCGGGCTCGACCCGCACATCAGTCTTGCCGGTGCGCTCTACCAGGCCGGACGGGTCGCCGAGGCGCGGGGCCTGCCGCGCGGCGAGGTGGAGCGGCTGATCGAAGCCCAGGCGGCCAGCGTCGGCGGCCCGCTTGCGCCCGAACGGATCGTCAACGTGCTCCAGCTCAATCTGGCGCTCGACCGGCTGGGGCGGTAGTCCAGCCGCATGATCGACAGCCGCCCCGCCAACGACGCCGAGCGCTTCCTGAGGCTCGTGCAACGCGGGGAGCGCGGGCGGCTGACCGTCTACCTCGGCATGGCGCCGGGGGTCGGCAAGACCTACCGGATGCTCCAGGAGGCGGCGCGCAAGCGGGCCGAGGGCAAGGACGTGGTGGTCGGCATCGCCGAAACCCATGGGCGCAGCGAGACCGCGCTACTCGTCGAACCGCTGGAAGTGCTGCCCCGCCGGAGCATGGCCTACGAGGGGCACACCCTCGACGAGTTCGACATCGACGCCGCGCTCGGACGCCGACCCGACCTGATCCTCGTCGACGAGCTCGCCCACACGAATGCCCCCGGCAGCCGCCATCCCAAGCGCTGGCAGGATGTGGCCGAGCTGCTGGTGTCGGGGATCGACGTCGCCACCACGCTCAACATCCAGCACATCGAGAGCCTCAACGACATCGTCGCGGGCTTCACTCATGTGCGGGTGCGCGAGACGGTGCCGGATTCGATCCTCTCCTCGGCCGAGATCATCCTCGTCGATCTCCCGCCCGAGGCCCTTATCGAGCGTCTCACGGCGGGCAAGGTCTACATGCCGGAAACGGCGGGCCGCGCGCTCGCCAATTTCTTCACCCTGCCCAAGCTTGCGGCGCTGCGGGAGCTGGCGCTACGGTTTGCCGCAGGATCGGTCGATCGCCGCCTGCTCGATGAGCTGGACTTGAGCCGGGCCGAAGGCGACTTCGCGGTTGGCGAGCGGCTGCTTGTGGCGATCAGTGCCGGAAAGGGCGGCGCGCAGGTGGTGCGCCACGCCAAACGCCTCGCCGACCTCGCCCACGCGCCGTGGACCGCGGTGGTGGTCGAAAGCGGCGGGGCGCGCAGCATCGCAGGAGAACAGCGCGAGCAGCTTGCCGAGAACCTCGCGCTCGCTTCCTCGCTCGGGGCTTCGATCCTTACGGTCGCAGCCACAGACGTCGCGCAGGCGCTGGTGGACGAGGCGCGCAACCTCAGGGCCACCCAGATCGTCATCGGCAAGAGCCGCCGCAGCCGCTGGTTCGAGTGGCGACACGGCTCGGTCGCGCAGGCCGTGATCCGCAAGGCCCGCGGTATCGCTGTTCAGGTCGTGCCGCTCGACGAGGCCGACGAGCGGCCCGCTGCGCCGCGCGATGCCAACCCCTGGCTCGCCCCGCTGGTGGCGCTCGCGCTGGTCGGTGCCAGCATCGCGGTGCTGCTGCTCGCCGAGCCATGGCTCGCACCCGGCGCGATCGACATGCTGCTGCTGCTGCCGGTCATCCTCACCGCGAGCACGCTGAGGCTTCAGGCCGGGCTCTGGGCGGCGCTCTGGGCGGCACTCGGCTACAACTTCTGCTTCACCGAGCCACGCTTCACCCTCTTCATCCATAGCGGCGCCGACGTCATCACCTTCGCCGCGCTGGCGCTCGTGGCGGGCGTGATCGGAGCCTTCGCCGACAAGCTGCGCCGGCAGGCCGAGACCAATGCCGGCGTCGCGCGGCTCAATGCCTCGCTGGCGCGCTATGCGGGCCTGCTTGCCAGCGTCTCCGACCGCGAGACCACAGCCGAGATCGCCTGCCGCGAGATCGGCGCGCTGCTCGGAGTCACGGCGGTGATCGTGGCCGAGGAGGAAGGGGCTCTGGCGGTGCGTGGCAATCCGGCTGTTACCCGTCTCGATCTTGTCGATGAGGCGGCGGCGCGCTGGACGCTCGACAAGGGGGAGGCCACGGGCCGCGACACCGGCACGCTCAACGCTTCGGACTGGCAGTTCCACCCCTTGCGCACATCGCTCGGGGTGATGGGCGCTCTCGGCCTGGCCCGCGGCGAGCGCGGCCGGATTGTGCGTGCGGACGATGCGACCCTGCTCGCCTCGCTGCTCGACCAGACGGCGCTCGCCCACGAGCGGCTCGTGCTGGAGGAGGAGGCCCGCCAGGTCGGCGCTTTGCGCGAACGCGACCGGCTTCGCGGCGCGCTCCTCGGCAGCATTGCGCACGATCTGAAGACCCCGCTGACCGCCGTCATCGCTGCCGCCGAAGCCATCCCCGACGAGGGCGCCTATGCCGAAGAGGTGCGCATTGCCCGGAGCGAGGCGCGCCGGCTCCAGCGCTTCCTCGGCGACCTGCTCGAAGCCTCCCGCATAGAGGACGGCGCGCTCGAACCGCGTATGGAGACCGTCGATCTCACCGACATCGTTTCCGCGGTGCTGCGCGACCTCAGGCAGGGCGAGGACGAAAGCCGTGTCGTCACCCGCGTCGATCCCGCCTGTCCGCTGATCCCGACCGATCCCGTTCTGCTTCGCCACGCGCTCATCAACCTCATCGACAACGCGCTCAAGTTCTCCTCCGCCTCGACGCTGGTCGAGGTCATTCTGGAGCGCGATGCCACCCATGCCCTGTGCCGGGTGCTCGATCGCGGACCGGGCCTGCCCGCCGAGCACGCGGCGCTGTTCGAACGCTTCGAGCGGCTCGAAGGCAGCGACCGCGTCGGCGGCTCGGGGCTCGGCCTGTGGATCGCCAAGAACCTCGTCGAGGCACTCGGCGGGACGATCGACGCGGGCAACCGCGAAGGCGGCGGGGCGGTCTTCACCATTGCCCTGCCGCTCGGTTCCGGGGCAGAAACCGGGCGCGATGCGTAAGGACGTTCTCATCGTCGATGACGAACCGGCCATCCGCCGCCTGCTGATCGGCGCGCTCGACCGCGCGGCGATCACCCATGCCGAGGCGGCGACCGCCGCCGAAGCCCTGCGTCTGGCACAGGTAACACCGGCGCCGCTGGTTGCGCTGCTCGATCTCGGCCTGCCCGATCGCGACGGCCTCGAGGTGGTGCCCCAGCTTGCCGCGCAGGGCCTGTCGGTGATCGTGCTCACCGCACGCGACGCGACCGACGAGAAGGTCGCCGCGCTCGATCTCGGCGCCGACGATTTCGTGACCAAGCCCTTCGACAGCGAGGAGCTGCTGGCACGCATCCGCTCCGCGCTCCGGCGCAAGGCCGGGCCGCTCGCCAGCACCTCGCGGCGAGACTTCGCGGAGGGGCATATCGACCGCGAAAGCCATGCGGTGACGGTGCGTGACCGGCCCGTCGAGCTCACCCCGCGCGAGTTCGACCTGCTCTGGACCCTCGCCGACAAGCCTGGCCGCGTGGTGACCCATGACCGGCTGCTGGAGACGGTCTGGGGACCGGCCCACCGTCACGACCTCAACTACCTGCGCGTTGCCGTGCGCGCGCTCAGACGCAAGCTGGAAGTCGATCCCGGCAGCCCCCGGCTCATCATCAACGAGCCGGGGGTCGGTTACCGCATCGCTGGGGCTGCATAGACCCCGCCTCGCAAGCCGCGTGCCTCAGGCCGGTGCAAGGATGATAACGATCATCCCCGCCGTGCCTTGCCTCGGCGCACGAGGTCCATCCGCAGCCCCAGCACCGCCATGAAGCCGATCAGTGCGACGGCGAAGAGGCCGACCACCACATTGAGGCCGATCCGGCCGATCGGGAACAGGAAGTTCCACTTGTGGACGAAGCTGAAGACGATGCGCTCGGGCTGCTCCCAGTCGGCGACCTTGTCCACCAGCACGCCTGCGCCGGTGTCCACGAACAGCGTGGCATCGACGGGGTCGGTGACGTGCACCCGCCAGACCGGCAGGCGCTTGTTCCTGAAGTCGTAGTCCGGGCCGAAGCGGGTGACGAGTTCGACGCCGGTGATCGCGCTGTCCGGGGCGCCGGTGAAGCGCCGGGCGATGGCGCGGGCCAGCTCCTTGTCGCTCGCCGGAGCAACCGCTCCGGTCGCAGCGTCGAGGTAGATCGCGGGGCTGTCCGGCTTGATGCCGGCAAAGCGCGCCTCGCGGATTTCCTCGGGCGTGGTGGGGGCCTTCGCCTGCGCCGCCATCATCGCGGCGTGATCGTGCCCCGCCATGCCATGCGCAGGCTTGGCACCGCCGCCCTCGCCATGGTCATGCTCGCCGCCGCCCATCGGACCCTTGGGAGCAAGACCGATGCGGTAAAGCGGCCTGCCGTCCCCGCCTTCGACCAGCGCTACCGAGGCGATGTCGCGGCCGCTGGCGATCGCCGACCAGTCGCGTTCGACCGGCCACTTGCCGCTGGCGACATCGAGCGGGGGGCCCATCCGCAGCTGGCTCTGCGGCTTGACCAGCGCGGACTGGATCAGGTGGTAGATGCCCGAGGTGGAGAACATGATCAGCGGCAGCGCCAGCACGTAGCCCGCGATCCGGTGCCAGCCCCGCGCACCTGGCGCGCGCTTCTTGCGGCGCACCGTCACCAGCATCATCACTCCGGTCAGCGCCAGGGCGAGCAGGCTCCCGACCATCGCGGCGATCACCACCACGCGCAGCCAGTCCATCCCGTCCGGCACCCACTCCCACGTGTGAAGCGCGCGGAACACCCCCTGCTGCACGTCCTTGGCGTTGTTGTTCACCGCGGCGAGGCTGGAGCTTTCGGTGTGGACATAGGCGGTGAGGCCGTCGTCGCCGGCGAACTCGAGCTTCCACACCGGCAGCAGGCGGTTGACCCAGGGGTAGCTGCCATCGAACGCGGTCTGGAGGGTCGCGCGCGAGATCGGCCGCTGGGTGGCGAGGAAGTGGCGGGCGAGGAACTCGGCCTGCGCGCGGTCGCCCCCCGCCACCTCGCTCCCGTCGGCAGGGCGGAAGTAGCGCCGCGGTGCGAGCGGAGCGCCGGTCACCTGCCACAGCACCCCGCCGCCCGGCGCCGCCACGGTCTTGACCGCGACCGCCTTGGCGATGCCATGCCCGGCAAGGGTCTCGGCGATCGGCTTCGCCCCCTCCAGCGCCACCCTTGCAGGCGGCGGCATGAACACCGCCTGCTGCGGGCCGAACAGCACCATCGCGATGTGGGTGAGGCCCGAGACGCCCCAGATCAACAGGCTGATCCCGCCGACCAGCGCGAGCCATGCGTGCTTGGAGTTGCTCCAGCGCGCGAGCTTGTTCCTTGTGGACATCGTCTCGCTCCTCAGAACTTCGCGCGCAGGCCGCCGAAGAAGGCGCGACCCTGGCCGGGGGTGTAGAGCGCCTCGTTGGTGAGCCGCTGGTTGGCGTTGGTGGTGACGTTGGAGATGAACACCTCGTCGAACAGGTTCTCGACCGATCCGAACAGCTCGATGCCCTTGGTCAGCGTCACCCCGGCGGTCAGCTGCACGGTCGCGTAGCCGGGCGCCTTCTCGGTGTTGGCGTAGTCCGCCCACGGCCCTTGCGGAATCCAGCGCAGCTGCCCCGAAACGTAGAACGCATCGAACTGGTCGAAGCGCCCCTCGGCGATCAGCACATGGCGCGGAACGCCGGCGAGCCGGTTGTCGCCGTAGACCCGGTCACCATCGAAGGTGAAGTCGTTGAGGGTGTAGGCCGCGCTCAGCCGCAGGCTCTGACCCCGCGCCTCCAGCGCCGCCTTGAAGGGCCGCACGTCGAGGCCGAACTCCAGGCCCTGGTGGATGGTCCGCTCGCCGTTGGTGGTGACCGTGATCAGCCCGCGCGCACCGGGGACGGCGAGGTCGAGGAACTCGTTCTCCAACTCGGCGCGGTAGAGCGCGATGTCCCAAGAGACGATCCCGGCCTGCCCGCGCGTGCCGACTTCGAAGACGGTGGCGCGCTGGGGCTTGAGCGGCGCGAAGGGCGTCGCCCCGCCGCTGGTGAGGTCGGCAAGGCTCGGCGCCTCGAAACTGCGGCTGATGTTGCCGAACACCTGCACGGCGGGGGCGACATCGACCAGCAGGCCGACGCGGGGGTTGAACTGGTCATAGGCGCCGCGCCCTGTGACCGTGTTGACCAGGGCGGTGACGTCGCGCACCGCGCGGGCATATTGCCCCCCGGCGACAAGCGTGACGCTGTCGGTCAGCCCGAGATCGGCCTGCCCGTAGAGCGTCAGCGCCTGCGACTTCTGGTCCGACCGCGTCAGCAGGGCCCCGCGCTGGCCGAAATTGTTGGCGTAGGTCTTCGCGTCGTTGCTCGCCCAGGCATAGATCGCGCCGAGCTGCCAGCGACTCTGCGGGGCGAGTAGCGGGAGCTTGCCCGACAGGCGCAGCGATCCGCCGACCTCGTCCTCGCCTTGTGCGATGATCCCGGCAAAGCGCGTGATCGCGTGGTCGAGGTTGCGGCGGGCATACCAGCTGCCGAGTTCGAGGTTCGTGCCCCCGAGGTCGATCACGGTCAGGTTGGCGAGCCGGTAGACGTCGAGGTTGCGGTCCCAGTCGTCGGCGATCGGGCCGGGGTCGAGCACCGTCACCGGCCCGCCGGGTCGGAACGGACCGACCGTGACCGGGCGCCCCGCCGCGCGCGGGTTGGCGAGCGCATCGGCGAGGCGCAGGCTCCCCGCCAGCTCGAAGTTGTCCGACAGCGCGGTCACGTAGAAGCGCGTCTCGACCCGGTCCGACACCCGCCAGCCGAGGTTCGCGTGTCCATAGAGGCTGCGCACTTCGCTGTGCTCGCGGTAGCCGTCACTGGTGAGGCCGGTGATCCCGCCCCAGTAATCCACATCGCCGCTTTTGCCCGATGCCGAGGCATTGCCCCGGAAGGTGGCAAAGCTGCCGCCCTCGGCCCGCAACGCAATCGGTGCGCGGGCGGTGAGGCCGGTGGGGCTGACGATGTTCACCGCGCCGCCGAGCGATGCCGCGCCGTAGCGCAGGCCGTTGGCGCCCTTGAACACCTCCATGTAGCGGATGGTGAGCGGGTCGACTTCCTGGAACTCGGTTGCGCCCGAGGCGCGGCTGATCGGCACACCGTCACGCAGCACCGTGAGCCCGCGCCGCTCGAAGCTGGAATTGAGCCCCGAGCCGCGGATCGCAATGCGGCTCTCGCGCTGTGCGCTGGTGTCGGCGAAGACCCCCGGCGTCAGTTCGAGCACGTCGCCGATCGACTGCGCGAAGATGTCGGCGAAGCCTTCGTCCTCGACGAGGCCGGTTGCGCCGGGGACGCGCTCCAGCTCCTTGCGCGCCTGCTCAGGGGTGGGAGCGGTGGGCGAGCCGCCGGTGGTGGCGGTGACGATGATCTCGTCCTGCCGCTGGCCGATGCCCTGGGCATGAAGCGGGGCGGTGAAGGTGCCTGCGCTGGCGGCAAGCATGGTGGCGCTCAGCAGCGAGCGCCGGAGTGTGATGAACGTCATGAATAATCCCAATGCGTGATCTGCCAGCGTGACCCCATCCATGCGGGGCAACGCCAGCGCGCCCGGACCCGCCGGGCAGCAAGAATGACGAACCGCGCCGCGCCCGCGGGGGCGAGGTTCGGCTCAGGCTGGATCAGGCTGGGAGGTGCGGCGGCCCGGTGGACGGCGGCGGGGGCGCGGCAAGCCCGCGACCGGGAACGATACCGGGAAGCGCCGCTGCCAGCAGCACCACCGGCTGAGGCGGCGGTGGCAGCAGGTCAGGCTGGCTGGGGAGCAGCACGGGCGCCCCGAGCGCCGCGAAGTCGCACAGCGCGCTCGCATCGTCGTCGTGCTTGTCGTGCTTGGCGTGGCCTGCGTGATCGGCCGGAGCGGCAGCGGTGTGGGCGACCGTGTGGTGCTCATGTCCCGTTGCCCCGGTCGGAGGGGGCATCTTGGCCATGGCATCGGCACCATGGTGCCCGTGATGCATGTGCGCCGCATGGTCACTCGCTGGCGGTGCAGGCGAGACTGGATCGGGATCGGACCGTCGGAGCGCCGCCAGCTCAGGCGAGACGCTCGGGCAAGGGACGAGCAGCGCATCCGCCCCGACCATCCACCCATGCGGCACCGCCCATTGCAGCACCGCCGCGAGGGCCGCGAGCAGCAGCAGGGCGTTGGGACGCCTCAAGGAGGGTCGGGGGAGCACAACCGCCCCATAGGGCACCCCGCCGCATCGCGAAAGATCGGTGACACTGCCTGCGATCGTATTTCTGCATGGGCGATTCGAGTTCGCTCCTTCGATCCCATGGCGACGAGCTACTTCCTCGGCCGCCAGAAGCTCATCCCCTCGCGCGATCACCCCGGCATGTCGCTTTGGCGCGAGGGGCTGTTCGCATGGATGTCGAAGAGCTCCGAGAGCGCGATGGAGAGCTTCAAGCTCCCGACCAACCGCGTGGTCGAACTGTGGAGCCAGTTGCAGATCTGACGGGTCGGGCTCACCCCCTCAGCGTCTCGGCGATCCAGTCGAGCATCGGATTGGCCGCGTCGCGTTGGTGGCGGAACAGCGAGACGGTGAAGCGCCGAACCGGCAGGGGCGGTTCGGCAAGCGCGAGGTGAAACATCGCGGCGTAGCGTTCGGCCAGCCGCCGCGGCACGGTTGCGATCATGTCGGTTTCGGCCACGGTGGCGAGCACAGCGAGGTAGTATGGCAGGCTTGCAGCAACCACACGGCTCTTGCCTTCGCGGGCAAGCGCGTCGTCCATCACTCCGGTCCAGTCGCCGGACTGGCTCACCAGCAGGTGGCGCTCCGCGACATAGGCGTCGAGCTCGCCCAGCGCCGTGAGCCGGGGATGGTGAGCGCGGGCGACAACCGCGTAGTCCTGCTCGAACAGCGGCGTCGCCAGGATGCGCTCGCCCGGTTGCCGGATGAAGCCGATCGCCAGCTGCACGTCGCCCGCCTCCAGTGCATCAAGCGCTTGGCGCCGGAACAGCGGCAGGAAAGAGAGGCGTAGGCCCGGCGCCTCTGCCTCGCAGCGCGCGATGAGCGGCGCGGCGAACAGTCCGCAGTGGTAGTCCTGCGCCGCGATCCGCACCTCCGCACGCGCGCTCGCGGGGTCGAAGGCCGCAGGTGTGCTGAACGCCTCCCGGGCGAGATCGAGGATGCGGATCACCGCGGGTTCGAGCGCGACAGCCCGCGCCGTCGGCTCCATGCCGTGGGGGCGTCGCAGGAACAGCGGATCGCCAACCGCATCGCGCAGCCGCGCGAGCGCGTGGCTGATCGCGGATTGGGTCAGCCCCAGACGCTCGGCAACCGCGGTCAAGCGCCGCAAGCGCATCGTCTCGGCGAAGACGATTAGAAGTCCCATGTCGAGCCGCCGGAGATCGAGATCGCTCATATCCGATATGCCTCCAATTCATTGGCGAAGCCGCAGTCTCATTCATATCGTTCTGCAAGTGATATGAACAGAACAAGTGGAGCGACCCGACGATGAGCCTCAAGGACGTGAACCCCGTGAACGCCGCCAAGCCCAAGCGCGTGGCGATTGTCATTGCCAACCCTGCGGTTTCGACCACAACAGGCTGGTCGGTGGGCTTCTGGTGGTCGGAGCTGACCCATCCCTATCTTGCCTTCACCGAGGCTGGCTACGAGGTCGAGATCTTCTCGCCCGATGGCGGTCGCTGCGAGCCGGATGCGATGAGCGATCCGCGCGATCCTTCGGGCTACTCGGAGACCGACCTCATTTCGATGGGCTTCATCGCCACGCCGAGGCTTGCCGCGCTTGTCGAGGACACCAAGCCGGTGAGCGACCTCGCTGTCGCCAACTTCGACGCCATCGTCGTCGCGGGCGGACAGGCACCGATGTTCACCTTCGAGACCGCGACCACGCTGCACGAGACCTTCGTCGCCTTCTACGAAGCGGGCAAGGTCGCCGCGGCCCTGTGCCACGGGACCGCGATCCTGCGCTACGCCGAGCTCTCGAACGGCGAGCCGCTGGTGCGCGGCAAGACGGTCACCGGCTTCGCCAATGTCGAGGAAGACTTCGCCGACAACGCCGTGTGGTCGATGGGTGCTCTGCCGCGCGACAAGCATGTCATGCCTTGGCGTATCGAGGACGAATTGAAGGCGCTCGGCGCGAACTACATCCAGGCCGGCCTGTGGCGCGGCTTCGCGGTGCGTGACGGCAACCTCGTCACCGGGCAGCAGAACTTCTCGGGCGCCGAGACGGCCGCTAAGGTGATCGAGGCGCTCGGCGCGTGAGGCGAGCCGGACCTCTGGACTGCTACATGAAGGAGATCTGAGATGCGCATCGCAATCATCGGAGCCGGTGCCGTCGGCGGCGGGATCGGCCTCGCCTGGCTCAAGACCGGGCATGACGTGCGCTGGGGCGTTCGGGATGCAGCGCCCGGCCGCTATCCCGTGCTCCCCGGCGAGCGGCTGCTGGAGCCTTCCGCGGCCATCGAGGGCGCCGAGGCGATCCTTCTGGCCACCCCGTGGCCCGCAACTGAGGAAGCGGTGCGCGGCCTCGGCGATCTTGCGGGCCGCATCGTGATCGACGCAACCAACCCCTTGCGCATGGGTGAAGGCGGCCTGGAGCTTGCCCTCGGTTTCGACACTTCCGGCGGAGAGCTGGTCGCCGAATGGGCCGGGGGGGCTCGGGTCTACAAGGCCCTCAACCAGACCGGGGCGGAGAACCTCGGCGATGCCGGTCGCTATGCGAACAAGCCAGCAATGTTCGTGGCTGGCGACGAACCAGAGGGCAAGGCGGTGGTCATGCGGCTGGTAGGCGACCTCGGCTTCGCCAGCTTCGACGGTGGCCCCTTGCGCAACGCGCGGCTGCTCGAAGCCTATGCCATGCTGTGGATCGACCAAGCCTACGCCCAGGGTCGCGGCCGCGACTTCGCGATGATGCTGGAGCACCCGGCGCGATGAGGGCCAGGCCGATCTTCCGCACCGGCGCGATCGAAAAGAACCGTCTCGAAGCCTTCTCGGACGGGGTGATCGCAATCGTCATCACCTTGCTGGTGCTCGAATTGAAGGTGCCCGCGGGCATCGCCGACGAGACGGGGCTTCGCCATGCGCTGGCGCATCTTGCCCCGGCCGTCGCGGCATGGGTGATCAGCTTCCTGTTCGTGCTCGTGTTCTGGGTGAACCATCACTACTTCATCGCCAGCCTGCGGCAGGCCGACCGGGGCCTGTTATGGCTCAACGGGCTCTTCCTGCTGTGCATCAGTGCGACGCCGTTCCCCACCGGGCTGGTCGGGGAATATCCGGGGATGACCCTGCCGCTCGTGATCCTCTCACTTTCGATGGCGGTGACCTCGCTCGCCTTCGCGGCGATGCGGCTATACGTGGGCGTGAACCGCAGCCTTGCCGAGCATGAGCCGCCGACGGGACAGGCCCGGAAAGCGAGCTTGTGGACTTCAGCAGCGGTGCGAGACCGTCGCGTTCGTCGCCGGGCAGCTGGCGGTCCACGCGCTCGATTGCAAACCATTCGTTCGCAAGGCCGAGGGTGAACTCGCGATCGAGGAAAAACTGGTGCGCGTCCTCCTCGGTCGGAGCGATAACGTGGGCGAGGGCGATCTCCTCGCCGGTGCGCTTGATGCGGAACTGGTAGAGCTTGCTGGGCATTTCGTGGACCTTGTGATGTTACCGATGACCAGGTCATACGAGAGCACCGCGATGGGTGCGGGTGGCTTCGTCATGGGAAATGCGTGCGGCGCGGCGAAGTTGATCGAGTCAACCAGTCTTGGATCTTTGCCCACCCCTGGACACTCAGAAAACCGCCAATCCTGATGCTCGCCGGTGGTGGGCTGAAATGTGCGACAGAGTGCACTTCGATGTCTCAAAGGCCTCCACACCCATCAAGCTCGACGGCGCTTGCCATGAAACTTCACCCCGACCGCAGCAGCAAGGGGCTCGATCACCACGTTGGCCTTGGTGATGTCCCCATCCATGTCAGCCTGGATGATAGCCTGCATCATGCCTGCCAGAGCCTCCATGGTTACCTTGGCTGCAATCTGACGCCGCCGAGCCTCCGGGAGATGCATGATCGCTCGCTGTCGAGCCTTCATGGTGTGGTAGCGCTCGATCTCCTCCACGCTGCGATGCAGAAGGGCATTCTTTCGATACCCTCGACGCTTCAGTTCCCGGGAGACGGTTTGGGCGGAGACACCGAGTTCCATGGCGATCTGGGAGGCATGCTTGACCCCGAGTTCCAGAAGCCTTCCTTGTCGTTCCCACTCAGCATCGGGAACCGTGTTTTTCTTGGTCATGAGTCAACATCAACCTCAGTGGGGGTGCATGGTAGCCATGGAAGCGTGAGGGCCATGGTGAGCATGGAGACCATCATGACCATGACCATGAGTGGGAGGAGACATGAAGGCCGCGAGACATGGTTCACATCATTGCCGCGGACCCTTCGGCGCGATCCATGGATTCCCATAGGATCAGGAATGCCGCCCTGGTCGGGGCAGCTGCCATGAATGGCCTCAGTGATGACCCGCCGGCGGCTGGGGCACTGTTCCCGCGACGGGCGGCTTAGAGAAGACGAGGTCAGTGCGGCCAGAAGTCCGCGGCGAGGTAGAAGTCACCGTTGTAGCGTTTGGTGATATAGTAGCCCCAGCCCCGATCAGGATCGGGCTCGTTATGGAATGAACCTGCCCCCTTGGTCGATTCCAGCCAGCAACAGCGACCTCGTTCGAGAACCTCACGCTCGTTGCCGATTGCGCTGATCGCAGGCCCAAGGTCAGCGAAGACGTGGACGTGCGCGTTGGTCAGCAGGTTTTCGGGGAAGGCGATGGCATGCAGGCGCATAGAGGTTGGGAGAGACCGCACATTGCGGCTCCCAAGGATTGACTTGTCGAACTGATGGCAGAAGCTGGAAAAAATCTGCCGCATGCGCGCCGAGCTGAGCTCCCGCTCGGTGTTGAGGGTTAGCGCGTGCGTGAAGGGCTGGTCACCCATCCAATCGACGAGTGCATCGCGCTCCATGCGCATCTGACGGCGGGTCCGCATCTGCGCATCACATGCGAAATAACACACAGTTGGCAAGTTGAATACCTATGCGCGGGCACACACACTCGCCTTCACTCGCTCGGCTGCTCTCGCACGGGTCCGAGTCGTGTATAATCCCTCACCGCCTTGTCGACGTCCCCTTCGTCTCTCCTGGCACGACGAAATATCTCGACCGCCGCGGCCTCCTCCGCGCTCAGCCACCTTCGCCGGGGGCTTGGATCGGCCGCCACTTCTTTTACCACGGCGAGTTGCTCCTCGTTCAAGGCGCTCGTGTGGCCACCTAAGCCGGCAGCGAGCCCCTGCTCGAATGATAGCTCCTTGCCGGTCGTATCGCCGTTCAGAAGCGCCCAAGAGACTGTGGGATGGCGTTGTTTTAGAATGGCTTTCAGGAACTGACCTGCATCCATATCCAAGACCTTGGCGAACGTTTCGGCTTTTTCCACGGGGATCGGCACGCGCCCTGTGGCCATGTGACTCAGGACGACGGCCTGCTTGTAGCCGACCAGGGGGGCAATCTTGCGAAGACTTAGACCTCGCTCGCGTGCCGCGATCGCGAGGGCTGTCGACAACATCCGTGCCGCCTCGCTGTCAGTGAGCTGGGGATTGATCGCTCGCGTCATGCTTCGCTGTATGCGGAGTCACACAAGGACGTCAACCAGAGTTGCTCACCCTTGCTGTGTGTGCTATAACACTCGCACAGCCACTCGCCGCCGTTCTCTCCCCTTCGGGCGCGATCGCGGGCGACCATCAAGGAAATGATCAATGCAACGTAAGACCTACCGCGTTCACGAAGTCGCCCAGCTCCTCGGCATCGGGCGGACCACCATCTACAAGCTCATCAACGAGGGCCTGCTCCAGCGCATCAAGCTGGGCGCCACCACCCTCATCACCGCAGCCTCGGTCGACGCCCTGCTCCCCAGCGACCTTGCCGGGGGCGCAGCGGAATGCCGTTGAGCGTCAAGGAGATCGAAGCTGCGCGGCCGGGACTCAAGAACCGCAAGCTGACGGACGAGAAGGGCCTGTTCCTTCTCGTCTCCACCTCCGGCTCCAAGCGCTGGCACCTCAAGTATCGGTTCGACGGCAAGGAGAAGCGTATCGGGTTCGGGCCGTTCCCGGAGGTCAGCCTGAAGGCGGCGCGTGCCAAGCGGGATGAGGCGAGGGCGCTGCTCGCGGAGGGTGTCGACCCCTCCGAGCACCGGCAGCAGCGCAAGCTTGAGGATCGTCTTGTGCGCGAGAACACCTTCGCTGCAGTCGCCCGCGAGTTCATCGCCAAGCGTGCCGCGGATGGCGATAGCGCGATCTGCGAAACCACCCGCGTCAAAACCGAATGGCTCCTCTCGCTGGTGGAGCCGAAACTGGGCAAGATCCATGTTTCGGCGATTACGCCGCCGATGCTACGTTCTGTCTTGGAGGACGTGCAGAACTCCGGCCGGCGAGAAACAGCGCGCCGCCTGCGCTCGTTTGTAGGCCGCGTGATCAACTATGCCATCGCGACTGGTCGAGCCGAGCACAACCCCGCGCCTTCACTGGATCGTTGGCTGCTCGTCCCGAAGGTGCGCCACCATCCTGCTCTTCTCGAACCCCGAGACGTGGCCGGCCTGCTCGCGGCGATCGACGGCTATGAGGGGTTCCAGTCGACCAACGCGGCCCTCAAGCTTTCGGCGCACCTGTTTCAGCGACCAGGCGAGATCCGCGCGATGCGCTGGGCCGATGTCGACCTGGACAAGGCGGTCTGGACCATTCCGGCCGAGGATATGATGATGCGCAAGGAGCACCGCGTGCCTCTGTCCCGCCAGGCGATCGCAATCATCCGGTCGATGGAGGAGGTCGCGACCTACAGCGAATGGGTGTTCCCGAGCTTCAACCCCAAGAAGCCGCTGTCCGAGAACGCCGTCAACGGCGCGCTCAAGCGGCTCGGCTATGCGGGCAAGATGACGGCGCACGGGTTCCGCTCGACGGCGAGTTCGCTGCTCAACGAGAGCGGGAAGTGGAGCGCGGATGCGATCGAGCGAGCCCTCGCGCACCAGGACGGGAATGCGGTGCGCGCCATCTACAATCGCACGCAATATTGGCCCGAGCGGGTGGCGATGATGCAGTGGTGGTCGGACTGGCTCGACTCGCTGCGAGCCGGTGATCTGCGAGCCCCGGAATAAGGGGTTTGACGACCCCCATTCTGACCCCCAAATTGACCCCCAAAAGGCGCGAAAGCCCCCACCCCGGTGCGGACCCCAGCGGACGAGGCGCTCTGGTTAATCTCTGTATTTCAGAGGGTTTTTGCGCTCTCGCAGCTCGTCACGAAAGCTTACCTGGTGCCCAGAAGAGGATTGAGCGAGGACTCGAAGCTGTCAGCCTCGGGTTTGGGGTCAAGTTCTTCAGTATTTTCAGTGGTGGGAGGTTCGAGTCCCAGAAGAGAAAACAATAATAGCAGGTAATAAATTGTTATTATTTTTCAATGTCGATTTGGTTTTTCTCGGTGGCACAAGTGCTGGCATCACCATTTGTGCATTTTAGCGGTTCGCGTTCTTGTTTCTATTCGAACCACTCGAGTTCTGTACGTTCTGATTCGTCTTTTAGCAACCCATGACATCCCGTTCAATTTAGCCAGTCGTGGTGAAGAAAGCCGTGGCGCACCACTGACAGCTAATGCTGCGAGCCGAATGGCAGATCTCCCTCGATCGTGTTTCGGCGAAGATTCAAGTCACCGCATTGCCTATGCCCGGGGGCTCGCATCAGAGCTAGAGTGGCGACCGCACTCATGATCGACACGGAGAGCTTCCACCTTGGTCAGCTACCAGGACATCTATCCCTCTCCCGCGATCCTGCGTAGCTTCGATATTGTCCGCCCGCGTGCTGCCGAGTTGCTCAATCTCAAGTATTTCGAGGCAGAGCCTGCCCGGATACCGCACGAAATCCTTTCGCAGCACCATCTTCTTCTCAATCAGCGTGAGACCCCGATGCGGGTCGAGAACTGGCGCGATGCGGCCCACCGGGATTTCATCTTCCTGCCGAACGAAATCGTGTTGACCCCCGCCGGCATTCGCAGCGGCTGGCACTGGCATGAAAGGTCGAAGGTGATCTGAAGGCAGAAAGACCTTGCACGATTGGCCAACACGGTACGTTCAAGACGTGCCGTCGAAAATAGCGCAGGTTCCGCCTCTCACAAGAGGAGAGGACCCATGCCGAGTGACGAGAACCTGCCGATCAAGCGCTGCGCAATCTATACCCGCAAGAGCACCACCCACCGGCTCGAACACGACGTCAATTCGCTGGTGACGCAGCGGGAGATCAGCAGCGCCTACATCAGAAGCCAGCAGTACAAGGGCTGGGTGGAACTGCCACAGCACTATGATGATGGCGGGCACTCCGGGAGCGGCCTTGAGCGCCCGGCGCTTGCCCGGTTGATGCAGGATATCGAGGCCGGAAAGATTGACACGGTCGTGGTCTACAAGATCGACCGGCTGACCCGCAGCCTCCTCGATTTCGTGCGGCTAATCGAGATGTTCGACCGGCAATCGATCACGCTGGTGTCGATCTCTCAGGCATTCGACACCTCGGACAGCATGGGGCGGATGATCCTCAACGTCTTGCTGACCTTTTCGCAGTTCGAGCGCGAGCTGATCGCCGAACGGGTGCGTGACAGCATCCGCACGCGCAAACGGCATGGTCGCATCCATGGCGGACTACCGCCGTTCGGCTATGTCGCCGGTCGCGATGGTATCCACGTCGACCAGGCTGAGGCCGACATCGTGCGCTTTATCTTCGCCGAGTTTCTGCGCACCCGGCGCTACACATCAGTGATGACGGCAGTTCGGGAGGCGGGCTTCTGCAGCTCCGTCAAATTGTCTCGGCGGGGCATTCCGCGCGGCGGCACGCCGATGTCGCCGGGCACCGTGTACGGCATCCTGCGCAATCCGATCTATGTCGGGCAGATCCGCGGACACGATACGACTTATCAGGGCGTACACGAACCGCTCATCAGCGAAGAAACGTGGCAGGCAGCGCAGGCGCTAAGCGAGGAGCGCAAGAAGCGCTCGCCTCATGCAAAGGAGACACACCATTTCCTCGCCGGATTGCTGTGGGATGACCTCGGCCGGCACATGCTGCTCGACCTGAACTGGCAGCGCGGGCGAACCTACTGCGCCTATGTGTCGAGCAACGCGGCCTGGTCGCAAGTCGAATATCGCCGTGCCTATCGGTGCAATGCCGATCACCTCGACAAGACAGTTATGGCCGCGGTTGGCGACTTCCTTGCTGACAGGGGCAAGCTCCGGGGCGCGCTCAAAACCCTTGGTCTCTTCGGAGATGATCTCGATCGGCTGGCCAACCGCGGTAAAGCGATTGGCCAGATGCTCGAGGTTACGCGAGCCGAATGGCTGCCTGACCTTTTCGCGGCCCTCGTGCACCAGGTTGAAATCGCTGAAGAGACAGTCTCGATCACCTTCCGATCGCTCGAGCTGCGCCGCTTTATGGCATGGGACGGCAAGACGGCATTCAGGGGCAGGCCTGCAGACTGGCCGTGCAGCGATGCCCGCTATGTGCTCGATGTCGACGTGCGGGTCATCACCGCCGAGCGCTGGCCCTCGCTCCATATCACACCGCGCGCCCTGACAAGCGACACGCGCCCAAACCCAAAGCTGGTCGAGCTGATCAAGGCGGCGCGAAGAGCCCAGATCCTCGTTGACGAGCATCGTAACTTATCAATCGAAGAACTCGCAAGGGAGCAGGGCTGCCGGCCGACGCACTTTGCGCGCCTGATCCGGTTGAACTACCTTGCACCCGATATTGCCACCGCAATCCTTGATGGCACGCAGCCAGCAAATCTCGATCGCAAAACGTTGCTTGATTCCAATGTTCCCACCAGCTGGGCTGTGCAGCGAAAGCTGTTCGGCTTCCCGGCACCCGAGAGAGCAATCAATCCAAGACACCTCTTTGGAAGAGGGATGTGGCCAGCAGCAGGTCAGATGGATGACAATGGCGCTTAGGCTCACGCGTAGGACGGCGCATCACGCCCGTAATGGAACGGGCGTGATGCCGAGATGTCGTAAACTGTGGCGGCGCAGCAACCATGCGCCACCGCCGGTCACAATCGTGTGGCGATCAACCACTGTAATTCGGCGGGCCTTGGCCTCAATCATGAGGCGTTCGAGCATCCCGTTGCCGGGCAAAGAGGTAGCGTGATTTCAGGCTCACCATCTGCTCATCGCGTTTGAAGCCGGCACGCGCGCCTAGCCGTCGGTGGAGGGAGAATACGAGCTGTTAGACGTTGCGGCATTCAGCCCAGCTCACGGTGAGCCGATCGACGCCTTTGCTGTCGCCGCCATGCAGGAGGACCATGTCCGGGGATCGGCTTCACAACGTGGGCTAATGGCGAGAAACCCTCTGAAGCTGCCCGGCAGTTATCGAAATCGCGCCGGCTCGGCGGGATGACTGCTCGTGGGTAGGAAGGCAAATGGCGAGCCAGCGGCGCGTTTGGCCGCCTCACTTACCTTGGGATCACACAGGACCTTAGCCGCGTTCAAGGCCGCCTTCTTACCCGTAACGTTTCCTTTTCCTTAGCCGTTTCTCATACTTTCATCACGTCGTCCATCGTATGCGTTCCGACCAAAGCTGGTTCAGACGATCGCGCTCTTTCTCATAGAGGCCGGGCCAAAACATAGGGGCGCCCTCTACGGCCGAGTTGTAATCCGACAAGGTCATGAGTAGATCTACGGTACGGTTGCCCGAGGCCCGCACGGCTTCGATCCTCGGCAAGATCGTTGAGAGCGCCTGAGACGCATCGCCATAGGCCAAAGCCGCGCCCACGACCTCCGTGGAAACCACGAAAGTCAGAAGCACACAGAACAGGCGCGCTGCAGTTTGAAGACGATCGCCGTCGAAAACCAAGACGGAGAGCAGGAAGAGAAGCAGTCCCGTCCCGACAAGTGCGATGAACGAGAACCAAGACCGTCGGGCGCTGCCCTTGAGCAGGTGGCAGGACCAGAAGCAGGTTTCCTCGAGCATCTCAACGAGGCGCGGCAACCCCGGCGCTGCCTGGGCCGCATAATAATTATCGTCCTCGCAAGCCCGCCCCTGCTCCGTCGTCACAGTGAAATCAAGCTTGAGCTTGCGCAGCTCACCGTCGGAGATCGTCTCGTCCAAGCCCTGCATCAGCAGCGTTGCCCGTCTCGCGCGTTCAGCCTGTCCCCGGCTCGCCCGATATCGCCATCCGATGAGCGCCCAGACCCCGGCGAACCCAAGCGCGACAATGGCCACGCCATAGCTAATAATCGGTGCTTCAAAGAACACGCCGATGGCGGCCAGCGCCGCGATCGAGCACTGAATCTGAAGGATTTGCCGTTGCAGACGCGCAGCCTTCGCAAATTCAGCCCGTTGCAATCCAACCAATTGTGTAATCGACATCGTCGTCGTCGCCATAACCTAGGTGCTGGGAAAATATCGGCCGAAGATCTGCTTCCAGAGCGCGATTGCTTCGCCTTGGCGGCCCTGCTGTTCGGCCCGAAAAGCCCGGGTCGCGAGCACCTCTGCACTGCTGAGCGCCCTTCTTGCCGTATCTGCGAGCGCTGGTGTCATCTCGTCCGAAACCGCGGGCCCGAGACCTGCCGGGTCGAGCCAATCGTCGCCGATGGTTGCCGCCGCCGCTGAAAAGAAGCGCCGACTTTCATCCGGAAACGTGTTGAACGGGCCATCGACCAGTTCGAGCGCCATGACCTCGACCAGAAAGGACGGGCGGATCGGCTTGCCGGCATGGCGGTTCCAGCCCTTTAGCATCTTGACGAGGGGTACCCAGTTGCCGCTCAACTCCTTGTTCTTGGCCGTCGCTCTTTCCGCATGAACCGAGGGGTTCGTGGCAATCCAGGTTCCCAACGTATCGTCGGGGATCTCGTAATCATGGCCATTCTCGAAGGCAGGGACGACATCGAGGCTGAGTACCTTGCCGTCTTCATCCTGGGTCTTGTTACGCTTTTCGAACCACACGGTCACGCAGCGTCGATCGCGCTCGACCTGATCCCTGCCATATTTTTCGACCAGACATTTCTCCAAATCGTCCAGCACGAACTTCGGGTGCTTCTTCCGACGATGCTCTTCGCCGGCGCTCAGCACCACAAAGATATCGACGTCCTTGAGAGGCTTGGTCTTGGTGTGGCGCCCATAGGAACCGGTAAGGAAATCATACCTTACATCGAAAGCAGCCTGAACGGTTGCGCGCACATCCTTCTGGCGGCGGCTCGCGTCGTCCTGCTCGGTCTGGGTGATCTCAAGCCGGCCCTTATAGGTTGCAAATGCTTCTTTGACGCTGATCACGCTGCCCTCCAGTAACGGAGCCCCGCCATGATATCTTGGGTGGCAATGGCGGTGCCCGACGACCGGCTGATAAGTCCATCCGTGGACTTGAACTCAGTGCTCGACATTCCAGGAAAGTCGGGACGTCCAGGCAGGCAAGTCAGAATCACGCGATAGATGCACCCGGCCGGCGGCTTGCCGGCCTTAGCGATGGTGCGCTGGATATGATCGCGGTCGACCCACATGTCGCCGTCGACGCCGCTGCCGCCGTAGGAAATATCGAAATCCCAGCGATGCTGGGCCCGGCTGGCGCCCGGATAGAAGAATTCGATCGTTACGCCGGTGAGATAGCCGGTTTCCATCCAATATTTGGCGGCGGAGCCGAGCACGCTCCAATCATCAATCAACTTAGTCGGATCCAGACTGGCCGCCTTGATGAGTTCGCGCAACTGATTGCGGATGTTGTCCGCCACGAACGTCGCGGTGTGCGTCCGGGTGAAGGTGAAAGTCGAGGTGCCCATCAGCTCAGCGCTCCCCAGTCAATGTCGAAGGTCTTGGCTGAGGTCGACGTTGCTTCCTCAACACCCGACGGCATGGCACCCGGCTTGTGCAGGACAATCCTCGGTGCCCGGGCGCTGAGCGTCTCGCTCGCCCAGCGAAGATCGCTCTCGGGGCAAGGCACATAAAGCGTCCATTCCCCGCTGGTGGGATTCATCGGAAGCGGATCGATCTCGTCGCCCATTATCAGCGCGTCGCTACCGAAGGTGCAGTAGAGAACGACGCGCGCGCTGCCGCCAACGAGCGTCAGCGGCTCCACCGAATAAATTTCCTCTGATATCAGCATCGCCATGATCGAAGCCGCCGCCGTCAGCTGCCCACCATCGACCGTGTCAGATCCGGTGATCAGCCCAGTGATCGCCGCCCAGCTCGCCTCGCCGCTGCGCAGCGGAACTGAGGCAATATCTCTACGCAACTTCACGACAGCCTCCCTTGTTCTTGGCCACTCCGCGCAGCGCCTCGAGGATTTGATTGCTCGTCAACATGCCAGGATCACGCGCGGTCTCGATCGACAAAGCAGCCGCGCCGACGATCGCCTTTCGGAGGCGACGTCCATCGAGCCCGTCCGAAGCCGTCACGAAGCGACCGACATCACGCTTGAGTTGGCCGACGGCCGGCCAGGTCTCGGCGAGGCCGTTCAACGTGTCGGCGATGATTTCAGCCCGAGCTTCAGCGCCCGGCAAGGCGAATATCTCGAGCAGGTCAGCGCGCGAAAGAAAGGCGGTATCGACAGCTTCGGGATAGTTGGTCGTCGCCACCAGCAGGATGTGTGGGTGTTCGCGCGTGAGTTGATCGATACCAGAGAGCACGGCGTCGGTCGCGCGATGGACATCGACAGGATTGGCCTCAAGGCTCATACGCCGACGATCGGCGGCCAGCGTCTCGACTTCGTCGAGCAGCACGATGGCTGGCCCCCTGAGGCCGGCTTCAGGTATCGTGCGACTGAACAGTGTGGTGACCTGCTGCTGGCTCTTGCCGAGAGCGGCGCTGGCGAGGCCGTGCGGGTCAATCTGGAGAAACGTGACCGTCTCCCCCTTGAGCGCCCCAGCGACCCTACTCGCAAGTCCGCGCGCAATCGTTGTCTTGCCAGTGCCCGGCGGACCAGCCAGAGCAATGATACCGTGCAGCGGAGCGATCTCAAATGCGACCTTGCGGCGCATCGTCAGACTGAGAATGGCTTGAGCAATCAGCCGCTGCTTAATCGCCGGCGGAAGCTTGATCGCATCCCATGCCGCGTCGAAGGTCGGGTCGGGCAGCGTGATCTTGAAGGCAATACCATTGCTCATGTCGCGTGGAACCCACTGTTGGTGCCCCCGCCGACTCGGTCGGCGAGCATTGGCAGAGGGTCAATCAAGGCTTGCGAAGAGTCAACCTTTTGTGTTACCCATCAGGTAACAATTTTGGATTACCTGTGAAGATCGAGTTCCAAAACAGCCGCACCCAGCAGCTGTTCAACGATCACGGCCGACTGGAGGCGCACTATGGCTCGGATGTCGCGGACAAGATCGCGTCCCGCATGGCATTGCTGAGCGTCGCCCCTAATCTCGCGAAATTGCCGGTCCGTCCGCCAATCCGTTTTCGCCCCGAAGACCGCTCGTTAGGGCTGTTCTCGCTCGATGTGGGCGCGCAGCACCGCTTGCGATTCAGAGGCGTTGGTGAAAAAGCGCAGCGCGGAAAAAGAGCGTTGGCATTGGAAGCGATCAAGGAGATTCAAGTGATCGGTATCAAAGATGTCTAGAAACCGCCTCGCGACCTCTGCCATTGTCCGCTGATGACAGACCTGTCTTATCATCCGAGCTGCGGCATCCGACCCGGCAAGCTGCTGGAAGAGTTTCTTGACGCGCGTGACATGTCGGCTCGCGAGCTTGCGAGACGGTGCGGTCGGTCGGGCAAGCTCATCGTCGAGATCCTCGCCGGTAAAGCGCCGATTGAGCCGGAGACAGCCCTCCAGTTCGAACGCGTGCTCGATATGGACGCCGACCTTTGGCTAGGTCTTGAGGCGAATTACCGGCTGCAGCTCGCTAAGGCGAAGGAGGTGGAGCGGCTTGCCTCCGACGTTGTCTGGGCTGCCCGGTTTCCGGTTAAGGAACTCGAGAAGCGCGGTCTGTTCGCGCCCGCGCAGGGAGGAAACCGCGTTCGGCAACTGCTCGAATTCTTCGGAGTGGGGAGTGTGGACGCGTGCCGCGAGCGTTTCGATGAGCTCGCCGCAGTATCCTATCGTCACTCACCGTCATTCGAAAGCCATGAAGAGGCGCTTCTCGTCTGGCTACGTCTCGGCGAGCGAGAAGCCGAGGCGCTGGATTGCGCAGAATATAGCAAGGCGCGGTTCCTACAGGAGCTTCGCGGTATCCGCGAGCTGACGATTCTTTCGGTCGAGGACTTCCTGCCCGAAGTCCGCAAGCGTTGCGCGCGTGCAGGCGTGGCCTTCGCGGTTGTCAAACCTTTAAAAGGAGTCGCGTTAAGCGGCATCTCGCGTTGGCTCAGTCCTCGCAAGGCGCTGATTCAGCAATCTTTGCGGCACAAAGCCAACGACCATTTCTGGTTCACCTTCTTCCACGAAGCGGCGCATCTGCTGCTCCATAGCCGCAAGACAGTCTTCCTGGATGGCAATGGCTTCAGCAATGCCGACGCCGCTCAAGAGGAAGAGGCCAATGAATGGGCTGCCAACTTCCTGGTGCCTCAGGCCGCGCTGCGCAAATTCATCGCTAGGTTTGACGGGACGGCAGAGGAAGTGCGCGCGTTCGCAGCCGAGCAGGGCATTGCTCCGGGGATCGTCGTCGGCCAGCTGCAGAAACGCGGGGTTCTCGCCTATAGCCAAATGAACAGCTTGAAGGATCACTACCAATGGTCAGAATGATCAATTCAGCAGTTGGTCGCCCAACTCTCTAAGAGACGGGAGGCAGCGCGTTGCACTCTACTGTTCTAGGCGAGCATGCGTCCAATGGTGTTAGCCATGACTGTCGTGGCGAACTCAACGACATGCTAGAGGGCGCCCACCGATGTAAGAACAACACCTTTTGCGAAAGCGAGCTACGTCTGCCTTAGTCGGTCGCGCTCCTGGCACCTGCCAGTCCGGAGACGGTCCAGGTTCACTCGCTCTGCCGTGGCGGTGGAGCGAGCGCTGAACGCCCGCTTCGGACAACAGCTGCCGTTCAACCCATCGCTGGTGAAGGACTGCGAAGTCCCTAAAATCGGCCTCTGAGTCCCTTGTGCGCTCGTGTCGGCTTTTTAGCGGTCATCACGCGGTGCGCTGTGGTTGAAACGGTAGCGCAAAGCAGAGCGGAAGACCTTGCTGAATTGGATTGGTCCTTCTGAAGTTGATCCAGCAGTTGTCATGACCCGCGGGTTCTATCATGGCGGTGCCAAGGGTCGAACATCAAGAAGGCGAACACAGTCTTGGAAGAAAACCAGAAGCTCCCGTCCGAAACCCTCATCACGCTGACCAGCGACATTGTTGCGGCGCATGTCGGCAACAACGATGTCGCGGTCGCTGACGTCCCTGCACTCATCAGCAGCGTTTATGCAGCACTGGCCGGTCTCGGCGAGGCGCCGGTCGTGGAAGAAGCCAAGGCGCAACCGGCTGTTGCGATCCGCAGCTCGGTCAAGCCCGACTACATTGTCTGTCTGGAAGACGGCAAGAAGCTGAAGATGCTGAAGCGCTATCTTCGCACCAACTACAACATGAGCCCCGAGGAATACCGCGCGCGCTGGGGCCTGCCGACCGATTACCCGATGGTCGCGCCAGCCTATGCCGAGAAGCGCCGCGATCTCGCCAAGAAGATCGGCCTCGGCCGCAAGGCTGGCACGCCTGCGCCTAAGACGCGCCGCACTAGGAAGGTCTGACCGAACAAGGCACGGGAGGGGTGGTCAGACTGCCGTCAGATCCCGATTCCCCTTCCTCTGCCAAGGTCGATCCCGTGGGTGAAGGCGAGCTCAGCCCCTAGCTTGCGACCCGTGTCGTAGCCGATTCCGAGTTCGCGCTTGCGCCTGGCCAAGATCGATTCCAGCTGCGGATCGCGCTGAAGGCTTTTAGCCATGTCGCCCATGGCTGAGCGCGTTGCTCTGTAGCCGAGCATGTCGGCCTCGCGGTACTGGCGTTCGCCGGTCTGCTTGAGCTCCTGCCAGCGCGCCACGAAGCGATCGGCGCGGCGCTGCGGATCGGTGCGCAGCTCGGTCTCAAGCTGGAGTGCCTGGACGGCGCGCCGGAGCTGACCGCTTCCAGCTTCGCGCGCGAGTTCCGGGTGTTTGATGTAGGCGGCCTCGGCATCAGCCGGGCCGTAGGGCCGCACTTCCTCAAAGGCTTTGCGGGCATCACGGAGTTCGCGCAACTGTTCCTGACTGGCTTTGGTCCCGGCATCGTGAGCGGCGAAGATGCCGTCGACCGCACGGGCATGGCGGATGAGCGCTTTGGTGCGGGCGCGGCGCAGCTCTACCTCCGGATCTTCGACCACCTTTCTTTCCGGAGCCGCGGGTTCCGGAACATCGGCTCTGGTGCCAGGCAAGCGCAGCCCGTCAAATATGCCGCGCACCTTCTCCGGCACCTTGCGGATAATCTCGGCGACGCGTTCGCGGAAGGTGATCCCGCGCCGCTCCGCAAAGGCCTGTGCGGGATCGGCGCGCGCGTAGTCGCTGGCCATGTCCTTGCCGCGCTCGCGGCTGAGCGTGCGCACAAGGCGAGCCTGATCGGCGAAGTCGTCGCGGCCATAATGCAGGGCAATGCTGTCACGGTGACGGGAAAGCGCCACGTAAGCCCCGTGACTGTCCATGCCGGGGGTCGCGAGCATATGCGCACGATCGACGGTCATGCCCTGCGCCTTGTGGATCGTGGCGGCGTAGCCGTGATCGACATGCGCGTAGTCCTTGAGGTCGAAGGCAAGGCTGCGCCCGTCATCGACCCGCACGCTCATGCGCTGCGCGGTCACCTCTTCGACCGTGCCGAGCGTTCCGTTCTTCACGCCGAGCTGGCGCTCGTTGCGAAGGAACATGATGCGGTCGCCGCTGGCGAAGCGCCGTACCCCACGCTCGGCGCTGATCGTGACATCCTCGCCAAGCTCGCCGGCATCGCGCAGCCGTTCGCGCGCGGCCTCGTTGAGCGCACGCACCTCGTCATTGGTGTGGGTGAGGATAATGCGTGTATCGGCGGGCGCTGCCTGCCTCTCGCGTTCCCAGCGGTCAATCAGATCCTCGCGAGCGGCCTCCCGGGTCTCAGCGGCGTGCACCATCCCGTGCTCTTCGTAAGCGATGATCGCGAGCCCCGTGCGCCCGGTCGCCAGATGCCGCGTCGCATCGCGCTGCCAGTCCTCGCGCTGGCGGCGCACCTCGGTGATCTCGACTCCGCCATGCCGCTCATGGATGGCGCGGAAGGCAGCGCCTGCCTCGATCGCCTGCAGCTGCTGCGGATCGCCGACCAGCACGATCTTTGCGCCAGCTTCGGCGGCAGCGCCAAGCACGCGCTCCATCTGGCGCGTGCCGACCATGCCGGCTTCATCGATCAACAGCACATCGCGGGAGGTAAGCAGCTCGCGACCTTCGCTCCATTGATGCTCCAGGCTGGCGATAGTTCGTGACGCAATGCCCGAACAGTTCTCTAGCCCCTCGGCGGCAATGCCCGACAGCGCTGCCCCGCGAACAGTGTAGCCCGCGCTTTCCCAGGCCTCGCGCGCAACGCCGAGCATCGCGCTCTTGCCGGTCCCGGCATAGCCGACCACGACGGTGAGACCGCGCTCACCGGTAACATGCTCGAAGGCCGCGCGCTGCTCGCCAGAAAGGACCAGACCACGCTCTGCGGCGCGCGCCAGCGCTCCGTCCCGGCCACGCTCATCGACCGCATGCTGCCTGCGCTCAGCCATTAACTCCGACGCACGCTCAAGCCGCTGTTCGGTGTCGATCATCTGGCGGGAAGTGAACCGATCTTCGCCGCGCCCATCCTTGCCCAGCGCGACCAGGTCGGGTGCGTTCCGCACAGCGCTCATCACCTGATCGAACTGCTCCTTGCCATCGCTATGACGGTGAACGAAGCGGGCGAGATCCCGGTTGGTGAAGGTCGCCTGCTGGTGCGTGATCGCATCAAGCGCGATGGTCGGATCGGCAATGATCCGTGCACCATTGCGCTCTGCGATGGCGCGGTGTTCCTCGATCCGCTCGGCCTCAAGCCCTCGCCCCTCCATGCGCGAGGCGGCGGGACCGATCTTGTCCTGTGGCTCCAAGCCAATGCCCTGCGCCTCAAGACTGCGATGGTCGATGCGCGCATCGATATCGAGCTCGGCGAGGCGCTCATTGACGTGCTCGGCCCAGCGCTCGCGCCACTGCTCGACGAGTTCGGTGCGGTTCCAGTCGCGCACCTTCGCGCCAAAGCCGTCGCCATCAACCTCGCGCATCGTCAGCATTACATGCGCATGCGGCTTGGCCAGACCATCCGCACCGATGTCCCAATGCACATTGAGGTCAGCGATCATGCCGCGCTCGACAAACTCGCGCTCAACAAAGTCACGGGCAAGCCTGATACCTTCCGCCTGATCCAACTCGCGCGGGATCGCAAACTCGACCTCGCGCGACAGCTGCGCGTCCTTGCGCTTCTCGGCACTCTCGACGGCGTTCCACAGCTGTTCGCGGTCAGAGAGGTGCTGGGGCGCGTCTTCGGGCAGCAGCACTTCGGAATGAACCACACCGCCCTTGTTGGTGAAGTCGTGGGTGCGATCGATCCGCTCATCGTGCAGCCGACCGGCTGAGCGATAGGCAGCAGCAGCCACAGCGCTGCGCCCGGCCGAGCGGCTGATGACCTTCACGGAGAGGTGGTAGATCGCCATGACGGCCATCCATCTACGCCCCGCAAGCCACGTCGGCACGACGTATAAGCGCGCCCTCACATGATAAAATCCTGTTCGGGACTACCCGGTGTCAGACGGTCCCGACGACCCTGAAGCCTTGGGCGAACGCACCATCTACAATCAGCGCATCACCCCAAACGGAGAACCATGATGCGAAAACCCCGCGATATTGATGCCGAACTGAAGGCGCTGGCCGAGAAGGCGAAGCTACTCAAGGAACGCCGCGTCCAGCAGCTGGGCGAGCTGGTGATCGGCACGGGAGCTGACAGCATCGATGCCGAGACCCTGGCCGGTGCAATGCTGGTGATCGCTGAAACAAAGGATCCCGCCAAGCTGGAGGCGTGGCGCAAGCGGGGAGAGGCGTTCTTTCAGAGCAAAAGGCGCAACGCTGGCGAAGGAACTGACCAGCAGCCGGACAGCACTCGCAAAGCTGACAGCGGCGCGGCACAGGCTTGAGGCAATAAAGGCCCGCACCGGCATGCGCGACTGGCAGATCAAGCGCCGCGAGCGAACCAAGCAGCTGATCGAGCTGGGCGGTCTGGTCCAGAAGGCCGGGCTGATCGAACTCACCGATGATGACCGGCCCGTGCTGCTGGGCGCGTTCCTCGCCATTGCCGCCAAGTTGCAGGGCGAGGAACGCGAACAGGTGTTGGCCCTGTGGCGGCGGCGCGGGAAACGCGCCTTTGAACAAAGCGAGTAAGAACAAAGGTGCACCGCGAGTCCGCGCCTGCTACACTCATGCGACCATGCGCACGGACCTCGATCATCTGCCCCCGCAAAAGCAGCGCGAGCTGGAACGCGTGGTGCAGCTGATCTTCGAGGAGTTCGACGACGCCTTCGCGCTCGCAAAGCACGAGTGGAAGAAGGCCGGACGCATCCTCAAGGTGATCCTTTACGGCAGCTACGCGCGCGGCACCTGGGTCGACGAGCCCCACACCGCCAAAGGGTACCAGTCCGACTTCGATCTCCTCATCATCGTCAGCGACAAACGGCTGACCGACCGGGTCAAGTACTGGGCCAAGCTCGATGAGCGGCTGATGCGCGAGTATGGCCTCACCGGCACGCTGCGCACCCCGGTCAACTTTATCGTCCACGCCCTGCAGGAAGTGAACGACGGGCTCGCCCACGGGCGCTATTTCTTCATGGACGTGAAAGCGGAAGGGATCGCGGTCTACCAGTCCGACGACACCGAGCTGCACACGCCCAAACCCAAGACGCCGACACAGGCGCTGAAGATGGCGCAGGAGTATCGGAGTGAATGGCTGCCTCAATCCAACGCATTCTACAAAATGTATCGATCAGGGGTCTTTGAAGGGGATTTAAAGCAGGCGTCGTTCGTGTTGCATCAGGCTGCAGAGTCTCTTTATCACTGCGTGCTTCTCGTCTGCACCTTCTACACCCCGCACGTGCACAACCTCGGCTTCCTGCGCACCCAGGCTGAGCGGATCGACCCGCGCCTCACCTATGTCTGGCCCCGCGAGACCAAGAAGGATCGCGCGCGGTTCGAGAAGCTCAAGGACGCATACGTCAAGGCCCGCTACTCGAAGCACTACCGCGTCACCAAAGAGGAGCTCGAATGGCTCGGCACGCGGGTCGAAGAGCTCGGCCGCGTCGTTCACGTTGTCTGCTCCGAGCGGATCGAAAAGCTGAAAGCGGAAGCAAAAGCGAAGCCCGACAAGGTTCGCTGATCAAGCGTTGCGGGGCTGAACTCGCCAGCCTCAGTTCTTGCCCTATCGAACGATCGCCCTGCGATACCCTGCCGCCTGGGCCTCAGCCTCGGTGCAGAAATAGGCCTCGGCGCGGGTCGCGTCGTAATAGGGCATCCCCGGCAAGTGATAGATCCAGTCGCCGCGCCGCGAGTGATTCCCCTTGATGAGGCACTGTCCGTTGCCTTCGTAACGGCGTGCGCGTCCCGCTGGTCGTGGCGATGCTTGCGCCGTTCTCGGCTGCGGGTCGGTCTGCTGGCTCGCCCGATAATCCTCGGGCATCTGGAAGTCCCATTGCCAGATGCCAGCGCGCGCAGCGCGTGCCCGCATCTCGGCAGAGACGTAGTCGTTTCCATACCGTCGGAACGCCGTGGCCCAGCCCGCCTCCACAAGCGCTTCACCGATATCGACGCCGGATGTCCGGCAGGTCGCCACGATGCGGCCGAAGGTGTCTGTATCGCGTGGCTGGCAGGTCAGCACCGCGCTGCCGATCAGGCCGGCCAGCACATCCTTGGCCATCGCACCGCACGCGACTTCCGAGCCGTTGCTATAGCACGGTTGCGAGAACTCCGGTGCGTCGACACCGAACAGACGGACCTCGTTTCCGGCGATGCGCAAGGAGTCGCCGTCGATGACTTCGGCAGGCCCTTCGATGACCTGCGCGGCGGCGAAAGACGGTATGCCAGGCGTGGCAAACGCGGCGAGGATGAAGCGGAGGTGTGCTCTCGGCATCGCTGGTGTCCGGTTGGCGATAGCATGCGGTCTTATGACAAGCAGGTTTACAAACTCATGATTTCGCTAAGCGAGGCTTAGCCTTTCGGCCAATTCGTAAACCTTGGATATGCCAAGGATCTGCCTCGTTGCTTTGCACGTTCTCACGACGTGCCAAGGAAACCGGCTTTTCTTTACATGTACCGCTATCGCGGAAACGGTGACGCATGGGCTGGTCACCCCGTATCCGCGCTCGCTCGCAGCGCAAGTCTGGTTGCTGCTCTGATACAATACCTCGGACAAATTACCGATTTGTCCGAGGTAATGTATCTCGCAAGCGAGGCCTCACGCGTGGGCTACAAAGGCTAGGCGCCGAGCTCCCGAAGAACGGCAGGTTGCAGCCGCCTTTCTGGCCGGTTCGTGCAAGTAGCGAGGCGCTGCTGGAACCGGAGTAAGGTGAGCAGCGGGCAGCCTAACGCTCCGCCAGTGCGGGCTCCAGCATCCGCAGCCGCTGCTTCATGCTGGCGGCGATGCTTGCGTAAACTTCGCCAGCGAAGTCGGGCGGCATTTGCGACAGGGCCTGGTCAGGCGCGGCGTCAGCCTCGGACAATATTTCCTCGATCACTCGGCGCATCAGGGTCTGGCCAAGTCCGGCCTCCTTGCCTGACTGAACGAAGTGACGTCCCACTACCTCCAGCACGCGGTAATGTCGGTTCGTCCCGGCCGACATGGCAAGCTTGTACCTGTTGTTGGGGATCTGCCCCTTGTCGTAGGCAGGCTGCGCGGACAGCACGTCATAGAAGGGTGTGAGGCTGTAACGGCCACCGGGCTTCAGGAAGATGCTGAAGTTCTTGCCGTGGCCGTCGGTTGCGCCGATCAGCCAGAACAGGATCTGGCTCTTGAAGAAATCCATCTGGTCCTTCTGCGGCTCATCCGAGCGTTGCAGAAGCTGGAGGATGTTGGCCATGCCAGGTCCGCCATTGCTCTGGTACTTCTGTGCTGAGGGAATGCTCATGGCCTGGCAGCAATCTTCCTGCGGCAAACGCAGAAGAGTATCGCCGCCGCGCCACCGGCGATCGAAGCGCTCGACCACGAGCACGCGCCGTTCGCCGAAGGTCATGATCTGCGTCTGGGCGACAGCAAGGCCGAATTCCCTCAGAAGCGCGAGGCAGTAATGTTCGTTGTCGACGCTCGCGGCCATATCGATCGGCCCGAAAGCGGTCGGGATTTCGCCGAGCTGCGGCTTGAGGATGTGCGTTGTCGGGGTTGATCCAAGTGGGCGCAACCATTGTCCATCATGGTAGAGCAGCGCGGTCTTCTCCTGCGCGCCTGCGATGGAAATGCGGAACTCCTCCTCGCGGGTCATGCCGAGCGGGGCTGCAGCAAGGCCTGCAAGGATCGCCTCGATTTCGGCCTCGTTGACTGGCTCGCTGCGCAGTGTCTTCCCGTCATCAAAAGGCAGGCCTTCGGGCAGAAATTGCATCGCTCCGACGCAATCGCGTCCGATGGCCTGCAGCAGGCTGAAGTAGTCGGTTCCCTGTGCGCCGACACGCTCTGCCACACGGGTGCGGACATTGGGATTGTCGGGAAGAAGGTTGTCGAAGACAGCGACTACCGCTGCCCCGCTATAGGCGGCCTCGCGCAAGGGGAGAGACAGCGAGATCGCGAAGGCAGGTGCCCAGTCGAGCCAGCTCTGGTCATAGGTGAAGCTGACAGCTCCGTTCGCTTGCTTCTCCAGACGCCCGACGAGGCGATTGTTGATCAGGACATTGAGTGGCGCGTGGGTCTTGCGGCGCGGCATCAGAAGATGTCCTCGATGTTCTGCGTTGCGCGTCCAGACCGGGTGTCCACCAGAAGCTCGAGGTCAAGAGCGGCAAAGAGCGCGAAGACCGATGAGAGCTTGGTGCCCTCATAGCCGGTCTCGATCTTTGAGACCATTTCCTGTCGCATGCCCGCCAGGTGGGCGAGCTCGGTCTGTGTCAGGCCCCGCTGCTTGCGGGTTCGCTGAATGAGGTTGCCAAGCTGGCGAGCCGAGCGTGCGATTTGCGACATGAGCGCCTCCTCGACTTTTTATGCGAGGAATCACATAAAAAAGCAATATGCTATTTATGGCATAAACAGATAATATGTGATTTCGGGCATAAGGCAACTTGCAGCCCTATGCCTATAGCAACTGGCTGCATCTGCTTTCGCATGAAAGTGGGCAAGCCAGGAGTACTTGTCTCAGGTGCCGTCCTGGAGTAACGGCGCGTCGAAGCCAATCGTGGCCTGTTCTGAACGAGGAAAGGAGAAGACCATGCGTGCAGCTTTCGCCCGTCACCACCGTCAAATCCTATTCCCCTGTGTTCAGGAACAGATTGCATGGGCAATTCTTTCACGGGCGACGCGTCTCGCCTGATTGCTTCGCTTCCGGCGGCATTGAAGCCGCGGATTTCTTCGAAATTCCAATTTTCGTCGCCGTTGCGGCCATCTCTCTTTCGGGGGAGACTCGCCATGCGTGACGACATGTTCAAGGTCATCGTCGAGCGTCCCCGCTGGGGCGCGAGCCATGCCGCGTCTCCCAAGCTGAAAAGGACTCTTCACCCGGATACCCGCCAAATCGGCATGAAGCGCCACGCCAAGATCGGCGCGCCCTATACCAAGGGACTGAACGAGAACCTTGCTCCGCTGGTCCGCTATCTCAGGCGTCAACGTGGGCGCCATTGGGACGTAGTGTTCAGCGAGATCTGCGCCAGCCTCGACACCGGCAGCACGGTCAAGATGCACGTGCGCCAGCACATCGAGGATTTTGTTCTCACGCGCATCTCGGTCGGACGAAATGGCGAATGGATGTTCGAAGGCGAAGTCCTCGGACGCAAGGGACGCTGGTTCCGGCGCCGGGAGCTGTTCGTCGATCCGCGAGACGGCATCCTCAAGGATATCGCCGTGCTCGAAGCGCTACTGGCCACAGGCCAGTCTGACGGGAAGGGGGTGACGGCATGAACCCGATCACTTTGATCGCGACCGATCATCGGCGGTTTGACCCCCTTGCTCTCGACCAGCTTGAGAGAACCGCTGCCTATGACGGCATGGCCCGCGTCGTGGGGCTGCCGGATCTGCACGCGGGCAATGGCATCGCGGTCGGCGCAGCCTTCTGGGCGCCGGATCGCATCTGGCCGCATCTGGTGGGCAGCGACATCGGCTGCGGGATGGCCTTGTGGGAAACCGATTGCCCGGTGCGCAAGTTCAGGCTCGCGTTCGCCGAACGCAAATTGCACGGGCTGGATGATCCATGGCCAGGCGATGCTCGCGCCGCTCTGGAAGAGGCCGGGGTGCCGCCTGCTCTCGTCAGTCCGGCGCTCGGCACGATTGGCGGCGGGAACCACTTTGTGGAGTTCCTGCGGATCGAACGGGTGGTCGCGGATGCTCGCTTCGATGCACTGGGGCTGCGGCGCGACCGGGTCTGGATGATGGTCCACAGCGGCTCGCGCGGGCTGGGTCAGGCGGTCCAGCAGGCGCACGCCCGGGCGGATATCAGCCGAGGGATCATGGCTGATACCCCTGAAGCCAGCGCCTATCTGGCGGATCACGATGCGGCGGTGCAATGGGCGGTCGTCAACCGCCAGATCATCGCACACCGTTTCTGCGGCTGTCTCGGGATATCGGGCAGGCGTGTGCTGGACATCTGCCACAACAGCGTGATCCCGCATCAGGGCGGGTGGCTGCACCGCAAGGGCGCAGCGCCCGCCGATCGCGGGCTGGTGACAATCCCCGGTTCGCGGGGGGATTTCAGCTACTTGGTCGAGCCGCTGGCCGATCGGGCCGATCATGCGCTCCATTCGCTCGCGCATGGCGCGGGCCGCAAGTGGAGCCGCAAGGACGCCCACGCCCGGCTCTCGCGACGATTCAAAGTGGCTGACTTGCAGCGTACCGGCCTCGGCAGTCATGTGATCTGCGAAGACCGCCGCCTGATCTTCGAGGAAGCGCCCGATGCCTATAAGGACATCGGCATGGTGATCGCCGATCTGGAGCAGGCGGGCCTGATCCGCGTGATCGCGCAGCTCCGCCCATTGCTGAGCTACAAGACGAGAGGGCGCCATGACTGAGGTGATCCTGCACATCACGGCAGGCAAAGGCCCGCAGGAATGTCGCTGGGTGGTGGCGCAGCTGACGCGCGCTTTCGCTGGTGAGGCACGCGATGTCGGGCTGACAAGCGAGTTGCTCGACGGGACGGAGGACTTGCCCGCCTCCGTCCTGCTGCGGATCGCGGGCGAGGGCGCGCTCGGCTTCGCCGCAGCACGGGTCGGCACGAACCAGTGGATCGGCACCAGCCCGCAGCGTCCCGCGCACAAACGCCGCAACTGGTTTGTCGGCGTGGCCCTGGCCCCCGTGCCCGATGCCATTCCCTATCTGGGCGAGCACGACATTGCCTATCAGGTCATGCGCGCAAGCGGGCCGGGCGGGCAGCATGTCAACAAGACCGATAGCGCAGTGCGGGCAACGCACTTGCCGACCGGTCTTGTAGCTACGGCACAGGAGCAGCGATCGCAGCACGCCAATCGCAAGCTGGCACGCCTGAAGCTTGCGATCATGCTGGAAGAACGGCACGGGCAGGCGCTCGGCCATGTGCGCCGCTCGCAATGGCAGGCCCACCAGGAGCTCGAACGCGGCAACGCTGTGCGGGTCTATGCGGGGCCGGGCTTCAAGCTGAAAGCTTGAGGCCGGGGGCGGTGGCTGGCCTAGCCGAGGCTTGCCAGCCACCGCCCCTCGGCATCCTCGCCGAAGCTGAACTGACGTCCGGTGAACCGGGCGATCAGCGCTGCGGCCGTGCGGGAGTGTTCGCTCGGTTTGACCGTGGTGAACGCACCTTGTCCGGCCATCGCGAAAGGCAGCAACAGCTGATCCTGCAAATACGGCCCTGCAAAGGCGCCCGAGCCGAGGTATCCCGCCATCCGCTTCGCCGCCGTCTTGGCAAGGCGTTCGGCCGGAATGCCGATCTGGCCAAAGGCAGACATGACCTCGGTCACATGCTCGCATTCGGCGGTGATCAGCAAGGCGTTGCCGGGGCCGAGCTCGGCGGAAAGCTGGACCGGAGCGAAGGCATCGTCAGGCCAATCGGCAAGCACTTTTCGCGCCGCCTTGAGTTCCCGGTCGGCGATGTCGAACGGGATCCCCGCAACCAGCGCCTCGACCTTGCCGGCCTTGAACGTCCCGCGTTCCATGCAGGCAATAGCCGTGAGAGGCGCGGGCGTGATGTCGAGCATGATCCGCCCCCCGCCGCGCGGGTAGAAGCCGTGGCGATCAAGCGTTACCGACAGGCGCGGGCCCATCCGCTCCAGCACCGGCAGGAGCGTCTGGCTGAGGAATTCGAAGGGCGGGGCCGAAGCCGCATGCGTCCCGCCCTCGATCACGAGGCGCGAGGGCGCGTCCGCCAGCATCAGCGGCACCAGCACGGTCTGCACCACCAGAGCGGTCGATCCCGCCGTGCCGATGGCGAAGTGATATTCGCCCGGCACAACGCTGCCGGGCCGGAAGGTCAGCTCGCGTGAGCCGACCGTCAGCCCCGAACACTCCGCCGAGCCAACGGCAGCCGCCGCCTCCAGGGCGGTGACGTGCTGGCGCATCAGCCCGGGCTTCGCGCGTCCACCGCGAACGTTGGCGATGGTAAAAGGCTCCCCCGTCAGCAGCGCCAGCGCCGCCGCATAGCGCAGCACCTGCCCCCCGCCTTCGCCTTCCGATCCGTCGATGGTGATCATGTGTCTTCTTCTGAGAATGGGCAGGTGATGCCCGCGAAGGCGTTACCCCTTCACGCACACCACCTGCTTCAGCGTGTGGACGATCTCCACCAGATCGGCCTGCGCGGCCATAACGGCTTCAATCGGCTTGTAGGCCTTGGGCGTTTCATCGATCACGCCCTCGTCCTTGCGGCATTCGACCCCTGCCGTATCGGCAAGGTGTTCGTCGAGGGTCACGAGCTTCTTGGCCGCGGTGCGGCTCATCACGCGGCCTGCCCCGTGCGAGCAGCTGTCAAAGCTCTCCGGGTTGCCCAGCCCGCGTACGATGAAGCTTTTCGCTCCCATCGAACCCGGGATGATCCCGAGCGTTCCCTTCGCCGCGCGCACCGCCCCCTTGCGGGTGACGAGCACGTTCTCGCCGAAGTGATGCTCGCGCGTCACGTAGTTGTGGTGGCAGTTCACCGCCTCGCACTCCGCATCGAAGGGCTTGGCGATCTGCGACCGCAGCGCGTCGATAACGTGCGCCATCATGACGTGCCGGTTGAGCTTGGCGAAGTCCTGCGCCCACTCGACCGCTTCGACATAGTCGTCGAAATGGTCGGTCCCTTCCGGGAAGTAGGCGAGGTCCTGGTCGGGCAGGTTGATGTGCCACTTGCGCATATCCTGCTTGGCCAGCTCGATGAAGAACGTGCCGATGGCGTTCCCTACGCCCCGCGATCCTGAATGGAGCATCACCCACACGCGCTGCTCCTCGTCGAGGCACAGTTCGATGAAGTGGTTCCCCGTCCCCAGCGTGCCGAGGTGCATGACGTTGTTGGTGTTGCGCAGCCGCGGGTGCTTGGCGACGATCAGGCCGAAGCGCTCGGCAAGCTTGGCCCAGGCGTCGACCACCACGCGCGGAGGTTCGCCCCACGCACCCTTGTCGCGCTGCCCGCGACCCGCCGTGCGCCCGTGCGGCACCGCCGCCTCGATCGCCGAGCGGATCTTCGCAAGGTTGTCGGGCAGGTCGCTGGCGACGAGCGAGGTGCGCGCCGCCATCATGCCGCAGCCGATGTCCACGCCGACAGCCGCCGGGATCACCGCGCCCTTGGTCGGGATCACCGAGCCCACGGTCGCGCCGATCCCCACGTGAACGTCGGGCATGGCGGCGACATGCTTGAAGATGAACGGCATCTGCGCCGCCCGGGCGAGCTGCGCGCGGGCATCGTCTTCGACCGGCACGCCGCGCGTCCACATCTTGATCGGCGCGCCGCCTTCCGGCTGATGAAATTCGTACGTCGTCTGGGTCATGGCGACCTCCTGTAGTCTGTTCGTGCTACCGCCTTGCGGCGCAGGCACAAGGTGCTGGCGGCGAGGTGTGGCGAGACAGTTTTGCTGAGCTACTCCGGTTGCCCGGGGGCGGCTTCGAACCGCCGACCTCCTGCTTTCGCAGACGCTCTACCCATGTAGTCCCGCCGGCATCCGCCAGCGATTTTGGTTGAAGTTCTCGGCTCACGGCGACGAGGGTTTGGAAAGACGTTCCCGCTCTATCCACTGAGCTACAGGTCCGCATTTGGTGGACCTGGCGGGATTCGAACCCGCGACCAGGCGATTAACAGTCGATGTAGTCCTTCCGGCATTCGCCGTGAGCTTGGATTCTTGTTTGCGCTATCGCTTCACTGCTTGAGCGCGGAAGGGTCGGGGCAACGAGTTGTGGTGAGACGACGGCCCTTAAGCTACGTTCCGGCGGCGGGGTTCGAACCCGCATCTCCCCGCAAGATTGCTCCCGCGCGGCGCTTTACTCGTCGGGCCTATGGTGTGGAGGTGTAGTCCCACCGGAATTTGCCCCGACCCTTGCCAAATGTGAGTGCGGCCGCGGCGACGAGGATCGGGAAAGACGGGCGCCCTCGGTTGAGAGCCACCATCGTGGCAGGATGTAGTCCTTCCCGGCATTCGCCGCGAGCCGCACGGTTCAGTTCATTCCAATCTCCACTTCGTTGACGATCTCGACCCAATCGCGAGCCTCGCCATTGGCAAAGCGCGCCATCGTGTCGAACACCGCGTCGGTGAACCCACCGACATTCATGATGTCCTTCCGGTCCTTGGCCTGCGTCGAGCCATAGGGCTGGATGTCGATGCAGATCAGCTTCGCGCCCGGGTTGCGGGCCTTCAGCCGGGTCCACTCGTTCATCGTCGCCGTCGCCCCGCGCCGGGAGGGATCGAGCCAGGATTCGTTGTCCGACACGATCACCACCACATCGACCTTGGCCTGCTCGCGGTTGAGCAGCTCGAGGGGCGCCGAAACCGACGTTCCCCCACCGCCAACCGCCGCCAGCTTCGTCGCGTTGACCGCGACGCGCGCCTTGGGATCAAGCTTCACGTCGACGACGCGGTTCTCGAACGGCAGAACGCGGGTCTGCGGATTGCTCCGCAGCATCGCGGCCGCCACCAGCGCGGCGATGTCGATGCAGCGGACGACCGAGGTCGCACCCTTCCGGTACCCGGTCGCGGGCGAGCTCATCGAGCCCGACACGTCCGGACAGACCACGACATGTCCTTCCAGCTTCGGCACCCGCGCCAGCGAGGCTTCGAGCGCCGTTTCCAGCGCCGCCTGCACCGCCAGCGGAACACCCTCACCGACCTGGCCGAGCGCGGTCATCAGCTGGTACGGCGCGGGACGAACCTTCGCCATCGCCGTCTCGTCCGACAACCGCGCCGCGACCGCTTCGGTCACGCCGTCGATCTGGAACGCACCCTTGCGGGCCAGCGTGTTGACGTTCATCCGCAGCGCCTGCCAGCCCATCCGTTCGGCCATCACCGCCCATTGCTTGGCGGTGAGGTCGAAAGCGGTCAGCCATTCGAAGGGCACATCGGGCAGGGGCCGCGAACGGTCCGCCTTCCATGCCTCGAACGCCGCGATCTCCGCCGGCAGAGCGGCGACGTCATAGGGCTTGCCGATCAGCCAGCCATAGAACGCGCGCCGCTCGGCCGAGGCCGGGGCCGGGTGGACCATCTTGACGATGTCGGAGAGGCTCGGGTCATTGCCGGTCGCCGCCTGCATCAGCTGACGGGTCGAGGCATTCTCCAGCCATTCGCGCACCAGACGCTTGGGCCGCGAGCCGAGCGAAGTCCGCCCCACCTGGCCCGAACGCATGATCTGCACGAAGGTGCGTAGCATCCGCCCGTTATCGATCACGCGGCGGAACACGGGAACCATCAGGTCCGGGTCCACGACCGAAAGCAGCGCGGCAAGCAGCGCCGGCATGTCCTTCATTGCACCCGACCTCCGGGCGTAGACCGCGCACTTGGCGACCCACAGGGGATCGACCGCGCGCGCCGCTTCGAGCGCCTTGGCGAGCTGCCCTTCGGCATGGGCATAGAACCCGTCCGAAAGCGTGCCGGTCGCGGCCAGCTGCGCAAGCAGGGCTTCGGGGCCATAGGCATAGGCCTTGCCGCCCGCCTCGTTGACCGTGTCGGCCCGGGGCAGGAAGCGCGCGAGCGCCGAGGAAAAGAGCGTCTTGTTGGCCATTGTCCAACTCCATCGTAAATTCGTTCTGCCGGGCTTTGGGCGGCCGGCCCATTCCGGCCGCCCCTTGTCCTGCATCGCACCGGGTGTTCGACCGCCCGGCGCTTTTCCTACAGCATGGCGCGTGCCAAACCTGCGCGTGGCTGGGCATTCAATATTCAAACATCTGATATCATGAGACTAAATTCTACATCCGAGAGCTGCGGCAATCTGTCGCCTCCAAGCCAGATGGATAAACTTGTATCGCCTACGATAAACATTTATCGCTGCTTGTGATGAAACCCACCACCGTGATCGGCTTTCTCGGCTCCACACTCGATGCCGCCAAGTTCGGGCCTTCTCGCTGGAACAAGTGGCGGCCTACGGTCAGCATCTGCATGCAGGAGGATCTCAGGGTCGATCGCTTCGTGCTGATCCACGGCAGCTACCATAGCCGTCTCGCCGAGTTCGTTGCCGAGGATATTCGCTCTGTCTCGCCCGAAACCGAGGTGGTGCCGCATGTCATGGACTTCGCCGACGCCTGGGACTTCGAAGAGGTGTACGGCAAGCTCCTCGACTTCGCGCGTGGCTTTCCCTTCGACCCCGAAACGCAGGACTACCTCGTCCACATCACCACCGGCACCCACGTCGCGCAGATCTGCCTGTTCCTCTTGACCGAGGCGCGATACCTGCCCGGCCGCCTGCTCCAGACCCAGCCCGCGCGCGGGCTGCCGCAGCCGGTCGGCACCTGGAACGCGATTGACCTCGATCTGTCGCGCTACGATTCCATCGCCACCCGCTTTGCCGAAGCGAGCGAGGAGAGCGCCAGTTTCCTCAAGAGCGGCATCGACACGCGCAATGCGGCCTTCAACCGCATGATCGATGAGATCGAGCAGGTCGCGGTGCGCAGCCGCGCGCCGATCCTGCTGATGGGGCCCACCGGCGCGGGCAAGAGCCAGCTGGCGCGCAAGGTCTATGAGCTCAAGAAGCTCCGCCATCAGGTGAGCGGGCCCTTCGTCGAGGTCAATTGCGCGACATTGAAGGGCGACAGCGCGATGTCGGCGCTGTTCGGACACAGGAAAGGCGCCTTCACCGGCGCGGTTCAGGATCGCCCGGGCCTGCTCAAGAGTTCTCACAAGGGCGTGTTGTTCCTTGACGAGATCGGTGAACTCGGCCTCGACGAACAGGCGATGATCCTGCGCGCGATCGAGGACGGGCGGTTTCTTCCCGTCGGCGCGGACAGCGAGGCGAAGAGCGAGTTCCAGCTGATCGCGGGGACCAACCGCGATCTGGTGAGTGCAGTCGCCGCCGGAGCCTTCCGTGACGATCTCTTTGCCCGCCTGAACCTTTGGACCTTCACCCTCCCGGGCCTTGCCGAGCGCCGCGAGGATATCGAGCCCAACCTCGACTTCGAGCTGGACCGTTTCGCCGAGCGGGAAGGCACACGCGTCACCTTCAACAAGGAGGCGCGCGCACGCTATCTCGCCTTTGCCACCAGTGCCGACGCGCAATGGTCGGGCAATTTTCGTGATCTCGCAGCAAGTGTTACCCGCCTGGCGACGCTCAGCCACGGCGGCAGAATTGATGTTGATGCGGTTGCGCTCGAAACGGGACGCCTTGCGCGGCTCTGGTCGGGCAAGGTGTCGGACAATCCGGGGCTTGAGGCGCTGCTGGGGGCGGAGCGGCTCGCCGACATCGACCCTTTCGACCGTGTGCAGCTCGAATATGTGGTGACGGTGTGCCGACAATGCCTGAGCCTCTCGGAAGCCGGTCGTCGCCTGTTCTCCGCCTCACGCCGCCAGCGCAGTTCGATCAATGATGCTGACCGGCTACGAAAGTACCTCGCCAAGTGGGGCCTCGACTGGGCGGGGATCGCAGCAGCGCATCGCTGAGCGCTCGACGGCACCAACATAGTACCGTGCGGTGTGGGGCATCACACTAAGGGAAGGCAGCGGTTGTTTAGCCGCTGCCTCCCTGCAAGGCCGGGCACTAGGCGCCCGGCTGCAAGTCCTTGGCCTCGTCATCGAGCGGCGTCCGCAGAACGATCCGGCCATTGATCGGGACAACTTCGAGCTGGAGCGACAGACCCTTGTGGTCGCGGTGGAACCAGGCGGCTCCGACCTTGGTCCAGAAGGCTTTGTCGCCGCGATTGCTGACATGCCAGGCGATGAAATCCGGCGCCTTGGGCTCGGGCGCGGTGGCGGGTGCGGGTGCTTGGGATGTGCGGGCCATGGAATGTTCCTTTCGTGTTGGTGGCTCGTTGCACCAGACAGGAAGGCCGCCCGGCAAAGGGCGCGGGGTCATGTCCAACACGGGTGACGGGACGGAACCGGCGCGGGCCGGACATTGACCCTCGACCGTGCGCGGCCAATGCGGGTGCTCAGAACGAAGCCGCCAAACCGCAGGACACCCAGGCCAACCCCGCCATCCCCCGCTTGCACCGCGCTGCGCTCTGCCCCTAAACCCTTGTCATGGCGATCGAAGGCCCCGCGCGGAAACGCTGGAGCGAGGAAGAGACGGTGCTCGCGCTCTACCTCTATTTCCAGCTGCCGTTCGGGAAGCTGCACTCGGGCAATCCGGAGATCCAGGCTCTGGCCGCTTCCATAGGTCGGTCCAGTGGGTCGGTCGCGATGAAGCTGGCCAACTTCGCGAGTCTCGATCCTAAGATCACCGAGAGCGGGCGCAAGGGACTCGACGGTGCATCGAAGCTCGACCGCGCGACCTATACCGAGTTCGGGCAGGACTGGTCGGGTCTGGTGGCTCGGGCCGAAGCGCTGTGGTCCAGCCAGGTCGACCGCCAGATTGCGTCGGCACAATCAACGCCGCCCACCAGCCAACGCCTCCACGACAAGCGCAGCGAGTTCAAATTCGAGCCTTGGGAAGGCGAATCCACTACGCAGGCAATGGTGAACCAGCGGGTCGGCCAGGACTTCTTCCGCCGCGCGGTGCTGGCCAATTACGAAGAGGCCTGCTGCATCACCGGCATTGCTGACCCGCGCCTGCTGACCGCCAGCCATATCAAGCCGTGGGGCAAGGACAGCCAGAACCGCCACAATCCGGCTAACGGCCTGCTCCTGTCAGCGACGCTCGACCGCGCCTTCGATCGCGGGCTGATCACGGTCGACCGCGCCCGCCGCATTCATGTCTCGCGCCAGCTGCGCGACAGCCGCAGCCGCGAGACCCGCGACTATTTCCAGCAATTCGAGAAGGCCACGCTGCGCCCGGCGGCGCGGTTCGACCCGGAGCCGGCCTTTCTCGACTGGCACAATGAACACTGCTTTGTGGATCACCGCGCCGCCTGACGTGTCAGGCGGCGCGCTTGGCCAGCTCCCCCCATCCCTCGACCACATCAGAACAGGGACAGCTGCGCCTCCTCGCCTGCGACGAACAGGACAGGCGGACCGGCCATCACGAACTCCCGCCCGGCATGGCGCACAATGATGCCGTCATAGAACCCCGCCTGATCACCGCGCGCGCGATCGCCATCGCGGCACCGATCATGATAGCTGCGTGCCGTGCCGCGATAGAGCGAAGGGTGCACAAGCCGGTAGGCCTCGGCTCCCGAAGGACCAGTGCCAACACAGACCCAAAGCTCCCCGGCGTATCGAAATGGTTTGCGGATGGGCTGACCCATGCCGATGCGGTCGGCGCTGTAGCTGGCCCGAATATCGCCCTCGCCAATCTGCTTCTCGCTGGCGTGGCACCACGCACCGAAAGCCAGGCGCGATGGTTCCACCGTTTGGGAGCGGGGAGCCATATCAATACTCGCTCGCCAACATGATGGTCAGTACCCGCCGGTTCACAGCGGGATCAGCGGGGTCCTCGCTGCCGAAGCGCAACGCGCGGTCATAGGCATCGATCTTCCAGAACACGGTGACCGCAACATCAGCGGGCCGCGAGGTCGACCAGACACCGTCCACTCCCTGATAGATCGCCCCGAAATCCCGCTCGCCATAGGGATCATTGTCGGGCGTGAAGGCATCGAAGGTCTCGACCAACTCGCGCAGCCGCGACTGATCGGCCTCGGGCAAGGCCCGAATACCCTCGGTTGCCACCACCACACTGGCAATGCCCATGGCGCGGCGCGCCAGATCATTGAGCCGCGCAATCCGCTCGGCGCGGGACAACACCGCGCCGCTCATAACACGATGCTCCCGCCGCACTCGCAACGGCGCACCAGCTCGCCAAAATCCTCACGCTCGCCCAGCTCGTTCGCCAGCTGCTGCACCGCCACCAGCGGCAAGCCATTGTCATGCGCGAGCATGCGCAGCCAGTCCTCCCGGCACTCGGCCCCGCACGCGCGGTAATTCAAGATCAGGTCACCCATGGTCCAAACTCCATCCGGCAAAGCCGCATCCGTCACGCGGCATGCGGCTCTGCCTTCCGGCGAGGATGGGAGGGGGAGGGAAAACGCCAATCGATGCGCTGGCGCGGGCCAGCGGGCGAAGCCCGCCACACGGGGGTGATGATTGGGGTTTGGGAACGAGAGGGCAAAGCCCTTGGCGTTCCCCTCAAGGATCGCCGCAGCGATCCGCAGAAGGACGGCGCCCTTGCACGGCGCGAAGCCGCCGGACGCCCTGCGCGCGGGCCAAGTGGGCCAGCGGGCGTCCGGCAATGAGAGAGGCAAGAGCGCCTGCGGGTCAGCTCAGGAACACCGCGCCCGCAGGAGCGCGCAGCGCGGGACCGAGCGCGTCCTCCAGAAACTCCCGCTCCGCCTGCATCCACTCGCGATCGTGACCCTGACCCAATGCGGCATCACGTCGCATGACGGCCGGAAACCCGCCCCTCGCGAGTATCGTGAGGCGCAACGTTAATGGAGGGTGGAATCGTGCGTTGCGCCGGGGAGCTACATCGCCCAACACACGCGTTAGCGATCGTGACCGGACGGCCGAGACCGGGAAGGCAGTATCGGGCTCGGGGCGCGGCGACGCCTAGAGCGCGGGCCGAAAGGCAACGCCAGATCAGACAAGGATGACCGGCCATGCTGAGCGGACTGCTTCTGCAGAATAACAGGGCAATTCCAAATCTAATGATGATCCCGAGCAAGACTAAGCGCCACGACGAGGCGAGCGCTGCAAACGGCTGCATTTCAACAGACCGTCACATCACAGCGATTGACTTCACATTCCCGTTGTTCCTAAATCGTTCTCGCTGGCTCTAGCCGGTAGCCTGGCAGGCGGGGTGACCGTCGGGACCAAGCGCACCTGCTACGGCGAGGCGACGGCGAAGGCCGTAACCTCGATTGTGCGGCACGGGCCGAAAGGAACCGCTGCGGAGTACGGCACCCACTCGTCCGATGAACTTAGCTCAGCTGTAACCTTTACCGTTTCGGGTACCTGTCAGGCAGCTAGTGGCATTATTCTGAAGGCCGAGCGGGGTGGGGGCGCGAATTCGCCTTCGCGGTTGCCTAACGCTCCAAAAAGGCTAGGCTTTCGTTGCGGAGGTGAAGATGCGTCAGACATGCAAAAACGTGCCAAGTCGGCACGAGCCGGTCGGAGGCGCGCGCGCCTCATGATCGGGCTGGCTCTAGCCGGTAGCCTGGCAGGCGGGGTGACCGTCGGGACCAAGCGCACCTGCTACGGCGAGGCGACGGCGAAGGCCGTAACCTCGATTGTGCGGCACGGGCCGAAAGGAACCGCTGCGGAGTACGGCACTCCCGGTCGGACGGGTGAGGCTCACTGACAGGACCCTCTAGACTTGCGTCATGATCCACTTAAGGCGGTACGCAAGATCAGCAACCTGGAGCGCGCATGGCGTGTTATCCAGCAGAATGGGCGCACATCAAAATCCGACGAGGTGCGGCTCGATCTTGAGACGTTTGGTGAGGACGCTCCGAGCAACCTGAGAAAGCTTCAGCGAGCGCTAGGGCGCGGGACGTTCGAATTTGGCAAAGCCAAAGGTATACCAATCCAAAAACTGGATGCTCAGGGGAGAACCACTGGCAAATTTCGGCCGCTTGTCCTTGCATCCGTCGAAAGCAGGATAGTGCAACGCGCAGTGCTGAATGTTCTCGTCGAAATCGAAGACCTTCAGCCGTACTTTCTGACACCTTACAGTTTTGGTGGAGTTCGCAGCGTGCGCCGACATGGCGATCAAAGCCGCAAAGAGAGTGTGTCTGCAGTACCAGCAGCAATCAAGGCGGTACTTAACGAGATCAGTAGCGGGGCTACTTTCGTGATCACTGCCGATATACGAGCGTTTTTTACGAGGATCTCAAAGGATCACGTAGCAACAATCGTCGCTCGGGCTGTGAATCATTCCGCGTTCGAAAAATTTTTTCGCAAGGCGATCTCTGTCGAATTGAGTAATCTGGCGCTTCTTAAAGAGAAGGCCGTTGATTTCCCGATTGAGGATATGGGTGTTGCACAGGGCAACTCCCTGTCTCCTCTCCTTGGGAACATTGTTTTGGCTGAATTCGACCGCGCAATGAACGAGGGCGATTGTCGGTGCATTCGCTATATCGATGACTTCATCATCCTTGCCCCAAGCAGGAAAGCGGCGGCGGCAAGGTTCAAACGAGCTGTTAAACTCTTGGACGATCTGGGAATGGAACTCTCAGTCGAGAAGAGCTCTCGCGGCCCTCAGGAGCTCAAGCAGGGGTTCGACTTCCTCGGGATCAATGTCTGTCCTGGATTGATCAGGCCAAGCCAGAAAGCGAGAGATAAATTTACTGCGTCGGTCGCATCCTTGGTTAGGGATACACAGCAGGCAATGATCACATTGAAGAATGGTCAGACACTCAAGCGCGAACAGACGCTACTTGGCACTTTGAAGCGGTTGGATGGCATGATCGACGGGTGGGGCAAGCACTACTGGTTTTGCAATGATGGTCAGGTGTTCGCAAACATTGACAAGCAATTAAACGAACAGATCACTGCCTTACTTGGATGTTACCGTTCGATTCGGGAGTCACTGCCAATCGAACGACGAACAGGACTTTTCGGAATGACTGAGCTGGCAACTCTCGACAGGGATCCGTTTGTCTACCCCACTCAAGCATGCTGAGCATATATAGCTAATCGCAGCGTCGCTAGGTTGCAGCTATGCCAGCTCGATTCCGCTAGCCAGCCGTTTCAAATCGGGCGGTTTGCGGATTGTACAGAACCTCGGTGATCGAGCCGTCGCTGATGCGTTCAACCAGCTCACGAATGGCTGGTAGCGGCACCAGAAACCACTCGCGAGGCTGAACGGTCTTTCCGAACCTGTCGCCAGCGGAAAGATCGAGACGGGCGGGGGCGAGGGAGCGGTGGATCAATCGCTCAAGTCGGGTTCGGTTGATGTTGTAGAGCTGGTACTCGTCGACGATCTCCACTTCCGCAAAAAGGAATGTGGGATCGTTCCTTGCGTTGGCGATCCTGTCTCCAACGGGTTGGCCCGTGACACCGATCTTGTGGATCAGGGTGCGATGCTCCGCCACGTAGGGATGGGACGACTTGCTGCGCAGCACGTAGATTGTGCCACTGGCGAGGTCGTCTGGTTCAGCGAAATGGCCGAAAAGTGGGCCCGCGCTCTGCTCGCTGACACGCCGGGCAGACTCGTCACGATAAAGCGACTTCTGGAAGGACCGAGAAAGCACTGTGGCCTCGGTACCGTTGTCATAGATCACACGCACGCGGCGATCGGCCCGTTCATACTGCGTCGTAAACGCCTCGGTAGAGGCGGCGATGTAGGCAACTTGCCCGCCGACGATGAAGAAATTGCCGGGCTGGATTTCGGCCAGAGTCACCTCGGAATTGCCGAGCGGCCTGACCGTTCTGGTACCGGCGCTGAGGTCGGCCTGCACAGCCTCGAACAGCGGCTTGAACGAAGAGAAGTCTGCGCATTTCTCGCGATTGGCGATTTCTTCGGCAGCTCTTTTCTCGGCGCGCCGGCTCACATGTCGCAGCGTGGTGATATCGTCTTCGGAGCCGGGCTCAATCCCCAGTTCCGCGAGAAGTTCGGTGTCATCGAGTTCGTCTGCCGGCTTCGCGACGGGCTCAGTCCCGTCCAGAATACCTTCGACATCAATGCCGACAAGGAGTTCGCGCGCCTCGGGAAGCGCTCGTAACCTTTCGAGGCGTACAGCATAGAGCCGTTCGAAGATGTCCCGATCCTCGCCGTGTCTTGGAAGTCGGCCATGCTCCTTCACGAAGCGCTCGATTTCCTCGAACCCCGCGATAATCCTTTCCTGCAGCAGCGTGAGGGTCCGTGCTTGGTCGCGAGGAACGTCGACGCCGAGTTCGGCGAGGAGTTCGAGGTCCGTCAACTCAGCCATTGCTGGCCTCTTTGATTGCGTGGCGCTGGAGAAAAGCGATGCCCTCGGCCATCTTGCGCTCCCACGCATCCTGTGATGTCAGGGATGGCAGGCGTCCGCGCTCCCGCTTGAACTCGAGCGCGCGTTCGGCAAGCCTGCGCGCGTCCTCGTACGTCAGCTTGTCCTTCTTCGCGTTGATAACTGCCTGGACCTGTAGCAGCAGCTTGGCATCCATGGATTTGGCGAGGACTGCGAGGGTCTCGGTGAAGGGATTGACCCGGTCGATGAGGTCGATGTCGAGGTCAGTAACGCTGAGGGCAAATTTGCGTACGCCATCAACAAATGCGGTATTTGCTCGTAGCTCTCCATCGCTGGAGATGGCACCCTTCACCTGCTGCGTCAGCCGCATCGCGGCCACTGCTTGCTGGCGAATGGCTTCCTGATCGTCGTCGCTTAGCTCCGGGTATTTGTCGCGGATGATCTTGCCCATCCTGAGCTGGGTCAGCTCTTCAGGGACCACATCCGGATCGAACACACCGCGCTCGACGACTGTTTTGTCCTGCACAAAGCTCGCAATGATTTCGTTGAGATCCTCGCGGCAAATGCGCGTCGCCTCAGCGCTTGTAGGCAGTTTGAGGCCCTTGATCTCGAAGTGCATCTGGCCGTGCTCGTTGATCCCGCAATTGACCTCGCCCTCCTTGTAACCCTCTGGACCGTAGTCGAAGCCCGGCTTCGGGCCGGCATCCTTGGGCGTGAAGTCGAAACGCGGGGCGAGTACCTGCTCCATCAACAGGCTCGCTGCGATCGCCTTGAGGTAATCATTGATCGCATCGACCACGAGGGGGCTATCTGCTGCCGGCTCGGCAATCAGGTTCGTAAACCGCGCACGTGCTTTGCCTGGTGCGTCTCTGGTTGCTCGCCCGATGATCTGGATGATCTCGGTCAGGCTTGAGCGATAGCCCACCGTCAGCGCATGTTCGCACCAGATCCAGTCGAAGCCTTCCTTCGCCATACCAAGCGCAATGATGATGTCGACGAAGTCGCGATCCTCGCGGGCTTCGGGAGACTTGAGCGCCGCTACGACCCGGTCCCTCTTTGTGGGGTCGTCGTCGACCAGGTCGGCGACCTTGATCACGTTGCCGGCCGCGGTCCTGATGAGGTGGAACCCTGTCTCGGGATCGACCCCTTGCCAGTCGCCGAGGTGGTTCATGATGTCCTCGGCTTCGCGATGCTTGTCCTTCAGGCTTTCGCGCGAATTGACCGATGGAATGTGGACGATGGTCTTCACCGTCGGATCGAGGAGCGCCGAGATCTTCTCGGTATATGGCCCGGTGTAAAAGCTGTAGCCGATGTCGAGCGTCTTGAGGTGCTCGTAGCCATTGAGTTGCTGATAATACGTGTAGGTGACCGTCTCGAACTTGGCCTCGTCCTCAGGGGCGAGCACTGGAATAGCATCCCCCCGGAAGTAGCTGCCGGTCATCGCGACAACATGCGCCTTGTCGCGGCTGATCAGCTGCGCGAGTTGGGCGCCCAGACGGTTTCCGGCATCGGCGGACACGTGGTGGAACTCGTCGATCGCAACCAGCCGGCCGTCGAATGCTTCGGGCCCGAGCTCGTCGAACGCGAAGCGGAACGTCGCATGGGTGCAGACCAGCACCTTATCCCCGCTGGCAAGAAACTCACCTACGGCCTTGACCTTTGACTTTGCGACCTTCGGGTCATCGGCACCAGGCGCGTTGCACAGGTTCCATTGCGGGGCGACGTGCCAGTCGGTGAAGAATCCGAACCTGCTCAGCGGTTCGCTGCCGAAACTCGCGCCGATCGATCGTTCGGGGACGCAGATGATAGCTTGGTGAACGCCCTGGTTTGCCAGTTTGTCGAGCGCGATGAACATGAGCGCGCGCGACTTTCCAGAGGCGGGCGGCGACTTGATCAGCAGATACTGCTCGCCGCGCTTCTCATAGGCCTGCGCCTGCATCGGGCGCATTCCGAGTTCGTCTGGCTTGGCCGAGGCTCCGGTGCAGGCTGTCGTGAAGGAGACGGCGGGTATGATCTTGTCGTTAGCGCTCATCTGAAAAGCTCGCTGTGTGTTCCTGCCCGCGTGAAGTAGATCGTACCGGCCTTACCTATGGCCTCATCGACAGTGTAGATCAGCAGGAAATCGCCGCCGATGTGACATTCGCTGTACCCTTGCCACTCGCCTTTGAGCGGATGGTCGATCCATTCCGGACCGAGAGGGGCATCGTTCGCGACCAGAAGCACCATCACTTCCTTCAGTCGGTTCATGTCGTATCGACCAGAACGCGAAAGGCGCTCCCAGTCCTTGAGGAACGTTTTCGTGTACTCGATCTGGCGCGGGAGAGCCGCGCGCTTGCTCGCGGCAGTCTTTTTCAACTGGCCGGTTTTTCGCTGTTGCGCAGGCTGTCGCTCTCTGCATCGAGCGAAGCGAACATGTCTTCGGCGCTGTCAAAACGCGCCCGACCCTTTGATTTGAGCTGCTCGACCTCCTCCATTGCCGCGCGGGTTTCCGCATTGGGAACCTTCAATTCCAGTGGGAAAGCCTGGTCGGTGACGATGCGATGAAAAAGAAGTCGCACGGCATCGGCGGTCGACAGTCCCATGGCCGCCAGCGCCTCGGTGGCGCGCTCTTTCAGGTCATTGTCCATCCTGACGTGGATCATCGAGCTATGGGCGCTCATGACATCTCCTGTATCTCAAATGAGATATACGCACGGTTCGCTGAAGTGTCAATTTGAACCGGTCGCGGATTTGCGACAATGCACGGGTTAGGAAACACCCCATTCGCGACCGCCCTTCAATTTGAAGGCACCCTCTACGGATTTGCTTCTATTGCGGAGCTGACCGATCTGTCCCTTTGGGAGAACGCGCAATTCAAAACGGCGGGGAGCCACCGCCCTGAAATGCAAAATCTTGTTATCATACGATGCTGGACCGCCATTCCCCGGAACAGGCAGCGTTAATTTGTCCATACCGTTGTTGCTGAAAGTTAGCGAGTAATCGCCAAAAGCGCCACCGTCATAGGACAACTCAACTACTCCAACCGGACTGTCCTTCGGAAGATTTCTGGCCTCGAAACCAAAGAATACCCGACTCATTCGTTTCATCATCACCTGATTGCCAGGCAGAAACTTCCCGCGATTTTTTGTGACGTTTCCAGCGTCTATCCAGAAGTTTCGGCAAGCGCGCAATTTTTTCAGATCTTCCGCAGAAATTGCCTCTCTTGAGGGATCACTATTGGCCGTATCATCTTCAGTTGCAGGTGGATTTCGGAGATTTTCTGCGGCCTCGTAGAGATTTGTGTAGCGCGAGAGAAGAGCTCCATTCAATTGCGAGGAAGCGTTCCAAAAATGCTCAAACCACTCCCGGCTAGCGTTCACTGCCGCGATCGCTTGAGGGCTTGTGGCGGCATCTGAACGATCAACCCCAACGGCTAAGCCTGCCTCGACTCCCTTCGACAATCCTGACCGAGACAGGTTTCCTGACCCAGCGAGGCAGAACTCGACATCTTCTCCCCTCCTGAATAAAAAGGCCTTCGGGTGAAATGGGGTCTTTGGCATGCCCTTGTTTGCAAGAACTACTTCAGGGACGTGAATTCGAACGGAGGAATTCGGGAGCGCAAGCAGCGATTCCAAGGCCACCGGCTCAGTCCTGAGGTAGTCGAATGAGGTGAGCCACCGCTTCTGACGAGCTTCGTCAGAAAGATTAAATGGCTCATTCAACGCCTCTCGCAAATCAAACAAACCACTCGACGTGATATAGGCGGCTGCGACATCCATTGCCTCGAATTGGTCGCTTCCCGCAATCTGAGTTATGGCTTGTTTTGTAGTGGCGTGGGTCGGTTGGCCGATGGACAGAATGGTCATGCTGCTTCCTCTTTATCCTTCGGATCTGAGCTCATTGGTCGATAACGATTAAACATCAGTTCCAGACGTTCTGTATCGTTTTTAAATCGCCGACCGATAAATGCCCGTTCAAACACGTCATCGTTTCGATCATGAGCTTGTCGCAGTGCGGGAAAAAGTTGGTCCATCTTCTCAGGATCATACATTTCCCCGACGGTCGCTGGGTAATAGCGTTCGCGAGCAAGGAGTATCTCGTTCGCCGTCTCACTCAGGTCTGCTTTCTGCTTTTCGGTGAGCTTCGGAAGAGGGAAGGTATTCCACCCCAATGTGTTGGAATATCGGTAGTCAGTCTTTAGCTTTCCGCAAACAGCAGAAATCCAAACCAGATGCATTCTCGATGCGATAATTGATAAAGCCCAAATCGGAGCGTCGTATATTGCAAAGGCACTATCGGCGATGATTGAGTCCGCTCCAAGTAGCCCAACCGGGAGGTACTCCCTTCTTTCGGAGCTATGGCGTGGAACAATAATCGCTGAACGCTGGGCTTCCCCCTGAATCTGAACGAATCTGTACGATCGCCGCGCGAAGTCGCGAGTGGATGATGCTTTGCTGGCTTCCCGCATATCTTGAACGGCTGCAAGCCGACGACTTATCTCTCTGGATTGTGCTGCAAACGTTGAGGATTCGTCATCGATCCAAAGGCAATAGCGTACCTTTCCCTGGATGAAGTCCTCGGAGCCGACAAAGCGCCGAGTAAAGCTAGAGAAGATATCATCTTGGCCTTCAAGGCGGCGCTTTTCCGAGAGGTCGAGGAGCAAATTTCCGCCATCCCTGGGCATGTTTCCAAACATCATCGGAGCACCGGGTAACAAGGAATGTCGACATCCTTCGATCACTAGGGTTGGGGCTGCAACCAAGTAAGGATTAATGTTATCGCACACTCGTTCATGGGTCTGCCCACTCTCGTCAACGTAGAAAAGTCTGCGCCTCTTACTGCGGTCTGATGAAAGGCCAACGATGACCACAATTACGCCTGCGTTATGGCTGGCAAGATTGCTCCACTTGAAAGAGGTATGAGCGAAGGGAATTTGAGCGCCCGAAGCGAAGATGCTTGGCCAGAGAATTGGAACCTGCTGCCCTTGGCAGATCGAATTCGTCGTCACGAATGCAGAAACGGCAGTCGTGGCCTTTGCAAATTGCGTAGCTTTGAATAACCAACCCGCAACGTAATCCAGGGACCGCCAACCTTCTAACCTACCTGCAAAGATGTTCTCCAAATCTTCCTTTTGCTCTTTCGATTGCAGTTTGTTCCCGAGATATGGGGGGTTGCCACATATATAGGTCTCACCCCCCTCATTCTCGAAGTCAATTTGGGCTTGTTCAAGTGGTGAGTGGAAGAGGTCGTCCGCATAGTGTTTTACCCCCGTTCCAGTCGGCGGGCAGATACTCAACCAATCCAGTCTCAGTGCGTTGCCGCAGGTGATCCAGTTCTGGCTGTCGAGAGGCAGGAAGTCGGCAAGCGCCTCCTTTTGGCCACGATACAGCACGTCGCACTGGAACTCTGCGATGATCAGCGCGAGACGGGCAATCTCCGCGGGAAAATCGCGTAACTCGATGCCACGAAAATTGGTGAGCGGTATGTCGCTGTCCCGCTCGCTCTCGCCGCGCCGTTTGTTTATCTCGGCCTCGATTTCGCGCATTTGCTTGTAGGCGATGACCAGGAAATTCCCCGATCCGCAGGCCGGGTCGAAAACCCGGATCTTTGAAATGCGATTGCGCAGGTTGAGCAGCTTGCGGGCATTGTCGCCCGCTTCCTCCAACTGCTGACGGAGGTCGTCGAGGAACAGCGGATTGAGCACCTTCAGGATGTTCGGCACGCTGGTGTAGTGCATACCCAGCGCGCCGCGCTCCTCGTCATCGGCAACGGCCTGGATCATGCTACCGAAGATATCGGGATTGATCTGTTTCCAGTTCAAACCACCAATATGCGCCAAAAGGATGCGAGCTCGCTGGTTGAATCGAGGGACCTCGATGTTCCCGGAAAACAAGGCGCCGTTCACATAGGGAAAGGCATCGGCGTGTGGCGGAATGTTTGCCGCTTTGCGGTGCCGATCGTCCAACTTCCCGTCGTGCCGCGTAGGAGTGTCCATAGCGCGGAAAATGTTGGAAATGATCTCGTGAGTATTTGAGCCATCCCGCTCGCTGAAACGCTCGACGGTGGAGGTGAAAAGGCCTTCGCCGTTGAAGATGTCAGTATCTTCTGCAAAAAAGCAAAAAATAAGCCGCGCCATGAAATGGTTCATGTCAGGCCGGCGCTCCGCCGTGGCCCAGTCGGGGTTCTCCTCTAGCAGCTCAACATATAGGTCATTCAGTTTCCGCGTTGCACGGATATCAAAGCTGTTTTCCCTGATCTGCTTAACCGTGGTGATACCCGCGAGCGGCAGGAATGCACCAAATCGATCAGGCAGCTCAGTGTAATGGCAGGCTATAGACTCGCCATGTACGAGGTCTTCTGCTTGGATTTCCTCGCCGTCCGTAGCGAGGATGAACTTTGCCTTCGCAGCACTCGTTTTGGGGCTTTCGCGCAGGGCCTTCAACGTTTCGTCGACGGTGCCTAGGTCGCATGTGGCGATATGAATGTTGTTCCGCTGAAGAACACCGCCGGGAAGGTCCGATGCGTTGGTCGTTCCGGCACGCAATTGCTTCAGCGTGTTCGCCTTGCGTCCGAACGCCTCCAGAAACGCGAAGGGAAACTCCGCCCGGTCAAACGGCTGGGCAGCTAGGTCAGAAATTGCCTTTTCGATTTCAATTGCATTCATCCATCGACATTTGGCCGCAAGCCGATCGAATCACAAGGTCGGGTGGACACATGCTCTTCGTGACACGAGCTGCCTTGCCCCAGTAGCTGCTGGCGAGGCCTCGCGCTTGAAGTTCGTACTTTGTGACGCTGGCTGACCAAACTGGCCGAAGAATGGTCCTAGCGGAGCGGGTCACAGGTGGGTTTCTTCGTCGCCGTTGGAATCTGTCGGCGTCACTGCAAAGATTTCTCCCGCAACCACTCCGCCGCCTTCGCCGCCCCGCTAGCGGCGGTGAAGATCGCCCGGTTGTCGCCCTTGAGCACCTTGAGCCAGCTGGCAAGGTAGCAGGCATGGTCCGGACGCGGGGTCACGGACAACCCGAGGTCACCGCAAAGGAAGGCTGAACCAAGCTCGGCTACCAGCTCTTCCATGGCGTAGGCATCGTCGCCGAAGCGCTTGCCGAACGTGCGCGCGAGGCGGTGGTCGGCACCGGTCCAGTGGACCAGCTCGTGGAGCAGGATGGCATACCAGTTCTGCGCGGCGCTGGCGGTGTCGGTGGTGAAGAACCGCTCCCGGTCGGGCATGGTGATCATGTCGATGGACGGGGTGTAGTGGGCGATTTCACCCTGTTTGCGGATGGCGGCCCCGGTCGCGGCAATGAAGGTCTCGACATCAGGGATGGGATTGAAGGCCTCGGCTTCGGGCACCTCGGGCAAGGCATAGCCCTCGACTTGCGCGATGTTGAACACATGCGAGCCCTGCGCGAAGATCCGGCCTGCGCTCTCGCGCGCCTCGTCTTCGCTGCCCTCGGGCTTGTCCAGCACCTTGTAGAACACGATCGTCGAGGCTTTCTCGCCCTTGCGGACCTGAGCACCCAATGACTGCCACTGGCCGTAGGTTGCCCAGAGACCATGCCCGAAGTCCTGCGCCTCAGCGCTGGCCCAGAGCGCAAGGACATTAACGCCGCAATAGGCCTTGCGGGTGACCGCATTGATGGGCCGGGTGAGCGGGGCGCTGCTGCGATGCCAGGGGAGGGTGTAGTCGCCGGTGCCGCGCTCCAGCGCGGCGATGATCTGGTTGGTGATGGTGTCGTAGATGCTGGCGGTTGCGGAGCTGGCCATGGTGGTAAATCCTTCGTCCAATCGTTGGGAACGCGGATGAAGGGACGGGCCGGATGGCCGGGCGGGTCAGCGCGAAGCGCGGAACAGCCAACACGGGAGGGAGTAGCCCGAATGGAGCGGGCAGGCTGTTGATCCCGCCCAGCACGGCCTGTCACTCAGGGAGCAGTTCATTCCAACAGCAGGGCGAAGGATGCCAATGCCGCCGCGTCGATCGCCGTTTCCATAGACGCGACCGCATCAATCAAGTCCAACTGTAGCGTGAAAACCGAATCCCGCTTCTCCCTTTGGCGAGGCTGCGCCTGCTCCGGCTCGCCGATTTCCGCCGTTTCTACGCTGCTCTATCGAGGGAGCATTTTGTGATTGCCTGATCCCCGGCGTTGTCGTTGGCTTCGGTCACGGGGTGCCATTTCAGACCAACCGATGGAGGTCAGTCCCATGTCAAACGCAAACGACAGGATCATCCGCCTCAGGACCGTTCTCGACCGGACGGGGCTCTCGCGTTCGACGGTCTATCGCAAGATAGCTGAGGGCACATTCCCAAGCCAGGTGAGGATCAGTGTGCACGGCGCAGGCTGGCGCGAGTCCGCTATCAATCGCTGGATCGCAGACCCTGTCGGCTATCGCGAGGAGACAACAGACCAAGTCGCGCAGACACAAAAAACGGGAAAGGCGCACGCTAGGCGCGCGCCCTCACTTTCCTGACGGGTTCATCGGAGACGTCCGCCCGCAGTTCGTCGAGATAGTCGCTCCACCACTGGTGCATCGCAACGCGCTCATCCCAGTAGCGCCCGCGATTGTAAGTGCCACGAATTGCGTTCGTATCGGCATGGGCGAGCGAGCGCTCGATCGCATCGGGCGACCACTTGCCGCTTTCGTTGAGCAGGGTCGAAGCGGTGGTTCTCAATCCATGCGCCGTGACTTCCCCGACGGCGTAGCCCATCCGCCGGAAACACTGATTGATCGTGTTTTCGCTCAGCGGGCGTCGCCAGGTGTGAAACGCGGGGAAGACGTAGCCATCGGGCCCGGTGAGCTCGTAGAGCTCCCGAAGGTAGGCGAGGACCTGCCGCGACAACGGAACCTCGTGCGGACGGCGCATCTTCATTCGTTCGGCGGGGATCTTCCAAACTGCGTTGTCGAGGTCGAATTCGGACCAGACCGCCATGCGAAGCTCTCCGGGACGCGTCATGACGTGGGGCGAGACCTGCATAGCGAGCCGCGAAATCTTGTGCCCGCTATAGCTGTCCATTGCGCGCAGCAATTCGCCCAGCTGCTTGGGGTCAAGGATCGCGGCGTGATGCTTCGTCTTCGGCACGACCAGCGCACCACGCAGGATCGCGCTCGGGTCGCTCTCGCCGCGTCCGGTCGCAACGGCAAAGCGGAAGACACGGCCAGCAAAGGACCGACAGCGCCGCGCCGTCTCAAACTTGCCCTGCGCCTCGACGCGCTTAAGCGCAGCCAACAGGTCGACCGGCTTGATGTCGGTGACCGGGAAGGTCCAGAGCGGCTTGAGCTGGTCGAGCAGCCAATTGGCCTTCTGGGTGGTCGCCTCCGATTGGCCCTCGGACACGCGCTTGTCGATGTACTCCCTGGCAATGTCGCCGAAGGTATTCGCAGCACTGAAGCGTGCGACGAGCTTCTCGCGCTTGCGCTCCAGCAATGGATCAATGCCAGCTTCGACCTTTTTGCGAGCCTCGTCACGCCGCGTGCGGGCTTCTGCAAGCCCGACGTCGGGATAGCGGCCGAGCGCGAGCCGCTTCTGCTTGCCAGCGTAGCGATACTTGTAGCGCCACAGCTTCGAGCCGCTCGGATGCACTTCAACGTACAGGCCGCGATCATCGGTGTGCCGGGTAATCTTCTCCGACGGACGGAGGCTGCGAATTTTCAGATCTGTGAGCGCCATTTTCGATTCTCCTCAGCAGGTCCCGGACGGGACCAGCGAGGGGCAACGGGGTCATGGGGCCACTGCAATTTTTGGCGGGGCCATATCGACCCTGACGTGGCACTTCATGGCCCCGGATTGCCTGAAATCGGCTGGCACAATCCGGGATCGGTGAGGGTCAAAAATGGCAGATTTCCGCCATTTTGTCGACCGATCTGGGATGGTTTGGGATTGAAAATTGGTGCCCAGAAGAGGACTCGAACCTCCACGCCCTTGCGAGCGCCGCCACCTGAAGACGGTGCGTCTACCAATTCCGCCATCTGGGCACGGATGCTTCCGGTCATCGTCGCCGGAGGCTGGGTAGGGGCGGGCGATTAGCCTTGGGGGCGGGGGGCTGTCAATGCAAAGTTCGCAGCCGCGGCGGATGCGATGTTTCACGTGAAACATCGCCGCGAGCCGGGGGCTGGAGGGGTTTAGAGGGGGTCTGGCAGGGGTCTAGCCGGGGTCTGCGGCGCTCTGGCGGGCACTTGGGGCGGGGCGAGCGCCGCCCGGCCCCCGCCAAGCCCATCGACCCTCCCCGGCCCGGCCACCTCCCCCTTGCCTGCCGCGCGCGCTTGTCGCAAAGGCTCGGCCGAGCACCCCAAGGCCTCGCCCACGCAAAGCACGAGAACCCCATGCCCCACCATTCCCCCCTCGCCGGCCGGCTGGTCACGATCTTCGGCGGCACCGGCTATATCGGCAACTACGTCGCGCAGGCGCTCCTCACCCGCGGCGCGCGCCTGCGCCTCGCCAGCCGCGCGCCGGGCAAGGCGCAGGGACTCAAGCCCCTCGCCAACCTCGGGCAGCTCCAGCTGATGCCCTGCGACATCACCGAGGAGGCCCACGTCGCCGCCGCGCTCGAGGGCGCGGAGCACGTGGTCAACCTCGTCGGCGCCTTCACCGGCGATCTCGGCAGGCTGATGGGCGAGGCCCCGGGCACCATCGCCCGCCTTGCGGCCGAGCGCTCCATCGCGAGCCTCGTCCACGTCAGCGCGATCGGCGCCGACGCCGCCTCGCCCACCGCCTATGCGCGCGGCAAGGCCTTGGGCGAAGAGCGGGTGCTCGCCGCGTTCCCCAGGGCGACGATCCTGCGCCCCTCGATCGTGTTCGGCAAGGACGACAACTTCATCAACCTCTTTGCCGGGATGATCGAACTCCTCCCCGTCCTCCCGGTGTTCGGCGCGCAAGCGAAGCTCCAGCTGGTCTATGCCGACGACGTCGCGGAAGCCGTGGCGGTCGCGCTCGAGCACCCCGAGACGCATGGCGGGAAGACCTACGAACTCGGCGGCCCCGAGCAGCTCACCATGATGCAGATCCACGAGAAGATCGCCGCCGCGCAAGGGAGGAAGCGCCGCTTCATTGCCGTGCCCGACGGCCTTTCCGCGACCTTCGCCGCGCTTCCCGGCACGCCGATGAGCCGCGACCAGTGGACGCTGCTGAAGCCCGGCAGCACGGTCGCCCCGGGCGCGCTCGGCCTCGCTGACCTCGGCATCGAGGCGAGGCCCCTCGGCCTGTTCCTCGACAAGTGGATGCTGCGCTACCGCAAGCACGGCCGCTTCGGCGCGGCGAACGAGCGCGCCAAGGTGCGGCGGGCGTAGGGGCGCTGGCGCGGTCGCGAGGCTCGCCAGGAAAACAAACCGTCAGCCCTTCACAGCGCGTCGCGGAAGGCGGCTTCGAGCGCGGCGAGGTCCCGGTGGAGGCGCTCCAGCGACTTCGCACCGAGCACCCCGGCGGCCCGGTCGGCAAGCTGGTCCTTGACCTCGGCGCCGATCGCGAGAGCCTCGCGGCCCCGCTCGCTCGCGCGGATCAGGAAGCCTCGCCGGTCGTCGGGATCGGGCGCGCGGACGACGTAGCCGTTCTGCTCGAGTTCCGCGATCAGTTTGCCCGCAGCCTGCTTGGTCCGGCCGGTGGCCCGGGCGAGGTCGGCGGCGGTAATCCCCCGATCGGGCAGCTTGGCGAGCAAGGTCACCGTCGCCGCAGTGAGCGCCTCGAAGCCGCGCGCGGCCAGCGCCGCCACGATCGTCTCAACATAGGCGCGGGCGACACTGCGCATGGCTTCGGCAACCCTTTCGGTCAGGCCTGCCTGAGCAAGCCCGAGGGCATCGTTCAGATCCGGGCTGCCCGGCACATCGCGCTGCTCCATTTCCCCTCCTTTGGACAACCTGGTTGACCGAATCGACAACCCCATTTACCTTTTCGCCTCCCGACCGGGGAATGAGAAGGAGCATCCCATGGTTTCCCCCCGTTTCAACAGTGCAAAGACGATTGTCATCACCGGTTCCTCGTCCGGCATCGGCCTCGCCACGGCGCGACACTTCCTCGACAAGGGTTGGCAGGTCGTCGCCACGATGCGCGACCCCGACGATGCGCCGTCCTGGATGGCGGATTCCCGCGTGCTCGTCCTGCGGGTCGATGTGACCGACCTCGCTTCGCTCGAGAACGGGGTGGCGGCCGCCATCGCGCGCTTCGGTGCGATCGACGTGATGTTCGCCAACGCAGGCTATGGCCTCAACGGTCCCCTCGAGGGTGCGAGCGAAGCGCAGATGCTGCGCCAGTACGATGTCAATGTCTTCGGCGTTGCGCGCACGATCCAGGCGGTTGCCCCGCACATGCGCGAGCGCGGGGGCGGAACGATCCTCGTCACCTCGTCGATCGGCGGGCGGATCGGCATGCCTGCGGCGCCTTTCTACATCTCTTCCAAGCACGCGGTCGAAGGGTTGATCGAATCCGCCAGGTTCGAGCTCCAGCCCTTCGGTGTGCGGCTGAAGCTGATCGAACCGGGAGGGATCCGCACCGATTTCAGCGCGCGCTCCGCAGCATGGACGCATCACCCGGCCTATGCCGACGCGATCGCGGCGACGCGCAGGATGGCTGTCGATCTGCTCGAGAACATGCCCGAGCCGGCCGAGGTGGCGAAGGTCGTCTATGCCGCGGCCAACGACCGGTCGAGCCGCCTGCGCTACGCCGCGAAGCCGGGGCCCTACCTCCTTCTCTACCGGCTGCTTCCCGACCGGGTGTGGCGGGGGATGATCGAGGCCGCGCTGCACCGCGCGGCCCGTCAGACCGACAAGTCGGCACGGCAGGCGACGGCGGCGCCTGCCTAGGCGGCGGCTGGCTGTCCCGTCCCGCGCAGGCGGGATGCACGCGGAAGTCAGAGCCGGGGCGGCCGTCGACTAGGCGTTCAGCCACTCCGCCCCGGTCTTTCCCCGGTGCCCCTCGGGCGCGAGTGCGGTGCGCAGGGCTTCGAGGAGCGGCGGCAGGGCTTGGGTGAAGGCATAGGGCGGGGCGACGACGAACAGGCCCGAGCCGTTGAGGCCGGTCGGCAGGTCGGTGTCGTGGAGCCAGTGCTCGATGGCGAGGAGCTTGGGGATGCCGGTCTGGCGCAGTTTGTCCTTCCAGCGCGCGTGCTCGGCTCGGTCCTTGAGGGGGAACCAGATCGCCGTCACCCCGTGCGCCCACTTGCGGTGCGCGGCGGCGAGGGTCGCGGTGATGCGGGCGCGCTCGTCGGTCTGCTCGTAGGGCGGATCGACTACCACGAGGCCGCGCGGGGTGCGGGTGGGGAGCATCGCCAGCCACAGCTCGTAGGCATCGCGCTCGTGGACGGCGGCGGCGGTGCCGCGCATCGCCTGCCGCAGGGCGCGGGCGTCCTCGGGGTGCTTCTCGTTGAGGATCAGCGCGTCCTGCTCGCGCAGGAGCCCGGCGAGGATGCGGGGGCTGCCGGGGTAGAGACGGGGCTCATCTGCCTCGTTCACGGCGCGCACGGCGGCGCGGTAGTCCTCGAGAAGGGGGTCGGTGTCGGCGAAGGCGCGCAGCACGCCGCCCGCCGCCTCGCCGGTGCGCTGCGCCTCGTCGCCGCCGAGGTCGTAGAGCCCGCAGCCCGCGTGGGTGTCGATCAGGGTGAGGGGGCCGGGCTTCATTTGCAGGGCGCGGACGAGGGCGATCAGCAGGGCGTGCTTGACGACGTCGGCGTGGTTGCCGGCGTGGAAGGCGTGGCGGTAGTTCATACAGCGATCTCGCGGAAGGTGCCGGGGGCGAGGCCCTCGAGCGTCCACTCGCCGACCGCCCAGCGCACCAGCCGCAAGGTGGGGAGGCCGACCGCCGCGGTCATGCGCCGCACCTGCCGGTTGCGGCCCTCGCGGATGGTGATGCGGAGCCACGCGTCGGGGATCGCCTTGCGCACCCGGATCGGCGGGTCGCGCGGCCACAGGTCGGGGGCGGGGATGCGCTCGGCCTCCGCGGGGAGGGTCGGTCCGTCCTTGAGCCGCACGCCCCGGCGCAGCGCCGCGAGCGCCGCGTCCTGCGGATCGCCCTCGACCTGCACGAGGTAGGTCTTGGGGAGCTTGAAGCGCGGCTCGGCGATGCGCGCCTGGAGCCGCCCGTCGTCGGTCAGCAGCAGCAGCCCCTCACTGTCGCGGTCGAGCCGCCCGGCGGGGTAGACGCCGGGGACGGCAATGAAGTCCGAGAGGGTCGCGCGCGTCGTCGGCGCGCCGCGGTCGGTGAATTGCGAGAGCACGCCGAAGGGCTTGTTGAACAGGATGAGCCGGGCCATGCCGGCTCCCTATCGCACAGGCGCGCCTCAGGCGAGCGCCGCCTTGTAGAGCGCCAGCAGGTCGGCCTCGCCCTCAGCGGCGGCGGCGGGGTTGTAGGCGGGGCTGTCCGGGACCATCCAGCCGTGGTCGCCCGCATAGACGTCGATCTTGGCCGGCCGGTTTGCCGCCTTCGCCGCCTCGCGCAGGGCGTCCTTGTCGCCCGGGGCCTTGGCATCGTCGTCGCGGGCAATGGCGATGAGGTAGCGCGCCTCGGTCTTTCCGAGCAGCGCCGCGGGGCTCATCGGGTTGCCGGGGCGCACGAGGCCGCCGCCGTGGAAGCTCGCCGCGGCCTTGATCCGCGGGGTCGCCGCAGCGCTCCACACGGTGAAGGGCCCGCCCATGCAATAGCCCTGCGTGCCGATGCCGTGCGCCTGGCTGACGCCCTCCTGCCGGTCGAGCCACTCGGCGATGGTCTTGGCATCGCGCATGATCGCCTCGGGGGTGAGCTTCGCGCGCCAGGGACCGACCTTCTGGAAGCCGCCGTCCGCGATGAAGGCCGCGAAGTCGGCGAACTGCTCGCCGGTGACGTCGCGGTAATAGGGGTTCACGACCAGCACCGCATAGCCGTTGGAGGCGAGCGTGCGGGCGATGTTGCGCTTCGCCTCGCGGATCCCGGCGATGTCGGGCCACAGGATCACGCCCGCGTGGCTACCCTTTGCGGGCTGGACGAAAAAGCCGTCGAGCCGGCCGTCCGCGGTCTCGAAGTTCACCCCCTGCTCCTTCAGGCCGGGGATGCCGGGCTTGGTCTCGGCGCGGCTCTCGCTCGTCCCCGCGGTGCAGGCGGCGAGCGCCGCCGCGCCGGTCAGGGCGCCGAACTGGCGGCGGCTGATCGCCTCGCGCGCCCAGGCCTCGAGCTTGCTCTCGTCGCACATCTCATGGTCCTCCTTGTCCCGCTGGAGCCTCGGTTCTGGCGTCTCGCCGCACGACCTTCAAGCGGCAATGGACAAGCCGCGCGCGGCGCGGCAACATGAGGCAAAAGGAAGACGGCCCGAGGGGCCCGGGGAGAGAGTGGGATCATGACGTTCAAGCGGTGGGCCGCGGGTGCGGCGCTGTTGCTGTCGGCGGGGGCGCTCGCCAATTGCAGCCAGATCTTCGGCGGCGGCGCAGGAGGCTCGGGCGAGGGCGGTATCACCACCGCGATGCTGGTCGGCGCGGACGGCGACACCGCCAACTGGATCAGCCACGGCCGCACCTATTCCGAACAGCGCTTCTCCCCGCTGGAGAGCGTCAACCGCGAGAATGTCGGGCAGTTGGGCCTCGCCTGGTTCGCCGACATGGACACCGGGCGCGGGCAGGAGGCGACGCCGCTGGTGATCGACGGTCGGCTCTACCTCACCACCGCGTGGAGCAAGGTGAAGGCCTTCGACGCGGCGAGCGGCGCGAAGCTGTGGGAATACGACCCGAAGGTCCCCGGCGAGACTGCGGTCAAGGCGTGCTGCGACGTCGTCAACCGCGGGCTCGCGGCGTGGGGCGACAAGCTGTTCCTCGGCACATTGGACGGCCGACTGATCGCGCTCGACCGCAACTCGGGCCAGCCCTTGTGGACCACCCGGACGGTCGAGGCCGACAAGAGCTACACCATCACCGGCGCGCCGCGCGTGATCGACGGCAAGGTCATCATCGGCAATGGCGGCGCCGAGTTCGGGGTGCGCGGCTTCGTCGCGGCCTATGATGCGAACGACGGCAAGCAGCTCTGGAAATTCTATACCGTTCCCGAGGGCGACGAGAACGCCGACTCTCCCGCCTACCTCCAGAAGGCCGCCCAGACCTGGAACATGGACGTCCTTCGCGACAACGACGCGATCGGCGGCGGGGGGACGGTGTGGGATTCGATGGCCTACGACCCGGACCTCGACCTCCTATACATCGGGGTCGGCAACGGCTCGCCCTGGAACCGCGCCTACCGCTCGCCCGGCAAGGACGGGAAGGGCTCGGGCGACAACCTTTACCTGTCGAGCATCGTCGCGATCCGGCCCGAGACCGGCGAATATGTCTGGCACTACCAGACCACGCCGGGGGAGACCTGGGACTTCACCGCCACCCAGCACATCATGCTCGCCGACATGGAGATCGACGGGAAGCCCCGGAAGGTGCTGATGCAGGCGCCCAAGAACGGCTTCTTCTACGTGATCGACCGCGAGACGGGGAAGTTCATCTCTGCCAAGCCCTATATCAGCATCAACTGGGCGACCGGCGTCGATCCCAAGACCGGGCGCCCGATCGAGAACCCGGCGGCGCGCGTCGACCAGACCGGGCAGCCGGCGATGGTGCTCCCCGGCGCCTTGGGCGGACACAACTGGCACCCGATGGCCTTCAGCCCGAAGGAGAAGCTCGTCTACATCCCGGCCTTCGAGGCGGGGATGATGTATGCGCCCGAGGCCAACTGGAAGCCCGACCGCGCGCGCGGCTTCAACGTGGGCTTCAGCCTCGCGGGCGAGCTGCCGCCCGACGGGGGTTTCCGCAAGCGGGCCGCGGGCACGCTGAGGGGGATGCTCGTGGCGTGGGACCCGGTGGCGCAGAAGCCGCGCTGGACGGTCGAGCATCCGGGGCCGTGGAACGGCGGGCTGCTCGCGACCGGCGGCGGGCTCGTCTTCCAGGGCACCGCGGGGAGCGAGTTCAACGCCTATGACGCCGGGAGCGGCAAGAAGCTGTGGAGCTTCGCCGCCCAGACCGGGGTGGTCGCCCCGCCGATCACTTACACCGTGGGCGGCGAGCAATATGTCGCGGTGCTCGCCGGCTGGGGCGGGGCCTATGCGCTCTCGGTCGACGGGGACCTCATCAAGCGCAAGGCCCCGGTGCGCAACGTCTCGCGCCTGCTGGTCTTCAAGCTCGGCGGGACCGCCAAGCTGCCCCCGCCGCCCGCGCTCGCCGAGCTCCCGCTCGACCCGCCGCCGAGCACCGCCGCGCCGCAAGTGATCGCGCTGGGGCAGGCGAAATACGGCCGCTACTGCGCGGTGTGCCACGCGCCGGGTGCCGTCGGCTCGACCGTGCTCCCGGACCTCAGGCGCTCGGGCGCGCTCGAAAGCGCCCAGACCTTCAGCGCGGTGGTCTATGACGGCGTGCTCAAGGACAACGGTATGGCGAGTTTCAAAGGCTCTTTGTCGAAAGAGGAGATCGAGGCGATCCGCGCCTATGTCATCAAGCGCGCGAACGAGGACAAGGCGCTGGAGGCGGCCGAAAGGAAGGTCGCGCGCCGATAAGACGAAGGGGGTCGCACCATGACATTTCGGTTCACCGGCGGTGTCGCCGCACTCACGCTCGCGCTCGCTGCACCTTTGGCGGCGCAGGGCACCCCGCCATCTGCTCCGGCGGCTGCTCCGGCAGCGACCGATGGCTGGCGCACCTTCACGACCGAGGCCTATCGCGGCAAGCGCGATTCGGTCAGCTTCGTCGATCCGGACCACGGCTGGTACGGCACCGGCGCGGGCGATCTCTTCGCCACGACAGACGGCGGCGCGACCTGGGCCAAGGTCGCCAGCCGCCCCGGCACCTTCGTGCGCGCGGTCGGCTTCATCGACCGGCAGAACGGCTTCATCGGCAATATCGGCACCGACTACTACCCCGGCGTCACCGACACCACGCCGCTCTACCGCACCCGTGACGGGGGCAAGACCTGGGAGGCGGTCGACACCGGGGCAGCGACGATCAAGGGCGTCTGCGCGATCGACATCCTCCACGTGAAGCGCATCTATCAGGGCACGCTGGTGCCGCGCACCGTGATCCACGCCGCCGGGCGCGTGGGCGGGCCGACGGGCATCCTGCGCTCGGTAGACGGGGGCGACACATGGTCGGTGATCGACATGGCGCCGCACGCCGGCATGATCCTCGACGTGAAGTTCTTCGACGAGATGACCGGCCTCGTCTTCGCCGCCACCCACGCGGACCCGGCGCAGGCCGAGGGCCTCGTGCTGCGCACCGAGGATGGCGGCAAGACGTGGAAGGAAGTCTACCGCTCGGGCCGCAAGCTCGAGCTGATCTGGAAGGCGAGTTTTCCGGAAGGGAGCGAGACCGGCTACGCGACCGTCCAGTCCTATGATCCGGCGCGCGCCACCCAGCTGGTGATCCGCAGCGATGATCGCGGGCAGACATGGCGCGAGATCGAAATGGCGCAGGACGCGACCGCGCGCCAGTTCGGCATCGGCTTCGTCAGCAAGGACGTCGGCTTTGTCGGCACTGCCGCCGGGGGCTTTGCCACGAAGGATGGCGGCAAGACGTGGGAACGCGCGCCGATCGCCCGCGCCGCCAACAAGTTTCAGGCCGTGCCGACGGAGAAGGGTGTGCGCCTCTACGCGATCGGCACCGAGGTGCAGGCGATCGATCTGCCGGGGCCTGCGAAGCGCTGAAAAGCCCCTTCCCTAGAGGGAAGGGGTTGGGGATGGGTGTTCCCGACAGACATGTGGCAGAGCCCCCACCCCCAACCCCTCCCCGAGGGGAGGGGGGAATCAAGCGAAGAAGTTCAGCTCCAGCAGCACGTTGTTCGGATCGGCGGTGAAGATCTGCCTGAGGCCGACGCTCGAGAGGTCGTTGACCCGGTAATCGGCGCCGCGCGCGTCGAGCCGGGCCTTCACCGTCTGGAACTCGCCGCAGCGGAGCGCGACATGGTGGATCGCGCCGGTTTCGGCCCCCGGTGCGACATCGCGGTCGAAGGCGCGGGGGCAGTCGACCGAATTGAGGTGCAGGATCGCGTTGCCGGCGTGGTCATACATCCAGCGCACCTGATGCGGGGACAGGGGTGGCGGCCCGTCGCGCTCCTCCAGGTCGAGCAGCTCGGCATAGAACCGCGCGGTCTCGGCGAGGCGGTCGGTGATGATGTTCACATGGTCGAGGCGCTGGACGATCATGCGCGCGAGGATGCGCCCGCTCGAGCGATCCGGCTACTGCGAAAAGCGATCACCCCCGGAACACCACGGTCCGGTTCCCGTTGGGCAGCACCCGCTCCTCGGCGAACAGCCGCACCGCCTCGGCGAGGACGCGGCGCTCGATGTCGCGGCCCTTGCGCACGAGATCCTCCGGGGAATCGGCGTGGGTGATCCGCTCGACGTCCTGGTGGATGATCGGCCCCTCGTCCAAGTCGGCGGTCACGAAATGCGCGGTCGCGCCGATGATCTTCACCCCGCGCGCGTGGGCCTGATGATAGGGCCGCGCGCCCTTGAAGCCGGGGAGGAAGGAGTGGTGGATGTTGATCGCCCGTCCCGCGAAATGGCCCGAGAGGTCGTCCGAGAAGACCTGCATGTAGCGCGCGAGCACGATCAGCTCGGCATCGGTCTGCGCCGCGAGCGCCTTCAGTCGCGCCTCGGCCTCGGGCTTGGTGTCCGGGGTGACGGGGATGTGGTGGAAGGGCACGCTCCCGATGTCGACCCGGATCGCCGCGTCGCGCGGGTGATTGGAGACGATCGCCACCGGCTCGATCGCCAGCTCGCCCGTCCGCCAGCGATAAAGGAGGTCGACGAGGCAGTGATCGAACTTGCTGACCATGATGATGGTGCGCCGCGGACGCCCCTCGCGCGCCATCTTCCACGTCATGCCGAACTCTGCCGCCAGCGCGGCAAAATCGGCGCGCAAGGTCTCGGGCGTCGAGCCGTCGGGGTCGAACACCACGCGCATGAAGAAGCGGTCGGTTCCGCCCGCCTCCGCACGGTCGTTGAACTGCTGCGCATCGGTGATGTTGCACCCGCGCTCGAACAGGAAGCCGGTGACCCGCGCGGTGATGCCGGGCCGGTCGGGGCAGGCGAGGGTGAGGACGAGGGGCCCCGTGCTGTCCAGCGTCATGTCACCGCCAGCGCCCCGCGGTAGCGGGCCTCGATCACCGACCAGTCGAGGTTGGACATGAAGGCATCGACATAGGCCCCCGCGTTGGCGCCGTAGTCGATGTGGTAGGAATGCTCATACATATCGAGCGCGATCAGCGGCGCGGCGGCGGCGGCGGCGTGCATGTGGTCTGCGCCCCAGTGGTTGTGAAGCGTGCCGGTGTGCGCGTTGTAGGCGAGGACGCACCACCCCGAGCCGCCGGCGAGCGCCATCGCGGTGCGGCGGAAGTCGCGCTCCCACGCGGCGAAGCTGCCAAACGCGACAACAAGCGCCTCGCGGATCGTGCCCGCCGCGACCCCGTCGCCGCCGAGCGCGCCGAAATAGAGCTCGTGGAGGATCACCGAGCCGGTGCGGTTCAGCTCCTCGCGCTTCAATCCGCCGTGGACGAGCGCGGGGAAATCGGGATCGGCGAGCGCCTCGCCGAGCCGCGTCTCGATGGTGTTGAGCGCGCGCACCGAGCCGCCGTAGTTGTTCTGCCAGTGCGAGACGATCAGCTTCTCGGACAGGCCGCGCAGCGCCTTGGGGTCGAAGGGAAGGGGCCTCGGCTGATGGTTGGCGGCATAGGCGGGGACCTTCGCGGCCGCGGCAGCGGGGCCCTGCGCGCTCGCCGCCTGGCCTGCGAGCGCGAGCCCCGCCGCGCCGGTGACCAGCCCGCCCATTGTCCCGCGCCGGGTGAGTTCGACCATCGCCATTCTCCTCATGAATACGCGCCCTTACCGCGCCAGCGCCGCCTCGCATTGCGCCATCAGCTCGGCGATGATGGCGGCGGCGGGTTCCTCCTTGGTGACCATGCCGACCGATTGCCCGGCCATCACCGAGCCGTTCTCGACATCGCCCTCGATCACCGCGCGCCTGAGGGCACCGGCCCAGAAGTGCTCGATCTGGAGCTGGGCCTCGGCCATGTCGATCCCGCCTTCGTCCAGAAGCGCGGCGACTTCGCGCTGCTTGGCGGTGAATTCCTCGGTGCCCTTGTTCTTCAAGGCGCGCACCGGGATGACGGGAAGGCGCGGGTCGACCTGCACGCTCGCCACCGCCTCGCGGGCCGAGGCGCGGAAGAAGGCCTTCTTGAAATCGGGGTGAGCGATGCTCTCGGTGGCGCAGGCGAAGCGCGTGCCGAGTTGCACCCCCGCCGCGCCCATCTCGAGATAGGACGCGATCGCCTCGCCCCGTCCGATCCCGCCGGCGACGAAGACGAGGTGTTCGGCCGCGAGCTCGGGCAGGATTTCCTGCGCGAGCACCGAGGTCGAGACCGGGCCGATGTGGCCGCCCGCTTCCATCCCCTCGATCACCAGCGCGTCCGCGCCCGAGCGCAGCAGCTTCCTGGCGAGCGCCAGCGTCGGCGCGAAGCAGATCACCTTGATGCCGCTGTCATCGGCCTTGATCGCCTCGACGCTGCCCTTGGGCGGGATGCCGCCTGCCAGCACCACGTGGGTGACGCCATGCTTGCGGCACACTTCGATCAGGTCGAACAGCGCCGGGTGCATGGTGATGAGGTTGACGCCGAAGGGTCGGCTCGTGAGTGCCTTGGTCGCGGCGATCTCGGTGTCGAGCAGCTCGGGGGTCATTGCCCCGCAGGCGATCACGCCGAACCCGCCCGCGTTGGAGATCGCGGCGACGAGATTGCGCTCGGACACCCAGCTCATCGCGCCGCACAGGATCGCGGTGTCGCAGCCGAGGAATTGCGTGCCGCGCTCCATGCGCGCGGCGGTGAAGGGGAAGGTTTCCATGGCCGCGGGATTAGGCGCTGGCGCGGCGCACCGCAAGCGCCCGCGCCGCCGGCGTGACGGCTGCAGGACGCTTGCGTGACAGACTCATGATTGCTTCATAACGCAACTTTCTTCCAATCGTCCGCAAGCTGTAACGCGTCGCTGCCAAAGGCGCGGCGTCAGCCGGACCCTCTCCTCCCCGCCGCTGGCACCGTTTCGACGAACATATTCGCAAAGGAACCCGATCATGCTCATGCGTCTTGTCCTGCCCGCCGTGGCGCTTGCCTGTGCCGTTCCCGCCGCTGCCGAGCCGGTCAGCGTCGCCGTCTCCTGGGGCGACCTCGACCTCACCCGCGCCGCGGGGCGCGCCACGCTCGAGGAGCGGATCGAGCGCGCGGTGCGGCGCGTGTGCGGTCCGGCGGTCACCCGCGACCTCACCCGCATGGCGCAGCGGCGCGCCTGCCTTGTCGAGGCGCGCGCCTCGGCCACCCCGCAGGTCGAACTCGCCTACGAGGCCGCCAACGCCCGCCGCGTCGCCGCGCTCGCGACCAAGCTCGTGGTGTTCGCCGGCTTCTGATCGCCGCGCCTGACCATCGGAGGGCGGCTCTCCCTTCGCGGGGAGGGCCGCCCTTCGCGTTTCAGCGGTAGATCAGGCGCACCTTCGCCGCGGCCGCCTTGGCATCGGCGAGCGCGCCCGCGACATCCTCGCCCCGCGCCAGTGCGACGCCCATGCGGCGATATGGCCGGGTGGTCGGCTTGCCGAACAGCCGCAGGTCGGTGGTCCCGATCGCGAGCGCCTCGTCCAGCCCCGCGAAGGCGAAGTCGGCGCTGTCGCGGTCGGCGAGGATCACCGCCGAGGCGGCGGGGCGGGCGGCGATGCTCTCGGGCACCGGCAGCCCGAGGATCGCGCGGGCGTGGAGGTCGAACTCGGTCAGATCCTGCGAGATCAGCGTCACCATGCCGGTGTCGTGGGGGCGGGGGGAGAGCTCGGAGAAGATCACCTCCTCCCCCCGCACGAAGAACTCGACCCCGTAGAGCCCCCAGCCGCGCCCCTCGCCCTGCAAGGCGGTCACCACCTTGGCGGCCATGTCCTGCGCGCGGGCGAGCGCGGCGGCGCTCATCGCGGCGGGTTGCCAGCTCTCGCGGTAGTCGCCGCGCTCCTGGCGGTGGCCGATCGGCGGGCAGAACGAGATGCCGCCCGCATGGCGCACGGTCAGCAGGGTGATCTCGTAGTCGAAGGCGATGAACTCCTCGCAGATCACCCGCGCGCGGTCGCCGCGCATGTTGGCGACGGCGTAGTCCCACGCGGCCTCGAGCGCCTCCGGCGTGTCGACCTTGCTCTGGCCCTTGCCCGAGGAGGACATCACCGGCTTCATCACCAGCGGGTAACCGACGCGCGCCGCGACCTCCTGCGCCTCGGCGAGGCTCTCCGCATAGCCGTAGCGCGAGGTGACGAGGCCGAGCTCGCCCGCGGCAAGGTCGCGGATTGCGTCCCGGTTCATGGTGAGCTGCGCCGCGCGGGCCGAGGGCACGACGGCGAAGCCCGCCTGCTCCAGTTCGGCGAGGGCCTCGGTGCGGATCGCCTCGATCTCGGGGACGATGAGGTCCGGGCGGTGCTTCTCCGCCGCCGCCCCGAGCGCCGCGCCGTCGAGCATCGGGAAGACCTCGCGCGCGTCGGCGAGCTGCATCGCGGGGGCATCGTCGTAGGCATCGCAGGCGATCACCCGCGCGCCGAGGCGCTTGGCGGAGATGACGAATTCGCGGCCCAGCTCGCCCGAACCGAGCAGCAGGATGGTGGCAATGTGGCCCATGGGGGGCGGGTTTAGCGGGGCGGGCGGATGAGTCCAGCGCTTCTCCCCTTCCCCGTCACCCCGGCGAAGGCCGGGGCCCAGCGCCTCGAAGCGTCGTGCTTGCCGCTCTGGGTCCCGGCCTTCGCCGGGATGACGCGGATGGGACCGGGATCTATGCCGCGCGCCTGTACCCCGCAATCGCGACCTGGCTGCCGCCCCCGGCGCGGGCGAGGACCAGACCGAGCTCCGCCTCGCGCAGCGTCCAGTCGACGGTGCACTCGATCCGCGCGAGGCCCGCGCTGGCGGTGAGTTGCGGAGCTTTCGCGGAAGCGGGGGCGGCGAGGCCGGCGAAGGTCGCGACCACCTCCTCGGCCCATTCGCGCGCGCCGCGCGAGGTCATTTCGGGGAGCGCCACCGCGAAGCGCTCGCCGTCGAGCTGGGCGACCTCGTGGCCGGGGAGCGCCATCGTCTCGAGGTACTTGGCAAAGCCCCACACCACCTCGTCGGCAGTGCGCTGGCCGTAGCGCAGCAGCAGCGCGCGCATCGCGTCGATGGCGAACAGCGCGACCATCTGCCCGCCGCCCTGCGCGAGGTAGCGCCTGAGGCTCGCGCAGAAGGCGGCGCGGTTGGCGAGGCCGGTGAGCGGGTCGGTGACGGTGCGGGCATGAAGCTCGCCCTCGAGGCTGCGCAGCTGCTGGACCGAGCGCATCAGGCACAGCGCCCCGTCGGGCGCGCCGCGGGAGTCGCGCATCGGCCTGAGGCTCAGGGCATACCAGCGCTCGCAGTGAAGCTCGCGGCAGAAGGTGCGGTCGGCGCAGGCGATTACCGGGAACTCCGCCCACCCGCCCGGCTCCCCGCCCGCAAGCGCGGCGGCGACGTGCTCGCCGAGCGAGGGGGCGTGCTCGGGGCCTGCGAGGTCGGTGATGTGCGGCAGCAGCAGCGCGCCCGACAGGTCGAGGCCGAGCGCGGCGATGTTGGCGGAGGCGTGGACGATGAACCCGCGCGCGTCGAGCCTGATGACGATATCGCCCGCCGTCTCCTCGAGGAGTCCGTGCAGCACGTGACCTTCGACGTCACTCAACCCGATCTTCATAGTGCAAATGCCCCGGCACTTCGATCGACTTCCCGCACACCGCTGCCCGCCCGATTGAACGCAACCTAAATACTTGCGGCATGTTTGAAGTCTTATCCCTGTTTTTCTTGAAGATCGTCCGCTTCTTGTTAGTTATGCTTGTATAACCGACTAAAAAACGAATCAATCCTCAAGATCCGTTTACCATATTTCCCGGGAGCGACAGTCTCTCCAATACGTATTGCGCACATTAGGTAGGGGCTTCTAAGCGCGGGAACCCGCTTGCTCTCAGAGCTCGATCATGATCCGCACCGCCTGCGGATCGGTGCCGCAGGCCTCGGCGATGCGCTGGCGGCAATCGGCGATCACCGCGTCGATCTCCCGCACCGGGCCGGGCGAAGGGGCGAGCACCTCGGGCGCGACGCCGAGCGCCTCGGCGATCGCGGCGAGCCGTTCGGGGAGCGGGCGCGCCTTGCCCTTCTCCCACGCCCAGACCGTCGGTTTGCTGACCCCGAGCGTCGCGGCGACGTCGGCGAGGGTCAGCCCGGCCTCGCGGCGCAGGCGGTTGAGGCGCGTGCCGAGCGCCTCGACGCGCGCGCGCGCGGCGGCGGCCGGGGTCTCGGCGGGAGGTGCGGAGGGCGCTTCGGGCACGCCCGGGGCGAACCCCTGGAGCTGCGCCGCGGCGAGCGCCGCGGGGCCGATCGGCGCGTCGAAGGCGCAGCCGTAGAGCCGCTCGCTGCGCCACACCACCGCCGCGCCGACCAGCCCCGCCTCGGGCAGGTCGATCGCCAGCGGTTCGCCCTCGGCAAGGTCGAGCGCGGTCTCGATCAGCAGGCCCGCGACCGAGATGTTGTGGATCGTGACGTTGGCTTCGGCCACGCCGTCACTGTCGCCGCCCACGAAACCGCTGGTCTCGAGGCGCAGCGCGCGGCGGGTGGCGGCGCGCTGACCGTCGGCAGCGGGCCGGGGATCGAGATGGGCCCTGATGGGCATGGGGAGCGCCTTTCGTCCGCGAGGATGACGGGGCGCACAGTCCGGCCTCAAGGGTTAAGGCGCAGTAACTCTATATAGTTAATTTGGGTGAGAGACTTGAATTTCAGCTAACCGCGTCAAGGCCGTACGCCGTGTGCAGCACGCGCACGGCAAGCTCGGTCTCGTCCTCGTCGATCATCACGCTGATCTTGATCTCGGAGGTCGAGATCGCCTGGATGTTGATCCCGCGCTCCGACAGCGCGCGGAACATCGAGGAGGCGACGCCGGCGTGGCTCTTCATGCCGACCCCGACGACGCTGATCTTGGCGATCTTGCTGTCGGTGATGATGCGGTTGAAGCCGATCGCGTCGCGGCGATCTTCCAGCAGCGCCTGCGCGCGGGCGAGGTCGGCCTGGGGCACGGTGAAGGTCACGTCGGTCTCGCCCTTGTCGCGCCCGACGTTCTGGATGATCATGTCGACATTGATGCTGGCCGCCGCCAGCGGCTCGAAGATGTTCGCCACCGCGCCCGGACGGTCGGGCACGCGGGTGAGGATCACCTTGGCCTCGTTCTTGTCATGCGCGATGCCGGTCACAAGCTGGCGTTCCATTTCACCCTTCTCCACCAATTCGTCCATTTCCTCTTCGGAAACGATCATCGTTCCGGGCAGGTCGTCGGCGGGCGGTGCGCCCTCGCCGATGAAGCTCGAGAGCACCTGCACCCGCACCTTTTCCTTCATCGCCAGGCCGACAGAGCGGGTCTGGAGCACCTTGGCGCCGACCGAGGCGAGTTCGAGCATTTCCTCGTAGGTCACCGCCTTCTGCTTCTTCGCCTTGGCGACGATCCGCGGGTCGGTGGTGTAGACGCCGTCGACGTCGGTGTAGATGTCGCAGCGGTCCGCCTTGATCGCGGCCGCGACCGCGACCGCCGAGGTGTCCGATCCGCCGCGGCCCAGCGTGGTGACGCGGTTGTCGTCCGAAAGGCCCTGAAAGCCGGGGATCACCGCGATCTCGCCCGCTTCCATGCTGGCGATGAGGGCTTCGGCATTGATCGATTCGACCCGCGCCTTGGCGTGGGCTTCGATGGTGTGGATCGGCAGCTGCCAGCCGAGCCAGCTGCGCGACTTGCAGCCGAGCGCCTGGAGGGTGAGCGCGAGGAGGCCGCTCGTCACCTGCTCGCCGCTGGCGACGACGACGTCGTATTCGGCGGGGTCGTAGAGCGGATTGGCCTCGCGGCAGAAATTGACGAGCCGGTCGGTCTCGCCGGCCATCGCGCTGACCACCACCGCGACCTGATCGCCGCGCGCGGCCTGCGCGCGCACGATCCCGGCGACGCGCCGGATGCGCTCCGTCCCGGCCATCGAGGTGCCGCCGAATTTCATCACGATCCGGGCCAAGAGGAAGCTCCTGCTGGTGAGTGTTCGCGCGCGCTGTTAGGAGGGCTTCATGGGAAACGCAAACGTCTCGAATGTTACCATCCGTCCCGAGGAAGCGGATTTTTTCGCAAAGCTGGCGGCCGATTGGTGGAATCCCAAGGGGCCGATGGCCTCGCTGCACCAGGTCAATCCGGTGCGGCTCGCCTTCATCCGCGACGCCATCGACGCGCACTGGCCTGACGCGGCGCGCTCCGCGAAGCCGCTGGCGGGCAAGGCCGCGCTCGATATCGGCTGCGGGGCGGGGCTGGTGTGCGAGCCGCTCGCCCGGCTCGGCGCGAACGTGACGGGTGTGGACGCGGCGGGCGAGAACGTCGCGGCGGCGGCGGCGCACGCGGAAGGGATCGGCATCGACATCCGCTACATGGCGGGCGAGGTGGCGGGGCTCGACATCGGGACCTTCGACCTCGTCACCTGTCTCGAGGTGATCGAGCACGTCGCCGACAAGCCTGCCTTCCTGCGCGACGTGGCGGCGCGGCTGGCGCCGGGCGGGTTGCTGGTGATGAGCACCCCCAACCGCACCGCCGCCTCGCGCATCCTGCTGGTCGGCGCGGCCGAGGCGGTGGGCTATGTCCCGCGCGGCACGCACCATTGGGAGGATTTCGTCACTCCCGAAGAGCTCGAGGCGCTGCTGGCGGAGGCGGGGCTGGCGGTGACGGCGACGCGCGGGATCGCGTGGCGGCCGGGCAAGGGGCTGCACCTGTCTGACGATATGTCGCTCAACTACATCCTGTCGGCGAAACGCGCTTAACCTCGTCATCCCAGCGAAAGCTGGGATCTAGGGCCTCACGGGAGATCGCTTGCCGCCCTAGGCCCCAGCTTTCGCTGGGGTGACGATCAATTGGAAGGACAGCTCCGCCCCTTCAGCGGCCCGTCGCTGAACACGCCCGTGACCCCCGTCGCCTTGAGCATCTCCGCCAGCCGGACATCGCCGCAGCCCTTGCCCCTGGGGTCCGTGCCGGTGCGCAGGGCCTCGGGCAGGAACTCGTTCTCCGGCCGGATCGTCCAGGCATGGACCGCGAGCCCCGCCGTCTTCGCGTCGGCGACCAGCGACGTCGGCGTGCCGTCCGGGTTCAGCACCATCGCGATATGCGCGCCCACGACGTCGGCATACTTGGCGACCTCAGCGAGCCCCGAGGGCGAGACCATGTCGGCATAGCGCATCGCCGGCTCGTCCGCCGGGCCGCCGATCGGGGCGACGAGCTGCACCAGCTTGAACCCGCCCCCGCGCTGCTTCAATCGCTGGAGCGGCGCCACCTCGAAGCTCTGGACGAACACCGGGTCGGCGGGCGTGATCCCGAGCTGCCGGAACTCGCGCAGCAGCAGGTCGACCATGTCGATCCCGGCGTTCTGGAGCAGGAACTCGGGGTGCTTCAATTCGGGGTAGATCCCGATCCGCCGGCCCGTCTCGGCCTCCTTGGCGCGCACCAGCTTCACGATCTCGGCGAGGGTCGGCACCTGCCAGAGCCCGTCGAACCGCGCGTTCGCGGGGCGCAGCGTCGGGATACGCTCCTTGGCGCGCAGGCTGCGCAGCTCGGCGAGGGTGAAGTCCTCGGCAAACCACCCGGCGACTTTCTGGCCGTCGATGGTCGCCTCGCGGCGGCGGTCTTCGAACTCCTCGCGGGTGGCGACGTCGGTGGTGCCCGAAAGCTCGTTCTCGTGGCGCGAGACGAGGACGAGGTCCTTGGTGGCGACGAGGTCGGGCTCGATGTAGTCCGCGCCTTCGTCGATCGCGCGTTCGTAGGCCGCGAGCGTGTGCTCGGGCCGCTCGGCACTCGCGCCGCGGTGGGCGATGACCAGCATGTCCTTCGCCGCGGCCGGCGGGGCGGCGAGGAGCAGGGCGGCGATCAGGGCAAGGCTGCGGACCATTCGTCTTCCTTGAAGCCGACCAGCACGCCCCCGGCATGCTCGACGATCGGGCGCTTGATGATGCTCGGCTGCTGGACGAGCAATGCGACGGCGCTGTGACTGTCGGCGGCCTTGGCCTTGTCCGCCTCCGGGAGCGCGCGGAAGGTCGTGCCCTTGCGGTTCACCACGAGGTCGAGCCCCGCGGCGGCGATCCACCCGGCGAGCCTTTCGGGGTCGGCGCCCTCCTTCTTGTAGTCGTGGAAGGTGTATTCCGTGCCGCGCGCCGCGAGCCAGGTGCGCGCCTTCTTGACCGTGTCGCAATTGGGGATGCCGTAGAGGTGGATCACGCTCGCAAATCTCCGTTCAGAATGGTTTCGCCAGATGCGCGTCCGCGATCGCCACCGCGAGCGCGTCCGCCGCGTCGCTCCCCGCGACCGCGACGCCCGGGAGCAGCACCTTCACCATCGCGGCGACCTGCTGCTTCTCCGCGCCCCCGGTGCCGGTGACCGCCTTCTTGACCAGCCGCGCGGCGTGCTCGTTGACCGCGAGCCCGGCGCTGCCGCAGGCCGCCAGCACCGCGCCGCGCGCCTGCGCGAGCTTCAACGTCGACTGCGCGTTCTTGTTGGCGAAGACCTCCTCGGCCGCCGCGCGGGTCGGGCGGTATTCGGCGATCACCGCCGCAACTCCCTCGGCCAGCGTCGCGAGGCGCTGCGGCATCGGTGCGGCGGGATCGGTCCGGACCTGCCCGTTGGCGATGTGCGTCAGCCGCGCGCCTTCGGCCCGGATCACGCCCCAGCCGGTCGAGGACAGCGAGGGGTCGAGGCCGAGGATCAGCAATTCCCCCCCTCCCGTTCGTGGGAGGGGGCCGGGGGGCGGGAAAGGGACAGGCGCAGGCCCACCCCCAGCCCCGATACCCGCCCCGGCCCCCGAGCCGGGGGCAAGCGGGAGGGGAGCCGCATCAGGAGAGCTTTTCCAGCACCGCGTCGGGGATCTCGTAATTGCCCCAGACGGTCTGCACGTCGTCGTCGTCGTCGAGCGTGTCGATGAGCTTCATCAGCGTGCCCGCGGTCTCCTCCCCGACCTCGACGCTCAGCACCGGCTTCCACGCGAGCTTCACGTTGTCGGCCGGGCCGAGCACCTTCTCGAGCTCGCCGGCGACGCCGTGGAGCGCGTCGGCGGCGGTCCAGATGGTGTGGCCGTCCTCGGAGCTCTCGACATCGTCCGCACCCGCCTCGATCGCGGCTTCGAGGACCGTCTCCTCGTCGCCGACGCTGGCCGAGTATTCGATCAGCCCGCGGCGCTCGAAGCCGTGGCTCACCGAGCCCTCCGAGCCGAGGTTGCCGCCGTTCTTGCTGAAGGCGGTGCGCACGTTGGTGGCGGTGCGGTTGCGGTTGTCGGTCAGCGCCTCGACGATCAGCGCGACGCCGCCGGGGCCATAGCCCTCGTAGCGGATCTCGATGTAGTCCTCGCCGCCGACCTGCGAGGCCTTGTCGATGGCGCGCTGGATGTTGTCCTTGGGCATCGACTGCGCCTTGGCGGCGTTGACCGCGAGGCGCAGGCGCGGGTTCATGTCGGGATCGGGCATGCCCATCTTCGCCGCGACGGTGATCTCGCGGGAAAGCTTGGAGAACATCGCGGCGCGTTTCTTGTCCTGCGCACCCTTGCGATGCATGATGTTCTTGAACTTGGAATGGCCTGCCATTGGACGATGTCACCGGAAATGTTGGAGATGCGAGGGCGGCCCTTACTCCGTCAGATGCGCCGGGCGCAAGCGGGGGCGCGATGGGCCTGCGCAAGCGGCTGGCGGACGTGGCGCGGTTCATGCTCCGGCCGACCTACGCCCCGCGGGCGATGGCGTGGGGTCCGGGGTTCGGGGTCACGCTGGCAACGATGATCGTGCTCAACCTGGTGGGCGTCCTCCTGCCTGCCGGACTGCTCGAACTCGCGCTGGGCTCGAGCGGCGTGCTGCCCGAAGGGCTGCAGGAGCCGGGGCTCGGCCCGCGGCAGGTGTTCGAATACATCCTGCTCGCCCCCCTGATCGAGGAGCCGCTGCATCGCGGCTGGCTGAGCGGGCGCAGGGCCGCGCTGCGCTTCGCGGCCTTCGGCTTCGCGGCGCTGGCGCTGTTCGTTGCGGGCTATGTGGTTGGGAGCGGCGGCGGGCGCCTGATCGCGCTTTTCGGCGTGGCGACGGCGTTTGCCGGCCTCATCCAGTGGGGCTTCACGCGGCATCGCGACGCGGAGCTGCCCGCGTGGTTCATCGCCCGGTTCCGCTGGATGGTGTGGGGCTCGGCCGTGGTCTTCGGGCTGGTCCACCTCGGGCGCTTCACTGCGCTGACCAGCCCGCTGGGCGTGGTGGTCGTCGCGCCGCTGATGGTCGGCGGAATGCTGCTCGCCTACACCCGCACCCGCCTCGGCCTGCGCGCCGCGATCGTGCAGCACTCGGCCTACAACCTCGCCCTGGTGTGCGTCATCCTGTCCGGCGTCTAGGGCGCGATGTCGAAGTGGAGGGCGGTGATCTCCTCCCAGGCGAGCTTGCGGTAGAGCCGGCGCGCGGGCTCGTCCTCGGGGACGATGTCGGCCTGCACGAAGATCGTCCAGGCGCCGACCTCGCGGGCGATGGCGCGGAGGTGATCGATCAGCGCCGTGGCGACGCCCTGCCGCCGCGCGCTCTCGAGCACCGCGAGGTCGTAGATGTAGATCTCGCTCCGCGCCTGCTCGTATTTCGGCAGCACGTAGGCGGCGAGCGCGCCGACCGGCTCGTCCGCAATCTCGGCGATCAGCGCGACGTGGTCGGGGTTGGCGAGCCAGCGCGCCGCCCAGGCCTCGCCGGGCGGAGCGGCGGCATAGGTCTCGGCGTCGTCGAAACCTTGCGCGAAGACGCGGTTCATCGCCCGGAACCCTGCAAGGTCGCCGGACAGGAGACGGCGGACGGTGTCGGTCAGACCCTCACCGCCGTCCCGCTCGCCGACACCATCAGCATCGAGCCGTTGGGGCCGATCACCTCGTAGTCGAGGTCGACCCCCACCACCGCGTTGCCGCCGAGCGCGGCGGCCTCGGCCTGCAATTCCTCGATCGCCTGCCTGCGCGCGTCGGCGAGGATGCGCTCATAGGAGCCCGAGCGCCCGCCGACGATGTCGCGGATGCCCGCGAAGAGGTCGCGGAACAGGTTGGCGCCGACGATCACCTCGCCGGTGACGATGCCGCAATATTCCTGGATCGGGTGCCCCTCGAGCATCGGGGTGGTGCTGACGATGACGCCGCGCGCGTCTTTCCAGGGGGATGTCATGGCTGCCTCTCCTTAGCGAGTGTATTAAACGAATAACACACTTAGTTCACAGGTGCCAGACTGTCCGTACCGTATGAACTATGTGAACTTGCGAGGGCCGGAACCTTGCCGTCACCCCATGCCCAGCGCGTTCTTGTAGGTCTCGAGCAGCATGTCCTGTTCGCTGCGGTCGTCGGGCTTCATCTTCCGCAAGCGCACGATCTGGCGCATGATCTTGGGATCATAGCCGACGGCCTTCGCTTCCATGTAGACGTCGCGGATGTCGTCGGCGATGCCCTTCTTTTCTTCTTCGAGGCGTTCGATGCGCTCGATCAGCAGGCGCAGACGGTCGTCGGTGGCGTTGGCGTTGTCAGCCATGGGGGAAGCTCCATAGGAAGTGAGAATCGGTTGGCCGGTGCGATAGCCAGCGGCCCTCGCCGATTGAACAGGGCGCGCGAATTAATCCTGTGCGTTCTTCGCGACACTCGCTTCCATCCGGGCAAGCTGCTCGGGGGTGGCGGGCGACTGGAACCGCTCCTTCCACTCGGCGCTGGGCATCCCGTGGATGACCGCGCGCGCCGCCTCGTTGTCGCCTTCGTAGCCGGCCTCGCGAATCCAGTCGGCGAGGCAGTTGCGGCAGAACCCGGCGAGGCCCATCAGCTCGATGTTCTGCGCATCGTGGCGGTGCCTCAGGTGGCGCACGAGGCGGCGGAAGGCGGCGGCGGCCTGTGCGTCGTCGAGGCTGTCGAGCGGATCGGCATTGCTATTCATCGCGGCTTTTCCTTGAGTTGAAATTCGCCTGTGCCATAGGCCGGATCGAAGAGGGATTGCCAGAAATGTCACGACGCGATCAGTCACGGATCGACCCGCGCGGCCGCAAGGTCAAGATTCTCGCCACCATCGGCCCGGCGAGCCGCTCGCCCGAGATGCTCGAACGGCTGGTGCGCGCCGGGGCGGACGCCTTCCGCCTCAACATGAGCCACGGCGCCCATGCCGATCACGAGGCGGCGGTGCAAGCGATCCGCGCGCTCGAGAAGCAGTTCGCCCGGCCGATCGCGATCCTCGCCGACCTCCAGGGGCCCAAGCTCCGGGTCGGCACCTTCAAGGAGGGGCAGGCGGTGATCCGCCACTCGGCCCACTTCGTGCTCGACCGGGACGAGACCCCCGGCGATCACAACCGCGTGTGCCTGCCGCATCCCGAGCTGTTCGGGATCATGGAGCGTGGGCAGCGCTTGCTCATCAACGACGGCAAGATCCGCCTGAAGGTGCTCGAGGCGGACGACGACCGCATCCTGTGCAGCGCGGAAGTCGGCGGGGTGATCTCCGACCGCAAGGGCGTCAACGTCCCCGATGCCGAGGTGCCGATCCCGGCGCTGACCGAGAAGGACCGCCGCGACCTCGCCTTTGCTACCGAGCACGGTGCGGACTGGATCGCGCTCTCCTTCGTGCAGCGGCCCGAGGACATCGCCGAGGCGCGCAAGCTGATCGGCACCCACGGCACCGCGATCTGCGCCAAGATCGAGAAGCCCAAGGCGGTCGAGCGGCTGGATGCGATCATCGAACTCGCCGACGGGATCATGGTCGCGCGCGGTGACCTCGGGGTCGAGCTCGAGCCCTACGAGGTGCCGCCGCTCCAGAAGAAGATCGTCAGCATGTCGCGCCGCGCGGGCAAGCCGGTGATCGTCGCCACGCAGATGCTCGAGAGCATGATCGAGGCGCCGACTCCGACCCGCGCCGAGGTCTCCGACGTCGCCAACGCGGTCTATGACGGGGCCGACGCGGTGATGCTCTCGGCCGAGAGCGCGGCGGGGGCATGGCCCGAGGAATCGGTCGCGATGATGGACCGCATCGCGGTTCAGGTCGAGGCCGACGAGGGCTACAAGGCGCGGGTGCGCTTCCTCGAGACGCCGCCCGATGCGACCACCTCCGACGCGCTCGCGCATGCCTGCATGACCATCGCCGACACCGTCCCGATCAGCGCGATCACGGTCTTCACTGCGAGCGGTTCGACCGCCCGCAGGGTGGCGCGCGAGCGGCCCGCGACCCCGGTGCTGGTGCTCACCCCCTCGATCCGCACCGCGCGGCGGGCGGCACTGCTGTGGGGCGCCTATGCGGTCGCGACCAAGGACATCGGCAGCTTCGAGGAGATGATCGGCAAGGGCAAGCGCATGGCGCTGCGCCACAAGTTCGCCGCCGCCGGGGCCAAGCTGATCGTGCTCGCCGGGGTGCCCTTCGGCACGCCCGGGGCGACCAACCTGCTCCACGTGGTGACGGTCAGCGGCGACGAGCTCGAGAAGCACAAGGGCGAGGCCTAGCCCCGCTCAGAACGACTGGCTGACCCTGAGGTTGAGCCGCGGGCTGTGGTCGCCGGTGTCGTAGCGGTCCTCGGTGAGCGGGACGGCGATCTCGAAGCCGAGGTCGAGGTCGCGGGAGAGGTCGGTGCGGAAACCGGCGCCGCTCGAGGCGAGCGTGCCGTCCGGCGAAGAGTTCGACGACCGGGGCGAAGGCGGCGCGGTCGAGCACGGTGAGACCGTCGGTCACGATCGCGCCGACATCGAGCGCCTCGCCCGTCGCGGCGGCCTCGCGCGTCACCTGTGAGGCCGGATCAGTCCGGTCGTGCGCGTCCTGTGCCGCCAGCGGATGGGCTGCCAGCAGCATGATCGTGCTCCCCGAGAGAGGCCTCGACCCGCGATGGCGGGGTGCGCGAGCTGATCCGCCCCGGAACCGCCGCCGCGATCGCCGCGCTGGAACGCTTCCGCGCGACCGGCATCCGCATTGCGATGGACGATTACGGCACCGGGACGTCGGCGCTCAACTACCTCGAGCTGCTGTCCCTCTCGGAGCTCAAGATCGACCGGATGTTCGTCGCCCAGGCGTATGTAGACCGCGGCGATGCGATGCTGGTGCGCTTCAAGGCAGCCCCGCGGCGCGCGCCCCTGATCGCAGCGGCCGCCTTTGCATCGCCCGCGCGGCCTGATAGTCAGGCGGGAGGAGAGAAGCGGAGATCATCGGCATGAGCAAAGCTGCAACGCGCGCCGCCCTCGCGGCACTGGCGACGATCGGCCTGTCGGGCTGCGTGGTGAGCATCGGCGACAGCGACGGGGGTGGCGACCGGGTCGCCGAGGCCGTGCCCCCGCCCCCGCCGCCGGGCGCTCCGATGGTGTGCAACGCCGCCGCGGCGCAGGGCCATATCGGCCACAGCGCGACCCAGGGCATGGGCGAGGCGATCCTCAAGGACGCGGGCGCGCGCACCCTGCGCTGGGGCCCGCCGAACGGCGCCTGGACGATGGACTACCGCGAGGACCGGGTGAACGTGCGCTACAACGCCGAGATGAAGATCACCGAGATTACCTGCGGATGAGCACGACGCAGAGCGGGCGCGCGCGGACCACCTCGGGCTCGCCCTACGAGGACCTGTTCGGCTTCGCCCGAGCGGTGCGCGAGGGCAACCGCATCATCGTCGCCGGCACCGGTCCGGTCGAGCCCGACGGTTCGACCACCCCGGGCGGGGCGGCGGAGCAGGCGACGCGCTGCTGCACGATCATCATTGCCGCGATCGAGGCGCTCGGCGGGCGTGCGGCCGACGTGGTGCGCACGCGGATGCTGCTCACCGACCCCGCCGACCAGGACGCGGTCGGCGCGGTCCACGCCCGCTTCTTCGGCGCCGCCAAGCCCGCCGCGACGATGGCGGGGGTCGCGTGGCTGTGCCGCCCGGAATGGAAGGTCGAGATCGAGGCCGAGGCGGTGATCGCCGGGAGATGATGCGGCGCGCGGCTCTCTACATCGGCGCCGTGCTGGGGGGCGCGGCGCTCGGCATCGGCAGCGCGCTGGCGATGGCGGGGCTGTGGCCGCCGGGCCGGGCGATGGCCTTCGGCGATGTCGAGGTGCGGGGCTGGCGCAGCGACTTCGCGATCGGATCGAAGGCCGCCGACCCCTACACCCGCGCCCGGGTCGCGCGCCACGGCCTGCTCGCCCTCGCCAGGACCGAGGCGGTCTATTTCACCCGCGCCGCCGACGATGCCGGGGCACCCTTGAGCGAGGACTGCGTCTATCGCCTCTCGGGCGGCCCGATGCCCGCCGGGTGGTGGTCGGTGACGCTCTACGACGGGCGCAGCATGCTCCCCGACAACACCGACGATGCGCTGAGCATCGACGCCGAGCGCGCCGGGCCGGGCGCCTGGGCAGTCTCGATCGCGCCGCAGCGGCCCTCCGACGGAACCCCGTGGATTTCGAGCCGGGGAGCGGAGACCTTCGATCTGACGCTCAGGCTCTACATGCCGAGCGCTGGCTTGCTCGCGGACCCCGATGCCGTGCTCGTCCCTCCCCGGGTCGAGCGGATTGCCTGCGAGGGCGCGGCATGAGGCGCCTGTTCGGTCCGCTGGCCGCGCTGCTCGTCAGCGCCGTGGCGGCGCACGCACTCACGCTGCACTTCGCGCCGGCCGTCATCATGGACCGCGCAATGGCCGCGCTCGCCGAGCGGGGCGTGGCGCTCCACGCCTTCACCCGGCCGCAGCGCGTCACCCCGCAGAGCCAGCAGGTGGTGCGCTCTTCGCCCGACCTCTACTACGCGCTGTGCCGCTACGACCTCGGGGCGGAGGGCAGCCGTCTGACGGTCATGATGGGCGCCTGGCCCGACTACCAGTCGCTCGCCTTCTTCGACGCGCAGACCGACAATTTCGCGACCCTGCGCGGCACCGGGCGGGCGGTGAGCGTGCGCCTCCTGCCGCCGGGCAGCACCCCCGCAGCCGGTGCGATCGTCAGCCCGAGCGCGCGCGGCGTGATCCTGATCCGCCGCCTCGCGCCCGACGCCGCGCGCTTCGCCGCCGCCGTCCGCGCGGGCGAGGCCGATGCCTGCCGGCTCGAGACGGTCAGCGGCTGACCGCGACCCGCGCCTCGACGAGCGCGATCAGCGCCGCGAGATCGGGCAGCACACCCAATTCGGCGGCGCTCACCAGCACTTCGGGCGGCCCCGCCTCGCCGCCGAGCAGCACCACCGGCAGCGGCAGGTCGCGGGTGTCGAGCACTTCACGGAACTCGTCGCGATAGAGGAACAGCACCGGCAGCCCGAGCCGTTCGAGCGTCCGCTTCCACTCGCCGCGCATCGCGAGGGCACCGTAGGTCAGCGCGCAGAGCGAGCAGGGGTAGCTCGCCGGGCGGACGATCTTGTGGACCATGTCGACGAGCGCCTGCGCGAGGCCGCCGTCGGCGTTGTAGACGCAGATCAGGGTCGGGGAACGGGATGTCATCCCGCTGGATACGCAGGCTTCCGCCACGGGGTTTCTGCGCCGCTCCACGGCCCTAGCAAAAATCCTCAAGCGCCCGCGGCGTCTCGCCCTTTTCCCCCGCGCCCTCAGCCGCTAGAGCACCCGCCATGACCGGACAATTCCAGCTTACCGACGACCAGCTCGCCATCCAGGACGTCGCCCGGCGCTTCACCGCCGACGCGATCACGCCCCACGCCGCGGAGTGGGACGAGAAGCACATCTTCCCCCGCGACGTGATCCAGAAGAGCGCGGAGCTCGGCTTCGGCGCGATCTACGTGTCGGAGGAATCGGGCGGGATCGGGCTCGGGCGGCTCGAGGCGGCGCTCATCATGGAGGCGATGGCCTATGGCTGCCCCTCGACCAGCGCCTTCATCTCGATCCACAACATGGCCGCCTGGATGATCGACCGCTTCGGCGGCGACACCGTCAAGGCGAAGTATCTCCCCAGCCTCGTGACGATGGAGCGGATCGCGAGCTACTGCCTCACCGAGCCCTCGAGCGGCTCGGACGCGGCGGCGCTGCGCACCACGGCGCGGCGCGACGGCGACCACTACGTGCTCAACGGCACCAAGCAGTTCATCTCGGGCGCGGGCGCGAACGAGGTCTATGTCGCGATGGTTCGCACCGGCGAGGACGGCCCCAAGGGCATCTCCTGCGTCGTGATCGAGAAGGACATGCCCGGCGTCAGCTTCGGCGCGCAGGAGAAGAAGCTCGGCTGGCACTCGCAGCCGACCGCGCAGCTGATCCTCGAGGACGTGCGTGTGCCGGTGGAGAACCTCGTCGGCGCCGAGGGCGAGGGTTTCCGCATCGCGATGATGGGGCTCGACGGCGGGCGCCTCAACATCGGCGCCTGCTCGCTGGGCGGCGCGCAAAGGTGCCTCGACGAGGCGATCCGCTATACCAAGGAGCGCAAGCAGTTCGGGCAGGCGGTTGCCGATTTCCAGAACACCCAGTTCATGCTCGCCGACATGGCGACCGATCTCGAGGCGGCGCGCGCGCTGCTCTACCTCGCGGCGGCCAAGGTCACCGACAACGCGCCCGACAAGACGCGGTTCAGCGCGATGGCCAAGCGTCTCGCGACCGACAACGGCAGCGCGATCGTCGACCGCGCGCTCCAGCTGTTCGGCGGCTACGGCTACCTCCAGGACTATCCGATCGAGCGCTTCTGGCGCGACCTCAGGGTCCACTCGATCCTCGAGGGCACCAACCAGGTGATGCGCATGGTCGTGGGCCGGGACCTGCTGCGCCAGTGAGCGGCGCCCGCCTTGCCATGACGACGCTGGTGGTGCCCGATTACGACGCGGGGATCGCCTTCTGCGTCGGCGCGCTCGGCTTCGACCTCCTCGAGGACAGCGACATGGGCGGTGGCAAGCGCTGGGTGGTGGTCGGTGGCAGGGATGGCGGGCGGCTGCTCCTAGCCAGGGCCGCGAACGAGGCGCAGGCCGCCGCGATCGGCAACCAGACCGGCGGGCGGGTCGGCTTTTTCGCCCACACCGATGATTTCGCAGGCACCCAGGCACGCCTCGTCGCGGCCGGGGTGAATTTCCATGAAGCGCCGCGCCGCGAGAGCTATGGCACGGTGGCTGTCTTCAGCGATCCTTTCGGCAACCGCTGGGACCTGATCGAACCGAAAGAACAGGGGCAATGACCGACGACGTCCTGATCCGCACCAACGGCCCGATCGGCCACATCAGCCTCAATCGCCCCAAGGCGATCCACGCGCTGACGCTGCCGATGTGCCACGCGATGAGCGCGGCCCTGAGCGAGTGGGCGCAGGATGACGCGATCAAGGCGGTGATCCTCGACCATGCCGAGGGCCGTGGCTTCTGCGCCGGGGGCGACATCGCCTTCCTCAGGGATTCGGCGCTGAGCGACGGCGGGGTTTCGGGGCGGAAGTTCTTCCACGACGAATACCAGCTCAACCACCAGATGTTCACCTATGCCAAGCCCATCGTCGCCTTCATGGACGGCATCACGATGGGCGGGGGCGTCGGCATCTCGCAGCCCGCGAAGTTCCGCGTCGCGACCGAGAACACCCGTTTCGCCATGCCCGAGACCGGCATCGGCCTGTTCCCCGACGTCGGCGGCGGCTGGTACCTGTCGCGGCTCGGCCAGCGGCTCGGGCAGTTCCTCGCGCTCACCGGCGCGCGGCTCGACGGGGCGGAGTGCCTGTGGACGGGGCTCGCGACGCATTACCTGCCGCACGAGATGCTCGAGGATATCAAGGCGCGCATCCACGATCATCCCGACCGCATCGCCGGCATCCTCGCCGAGCCGGTGGGCACCCCGCCCAAGGCGCGGATCGAGGCCAATGCGGCGACCATCGCCAAGCACTTCGCCTCGGATCGCTACGAGGACATCCTCGCCAGCCTCGAGGCTGCGGCCGAAGGCGGCGACCACTGGGCCGCGACCGAGCGCGACACGCTCGGCACCAAGAGCCCGCAGACCTGCAAGGTGGCGCTGCGCCAGCTCGCCGAAAGCGCCAGTCTGACGGACTTCGCCGACAATATGCGCATGGAATACCGCATCGCATCACGCGTGCTCACCCGCCCCGACTTTGCCGAAGGGGTGCGCGCGGTGATCGTCGACAAGACTGGCGACCCCAAGTGGAACCCCGCCACGCCCGAGGAGGTCACCGAGGAGCTCCTCGACGCGATCTTCGCGCCCCTGCCCGAAAATGAAGAGTGGCGCCCGCGCTGAGCGCGGTTCTATGGTCCGGCCAGCCCGACGATGATCGACGCCCTTGCCCTGCTCGCGCTTGCGCTTCAGGCCGCGCCGCCTGCGCGGACAGTCAACGATGCCGAATTGGGTCCGGCGGAGGCCTTCACCACCCACGGCCCCGCCACGGTTTGCCTGCGCGAGCTGGTGGTGCGCGCTGGGGAGGGCGAGAGCGTGCAGCTGTCCTATTCGGGCATCCACTACGCCAGCCTGATCCTCACCCGCCGCGGTGGCGATACACTCGAGCTCACCGAGGGCGAGAGCTTCAAGAACCGGCGCGAGCGCCGACAGCGCACCGAATGGCGGCAGACCGGCATGGCGCTCTACCGTGTCGATCGGCTTGGCGAGGTCGAGTACCAGCTCGAGGGCGAGGCGATCTCCGGCCGCTGGGGGAGCGCGCCGCGCGCCTTCGTCAAGGGCAAGGGCCTGCGCGGCGACCCGACCGACCGGCAGCGGGTCAAGGGCGTGAGCTTCGAGCCCGCGGACGCGGTGCACTGCGACCGCCGCTATGATTACGGATGGGACGTGCTTCTCGGCGATGCGCCGTTGGACGCCGGAACCCGGCCGACCGACGAGGACAAGGAGAAATGAATTGAGCAGCTACGAAACCATCCTCGTCGAGACCGACGCCCGGGGCACGAAGGGCGTCACGCTCATCACCCTCAATCGCCCGCAGGCGCTGAACGCGCTCAATTCGCAGGTGCTCGCCGAGCTGATCGATGCCTTCGCCGCCTATCAGGCCGACCCGAGCCAGCTGTGCGCGATCCTGACCGGCAGCGGCGACAAGGCTTTCGCCGCCGGTGCCGACATCAAGGAGATGGCCGACAAGCCCGCGGCCGATTTCTACCTCGACGATTTCTTCAGCCCCTGGACCTCCGAGATCGTCAAGAAGACGAGGAAGCCGTGGATCGCGGCCGTCAACGGCTTTGCGCTGGGCGGCGGGTGCGAGCTTGCGATGATGGCGGACTTCATCATCGCGTCCGACAAGGCGAAGTTCGGCCAGCCCGAGATCAAGCTCGGCGTTGCCCCCGGCATGGGCGGCTCGCAGCGGCTGACCCGGGCGATCGGCAAGTCGAAGTCGATGGAGATGTGCCTCACCGGCCGGATGATGGGCGCCGAGGAGGCCGAGCGCAGCAACCTCGTCGCGCGCGTGGTGCCGCACGAGGAGCTGATCGCCGAGACCCTCAAGACCGCCGCAACGATCGCCGCGATGCCGCCGATGGCGACCATCGCCAACAAGGAGATGGTGAACTCGGCCTTCGAGATGACGCTCGATCAGGGCCTGATCGTAGAGCGCAGGATCTTCCAGATCCTCACCGCGTCCGAGGACAAGGCGGAAGGGATGGCCGCCTTCATCGAAAAGCGCGAGGGGCAGTGGAAGGGGCGCTAAGCCGGCCATTGAAGAGGGGAGAGACGGAATGAAAATAGCCTTCATCGGCCTAGGCAACATGGGCGGCGGGATGGCCGCGAACCTTGTGAAGGCAGGGCACGCGGTGCAGGCCTTTGACCTCTCCGAAGCCGCGCTCGCCGCTGCACGTGAGGCGGGGTGCGCCACCTTCTCCACCGCCCACGAGGCATGCGCCGGCGCCGACGCGGTCGTCTCGATGCTCCCCAACGGCGCGATCGTGAAACAGGTCTATTGGGACGAGGTGATCGGCCACGCCCCCGAAGGCGCGATCCTGCTCGACTGCTCGACCATCGACGTCGCCACAGCGCGCGAGGTGATTTCGGTGACCGAGGCGCATGGCTACCAGATGGTCGACGCCCCCGTCTCGGGCGGGATCGCGGCAGCGGCGGGCGGGACGCTGACCTTCATGGTCGGCGGCAGCGACGAGGCCTTCGCCCGCGCCCAGCCGATCCTCGCGGCGATGGGCAAGGCGGTGATCCATGCCGGCAAGCCCGGAACGGGGCAGGCGGCCAAGATCTGCAACAACATGCTGCTTGCGATCCACATGATCGGCACCTGCGAGGCCTTCGCCATGGCCGAGAAACTGGGGCTCGACGCGCAGACCTTCTACGACATCGCGAGCGTCTCATCCGGACAGTGCTGGTCGATGACCTCCTACTGCCCGGTCCCCGGAGTCGGCCCGGTCACCCCGGCGGACAAGGGCTATGAGGGCGGGTTCGCCGCCGGGCTGATGCTCAAGGATCTGAAGCTGGCGATGGAAGCCGCCGAAGGCGCGGGGGCGACCGTCGCGCTCGGGGCGCATGCCAAGGCGATTTACGAGGCCTTCGCCGCCGAGAACGCCGCGACCGATTTCTCGGGGATTATCCGCACCCTATAACGGAAAGGTCCCCGGCGGGGCCAGCTCGCGGCAGCGCCCCGCAGCCGCGGTCGCGAGCCGCTCGGCCGCGCCCGCGTCGCGGCCGCGCAGCACCGCGATGCCGGTGCCGAGCTGCCCGCAGTCGAGTTTCGCGCCGCTCAGCAGGACCTTGGCCGCGATGAGGGCGAAGGCTTCCGGCGGCAGGACCCGCGGCCCGCGCTCGAGGAATTGCGCGTGCCAGCGCGGCGCGGCGGCGAGCACCTCGGCGAAGGTCTGCTGCCCGGTCCCGCCTGGCTCGCCGAGCACCTCGGGGGCGAGGCTCGCCAGCAGCGCATCCGGTGTCGCCGGAGCGCGGAACAGCGCGGCATAGCGCCGCGCCGCCTCGGCCTGGTCACCCCCGGCGAGCGCGATGCGCAGAACGGCCTCCTGCGCGACCGGATCGCGCCAGCCGCGCTCGCCCGCGACCGCGATCGAGAAGGTCGCCGCCTCCGCCTCGCCCGCCTTCGCTTGCGCGGCGGCGAGCAGCGTGAGGTGCTCGGCGGGGAGCGGGCGGCGGCGCACCAGCGTCTCGGCCTCGGCGAGCGCCGCGGCAGCGTCCGTGCCCTGGAGCGCCGCGGCGGTGATCGGCAGCTGGGCGTAGGCGCGCAGCGGGGCCGGGACGAGCGGCGCGACCGAGGGGTCGCGCTCGGCCTGGCGGTCGAGCTGCAGCCCGGCGGTGAGCGCGCCGACGCCGATCAGCGTGGCGGTCCAGAGGATGCGGCCGATCATTGCCCCTCTCCCCGGCGATTCGCACCGGCCCGCGCGAGCAGCAGCAGCGCCAGGCCCGCGAAGGCAAGGATCGTCTGGTTGCGCAGCGGGTAGTCGGTGATCGACTGCGGCCCGCTCAAGCTGAACTGGTTCTTCGACATCGGTTTCAGCGCGGTGGTGCTGGGCTGCTCGGTGCGATACCGCAGCGTGGTGCCGCGCAAGCTGGGCTAGCCGGCGCGCGCCTCTGGTCGTCCTGCTGCCGCGACGAGTGCGGCGATCCGGCTGGCGGCCTTGCCGTCGCCATAGGGGTTGTGGGCGCGCGCCATCGCGAGATAGGCTGCCCGGTCGTCCAACAGTCGCGAAGTTTCGCGAAGGATTTCAGTGGGATCGGTGCCGACCAGCCGCGCCGTGCCGGCAGCGATGCCTTCGGGCCTCTCGGTGGTGTCGCGCATAACCAGCACGGGCTTGCCGAGGCTCGGCGCCTCCTCCTGGATTCCTCCGGAGTCGGTCAGGACGAGATCGCAGGCCTCCATCATCGCCACGAAGTCGAGGTAATCGAGCGGGTCCGTCAGCGCGATGTTGGCATGGTCGCCGAGTGCCGGGCGCATGATCCCCGCGACGTTGGGGTTGGGGTGCACCGGATAGATGATCGCCACGTCCTCGCGCGATGCAAGTGTCTGGAGAGCCTGCGCGATTGCGGCCATCCCGGCGCCGAAGTTCTCGCGGCGGTGCGCCGTGACGGCGATGATCCGCCGGCCGGCGAAGCGTTCCCGGAGCGGCGCGATCGAGGGCGCGAGCGAGGGCTGTTCCGCGAGGCGGGTGCGCGCGAACAGCAAGGCGTCGATCACCGTGTTGCCCGTCACGTGTATGGATTTTTCGTCCACGTTTTCAAGGCGCAGGGCCTTGGCCGCGGTGTCGGTGGGGGCGAAGTGCAGGTCTGCCACCACCCCGGTGACCCTGCGGTTCACCTCCTCGGGCCAGGGCGAATAGATGTCCCCGCTGCGCAGGCCCGCCTCGACGTGACCCACCGGAATCCGGCGGAAATAGCACGCCAGGCTCGCCATCATCGTCGTCAGCGTGTCGCCGTGAACCAGCACCCGATCCGGCCGCAAATCGTCGAGCGCCGCCCCGAAACGGGTCAGAATCCGGCTGGCTAGGCCGTCCAGGGACTGGTCTGGAAGCATCAAGTCGAGGTCTAGGTCGGGTCTGAGGCCGGCCACGGCGAGGACGGAATCGAGCAGCTCGCGGTGCTGGGCCGTGACCACCACCTTCACATCGACCTGCCCCGTCTCGCGCAGGGCCGCGACCACCGGGAACATCTTGATCGCCTCGGGCCGGGTGCCGAAGGTCACCAGGACGCGGGGCTTCCCGCCGGTCGGACGTCCCGATCTGCTCACCGCCGCAGCATGCCCCGCGTGTCGAACACGAGCTTGCCCGCGAGGTCCTGCGGCGAGAGGTGGCGGAACGCGGTGTGATCGACGAGCACGACGACAATCTCCGCCTGCCGCAGCCCCGCGTCAAGCGTGGCCAGGCTGGCGCCGGTGCCGGCAAGGGCGGTCGGAAGGTCCTCGGTGAAGGGCTCCACCACGAGGATGCGCTCCCCGTGGGTGCGCGCCAGCGCCTCGGCGATCTCGAGCGCGGGGCTCTCGCGGAAATCGTCGATGTCGGGCTTGAAGGCGAGGCCGAGCAGCGCGACCTTGCCCTCCGGCGCGGCCGACAGCAGCGCCCGGATCCGCTCCTCGGTGTAGTGCGCCTTGTGGTCGTTGACCTCGCGCGCGGTGCGCACCAGCCGCGCCGCCTGCGGGGCGCCCGCGACCAGGAACCACGGGTCGACCGCGATGCAATGCCCGCCCACGCCGGGACCGGGCTGAAGGATGTTCACCCGCGGGTGGCGGTTGGCGAGGCGGATCACGTCCCACACGTCGACCCCGATCGTGTCGGCAATCATCGACAACTCGTTGGCGAAGGCGATGTTGACGTCGCGGAACGAGTTCTCGACGAGCTTCACCGTCTCGGCGACGCGGGCGGTGGTGTAGAGGCAGTCGCCCTTGACGAAGCTCGTGTAGAGCACCGCCGCGCGCTCGGCGCAGGCGGGGGTGACGCCGCCGATCACGCGATCATTGTGCACCAGCTCGTTGACGATCCGGCCCGGCAGCACGCGCTCGGGGCAATAGGCGAGCGCGATGTCGGCCTCCTCGGTGCCGCCGTCGCGCGGGACGACCAGATCGGGGCGCGCCTCGGCGATGATCGCGGCGACCCGTTCGGTCGTGCCGACCGGCGAGGTGCTCTCCACGATCACGCAGGCACCGGGGAGGATCTTGGGTGCGATCGCGCGCGCGGCGGCCTCGACGAAGGAGATGTCGGGCGTGTTGCCGGTTCCCAGCGGGGTCGGCACGGCGATCATGTAGAAGCTCGCCGTCGGCACCTCGCACGAGGCGACCAGCGTCTGCGCCGCGATCGCCTGCTGCACCAGCGTGTCGAGATCGCGCTCCTCGATATGCACGCCCCCGGCGTTGACCGTGTCGACCACGCGCTGCGAGACGTCCACGCCGCACACGCTCCACCCGTAGCTGGCGAGCAGCGCGGCGGTCGGCAGGCCGATATAGCCGAGCCCGATCACCGCGACCTGGTGGTCGGGCGCGGGATGCGCGAGGGCCTTGCGGCCGAGCACGGCGGTGGCATCGAAAGGAGCGTTCATTGCGGCGTTGTCCCGTTCTCAGCCGGGACCTTGGCCGCAAAGCCCTTAAAATCGCGTTAGGCTTGCCGCACGTTCACCATCCGGAGATTGGCGAGTCAGCCGGCGCCCTGTCCTGCCAGCCGTTGCACCTCCGCCAGCACCGGCGCTGCCCATTCGCTGCGGCAGATCAGCAGGTCGGGCACATAGGTGTCGCGGTTGTTGTAGACGAAGGCGCTGCCGTCGATGCGCGAGCAATGCAGGCCGTGGGCGGCCGCCACCGCGACGGGCGCGCAGTTGTCCCATTCATATTGCCCGCCCGCATGGAGATAGGCCTCGGCCTCGCCGCGGACCACCGCCATCGCCTTGGCCCCGGCGCTGCCCATCGCGATCAGCTCGCCCCCGAGCGCCGCCGCGACCGCCTCGGCCTCTTCGGGCGGCCGGGTGCGGCTGACGACGAAGCGGGGCCTGTACGCCATGGCGCCAAGCGGCTGCGGCCGGTCGGAGCGCAGCACGAGGCCGCCGTCGAGCCCCGGCAGGGCCACCGCGCCGAGTGCCGCGACTCCGTCGACCGCGAGCGCGACGTGGACCGCCCAGTCCGTCCGGCCCTCGGCATATTCGCGCGTTCCGTCGACCGGATCGACGATCCACACGCGGCGCTTCGCGAGGCGCGCGGGGTTGTCCTGTTCCTCCTCGGACAGCAGCCCGTCCTCGGGCCGTGCCTCGCGCAGCGCGTCGACGAGGAAGCGGTTCGCGGCGGCATCCCCCGCCGTGCCGAGCCCCTTGCCGGTCAGGCCGGACCCCGCGCGCACCTCGAGCAGCAGCCGCCCGGCCTCGGCGGCGAGCCGCGCCGCGAGTTCGGCGTCTTCGAGGTCGGCCAGCCTCATTTGAGCGGCAGGATCCGGTCGATGATGTATCGCGCGGCTTCCTCGGGGGTCATGTCGACCGTGTTGACCCGGATCTCGGGGTTCTCGGGCGGCTCGTAGGGGCTGTCGATCCCGGTGAAGTTCTTGAGCTGCCCATCGCGCGCCTTCCGGTAAAGCCCCTTGACGTCGCGCGCCTCGGCGACGGCGAGCGGGGTGTCGACGAAGATCTCGACGAACTCGCCCTCGGGGAGCATGGCGCGCACCATCTCGCGCTCGGCGCGGAAGGGGCTGATGAAAGCGGTGAGGACGATCAGCCCCGCGTCCGCCATGAGCTTGGCGACCTCGCCCACCCGGCGGATGTTCTCGATCCGGTCGGCCTCGGTGAAGCCGAGATCGCGGTTGAGGCCGTGGCGCACATTGTCCCCGTCGAGCAGGAAGGTGTGGCGGTTCATGAGGAAGAGCTGCTTCTCGACCTCGTTGGCGATGGTCGACTTGCCCGAGCCGGAGAGGCCGGTGAACCACAGCACCTTGGGCTTCTGGTTCTTCATCCCCGCATGGTCCTCGCGGGTGATCGCGGTCGGCTGCCAGTGGACGTTGTCGGCGCGGCGCAGGTTGAAGGCGATCATGCCCGCCGCGACGGTCGCGTTGGTGAACTTGTCGACCAAGATGAACCCGCCGAGCTGGCGGCTGGTGTCGTAGGGCTCGAAGGCGATCGGGCGGTCGGTGGCGAACTCGGCGACGCCGATCGCGTTGAGACCGAGGGTCTTGGCCGCGAGGTGCTCGAGGCTGTTGACGTCGATCTCGTATTTCGGCGGCTGGACCGTGGCGGTGACCATCTGGGTGCCGATCTTGAGCCAGTAGCCGCGCCCGGGTTTCAGCGCCTCCTCGTCCATCCACACGAAGGTCGCGCAGAACTGGTCCGAGGCCTGCGGCGGATCGCCCGCAGCCGCGATGAGGTCGCCGCGCGAGCAGTCGACCTCGTCGGCGAGGGTGAGGGTGACCGACTGGCCCGCGACAGCTTCGTCGAGGTCGCCGTCGAAGGTGACGATGCGGGTGACCGTGCTGGTCTTGCCCGAGGGCACGATCCGGACCGCGTCGCCGGGGCGGATCGTGCCGCTGGCGATCTGGCCCGCAAAGCCGCGGAAGTCGAGATTGGGGCGGTTGACCCACTGCACCGGCATCCGGAACGGCTGCCCTTGCGCGGCGGCGGCATCGACTTCGACCGTCTCGAGATGCGCGATCAGCGCGGGGCCGCCATACCACGGCGTGTTCGCGGAGGGCGCGGCGGTGATGTTGTCGCCCTTGAAGCCCGAGATCGGGATCGCGGTGAAGTCGCTGATGCCGATCTCGCTCGCGAAGCTGCGGTAGTCGGCCACGATCGCCTCGAAGGTCGCCTGATCGTAGCCCACGAGGTCCATCTTGTTCACCGCCAGCACGACGTGGCGGATACCGAGCAGGTGGACGAGATAGGAGTGCCGCCGCGTCTGCTGGAGCACGCCCTTCCTCGCATCGACGAGGATCACGGCGAGGTCCGCGGTCGAGGCGCCGGTCACCATGTTGCGGGTGTACTGCTCGTGCCCCGGCGTGTCGGCGACGATGAACTTGCGCTTCTCGGTCGCGAAGAAGCGGTAGGCGACGTCGATGGTGATCCCCTGTTCGCGTTCGGCGGCGAGGCCGTCGACGAGCAGCGCGAAGTCGATCTCCTGCCCTTGCGTCCCGTGCTTGAGGCTGTCGGACTCGAGCGCGGCAAGCTGGTCCTCGAAGATCATCTTCGAATCGTAGAGCAGCCGCCCGATCAGCGTGGACTTGCCGTCGTCCACCGAGCCGCAGGTGATGAAGCGCAAGAGGCTCTTGCGCTGGTGGGCCTCGAGATAGGCCGCGATGTCCTCGGCGATGAGCGCGTCGGTCTGGAAGGAGGAGGGGCTGTGCATCAGAAGTACCCTTCCGCCTTCTTGTCTTCCATGCTCGCCGACTGCCCCTTGTCGATCGCGCGGCCCTGGCGCTCCGATCCGGTGGCGAGCAGCATTTCCTGGATGATGTCGTTCATCTCGGTCGCCTCGCTCTCGGTGGCCCCGGTCAGCGGGTAGCAGCCGAGCGTGCGGAAGCGGACCGGGCGGGTCACCGGTTCCTCGCCGGGCTCGAGGCGGAAGCGGTCGTCGTCCACCACGAGGATCATCCCGTCGCGCTCCACCGTCGGGCGGGGCTTGCTGAAGTAGAGCGGCACGATGTCGATCTTCTCGAGCGCGATGTATTGCCAGATGTCGAGCTCGGTCCAGTTCGAGATCGGGAAGACGCGGATGCTCTCGCCCTTGTTCTTCTTCGCGTTGTAGAGGTTCCACAGCTCGGGGCGCTGGTTCTTGGGGTCCCAGCGGTGCGCGGCGTTGCGGAAGGAGAAGATGCGCTCCTTCGCCCGCGCCTTCTCCTCGTCGCGCCGCCCGCCGCCGAAGGCCGCGTCGAAGCCGTGCTGGGTCAGCGCGCGCTTCAAGGGGTCGGTGAGCTGCGCCTGCGAATAGAGCGCGCTGCCGGTGTCGAAGGGGTTGATGCCCTGCGCCTCGGCCTCTTCGTTCTGGGCGATGATGAGCTTGAGGCCGTACTCGCGCACCGTCCGGTCGCGGTGGGCGAGGAGGTCGGCAAAGTCCCACCCGCTCGCCACGTGCAGCATCGGGAAGGGCGGGGGCGCGGGGTGGAAGGCCTTGCGCGCGAGGTGCAGCATGACCGAGCTGTCCTTGCCCACCGAATAGAGCATCACCGGGTTCTCCGCCTCGGCGACGACCTCGCGGAAAATGTGGATGCTCTCGGCCTCGAGCCGTTCGAGATGGGTCAGACTGCGCATGGCCTCGCCGTTAGCCGCTTCGATGGCGGCAACAAGCAAGTTTGCCTTTGGGTGCGGCAAGGCGAGGCTTGCCCTGTTGCGCAGCCCACGCTTAGAGCGGGGCAAAAGGGAGAGACATCATGAGCCATCCGACCGGCCCGCTTTCGGGCCTTCGTGTCCTCGAGTTCGCCGGCATCGGACCGGGGCCGCACGTCGCCATGCTGCTCGCCGACCTCGGCGCCGAGGTGGTGCGGATCGACCGGCCGGGCGCGGGGTCAAGCAACCCGGTGGTCGAGCGCGCGCGGCACCGGCTGGCGCTCGACCTCAAGAGCGAGGAGGGCAAGGCCGCCGTGCGCGCCGCCGCCGCCCATGCCGACGTGCTGATCGAGGGCTTCCGCCCCGGCGTGATGGAGCGGCTGGGGCTCGGGCCGGAGGAGCTGCTCGGCCGCAACCCGCGGCTCGTCTATGCGCGCATGACCGGCTGGGGGCAGGACGGCCCGCTCGCCCAGGCGGCCGGGCACGACATCAACTACATCGCCATCACCGGCGCGCTGGCCGCCGTCGGCAAGCCGGGCGAGCCCGCGACCCCGCCGCAGAACCTCGTCGGCGATTTCGGCGGCGGGTCGATGTATTGCGCCTTCGGGATCATGGCCGCGCTCTACGAACGCGAGCGGTCGGGCAAGGGCCAGGTGGTCGATGCCGCGATCGTCGACGGGGCGACCAGCCTGATGAGCTTCTTCTTCGGGGTGCGCCACCTGCCGCACCTCTCGACCGAACGCGGCAAGGGGATGCTCGGCGGGGCGGCGCATTTCTACCGCTGCTTCACCTGCGCCGACGGAAAGGAGATCAGCCTCGGGTCGATCGAGCCGCAGTTCTACGCCGAAATGCTCAAGCGCGCCGGGGCGCCGGAGGAACTGGCGCAAGGGCAGATGAGCCCGGCCAACTGGGACGCCTACGCCGACAGGCTCGCGGCGCTGTTCAAGACGAAGACGCAAGCCGAGTGGTGCGACCTCCTCGAAGGCACCGACGCCTGCTTCGCGCCGGTGCTCGCCCTGGAGGAGGCGCGCGAGCATCCGCACATGAAGGCGCGCGGCGCCTACGTGGAGCACGACGGCATCTGGCACACGGCCCCCGCGCCGCGCTTCAGCCGCACGCCGGGCGCGGTCCGCTCGAGCGCCGATGACGGAGCCGAGGTGGTCGCCCGCTGGGGTGCCGCCTGATGCCGGGCAAGTTCTTCGACGAATGGCGGATCGGCGAGCGGATCGAGCACCCGATCCGCCGCACCGTGACCGAGACCGACAACCTCTTGTTCTCGACGATGACCCACAACCCGCAGCCGCTGCACCTCGATGTCGAGGCGGCGAAGGCGAGCGGGTTCGGGCAGATCCTCGTCAATTCGACCTTCACCTTCAGCCTCCTCGTCGGGCTGTCGGTGGGGGAGACGACGCTCGGCACGCTGGTCGCCAACCTCGGCTTCGACAAGGTGGTGACGCCGAAGCCCGTGTTCATCGGCGACACGCTGCGGGCCTCCTCCGAGGTGAAGGAGTTGCGGGAGAGCAAGTCGCGGCCCGACGCGGGGATCGTCACCTGGGTGCACGAGATGTGGAACCAGCGCGACGAGGTGGTGTGCCGCTGCGAGCGGACCGCACTGCTCCAGCGCGCGCTAAGCGGACAAAGGTGACACCCTGTCCGCTTGTCTCCGACAGGAATTATCTTGAAACGGCAAGGTCATAGCCTGCTCGCGCAGACCGAGGCGGACATGGGGGGCGACGCGCAAACTCCCCTAGGGGCGAGACAACGATGGGAAAGAGCGGGCCGGCAATAGCCCGCCCGCGCCGCGTAGGAAATCGCCGCGCTGCTCAGCGCGTCCCCGCCGCTTCGCCGCCCAGCGCCTGCCACAGCACGATCCGCGCGCGGACCGCACGGCCCAGAGCTGCCGCCGCGTTCTCCCCGCTCGAATCCGCCGCGCGGCGGGCTTCAAGCACGTCGAGGAAGCTGCCAAGGCCAGCGCGATAGCGGGTTTCGGCGATTGCTGCGGCGCGGTTCAATTGGTCGCGCTGTTTGACGGCGAGCGCGGCCTCGGCGTCTGCGGCCGAGACGGTGCCGTAGGCGGCCTCGGCATCGCCGAGCGCCGTGAACACCGCGCCGCGATAAGAGGCGAAGGCCGCGCGCTTGTCGGCTGCGGCGGCATCGATCTGCGCGCCCACCCGGCCGAAATCGAGCAGCGGCCCGGCGACTGCGGCGGTCAGCGTGCCCACCAGCGAATCCCCGTCGAAGAAGTCGGAAGGATCGAAGGCGAGCAGGCCGATCACGCCCGAAAGCGTGATCTTCGGGAAGCGCGCCCGGGCGGCCGCAGCAAGGTCGGCGTCGCTCGCGGCAAGATTGGCGGCGGCGGCGGTGACATCGGGGCGGTTGGCGAGCAGCTCGGACGGCAGGCCCGCAGGGGCAGGGGGCAGCGCAAGCTCGGGCGCGGGCGCTGAAAGCGCGGCGCGGACCGTGGCGGCATCCTGCGCGGTCAAGGTCACGAGCCGGCCGATCAGGCTCGCACGCTCGCTCTCCAGCGCGGCGAGACGCGTCGCCGAGGCACTGGCGGTCGCCTCGGCGCGCACCCGGTCGAAGCCGGGTGCGATGCCGGCGTCCTCGCGGACCTTGGCCAGACTTGCCAGCTGCCGGGCCGCCGCCGCGTCGGACGAGATGGCGGCGGCGCGCGCGTCGAGGGTGCGCCAGTCGGTGATGCTCCCCGCGATTTCGGCGAGCAGGGCAAGCCGCACGCTCTGCGCTTCCGCTGTCGCGGCGTCGAGGCGGGCGCGCGCGGCGCGCTCCTGCGCCTTCAGGCGTCCGAAGATGTCGGGGTCCCAGCTTGCGGTGATGTTCGCGCCGTAGGAGGTCTGTTCGGCAGGGATGAAGCCCTGCTGCCCGGCCTGCCCGAACTGTGCGGTGTTGATGCGGTTGCGTTTCGCATTGCCGTCGGCGGTGATGTTGGGGAGGCGCGCCGCGCCTGCGCTGCGCGCATTGGCGCGGGCGGATTCGATCCGCGCGGCTGCCTCGGCGAGGTCGGGCGCACCGGCGAGCGCCGCTGCGGAGAGCTTTTGCCACGCCGGGTCGCTCTGCGGCAGCAGGGCCGCCAAGGCCGCACCGGTCGACGCTTCGGGCCGGTAGAAGAAGGCCTGCGGAAGTTCGGGCGTGGGGGTGGCGATCTTGGGGGCGGGCTGCGCCATGCAGCCAGCGAGCGCCAGCGCGAGCGGCGCGGCAAGGATCAGGCGGCGCATCGGATCAGCCCCCCTTCTGCTGGGCCGGGGCGCCCGCCTTGGCCGGGATGAAGGCGTCGATCTGCTGGCCGACCCGGAACGCGTCCGAGGGCGGCAGGGCGTAGAGCAGCTGGAGCACCCGCACGTCGACCCGCTCGGCCGCACTGTTGGTCAGCGAGCGCTTGGGCACGACCTGCGGCTCGGCGCGCACGAAGGTGGCGTTCACGTGGAGCTCGGCGGCGCCCCGCGGGGAGATCACCGCCGGCTGGCCGAGGGCGACGCGCCCGATCTCGTTCTCGTCGATATCGACGCGCACGTAGAGCGGGTTGGTCTCGCCCATCTGGATGAAGGGGTCCTGGTTGCCGCCCCCTTGCGTCGCGACGAACTGGCCGGGCCGCACGTTGACCGCCAGGATCTCGCCCGCAATCGGGGCGCGCACGGTGAGCCGCTCGATCTCGGTGCGCGCGGCGTCGGCGGCGGCCTGGGCGGAGACGAGGCGCGCGCGGGCTATGCCGAGGCGGCTCGTCGCGGCGGCTTCGTCACCCTCGGCCTTTATCACTTCCGAGCGGCTTACCGCGGCCGGATCGGCGAGGCTGCGGTACAGCGCCAGCTGCTCGCGGGCGGTCTTCTGGGCTGCGACAGCTTCGGCGATCGAAGCGCGGGCCTCGGTGATGGCGGCGTTGGACTCGGCCAGCTGGGCGCGCGCGGCGCGGGAATCGACGAGGAACAGCACCTCGCCCTTCGCGACCCGGTCGCCCGGGCGCACCAGCACGTCGGTGACGAGGCCCGAGAGCGCCGAGCCGATGTCGATCGTCTCGCTCGACGGCTCGACGACCCCGGCCCCCGCGACGCGCGGGCCGTTCGCCAGCTTGCCGACCGCCTTGGGCGGCTGCTCGACGGGTTCGGCGGTCGAGCGGTCGGGCAGGCCGACGAGGATCAGCCAGGCGGCGACGGCAAGGCCGATCAGCGCGGCGGCCGGCAGGATCTGGCGGGCAAAGCTCACATTACGCAGCATGGGGTCCTCGGCGGGTCATGAGGGGAGAGAGGGAGGGAGAGGGTGAATCAATGGCCATCGGGCATCTCGGTGCCGTCATGGGTCACGCGGCCGTCCTCGAGGACGATGATGCGATCGGCGAGATCGAAGATGCGGTTGTCGTGGGTGACGATCACGCAGGCCCGGTCGGGCGCGACCGCGACCTCGCGCAGGAGGTCCATCACGCGCCGGCCCGAGGAGGCGTCCAATGCCGCGGTCGGCTCGTCGCAGACCACGAGGCGCGGCTCGTGCACCAGCGCGCGGGCGATCGCGACGCGCTGCTGCTGGCCGCCGGAGAGCTGGCGCGGCAGCTTGTCGGCCTGGTTGCCGATGTTGAGCTTGTCGAGCAGCACCTTGGCCCGCTCGCGCGCCTCCTCGCGGGGCATCCCCTGTGCGATCAGCGGCACCGCGGCGTTGGAGGCGACGTCGATCGAGGGGATGAGGTTGTACTGCTGGAAGATGAAGCCGATGTTCTTGAGGCGGAACTTCACCAGCTCGGTGTCCGAGAGCTTGTAGATGTCGGTGCCGAACACCTTCACCTCGCCCTCGGTCGGCCAGAGGATGCCGCACATGATCGAGATCAGCGTCGTCTTGCCCGAGCCGCTCTCGCCCACGACGTAGGTGAGCTCGCCCGGGCGGATGTCGGCGTCGATGCCGTGGAGCACGCGGATCGTCGACTGCCCGGCCTCGAAGTCGCGGGTGATGCCGCGCGCGCAGATCGCGGCTTCGGCGTCGCAGCCGGGGGCGGAAGGGGCGGGGGCGGGGACGGGGAGGGTCATGGGGGCCTCGCTCACCGGAACACCGAGGCCGGTTCGGTCTTGAGAACGGAGCGGATCGCGATGAAGCCGGTGATGGCGAGGATCACGACCACCGCGGCCAGGCTGATCAGCGGGATCTGCCAGGGGATGTAGAAGCCCTTGAAGAAGGGGTTGGAGCCGAAGCCCTTGATGAAGGCGACGGTGCCGATCACGCCCAGCGCATAGCCGACCATGCCCACGAGCCCGGCCTGCGCCGCGACCATCTGCACGATCTTGGAATTGGTCACGCCGATCGCCTTCAATGCGCCGAACTGCTTGATGTTGTCGCGCAGGAACAGGCTGAACGTGAGGCCGACGATCGCCACCCCGACGACGAAGCCCAGGAACACGGTGATCCCGAAATTGGTCGGGATGCCGGTGTTCTGGATGATGAAGTCGACCCCGGCGCGCGCGAACTCCCGGCGGGTCTCGGCCTTCAGCCCGGTCTGCTGCTCGATCCGCGCGGCGACGCCCTCGGGGGTCTCGCCCGGGCTGATGCCGACGAGCACGAAGGACAGGCGGTTGCGGGTGCCGGGGACGAAGTTGAGCGCGTTCGAATAGCGGGTGTAGAGCGTCACCTGGCTCGTGAAGGAGGGGATCGCGTCGCCGATGCCGCGGATCACCGCGCGCTGGTCGTTCAGCTCGAGCCGCTCGCCGAGCGGGCTCGCCCCGTTCGAGAACAGGCGGGTGACGCCGACGTCGTCGATCACCACCGTGTCGGGGGCGAAGAGGACGTTCTTGTCCTGGCTCGCCATGCGCTTGGGCAGGCCGATCAGCGTCGCATCGTCGACCCCGATCACCGCCACGCCCTCGAGATCGCCGTCCTTGGTGCGGACGTTGGCGACCGCGCGCAGGTGCGGCACCGCCCACTCGACGCCCGGCACCGAGCGCACCTTGTCGAGTGCGGTCGAGGGCATGGCGTAGCTGACGTCGGTGGTGCGGCTGACCGGGTCCATCACCCACACCTGCGCCTCGGGCGCGTTGTAGACCCCGCTCGCCCCGCGCTCGACGAGGTTGACGAAGATCGTCATCTGCTGGGTGATGAGCAGCGTCGAGAAGGCGATGCCGAACAGCAGCCCGTAGAATTTCTGGGCATCCCCGGTGAGCATCCTGATGGCGATCCAGAGCACGTGGGCGGGAACCTCTTTCCGGGGACGGGGTTGCACCGACGTCCGAATCAGCGCATTATTGAACGGTCGCGTTTAACTGAACGGAACCGTTCACTTTGTCAATTGACATTCCGCCTGCCCCGGAAAGATGCCCCGCCCGGCGCAAGGCCGGACGGCCGCTCGACGCCGCCAAGCGCGCGGCGATCGTCGAGACCGCGGCGCATCATTTCTTCCAGCACGGCTACGCCGCGACCGCGATCGAGCAGGTCGCTGCCGACGCCGGGGTGTCCAAGGTCACGATCTACAACCAGTTCGGCGACAAGCGCGCGCTGTTCGCCGCCGCGGTCGAGTGCGAATGCGAGAAGATCCGCGGGCACTTCTCGCTCGAAGACACGCCCAGAGGCCCGATCCGCGCGCGCCTGACCGACATCGGCCATGCGATCTGCGTGTTCCTGTCGCGGCCCGAAATGCTCCAGTTCGAACGCCGCATCGCTGCCGAGACCGAGGATGATCCGGCGCTCGGCGTGGCCTTTCTCGAAGCTGGCCCATGGCGCATGAAGGCAGCCTTCTCCGCCTGGCTCGAGCACGCGTGCGAAAGCGGCGAACTCACGATCCCCGACCCCATGCTGGCGGCCGAACAATTCGTCTCGATGTGCAAGGGCATGGGCGACCTCGAGCGCCGGTTCGGGGCGATCGTCACCGGCCCCGAGCGCGACCGCCGCATCGACGGCGCGGTCGAGGTGTTCCTCGCGGCCTACGGCCCCGCGTGAGCCGCGCCGCAAGACGCGCGGCAATGCATCTTGCGCTTGCGCTTTTTCGTATCCGATCGGGTCGGCGCATTATCTTGCCATTCAGCCCTCGCGTCCTACATTGATCGCGACGAAAGGAATCCCCGGCGATGAGTCAGCACAACGATCCCCAGCCGCAAGGCGACGGTCCCAACCCCTGGGTCAAGCAGCTGATGATCTGGGGCGGGATCTTCCTCGCCCTGCTGCTGGTGGTGACCATGTTCAGCAATGCCGGGCAGAGCGCCGGGACCGCGATCCGCTATTCGGACTTCCGCGCCGCTGTGGCCGAGGGCCAGGTGCAGGACGTGCAGATGGGCCCCGAGCTCATCACCGGCACGCTCAAGAACGGCGAGACCTTCAGCACCGTCCCCGTGCCGAACGACGTTGAAGTCACCAAGCTGATGGAAGACAACGGCGTGCGCTTCACCGGCAAGCCGCGTGAATCGCAGAACGTGCTACTCTTCATCCTTCTGAATTCGCTGCCCTTCATCCTTATCCTCGGGATCGCCTTCTTCGCGCTGCGCCAGGTCCAGAAGGGCGGTGGCGGCGGGGCGATGGGCTTCGGCAAGTCCAAGGCCAAGCTGCTCACCGAACGTTCGGGCCGCGTCACCTTCGACGACGTCGCCGGCATCGACGAGGCGCGCGAGGAGTTGCAGGAGATCGTCGAGTTCCTGCGCGATCCGCAGCGCTTCTCCAAGCTCGGCGGGCAGATCCCCAAGGGCGCGCTGCTGGTCGGCTCGCCCGGTACCGGCAAGACCCTGCTGGCCCGCGCCATCGCGGGTGAGGCGGGCGTGCCGTTCTTCACCATCTCGGGCTCGGACTTCGTCGAGATGTTCGTGGGCGTCGGGGCGAGTCGGGTGCGCGACATGTTCGAACAGGCCAAGAAGAACGCGCCCTGCATCGTCTTCATCGACGAGATCGACGCGGTCGGCCGCTCGCGCGGGCACGGCCTCGGCAATTCGAACGACGAGCGCGAGCAGACGCTGAACCAGCTGCTCGTCGAGATGGACGGCTTCGAGGCGAACGAGGGCATCATCATCATCGCCGCCACCAACCGTCCCGACGTGCTCGATCCGGCGCTGCTGCGCCCGGGCCGCTTCGACCGTCAGGTGGTCGTCCCCGTCCCCGACATCGACGGGCGCGAGAAGATCCTCGGCGTGCACATGAAGAAGGTCCCGCTCGCCCCCGACGTGAACCCGCGCGTGATCGCCCGCGGCACCCCCGGCTTCTCGGGCGCGGACCTCGCGAACCTCGTCAACGAGGCCGCGCTGCTCGCCGCGCGCCGCAACAAGCGGCTGGTCGCGATGCAGGAGTTTGAGGACGCCAAGGACAAGGTCATGATGGGCGCCGAGCGTCGCAGCATGGTGATGACCGACGACGAGAAGCGCATGACCGCCTATCACGAGGCCGGCCACGCGATCGTCTCGGTGCACGAGGCCGCCTCCGACCCGATCCACAAGGCGACGATCATCCCGCGCGGCCGGGCGCTGGGCATGGTGATGCGCCTGCCCGAGCGCGACAGCTACTCCTACCACCGCGACAAGATGCACGCGAACCTCTCGGTCGCGATGGGCGGGCGCGTGGCGGAGGAGATCATCTTCGGACACGACAAGGTCTCCTCGGGCGCCTCGTCCGACATCCAGTATGCGACCAACCTCGCGCGCAACATGGTCACCCAGTGGGGCATGTCGGAGAAGCTCGGGCCGCTCCAGTACGAGGAGCAGTCGGAAGGCTATCTCGGCATGGGCGCGGCGCAGCGGACCTTCCGATCGGGCTCGACCAACGAGCTGATCGACAACGAGATCAAGGGCCTCGTCGAGGGTGCGCACAAGCGTGCGACCGAACTCCTCACGACTCATGAGGACCAGCTCCACCTGCTCGCCCAGGCGCTGCTCGAATACGAGACGCTGACCGGCGAGGAGATCAAGGCGCTTCTGGAGACCGGCAAGATCGACCGTCCCGACGCCCCGCGCGGGCCGTCACTGGCAGCGCCGGTGCGCGGCTCCGCGATCCCGCGGGCGGGCAAGCGCTTCGGCACCCACCCGGGCAGCGACGAGGCTCCGCAGGGCGCCTGAGGCCCCGCGCGTCTTTCAGGCAATCACCAAGGGGGCGTCCGGAGCGATCCGGGCGCCCTTGTTCTAGGCCGCCTGAGCCGCCCGCTGCGCCATCTGCGCGAGCTTGCGCTCGATCCCCTGCGACAGGCGCGCGAAGGCGTCGGCTGCCGGAGAGTTCGGCGCGAAGGCGCCGAGCGGGCGGCGGTGCACTGCGCATTGCTCGACCGCGCTGACCAGCGGGATCCACGGCCAGGTCGGGTTCGCCGCCAGCGCCTCGTTGTGCAGCGCCCGGCGGCGGTCGATCATCGAGAGCACCGGCAGGATCGGCGGCGGGCGCTTGGTGTGGCGGCGGATCTCCTCGACCACGAAGTCGAAGCCCCGCGCCGACAGCGGCGAGGGCGGCAGCGGCACGATCACCAGCGTCGCGGCGCGCAGCACCTGCGCGGAGAGCTCGTTGAGCATCGGCGGGCAGTCGAGGATCAGCCGGTCGTAGCTGCGCTCGAGCTGTCTCCCGAGCGTCGCGAGCCGGTGGCGCTGGCCCATGCGCAGCAGCAGCCCGTCGAGCTCGCGCAGGCTGCTGTCCGCCGGGAGGATGTCGAGCCCCGCATAGGCGGTCGGCTGGATCAGCGCATGGGGCTGGACGTCGCCCGCGAAGAGGCTGCGCGCCTGCCGCTTGCGCCCCGCTTCGAGCGCGAACATGAACCCCGCACCGTCGGCCGCATCGAGGTCCCACAGCAGCGTCCGCCGCGCAGGCGCGCGTCCTTGCGCGGCGCACCATGCCAGATTGGTCGCTATGGTCGTTTTCCCGACGCCGCCCTTCGCGCTGTAGACCGCGATAATTGCCATGACGCACTCCTGCGCCGACCTTGCACCCTCGCTCGCGAATCAACAAGGGGCCCGGCGAAACGTTCCCTGAGCGGGACAGGCCGAGCTGCAAGTCCTGACGCGCCCCCGCTCAGAAGGCGCCGAGCACCCCGAGGATCAGCAGGAACATCGTCAGCACGATCTGCGTGCAGACCAGCAGCACGAACCACCGCCACAGCGCCGAGAACCGGTTCAGCCCATATGCATAACGCAACTGCTTGTAGAGGTGCAGCGGCCCGCCGATCGTGAACAGCAGTGCGGCGATCCCCGGCCCTTGCGGGATGGTGCTGAGGATCGACATTGCGATGAACAGCAGCGACATGAAGCTCAGCGAATAGGTGACGAACACGGCGTGGTCATAGGCCTTGAACTGGCGCCGCCACGCGAACATCAGCCACAGGAAGGGGATCGACAGCGGGATCAGCAACCAGCTGAACTTGTAGCCGTTCGACTGGAGCTTGTAGAGCATCAGGCCGGGGTTCTTCTTCCACTTCTCGAGCAGGTGCTCGTCGAGCCAGCTGCTCCCGGTGTTGAAGGTGACGCTCCCCTTGTTCTCGCTCGCCGCGCCGATCCCCTTCTCGAGCACGGTGTTGAGGCCCTTCAATTCGTTGTCGATTTCCTCGCGGCGCGGGCTTTCCCGGGGCAGGTCGGCCTTCTCCTTCTCGAGCGCGGTGATCTGTTCGCGGATGTTGGTCTGCACTACGCCGGCTCCCTGGCCGGCGCCGTCGGCGAAGCCCTCGGCGAGGTCGGTCGGCGCGGTAAGGCCGACCATCTGGAACACCGCGAACATCGCGAAGACCGTGAACAGGAACATCGCCATCGGGCTCACGAACTTCGCGCGCTCCCCGGCGACGAAGCGGCGGGTCAGCTCGCCCGGCTTGAAGACCAGCATCGGCAGCGTGTTCCAGAGCTTGCCGTCGAGGTGCAACACGCCGTGCATGATGTCGTGGGCGATCGCGGCGAGGCTGCGGTGGAGATGCGCCTTCTGGCCGCATTCGGGGCAGAAGTTGCCGCGGTGGGAGGTCCCGCAATTGGGGCAGTCGACCGGCGTGGCGGCGTGCGCGGCGACCTCGCCCGCAGTTGGCTCGACCGCCCGGCCGAGCAGCCCGCCCTCGATCACCGTCCCGATGCTATCGCCGAAATCGCCCATTTCCAGCCCCTTCCGGACCCCGTTGCGCCCGGTATAATCGCCTTTGCCGCGCCAGCGGAAGCGGCGATTTGCCCCCTCCCGGGCCTACCCCCGTGCGAGCTTGCGTTCCACCGCGGTCCACAGCCCGGTCACCGCCCGTGCCGCGGCCGAGCGGGGGGCGAGGGCGCCGACCGGCCGCCGCTCGACCGCGCATTGCTCGACCGCGCTCGCCAGCGGGATCGCCGGCCAGTCCGGGTTCGCCTCGCGCGCCGCCTTGTGCAGCGAACGCCGGAGGTCGAGCATCGAGAGCACCGGGAGGATCGGCGGGTGCCCCTTGCCGGCGCTCCGCACCTCCTCGGTCACCGCCTCGAGCGCCCGTGCGGAGAGCGGGGAGGGGGGCAGGGGGACGATCACGAGGTCGGCAGCACGGATGATCTGCGCGCTCAACTCGTTGAGAACCGGGGGACAATCGAAGATGATCCGCTCGTATTCCTTGGCCAGCCCCTCGGTCACCCGCGCCAGCCGCTTCTTTTTGCCGAGCCGGTCGAGCGTGCGGTCGAGGGTGCGGATGCTCTCGTCCGCCGGGAGCAGGTCGAGCCCCGGGTAGGCGGTCTCGCGGATCAGCTTCGCAGGATCGCTTCCCTCGGCGAAGATGCTGTCGGCGCTGCGTTTTTTCCGCGGATCGACGCCCAGCAGGAAGCCCGATCCGTTCGCCGCGTCGAGGTCCCACAGCAGCGTCCGGCGGCGCGAGATGCTCGCCGCGGCCCAGGCGAGGTTGACCGCCAGGGTGGTCTTCCCGACCCCGCCCTTGACGCTGTAGACCGCGATACCCGCCATGCGCACCCCCCAGCTTTTCCGGTGCGACCACCGGATGACCGGACCAAGGGATAGCGCCCCCGAAACCCTTGGCAAGGCCGCTCTGACGGGGGTCAAGCGGGGGTCAAGGAGGGGTCAAGGGGGGGTCTGACCGGGGTCTGAGATGCAGCAAGGGCGGCCTAGACCGGGTCTAGACCGCCCCTGAAAAAGGCTCAAATTTTTGAAAAGCAACGATTACCCGTCGTAATCGCCGCCCAGCGAGGAAGTGCGGGCCGGCGCCGAGGCGGTGATCCGCAGCGCTTCGGCCGACTGGCTGAGCGAGCCGATCTCGTCGGCCTCGTCCTCGTCGTCGGGGAGGATCTTCTGGAGGCCCGTCACCAGCGATTCATGCAGCGCGCCCGGGGTGATGGTCTGCTCGGCGATCTCGCGCAGCGCCACGACCGGGTTCTTGTCGCGGTCGCGGTCGATGGTCAGCTCGCTCCCGCCCGAGATCTCGCGCGCACGCTGCGCGGCGAGCAGGACGAGGTCGAAGCGGTTCGGAACCTTGTCGACGCAATCTTCAACGGTAACGCGTGCCATGGGCGGCCCTTATGCAGAATCGCGGGGAAAGTAGGAAAGCGCAGCCGCTAGGGCGCACCCGGCGCGAAGTCAAGGAGAAGGGGACGGGGCGGAAATCGGCCAAGCTGAGCGCAACAGACGCGGCCAGACCGCCGAGAATCGCTATAGTGCCGCCTAATCGATTGTTTTAAGAAGTATCTCGCGTGGCAATCGGCGATTCGTTCAAGGCCGTTGCGTGCCAGCGGCAACGGCAACCGGGGGGTGAGCCATGAACATCGCGACGAGAAAGACTTCGCCTGCACCGCGCAGGCCCATGACGCCGATTGCCCGGGCGCTGGTGGCCGCTGCGGCGGGGCTCGCCATGACCGGCTGCACCAGCCTTTCCGTCATCCCCGACCGAGTGGTCAGCGCGCAACCCCGCATGGCGCTTTCGGGCACACCCTACGCGCTGCCGATGCTGCAATACGAGGTGGAGGCGACCCGCATCCTGTCGGCCTGTCCGCAGCCGATCGCCATCGCAGGGCACCCCAAGGATGGCCAGTTCTGGACGGGCCAGCTCGCCGTCGAACTCGGCGCCACGGCCAAGCCGACGCAGATCGCCGGTGAGCGTTACCTCATCGACCATTCCAAGCTCGACAGCTTCCTCAAGACCACAAGCTTCGCCATTGAGTATCAGCCCGGAACGGAGATCCTCAAGGGGATCAACGTCAGCATAGCGGATCAGAGCGGGGAAGTCGCCGGCACGCTGCTGAAGGCAGGCCTGACCGTGGCCGCGGTGGCGGCAGGGCCGGCAGGGCTGGCGGCCATTCCGGCGGTGCTTCCCGTCGGCGACAAGAAGCGAAGCGAGTTTTCGGTTCTGGCCAAGGGCCTCAAACTCGACCTCTCACGGTATGCGACCGATGCGGCTGCGCAGAAGGCGGTAGAGGACGAACAGAGCCGCTTGCGCAACACGCTGGCCGACCTTGTCGAGGCGAGCGCAAGCCGAGAAGCGCGAGCCGTCATCGTCTGTCAGCCGAGCGTGCGCGAAGATGTCGTCCGGCGCGCCGCCATCGGCGAAGAGCTCTCCGGCCTCAATGCGAAGCTGAAGGCCGCGAACGGCGTCCTCGAGAGGCGCACCAAGCTCGCCGAGGCGGGCGGCCTCAATTCCGCAGGCCGCGAGGCGCTCCGCCAGGAGCTCGAGGACGTGCTCCTCCAGCAGGCGTTGATCGAGGCTCGCACCGAGGAGCTGGGGAAGATCGAGAAGCGCCTGGCGGCCAAAGCCACCGCGGTCTGGCCGGGCAAATTCGATGAACGTGCGATCGTCGGCCTCGCGCCGCTGTCGCAGACCGACCAGGCCCGGATCGAGGGTCTGGTGACAGTCGAGAGCCGCCGGATGGTCGATCAGCAGGCCCTCGCCAAGGCCATCGCGGCCTCGCCGGACCGCGAAGCGCTCCGCGGGTTTGCCAAGGATTTTGTCGAGCGGTACATCGATCGCGACGGCAGGGCGAGAACGTTCGAGGAAGTGGTCTCGCCAGACGCTTGCTCCAAGGCGGGCAGTCTCGACGTGCCGGGTTGCATCGCCGGGTTGACGAAGCTTGCCGCCACGCTCGATGCGGTCGCGACCGACAATCTGCCCGCTTGCCCAGAAGGCGCCAAATTGGACGCCGAATGCCTCCGGACGCTCGCCAGCGACGCGAGCCTCGCGAAGGACGACTTCCCGCGTCAGGTGGACGGGCGCGGGACGAGCGCGCAGCAGGGTCTGTTCATCCGGCCTCCGGCGCGCGGCACGCTGACCATCTGCCGGGCCGAGTTCGGCAAGAACGGGCCGGGCAACACGTCGAAGTGCGCGAAGGACTCGCCGGATCTCGTCAAGGACGAGAAGGTCCTCGTGCCGCAACTCGGCCAGCTGCGCTTCGTGCGGTTGCGGAACGAGATGTTCAGCAACAACGGCCTGTCGCTCAGCCTGAGCAAGGAAGGGGCGGTCGAGAAGTTCCAGTACGCCTCGAGCAGCACTCTCGCCAAGACCCTTGCCGATGCCGCATCGCAAGGCGCAGGCTTCTACAAGCAGCGCCAGGACGAACTGCGTGCCAATCGCGACGAGACCGCGCGTCTCCAGAAGGAGATTGCCTACGAGGAGGCCAAGAAGAAGCTCGATGGTCTCACCGCCGACCCGGTGCCCGATCCGATGAAGGCGATCGCCCGCGCCAAGGCCGAGGCCGAAGTCGAGCTCCTGCGCGCGCAAATTGCCGAGATCAATGCGCGGATTGCTGGGCGCTCGGCTCCTTGATGTGGACCGAGCGATCTGTTTTCGTCGCTCCGTGCCGGGGAGGGAGGTGTGGCGGACTTGGCTCTCCTCCGTCGAGCCCTTCCGACCGGAACCGCACGCGCCCGCGCTCCACGCCGGTGTTCAGTCGGAGGGTGTAGACCGGCACCGGTTCTTCGAGATCGACGCGCCGGTCGGGCGCGGGGTCGCCGGCGAGGATGTCGCGGCCGAACAGCCAGGCGCCGAGCCTTGCGGCGTCCTCCACCCGCACGCAGCCCGAGCTCAGGCGGCGGTCGGCGCGGGTGAAGAGGGTCTTGTCGGGGGTGTCGTGGAGGTAGATGCCCATGTCGTTGGGCAGCATGAACTTGACCCGGCCCATCATGTTGCGCCCGCCCGGCAGCTGGCGCACCCAGACGCTCGCGCGTCCCGCCGCGACCGCCTGCCAGTCGACCGCGCCGGGATCGAGCGGCGCGGTCGAGCGCCAGTCGGGGGAGAGCACGTAGCGGCGGCGGGCGAGCATCCCCGGCCCCTCGCGCAGCACCGCCGGGGCGATGGTCGCGCGCACGAGGTCGGGGGGCACGTTCCAGTAAGGGTTGACCAGCGCATAGCGGATCAGCCCGGCGAGCAGCGGCGTTGCCATGCCGGGCTTGCCGACCACCACGCGCATGCTGCCTGCCTCCCGGCCGCCTTCGATCATCCGCAGGCGCGCGGCGGCGGTGTCGGCGAGGACGTGGCGCCGCCCGTCGGCGGGGAGCGCGCGCAGGCGGTCGAGGTCGGCGAGGATCAGCGCCTCGTAACCCGCCGCGCCCTTGTTGAGCGCGGCGATGGTCGCGGCGTCGGCGAGGCGCGCGGGGGGGAGGCCATGCGCGGCGCGGAAGGCGAGCACCGCTTGCCCGAGCGCCGTGTCGTAGCTCGTGCCCTCGGGCAGGCCGAGCCGCTCGCGCAGCAGCGCGACGCGCGCGCCGCGGCTGCCGGGGGCGAGTGTCGGGCCTTGCGGGATGGTGACCTGCGGGAGGTGGCCCCAGCGCGCGCGGTAGTCGGCGAGGGCGGCGCGCAGTTCCTGATAGGCGAGGTTCCCGGACTGGAGCGCTTCGAGCGCCGCGACCGGCGTGCCTTGCGCGGTCAGCGCGGCGAGGGTCGGCGGGGCGGGAACGAGCTCGGGGTCGATATAGATGACTTCGGCAAGCCGCTGCGGGACGGTGAGGTCGCGGGCATAGGCGGCGATGGTCTCGTCGAGCAGGGCTGTCGCTGCCGCGGGGTCGTCTGCCAGCGCGGTCTCGATCGCGTCGATGCGGTAGGCTGCGGGGTCGAGCCCGTGCTCGCCCGCGCGGCGGAGCAGGGCGAGGAAGGCGCGGGTCTCGGCGTTCGCCTGCCCCTGCGCGTCGAGCCACGGCGTGCCGCGCGACGCGGCGGCAGGGGCTGCGGCGAGCGCCGCCATCGCAGGCAGGCCGCCGGAAGGTCCGGCGAGGTGCAGGGCGGTCAGTCCCAGCGCCGCGCCGCCGCCCAGCGCCAGCGTCCAGGCGGCCGCGCCGCGCAGAAACTGCCGCGCCGGGTCCGGCGCGGCAGATGTCCTGTGGGTCACGGGGTCAGGGGGCCTCAGCCCCGCTCTCCGGCGCCCTGCCAGCTCGAGCCTCCGCGGGCGCCTCCGGTGGTGCCGGTCGTGCTGTTGTAGGTGCCGCCGGTGGTCCCGGTCGAGCCCGCGGTGCCGTTGTAGGTCCCGCCGGTCGAGGTCTGGCCGGTGGCGTAGGTGCCGCTCGAGGTCTGGCCGTTCTGGTAGGTGCCGGTGCCGGTGGTGCCCGTCGTGCCCGAGTTGTAGGTGCCGGTCCCGGTCGAGCCCGTCGTGCCGGTCTGGCTCGAGGTCGTGCCGGTGCCTTCGCCGGTGGTGGTCGTGCTGCCGGTGCGCGAGCCGCTGGTGGTGCCGGTTGCCTGCCCGCTGCCGGCCGGGTTGGTGCCGGTCGAGGTGCCGGTGTTGGTCCCGCTCCCGGTGCCGGTGGTGCCGGTCGACTGCGCGTAGCCGATCGAGGCGGTAAGGAGCGCGGCCGCTGCCGCTCCCGCGAAGTAGATAGACTTGTTCATGGAACATCCCTTCTCACAAATTGCCGCAATGGCTGAGGCCAACCTCTGCGGGAATTCGCTGGTTCCTTGAACAGCAACGCCTCGTCCGATGATCTGTTCGGGTCGACGATCAGCATCTTCGATGAAGAAGCTCGACCTGTTCATCGATCATTTGGTGTTCAACTGCCTCTATAAAGCGGGTGAGGCCGGAGAATGCCCGGTCAGCGGTTCCAGAACGTCGCGGGGGAGTTTGTCCGGCTGGCGGGGGCCCGCATCATCTCGGCGGCGCGGAACAGCCTGATCCTGGCCAGCCCGAGCACCCCGCGCCAGCGGTTGCCGATCCCGGCGAGGTTGCGCGAGGCGAGCACCCGGAACGTGTCCGGCACGATCGAGGCCACCACCATCGCGGTCTTGAGCTGCCAGCGCCACGCCGGATGTCCGGCGCGCAGGTGGTCGGTGTAGTAGTGGTGGACATTGCGCCGCCACTTGCGGGTGAGGGACTCGTAATCGGCGATCGCCGGGTGCCGCACCCTGAGGCGTGGCTCGTAGCGGACGGTGAAGCCCGCCTTGCGCGCGCGCAGGCACCAGTCCTTGTCCTCGACGATGCTGATATCGGCGAAAGGCCCCACCGCGCGGGCGACCGCGGCGCTCATCACCAGGTTGGCGGTCACCGAGAAATGGAGCCGCTCGATGTACATCTTCTGCCGGAACCCGAACACCTTCTCGAAGGCCTCGACGGGATTGAGCGAGGTATCGTCGCGGGTCTCGATGATGACGTCGCCGCCGACCACCGCGCGATCGGGCGCAGCCTCGACCACCGCGACGGCCGTCTGCAGCCAGTCGGGGGCCGCTTGGCAATCGGCGTCGGTGAAGGCGAGCACCGGTGCGCGGGTGGCGGCGATCCCGCGGTTGCGCGCGAGGCCCGGCCCGGGGGTGGGCTCGAGCAGGAAGGTGACCTCGGGAAAGGCTGCCTTCACCTCATCGAGGCTGACGCGCGAGCCGTTGTCGACGACGATCACCTCGCACCGCCCGTGATCGAGCGATTGGGAGGTGATCGAGGCGAGGCACCGGGCAAGCAGGTCCGGGGTGTTGAGATGCGGGATGATGACGGCGATGCGCGGCGCCGCGCTTGCCGTGTCGTTCCCTGTCTCACCGCGATCCGCATCGGCAGTCATCATCGTCTCCTGATGGCACGCCATGTCAGGCAAGCCGGTTTGGCGAATGGGCCGTGCGGGGGCATCCCCCGACCCGCCCTGCCCCGCGAGCGCCCCATGCGCTGTGCCCCCGATATTGGTCAATCCCGATACGCCGTCCGGCTAGGGGGCAGGCGCCGCCGCGCCGGAACCGGCGGCGGCGCCCTGCAAGGCCGCGACCAGCGCGATCGCCTCCTCGCGAGCGGGCCCGCGCGCGCGCGCCACGTTGGCGGCAAGGTGCGCAGGGTCGTACATGCTGACCAGCACCACGCCCTCGCAGTTCGAGGCGAGTGCCCGGTCGAGCAGCAGGTCGGCGATCACCTGCCGGTCGCCCCCGGCATAGCCCGCCTCCGCCAGCCGTGTGCGCAGCGCGGGGTTCGCGGCGAGCGCGGTCTCGGCGGCGGCCATCGCGCCGCCGACGCCGAACACCGAGTGGGTGATGAAGGCGGGCGGGCGGCTCGCCGCGGCGCGCAGGCGCGGCAGCGGCGCCTCGTGCGGCGCGTCGGCGAGTTGCAGGATCGTGAAGGTCTCCGGCCACGCGAGCGCCGCCTCGGCGGACTCGACACTGCCCGCGACGCCGACGTGGCGCACCTTGCCCGCGGCGACGGCATCCTCGAGCGCGCGGCGGATCTCGTCGCGGGCGAGGTCCGCCACCTCGACGCGGTGCAGCGCGAGCATGTCGAGATAGTCGGTGCCGAGCCGCCGCAGCGAACTTTCGAGCGAGGTCGCGATCAGTTCCGGGGTGAGCGGCACGGAGACGTTCTGCGCCGCGGTGACCTTCTTGAACCGGCTCCTGAGGCCCTTCGCCGCCCCGATCAGCGGCCGACCGAGCGCGTAGGCGAGCCGCAGCGCCGCGCCGCTGCGCGCCACCGAGAGCCCGACCTTGGAGCAGATGTGCACCCGGTCGCGGCGGCCCTTGACGAAGCTGCCGATGATCTCCTCGGCCTGGCCGGCGCCATAGACCGGCGCGACGTCGAGCCAGTCGACCCCCTGCTCGTGCGCGGCGGCCAGCGCCCGCAGACCCTGCGCGCGCGACACGCGCGAGCCGAGCGATGCGCACCCCATGCCGAGCACGCCGCAGGTGATCGGCGTCCCGGGTAGCTGAACCTTGTTCATCATCACTTGCGGGCTCCCGGAAACGTAATCGCTGGCACGGGATGCGGTGAGGCCGGCGATCCTTCCCCTTTTGGGTGAGCCCCGCGACACTTCCAACGGGCAGGCCGCCAATCGACCGCCATGCCGCGCCTCCTCGTGTCTTTCCGCAATGGTCGTCCCCCGTTGGCCGGGCGAGCCCCACCGACCCGCCGCGCGCACCCTGCTATAGCGCAGACTTCGGTGCGCGCCACCTCTTGAAGCCGGGGCGCGGCCCCGTTATCACGCGCTCCACGGGGCCAAGCGACCTCCCGTCCAGGCCGAGACAGGCCCAAGTGTTGCCTCGTCATCACCCCCTGCGCCCGCGCGCGGCGGGGCCATTTTCGAGGTAGGCATGGCCGAGCTGGACGTATCTTTTTCCCCCGACCTTCAGGGCACCGCCCCCACGCCGAGATTCGCCGATCTGGTGCGCGTCTTCACCCGCATCGGCCTGCTCTCCTTCGGCGGCCCGGCCGGGCAGATCGCGTTGATGCACCGCGAGCTCGTCGAGGAGCGGCACTGGGTCGCCGAGGAGGACTACCTCCACGCGCTCAACTTCTGCCACCTGCTCCCCGGGCCCGAGGCGCAGCAGCTCGCGACCTGGATCGGCTGGCGGCTGCACGGCTGGCAGGGGGGGCTCGCGGCCGGGCTGCTGTTCGTCATTCCCGGCGCGGCGATCATCCTCGCGCTGTCGGTGCTCTATGCGCTCGCGGCGAACCTCGGCTGGGTGGCGGCGCTGTTCCTCGGGGTGAAGGCGGCGGTGCTCGCGGTGGTGGTGCAGGCGCTGCTGCGGATCGCGGGACGGGCGCTCGACACCGGGGTGAAGAAGGCGCTCGCGGCGGCGGCGTTCGTCGGGCTGTTCCTGCTCGACCTGCCCTTCCCGCTGATCGTGCTGGGTGCGGGCGTCATCGGCATGGTGATCGCCCGGACGAGGCCCGATCTCCTCGCCCTGAAGCCCGGCAAGGGCTCGGGCGAGCTCCCGGCGCGGCCGTGGCGCAAGACGATCCTCTCGGTGCTGGTGTGGGGCACGATCTGGGCGGCGCCGATGGTGCTGATCGCCGCGACGCTCGGGCGCGGCCACGTGCTGTGGGAGATCGGCGCGTTCTTCTCGCAGCTCGCGATCGTCACCTTCGGCGGCGCCTATGCGGTGCTCGCCTACATGGCGCAGGAGGCGGTGCAGGGCTTTGGCTGGCTTCAGCCCGGCGAGATGGCCGACGGGCTGGGTCTCGCCGAGACCACCCCCGGGCCGCTGATCCTGGTGACGCAGTTCGTCGGCTACCTCGCCGCCTTCCGCGCGCCGGAGCCCTTCTCGCCGCTGATGGCCGGCTTCCTCGGCGCGCTGCTGACCACCTGGGTGACCTTCGCGCCGTGCTTCCTGTGGATCTTCGCGCTCGCGCCGTGGATCGACCGGATGGGGCGCGCGGTGTGGCTCAAGGGGGGGCTTGCGGCGGTGACAGCGGCGGTGGTCGGCGTGATCGCCAACCTCACCGCGTGGTTCGCGCTGCACGTGCTGTTCGCCCGCGTCGGCGAGGTCGAGGCGGGGCCATTGAGGCTCTCCTGGCCCGAGCTTGCCAGCTTCGACTGGCGTGCGGGATTGCTGGCGGCGCTCGCCTTCGCGCTCGCCTTCGGGGCGAAGTGGTCGGTGCTGCGCCTCCTCGCGGTCTGCGCGGCGGGCGGCCTGCTCCTGGGCCAGCTCGCCTAGAGCCAGCCCGCCGCCCAGGCGATCACCACCGCGGCGGGCACCAGCAGCGCCTGTGCCGCGAGCGTGCCCGCGAGGCGGCTCAGCGAGACCCAGATCATCGCCCGGCGGAAGGTCGCCTCGCTCACCGAGCCGTCGACCACGTCGTCGGTCAGCGCGGAGATCTGCGGGTCGATCAGCGCGAACAGCAGGATCGTCGCGAAGCCGTTGACGATCGCGGTCATCTGCGAGGCGGTGACCCGGAACTCGGGAACGAGGTAGCCGGCATAGAGCGAGGCGATCACGCCGACGGCGAGGAGCCCTTGCGCGATGGCATTGGCCGCGAGCACGCCCCAGCTCACCCCGCGCGGGCCCCTCAGCGATTCGAGCGTCGCCTTCTTCGGCAGCGCCACGGATTCGCGGATCGTCCTCAGCCCCGCCGGGGTCGCGGCGCGCAGCAGCAGGCGGCCGGTCGAGCGCTTGTGCTGGAACGAGGTGATCGCCGCGGCGAACAGGCGCTGGAAGCTCGGCACCATGAGGATGCCGACGAACACCGCGAGCGCCGCCGAGGCGAGCACCAGCCTGAGGTCGAGCAGCAGCAGGTCGCCGTTGCCGGTCTGAAGCGCGGTCTCGATCCGCTTGGCGAGGAACGGGCCGAGAAAGCCGTTGGAGGTGCGGCTCACCAGCAGCAGCACGTTGAAGAGGGCAAAGGACAGGGCGATGCGCCCGGTCCTCACGCCCGCGATGCGCGCCGCATAGGCGAGCGCGCCGATGAGGTTGATGACGCCCGTGAGCGCGCAGATGAGCAGCAGTTCGGTATCCATCGGGAGGCTCCGCCGACCCTAGATGATCGGCCAGGCTTTCCAGATGCTGTAGGCGCTGGTGACGATCAAGACCAGCGAGACCCCGAACAGCAGGAGGCGCGGATTGATCCGGCTGACGAGGATCGCGCCGAACGGCGCCGCGATCACCCCGCCGATGATCAGGCCGACGGTGATGAGCGTGAAGGCCGCCGGGCCGAGGGTCAGCAGGAAGGTCAGCGAGATCGAGGTGGTCAGCAGGAACTCGGCGGTGTTGACCGTGCCGATCACCTTCCTCGGATCACCGCCCTGGATCAGCAGGTTGGAGGTGACAACCGGCCCCCACCCGCCGCCGCCCGCCGCATCGAGGAATCCGCCGATGGCGGCCAGCGGGCTGGTGTAGCGTGGGTCCTCGAGCCGGGGCTTGAGCATGCGGATCGCCCGCCACAGCAGGTAGAAGCCGATCCCGGTCAGGTAGAGCATGACGAAGGGCCGCGCGGCGCTCGCGTCGATGTTCGAGAGGATATAGGCGCCCGTCACCCCGCCGAGCACGCCGAAGGGCACCAGCCTGCGGAACAGCCCCCAGTCGACATTGCGCTGCCACATGTGGCTGAGGCCCGAGGCGCCGGTGGTGAAGAACTCGACGAGGTGGACGCTCGCCGAGGCGCTTGCAGGGGGCACGCCCATCGCGCTTACCAGCAGGGTCTGGGTGGTGACCCCGAAGGCCATGCCCAGCGCCCCGTCGATCATCTGTGCCGCAAAGCCGATGAGGATGAACGGCAGGATGTCGACAAGAAGCTGGGCTATGTCCGGCATGAGGCGGTCCTCTCTGTGGCAGCCGTGAAGGGGATCAGAACGCGATGCTCACGGTCCCGCCCCAGGTGCGCGGGTCGCCCGGGAGGCCCGCGATCAGGCCCGTGTTGCCGGGCGCGATGAAGAGCTGTTCGAAGTAGTTTTCGTCGAAGGCGTTGCGCACCCAGGCGAAGATGTTGAGGCCGTCGTCGCTGCGGAAGCCGGCGCGGAAGTTCGACAGGCTGTAGCCCTTGACCAGCGTCGCCGCCGAGGGCGAGGCGTTGGACGAGAAGTCCGACCGGTAGGAGCCGTCATAGCCGAGGTAGAACTGCCCCGCCTCGCCGAACAGGCTGCCCGGGGCGTTTGCCTCGGCGCCGAAGGAGAAGGCCCACTTCGACACGCCCGCGAGCCGCTGGCCCGAGATGTCGCAGTTGGCCGGGCTGATCCCGCCGGGTGTGCCGGGCGCCGAGGGGGTCTGACCGGCGGTCGCGGTGGTGCCCCCCGACAGCTCGGGCGGGCAGGGCGCATCGACGAAGCGGACATACTTGGCGTCGGTGTAGGCGCCGTTGACATAGGCGTTGAAGCGCTCGCTCGGGCGGACCGTGAAATCGGCCTCGATCCCCTGCGAGCGGACCTTGTCGGCATTGGCGAGGAAGCCGCGCAGCACCCCGAACTGGCCGTTGGTGACGGTCGCCTGGTAATCGCGGATGTCGGTGCGGAAGGCGGCGAGGTTGAGCGTCGCCTTGCGGTCCCAGAACTGCGACTTCACGCCGATCTCGTAGTGATTGACGTTCTCGGGCTTGATCGCCCCGGCCGCCGCGATCGGCACGCCGTTGGCGTCGGTGGGCAGGCCGTTCTGGTTGATGCCGATGGTCTTGAAGCTCTTCGCATAGGTCGCATAGGCGAGCACGTCGGGTGCCAGCTCGTAGCTAAGCGTCAGGTCGTAGGTGAAGTTCCAGTCGCTGTCCTCGGGCGCGCTGAGCTGCGGCTGGAAGATGGCGAGCTGCGCGCGGCTGCGGGCATCGGTCTCGGTGCCGGTGAGCTCGGTCCCGGTGCCGGTGAAGACGCGGCGCTGGTAGAAGCCTTCCTTCTTGTCGTAGTTGAGGCGCACGCCCGGCTGGATGGTGAAGGCATCGGTCACCTTCCAGCTCAGCTGGCCGAACACCGCCGCGCTGGTCGACTTGAGGAACTGCGTGTTGCGCGCGGTCAGCCCGTTGAGGACGCTCGGATCGTTCGACAGCGCGTTGCTCGGCGCGATGTTCCAGCGGCTGGCGGCCGCGCCCTGGGATTCGAGGCCCTGCGTGTCGATCCGCTGGTTGAAAGCGAAGGCGCCGACCACGAAGTCGATCGCCTCGCTGGTGTAGGCGTAGCGGAATTCCTGGGTGTACTGGTCCTGCTGCGAGGGGTTCTGCGAGCGCGCGACGATCGGAAGGCCGGTGAAGTCGCGGTCGTTCTCGGGCTTCCAGTCCCAGTGCCGCCACGCGGTCACCGAGGTGAGCGTGCCGGGCCCCACGTCCCAGTTGATGCGCAGCGAGACCCCGGCGATCACGTTCCCGGCATTGAGCGTCGAATCGAGGTCGCTGAGGCGGTCGAAGGCATTGGTGCTCGGCGGCGCGTAATTGAGCGCGGCGGCGAGCGCGGCGAACTGGCGGTTGAGCGGACGCTGGGTGGATACGGTACGCACGAACACCGAACCGCAGCAATTGGCGTCCTGCTTGTTGTAGTCGCCCGCGAGCGTGATCCGGAGGTTCTCGGCCGGCTGCCACAGCACCTGGCCGCGCAGCCCGAGGTTGTCGAGGCTCTGGATGTCCTGCCCGGTGCGCACGTTGCGGATCGTGCCCCGCCGGTCGGTGAGCGAGGCCGCGACGCGCACCGCCACGGTGTCGCTGAGCGGGCCGGAGACGGCGGTGCGGGCCTGCTTGAACTCGTAGTTGCCCAAGGACACCTCGGCAGTGCCCTCGAAGTCGAAGGTCGGCTGGTTGGTCTTGATGTTGACCGCGCCCGCGGTGGTGTTCTTGCCGTAGAGCGTGCCCTGCGGGCCGCGCAGCACCTCGACCTGCGCGACGTCGAGGAAGTCGAAGGTCGCCGCGGCGACGCGCGAGTAGTAGACGTCGTCGATGTAGATCCCGACGCCCTGCTCGAAGCCGTCGCTGGTGAGGCCGAAGGGCACGCCGAGGCCGCGGATGTTGAGCGAGGTGTTGCGGGGGTTCGAGGAGTAGAGCTGGAGCGTCGGCGCGATCTGCTGGAGGCGCGCCACGTTGAAGGCCCCGGTCTCGGTAAGCTGCTGGCCGCCGAGCACGGTCACGGCGAGCGGGATGTCCTGCGCGCTCTCGAGACGGCGGCGGGCGGTGACGATGATGTCGCCGCCATTGCCGCCCTGGGCCTCGCTGGCAGTGGAATCGGTCGCCTGGTCGGTGGCCGCTGCGGCCTGGTCCTGGGCCTGGGCCGGCACGGCTGCCAGCCCGGTGAATGCCGCGCCGAGCAGGAGGGCGCTGCGGATCGCATGTGTCTTCATGATGTCTCGCCTTTGCAAGCGGGCATGCATCCGGCAGTCCGGTCTGCGCTTCCCCTGTTGATGGATGTGTCTCGCGGGCTGTCCTCAGTCGGTCAGCCGCTTCCTCTCGGTAACGTCGATCTGCATGACCTTGCCGTCATGCACGGTAAGCTGGATGGTGCCGTAGCGCAGGCGCGACAGCGCCTCGTCGACCACGGCAAGCGCCTCGGGCACGATACCGCGCTGCGACGAAGCTTTCTCGGTGCGGTCCATGGATAGCCCTTTCGTTGCGCAGGAGTGCGCCGACGGGACAGGAATTAAATTCAAGCGATCTGGTTGACAATAGGGAGGACGACGCAGAAATTCTGTCTCGGGGCGAAAGGTTAGCTTTGTGCGCCGAACGGATGCGGCTTGGAGCAGACCTGCTTCAGCTTCAGGCCCCGGCGGCAGCCGCTCTTCAGGCCCTTGCGGGAGCCGCGTTCAGGCGGTGTCGCCGGCGAAGGGCGGCACCGGCTCGATCGGGTCGGAAAGGCGAATCCCGTCGAGGATCTGCGCGGTCCGGTCGCGCACGTCGAGCATCAGCGCCCGCGTCCGGCATTCGCCCTCGGCGACGCAGTTCTGGCACTTCTCGTGGGCATAGCGGCTCGCGCAGGGCACCAGCGCGAGGCTGCCGCGCATATGGCGGATGAGGTCGCCATAGGTGATGTCGAGCGGCGGGATCGCGAGCCAGTAGCCCCCGTCGCGGCCGCGCTGCGATTCGACGAGGCCCGAGCGGGTCAGCTCGGAGAGGATCACGGTCAGGAACTTCGCCGGGATCTTCTGCGCCTCGGCGATCGCGGCGAGCTGCACCGGCCCCTCGCCGTAGTGGTCGGCAAGGTGCTGCATGGCGCGGATGGCGTAGCGGGTTTTCTGCGAGAGCATGGATTGTCTATCTGCCGAGTAGGCAAAGAGGTCAACCCGCCCGCATCCGCTGCACCACTCGCCGCTTGGCGCTGTCGGGCAGCGCCCGGCTGTGCTGAGGCTGCGGTCCATGGCCACCGCTCCCGAACAGCCCCCTGCCGCGGACGAGGCACCGGACTATTGCGACCTCAACCCCTTTCATGTCGCGGCGGCAGGGCACGACTTCACCTTCTACCCGCACGGGCAGGACCGGCTGAAGGCGCTGCTCACGCAGATCGACAGCGCGCGGGTGTCGCTGAAGCTGTTCTACTACCTCTTCGCCGGCGACGTCTCGGGGACGATGGTGCGCGACGCGCTGGTGCGCGCGGCGCGGCGCGGGGTGATGGTCGACCTCATCGTCGACGCCTTCGGCAACGAAGCCGGCGCGGCCTTCTTCCAGCCGCTCGTCGAGGCGGGCGGGCACTTCGCGATCTTCTCGCCCAAGTGGGGCACCCGCTACCTGGTGCGCAACCACCAGAAGCTCGCCATCGTCGACGAGGCCCGGGTGATGACCGGGGGCGCCAACATCTCCGACCACTACTTCGCGGTCCCCGCCGAGAACGGCTGGTGCGACCTCTCGGTGCTGGTCGAGGGCCCGGTGGTCGAGCAGTTCACCCGCTGGTTCGGCCTGCTCAAGAGCTGGGTCGTCAACGAGGCCGAGGGGCACACGCCCCAGCTCCGGCGGCTGCGCGACATCGTCAAGGACTGGGACGGGGGCGACGGACCGGTGCGCCTGCTGGTCGGCGGGCCGCTGGTGAGGAAGGGCCACTGGGCCTGGGTGCTGCGCAAGGACCTGGTCGGTGCGCGGCGCCTCGACACGGTCTCGGCGTATTTCTCCCCGCCGCGCAGCTTCCGCCGCCTGATCGCGCGGGTCGGCGAGCGGGGGCAGGCGCGGATGATCATGGCCGGCAAGTCCGACATCGCCGCCTCGATATCGATGGCCCGGCTCGTCTACGGGCAGCTCCTGCGCGCGCGGGTCAAGCTTTACGAATTCGCCATCTGCAAGCTCCACATGAAGCTGCTGGTGGTCGACGACAACAGCTACTTCGGCAGCGCCAACCTCGACAAGCGCTCGTTCCGGATCAATGTCGAGCTGATGGTGCGGGTCGAGGACGCGGGGCTCGCGGCGAAACTGCGTGAGATGATCGACCACCTCGAGGGATCGAGCGATGCGATCACCCCCTCGTGGTATGCCAAGCACAGCACCCCGCTCGCCCGGCTGCGCTGGCGGATCGCCTATTGGCTGAGCCTTGCCGATTACCGCATCAGCAAGACGGGCACCGCTTAACCCGTTAGCCGCGCGCGCCGAATATCGTTAACGCGGACCTTGCGGCCTCTCCCCAGGCATGGCGGGATGCGGGGATGATCCACAAATTGCGCGCGCCCGTGATGCCCCCATTTCCGGAGGCGATCCGGGACGAGTTCACTCTGCTGCGCGCGCGCCGGGTCGAGACGCAGACCCCGGTCATGTACGTCGTGCTGCTCGCCACCACGCGGACCGCGCGCTTTATCAGGCCAAGGCCGCGACGCGGGGGCAGCGGGTGGCGGAGGGTGTAGGAAACGGCGGTTATCGCTGGCTGGCGGCCGAAAGCTGCCGTTCCGTTATCGACCCCGAAGCGGACACTTCTGCGGCTTAGCTGATGTAATGCATCAGGTTCACGATCAGTCATTTGCGAGCCTGCGTCTGCAAGGCCCCCCATCGGATCAGGATCGACTCTGCGGTATCGGACACCGTCATCGACGATGTGTCGATCCAATGACCCAGTGGCGGTGTCTCGCGCAATGCAGCGCCGAGGCTAGCGGGTGTCCACGAGCCGCCATATGCTGTTTTCTGACGCGAGGCATCGCGCTTTGCGATCTCGGCGAAGCTGGGATCGAGAACGACCACCAAGGGGTCAAAGCGAGCGAGTCGCGCGACGACAACTTCCAAGTGCTTGCTGAGAATTACATCCTGATAGACCACGTTGAAGCCTGCGTTCGCAAAGGTCGCGCAGGTATCGCAGGCAAGTCGACTGATATCCACCATTTGCAGGAGCTGCCGCCCGAGAAGTGCCCGCGGCAGTAGGCTATCTGCCCTCATCCCTCGGATGTTCTTCGTTTCCTGCTCCTTGCGCGCGGAAGCGTCAGTGCAATCGCTATGGCGATCCCGATGCCGATACCTGCGATGACGTTGTCCATCAGAAGTCCGATGACGACACCGATTGCCGTGCCCAAGGCGATGGAGGTTCCGTTCAGCTTCATACCTGTTTCTGCGGTCTTGGCGAGGCCCGCCTAATCAATGGATGTTTCGGGTCGCAGATCGGAAGCCGCCTTGCCGCTGCCGTCCATCAGCATCGGAAAGCCGTTATGTTCATGCACGATGCGCCACTTGCCGGCTCGCCGTTCCAGACACACGGTTGTCCGGCACCAGAAGTCGCTTTGACTGCCGTCTGTCCTGTTGCCGGACATGTGCAGCAGCCCGAATGCGAAAGCGGTATCACCCTCCGCCCTCACCACAAGATCGTTGATTTCAATCGCTATCGGCCCGTCCCAAGTGTCGAACCACTTCTGCGCCTGCGCCGGATCTCTCGCATCGGTCGAAGACTGAGCCAGTGGCGGTGCCAGATCGAACAAGACCACATCCTCGGCGAGGTTCTCGATACTCGCATCAGCCGCTTTCGCAGATATCGCTGCGCGCCTGCTATCGAGCACGCGTCTGATTTCGTCGTCTGCGCTCACCGGAATTCCCTCCCTAGTCTGTCTATCGGCCGTCAAGCAGACCGACCGTATTGCCTTCGGGGTCGACAAACTGAACGTAACGAAGTGTCTGGAAGCTTTCGACCTTCGACGGGTCAGCAACACTCACACCCTGCGCCCTCAGCCTCGCCAGTTCGACGTCGAGATCAGCCACTCGCAGGGTGACAGTCGTCCGTGGGCCCGGAGGATTGTCGAGAACCTGAAAGAGGACGCTGTCGCTTAGCTTCCATTCGTGGCAACTCGGCCTCGGTTCCTGATCCCATGATCGGTCGAGAAGAAGGCTCCACCACCGAGATTGAGCCCCGAAGTCATCGGCGTTGACGCTGACAAAGACCGTATCGACGTGCATCCCATTCACCTCTTCAGCATGCGCGGTACATAAGGATGATGCTGTTTGGCGCTCGCGCATCAGCATGGATTGTTGACCGAGGTCAGTCCGCACGGTTGTCATGAGTGCGAGAACCATTCAGTCGGGCCAGCGCTCTGGGCGCGCGCCCAACGGCTCCGTCGTCAGCTTCTTTCGACACGCCCATCGATGTATTCTTGGGTTGTCGCGCCATAGACCGGATCGCTAGGGAGCGATCGGGCACTAATGATCCGCCTTTCGCCTTACCACCCAGCTTCGGTCATTCGCGGCCCGAGCGTAGTACCCCGAAACCCGCCGCCCGCTACTCGTAGCCGTAGTCCGAGTAGTCCTTGAAGTTGGGCGAGGTGAACTTGGTGATGTCGCTCTGGAAGTGGAGCGGCACGTTGCCGGTCGAGCCGTGGCGCTGTTTTGCCACGATCAGCGTCGCGCGGCCGACGAGGCCTTCGAACTTCTCTTCCCACTGGCGGTATTTCTCCTGCACGTCGGGCGTCGAGGAGGCGTCTGGCGTGTCGGGCTTGACCAGCAGATGGTAGTAGTCGCCGCGGAAGATGAACCACACCATGTCCGCGTCCTGCTCGATCGAGCCGGATTCGCGAAGGTCGGAGAGCTGGGGTCGCTTGTCCTCGCGGCTCTCGACCGCGCGGCTGAGCTGCGACAGGGCGATCACCGGGACCTGCAATTCCTTTGCGAGCGTCTTCAACCCGCGGCTGATCTCCGAGATCTCGTTGACGCGGTTGTCGTTGCCGCGCCCCGAGCCTTGGAGGAGCTGGAGGTAGTCGACGATGATGAGCCCGATGTCGTGCCGCCGCTTCATCCGCCGCGCGCGGGTGCGCAGTGCGGCGATGGTCAGCGCCGGGGTGTCGTCGATGTAGAGCGGCAGCTCGGCGAGGCGCTGGCTCGCGTAGGAGAGCTTCTGGAAGTCCTCGCGGGTCAGCTTGCCGCTGCGCAGGTTCTCCGAGGAGATCTCGGCCTGCTCGGCGAGGATGCGCGTCGCGAGCTGGTCGGAGCTCATTTCGAGGCTGAAGAAGGCGACCGGCGCGCCGTAGTTGAACTCGCCGCCCTCGCGCTGCCAGGTGAGGTGCGCCTCGGCGCAGTTGAAGGCGATGTTGGTGGCGAGCGAGGTCTTGCCCATGCCCGGGCGCCCGGCGAGGATCACGAGGTCGGAATTGTGGAGGCCGCTCGTCTTCTGGTCGATGGTGGCAAGGCCGGTGGTCTTGCCCGACAGGCCGCCGCCCGAATTCATCGCGGCCTCGGCCATCTTGATCGCCGTCATCGCGGCTTCGCGGAAGGTCGCCGCCTCGCGGCCCGTCGATGCGCCCTCGGCGACCTTGAAGAGGTCCGCCTCGGCCTGCGCGATGCGCTCCATCGGCGAGGTGTCTTCCGAGGTGTCGAGCGCGCCTTCGACGAGCCCGCGCCCGACGCTCACTAGCTCGCGCAGCAGGGCGAGGTCGTAGATCTGCTGGGCGAGCTCGCGCGGCACGAGGAGGCCCGCGCCGCTCGCGGTGAGCTGTGCGAGGTAGGAGGTGCCGCCCAGCTCCTTCAATGCTTCGTCGGCCTCGAAGAAGGGTCGCAGCGTCACCGGCGAGGCGGTCGCGTTGCGCTCGATAAGGGTCAGCACCCGCTCGTAGATGCGCGCGTGGAGGGGCTCGAAGAAATGCTCGGGGCGGATCGGGACCTGCAACTCCTCGATCACCCGGTTGTCGATCAGCACCGCGCCGAGGAACGCCGCCTCCGCCTCGAGATTGGCGGGCAGCTTGCGCACCGCGAGCTCGGGTTCTCCGGCTGGCGGCTTGATCGGGGTCACTTTCTCGGGTTCGGCCATGGGCTGCGTGATGCGCGCGCGGCCCCGGCGGGGCAAGGGCGCAGCACCGGTATATTTTTTTCGCGCGCTGTGGATAGTGGGGAGAGCGCGTGCCGCGGCGCATCGAAGTGCTTGAAGTGCGTGCCCCCGATCTGCGAAGGCAGGGCGCATGGCCCAGCCGCCGTCCGATTCCCTGCCGCTTTCCCCTGCGCCCGGCGCCGCGGGGGCGCACCGCATTGCCCACATCACCCTCGACGAGGCGACGATCCTGTGGCGCAATGCCGACGTCGAGCAGGAGCGGCGGGTCGCGATCTACGACCTGATCGAGGAAAACACCTTCAAGCCGCTGCGCTCGGCCGAGCGCGGGGCGCCGGGGCCCTACCACCTCCACCTCTCGGTCACCGACGGGCGGCTGGCGATGGACATCAGGGATACCGGCGAGCAGCTGCTCGAGACGCTGCTGATCGGCATGGCGCGCTTCCGCCGCCCGATCCGCGAGTATTTCGCGATCTGCGACAGCTACTACCAGGCGATCCGCAAGGCGACGCCGGCCGAGATCGAGACCATCGACATGGCCCGCCGCGGCATCCACAACAATGCCGCCGAGCTGCTGCTCGAGCGGCTCGAGGGCAAGGTCGAGACCGATTTCGCCACGGCAAGGCGGCTGTTCACGCTGATCTGCGTGCTGCACATCAAGGGCTGAGGGGCACCGAGGGCATGGCAAAGGGGGGCAGGGCGCGCGCGCGCGCCAAGTCGCGCGGGGCACCGCGGCGCTGGCTGTTGCGGCTCACGGCGCTCGTCGTGCTGTTCGGCCTCGCCTTCGCGGCGTGGCTGTGGTGGGACATGCGCTCGTGGCGTCCCGATCCAGCGCAATATCCCGAGCAGGGCGCCTTCGTCCCGGCGGGCGGCGGCGAGGTGCGGTTCGCGACATTGAAGGCGGTCGGCGCGCAGTTCGTCTATCTTCCGCTCGCGCTCGGCGATGCCGGGGCCGAGGCGCCCGGGGGCTTCGCCGACCGATTCGTGCGGGCGCGGGCGGCGGGGCTCAGGGTCGGGGTGGTGCTCGAATTCGACCCCTGCACCGGCGCCGACGCGCAGTCGGGCATGTTCGCGCAGATGGTCCCGCGCGATCCCGACCTGCTGCCCCCGGCGATCGGCCTGGCCGCGCTCGCCGACGGCTGCGCGCCCAAGGTCAGCGATGCCGCGGTCGAGAGCGAGCTGATGACGCTCATCAACCAGGTCGAGACGCACGCGGGCAAGCCGGTGATCCTCAAGCTCTCGCGCGGCTTCCAGGAGCGGCACAACACCGCGACCACGCTCGTGCGCGACCTGTGGCTGTCCCGCGACCGCGCGCGGCCCGACTATGCAGGCCGCCCTTGGCTGCTATGGAGCGCCAACGGCGCGCGCGTCACCGAGGCGAGCGCGGAGCCGGTCGAATGGGTGGTGGTGCAGAAATGAACCTTGCGGGCGAACAGGAACAGGCCCTCATCGCCGCCGCCTTCGCCGCGGCCGAACACGCTTATGCGCCCTATTCCGACTACCCCGTGGGTGCCGCGCTGCTGTTCGGTGACGGCGCGGTCGTGACGGGGTGCAATGTCGAGAACGCGAGCTACGGCCTTGCCCTGTGTGCCGAGACCGTTGCCGTCGCCAAGGCGCTGGGCGAGGGGCGGCGCGGGGGACTCGCGGCGGTCGCCGTGGTCGGGCTCAAGGCGGACGCTGCGCCGATCACCCCCTGCGGGCGGTGTCGCCAGGTGCTGAACGAGGTCGCCGCGCTCGGCGGCACGGACCCGCTGGTGCTGTGCGTCGGGAAGGACGAGGTGCGGCGGGTCAAGCTGTCGGCCTTGCTGCCGCACGCCTTCGGGCCGGGGCACCTCGCCTGATCCGTTCGCCTCGAGCGAAGTCGACAGGCTCGCTCGGGGTGTCTCGACTGCGCTCGACACGAAGGGCGAGCGAGGCTTAGGCGTCCCGCCCCTCCAGCCATTCCACCAGCGCGGCGAGGCATTCGCGGCCGAGCAGCTTGCAGCGTTCCGGCGACCAGCCCTGTTCCGGCTCGGGGAAGTCGGCGAGGTCCTTGTAGGGCATCTCGAGCGTCATCGCGACCGCGCCGAAGCGCTCGGCGAGCTGGTTTGTGCTCATCGCCAGGTTGGCCTTGCCCGCAGGCGCCTTGGGATAGCCGAGCTTCGTCTGGAAGTCGGGCGTGCGGCGGTCGAGGATGCGCTGGTAGCGGTAGAAACCCTCGCCCTGCGCCTCGGTCCACGAGGGGATGCCCTCGAAGCCGGCGAGGAACACCGCCGGGATCGCCTCGTCGGCGTGGACGTCCATCGCGAAGTCGACGCCGGTTGCGTCCATCCGGTTCCGGATCGCGAGCACCTCGGGCGAGCGCTCGGGGCTCGGCTCGGCCCATTCGCGGTTGAGATTCGTGCCAACCGCATTGGTTCTGAGGTGCCCGCGGCGCGAACCATCGGGGTTGCAGTTGGGCACGATGTGGAGGCGGCACTTCTTGCGCAGCATCCGCGCCACCGGATCGGCGGGGTCGGTAAGGCATTCGAGAGCGCCCTCCATCCACCACTCGGCCTGCGTCTCGCCCGGGTGCTGGCGGGCATAGAGCCACACCTGCGTCGGCCCCTCGCCCATTTCGAGGCAGTCGATCGGCTGGCCGTCGAGGGTGGTGCCGAGCCGCACGTAATCGACGCCCTCGGACGAGGCCGCCTCGGCGACGAGGTCGTGGTGGCGCTCCATCGAGTAGGGCGCGAAATAGGCGACCCAGAACACCCCGCCCGCCGGCAGGTAGCGGATCGTCAGCGTGCCGCCCTCCTCGTCCCTGTCGAAGGTGGAGGCGGCGCGCGTCCAGTAGGCGCGGTCTTCGGAGACGCAGGCGTCATAGCCCGGCCAGCCGCCGGGATAGGCGCTGGCGTTGAGCCCGGTGAGCCTCAGCACGACCTCCTCGCCGGCCGGCGCGCTCACCCGGAAGTGGAACCACTGGAAGAACTCGGATTCCCTGTCGCGGCGGATCGCGAGGCGCGCCGTCCGCCCCTCGATCCCCAGCACCTCGATATTGCCGCTGTCGAAGCCGGCATCGATGAAAAGCGCGCTCATTTGGTCCCTTGCAGCTTCCTGACGGGGATCGTCACGGTCTCGCCATTGCCACCGGGAAAGTCGCGGAACAAGGCCGCCGCGAGGGCGCGGGCGCTGGTGTCCACCTGCGAATAGGGGCTCTTCACCCCGGTCTCGATCTGCGAGCGGCCCTCCCACAGCGTCGCCCCGCCCGCGCGGGTGATGCGCACCGCAAGATCGGTCATCGCGCTCGGCCCCTCGCTGCCCCCGCCGAGGTTGATGCCCACCCCGAGCCCGACGCCCGAGCCGAAGCTGCCGGTCCCGCCGCCGACCCCGACGCTGACCGGCCCCTGCCGCTCGCGCGGGGCGGCAGCGATGGCGTTGCGGGTGGTGCGAACCGCGGCGGTCTGATCGGCAGGGGCGCCTTCGGGCACGACGGTATACCCGAGCCGCGTCAGCTCGGCGCCGACCGCGGCGGCGAAGGCGCGGCGGGCGTTCTGGTTCTCGGGCCCGTCGGGAAAGGCGATCGCGATGGTGCCGCTGCCCAGCCCCGCGCGCTCGGCAGGGGGAGCGACGAAGCGCGTGACCTCGACCGGGCCCGTGTAGGGCGAGGTCGCGCAGGCGGACAGCGCGAGGGCGGCGGCGAGCGCGGCGGTGAAGAACGGAAGGCGCGGCATGGGGGCGGGCTCCTGTGGTGGGGGCGGCATCATAGGCCCCGCGATGTTCGGTGCACAGGCTTCGTTTGTCTGCTCCAGGTTGAGATTCTTTCAGCGCATTTCGTGCTAGGGGCACGCACCATGACAAAGCAAAGCAAACCCTCCGTCCTCGTCACCGGCGGTGCCGGCTATATCGGCAGCCACGCGGTCCTCGCGCTGAAGGACGCCGGCTGGCCGGTCGCGGTGATCGACAACCTCACCACCGGATTTCGCTTCGCTATCCCTGAGGGCGTGCCGCTTTACGAGGGCGATATCGAGGATGCGGGCCTGCTCGCGCGGATCTTCGCCGATCAGGGGACGGGCGCGATCATGCACTTTGCCGGATCGATCGTGGTGCCCGAGAGCGTCGCGGACCCGCTCAAGTACTACCACAACAACACCGCCAAGAGCCGCGCGCTGATCGCGGCGGCGGTCGAGGCGGGCGTGCCGCACTTCATCTTTTCCTCGACCGCGGCGACCTATGGCATCCCCGAGGTGAGCGCGGTGTCCGAGGACACCCCGCAGCGCCCGATCAACCCCTACGGCTGGTCGAAGCTGATGACCGAGCAGATGCTCGCCGACGTCGCCGCCGCCCATCCGATGAACTACGGCGTGCTGCGCTATTTCAACGTCGCGGGCGCCGATCCGCAGGCGCGCAGCGGGCAATCGACCGCCGGGGCGACGCACCTCATCAAGGTCGCGATCGAGGCGGCGCTCGGTAAGCGCGAATCGGTGAGCGTATTCGGGACCGATTACGCCACCCCCGACGGCACCGGGGTGCGCGACTACATCCACGTCAGCGACCTCGCCGCCGCCCACGTGCTGACCCTCGAGGCGCTGATCGGCGAGCCCGCGCGCTCGCTGACCATGAACTGCGGCTACGGGCGCGGCTTCTCGGTCAACGAGGTGCTCGACGCGGTCGACCGGGTGACGAATCGCAAGCTCGACCGCCGTATCGAGGGGCGCCGCGCGGGCGATCCCGATTCGCTGATCTCGGACCCCTCGCGCCTCAAGGCGACGCTCGGCTGGGAGCCGCGGAACGCCGATCTCGACACGATCATCGCCCATGCGCTCGCCTGGGAGCGCAAACTGACCGATCTCAGGGCCCCGGCCTGACAGACTCGCATTGACGCCGGGGCGCGGCGCGGCTATCGGCCCCCTTCGAATTTCCGCGCGTCGGACCGATCCGGCGCGCTTTGCATTTGGAAAACAGCCATGAAGATCGTCAACAGCCTGAAGTCGCTGAAGGGCCGTCACCGCGACAACCGCGTGATCCGTCGTCGCGGCCGCACCTACGTGATCAACAAGACCGATCGTCGCTTCAAGGCCCGCCAGGGCTAAGCCGGCGCGGCTGCCCGCGGGGCGGCTGAGGAATTCGCGGCCCGCCTCCTCACCGGAGCGCGGGCCGCAGGCTTTTGGGGAGTTCGATGCGCAAGGCCGTGGTGTTCGATATCGGGCGGGTGCTGTTCGAGTGGCAGCTCGGCGCCCTCTTCGAGAAACTGATCGCGGACCGCGAGGAGCTCGACTGGTTCCTTGCCAACGTGGTCACCGAGGAGTGGCATTTCGAGCATGACCGGGGGCGCGCGCTCGCCGACATGGTGCCCGAGCGGATCGCGCTCTTCCCGCAATACGAAAGCCACATCCGCGCCTATGCGGAACGCTTCAACGAGACGATCCCCGGCCCGGTCGCGGGCACGCACGCGCTGGTCGAACGGCTCGCGGCCCGCGGCGTGCCGCTCTTCTGCCTCACCAACTTCGGCGACGAGTTCTTCGCCGCCTTCCGCCCGACCGAGCCGATCTTCGACCTGTTCGAGGATATCGTCGTCTCGGGTGTGGAGAAGGTTGCCAAGCCCGATGCGCGGATCTACGAGATCGTCGAGCAGCGCAGCGGCCGCAGCGGCGCGGCGCTGTTCTTCACCGACGACAACCCCGCCAACATCGCCGCGGCCCGGGCGCGTGGCTGGGACGCGCACCTCTTCACCGATGCGAAGCGCCTCGAGGCGCAGCTGGTGGAAGCGGGGCTGCTGTAGCGAGCTGCCCTTCCGCTCGCCCGTCCGGTGAGCGTGGCGATCCTTCTCCCCTTGCATCCCGCACAAAAAATCCCCCGGCCGCGCTCTGGGGATGGCGCGGGCCGGGGGTTCGTGGAGCTCCGTCCGGTGGAGAGGGGGATGGCCGGACGGAGAGGGACCGGTGTCAGGCGGCGATCAGCCGTTGCACTTGGCCAGTTCGTCGGCGGCGAGCAGCTCGCCGTTGACCTTGAACTCGGCCACTTCGCCGAACTTGCGGTTGAGGCCGCGGCACACGCGCAGCGGGCGGGCCGAGGTCTTGTTGGCGACGCAGGTCTCGTCCTTGCAGGCCCAGGCGACGCCATCGGCGACCGCGCGCACGTCGCTCGCGGGGGCGGCGAGCTTGGCGGTGTAGAAGGGCGCGCCGGCCGCTTCGACCGGCGCGGCGCCGGTGGCGACGCCAAGCATGGCGCCCGTGTAGACCAGCGCCGAGGCGAGGATGGCCAGCTTGCCGGTGCGGGGGAGGGAGAGGGTGTTGGTCATCATCGGGGTATCCTTTGCCTTTTGTTCGGGAGCCGTTGCCCCCGGGTCTCTTTCACCGTGTTTTCGCAGCGCAACATTTCGATTCGAAACCGGTTGCTATTCGCCACCTAAGCCCTTAGGTTGCGGGTTGCAACTGAAAACTGAATTTTTTTGTGAGCCGCCCAAAAAGTGGTTACACACAGCCCCGGAAGGGGAAGGGACACGAGACCTATGGGTGAGCTGAGAGAACCGCTGCGCGAACTGATCGAATGCGGCTTGCCGCAGGCGCTCGAGGTGATGGGGGAGCGCTGGTCCTTCATGATCCTGCGCGCGAGCTTCAATGGTCTCAAGCACTTCGAGGAATTTCTGAGCGAGCTCGGGATCGCCCGCAACATCCTCTCCAATCGCCTCGCCAAGCTGGTCGAGCACGGCATCCTCAAGCGCGAGCCCTGCGCCGACGACCGCCGCAAGATCGAGTATCGCCTGACCGACAAGGGGTTCGACCTGCTCCCGGCGATGCTCGCGCTGCGGCAGTGGGGTCAGAAATACGCCGTCGAGCGGGTCGTCGAGGACCCCGTGCTGGTCGACGAGCGGGATCGCCTGCCGATCGGCCCGGTCTCGATCCTCGCCCATGACGGGCGGATTCTCGGGCACCAGGACCTGTGGCTGACCCGCCCCGCCGACCTCGGCAAGCGCGCCGACGGCAGCATCGCGACTCGCGGCGCGGACCTTGCGCAGGGCGACGTGGTCGATCTCGCCAGCAAGAAGGCGAGCTTGCGCTGAGCAGGCGGGGGTTCTTCGCGGTTCTGGTCGCGGCCCTCATGCTGTCAGGATGTTCGGACGTGTCGGCGATACCTCCCGTCGGGTGCTATGCCCTCGAGGACGGCACTTGGCTGATGAGGGTGGAACCGGGCAGGATTGCGCTTCTCATCAAGGGTGATGTTCAATCGGCAGCCATCGGCCCGTGGCGCGACAAGGCAATGGGTCGCTTCGAAATCTCGCCCGGCTTTTTCCTGCATGACGCCGCCGCCAGCGCGCCCGCCGGACCGCCGCTTATGGCTCAGGGGGCGCCCGGTGCCCGGTCTGGTGAACTCACCTATCGCCGGGAAGGGGACGCGGACCTCATTCTCGTGCCGGTCGAGGCCTATGGCGAAAAGCGCGCGGTTCGCTCAAGCGCCTGCTAATCCGTCGATAGGCGCGATGCGGCGGGTGCCCATCGCGCGCCGCTTGGGCTAGGGCCGCCGCCATGAGCGCGGCCCTCCCACCCGAATGCTATGACATCCTTCACCGCACCTTCGGCTACCCCGCCTTCCGCGGGCAGCAGGAGGCGGTGATCGGCCGCGTCATGCGCGGGCAGCATACCCTCGCGCTGATGCCGACGGGGGCGGGCAAGAGCCTGTGCTACCAGATCCCCGCGCTCGCCCGCCCCGGCACCGCCATCGTCATTTCCCCGCTGATCGCGCTGATGCACGACCAGATTCGCTCCGCCGAGGCCGCCGGCATCCGCGCCGCCTCGATGACCTCGGCCGATTCGGACAATGCCGCCACGGCCGAGGCCTTCCGTAGCGGCGAACTCGACCTCCTCTACGTCGCGCCCGAACGCGCCTCAACCCCGGGCTTCCAGGCGCTGCTCGAGCGCGCGCCGATCGCGCTTTTCGCGATCGACGAGGCGCATTGCGTTTCCGAGTGGGGGCACGATTTCCGCCCCGACTACCGGACGCTGCGCCCGGTGCTCGACCGCTTCCCGGAGGTGCCGCGCCTCGCGCTCACCGCCACTGCCGACCGCGCGACCCGCGCGGACATCCTCCGCCAGCTCGGCATCCCCGACGAGGGCCTGATCGTCGCCGGCTTCGACCGTCCGAATATCCGCTACGCCATCACCCCGCGCAGCAACGGGCCGCGCCAGATCGTCGACCTGCTGCGCCGGCTCGAGGGGGCAGGGATCGTCTACACGCCGAGCCGCAAGCAGGCCGAGGAGCTCGCCGCGGCGATCGCCCGCGCGGGGCGCGAGGCCTCGTTCTATCACGCGGGCCTCGAACCCGAGCGCCGCGCCGCGGTGCAGCGCGCCTTCGTCGCCTCGGAGAACATGGTGATGGCCGCGACCATCGCTTTCGGCATGGGCATCGACAAGCCCGACGTGCGCTTCGTCATCCATGCCGGGCTGCCGAAGTCGATCGAGGCCTATTACCAGGAGACCGGCCGCGCCGGGCGTGACGGCGATCCGGCCGAGGCGCACCTGTTCTGGGGCGCGAGCGATTTCCAGCTCGCCCGCCAGCGTCTCTCCGAGGTCGAGCCCGCGCGCCTCCCCGCCGAGCAGGCGCGCCTCAATGCGCTCGCCGTGCTGGTCGAGGCGCCGACCTGCCGCCGCGCGATCCTGCTCCGGCATTTCGGCGAGCATCCCCCTGAGGCTTGCGGGAACTGCGACAATTGCCTCGAGGCGCCCAGCGTGATCGACGCGAGCGAGCTGGCGAGGAAGCTCCTCTCGGCGGTCTACCGCACCGGGCAGAGCTTCGGGATCGGCCATATCGAGAAGGTGCTGACCGGCGCGAGCGACGAGCGCATCGAATCCCGCGGCCACGACAAGCTCTCGGTGTTCGGCATCGTCGGCCGCGAGGAGGCGGCGCTGCTCCGGCCGCTCGCCCGGACGCTCACCGCGCGGGGCATGCTCGCGGTGACCGAGCACGGCGGGCTGATGCTCGGACCCGAGGCGCGCGCCGTGCTCAAGGGCGAGGCGGCGGTGACGATCGCCGAGCCTCCGGTGAGGACCCGCGGCAGCCGCCGCCGCGAGCGGTCAGGCGGAGACACCCCGAACCCGGTCGGCAACCCGCTGTTCGAGGCGCTGCGCGCCAAGCGCAAGGCGCTCGCCAGCGAGCACGGCCTGCCGGCCTATGTCATCTTCCACGATTCGGTGCTGCGCGACATGGCGCACCAGTGCCCGGAGACCCTCGGCGAGCTGGCGGCGATCCCGGGCGTGGGTACGAAGAAGCTCGAGACCTGGGGGCCGGATTTCGTCGCGATCGTCCGCGAGCACCTCGCCGCGTCAGGCTGACACCGCGATAAAGAGGCCACTCGCAGCCATCGCGACATCGACATCCGCCTCGTCATCCGATCCCGGATCTTCGCCCTCGTCGGCACCCTCGTCCTCGCCTTCGTCCGCGCCCTCGCCCTCGGCTTCGTCGGCGGCTTCATCTTCGGAGTCGTCTGCCTGCTCGGCCTCATCCTCGGCCTCATCCTCGGCCTCTGCCTCATCCTCCGCGCGCTCTTCCTCGAGGGTCGCCTCCTCCTCGACGGTGGTCTCCTCGGTCACCTCTTCGGTGGTCATCTCGCTCTCGAAGCTCGAGGATTCGACCGTCTCCTCGATCAGCGTCTCGGTATAGGAATATTCCTCGACGATGGAGACGCGGTACTCCTCGTAATACTCGGCGTAGCTGAAGCTGCCGTAGGAATAGGCGCTCCACGAGCCGAGGGTGGCAAGGTCGATCACCGCGTCGAACAGCGCGAGCGTGATGTCGGCGGCAGTGCTGTAGCCCTTGCCGCCGCGCTCGCCGGCGAACTGGAAGGCGGTGTCCCCGCGCTTCAGGTAGTAGAGCACGTGGGTGTCGACATCGATCGGCTTGGCGACGCGCCGGCCGCGGATGTCGGTGATCACGTCGCCGGGCAGGATGCCGTTCTTCGCGGCGATCCCTCTCGGGTCGGTCGAGAGCACCAGCACGCCCCTGACGTCGGGCTTGATCCCGAAGGTCGAGCGCACCTGCGGGGTGAGCTCCATCAGCGTCGCATCGATCGCGCGCGAGACGAACGGCTTGGGCAGGCTCGGGCCCTGCGCCGCGGCGGGTGGGACCGCGAGGGCTGCCCGGATGACCGGTTGCCCGAGCGTCGCCAGTGCCGCCGCCGATGCGCCGAGCAGACAGGTGCGCGCCAGGCCGCGCCCGCGAAACAGTTCCATGATGATGCCCCCCTTGTCCTTGTGCTCCGGGCCCGATGACGACGCGCATCCCCAGGCGAATCGCCGATCCGGATTAGGGGGGAGATTCGCACGACGTGCCGGCCGGTGGCAAGCCGTGGGCCGCGGCCCGCCGTCAGCGGGGCTTCTGACTCACCGAATAGGTGATGCGGATGCGCACCCAGGAGCCGAACTGCTCGCGCCCGCCGATCCGCGCCGGGCGGACCCGGAACTGCCACGAGGCGGCGAGCACCGCGCGCCCCGATCTGCGAGCCCTGCGGGCTTTCGCCGAGCAGCTGGCAGTCCTCGACATAGTAACCGTCGACGGTCCGGCGGGCGATCAGCGCCACGCCGGGGCCGTTGGCGGTCGAGAGGTAGCCGGCGAGCTCCTGGTCGGTCGGCTCGCGGTACCAGCGCGCGGCGTAGAGCGGCTCGCCATTGGCCATCGTCCCGACCCGCTCGCTGTCGCCGACGGTGCGCGGGTTGCCGGTGTCGACCGGGCCGTAGCCGCGATCGGGGTTGATGCGCGCGCCGATCTTGGGCCGGGCGCTCGGTTGGGGCTGGGGCGTGGGGGAAGGCTGCGGCGGCGTCGGCGGAGCGGGCGGCGGCGGCGAGGGCGCGGGCTGCGGGTTGAGCAGCAGCGGCGAGGGTCGGGCGGGCTGCTCGGGCGCGGTAACCGGCGGGCTCTCCCGCGGGGTCTCGGCCTGGCTCGTCTCCGGCGGCTGTTCCTCTGGGTCGGGCGGGGCGGCGAACTCGACCGACTTGAAGGTGGTGACCTCCTCCTTCCCGTCCTCGTCCCCGACGATCTTCGCGCCGAGCGTCAGGAGCAGGACGAGGATCAGCCCCTCGAGCGCCAGCGCGATCCCCAGCGCCGCGAGCTTGCGCCGCCGCGAGGCATCGCGCACCGCCGCCACCAGCGCGGCGAGCCCGCGCGGCGCCTGGTCGTCCACCATCGCTGAAGGATTGTCGGGTATCGCCACTGCGCCTTCGATGAGGCCGCCGGCGAGAGGGGGTGCGGGGCCTTGTGCTGTCCCTTAGCCCGTCATCAGCCGATAGGATAGCGCCTCGGCGATGTGGACGCGCCCGACCGTGTCCGCCTCGGCAAGGTCGGCGATGGTCCGCGCGACCCGCAGCATCCGGGTGTAGCCGCGCGCCGAGAGCCGCAGCTTCTCGGCCGCCTGCATCAGCAGCTTGCGCCCGGCCTCGTCGGGCGCGCCGAAGGCGTCGAGCTTCTCGCCCTCGAGCTCGGCATTGGAGCGCACGCCCCGCGTGGTCGCCCTCGCGCGCGCGGCGGCAACCCTGCGCGCGACCTCGGCGCTGCCCTCGGCGGGCGGGGGGAGCGCCATGTCGAGCGCGCTCACCGCGGCGACGTGGACGTGGAGGTCGATGCGGTCGAGCAACGGGCCGGAGAGCCGCGCCTGGTAGTCGCCGACGCAGCGCGGGTACTTGTTGCAGTTCCTCGCCGGATCGCCCGCATAGCCGCAGCGGCACGGGTTCATCGCCGCGACCAGCTGGACCCGCGCGGGGAAGGTCACATGGGCATTGGCCCGCGCGACGTCGACTGTCCCGGTCTCGAGCGGCTGGCGCAGCGAATCGAGGACAGGGCGCTGGAACTCGGGGAGCTCGTCGAGGAACAGCACCCCGAGGTGTGCGAGGCTGACCTCTCCGGGGCGCACCTTGAGCCCGCCGCCGGTCAGCGCCGCCATGCTCGCGGAATGGTGCGGGGCGCGGAACGGGCGGGCGCGGCTGATCCGGCCCGATTCGAGCGTGCCCGCGACCGACTGCACCATCGACACCTCGAGCGCCTCGGCGGGGCTCAGCGGCGGGAGAATGCCGGGGAGGCACGAGGCGAGCAGGCTCTTGCCCGAGCCCGGGGGGCCGACCATCAGCAGATTGTGCCCGCCCGCCGCCGCGATCTCGAGCGCGCGCTTGGCGGTCTCCTGCCCGCGCACCTGCCTGAGGTCGTTGCCGGACACCGACTCGGCGACCTTGCCGCGTTCGGGCTCGGGGAGGACCAGCGAGCCCTTGAGGTGGCCGAGCAGGCTGACGAGGTCGCGCGGCGCGAGCACCGGCACGCCGCTCGCCCAGCGCGCCTCCGGGCCCTGTTCGGCGGGGCAGATCAGCCCTGCGCCGACCTCGCTCGCATGGAGCGCGGCGATCAGCACCCCGGGGCTCGCCACCACCCGCCCGTCGAGCGCAAGTTCGCCGACCGCGATCCAGTCGCCGAGCTGCTCGGCGTCGGTCACGCCCATTGCCGCCAGCAGCGCGAGGGCGATGGGGAGATCGTAGTGCGATCCGTCCTTGGGGAGGTCGGCGGGGGAGAGGTTCACGGTGATCCGCTTGGGCGGCAGCGCGAGGCCCATCGCGGCGAGCGCCGACTGCACCCGCTCGCGGCTCTCGCTCACCGCCTTGTCGGGGAGGCCGACGACGGTGAAGCGCGGCAGGCCCGGCGCGACCTGGCACTGCACCTCGACCCCGCGCGCCTCGAGCCCGAGGTAGGCAACCGTCCTCACCAGCGCGACCATGCTGCCTGCCCCCCGAACTGCCCCGAGGCCGATTGTGCAGTCTTCCGAGGGGCTTGTCGAGCGCCGAGCGCCCTGCGGGCAAGTTGACGAAAGTCATTCGCTTTCGGGCTTTGGGCGCGAACCCTGTCGGAGCCGCCCTCAGCCGATCCAACAGTTGGAATTCGCGCATCAACCAGCCCGCGCCCCCAAGCGACCTACGCAGCACCACGCAGGCAATTCGTAAGGATAAATCTTCGCGATTTCGCAGCCCCGCCCGGGCGAGACAGGCTGCGATGTTCCGCACCCTCGCCCCCCTGCTGCTGACGGCGCTCGCGCTGCTCCTTCCCGGTGCGGCGGCGCTCGCGCAGACCGCCCCGAGCGGCGCGCGGATCGTCTCGACCATCAGCTGGGTCGAGGAATGGGACCCCGCCACCCGAAGCTGGGTGCGCATCGAGGAGGCCCCCGCGAGCCTCGCCCGCGCAAGCTACGACAGCACCTCCACCCCGGTCACTACCATCGGCGTCAGCCGCAGCGGCAACACCCTCGTCACCGAGACGATCCGCGAAGCCGAGCCGGTGCGCTTCATCGCCGCCCGCGCGCGGCCGGACCTGCAATCCGCCGGGATCGCCCGCTTCGGCCCGTTCCGCGTGCTCGACAGCCGCCACGCCGCGCTCGTCGATGCGACCGACGCCGCCTCGCCGCAGGCCTTCGCGGCGATGTTGGCCGCCTATCCGGACCTCGCGGTGCTCGAGTTCCTCGACGCGCCGGGCACCAGCCACGATCTCGCCAACCTCCGGCTCGGCCGCGCGATCCGCGCCGCGGGCCTCGCCACCCACGTCCCCGCGGGCGGCTCGGCGCGCTCGGGTGCGGTCGAGCTGTTCCTCGCCGGCACCCACCGCAGCGTCGATCCCGGCGCGCTCTTCGCGGTCCATTCGTGGCGCGATGCGCTCGGCCGCGAGCCCGCCGACTTCGCCCCCGACGCGCCCGAGAACCGGCTCTACCTCGATTACTACGCCGAGATGGGCATGACCCCCGCGCAGGCCCGCGCCTTCTACGCGATGACCAACTCGGTGCCCCACGCCGGGGCGCGCTGGATGGAGGGCGCGGAAATGGCGCGCTGGATCGAACCCGAGCCGGAAAGCCCGCGCCTCGCCGGAACCCGCGCGATCGCGCAGGACCTCGCGAGCCCGCTGCGCGCCGCGCTGGCCCGCTCCGGCGCGGTCCTCAAGGTCTCGCTCGAGCGGCTCGCGGCGAGTGCGCCCGAAGCCGCGCCCGCCGAGCCGCCCGCCCCCCGGCTCGCCTATGCCTTCGCGGCTGCGGGTGCGCTTGACTCGCCCGCCTCTTTCCCATAACGGCCCCGGTCTGTTTTGCGGCTCGCTTCAGGGTGAGCCCCGGCCTTGCGTGCCGGTCAGTTTTCTCGAGGATGATATGAAGCGTACCTTCCAGCCCAGCAATCTCGTGCGTGCCCGTCGCCACGGCTTTTTCGCGCGCAAGGCGACCCCGGGTGGCCGCAAGGTGCTCCGCGCCCGCCGCGCCCGCGGCCGCAAGAAGCTCTGCGCGTGATTTTCGGCGCACCCGCATCCGCGGGTGCGATATCCTCGCTCACACGGCCTGAAGGCCGCGTCGCTGCGGGCGGCCGTTCGGCCTTGCGGGCTCCCTTCGGGAGCCCGTTTGTCGTATCTTGACCCTGTGATTTCAGTCCTCACCAAGCGCGCGGACTTTCTCGCCGCCAACTCCGGCACCCGCAACGCGCGCGCCGGGTTCGTGCTGCTCACCCGGCCTAACGAGGGACAGGGCATCCGCTTCGGCATCACCGTCACCAAGAAGATCGGCAATGCCGTCGTGCGCAACCGCATGAAGCGGCGCTTCCGCGAGCTGCTGCGCGCCGCGCTTCCCGCGCAGGGGCTGCCCGACCACGATCACGTGCTGATCGGCCGCGCCGGCGGGATCGAGCGCGACTTTCACCTGATGGCCGAGGAACTGGCGAAGGCGCTCGAACGCGCGCGCGAGGGACGCGGCGATCCGGCGGGCGGGCGGCGTCCGCGCAAGGGTAACCGGGGGAGCAAGGCGCGATGAAACAGCTGCTCATCCTCGTCGCGCGCGGCTGGCAGCTCGGGCCTTCGCGCCTCCTCCCGCCCTCGTGCCGCTACTCCCCCTCGTGCAGCCAATACGCGATCGAGGCGATCGAGCGATACGGCGCACTCAAGGGTGGATGGATGGCCTTCAAGCGGCTAATGCGCTGCCATCCCTGGGGCGGTCACGGTCACGACCCGGTTCCCTGAGGCCATTTCGCCGGGGGCTGGATTCGCACCGTTCTATCCCCATAATACACCGACCCGTCGCATTCTTCGAAGAGAGCATCCTTGGACAACCGCAACCTCCTCCTCGCCGTCGTGCTTTCGGGCCTGCTCATCCTCGGGTGGGACGTGGGGATGCGCTACTTCTATCCCGATGCCGCGCTCTCGGGCCAGGCGAGCTCGCCGACCGCGACCAAGTCCGCCGCCGCGGCGCAGGGCGCGCCCGCCGCGCAGGCCGGGTCCGCGGCCGCCGGGACGGGGAGCATCGGGACCGACGGCGCGGCGCGCAAGGTCGACCTCAAGACCGCGCTTTCTGGCGGCAACCGCGTGGCGATCGACACCCCGCGCCTCGCCGGCTCGATCAACCTCGTCGGCGCGCGGATCGACGATATCGTGCTGAAGGACTACCGCGAGACGGTGAAGAAGGATTCGGGCCCCGTGCGCCTGTTCGCGCCGGAGGGGACGCCGAACCAGTATTTCGCCGAGTTCGGCTTCATCGCCGGCGGGGTGCGCCAGCCCTCCAACACGCTGTGGCAGGCCGACGGGGCGAAGCTCACGCCGAGCACCCCGGTGACGCTGAGCCGCACCGACGCGAACGGGATCACCTACCGCATCCGCTTCGCGGTCGATGCCAACTACATGATCACCGCCAGCCAGAGCGTCACCAACGCCAGCGCCAACGCCGCGATCGTCCAGCCCTTCGCGCTCATCAAGCGCACCGACAAGACCGCGACGATCGACCAGTTCGCCTCGCACTCCGGCCCGGTAGGGGTGTTCGGCGACACGCTGTGGGACCCGCATTCCTACAAGGAGCTCGCCGAGCTCGGCTCCGACAAGGGCGAGGGCAAGCCCGACTGGCTCGGCTTCGTCGACCAGTACTGGCTCGCCGCGCTGATCCCGGGTGACGGCAAGGGCAACGTCTCGGTCGATGACGCGGGCTTCCGCTCGCTGGGCAAGGACCTGTTCCGCACCGACCTCCTCTACAGCGCGACGACCATCCCCGCGGGCGGCAGCCTGACGCAGGAAACCCGCCTGTTCGCGGGCGCCAAGGAGAGCGAGACGCTCGACCGCTACGAGGAGAGCGGCATCACCCGTTTCGGCCTCGCGATCAGCTGGGGCTGGTTCTGGTTCTTCGAGAAGCCGATCCTGTGGCTGCTGCGGCACCTCAACAGCCTCGTCGGCAATTTCGGCGTCGCGATCATCCTGCTGACCGTCATCATCCGCGGCCTGATGTTCCCGGTCGCGCAGAAGGGCTTCGCCTCGATGGCGGCGATGAAGGCCGTGCAGCCGAAGATGAAGGAGATTCAGGAGCGTTTCGCCGACGACAAGCAGCGCCAGCAGCAGGAGATCATGAAGCTCTACAAGGAGGAGAAGGTCAATCCGCTGTCGGGCTGCCTGCCGATGCTGATCCAGATCCCGGTGTTCTTCGCGCTCTACAAGGTGCTCGTGCTGGCGATCGACATGCGCCACAAGCCCTTCATCGGCTGGATCCACGACCTCTCGGCGCCCGATCCGGCGCACATCCTCAACCTGTTCGGGATGCTGCCCTACCAGGTGCCCGCGGGCTTCCTCGCGATCGGGCCGCTCGCGGTGCTGCTCGGGATCACCATGTGGCTGACCTTCCGCTTGAACCCTTCCGCGATGGACCCGGTGCAGCAGCAGATGTTCGCGATCATGCCGTGGATCCTGATGTTCGTGATGGCACCCTTCGCGGCCGGCTTGCTGCTCTACTGGGTGACCTCGAACCTGCTCACCGTCGCGCAGCAGAGCTACCTCTACTCGCGCCACCCGCAGCTGAAGGCGGCGAACGCGGCGGCGGCCGCGAACGCGAAGAAGACCTAGCGGGCCGATGGTGGACGAGGCGCAGCAGCTGGCCCGCGAGGAGGCGGCATCGAAGCTCTTTTCCGGGCCGGTCGACTTCCTGCGTTCCGCGCCGCAGCTGCAATTCCTGCCCGATCCGGCGGTGCCCGAGATCGCCTTCTGCGGGCGCTCGAACGTCGGCAAGTCCTCGCTCCTCAACGCGCTGACCGGCAGGAAGGCGATCGCCCGCGCCTCGGTGACGCCGGGGCGGACGCAGGAGCTCAATTTCTTCGACGTGGGCCGCCCCGAGGAAGAGGGTGCGCTGCCGCTGTTCCGGCTGGTCGACATGCCCGGCTACGGCTTCGCCAAGGCGCCGGTGAAGGTGGTCGAGAAGTGGAAGGCGCTGGTCAATTCCTACCTGCGCGGGCGGCAGGTGCTGGCGCGCACGCTGGTGCTGGTCGACAGCCGCCACGGCCTCAAGGACGTCGATCGCGAGATGATGACGATGCTCGACAAGGCCGCGGCGGGCTACCGGATCGTCCTCACCAAGACCGACAAGATCAAGGCGAGCGAGCTCGCCGCCGTCGCGGAAAAGACCGCCGCCGAGGCGAAGAAGCACGTCGCGGCGCATCCCGAGATCCACCTCACCAGCTCGGACAAGGGCATGGGGATCGCAGCCTTGCGCGCGGCGGTCGTCGCCGACGCGCTGGGCGAGGGCTGGCCCGGCTAGACGCTCGCCCGCCATGCTCACCATCGACAACATCACCGTGCGGCTCGGCGGGCGGGCGATCCTCGAGGGCGCCAGCGCGACCATCCCGGTCGGCGCGCGGGTCGGGCTGATCGGCCGCAACGGCGCGGGCAAGTCGACGCTGATGAAGGCGCTGATCGGCGAGATCGAGCCCGACGCGGGCGAGATCAGCAAGCCCGCCCGCACCCGGATCGGCTACATCGCGCAGGAGGCCCCGCACGGCAGCATGACCCCCGAGGAGGTCGTGCTCGCCGCCGCGACCGAGCGCGCCGCGCTCCTCGCCGAGCTCGAGACCTGCACCGACATGGACCGCATGGGCGACATCCACGAGCGCCTGCTCGCGATCGACGCCTACTCCGCCCCCGCGCGCGCGGCGAAGATCCTCTCCGGCCTCGGCTTCGACGAAGCGATGCAGCAGCGCCCCGTCGACAGCTTCTCGGGCGGGTGGAAGATGCGCATCGCCCTGGGCGCGCTGCTGTTCTCCGAGCCCGACATCCTGCTCCTCGACGAGCCCTCGAACCACCTCGACCTCGAGGCGACGCTGTGGCTCGAGAACTTCCTCAAGTCCTATCCCGCGACGCTCCTCGTCATCAGCCACGAGCGCGACCTTTTGAACAAGGTGGTCGACCACATCCTCCACCTCCAGGGCGGGCAGCTGACGCTCTACTCCGGGGGCTACGACGCCTTCGAGGCCCAGCGTGCCGAACGCGCCGCGCAGCTCGCCGCCGCGCGGGCCGCGCAGGAGGCGCAGGCCGCGCGGCTCAAGGACTACATCGCGCGCAACTCCGCCCGCGCCTCGACCGCCAAGCAGGCCCAGTCGCGCGCCAAGATGCTGGCGAAGATGCAGCCGATCGCCGCGCTGATGGAAGACCCCTCGCTGAGCTTCGACTTCCCCGATCCGGCGGAGATGAAGTCGCCGATGATCACCCTCGAGCACGCCGCGGTCGGCTATGGCGCGGCGCCGCCGATCCTCAAGCGCCTCAACTTCCGCATCGAGGCCGACGACCGCATCGCGCTGCTCGGGCGCAACGGCAACGGCAAGACCACGCTCGCGCGCCTGCTCGCCGCGCAGCTCCCGCCCGCCGAGGGCGCGGTCAACCTGCCGGGCAAATTGAAGGTCGGCTACTTCACGCAGTACCAGGTCGAGGAACTGGCGGGCGCCGACACTCCGCTGGGTCTCATGACTCGCGCGATGGAGGGGCAGTCTCCGGCGGCGGTGCGCGCCCAGCTCGGGCGGTTCGGCTTCTCGGGCCCGCGCGCCCAGCAGCGGGTCGACAAGCTCTCGGGCGGCGAGCGCGCGCGGCTCGCGCTCGCGCTCATCACCCGCGACGCGCCGCACCTCCTCATCCTCGACGAGCCGACCAACCACCTCGACGTCGATGCGCGCGAGGCGCTGATCCAGGCGCTGAACGGCTACTCGGGCGCGGTGATCCTCATCAGCCACGACCGCCACATGGTCGAGCTGACCTCCGACCGGCTGGTGCTGGTCGATGGCGGGACGGCGCGCGAATATGATGGGAGCATGGAGGACTACATCGACTTCATCCTCGGCCGGAATCAGCCCAAGGCGGAGCGCGCGGGCGGCGCCGGAAAGGCGAAGCCGGGGCGCGGTCCCAACGCCGCCGCGGAACTGCGCGCGGCGCGCTCGGACCTGACCAGGGCCGAGACCGCCATCGCCCGCCTCACGCAGGAGGTCGAGGCGCTCGACGCCGAGATCCTCGCGCTGAGCGGCAGGCCGGGCGGCCCGGCGGGCGGCGCGATGCAGGCGCTGCTGACGAAACGCGCCCGCGCCGCCGACAACCTCGCCACCGCCGAGGAAGCCTGGCTCGCCGCCGGCGCGCTGCTCGAGGAGCTCGAGGCGGCCTGACCCGGGGCGTGGTGACGTCAAAGGGAGCGTGTGCCTTGGGCCCTCACCCCTTCGCCAGCCGCCGGCGGCGGTTGCGCTGCACCATGTTGAGCAGTTCGACCGTCACCGAGAAGGCCATCGCGGCGTAGATGTAGCCCTTGGGCACGTGGAAGCCGAAGCCGTCGGCGATCAGGACCAGGCCGATCATCACGAGGAAGGCGAGCGCCAGCATCACCAGCGTCGGGTTCTTCTCGATGAATCGCGCGAGCGGGTTGGCCGCGACCAGCATGATCCCGACCGTGATGACGACCGCGGCGACCATGATCGGGATGTCGTCGGTCATGCCCACGGCGGTGAGGATCGAATCCACCGAGAAGACGAGGTCGATGGCGATGATCTGCGCGATCACCGCACCGAAGCTCGCCGTGGCGGCGTTGGCGGCGCCCCCTGCCACTCTCGGCGTCTTGTCGAGGAGGTCGCCCGAGGCATCCTCGGGCTCCATCGCGTGATGGATCTCCTTGGTCGCCTTCCACAGCAGGAACAGCCCGCCTGCGAGCAGGATCAGGTCGCGGCCCGAGAAGGCGGTCTCGAAGCTCGGCTCGCCGGTGGTGGCGCTCGGCGGGCCGACGAGGCCGAGGTCGAAGAGCGGCTGCTTGAGCGTGACGATCCAGCCGATCAGCATGAGGAGGCCGATGCGCATCACCAGCGCGAGCAGCAGCCCGGTCCGGCGGGCGCGCTCCTGCTGCTCGGGCGGGAGCTTGTTCGAGAGGATCGCGATGAAGATGAGGTTGTCGACCCCGAGCACCACCTCGAGCGCGATCAGGGTGAGGAGCGCGAGCCAGGCGGCGGGGTCGGAGAGAAGCGCGACGATGTCCATGCCCGGCTTGTGCAGCACGCGCACCATCGGGGCAAGCGGCGGCGGGGGGCTCAGGTGGCGAAGAGTTTTCCCATGTCGGCGAAGGCCTTGAATTCGAGCGCATTGCCGCTGGGATCGCGCAGGAACATCGTCGCCTGCTCGCCCGGCTGGCCCTTGAAGCGGATCGTGGGCGCGATGACGAAGTCGCAGCCGCCGGCGGTGAGGCGCGCGGCGAGGGCCTCCCAGGCTTCCATCGTCAGGACGAGGCCGAAGTGGGGCACGGGGACGCCGTGGCCGTCGACGTGGTTGCTGGCGCGGTCCCCGGCCTGCCCTGGCGCGAGGTGGGCGACGATCTGGTGACCGTGGAAGTCGAAGTCGACCCACTCGTCCGACGAGCGCCCCTCCGCGCAGCCCATCACCTCGCCATAGAAGCGGCGCGCGGCGGCGAGGTCGTCGACCGGGAAGGCGAGGTGGAAGGGGGGCAGGGTCATGGGCTTGTCCTCGGATTACCGGCCTGCGTTAGACCGTTCAGCCTCGACAGGGGAAGCCTGAATTCCTAGGGGAGCCACGCAAGGCATACGCAGGTGGAGCGCGCCGCAATGAAACTCATCATCGGCAACAAGAACTATTCGAGCTGGTCCCTGCGCGGCTGGCTCGCGGTCAAGCAGTCGGGGCTCCACTTCGAGGAGCTGACCGTGCCGATCATGGGCGAGGAGTGGGACCGTCTCAAGGAGGAGATGGGCGAGGTCCAGCCCTCCTCCGGCAAGGTGCCGATCCTGTGGGACGGCGACACCGTGGTGTGGGACAGCCTCGCTATCCTCGAATATTGCGCCGACAAGGTCGGGCGCGAGCGCTTCTGGCCGCGGCAGGAGAGCGCGCGCGGGATGGCCCGCGCGATGGTCGCCGAGATGCATTCGGGCTACGTCTCCTTGCGCAAGGAGCTGCCGATGAACATCCGGCGGCGCGTCGAGCTTCCCGGCCTCTCCGAGCAGACCCGCGCCGACATCGTGCGCATCCTCACCCTGTGGGCCGAGGCGCGCGCGCGGCACGGCAGCGCGGGGCCCTACCTGTTCGGAACCTTCGGGGCGGCCGACATCTTCTATGCTCCGGTGGTGACGCGTTTCGTCACCTACGGCATCGGCGTTCCCGGCTTCGCGCAGGCCTATATGCAGGCGATCTGGGAGCACGACTGGATGGCCGAGTGGATCGGCGCTGCACAGGAGGAGGAATGGGTGATCGAACAGTTCGAGCGGGTGCGATGAGGCGGCTGCTCGCCCTCATCGCGGTGCTGGCCGCGCTGCTCGCGCCCGCGCAGGCCGGGGCCTGGGGCGCCTACGCCCATCGCCAGACCGCGAGAATCGCGATGGCCAACGTCTCGCCGGAGGTGCGCGCCAAGGTCCGCGCGCTGCTCGCCCACGAGAAGGAACTGGGCACGCCGCAATGCCCCTTGAAGACGCTCGAGGACGCGGCGGTCTGGGCCGACTGCCTGCGCGGCGAGGGCTGGCGCTGGGGCTACACCTTCGCCTGGCATTATCGCACCGCGCCGATCTGCGAGGTCTTCGATCCGCGCTCGAACTGCGCGGGGGGCAATTGCGTCACCGCGCAGATCACCCGCGCGCACCGCATCCTCGCCGACGAGAGCCTGCCCGCCGCGGTGCGGCTCGAGGCGCTCGCCTTCATGGTGCACTTCGCGGGCGACGTGCACATGCCGCTCCACTCGGGCGACAACGAGGACAGGGGCGGCAACGACCGCGAGGCCGATTACGGCATCGTCCCCGGCCTCAACCTGCACTGGATCTGGGACGGCCCGCTCGCCGAACGCGCGATCAGCGATCCGGCCGACCCGGTGGTGCGCCGCTATGCGCCCGCCGAGCGCGCGGAACTCGGCGGCGGCACGCCCGACGACTGGGGCCGCGAGAGCTGGGAGATCGCGCGGAGCTTCGTCTATCCGACCGCCTTCGACACCGAGAACCTGTGCGACGGGACGCTGCCGAAGAAGACCGCGCTGACGCAGGAGGACATCGTGCGCGGCGTGCCGATCGCCAAGCGGCGGGTGCAGCAGGCGGGCCTGAGGATCGCAGGGCTGCTCGAAAGCGCCTTCGCGCCCGGGCCGCTCGCAGTGCCGGACGAGCGGCGGCGCGGGGGCTAGCGCGGCTTGCGCTCCCGCGAACGGCTGCTAACCCTCTCGCGCACATGACCGACGCCCTCGACCTTGCCAGGCGCCTGATCGCAGCGCCCTCCGTGACGCCCGCGACCGGGGCGGTCTTCGACGCGCTCGAGGCGATGCTGGTGCCGCTGGGTTTCCAGGTCCACCGCTTCACCCGCGGCGCGGGGCCCGAGGGCTCGGACGAGGCGCCGGTCGAGAACCTCTTCGCGATCCGGCCCGGCCCCGCAGGCGCGCGCCACTTCGCCTTCGCCGGACACCTCGACGTCGTGCCGCCGGGGGAGGGGTGGGCCTCGGACCCCTTCGCGCCCGAGGTGCGCGGGGAACTCCTCCACGGTCGCGGGGCGGTCGACATGAAGGGGGCGATCGCCGCGATGGTGGCCGCCGCCGCCGAGGTGCCGCAGGATGCCGGGACGGTGAGCTTCATCATCACCGGCGACGAGGAAGGCCCCGCGCTCCACGGCACCCGCGCGCTGATCGACTTCATGGCGGCCGAGGGCATCCAGCCCGACCTCTGCCTCGTCGGCGAGCCCACCAGCGTGAACCGCCTCGGCGACATGGTGAAGATCGGGCGGCGCGGCTCGGTCAACATCTTCATCGACGTCGAGGGGACGCAGGGCCACGTCGCCTATCCGCACCTCGCCGACAATCCGCTGCCCAAGCTCGTGGCGATCCTCGCCGAGCTCGACGCGCTGACGCTCGACACGGGCACGAAGTGGTTCCAGCCCTCGAACCTCGAGATCACCGACATCAACGTCGGCAACCGCGCGCACAACGTCATCCCGGCGGCGGGCAGCGCGCGCATCTCGATCCGCTTCAACGACCTGCACACCGGCAAGAGCCTCTCCGACCGCGTCTGCGCGATCGCCGCAAAGCACGGCGGCAGAGCGCGGCCGATCATCTCGGGCGAGCCCTTCCTGACCGAGCCGGGGGCCTTCTCCAAGCTCGTCGCCGCCGCGGTCGAGGCCGAGACCGGGCTCGTCCCCGAACTCAGCACCACCGGCGGCACTTCCGACGCGCGCTTCCTGCGCGCGGTCTGCCCGGTGATCGAATTCGGCCTCTGCAACGCGACGATGCACAAGCGCGACGAGGCCGTGGCGGTGCCGGACCTCGCGGTGCTCGCGCGCATCTATGCCCGGATCGCGCGCGCCGCGCTGGCCCTCGCCGAACCCCAGGACTAGCGCCGGGACAGGCGCGGGAGAGAACCACAGATCATGGACCGCAAGCTCACCCTCTACATCCTCGCCGGCATGGTGCTCGGCGTGGTGGTCGGCCAGGTGCTCAACACGCTGGTGGCGCCCGAAGTCATCAAGTCCGACATCGCGCCGTGGTTCAAGCTGCTCTCCGACATCTTCCTCAACCTCATCAAGATGCTGGTCGCGCCGCTGGTGCTCTCGACCATCGTCGTCGGCATCGCGCACATGGGCGACAGCGCGGCGCTTGGGCGCATCGGGGTGCGGGCGCTGGCGTGGTTCATCACCGCCTCGCTGGTCTCGATCGGGCTCGGCCTCGTGCTGGTGAACTTCTTCCAGCCCGGCATCGGCGCGCCGATCCCCGACGTCGCCGCCGCCACCGCGGCGGTCGGCGAGGTCAAGGAGCTGAAGGCGACCGACTTCATCCTCTCGATCTTCCCCAAGAACGCGGTCGAGGCGCTGGCGACCAACAACATCCTGCAAATCCTGGTGTTCTCGATCTTCGCCGGCGTCGCGCTCTCGGCGATCGGCGAGCGCGGCGCACCGCTGGTCAAGGGCGCGGATGCGCTGGCCGAAATGATGCTGCAAGTGACCGGCTATGTGATGCGCTATGCGCCCGTCGCGGTGTTCGGCGCGCTTGCCAACGTCGTCGCGGCGAGCGGGCTGTCGATCCTCGGCACCTACCTCCAGCTGCTCACCGAGTTCTACTTCTCGCTGGTGCTGCTGTGGGTGATCCTGCTTTCGGCGGGCGCGGTGTTCCTCGGGCGGCGCATCTGGCAGCTGATCCGCTACATCCGCCAGCCGCTGATGATCGCCTTCTCGACCGCTTCCTCCGAGGCCGCGCTGCCCAAGCTGTTCGAGCAGCTCGACCGCTTCGGCGTGCCGCGCCGCATCTCGGGCTTCATGCTGCCGCTGGGCTATTCGTTCAATCTCGACGGCTCGATGATGTACATGAGCTTCGCGACGATCTTCATCGCGCAGGCCTACGGCATCGATCTCAGCATCGGCACGCAGATCATGATCCTGCTGACGCTGATGATCTCGTCCAAGGGCATCGCCGCCGTGCCGCGCGCGAGCCTCGTGGTCATCACCGGCACCCTCGCGATGTTCGGCCTGCCGGTCGAGGGCGTGGCGATCATCCTCGCCATCGACCAGTTCCTCGACATGGGCCGCACCGCGACCAACGTCGTCGGCAACGCCGTCGCGACCGCGGTCATCACCAAGTGGGAGGGGATGCTCGAGGTCGAGGAACCCGAGTTCGTGCCCCACCCCGAGGCGCCGGGGCCGACGGCTGCCGGAGGCCGGGCAGGGCTGGAGCTCGATGCGGGGAACTTCGGGGAAGGGCGGTAGGAGGCCTACTCCTTCACATACTCCACCGGCACGAACGCGCCCAGCGAGCAGCCCGCGCCGCGCTGGAGGTTGCCGCCGATGGTCTGGAGCACGTAGACGATCTGCGGGGTGCAGAGCTGGTCGATCGAAGTCTCGTAGGTGATCGCGCGCTCGATCCCGAGGCTCGGGCAGCGGCTTTGCAGCGTGTTGCGATAGACCTTGCCGCCCTGCATCTCGAAGTCGATCACCTGGTCGGAGCGCACCACCGTGTTGCGCACCTGGGAGCGGTTGATGCAGCTCTCGCTTGCGCCCAGGACGCGCGCCGCCGGGGCCTTGGCGATCTCCGCCTGCGAGCGCGCGGCGTCGGCGGTGGGGTCGGGGGCGCAGGCCGCAAGAGCGAGGAGCGGCAGCGGGGCGAGTGCGAGGAAGCGCAAGGTCATGGCGTGTCTCTCCACCTGGGAAGCGCGCCCATGATCGCCCGCGCGCTTGAACGGCGCCTTAATCCACGCTGGCTTCCAGCTCGGCAGCGCCGCGGCCCTTGGGAGGCTCCATCACCTTCTTCCGGTAGCTGCACAGGTCACAGACCTTGCAGCGCCAGCACTCCGGGGTGCGCGCCTTGCAGACATAGCGCCCGTGGAGGATCATCCAGTGGTGCGAATCCCGCCGGAAGGGCTGAGGCACGCGCTTTTCGAGCTTCGCCTCGACAGCCTCGGGGGTCTTGCCCTTGGCCATCCCGGTGCGGTTGGAGAGGCGGAAGATGTGGGTGTCGACCGCAAAGGTTTCCTGCCCGAACCAGCAATTGAGCACGACATTGGCGGTCTTGCGGCCCACGCCGGGGAGCCTCACCAGCGCATCGCGGCTGCCGGGCACCTGCCCGCCATGCTCATCGACGAGGATCTGCGAGAGGGCGATGACGTTCCTGGCCTTGGAATTGAACAGGCCGATGGTCTTGATGTGCTCCTTCAATCCCTCCTCGCCCAGCGCCAGCATCTGATGCGGCGCCTCGACCTTCCGGAACAGCGCCCGGGTCGCCTTGTTCACCCCGACATCGGTCGCCTGCGCGGACAGCGTGACGGCGACGAGCAGCTGGTAGGCATTGCCATATTCCAGCTCGGTCTGGGGCGAGGGGTTGTCCTCGGCAAGCCGGCGGAAGAATTCGAAGATCTGGTCGCGGGTCATATGGTTTAGACGCTGCTGAACCAATCAGCGTCGACGATTACTCGTTCGATCATTTCAGTCGACACACCCAAGCGGTTCTCTTTCAGCAGATCACAGAGTCGATCACCATCGATCAGGTCGATTGCAATGGCCCCATCTCTAGTCGCCTCATCTGATGCTTGGCTCGTGAAATGGCCGGTCGTGATGAAGAGCCCTTTATCGGCGCGCCCTTGAACTGCACCGCGGAAGTCACGAATTTCCTTGGAGGCCACGCTTCCGACCCAGCGCTTGCATTGAAAGTAAACCTGAAACGACACTAGATTTACGCGCAACACGCCAAGCCCATCAATGCCACCATCATTGGATTTGCCGCGGACTTCCACTTTGGTGAAGCCAGCCTCACGAAGCAGACGTTGAGACAAGCGCTCAAAAGCGCTTGGATGCATTGCGCCAAGAACGCTCAGCAGCTTTCGTTTCCAATCTTCGCCGTCATCTGGCCCCTCGTTATCGGGTTCCTCAATCAGAGGGGCGGCGTTCTTTTGGGCAAGGCGTTTCTGCCTCGCCTTCTCGCGTTCTTCCAGCCCCACCTGATCATAAATTGCTTGGGTTTCCTGTATAGTTTGAAGGGCCTGACCTTGATCGGTAAGTGCCCATACACCCCTAGCAGAGTTCTTGACTGCGCCGCCCCTCTTTAAATATGTTCTCGCCCAAGCAAGATAATAATTGACCCGCGGCCTATTATCAAATCCTTTCATCTGATAAGATTGTTCAATCTCAGTGACGCCTTCGAGTTCAACCACTTTTTCATCAAGTTCATGTATTGTTGCTGATCCACCAAGATCTTTTAATGCCTCGACAATGGCGAGCATCATGCCCGGCAAATACGGCAATGACTCTTCATCAACTTCAAACTTGCGGCCCATTCATTGCTCCCCCAAGTCACAGCCCGAGCACGTCGTTCATGCCGTAGCGCCCGGCGGGCTGGCCGGCGAGCCACTCGGCCGCCTTCACCGCACCGCGGGCGAAGATCATGCGGTTTTCCGCCGAGTGCGACAGCACGAGGCGCTCCTCGCTGCCGGCGAAGATCACCGAGTGCTCGCCCGCGACGGTGCCGCCGCGCAGGGTCGCGAAGCCGATCGCGCCTGCCGCGCGCGCGCCCGTCATGCCGTGGCGGCCGCTCTCCATGTTCTCGGCGAGCGCGATGCCGCGCCCGGCCGCCGCCGCCTCGCCCAGCAGTTTGGCGGTGCCCGAGGGCGCGTCGACCTTCATGCGGTGGTGCATCTCGAGCACCTCGATGTCCCAGTCGCTCCCGAGCCGCGCCGCCGCCTCGTGCACGAGGTGCGCGAGCAGCGTGACGCCCAATGAGAAGTTCCCCGATTGCAGCACCGGCACGGCGCGCGCGGCCTCGGCGAGGCTGACGAAGTGCGGCTCCTCGAGCCCGGTGGTGCCGACCACGATAGGCTTGCCCGCCGCGCGCGCCGCCGCGAGGTTCGCCGCGAGCGCGTCGGGCGCCGAGAAGTCGATCAGGACGTCGCACTGCGCGGCATGGGGCGCGATACTCCCGCCGGCATCGACGCCGACGCACAGCGCGTGCCCCGCATCGGCGATCGCCGCCTCCAGCGCGCGGCCCATCCGGCCCTTGTGCCCGATCACCCCGAATTGCAGCATCCACTCAACTCCGTTCGCCCTGAGCTTGTCGAAGGGCCGTATTTCCCTTTAGCTGGGTTGCCAAGGAAGTGCAGTCCCTTGGCAAGCTCAGGACGAACGGATGGAAGCATGAACACGCCCGGTAGCATCGTCATCCTCACCGGTGCCGGGATCTCGGCCGAGAGCGGGATCGACACCTTCCGCTCGGCGGGCGGGCTGTGGGAGCAGCACCGGGTGGAGGATGTCGCCACGCCCGAGGGCTTCGCGCGCGATCCCGACCTCGTGCTCGGCTTCTACGACATGCGGCGCGCGGGGCTGGCGAAGGTCGGCCCCAATCCCGCTCACGAGGCCCTTGCCCAGCTGGAGCGCGAATTTCCCGGCGAGCTGCTGCTGGTCACCCAGAACGTCGACGATCTCCACGAGCGCGGCGGATCGCAGCGCGTCCTGCACATGCACGGCGAGCTGAAGAGTGCGCTGTGCACCTCCTGCGGAATGCGCAGTCGCTGGGAGGAGACGATGATCGACCGCCCACCGTGCCCGGTCTGCCACGCGCCAAGCCTGCGCCCCGACGTCGTGTGGTTCGGCGAGATGCCCTACCGGATGGAGCGTATCTATGCGGCCCTCGAGGCCTGCGACCTGTTCGTGTCCATCGGGACGAGCGGTGCGGTCTACCCCGCCGCCGGCTTCGTGCAGGAAGCCCGGGCGAGCGGCGCGCGCACGCTCGAGCTCAATCTCGAGCCCTCGGAAGGCTCGCGCCTGTTCCACGAGAGCCGCCTCGGCCCGGCGAGCGTGCTGGTGCCCGGCTGGGTCGATGAGGTGCTCAGTCGGGCGGTGTCCGGGTCGTCGGCGTAGGCGGGTTCGCGCCGCGCTCCTGGCTCCAGCTGCGGCCGCCGTCGGTCGGCGCAACACGATCGGTGGGGAGCCCTTCGCGGCTATCCGCCGCGCGTTCGTCGGCGCGCGTGCCGGTGTCCTCCATGCGCTCGCGCTGGGCGACGGCGGCGTCCTTGTGCTGGGCCTGCGCCTTGCGGGCGCGCAGCCACGAGAGGATGACCAGCACCAGCACGATGCCGATCGTGGCAAAGGCGAGGGCGCCGACGATGTCGAAATTCTGCATGTTGGCCTCCTTGGGTGGAGGCAGGCTGACCCGGCGGCGGCGGCGATGTTCCGGGCAGGCGGCCATTCCGTGCCGCGCCGTGGCGACAGCAGGGCAGGGCGAGGCCTAGGGCGCGCCGCAGGCCTTGCAGGCGGGGTCCTTGGCGATGCGGATCGTGCGCAGTGAGGGTTCGAGCCCGTCGAGCACGTGGAGGCGGCCCCAGCCCGGCGCGCCCAGGCCGCTGACCCCCGCCAGCAGCACCTTGACCGTCTGGAGCGCGGCAAAGGTGCCCGCCCACCCGGCCATCGCGCCGAGCATGCCGTCGTCCGCGCAGGTGTCGCAGTCCTCGGCATCGAAGGCGTCGCCGACGAAGCAGCGGTAGCAGGCCTCGCCCTCGAGGTGTCCCGCGAAGGCCGCGACCTGGCCCTGGAAGCGGCCCACGGCGGCCGAGAGCAACGGGATGCCCGCCGCGACGCAGGCGTCCGAGACCGCGAGGCGGGTCGCGAAATTGTCGGTCCCGTCGAGGACGAGGTCCGCGCCCGCGATCAGGCTCGCGGCGTTCTCCGGGGTGATCCGCGCGTCGGACACGTCGACGCTCAGCGAATCGTCGAAATTCGCCAGCCAGCGCCGCGCCGAGACCGCCTTGCCGTGGCCCACGTCGCGGGTGGTGAAGATCGTCTGGCGCTGGAGGTTCGAGACGTCGACCACGTCGTCGTCGACCAGCGCGAGGCGGCCGATCCCGCTCGCGGCGAGATATTGCAGGGCGGGCGAGCCGATCCCGCCGAGGCCGATCACCGCCACCCGCGATTCGGCGAGGCGCACCTGCCCCGCGCCGCCGACCTCGGGCAGCACGATGTGCCGCGCGAAGCGCTCGAGTCGTGCATTGCCAAGGCTCAACGCGGGTGGTCCTCCCCGCGCCGCTCCTGCCGGAAGGCGCCGATCCCCTGCCACCACAGGAAGGCGATCACCGCGCCCTTGGAGGGCTGGAGCATCGCGATCAGCATGAGGATCGCGACAGGCAGGGTGATCGCCAGCGTGAGCGCGGCCGAGAGGTGCCATGTGGCGATCATCGCGATCACGACGGGCGCGAGCAGGTGGCCGACCACGAAGATGCCGATATAGGCCGGAAAGTCGTCTGCGCGCTGGAGCGACCAGTCCTGCCGGCAATGCGCGCAGGCCTCGACCGGCTTGAGCCACTTGGCGAACAGCGGCGCCGCGCCGCAGCGCGGGCAGCAGCCCTTTACCCCGCGCATGAGGGCCCCCGCCCAGCCATGCGGCAGGTCGACGAGCTCGGGAGAAAGCGGCTGAGAAGGCATGGGAAGGCTGTTTACAGCCTGTGCGCCGCCTGTCGACATCCCTGTTGAAGGGCCTGTCGAAACTGCGGTGAGACGGTGTGGACGTTTGGCGGGGCCCACCCCCGGCCCCTCCCGCAAGCGGGAGGGGAGAAGAAGGCGCCGTCCATTCCCCCCCCCCCCGCTTGCGGGAGGGGTCAGGGGTGGGCGCGAATCAGCTCTCCAGCTGCCGCAGCAGGCTCCGCACGTCGCCGTCCATGTCGGCGTCGCGCTGGCGCAGGTCTTCGATGAGGCGCACCGCGTGGATCACCGTCGAGTGGTCGCGCCCGCCGAACTTGCGCCCGATCTCGGGGTAGCTGCGGGGGGTGAGCACCTTGGAGAGGTACATCGCCACCTGCCGCGGTCGCACCACCGCCCGGGCGCGGCGCTTGGAGCTCATTTCGGCGCGGTCGATGCGGTAGAACTGGCAGACGGTGCGCTGGATCTCGTCGATGGTGATGCGGCGGCGGTTCGCGGAGAGGATGTCGGTGAGCTGCTCCTCGGCGAGTTGCAGCGAGACGTCCTGCCCGGTGAGCTGGGCATAGGCGATGAGCTTGTTGAGCCCGCCGACCAGCTCGCGCACGTTCCTCGTGATGGTGCGGGCGAGGAAGTCGACCACGTCCTCGGGCACGCTGAGCGGCGCGAATCGCACCAGCTTGCTGACGAGGATCTTCTTCCTGAGCTCGATGTCGGCGGGCTGGATGTCGGCGACGAGGCCCATCGACAGCCGCGACAGGAGGCGCGGCTCGACCCCGTCGAGCGCCTGCGGTGCGCGATCGGCGGCGAAGACCAGCCGCTTGCCCTCCGCGAGCAGCGCGTCGATCGTGTAGAGCAGCTCTTCCTGCGCGCTCGCCTTGCCGATGATGAACTGGATGTCGTCCACCAGCAGCAGGTCGAAGCTGCGCAGGCGCGCCTTGAACTCGATCGTCTGGCTCGACTTCAGCGCCTGCACGAACTCGACCATGAAGCGCTCGGCCGAGCAGTAGAAGATCCGCGCGCGCGGGTGGGCGTGGAGGTAGCCGTGGCCGATCGCGTGGAGGAGGTGGGTCTTGCCCTGGCCGGTCGCCGCCTTGAGGTAGAGCGGCGAGAACTGCGGCTGTTCGAGCGCGGCCATGCGCTGCGCCGCATTGCAGGCGAGGATGTTCGCCTCGCCGGTGACAAAGGCGGCGAAGGTCAGCGACGGGTCGAGCCCCACCGAGGAGGTGAAGGTCGCATCGCCCAGCGCCCCCGCGGCCATCGCGATGGCGCTCGCGCCGTCATTGGCGGGGCGGCGGCCGTCGTCGAGGCGCAGGTCGGGCAGCTGGCGGCGGCCCGGGTGGACCATGATGTTGACCTTGCGCACTTCCGAGCGGGCAATGCTCCAGGCGAGCTGGAGCCGGTCGTGGAAGCGGTCGCGTACCCAGTTGGCCGAGAACTCGGTCGGCAGGTAGAGGTCGAGCGTGCCGCACTCGCGGTTCAGGGCGCCGAGCTGGATCGGCTTGATCCACTGGCTGTGCAGCTGGTGGCCCAGATCCTTGCGCAGACCCTGACTGATGTCGGACCAGTCGGCAGCGAGATTAACGGCTTCGGCATCCTCCATCAGATGTTCGTCTGCCTGGCGGCCCGCGGTGCGCGCCTTGTCAGTCCTGTGCACAAGCTCATCCCCAATTCACGCGAGGTCCGCGACGGCCCTGCGGCCGCGCCAACGCATCTTGATCCCATTCGCGACAGGCACTGCCTTTCCCACCGCGGAATCATCGATCCCGCGGAACCCCCCTGTCGGCCAGTTTGTAAAAGCACCCGGACTGTCCCGCGCCGGGTGGAGGTTCTTGTTAGGAAGGCGAGGGCCCTCAGCGCAACCGCGGAATTTTAAAAAAAGTGAAATATTCCTGTTGACTCAGGTGTGACCCGCAGGCTTGCGTTCAAACCGTTGGAATTGCTCCAATTATCTGCTTGGGACCGCGCGAATCGCGGGGAATCCTGAGGTTTGCGCAGGGTCTTGCCGGGTCGTCGGGCGCAAGCAAAAGGGCCGCGCTCATCGAACGCGGCCCTTGGCATCTGTGAGGTTTCCGGCGCTACGCGGAAAAACCTAAATCAGGATAATAAGTTTTGGCTCGCCCTAAGCGAATCAGATCGCCGCGACGCGGCGCGTCAGGCGCGACATCTTGCGCGCGACGGTGTTCTTGTGGAGCACGCCGCGGGCGACGCCGCGGGCCATTTCGGGCTGGGCCGCCTTGAGCGCCGCCGCGGCCGCTTCCTTGTCGCCGGCTTCGCACGCGGCTTCCACCTTCTTGATGAAGCTGCGGATGCGGCTGATTCGCGCACCGTTGATGGCGGCGCGGGAGGCGTTGCGGCGGATGCGCTTCTTGGCTTGCGGCGTATTGGCCATAATTCGTGTCTGTCTCGCGTTTGGTTCGGGCCGCCTGCGCGACCGGAAAACTCGTGTCGGGTTGCTCGAAAAGGGGCGAGCGAGCCAAGGCCCGACCGCCGGAAAGCGCCGCCCATAGTGAGAACCGGCCCGAAGGTCAACGATTCTCCCTTACTTCTGGCACACCGGGCAGAACCACGTGCTGCGCCCACCCTGCGCGATGCGCCGGATGGTGCCGCCGTCCTCGCGCCGGCAGGGCTGGCCCTCGCGCCCGTAGACGTCGAAGCTCGAGGCGAAGTAGCCGAGCTCGCCGTCGGGGCGGGCATAGTCGCGCAAGGTCGAGCCGCCGTCGCGGATCGAGGCCTCGAGCACTGCGACGATCGCCGGCACGAGCCGCGCGCGCTGCGGCCCCGTCACCTTGCCAGCGGGGTTGGTCGGCCTGATCCCGGCGCGCCACAGCGCCTCGCAGACATAGATGTTGCCGAGCCCCGCGACGATCCGCTGGTCGAGCAGCGCGAGCTTGATCGACACGGCCTTGCCCGCGAGCGCCGCCTTGAGGTGCGCCGCCGTCAACCCCGGCCCGAGCGGCTCCGGCCCCAGCGCGGCGAATTGCGGCCACTCCTCCAGCCGGTCGGTCGGCACGAGATCGACCGAGCCGAAGCGCCGCGGGTCGCACAGGGCAAAGCGGTGCGCGGCGGTGTCGAGCAGCAGGTGGTCGTGAACGTCCGGCGTCTCGGGATCGATCCGCCAGCGCCCGCTCATGCCGAGGTGGAAGATCATCGTCATGGCGCGGTCGAGATGGATGAGGCCATACTTCGCCCGCCGCCCGAGCGCGGTCACGGTGGCGCCGGTCATCACCTGCACGAGATCGGCGGGGAACGGGCGGCGCAGGTCGGCGCGGTTGAGCGTCACCCGAGCGATCCGCTCGCCCTCGAGGAACCGCGCAAGGCCGCGGACGGTCGTTTCGACTTCAGGGAGTTCAGGCATTTCCCGGTCCTCCTATCACCCTTTGCCTTGGCGGCAATTCCTTCTAGGGAACCGGGCATGAGCGATACCACCGACGAAACCGTCTCCTTCGGCTACCAGCAGGTCACCCCCCAGGAAAAGACCCGCAAGGTCGGCGAGGTCTTCTCGAGCGTCGCGAAGAAGTACGACATCATGAACGATGCCATGTCGGGCGGGATGCACCGGCTGTGGAAGGACCGCTTCGTGCGCCGCGTGAAGCCGAGAGCAGGCGAGCAGATCCTCGACATGGCGGGCGGCACCGGCGACATCGCCTTCCGGATGGCGGCAAGGGGCGCGCACATTACGGTCGCCGACATCAACCAGGACATGCTCGACGTCGGCGCCGAGCGCGCGCTGGAGCGTGGTTTCGACGAGGAGGACGGCAGCCTTGTCTTCACCCGCCAGAACGCCGAGGAGGTGAGCTTCGCCTCGAACAGCTTCGATGCCTACACCATCGCCTTCGGCATCCGGAACGTCACCCATATCGACCGCGCCCTCAAGGAGGCGCTGCGGGTATTGAGGCCGGGCGGGCGGTTCTTCTGCCTCGAGTTCTCGACGGTCGAGTGGTCGGGGCTGAAGGAGGCCTACGACCTCTATTCCGAGCACCTCCTGCCGCGCATGGGCCAGGCGATCGCCGGGGACGCGGACTCCTACCGCTACCTCGCCGAATCGATCCGCAAGTTCCCGCCCATGCCGGCCTTCGAGGCGATGATCCGGCAGGCTGGCTTCGCCAACACGAAGGTCGAGCCGATCATGGGCGGGCTGGTGGCGATCCACTCGGGGTGGAAGATTTGAGCGCTGTGACTGACCCACCCCTCCCGCTTGCGGGAGGGGCAGCGAGACTTGGCGCGCAGCGCCTAGTCGCAGCGGGGTGGGCGACCGCCGCCGCCCTCCTTGCCCACCCCCGGCCCCTCCCGCAAGCGGGAGGGGAGGCGCAGGCATGACCTCCTCGCTCGTTCACCTCTCCCGCCTGTTCCGCTGGGGCGTGACGCTTGCCCGTCGGCGTGCGCTGGTGGGGATCGAGAACGACCCCAATGCGCCGCTCGCGGTGCGCCAGTTCGTGCGCCTCGCGCGGCTCGCGACACTGACGGGCAAGCGCGGCAAGCCCGACTATGCGGGCGCCTTCCGCGCGATCGGCCCGGCGGCGATCAAGCTCGGGCAGAGCCTCGCGACGCGGCCCGACCTCGTCGGCGAGGAAGCGGCGAACAACCTCCTGTCCCTGCAGGACAGCCTGCCGCCCGTGCCCTTCGCGCAGATCCGCGCGGCGATCGAGAGCAGCTTCGGCCAGCCGCTCGAGAACCTCTTTTCCGAGATCGACCCCGAGCCGGTCGGCGCGGCGAGCATCGCGCAGGTCCACCGCGCCGTCACCACCGACGGGCGCAAGGTCGCGGTCAAGGTGCTGCGCCCGGGCATCCGCGAGAAGTTCGCCCGCGACATCCAGACCTACGAATGGGCCGCCGCCCATGTCGAGGCGATGGGCGGGGAGGCCGCGCGCCTGCGCCCGCGGCTCACCATCGCCAACTTCAAGCGCTGGACCAATTCCGAGCTCGACCTGCGCCGCGAGGCGGCCAGCGCCTCCGAGCTCGCCGAGCAGATGGCGGGCGTCCCCGGCTACCGCATCCCGAACGTCGACTGGGACCGCACCAACGGGCGGGTGATGACGGTCGAGTGGATCGACGGGATCAAGATCAGCCGTGTCGAGGAGCTGCGCGCGCGCGGGCACGACCTCGCGGCGATCTCCGAGAAGCTCGTCATCAGCTTCCTCACCCAGGCGATCAGCACCGGCTTCTTCCACGCCGACATGCACCAGGGGAACCTCTTCGTCGAGGACGACGGCACCATCGTCGCGATCGACTTCGGGATCATGGGCCGCATCGACCGCCGCGCGCGGCAATGGCTCGCCGAGATTCTCTACGGCCTGACGACGGGCAACTACCAGCGCGTCGCCGAGATTCACTTCGAGGCGCAGTATGTGCCGAGCTACCACTCGGTCGGCGAGTTCGCGACGGCGCTCAGGGCCGTGGGCGAGCCGATGCGGGGCAAGCCGGTCAAGGAGCTCTCGGTCGGCCAGATGCTCGACGGGCTCTTCGCGATCACCCGCGACTTCGACATGCAGACCCAGCCGCACCTGCTGCTGCTCCAGAAGACGATGGTGATGGTCGAGGGGATCGCGACCCAGCTCAACCCCGACATCAACATGTGGGACACCGCCGCGCCCTATGTGCGCGAGTGGATCCGCGACGAGCTGGGGCCGGAAGCCGCGCTCGCTGACCGCTTGAAGCAGGACACCGAGACGCTGCTGCGCCTCCCCGGCCTGATCCGCCGCGTCGAGGAGATGTTCCCGCCCAAGGGCGGCGCGCCCGAACCGCCGCCGCTGCCCGAGATCGTGCTGTTCACCGACAAGCGCGAGGGGCGCGGGGTGCTCGGCTACGTGCTGGCCGCGGTGCTCGGCGGCGGCGCGGTGTGGGGCGCGCTGGCGGCTGGCTGGATCGGCTGATCCGGGCCGGGGGGCGGGGATGAGCGCAGACACGCTTCTCGCCCGGTGGGAGGCGCTCGGCCGCCCGCTCAAGCGCCTGCCACGCTGGGGCGCCGCACTGGTGCTGGCGCTTCTCGCCGCCGCGATGGCCTGGGCCGCGGTCGCGACCGCGCCGGTCGACCGCGCCGAGCGGGCGGTGAACCCCTCGACCCTCGCCGCCAAGCCCGCCAGCCCGGCCGAGGTTGCGAAGGGCGACGGCGACCTCGCGCTCTACGCCCGCATCGCCGCGCGGGTCGCGGCGGGCGAGGGCTACTACCCCTCCGCGATGGACGAGCAGCGGCGCGACAATTACCCGACCCGGCCCTTCGTGGCGGTGCGCCAGCCGACGCTCGCGTGGCTCCAGGCCGCGATCGGCGTGGACGGGGTGCGATACCTCGAATGGGCGCTTGTCGCCGCCTGCCTGCTTGCGCTCCAGCTGCGACTCGCCCCACTGGTGGCGCTGCCCGAGCGGCTCGCTGCGCTGGTGCTCATGACATTGGGCGGCGCGGCGGCGGCGGTGCCGCTCGCCGGGCTGATCCACGAGCTTCTCGCCGGGCTGCTGCTCACGCTCGCGCTGCTGATCCACCGCGCGGAGCGCTGGTGGCCCGCGCTGATCGCGGCGGCGGCGGCGCTCGCGGTGCGCGAGCTCGCGGTGCCCTTCGTCCTGCTCTGGCTCGTCTTCGCGCTCGCCGCACGGCGCTGGCGGGAAGCGGGCGCCGTCGCCGCGCTGCTCGCGCTCTTCGCCGCAGGCATGGGGCTCCACTCCCTCGCGGTCGAGGCCGCGCGGCTGCCGGGCGATCCGGCCTCGCAGGGGTGGGACGCCTTGGCGGGTTACGGCCTGCCGCTCATGGCGCTGTGGCGGCTCACCGGCCTCGCGCTCCTGCCGGTGAGCCTCGGGGCGGCGATCGCGGTGCTGCCGCTCCTCGGCTGGCTGTCGCTCGGCGGTCGGCTCGGGCTGTTCGCGGCGCTGTGGTTCGCCGGGCTCGCCACGATGGTCGCGCTGTTCGCGCGGCCGGAGAACTTCTACTGGGTGCAGCTGGCCCTGCCCGCCTACGGCATCGGCCTCGCCTTCGCCCCGCGCGCGATCCTCGAACTGGGGCGGGCCGTCGCAAGGCAAACTTAACCAAACTTTGCGAAGGCTCGCGCGAAGCACTATGTCCGTGACTGCGATGAAGGGCCGCGAAAGGCGAGAAGCGAATGAGCGTTGAGGCGGCGGCGCCCTCCAGAGGCCCGCGCATCCTGCTGGTGGTCGGCGGCGGCATCGCGGCCTACAAGGCCTGCGAGCTCGTGCGCCTGATCCGCAAGGGCGGGGGCGAGGTGACCTGCGTGCTCACCAGGGGCGGGCAGCAGTTCGTCACCCCGATGGCGCTCGCCGCGCTCTCCGAGAATCAGGTCTACACCAACCTCTTCGACCTCAAGAACGAGGCGGAGATGGGGCATATCCAATTGAGCCGCGAGGCCGACCTCGTGGTGGTGTGCCCGGCGACCGCGGACTTGCTCGCCAAGATGGCGAACGGCATTGCCGACGATCTCGCGACGACGCTGATCCTCGCCACCGACAAGCCGGTGATGGCGATCCCTGCGATGAACGTGCGGATGTGGGAACACGCCGCGACCCAGCGCAACATCGAGCTGCTGCGCGCGGCGGGCGTCACCGTGCTCCACCCCGACAAGGGCCCGATGGCCTGCGGCGAATTCGGCTATGGCCGCCTGCCCGAGCCCGAGGCGATCTGGCGCGAGGTCGCGGGCCATTTCGGCATCGCGGTGCCCGATTCCCAGCCGCTGCTCGCCGCGCCCCGCATCGACGTCGAGGCGCTCGAGCCCGAGGAGGAGGACGACGCGCCGGTCGCCGAGCCCGAGGGCGGCCTCAGCGGCTTCTTCGCGCGGATCATCCCGCGCTCGACCGCCAAGCGCACCCACGCGGAAATCGAGGCCGAGTACGAGGACCTCCCCGATCCCGGCTTCGAGGGCCTGCCGCTCCCCGAGGAAGAGCCCGCGCCCGCGTTCGATCCCGATCTTGCCGGGCCGCTGCTGGCGAAAAAGGGCAAGGCCGGCGCCGCTCCGCCGATCGACCTTGCCGCGATCAACCACGTCGTCGACCCGCGCAAGGCCGCGCCCGAACTGCTCGCGCCCGCGGTGCCCGACGCCATCGAGGTCGAGTTCGGCGAAGTGGCCGAGGGCGATGCGCTCGGCGTGGTGCCGACCCATCGCCCGCTCGCAGGCCGCCACGTGCTTGTCACCGCCGGGCCGACCTGGGAGGCGCTCGATCCGGTGCGCTACATCGCCAATCGCTCGAGCGGGAAGCAGGGCTTCGCGATCGCCGCCGCCGCCGCCGCATTGGGCGCGCGGGTGACGCTGGTCGCCGGGCCGGTCGCCTTGAAGACCCCCGCGGGCGTCCACCGCATCGACGTCGAAAGCGCGCTCGACATGGCCGAGGCGGTGCGCCGGGCGCTCCCCGCCGATGTTGCGGTGATGGTCGCCGCGGTCGCCGACTGGCGGCCCAAGGAGTACCGGGCCGAGAAGATCAAGAAGCGCGGCTCGGCCCCCCCCGCGCTCGTGCTCACCGAGAACCCCGACATCCTCACCAATGTCGCGGGCGCCCCGCGCCGCCCCGAACTGGTGATCGGTTTTGCCGCCGAGACCGAGAACATGCTCGAACACGCCAAGGCCAAGCGCAAGCGCAAGGGCGCGGACTGGATCGTCGCCAACGATGTTTCGGGTGACGTGATGGGCGGCGACAACAACCGCGTCACCATCGTCAGCGGCGACGGGGTCGAGGTGCTCGACGAGATGCCCAAGGCCGCGGTCGCGATGGCGCTGGTCGAGCGGATCGCCGCGAGCCTCCGGGCGGAAGCGGCCGAATGAGCATCAAGATCGAAGTCAAGCGCCTGCCCCACGGGGCGGGCCTGCCGCTCCCCGCCTATGCCACGACAGGCGCGGCGGGGATGGACGTGGTGAGCGCCGAGGAGGTGACCCTCGCCCCCGGCGCGCGCCACGCGGTCGCGACCGGCCTCGCGCTCGCGATCCCCGCAGGCTACGAGATCCAGGTCCGCCCGCGCTCGGGCCTCGCGCTCAAGCACGGCATTTCTGTGCCCAATACCCCCGGCACGATCGATTCGGATTATCGCGGCGAGCTGAAGGTGATCCTCATCAACCACGGGCAGGAACCCTTCGCCATCGCTCGCGGCGACCGCATCGCCCAGCTGGTCCTCGCCCCGGTGGTGCAGGCGGAATGGGACGAGGTCGAGGAACTCGACTCGACCGAGCGCGGCGCAGGAGGCTTCGGCTCGACCGGGGGGCACGCGCGGCTCTGAAGGGCCGATTGCTGTCGGCAGTCCAATGGGTTAGCTTCCATTCGCTGGAGGGGCCCGCCGATGCTGATGCGACTGATCTTTGCCGCTGTTGTCTCACTGCTGCTCGGCGGGTGTCAGGGGTGGATGGCCGAGACGCGGCTGATTCCGGTTTCCGAGCGCGATCCCATTGGCCTCGACGGCACCTATGTCGCTGACGGGCAGGTTGCAGACGGACAGAAGGTGACGATTGCCTCGGGGCCCTACGGTTTTGTGGTCAGCACCAGCAAGAAGAGCGACCCGCCGAGACAAGAGTTCGCGTTTGATTTCCTGCGCGAGGAAACGAACAGGCTCCATTCGGACCCGGAGCCTGCGATTGAGGAAGGCGAGATCCCGCCTGCGCCTGATCGGACCTACCTGATGGAGTCGCCGATCGCCAGTGATAAGGGCATCACCGGCTACCAATACAGCCTTGTCCGCATTTCCCGTAGTCCCGACGGCACCGAGGCCACCCTCTCGCTGTTTCCGGTACGATGCCCGGGCGCAACCCAAGCATTTGCTCTGCGGCGCGAAGGCGACTGGTGCGTTTTCGACGATTACCATCGCTTGCGCGCTGCGGCCTTCGACGCTCTTGCCTGGTATGACGAGGCGAGGATGTCAGTTGAGGTCAGCAAGATCGACCTGACGCGGAAGCGCACGCGGAGATAGCTCCACTCGCAACTCGCCGCAAAATTCACGGCATTCCCCGCCAGGCTCTTGTCAATCGAATTGGTTGAGTTATGTGGAGTCCCGTCGGACCATACACATGGACGGTCATCAACGCCCATCTTGGAGCAGGACATGGCCCATCATCTCGAACTCGACAGGACCCGGCTCGCCGAGGATCCGCTGATTCTTCTCGTCCCCGGCCTCAACAATAGCGGGGAGCAGCACTGGCAGACCCGCTGGGAGCGGCAGTTGCCCGATTGCGAGCGGGTGGACCTCGGCATGTGGGACGATCCGCATCGCAACACCTGGGTCAACAAGATCAACCTTGCGGTGCACCGCGCACGCCGGCCGGTGATCCTCGTCGCGCACTCGCTCGGCTGCCATGCGGTCTCGTGGTGGGCGGAGTACGAGCAGCCCGGCTACGGCAACCCGGTGGTGGGCGCGCTGCTGGTCGCGCCGCCCGATGTCGAGCGCGAGAACGTCGACGAGCGGCTCGCCCGCTTCGCCCCGACACCGCGCCGCGCGCTGCCCTTCCCGACCTTCCTCGCGGCGAGCGAGAACGACCAATACTGCTCGCTGCGCACCGCGCGATCGCTCGCCAGCGACTGGGGCGCGACATTCGCCTATGCGGGCTCGATCGGGCACATCAACGCGGAGTCGGGGATCGAGGACTGGGCGTTCGGCCAGCTGCTCCTTGCCCAGTTGCTGCGCGAGCATCGCAACCGCCACGGCGTCGGCCGCGAGGGCGAGACCGCCACCCGCCGCCGCGCCGCCGCGCGCTACACGCGCCTCCCCTGGGTGCAGAGCGCCGAGCGCGCGGAGCAGGGCGCCGATCTGTGACGGTCGCAGGGGGCGGGCGGGCCTAACTCCCTCCCGCCCTCACATCGGTCTCGGGCACCTTCCAGTGGACGCTGGTTTCGTAGCGTCCCCGCACCGCCCGTCCCCGACTGCCGCGCGCAGGCGTGAAGCGCGCGGCAATGGTCATGAGCCGGCAGCTGTCCTCGTCGAGCCTCGGCTTTCCGCTGCTTGCGACGATGGTGCAGCCCGTCACCCGGCCCTCGGGAGAGATGGTGAGGGCGACCCGCACCGAGCCCTCGTCGTAGCACCCCTGCTCGTGGTAGCAGAGCCGGGGCTTCCATTGCCACGTCTCGGGCGCGAGCGGCACCGGATCGCTCTGTGCGAACGCCGTGACAGGCGCGGCGAGCCAGAACCCGGCGAGAACGAGGGCGATGCGCTTCACGCGCCGGAGAATAGGCGGGAAACGGGCAACAAAAAAGGCGGCGCGATCCCCTGCGCCGCCTCTCTTTGTTCCCGTCCAAGGGTCTCTTGGCGCCCGCCTTACACCATCAATCGGCGGGGCGCACGGTCTTTTCGTCGTCGCGGATGGTAATGCGCACGGTTTCGCCCGAATTGCCGGGGAAATTGGTGAACAGTGCGTCCACGAGGTTCGGCACGAGGCGCGGCAGGCGGTTCGAGCGCGACACGGCCTCGGCCTTGCCCTCGAACAGGCGCTGGCCGTCGGCGCGGCGGTCGATCTTCACGTCGACGCCGCTGGTGTAGACGGTGTAGCTGCGCACGTCGGGGCCGCCGAAGAAGGGATCGTTGAAGCCGAAGCCCCAGCCGCCGCCCCAGCCACCCCAGCCGCCCCAGCGGCCCCAGGGGCCGAAGCCGGCGGCGCCGTTGAAGTCGGTGCGCACCCGCTCGCGCCCGCCATCGACGCGGTAGTCGAAGCGCACCAGCATGTCGGCGCTCTCGGGCGAGGCGGCGCGGGTGTAGCCGAGCTGGGTCAGTTCGGCGGCGACGGCGTTGGCATAGGTCGCGAATTCGAGCCCGCCGGCGAGCTTGGGGTCCTCCGCCACGACCGCGAAGGTCTGGCCCTGCGGCGCGGGCAGCGGCACGGCGAAACGCGAGACATCCGCCTTGAAGGGCGTCGCGCAGGCCGACAGGCCGAGCGCGGCGGCAACGGGAAGGACGAGGGTGAAGGTTCGGATCGAAGGCATGGAACGGAGCATGGCACAACCTCTGGATGGAGACCATTGCAATGACAGCAACGGCGCTTACCCGCGATATCCTATTACACGCCCATGAACGCTATTTGAATATTGCCGCCGAAGCGGCCCGGTTCGTCGCGGACGAAGCGCTGGCTCAATGCCGCACCAGTCCGAGCGCGCGGTAGGCGGCATTTAGCGTCGGCGTCCCGCGCTCGCGCGCCTTGGCCGCCCCGCGCGCGAGGATCGCGTCGAGCGCCTCGGTATCGTCCTTCAGCGCCACGAATCGGTCGCGGATCGGGCCGAGCTTGTCCACCAGCAGCTCGGCGAGCGCGGGCTTGAAGGCGCCGAAGCCCTGCCCGCCATACTGCCCGAGCACCGCCCCGACCGACTGGCCCGCGAGCGCGGCGTAGATGCCGACGAGGTTCTTCGCCTCGGGCCGTCCCTCGAGTCCCGCTTCCTCGGAGGGCAGCGGCTCGGGGTCGGTCTTCGCCTTCCTGATCTTCTGCGCCATCGTGTCGGCATCGTCGGAAAGGTTGATGCGGCTCATGTCGCTAGGGTCCGACTTCGACATCTTCGCCGCGCCGTCGCGCAGGGACATGATCCGTGCGGCCTCCGCCGGGATGATCGGCTCGGGCAGGGTGAAGACCGGCGCCTCCTCCGAGGCGAAGTCGTTGTTGAACTTCTGCGCGATGTCGCGGGCGAGCTCGAGGTGCTGCTTCTGGTCCTCGCCCACGGGCACGTGGGTCGCCTGGTAGAGCAGCACGTCGGCGGCCTGGAGCACCGGGTAGGTGAACAGCGCCACGGACTGCCCCTCGCGGTTCTTGCCCGCCTTGTCCTTCCACTGGGTCATGCGGTTCAGCCAGCCCATGCGGGCCGTGCCGTTGAGGAGCCACTGGAGCTCGGGGTGCTGCGGGACCTGCGCCTGGTTGAACAGGATCGCCTTGTCGGGATCGAGCCCGCAGGCGACCAGCGTCGCCACCAGCTCGAGGGTCGAGGACCTGAGCTCCGCCGGATCGTGCGGCATCGAGATCGCGTGCAGGTCGGCGATGAAGATCAGGCACTCGCCGCCCACCGCTTGCGCATCGTCCTGGAGCTTCACGTAATTGCGGATCGCGCCAAGGTAATTGCCGAGGTGCGGCTTGCCGGTCGGCTGGATGCCGGAAACCACGCGCATATTATTCGACCTCCAGAATCTCGTCATCGGCCTTGGTGCGGGCCGGGCGCCTGCGCCGTAGCTGGGCGAGCAGGCTCTTGTCGAGCGCGCCAATCGCGAAGGCGGCGCCGAAGAACACCGCGCCCCCGGCGATGACCAGCACCAGCAGCGACCAGATCCGGGCGAACCACGGCCCGCCGTAGTGGTCGGCGAGCAGCGGCATCAGCACCCACAACACCCCGGTCATCACCGCGGTGGCGAGGAGCTGGCGGGCGATCTTCCCGGCGAGCGCGCCAGTGAATCGGAACCACCCGCGGCGATGGAGGATCGCGTAGAGCAGCAGGCAGTTGAGGCTCGCCGAGGCCGCCGTCGCGCCCGCGAGGCCGACGATGCCGTAGCGCTCGACGACGTAGAGGTTGACCGCGATGTTGAAGATCAGCGAGGCGAGCGCGGTCCAGACCGGAGTGCGGGTGTCCTCGCGGGCGAAAAAGCCGGGGTTCAGCACCTTGACGATCACGTAGGCGGGCAGCCCCGCGACGAGCGCGACGACGATGTTCGCCATGATCGCGCCGTCCGCAGGCGTGAACTTGCCGCCCACGAAGAAGGCCGTGCAGAAGGCCGGCGCACACACCGCGAGCGCGGCGGCGGCGGGGAGGGTGAGCAGGGTCGCGATCTCGAAGGCGTTCGCCTGCAAGCGCTGCGCCTCCTCCTTCTCGCCGGTGTGGATGTGGCGGCTCAGCATCGGCAGGATCGCCGTGCCGAGCGCGATCCCGACGATCCCGAGCGGCATCTGGTTGAGCCGGTCGGCGAGCTTCAGCAGCGTCAGCGAACCCTGCGGGAGCGAGGTCGCGAAGAAGGTGTCGACGAGCTGGCTGATCTGGTAGATGCCCGCCCCGAAGGTCGCCGGCAGGATCAGCATCCCGAGCTTCCTCACCTCGGGGGTGAGGCGCGGGACGCTCACCTTGAGGCGCACGCCCGCGCGGCGGGTCTCCCACGCCATGTAGACGAGCTGCGCGACCCCCGAGAGCGACACCGCCGCGGCGAGCGCATGGACCACCACCACGTCGTCGCCGCTGTCGCCGCGCAGGAAATGCCCCGTCAGGATTCCCGAGATGAGGCAGATGTTGAGGAGGATCGGCGCCGCCGCTCCCGGCCCGAAGCGCGAACGCGCGTTGAGCAGGCCCGAGAGCATCGCGACGAGGCTGACCAGCCCGAGATAGGGAAAGGTCACGCGGCTGAGGAACACCGAAAGCTCGAACTTGCCCGGAACCTCGGCGTATTCGCGGGCGAGCAGCCACACGATCCCCGGCATCGCGACCATGCACAGCGCGGTGAAGCCGAGCAGCACCCAGACGAACACCCCGAGCACGTCGTTGGCGAAGCGCTCCGCCGCCGCCTCGCTCCCCGGCGCGCCGTCATTGCCGTGGAGCGCGCGGCTGTAGAGCGGCACGAAGGCGACGCTGAAGGCGCCTTCGGCGAACAGGCGGCGGAAGGTGTTGGGGAGGGTGAAGGCGAGCTGGAAGGCGTCCGCTGCCAGCCCCGCCCCGAGCACGCGGGCGAGCATGATGTCGCGCGCGAAGCCGAACACCCGGCTCACCGCAGTCAGCCCGCCGATCGTCCCGACGTTCTTGAGAAGGCTCATGGCCTCGCCCCGCCCCCGGGCGCTTCAGCTCAGGCGTTGCCCGTGACCGGCTTGATCGGCTCGCCCCCGGCGGCCTCCTCGGCACGGCGCGCGGCGAGCTGCTGGGCGTAGATGCCGTTGAAGTCGACCGGATCGACCATCAGCGGCGGGAAGCCCGCGTCGCGCACCGCGTCGGCGACGACCCGGCGGGCGAAGGGGAACAGCAGGCGCGGCGCCTCGGCATAGAGGAAGGCGTGGGCCTGTTCCTCGGGCACGTGACGCATCCCGACGAGGCCGCAATAGGCGAGGTCGACCATGTAGATCGTGCCGCGCTGCGAGGTCGCGGTGAGGGTCAGCTTGAGCGTCACCTCGTGCACGTCGTTGCCGATCGGCTCGGCGCCGATGTTGAACTGCACGTCGATCTGCGGCGGCTCGGGCCACTGGTAGACATCGGGCGCGCTCGGGTTCTCGACCGAGAGGTCCTTCACATACTGGGTGATGATCCCGACCGCCGGGAGCGTGTCCGCACCGTTGGGCTTGGGCCCCTCTTCGCTGCCCAGATCGAGGTTGGTGAGGACGCCTTCTTCTTCGGCCATGATCGTCGCGGTCTTTCAAAGAGTGTAAAAGGTGGTGCGCCGCGCGCATTCGGCTGCGCCCGGCGCGTCGCGAGGGGCCGCCTAGCAGGGGCGGACAGGCGCCGCAATGGCATGGGCGCGCGGCGCTTCGCCGGATTTGCCCCGCGCGGCAACCTATCGGGCGTTGGCGAATTGTAATGAAGCCCTATTTAAGGCAGTGTGTTGTTCCCTTGGATGGCGCGGCGCTCCCCCCTGCGAGCGCGCCGTGATCGATGATCGGATTGTTGCAGTGCTCGAAATCGTTCTCCTCGCCATGGTGGCCGCGTTCCTCGGCCTGCGCCTCTACTCGGTGCTCGGACGCCGCGCGGAGCAGGAGGAGGAGCCAGCGGTGCAGCGCTTCGATTCGGACGAGAAGCCCGCGATCCGTCCCGCCGCCGTCCCGGCCCCTGTGGCACCGCCGCGCCCTGCCGAGCTCGACGGGGTGATGCCCGCGGTGGAGCGCGCCCTGCGCGAGATCGCCGCGGCCGATCCGAAGTTCAACCTCGCCCAGTTCCTCGACGGCGCGAAGGGCGCCTACCGGATGATCCTCGAGGCGTTCTGGCGCGGCGACCGCGAGACCCTGCGCGAGCTGTGCGACGATGACGTCTACGCCGGCTTCATCGCCGCGATCGACGCGCGCGAGGCGGCGGGCGAGACGATGGACAACACCCTCATTCGCATCGAGGAGGTGCGCCTCCACTCGGCCCTGCTCGACGGGCGGATGGCGCGCATCGCGCTGCTGTTCGTCGCCGACATTGCCGCCGTGACCCGCGACAAGGATGGTAACGTCATCGCCGGCTCGCTCGACGATGCGATCGAGAGCCGCGACGTCTGGACCTTCTCGCGCAACGTCTCGGCGCGCGATCCCAACTGGCTGCTCGACGAGACCGACGAAGGCTGATTCACTCGGCCGGTCTGGCCTTCGGGGGATCGTCGATGCGCGTGTTTGTTGCCTTTGCGATGCTGCTGGCCCTCGCCGGCTGCGGCAGATCGGTTCCGCCGCCTGCCGTGACCGCCCCGGTGGCGCCTGCCGCCGCCAATGCCGTGCTCGCCGGAGTGGCGCTCGGCCCCTCGCTCGCCGCGCTTGCCGTTGCCGACCCCGACGCGCGCGCGGCGCTGGCGAGCTTCGTCGAATCCTGCCCGCGGCTCCTCGCCCGCGAGGATGCGAGCGGGCTCACCCGGCGCGAGGACTGGCAGCCCGCCTGCACCGCCGCAAGGGGCTGGGAGCCGGCCCGCGCGCGCGCCTTCTTCGCCGAGCAGTTCACCCCGGTGCGGATCGGCGACGGCAAGGCCTTCGCGACCGGCTATTTCGAGCCCGAGATCGCCGGCAGCCGCACCCGGCGCCCGGGCTTCGAGGTGCCGGTCTATGCCATGCCCACCGACCTCGTGCGCGGCTGGCCCGAGGATGTCGCGCCCTCCGAGCGCACCGGGCGGCCGCCGCTCGGGCGCTACGACGAACAGGGCCGCTTCGTGCTCTACCACGACCGCGCGGCGATCGAGGACGGGGCGCTCGCGGGCAAGGCGCAGGTGATCGCCTGGGCGGCGGACCCGGTCGAGTTCTTCTTCCTCCAGATCCAGGGCTCGGGCCGCCTTTTGACGCCGGAGGGCGAGGTGATCCGCATCGGCTATGCCGGTCAGAACGGGCGCGAATATGTCGGCATCGGCGGCGTGATGCGCGAGCGCGGATTGCTGGGGAGCGGGCCGGGGCAGTATTCGGGCTCGATGCAGGGGATCATGGCCTATATCCGCGAGCACCCCGCGGAAGGCCGCGCGCTGATGCGCGAGAACAAGAGCTGGATCTTCTTCCAGGAGCTGAAGGGCGACGGGCCTTTGGGCGCGCTCGGGGTGCCGGTGCGGCGCGAGAGCTCGGTGGCGGCGGACCCCGCCTTCGTGCCGCTCGGCGCACCGGTGTGGCTCGATCTCGACCGGCGCGAGGCCTCGGGGCTGTGGATCGCGCAGGACACCGGCGGGGCGATCAAGGGCGCGAACCGCTTCGACACCTTCTGGGGCGCGGGCGAGGACGCGCGCCGCATCGCCGGCGGGATGAGCGGGCGGGGGCAGGCCTATGTCCTCCTGCCGCAGGTGGCAGCCGAGCGGCTTGCGCGGCGATGAGGCCGCCGCGGGGGCTCACCACCGGGGAACAGGCGGCCTGGGCGCACCTCGCCGCGAGCGTGAATCCGCTGCCGGGCAAGACGCGGCCCGTTCCTCCGGCGTTGCAAAAGCCGCCCGCTCCCAAGAACCCGCCAAGCCCCTTCGATCCCTCGGCGAAGGCTGCGAAAACCCCGCCGAGGCCCCGTCCACCCCTGCCTAAGACCCCCACGGTCGCCCCTGCTCGCGCGCCCGATGCGGGCCTCGATTCCCACTGGGACCGCCGGGTCAAGGCCGGGCGGCTGGAGCCGGACCTGACGCTCGACCTCCACGGTCACACGCTCGACACCGCCTACGAGAGGGTGATGAGCGCGCTCGACCAGGCGCGGGCGATGGGCGCGCGGGTGGTGCTGGTGGTGGCGGGCCGCGAGCGCCCGGTCGACCCCGCAGACCGCATGGCGCGCCGGGGAGCGATCCGCGCCAAGCTCCTCGACTGGCTCGCCGCGAGCCGCCACGCCGACGCGATCGCCGCGGTGCGCCGCGCCCACATCCGCCACGGCGGCGAGGGCGCGCTCTACCTCGTCCTCAAGCGGCGCTAGACCCCGTCCAGACCCCTCTCAGACCCCGGCAGACCCCCCGCAGACCCCCGCCCCTTGCGTGTTTCACGTGAAACACGCGCTCCGGCGGCCATGCGCGGTTGCATGGTTGTCAACCTAGGTGAGGGCGGATCGCCGCCAGCCTGTCACCCCTGAACGCGTCGATCGTGGCCGCCCGGAGGCCGCGGTCTTCCCGCCAAGGAGAACAGCAATGAACCTCATCCTGATCATCATCATCGGCGGCATCCTCGGCTGGCTCGCCAGCAAAGTGATGCGCACCGACGCCCAGCAGGGCATCTTCCTCAACATCGTGGTCGGCGTCGTGGGCGCGCTCATCGCCGGCTTCCTGATCAACCCGCTGATCGGCGGCGGCACGATCACCCAGGGCGATTTCTCGATCAGCGCGCTGATCGTCTCGTTCCTCGGCGCGCTGGTGCTGCTGGCGATCGTCAACCTGTTCCGTCGCGGCGCGGTGCGCTGAGAATGAGGAAGCACCTCATCCTCGCCGTGATGGCGACCGCGACCCTCGGCCTTGCCGCGTGCAACTCCGCGCAGGACCAGGCCGAGGACAAGGCCGAGAACCAGGCCGAAGCCGTGCGGGAGCAGGGCGAGGCCAAGGCCGATGCGATGGAGGACAAGGCCGACAGCCTCGACCCGACCGTCGACGGCGTGGACTCCAATGCCGAGCAGGCGATGGAGGACAAGGCCGATGCCGTCCGCGAACAGGCCGACCGCAAGGCCGAGCAGATCGAGGACAAGGCCGAGGCCACGCCGCAGTAGTCCTGCCGCAATCCAGGGGGCGCATCCAAGCGAGGCACATCCGCTGTGCCCCCTGCATACGGGCCCGCCTCTCTCCGCGAGAGGCGGGCCCGTTCATGTCTGCGTGCCGCGGGCGGCGCGAGCGGTCAGCAGACCGCGTCGGCGCCGTCGATGATCGCGCGGATCGCGGCGCGCCCGCGATTGATGCGGCTCTTGACCGTGCCGAGCTTGCAGTCGGCGGCGAGCGCCGCCTCCTCGTAGGTCATGCCCGCGCCCGCAATCATCAGCAGCATCTCGCGCTGGCCGCGCGGCAGCTGGCTCAAGGCGCCCTCGATGTCCTCGAGGTGAATGCGCGCCTCCTGCTCGGGCTCCTGCACCAGCAGGCGCTCGGCCGCCTCGGGCTCCCAGGTGACGGTGCGGCCCTGCTTGCGCACCGCGTTGTAGAACTGGTTGCGCAGGATCGTGAACAGCCAGGGGCGGAAGTTGCTGCCGGGCAGGAAGGTGTGGCGCGACGACCAGGCGCGCACCATCGTCTCCTGCACCAGGTCCTCGGCCATGTCGGCCTGGCGGCACAGCGACCGCGCAAAGCTGCGCAGCGCCGGCAGCGAGGCGGTCATCTCCTCCGAGAAACCGGGAAGAGCGCGCTCGCAAGTATCGCTCGGGACTGCCATGAGTTTCGTACCTTTTCCATTACGTTCCTCCCGTCTCCCTTGTCGGCGAGCACCCCCGGGGGTTCCTTAAACTCGGCAAGGATTCGCCCGTCCGGGCCCTCACGACCTGCGTGAAGTGGGTCAGTGGCCTATGTGAGTTCGCCCGCCTGACCCCTGCCTAGAATGCGCCCTTTCCCCCGCAGGAGCGGGACGCTGAGTGGAAAGGATGACCAATGCGAGTGGCACTACTGATCGGCGCGAGCCTTCTGGCGACCGCCTGCGGCGGCCAGCAGGCCGAGGCCGAGCGCGCGGATGAAGGCACCGCGATCGCCCAGCCCGATGCCGGCGCCGACGCGGGCGGGGCCTTCGCCGCCCAGGCGCCGAGCGCGCAGGACTTCGCCCAGCGGCAGGCGGTCTCCGACATGTTCGAGATCGAGAGCTCGAAGATCGCGCTCAAGAAGGTGAAGTCGGGCCCCACGCGCGACTTCGCCGAGATGATGATCGCCGATCACACCAAGTCCTCGGCCGATCTCAGGAAGGCGATCGCGGACTCCGGCAAGAGCCTCGATCTTCCCGCGAAGGTCGACGCGACGCGGCAGTCGCAGCTCGAGATCCTGAACCGCCTCAACGGGCGGGAGTTCGAGCAGGAATACCTCAACCTGCAGATGGCCGGGCACCGCGAGACGCTCGACCTGCTCAAGTCCTATGCCGGGAGCGGCGACACGGCCGAGCTGCGCCAGTTCGCCCAGGCGACGATCCCGGCGGTGCAGAAGCACCACGACTGGCTCGAAACCAACGCGCCCGGCACCTCGCCGATGCGGGCGACGCCGGAGGCGACTGGCGGTCGGCCCGGCGCGGCGGGGAGCGACGCGCCCGCGCCATAGGCGGGCGAACACCCTCCCGTCGCAGGACCCCGCGCGAGTTCTCCCCTCGCGCGGGGTTCTTGCCATCAGGAGGAGGCGACGAGGCGCGGCACGGGTTTGCCGGCCGGTTCCTGCTCCAGCGCCGCGAGGAAGCCCTGCGCCCACCAGCGCGCGTCGTGCCGGGTGACGCTCTCGAGCAGCGCCTTGTGCCGCTCCTGCCGCTCGGCGAGCGGCATGGCGAGCGCGCGGGCGATGCCCTCGGCGACCTCCTCGGCGGAGTGCGGGTTGACGATCACCGCCTGTTCGAGCTGGGCGGCGGCGCCCGCGAAGCAAGAGAGCACCAGCACTCCCGGGTCGGCGGGGTCCTGTGCTGCGACGAATTCCTTCGCCACGAGCGCCATGCCGTCGCGCAGGGGCGTGACGAGGCCGACCCGCGCGGCGCGGTAGATGCCGAACAGCTCGTCGCGTGAAAAGCCGCGGTGGACGGTGCGCAGCGGCGTCCAGTCGAGCGCGGCGAAAGCGCCGTTGATCCGCCCGGCCTGCGCATCGAGCGCGGCGCGGATCTGCGAATGGCCGAGCCCGTCGCCGCGCGGGGGCGGGACGATCTGGAGCAAGTCGATCTTCTCGCGCAGCTCCGGGTGCCTGGCGAGCAGCAACTCGTAGGCGGCGAAGCGCTCGGCGAGCCCCTTGGAATGATCGAGCCGGTCGACCCCGAGAATCAGCGCGCGGCCCAGCGCCGCGACCGCCAGCCGCGTCTCGGCCTGCTTCGCCGCGAGGCTGTGCACCGCGCCCGCGAAGTCGGCGGTGTCGAGCCCCATCGGGCAGACGATCAGCCGCGTGCGGCGCTCGCCCAGAACCAGCTCCTCGCCGTCCGCCGCCGCGCCGAGCTGGCCGCACGCATAGTCGCGGAAGGCCTCGCGCCACTCGGCCGACTGGAAGCCGATCACGTCGTAGGCGAGCATCGCCGATGTCAGCTCGCGGTGTTCGGGGAGCGACATGAGCAGGCTTGCCGGTGGCCAGGGGGTGTGGAGGAAGAAGCCGATGCGGTTGCCGAAACCCTGTTCGCGCAGGTGTCCCCCGAGCGGGATCAGGTGGTAGTCGTGCACCCAGATCATGTCCCCGGGTTCGATCAGCGGGGCGAGCGTCTCGGCGAAACGCCAGTTGACCCGCGCATAGCCGCCGGCGAAGTCGCGGGCGATCTCGGCGAGGTCGGGCCGGAAGTGGAGCAGCGGCCAGAGGGTGCGGTTGGCGAAGCCGTCGTGATATTCGGCGACGTCCTGAGCCTCGAGGTCGATTGTCGCGCGGGCGATCCCGTCCTCGCGGCGGAAAGTGATCTGGCCGGTGAAGGCCTCGGTCTCTCCGCCCGACCAGCCGAACCACAAGCCGTTGCCCTCGCGCAGCGCGGCAGCGAGCGCGACCGAGAGGCCGCCGCGACTGGCATGGTCGTCGTCGGTCTCGGTCTGGACGCGGTTCGATACGGCAATGAGACGGGGCATGGGGCGCGGATCCGGATGGCTGCGGCGGCACGGGATTCGTCCGCCCTTCGAGCTTCGCCCGGCCCTTGCGCTGGAGTGGGGAAACAAAAAACCGCCTATGTCATGAACGCTGCGGCACCGCCGCGATCAGTTCGCGGATGCGCGCCAGCACCGCTGCGGGCGAGGCGAGCACCGTGTCGGCATGGCCGGCGATCCGCTCCCCGACCGCGATCCCGCTGCCCCCGAAGCTGCGCGCGGCAGCGATCGCCGGTATGTCGGCGAGGTCGTCGCCGATGTAGACCGGGCGGCTCCCGGCGAAGGGCGAGAGCCGCATGACCGCGCGCACCGCGTCGCCCTTGTCGGCTCCGGGCAGGCGCAATTCGTAGACCATGTCGCCGGGCTGGACGACGAGGTTGTGCTCGGCCGCGCGAGCCTCGGCCCAGACCCGCAGTGCCTCCTCCTGCCCCGGAGCGAGCCGGTAGTGGAGGCCGAGGCCGAAGCTCTTCAGTTCGATGACGACGCCGCTCGCCGGGGGAAAGCGCGCCTGGGTGTCGTGGATCAACTGCGCGAAGATGTCCTGCGGCGGGGGCGCATGGCGGCGCCCGTCATGGCGCAGCTCCATCCCGTAGCTGGCAGCGACCGTCAGCGGCCATACGCAGCGGCCCCAGATCGCGTCCAGCTGGTCGAGCGAGCGCCCGCTGATCATCGCCAGCCGACCCTCGAGGCGCGCCATCGCCTCGACCATCAGCGCGCGCAGCCTATCGGTCACCACAACGGCATCGGGCGTGCGGGCGGTGGGGACGAGGGTCCCGTCGAAATCGAGCAGCAGCGCGAGCGGCGGATCGGCAGCGGTCATCGGACGGGCTCCGGCTCCGGCCCGGGTGCGGAGGTGTGGCGATCCTCGTTTTCCGCCTCGTCGGCGCGGATCCGGGACAGGACGGCCCCCGCGGTGAGGCCGTGCACCGCCGCCGACATGGCGATGGTGACCAGCACCACCATCCACAGCTCGCCGACATGCGGCATCGCGGCGACGCTCCCGGCGGCGAAGGCGAGGTAGTAGATGCTGCCGATCCCGCGCACACCGAAGGCAGCCGTCACCCACCGCTCGCGCGGGTCGAGGTTGGTGCCGGCGAGCGACAGCCAGCCGAACAGCGGGCGCACCACGAACACCAGCACGGCGGCGATCGCCACGTGCTCCCATGTGACGAGCGCGAGATAGGTGCCGAGCGCCGCCCCCGTCATCAGCAGCAGCACGGCAGTCAGCGCGTGCTCGATCGCGAGGTTGAAGAGGTGCAGGTCGCTGTGGAAGGCGTGCTCTTCCTCGACCCGTCGGAACACGAGCCCGCCGACGAAGCAGGCAATGAAGCCGTAGCCGTGGACGAACTCGGTCGCGCCGTAGCACACCAGCACCCCGGCCAGCGCGAGCACCCCCGATCCGGTTTCGGCGAGCACGTTGTGGCCCGGCCAGCGGAACACCACCTGCCCGAGCAGCCAGCCGCAAGCGGCGCCTACCACCACGCCCGCAAGGATGCGGTAGACGAGGTCGTAGCCTGCCCAGGTCACCGCCTCGCTTGCGGTCAGCCCCGCGATCGCCGCGATGGCAAGGTAGACGAAGGGGAAGGCGAGCCCGTCATTGAGGCCGGCCTCGGCGGTCAGGGCGAAGCGCACCGGGTGCTCGCCGCCCTCGGTGGGCGGGCCGACCTGCACGTCGCCCGCCAGCACCGGGTCGGTCGGCGCGAGCACGGCGCCGAGCAGCAGCGCGCTCGCCAGCGGCCAGCCTGCGGCAAGGCCGACGAGGCACATCGCGCCGATCGTCAGCGGCATCGCGACGAGCAGCAGCCGCCCCGTCGCCCGCCAGCGCGAGAAAGGGCGCACCACGTCGAGCCGCATCCCGGTCGCGAACAGTGCGACGATCACCGCCATCTCGCTGAGGATCTCCCACCACTCGGGGTCGGCGACCGGATCGAACAGCGGCGGCGGGTCGGCGATGGCCAGCGCGACCGCGGCGCCCGCGAGGATCAGCAGCGAGGAGGACGCCGGTTCGCGGCCCGAGACGAAGCGCGGCAGCCAGAAGGCGCAGACGATCGCCAGCCCCGCGAACAGCAGGAATTCGTGGTAGTTCATGTCGGCCCTTCGCGTCCCCCCGACGCGGTGGGACGGGCATGGCAAGCGCCTCTCGGCGCGGCTCTAAAGCCGGTTAGGAACGCAGGAAAAGGCCCCTCCAAGGCCCCTTTCTAGTCTGGCGGAACAGGGAATCGACCGTTCCACCAAGGAGAATTGCCATGTCCTTTCTTGATCGCATCGCCGCCGCCGTCGCCCCGGCCGCTTCCGACGAGCAGCGCATCGAGGCGCGCCGCAAGCTCGAGGAGATCTCCGTCAGCGAACCCTTCGCGCAGGACATCCTCGACCAGCACCGCCAGATCGAGAGCCTGTTCCAGGAGGCGCGCCAGAGCGACGGTGCGGGGGCCGAGGGGATCGTCGAGGAACTCGCGCTGTTGCTCAACGCCCATTCGATGGCCGAGGAAGCGGTGATCTATCCCGAGATCTCGGACCACTCGGGCAAGGCGCATGCCGGGATGGCCTACGAGGAGCACGCCATGACCAAGGTGCAGCTCGCCGCCCTGCAGAAGCTCGCGCCGGGGACGAAGGAATGGCACGAGAAGCTCGACCACATCGAAAGCGCCGTGCAGCAGCACATGTACCAGGAGGAGAGCAGCTGGCTTCCGGACGTGATCCGCTATGCGCCGGTCGAGGAGCGCCAGCGGATGAGCATGGAGTTCCGCGACTACTTCGAGCGGGTTGACCAGGGCTGACGCGCCGCGCCAAGCGGAGGAACCGGCCCGCCCCGGCAGCCCATCGAGGACTGCCGGGGCGGGCTCTCCCATGCCTGGCCGGAGGTGTGCCTCTGCTCCTGCCAGGAAAAGGACCGCCCAAAAAAAAGACCCCCGCCCATCGCTGGGCGGGGGAGTTGTTTTGGGGCAAATGATCAGGCGAAATGGAAACCTAGGCGACCTGATCATCCAATGCCGGAGAGATCGGGAACCCTCGGGCATCGAATCTTCTGCCCGACGCGTTTCGCGCACACTCTAACCTGTGTTGCCTTCTTTTCGGGCCAGGCCGATTTTTTCAGCCTCGCGCAAACAAGGCGCCCCGGACCGCGAGGGTCCGGGGCGCGAGGTGTGCGACGGCGCGCGGGGTGTGCGTCGCCGCAGTGCCTCAGCTCGAGGTCGAGCCCGACTTGCCGCCGGCCTGGCTGCCCGAGGTGCCGCTGGAGCCGGTCGTGCTGCTGCTGCTGCCCGAGGCACCGCCGGTGCCACCCTGGCCCTTCTGCCTGCGCCACTCCTCGAACTTGCTGTTGAACTCGTCCTGCTGGGCCTGACGGAACTCGTGATAGTCGTTGTCGAACTGGTCCATCTGCTTCTGGCGCCACTGGCTGTAGCTGTGATCATGGTGATGGCCCTGGTGACCCTGCCGCTGGCCGTAATCTTGCTGGCCATAGCCTTGCTGGCCATAGTTCTGCTGGCCCTGACCCCAGGCGCTCTGGCCGTGACCCTGGCTGCCCATCAGCGCGTCCTGACCGCCGCGGCCGCTATGGCCGAAACCACCCGCGCCGCCGGCGCTCTGGTGGCTGCTGCCGTAGCCCGCCTGCTGGCCATAGGAGCCCTGTCCGTAGGACGAGGAACCCTGGCTGCCCTGACCGTAGCCGCCCCCCTGACCATAGCTGCCCTGACCATAGTTGCTGCCCTGGCCGTAGCTGCCTTGCCCGTAACTGCCCTGGCTGCCGCCGCCGAAGCTGCTCTGCCCGCCGCCGCCAGCGTTCTCGTAGCCGCCGCCCTGGCCGCCATAGCCGCCGTGGCCGCCCTGGCTGCCGTAGCCCGACGCGCTGCCCGAGCCGCTGCCGTGACTCTGGTCGTACTGGCGCTGCTGGCCCTGGTTGCGCAGGTAGCTGTCATTGTCGCCCTGCTGGCCGAAGCTACGGCCGCCGCTTTCGCCGCCTTGCATCTGGTTGTCGTCGCGCCGTCCGTTCTGTTCCTCGCTCTCGCGGTTGGAAGTGCGATCCTGTGCCATTTCGGTGTCCTTTCCGGTTGTCGCGCCCGGACCTGCAAGCGCGCAGGAACGGGCCCGGGCGAAGCCTCTCACCGGCGCGCGCCGACCCTCCTATCCTGCATTGCCAACGCCGGACGCTCCATCGCCGGGTACGGCCCGTTCATCGCGGCTCCATTTCATCGGATAAATCGAACTGCACATCGTAAAGGGCTGTCGAGCCACGGTGAAATCCAGACACTCCCGACTCGACCCGCGACCCCCTTGCAGTTATGCCGAGCGATATCTGCGACAAGTTGCAGGAACGCAGACAAGACGACTTCGTTGGATTACCGGACGGGCCGAATGTCAATCAACTCGTCGCGTACCATTTGAGTGAGAGAGCAATCGAGTAACAGGGGACAATAGGCGTCCCTGCTACGGAACAAGGAGCACGCAAGTGTCCAACGCCTTTCTGCTGAGACTGATGCACGCTGCCGAACTGAACGAGCAGGAAATCGAAGCCGTCGAGGAACTGTGCCGCCAACCGCGAGAGATCGGCGCCAAGAAGTATCTGTCGCGCGACGGGGACGAGATGGTATCGTTCCCGGTCATCCTGAGCGGATGGGCGGCGCGCTACCAGATCCTTCGCAACGGCGCCCGACAGATCACCCGCCTGCTGCTGCCCGGCGACGCCTTCTATTTCGACTGCTCGCCCGACGGAATCGCGATCGAGGAGGTCATCACCCTCTCGCCGTGCAAGATCGTCAACATCCTGCACTCCGACATGCGCCGCGTGATCGATCGCTTTCCGGCGGTCGGCGAGGCGATGCGCAGCTACGGCTGCATGGAGAACGCGGTGCTGTCCTCGTGGGTGGTCAATGTCGGCCGGCGCGACGCGCTCGAGCGGATGGCGCACCTCATCTGCGAGAGCCACTACCGCCTCGCGATGGTCGACCCGAACATCGGCAACCAGATCTACTTCCCGCTGACCCAGGACGACCTTGCCGACGTGCTCGGGCTCACCCCGGTGCACATCAACCGCAAGCTCCAGCAGCTGCGGCAGGAGGACCTGATCACGCTGCGTTCGAAGCAGCTGACGATTCTCGATCTGCGCACCTTGCAGCAGATCGCCGGGTTCGACAGCTCCTACCTCGCGCCGCGCACCCAGATCGAATACGAGCGCGAGCAGCTCAAGGCCTCCGCGGCCTGACCTCAGCCGCGAGGCGCGAACGAAAGCGGCCGCCCGTCCTGCTAGGACGGGCGGCCGCTTTCGTTCGGGCGGGCGGTGCGGCGCCGACTGAGCGGGCGCGAGCGCGATCGCCCGCTGTCAGGACTGGGCGGCCGCGACCAGTTCGGCGATCCCGGCGACGATCCGGCTGCGGTCGGCGGGCTTGCTGATATAGGGACTCCCCGCGAGGTCCTCGGGCAGCATCCCGGCATCGTACCCGGTCAGGAACAGGAACGGGATCGCGTGGCTGCGCAACGTGCGGGCGAAGTCGAAGGACAGCATTCGCCCGAGGTTGATGTCGATCAGCACCGCATCGATCCGCCCCGCGGCAAGGTGCGCCGCGATGTCGGGCACCGTCGCCGTCACCGACACGACCTCCGCCCCCGCCTCCTCGAGCGTGTCCTTGCTGTCGTGGGCCTGGTAGTAGTCGTCCTCGAGGATGATGATGCGGCGGCCGGCTAGGGGGCGGTGGGGCATGGCACTCGGGGTCCTTAGGTTCGGGTGTCAAGGATGCTGCCGGCATCGGACAGAGGGAATTCGAGTTCGGCGAGCATCCCGGTGTCGTGCACCGTGAAGCGTCCTTCGCCCTCCAGTTCGTAAGGCACGCGCTCCTCGATCAGGCGGCGGCCGAAGCCTTTGCGGTTGTTCTTGGTCGGCCCGCGCGGCGCGGTCTCCTGCCAGCGCAGCGCGACCCACGGCTTGTTGTCCTTCTCGTAGGTCGACCAGACGATGCGGATGTATCCGGTATCCCCCAGCGCCCCGTACTTGACCGAGTTGGTAGCGAGTTCGTGGATCGCCAGAGTGACGATCTCCGCCGCATGGGGGCTGAGCGCCACCTCCGGCCCGTCGACATGGGCCATGTCGGGCTGGACGGCGTGGACCACCAGCTCCTCGCGCACCAGTTCGGCCAAGTCGACGCTGCGGCCCGGCGAGCGGGTCAGGGTGCTCTGGGTGCGGCCCATCGCCTGGAGGCGGCCGATCAGGTGGTCGACATAATCGTCGACATTGCGGTGCGAGGGGGCCGAGAGCCGCGCCACCGAGCGCACCATGCCGATCAGGTTCCTGACTCGGTGCTGGAGCTCGGCCACGAGCAGCCGCTGCCACTCCTCCTCGCGCCGGCGCTGGGTGATGTCGATCATCGCGCCGAGCATCCGGACCGCCTTGCCGGTGTCGTCGTAGAGGAAGCGCCCGCGTGCGCTGACCCAGCGCATCTGGCCGTCCCGCTGGACGATTCGGTATTCGTTGACGTAGTCCTCGCCGCTCGCCCGCGCCTGCTCGACCTTCTCGTCACAGCCTGCGCGATCGTCAGGGTGCACGCGCTCGGCCCAGACCTCGTAGGTCGGCGTCACTTCGCCGACCTCGTAGCCTTCGATGCGGAAATGCTCGTCCGACCAGACGAGATCGCCGGTCTCGACGTTCCAGTCCCACATCGCGACCTTGCCGATCTCGGTCGCGACCAGCAGCATCTGCGCGCTGTGGACGACCTGGCTTTCGGCATTGCGGCGCTCGGTGATGTCGGCCGCCATGCCGAACCACTGGGTGATCGCACCCGCCTCGTCGAGCACGGGCACCGCGCGCGAGGACAGCCAGACGACCGACCCGTCGGGCGGGACGACCCGGCATTCGACGTGGAACGGCACGCGCCGGGCGATCGCGTCGTCGATCACCGCGCGCACCATCGCCCGGTCGCTGTCGAGCACGAACCGCTCGACCCAGTCGCTCTCCCGCGCGCCGACGTCGCCGAACAGATCCTTGCCGCCGACCCGCTCGACCACCGTGCCTTCGGGGTTCATGCGGTAGACGAGGTCCGAGCTCGCGTCGATCAGCGACTGGAGGCGGCTTTCGCTATCGCGCAGCGCGAATTCCATCCGCTTGCGCTCGGCTATGTCCTCGAAGAGGATGCCGACCTGGTAGGGGGCGGCATCGCCGATCGGGAAGGCAAAGACGTCGAACCAGCGGCCCATCGCCGGCGAGGCGCTTTCGAAGCGTTCGGCCACGCCGCTCCTCGCGATGCGCCCGTAGGTCTCCGGCCAGTAATCCTCGATGTCCGGCTGGAGGCTGCGCATCCGCTTGCCGATCGGATCGACCAGCCCGGTCTGGCCGACGAAGGCATCGTTCGCCTCGAGGAAGCGGTAATCGTGCCCCTTGCCGCTCGCGTCGAAGATCACCTCGATGATGCAGAAGCCCTCGTCGATCGCGTCGAACAGCAGCTTGTAGCGCGCGTCGGCCTCGCGCCGCTTCTCGCGGGCGCGGTGCTCGGCCGAGGCATCGCGGATCGTCGCCATGATCGCTTTGCGACCCGCGAAGGGCAGCGGAGTCAGCGTGGTCTCGTAGACGTTGGGATTCTCCGAACCCTTGCGCACCACGGACATGGGCTTTCCGGTGGCGAGCACCTCGGCGAACTCGTCCATCCACGCGTCGGCTATGTTCGGCCAGCACTCGCGCAGAGTCCGTCCGGTCACGTCGTGCAGGCCGAGGAACTCGCCGATCTGCCGGTTGGCCGCGAGATACCGCCAGTCGCCGATCGCCCCGTCCTCGCCGCCAATCGGTTCGAGGATGACGGCCGCCTCGGGCAGGGCGTCGAAAGCGGCGCGAAACAGCGCTTCGTTAAGGTCGTAAGGATGATCCGCCATGCGCCTTTCGTCCGCTGATGCTCGCATAGGGGAACGCGACTGTTCTTTGGCTAACATAGGTTCTCTTCGCTACAAGTCCAACGGCCAACTAATGCAGGATAAGGAGGTCCGCGCGGTGCGGGTGGAAGGCTCGCCCGCGTGACAGGGCAAGCGCGCGCGTCGCGTTGCCCGCCAACGAAGGAACCACTTTCATGCGCATGCTGCTCACCCTCTTCGCCGTCGGCGCTGCCGCCTATTTCGTCTCGCAGGCCCGCAAGGGCGAGGGCGCGGGACGCCGCGCCGCCTTCGCGCCGGACCAGCCGCAGGGCGGCGCCAACCCGGTGCGCGATGCCGGCCCCGAGGCGATGCGCGACGGCCAGGCGCACACCTGGTCCCCGGTCGACGAGGCGAGCGACCAGAGCTTCCCGGCGAGCGACCCGCCCGCCACCTATTGACGCGCGCGGCTTCGGCGCTTCGCCGCGCCGCGTCCCCGCGTCGAAACAGCCCGGCGCAGCTTTCGGCAGCAGGCTGTTAATCTGCGATAATGTCGCTTCGTTTCCCTTCGCCTTTGTGTCGGAGCGGTCGCGCGACCGCGCGAACCGACCAAGGGTGACGACAATGACGACACTGACCGCCGCCGGCATCGAGCCGCTGTTCCGCCTGCTCGGACGCTACATGCCGCTTGAGGAAGAGGACCGCGCGGCGCTGATGGCGCTCGAGACGGGGCCGATCTGCATCCGCGAGGGGCGACACGACATCGCGCGCGAGGGCGAGAACCCGAGCGTCGTGCGCCTGCTCGTCTCCGGCTGGGCGTGCCGCTACAAGGACCTGCCCGACGGGCGCCGCCAGATCGTCGGCTTTTTCCTGCCGGGCGACTTCTGCGACCTCAACATCTACATCCTGCGGGAGCTCGACCACTCGATCGGCGCGCTCACCGCGGTGCGCTACTACGAGATCCATCCCGACCAGTTCCAGCGGGTGATCGAGAGCCGCCCGCAGCTGCTGCGCGCGCTGCTGTGGCACGAGATGGTGTCCTCGGGAATCCAGCGCGAATGGCTGCTGTCGATCGGGCAGCGCTCGCCGCTGGAGCGGCTCGCGCATCTGTTTGTCGAGCTCTATTATCGCCTCTCGGCGGTGGGCCTCGCGACCGGGCTGAGCTTCGATTTCCCGATCACCCAGAATCACCTCGCCGAGGCGAACGGCCTCAGCCTCGTGCACCTCAATCGCACGCTCCAGGAGATGCGGCGCGAGGGGCTGATCGAGCTGTCGGACAAGCAGCTGAGGATCGGCGATCTCGACCGCCTGAAGCGGGTGGCGATGTTCAATTCGAACTACCTGCACTTCAACCGCAAGTAGCGCTCAGAGCGGCGGGAGCGCCTGCGCCGCGAAGCCCCAGCCCTTGAGCGCGGGGGAGGCGGCGCGCCTGGCAAGCTCTTCGGTGTCGTGGATCGAGAAGGCGTGCGCGCTCGCGAAGCCGTCGAGCTCGTCCCAGGTGATCGGCACGGCGACCGGCGCCCCGGGGCGCGAGCGGGCAGAATAGGGCACCACCGCGGTCGCACCCCGCTGGTTGCGCAGCCAGTCGATGAAGATCTTCCCCTTGCGCCTGGCCTTGCTCATCGTCGCGACGAAGCGATCGGGCTCGGCCTGCGAGAGCGCCTCGGCGAAGCGGCGGGCGAAGTCCTTGTGCTCGTCCCACGAATGCCCCGGGGTGAGCGGGACGACGACGTGCACGCCCTTGCCGCCCGAGAGCATCGGCACGCTCGCAAGGCCGATGTCGGCGAGGTGCCGGCCGATGTCGCGTGCCGCCTGCCTGACATCGCCGAAGTCGAGACCCTCGTCGGGATCGAGGTCAAAGATCATGCGGTCGGGGCTTTCCACGGCCTCGGCGCGCGCGCCCCAGGCGTGGAATTCGATGGTGCCCATCTGCACACATTGCAGGATGCCGCGCGCGTCGGTCACGTAGAGATAGTCCTCCGCTCCGCCGTCCTTCTCGCGGATCGGGACGTGGCGGACCGCATCGCCGAGTGCGCCCGAATCGTGCTTCTGGAAAAAGCATTTCCTCGCGCGCCCCTGCGGACAGCGCACCAGGCTGATCGGACGGCCCGCCAGAAAGGGGAGCATCAGCGGGGCGATGGCGGCGTAGTAGTCGGCAAGGCCGCCCTTGGTCTCGCCGCTCTCTGGGAAGATCACCCGCTCGCGGCTGGAGATGGTGACATCGGCCTGCGGAGCGGGGGCGGGCTGGGGGCGCTCGGGCCTGACGGCCCTCGCGGGCTTGTCGGCGCGTAAGGCCAGAAAGCTCGCATGGCGCACCCGGCCCTCGGCGGTGAACTCGGCGAAGGCGATCTCGGCGACGAGCTTCGGCGCAAGCCAGGTCACGCCGCGCGCCGTGGCGCGCTCGACCTCGACCGTGGGCTCATTGCGTTCGAGCTTCGCCATCTTCGCGGCGAGGTCGGCCATCGTGTCGGTGTCGAACCCCGTGCCGACATTGCCCTTGAAGACCAGCCTGCCGTCCTCGTTCTGGGCGAGCAGCAGCGAGGCGAAGGGGCGCCCCCGTGCGGATGACGCCTTGAAGCCGGCGATGACGAACTCCTGCCGCCGGGTGCACTTGACCTTGACCCAGCTCTTCGTCCGGCGGTCCGCATAGGGCGCGTCGATCGCCTTGGAGATGATCCCCTCCTGCCCCGCCTTGCACATCGCCGCGAAGAGCTGCTCGCCCGCGCCGATGACGTGGTCGGCGACATGGATCGGCGGCTGCGCCTCGGCAAGCAGCGCGGCGAGGCGCTCCTTGCGCTCGATGTTCGGGAGATCCGCGAGGTCCTCGCCGTTGGCCTCGAGAAGGTCGAAGGCGTGGAATTCGAGCTTGTCAGCGGACCCCTGCGATCCGTGGCCGCGCTTGAGGACGTTCTGGAGGCTCGAGAAATCGGGATTGCCGTCGGGCCCGGGCGCGACGATCTCGCCGTCGATGAGGGCGGGCGGCGGGTCGAGCGCGGCGAGCGCGGCGACGAGGGGGGCGAACTTGTCGGTCCAGTCCTGCCCGGTGCGGGTGTAGACCCTGGCCTCTCCGCCCTTCACCGCGACGAGCGCGCGGTAGCCGTCGAACTTGATCTCGTGCATCCAGCCATTGCCGGTGGGGACGGCATCGACGAGGGTCGCGAGTTGCGGCTTGCGGAAAGCGGGGAGCTTGGCGGCGCGCTTGCCTTTCGCCTTCAGCTTGGTCCGGACCTTCAGCGGAGCGGCGGGAGCAGTCGCGTCGGCCTCCTTACCCGCCGCGATCTCGGCCATCGAACGGCCCGTCGCGACGCTGGTCAGCGCCTGTTCGACGAGGGTGTCGCCCTCCTGCGCGAATTCATCCGTGACCTTCCTCAGGAGCCAGTTCTCGCGCTTCTCGCCGGGGCGGGGCTTGAGGCGGATCAACATCCACTCGCCCTTCATCCGCTCGCCCTCGAGGGTGAAGTGGAGGTGGCCTTCCTCGAGGTCCTTCGCGCTCTTGCCCGCGATCGGGGCCCAGGTGCCGCGGTCCCACAGCATGACGGTGCCGCCGCCGTATTCGCCCTCGGGGATCGTGCCCTCGAAGGTCGCATAATCAAGGGGATGGTCCTCGGTGCGGACCGCGAGGCGCTTCACCGAAGGATCGAGGCTTGGGCCCTTCGTCACGGCCCAGCTCTTGAGCACCCCGTCGACCTCGATGCGGAAATCCCAGTGGAGCCTTGTCGCGGCGTGCTTCTGCACCATGAAGATGTTGCCGCCCCCCTTGGCTGCCTTCCCCGCCGGCTCGGCGGTGCGCGCGAAGTCGCGCTTGGCGTTGTATTCGGCGAGCAGATCGGGCGATTTCGCCATGCCTAGCCCCGGCTTGCCGCCCGCTTGCGGGGGGCTTGGGCGGGCTTCTTGGGGGCTGGGGCGGGCTTCGCGGGGGCTTTGGCAGGGGTCGCCTTCTTCGCCGCCGGCTTCTTCGCGGGTTCAGGCTTCTTCGGGTCTTCGCCGCCCGTCGTCCCGACCGACTTCTTGAGCGCCGCCATCAGGTCGACGACATTGCTCCCCCGGCGTGGGCCTTCGTCCGCATCCTCGATGATCGCCTTGCCGGTCTTCGACTTCGCCTTCCGCTCGATCAGCGCCCGCAAGGCCTCGACATAGCGGTTCTCGAACTCGGCCGCGTCGAAGGGGGCGGTGCGCTTGTCGATGAGGGTGGTGGCGAGATCGAGCAGCTCGGCATCGGGCGCGGTGTCGTCGATCTCGCTGAAGAAGGCGCGCCCCTGCCGCACCTCGTCGGCATAGCGCAGGGTCTCGAGCAGCATCCCCTTGCCGCAGGGCTTCAGCGCGACGAGCTTCTCGCTCCCGCGCAGGGCGAGCTGGCCCAGCGCCACCTTCCTCGACCGGCGCAGCGCCTCGCGCAGCACCACGAAGGCCTCCTCGGCGAGCTGGTCCTTGGGCGCCACGTAGTAGGGCTTCTCGAAATAGAGCGGGTCGATCTCGTGCGCCTCGACGAACTGGACGAGCTCCAGCGTGCGCTTGCTCTCGAGCTTCACCGCCTCGATCTCGCGGTCCTCGAGGAGCACGTATTCGCCCTTCTCGACCTCGTAGCCCTTGATGATGTCCTCGCGCTTCACCGGGCCGATGCCGGGGACCACCTTCTCGTAGGCGATGCGCTTGCCACTCGGCTTGTGGACCTGGTTGAAATGGATCTGCGCGCCGGCCTTGGTGGCGGAGAAGATCTCGACGGGGATCGAGACCAGCGCGAGGCGGATCTGGCCGGACCAGTAGGCGCGGGCTGCCATGCTTTCTCTCGTCCTTTCGCACGCTGGGGGCGGTGGGACGAGAGGTGGAGCAGCGGGCGGGTGGGAGCACTAACATAGGCGTATGCCGCCATGGGCTGCGCGCGCGACACTTGCGCCGACTCAACCCTTCGCAGAGGAACCCCCCCATGGCCAAGCAATCCCCGACCCGCGACGCGCTGCAACTGCTCGCCGACGATCACCGCACCGTCGAGGCGCTGTTCGAGAAGTTCGAGACCACCCGCGGCGCGGCGACGCAGCAGAAGATCGTCCAGCAGATCTGCGAGGAGCTGACGATCCATTGCATCATCGAGGAGCAGGTCTTCTACCCCGCGGTGCGGGAGGCGGCGGACGACGATATGCTCGACGAGGCGCAGGTCGAGCACGACAGCGCCAAGGTGCTGATCGAGAGCCTTCAGGCCTCGACGCCCGAGGATCCCTTCTACGAGGCCAAGGTCAGCGTCCTGAAGGAGCAGGTCGAGCACCACGTCTACGAGGAGGAGCGCCAGCGCGGCTCGATCTTCGCGCAGGCGCGCAGGAGCGAGGTCGACCTTGTCGCGCTCGGCGCGCAGATGGCCGAGCTCAAGGCGGAGCTGAAGGCGCAGGCCAAGGCCGGCTCGCTGGAGGCGCCGGAGAAGGTCGCCTTGCGGGCATGACCGCCGCGAGAGAGGCGGACCTCGCCGAACGCCCGGTGCCGGAGATCGGGGAACTTCACGCGGCGGCCAGGGCGCTGCTCGAGAAGCTCGACGCAAAGGAGGTCACGCTGGTGACGGCGGAAAGCTGCACCGGCGGCTTCCTCGCCTCGCTCGCGACCGACATCGAGGGGCTGAGCCACGCCTTCGACCGCGGCTTCGTGACCTACACCAAGGACGCCAAGCAGGAACTGCTCGGGGTCGATGCCGCAATGCTCGACCGCGAGGGCGCGGTGAGCGAGCCGGTCGCCCGCGCGATGGCCGAAGGCTGCCTCGCGCGCTCGGGCGCCGGGCTGGCGCTCGCGATCACCGGCTTTGCGGGCTCGTCGGACCCCGCGGAGGACGAGGGGCCGGGCGTCACCTATGTGGGCGTCGCGCTGCCGGGGCGCACCACCGTCACCCGCATCGACTACGGCAAGCGCGAGCGGCGCGACATCCGCAACCTCGTCAGCCTCGCGGCGCTGGAGCTGGGGCTGAAGGCCTTGCGCTAGCAGCCGTCGGGCGCGGGGGTGACGGCGAGCGCGATGTCCTGCACCCCGCCCATCGTCAGCACCACCAGCGAGCCGTCGCAGCGGGTGTGCACCTGGCAGGCCTCGCGCGCGCCGGTGACGGTGTTGACCTGCGTCACGTCGTAGCACCCGGGGGCGAGGCCGGCGAGTTCGAGGTGGCGGGCGACCGCGCCGTCCGCCTCGCCCGCCATCAGCGCGATCACCGCCTGGTCCGCGTCGCCGCAGCCGACCGCGAGCCCGGTGAAGTCGTGGACCCTGAGGCGCTCGCCCAGCGGGCGTCGGTCGAAGCGCTGCCAGTCGATCAGCGGCACGAAGTCGGCGAAGATCTTCTGCGCCGCGTGCATCTCGGGGAGCAGCACGTGGGGGTGGCGATAGGGCCAGCGCATCCCTCCGCCCGCGCCGCCGATCGCCACGTGCGCCCACTGGGTGCGGCGGAAGCAGGCGGTGTCGAAGCTGTCGGGCAGGGTCAGGCGGCGGTCCTTGAAGGCATGGACCGGCCCGTGCTCGGTGTCGAGTACCGGGCGACCGGGCACGGTCTGCGACACCGCGTCGCGCATCAGCCGCACGGTCGCCTCGGCCGGCTCGAGCGAGGAGCGCGGGGCGTCGAGCGTGCCGTGCTCGTAGAGGTGGACGCTCGCGAAATCGAGCGAGGGGTGACGGAAGATCACCTCGCCGAGATCGGGCGCGGCGACGAGGTTGGGGTGGAACACCGAGACGGTCTGGAGATGCGCGCGGCCGTGGAGGCGGATTTCCTCCTCGCGCAGCGCCGCCGAGACCTCGGTGACGAAGTGGTGCGTCGCGGCAAGGTCGCCGCCGGCGTAGAAGGCGTCGATCTCGTTCCACAGGTCCCATGCGAAGACTGCGGGGCTGTGCCCCCAGCGGCGGGTCGCGAACAGCAGCCGGTTGATGACGGCCGCGCGGGTGTCCGGGCAGGTGAACATCGTCTCGAGCCGCTCCGCCGGACCGCCGCAGTGGCGCGAATAGGGGTGGCTCTTCCACCGCTTGACCATGAAGAAGGTGTCGAAGGGGGTGAGGAGAAAGCGGATGGCGTGCTTTTCGCCCAGCGCGACGAGGTCGTCCCACATCCGCACCATCGCCGGGCTGAATTCCCCGACCCGGTGCTCGAGGGCGCGGTGCGGGACCTGGCTGTAGTCGAGCATCAGCCTCAGGCAATTGACCCCGCTCGCCGCAAGCTCGGCGAAATGCGCCTCGACCGGGGCGACGTCGCGGCGGCGGTGGAGGCCCGCGAGGCGCGGCCAGGTGACCGCCTCGTTGTGCCCGACCGGCATCCACGCCTCGCCCGCCTCGGTCTCGAAATAGGGCGCACCCGCGGCGCAGCGGATCCACGCCGACCCCTCGGCGGGCGGGTCGACGCGGCGGACCGCATCGCGCGAGAGTTCGGCGGCGGGCTTCATCATTCCGCCGCCACCGCCTTGGACCCCGCCAGGGCCTCCGTGCGCCAGCGCGCATCGAGCCGCCGCCACGTGGCGAGCGCTTGCCCTACGATCTGGTCCATGTTGTAGTAGCGGTAGGTGGCGAGACGCCCGACGAAGGTCACCCCCTGCTGCGCCCGGGCGAGCGCGTCGTAGCGCTTGTACATCGCCTGCGCCTCGTCGTTGGGGATCGGGTAGTAGGGATCGCCCTCGTCGGCGGGGTATTCGCGGGTGATGCTGGTCACCGGGGCGACCTGTCCGGTGAGGTGCTTGTACTCGGTGATCCGGGTGTAGGGCACCGCGTAGTCCGGATAGTTCACCACCGCGACTGGCTGGGCCTGCTCGACCTCGAGAGTCTCGTGCTCGAAGCGCAGCGAGCGGTAGGGCAGCTTGCCGAGGCGGTGGCCGAAATACTCGTCGATCGGGCCGGTCCACACCAGGTGGTCCCAGGTGATGTCGGCGGGCAGCTCGTCGAAGGCGATGCCGGTCATCACCGTGATCCGCGGCTCGTCGAGCATCGCGGCGAACATCGCGGTGTAGCCGTCGGCCGGCATGCACTGGTAGGTGTCGGTGAAGTAGCGATCATCGGTGTTGGTCCGCGCCGGGACGCGCGCGGCGACCGACTTGTCGAGCTCGCTCGGATCCTTCGCCCACTGCTTGCGGGTGTAGCCCTCGAAGAACTTTTCGTAGAGGTCGGTGCCGACCTGCGCCACGACCTGGTCGCGCGAGGACTTGATCTCGGGCAGGTCGACGGCGACCGACTTCAAGTAGGCCTCGGCCTCCTCCTCGGTCTTCAGGTCAAGGCCGTAGAGCGCATTGAGCGTCGTCCGGTTGATCGGCATCGGCACCAGCTTGCCGTCGACATGGGCGAGCACGCGGTGCTCGTATGGCCGCCAGCGGGTGAAGCGCGACAGGTAGTCGAGGATGTCGCGGCTGTTGGTGTGGAAGATGTGCGGCCCGTACTTGTGGACGAGGATACCCGCCGCGTCGGCATGGTCGTAGGCGTTGCCGGCGATGTGCGGACGCTTGTCGATGACCAGCACCGAGCGGCCCGAGCCCGCCGCGATGCGCTCGGCCATGACCGAGCCGGCGAAGCCCGCGCCGACCACCAGCACATCGTAGTGCCGCTTGCCGCGGCCCGTGACGGCGCTCGCGGGCGTGGCGATGCGGCGGCGGGCGACGAAGCCGTTCTCGATCTCGCGCTCGATCCGCGCGGCGATTCCGTCCCAGCTCTGGGAGGCGAGGCAGTCGCGCGCCTCGCTGCGCCAATGCGCGCGGGCCGAGGCGGGGGCGCGCAGGAACGCCTCGCAGGACTTGACGAAACCGTGCGCGTCGCGGGCGATTGCGACGCTCTCGAACTCGCCGTATCCCAAGACGACGTCGCGCACCGGGGTGGAGACGACGGGGAGCCCGCTCGCCATGTATTCGGGGGTCTTGGTCGGGCTGATGAATTCGGTCGAGGCGTTGAGAGCGAAGGGCATCAGCGCGACGTCCCAGCCCGCGGCATAGGCGGGCAGCTCGGCATAGTCCTTGCGGCCGAGCCAGTGGATGTTGGGCTCGCGCGGGAGGTCCTCGGGGGCGATCTTCACCACCGGGCCGACCATCACGATGGACCATTCGGGGCGCAGGCGGGCCATCTCGCGCACGAGATCGAGATCCATACGCTCGTCGATCACCCCGTAGAAGCCGAGGCGCGGGCGGGGGAGCGCGGCCTGGTCGGCGGGTTCGGGGAGGCCCTCCGCACCGCGCGCGAAATGCGCGACGTCGACGCCCGAGGGCACGCAGTGGATGTTGTGGTGGCGGGCTTTGCGCGCCTCGTAGAGGCTCCGCCCGCCGCACAGCACGAGGTCCGCGCGCGCCATCAGCGCCGCCTCGCGCCGGGCGATGTCCTCCGGGGCGAAGGCGAAATTGGCGAGCTCGTCCATGCAGTCGTAGACGACGAGGTCGGGGCGGATGCCGGCGCTGAAGGCGAGCATCATCGGGGTGTAGTACCAGAACACCAGCGGACGGCTCTCGCCTTCGAGCATCCCAGCGAGAAGGTCGCGCAGCGCCGCGTCGGTCGCCGCGGGGTCGAGGCCGGGCGGCAGCACCGGCTCGGCGCGCACGAGGCCGCTCTCCATGACCGTCCAGTCGAGCCGCGGCGCGGCGCAATCCGCCTCCTCGCGCGGCTCCTCCCAGTACACGATGTCGAACTGGCCGAGCAGCCGGGTAAGGATGTGCTGGGGCCGCTGGAACACGAGGTTCCAGCGCAGGTGCGAGAAGCAGACGATCACCGGACGCCCGACGGGGTTGGCCGAGGGGCGGGGCTCAGTCGGGCGGTGCATGGTGTCTTTGCCTTTTCGGATCGGGTGGCCGCCTGCCCGGGACCTGACAGGCGGCATCGCGCTGAAGGCGATGGCCCCGGCCTAGCGCAATGCGGCGAGGAGCCGTCTTACTTATGTGAATCACACTGGATGGCCCGGCGATCCGCCTTGATTTCGCGACGAAAAACAGGCGCCGCGCTTGGGCGTTGTGAACTCATGTTATGGGGCCTGTCCCGATCTGCTCTCAGTCTTGAGTGACTCAGGGAAAGCGCGATTACGCTACGGATCGGAGTATTATTTATGTCTTATGATACCGGACCCCTCTTGCCCTTCTGGATACTCGGCGTGCCGCTCGTCTATGCTGTCGTCAGCTGGATGAGGATGCCCAAGCGTCATGACCTCGCACCCGGCGACGGTCCGCGCAGCGCCCACCGCTGAAGCCCTGACATTCTCTAGGGCTGCGCGGCACCCCGCGCGGCCTCGACAAGGAGGCTGCCCATGTTCAGCCACAACAAGCGTCTGCAATACACCGTCCGCGTGAGCGAGCCGAACCCCGCGCTCGCCTCGCTGCTGCTCGAACAGTTCGGCGGACCCGACGGCGAGCTCGCCGCGGCGATGCGCTACTTCACGCAAGGCCTCGCCGAGGAGGACCCGGGCCGCAAGGACATGCTGCTCGACATCGCCACCGAGGAGCTCTCCCACCTCGAAGTGATCGGCTCGATCGTCGCGATGCTCAACAAGGGCGCCAAGGGCGACCTTGCCGAGGCGGCGCTCGAGGAAGCCGAGCTCTACCGCTCGCTGACGGCGGGCGGGAACAGCCACACCCAGGCGATCCTCTACGGCGGCGGGCCGGCGCTCACCAACTCCTCGGGCGTGCCGTGGACCGCGGCCTACGTGGACTCGCGGGGCGATCCGACCTGCGACCTCAGATCGAACATCGCCGCCGAGAGCCGGGCGAAGATCATCTACGAACGGCTGATCGCGATCACCGACGATCCGGGGATCAAGGACGCATTGGGCTTCCTGATGACCCGCGAGATCGCGCACCAGAAGAGCTTCGAGAAGGCGCTCTACGCGATGGCCGACAACTTCCCGCCGGGACGCCTGCCCGGAATGGAGCCCTATGACCGGGTCTATGTCAACGCCTCGACCGGCCCCGGCGACATGGACGGGCCGTGGAACAGCGGTCCCGAATGGGAGCGCACCGACGAGAACGACATGAAGACGCCGATCGACGGCGGCGATGGCCTCGCCGAGGTCACGCTGCCCGCCGAGCAGGTGAAGACCGTCGAGGCGATGATGCTGCGCACCAAGTCGGACCCGAACAGCGATCCGCTGACCGGGGTCGATCTCGCGGTCGGTCCGCCTGTCGAAGCCGACGAAGACTGACGCCTGTCGCGATGCCCGGCGCAGCACTCCTCGGGATCGCGGCGAGCCTGTTCGCCGGTGCCTTTACGGGCATCGGCGGGCTGCTCGTCGCGGCCTCTGGAGCGCCCGACGCGCGGCGGCAGAACCTCCTCATCGGCTTTGCTGCGGGGGTGATGATCGCCGCCGCGGTCTTCTCGCTGATCCTTCCCGCCTTCGCGCAGATGCGGGGCGGCGGCGCTTCGCTGGCTGGCGCCGCCCTCGGCGTGATCGCCGCGGTGTGGCTCGGCGCGCTCGCGATGGGGCGGCTCGGTCACTGGGCCGACGGGCTCGCCGCCCGCGGCCGCCTGCCCGAGCGGTGGGGCGCGGCGCTGGGCATCGCGCAAGAGCGCCGCATCGCGCTGTTCATCGTCGCGATCACTCTCCACAACCTGCCCGAGGGCGCCGCGGTCGGCATCAGCTTCATGGGCGGCGACCCGTCGCTCGGCTGGGCGACGATGTTCGGCATCGGCCTCCAGAACATCCCGGAGGGCATGGCGGTCGCCGCGCTGCTGGCGAGCCTCGGTTGGAGCCGCTCGGCCTGCGCGCTCGCCGCGCTCGCCACCGGGCTGGTCGAGCCGCTCGGCGGGGCGCTCGCCGTCGCGGTCGCGGGCCTTTCGGCCGCGGTGCTCCCCTGGGCGCTCGGCTTTGCCGCGGGGGCGATGCTGTTCGTCGTCGTCGCCGAGATCCTCCCCCACACCCGCCGCCAGATCGCGCACGGCTCGGCGACGCCGGCGCTGATGGCGGGCCTTGCACTGATGATGGTGCTCGATGTCACCCTCGCCTGACCCCACACTCCCCCCTGAAGAAGGAACTCCCCATGTCCGATAGCTACCTCGTCTCCAAGATGGAGGAAGGCGACCTCCCCGGCCTCGAGGCCGATCTCGATCCCAAGCCCGACTGGGAGCCGCGCTACCCCGGCTCGGGGCGGCTCGAGGGCAAGGTCGCGATCGTCACCGGCGGCGATTCCGGCATCGGCCGCGCCGTCGCCGTCCTGTTCGCGCGCGAGGGGGCGGACATCGTGATCTCGCATCTCGAGGAGGAGGAGGACGCGATGGCCACCGCCGAGATGGTCGAGGACGAGGGCGCCCGGGCCGTCACTATCGCCGGCGACATCGGCGACCGCGACCACTGCCGCGAGATCGTCGACCTTGCGATCCGCAAGTTCGGCAAGATCGACATCCTCGTCAACAATGCGGGCGAACAGCACCCCGACAAGGAGGTGACCGGGATCAGCAAGAAGCAGCTGAAGCGCACCTTCCAGACCAATGTCTTCGGGATGTTCTACATGGTCCAGGCGGCGATGCCGCACCTCGAGAGGGGCGCAGCGATCATCAACTGCACCTCGGTGACGATGTACCAGGGCGCCGAGGAGCTGCTTGACTACTCGGCCACCAAGGGCGCGATCACCGCCTTCACCCGCTCGCTCTCGCAGAACCTCGCCAGCAAGGGCATCCGCGTCAATGGGGTCGCGCCGGGGCCGATCTGGACGCCGCTCAACCCGATGGGCGGGGCGAGCGAGGAGAAGCTCGCAACCTTCGGCCAGAACGTGCCGATGGGCCGCCCCGGCCAGCCCAACGAGGTCGCGCCCGCCTTCCTGTTCCTCGCCTGCGAGGATTCGAGCTACATGAGCGGGCAGGTGCTCCACCCCAATGGCGGGACGATCGTCGGCAGCTGAGACATGAACTTCGACTGGACCACCGTGATCGGCACGGTCGGGGCCGCGGCCTCGGTCGCGAGCTTCACCCCGCAGGCGTGGAAGATCATCCGCGAGCGCTCGACCAAGGGGCTGAGCCTCGCGATGTTCGCGCTGACCTGCCTCTCCTTCGCCTCGTGGACGACCTTCGGGGTGCTGAAGGGCGAGTGGACGCTGATCATCCCCAACGCGATCTGCCTCGCCTTCGCGCTGTTCATCTTCGCGATGATCGCCTTGCCCGCGCGCAAGACCAGGGAGGTCGCCGAGACGCTCGACCCGACGACCTGACGGCCCCGCCCGCTCTCCGGGCGGGGCCTCGGTGTCTCGGAGAATCAGTAGCTTACGCCGTAGTAGGTGAAGACCGCGCGGTCGTAATCGGCGTTGTATTCCGGCGCCTCCTCTTCGCTGCCGTAGCGCGGGGCGTCCTCGAGCATGTCCTTGTCGAGGTCGACGACATAGCCGCCGTGGTCGGTGCTGTAGGACAGCATCTGCCACGGCACGGGGTAGTAATCGGCGCCGACCCCGAGGAAACCGCCGAATTGCAGCACGGCATATTCGGCCTGGCCCGACCGCTTGTCGACCATGAAGCTGGTGATCGTGCCGAGCCGGTCGCCGTCGGGGTCGTAGACCGCGGTGCCCTCGACCTTGCTCGAGGCGATGAGTTCGCGGGTTTCGTCGGTGTTGATGGATTGGCTCATGACATGTCCTCCTGTGTTTGAGCGGCTGCGAGGCTGCGCGGGGGAGGCGGGGGCGGCCTTCACATAGGTCAGGCGGGGCGGGAGGGTGCCCCGGCCCGCCCTGCGGTTGCGACCAGCAGCGGCGCGCGATGTTTGAGGTGAAACAATGCGCGCAAACGCCGGCTGGAGGGGGTCTGGACGAGGCTGGAGGGGGTCTGGCGCGACCTGGGCCCGGGCTGGAGCGGGCCTGACGCCGCGCGAGAGCGGGTCAGCGCGCGGGCCGGACTTCGGGCATCCGCAACACCACCACTTCGCCGCTGCGCCGCGTGATCGCGTAGATCGTGCGCCCGGCGCTGCGGTCCCACGCCCAGGCCTGTCCCTCGATCGGCGCCGCGATGGTCGCGACGTGTTCGAGCACCGGGCCCTCGCGCGGGATGCGCAGGACATAGAACTCGGGTGCGTCGTGGCCGGTCAGGTAGAGGAGCCCGTCAGGGCCGAAGCTGCCGCCCGAGACCGAGTGCGGGGCGAGGCGGGTCAGCACGCTGTCGGGCAGGGCATAGCCGCCGACCTCGGCGAAGGCGTCGTTGAGCAGCATGATCCGCGTGTCGCGATGGGTGCGCCCGAGATGGCTGCGCGGCGGGTCGTAGTTGGCGAGCAGCGCCCACCACAGCGGCCCGCGCCGCTCGATCCAGGTCAGCGAGCCGTCGCGCACCCCGAGCGGCACCGAGCGCAGGTGCTTCATCGTCCGGGTGTCGAACACCTCGACCGAGCTCGCCATCGGCGTCTCAGGGTAATTGCTGTTGGCGCAGACCAGCTCGGTCTTCAGGGCGACGCAGCTGTTGAGGTGGCGGATCGCGATGCGGTCGCCCACCCATTCGGCGAGCTTCGCGCCGTCGGACTTGCGATACTTGCCGATGCGGCTGTTGACGACGGCGTAGAAGTGGCGCGCGTCGACCGCGACACCCTGCCGCGCCTCGGGCGCGGTCCAGCGGGCGACCTCGGTTGCGGCGAGGCTCTCGTCGGGCGGCGGAGGCGCGGGGGGCGCGGCGCGCGGCGGCGCCTCGGGCGCCGTCTGCGCCGCGACCGGCGCCGCGAGTGCGCAGGCGAGGGCGAGCGCCAGCCGCCGCATCACAGCACCACTGAGGCGCCGATGCTGAAGGTGCGGCCGTATTGCGCGGATTCCTGCAGGAGGTCGCGGTTCGGTCCGGTCAGCTCGATGCGGCGGCTGTCGGTGAGGTTCTCGCCCTCGACGAACAGGTCGATGTTGGGCGTCACCCGGAAGCGGATCTGCGCGTCGAGCGTGCCGCGCCACTTCCAGAACTGGTCGGCGGCGGGGATGGTCTGGTTGATCGTTTCGAGGAAGCCCCCGGTGTAGTTGTAGGCGACCCGCGCCTCGAGAGGACCCTTCTCGTAGAACACCGAGGCGTTCGCCGCCCATTTCGGCTGGAGGAAGAAGCCGAGCTTGCGCGGGCCCGCGGTGGTGAGCACCTCAAGGTCGCTGTCGATGAAGGTGCCGTTGAGGTTGATCCCCAGCCCGTCGAAGGGTTCGGGCAGGAAGGTCAGCGACTGCTGCACCGCCGCCTCGATCCCGAAGATCGTCGCCGACTGGGCGTTGTCGGGCTGCGAGACCTCGACCTGCTCGGGTCCGCGGCCGATGCCGAGGTCGAGCGTCTCGACCGAGGTGAGGGTGAAGATCTCGTTCTTGATGTCCTTGTAGAACACCCCGATCGAGAACAGCCCGCCGTTGCCGGTGTAATATTCCGCCGAGAGGTCGAGCCCCATCGATTCGCGCGGCTTCAGGCCCGGGTTGCCGCGGGCGAGGGTGGGGATCGCCCCGGCGATGAGGTTGAGCGTCTCGCGCGCGGTCACGTCGCCGAAATTGGCGCGGCCGATGGTGTTGGTCCAGGCGGCGCGCAGCACGAAGTCGGGCGCGGCGTTCCAGCGCAGGTGGATGCTGGGGAGCACGCTGTCGAAGCCGCCCTCGGCGTTCGAGGGCGCGGCGACGCCGCCGGTGACCCGCACCGAGGTCGAGCTCACTTCGGTGCGCTCGTAGCGCAGGCCGCCCAGCGCCTCGAGGTCGCCGAACTTGGCGCGCGCCTGGACAAAGCCGCCGTAGATGTCCTCGGTGACGGTGAAATCGCCGTTGACGTTGTTGGTCGCGGCGGTGAAGGCGCTGCGGTTGGCGTTGAAGAAGGCGAGCGCCTTGTCGCGATCGATCGCGAGGTCGAAGCGCTTGCCGCCGATCACCTTGAGGGGCTTGCGCACGAAGGCGTCGGCGAGCGTGTAGGTGACGCCCGAGTTCGCCGCGAGGCTGTAGGTGGTCTGGTCCTGGTTGCGGACATGGTCGGTGCGGCGGAAGATCCCGCCCGCCTTGAGCTCGACCTCGGCGCCGCCCGCATCGAGGTCGTAGGTGAGGTTGAGCCGCCCCTCGTAGATGTCCTGATTGGTGGTGTTGAGGCTCTCGGTGCGGCTGAGGAAGGGGTGGAGCGCCGGGTTGCCGAGGCTCGCGGGGGTGATCGGGGCGAACTCGAAGAAGAAGTCGGTGGTGTCGTAGTTGAAGCCGAAGGCGGCGCTGCTCGCTGAGCGGAAGGTCTCGCCGCGGCCGACCTCCTTGCCCTCGCCGCCCGAATAGACCGCGTCGAAATCGATCCGCAGCTGCTCGCTCGCCTCGAAGCGCGCGTTGTACTGGACGTTCCAGATCGCCTGGGTGGTGGTCGGCAGGTTCAGGTTGATGACGTTGCGCGCACTCGCGAAAGTGCCGCTCGTCGCGGTCTGGTTGGTGACGTTGCCGACCTGTTCGAGCCGGTTCTCGTCGCGGGTCTCGTTGTCCTTGAAACGGTTGTAGGTGCCGAACAGGCGCATGTAGACGGCCTGGCTCGGCTGCCATTCGAGCGCCAGCGCCCCGCCGATGCGCTCGCGCACGTTGTTGTAGAGGAACAGGCGCTCCTGCACCGGCACCGGGATGCCGTTCCCCCGCCCGAGGTCGACCGGCGCGCCGGCGGCGGTGTATTCGCGGAAGCTCGGCGTGGCGGTCTCGAACTGGGTGATGTCGTAGTTGCGCAGCGAGTAGTTGAGCTGGCCGACGATGCCGAACTGCCCGTCGGGCCCGAAGCGGGTGCCGCCCTGCGCGTTCGCGCGCCAGCTCACCTTCTGGCTGGCGATGTCGTCGGCCTGCTCGAGCAGGGTGTAGGCCGCGGTCGCGTTGAGGAAGGGCTTGTCGCTGTCGAAGGCGCTGCGGGTGACGATGTTGATGATCCCGCCGATCGCGTTGGGGTCCATCTCGGGGGTGACGGTCTTGGTGACCTCGAGCCGCTGCGCGAAGTTCGAGGGCACGGTGTCGAGCGGCACCGTGCGCGAGCCGCCGTTGTCGCCGGTGGCGACGATCGCGCCGTTGATCTGGGTGCGGTTGTAGGTCGGGGGAAGCCCGCGGATCGAGGGGAAGCGCGGCTCGTTCTGGTCCTCCTGCACCGAGACGCCGGGGATGCGGCGGAGCGCCGCGGCGGTGTTCTGGTCGGGCAGGCGGCCGATGTCGTCCGAGACGATCGAATCCGAGACGACGAAGGCCTCGCGCTTGGCCTCGACCGCTTCGAGTTCGCCCTTGCGGAAGCCGGTGACGACGATCTCCTCGGCGTCCTTCTCGGCGGCGGGCCGATCCTGCGCGGCGAGCGCGGAGACGGGCGCGAGGACGAGCGCCGAAGCGCCGAAAAGCCATGTCGACTTCAGCATGAGAATTCCCCCTTGGACAGCGAGCCTGTCGGTCGGGAAGCGGCTAGGGCGCTTGTGTGTCGGGGCCGTTGCCGATCGGGGACAGCTTGGCGACAGCGGCGCTTTTTCTCGCCGGGCCGGTCCCCGGATGCGGCCCCGCGCGCCGTGTGTCAGTCGCGCAGCAGCCCGGGAACCGCGAGCGCCGCGCCGAGGCGGGCGAGCGCGGTCTCGAGCGTCGCGCGCTCCTTGGCAAAGCAGAAGCGCACGAGGTGGGTGGCGGGGTCCTCGGCGTAGAAGGCCGAGACGGGGATCGCCGCCACCCCGGCATGGTCGATGATCGCCTCGCAGAACGCCGCGTCGCCGCGCGCGATGCCCGAGGCGGCGAGGTCGACCGAGACGAACCAGGTTGCGTTGCTCGCCAGCGGGACGAGGCCGATGCGGGCGAGGCCCTCGGCCAGCACATCGCGCGAGGCCTGGTGGTGGGCGCGCGCCGCGGCGACCCAGGCGTCCTCGCTCTCGAGCGCCTCGGCGAGCGCCCATTGGAGGTTGGGGGGCGTGGTGAAGGTCAGGAACTGGTGGGCCTTGGCGAGCACCCGCGCGAGCGGCGGGGCGGCGCACATCCAGCCGACCTTCCAGCCGGTCAGCCCGAAGATCTTGCCCGCCGACCCGATCTTGACGGTGCGCTCGCGCATTCCGGGGACGTCCATCAGCGAGCGGTGCTCGCCGCCGTCGAAGACCAGCGCCTCCCACACCTCGTCGCAGATCGCGATCAGGTCGTGCGCGGTGCAGGCCTCCGCGAGGAAGGCGAGGTCCTCGGGGTCGGCGCGGGTGCCGAGCGGGTTGTGCGGATCGTTGAACACCACGAGGCGCGTGCGCGGCGAGATGGCGGCGGCGAAGGCCGCGCGGTCGATCCGGCCCGATGGCAGCGCGAGGCGCAGCACCTTCGCGCGCCCGCCCGCACGCTCGACCAGCGGCAGGTAGGCATCGTAGAGCGGCGCGAACAGCAGCACCTCGTCGCCCGGCGCGATCAGCGCGAGCAGGCTCGCCGCGAGCGCCTCGGTCGCGCCCGAGGTGACGATCACCTCGCCCGGGTCGAGCGCCAGCCGCTGGTGCCGTCCATACCACCGCGCGATGCTCGCGCGCAGTTCGGGCAGGCCGGGCGAGGGCGGATACTGGTTGCCTCGCTCCTCGAGCGCCCGCGCGGCGAGGGCGATGACGCGGTCAGGGCGCGGTCCTTCCGGAAAGCCCTGTCCCAGGTTTATCGCCCCGGCCTCCCGGGCGCGTGCCGACATCGCCTCGAAGATCGTCGTCGGCATGGCGGCATAGATCGGGTTCATGCGGCATCCTCACGCGGCTCACGCGCCGGGTTTTACCCCAGCATATATTTTCTACCTTTACGGGCCAGCCTCTTCACATAAACTCTACCGATCGTGTTGAGAATGTGAGCCCGAGATGAAACGCGCCCTCGTCATCAGACACGTCCCGCGCGAGGGACTCGCCGGCTTCCGCGCGCCGATCGAGCGCGCGGGCTATGTCGTCGACCGGATCGACGTGACGGCGGCGAACTTCGCCGAGGTCGACCTCGGCGAGCCCGACCTGCTGGTGATGCTCGGCGCGCCTTTCGCGGTCTATGATCAGGCCGACCGGCCGTGGATCGCCTGCCAGCTGCGCCGCCTGAAGCGCCGGCTCGATGCCGATCTGCCGACGCTCGGGGTCTGCTTCGGCGCGCAGATGATCGCGGCGGCGCTCGGCGCGCGGGTCCATGCGGGCCACGCCAAGGAGGTCGGCTTCGCGCCGATCGCGCTGCACCGCCCGGCGCTCGCCAGCCCCTTGCGCCACTTCGAGGGCGTGCCGCTGCTGCATTGGCACGGCGACACCTTCACCTTGCCCGAGGGCGTCGAGCTGCTCGCCTCGAGCGCCACCTATCGCCATCAGGCGTTCCGCCGGGGCGCGAATCTCCTCGCGCTCCAGTTCCACGCCGAGATGGGCGAGGACGAGCGCATCTTCGATTGGGCCGAGCAGATGCACGGGGACCTCGCCGAGGCGGGGCAGGACCGGGCAGCGCTGCTCAGGGACTACGAGACCCTCGGCCCCGCAGCGGTGGCGGCCGGCCAGGCGGCGCTGACGGAATGGCTCGCCGGGCTCGACCTCGCGAAACTCGCGGCAGCCCGCGCCCGGCGCAGCTTCCCGCCCCCGCCGGTCATCTCAGTCTTGTCGGTGAGATGTCCGTAAAGCTTGGCGAGGCCCATGGTCGCAGCACCGCAAGCGGATGGCTTTGCGTGCTTGCGGGCAAACGCACGATCGAGCGATTGCCTGCCAATCCAGAGCCGGACAACTGACGTTCGACCAGCGAACAGGCGTCGGCGGCTCTCGCCCCACAAACCGTCGCAGGCGGACATCCGATTGCGCGTCTGTGTCCGCTCGTAGTCGCCATTCCGGCTTGAAAGTCGAGGATCGGCATCGGCGCAACGCAACCGGGCCGATAAGCGCCCTACGTGACCCGAATTCGACCACGTCGTCCTTGAAGGCCCGATCGCGCATCGACAATTCGAAAGTCGAGGGTCAGCTTCGGATCAGCACCGGCTTCATGAGCCCCTCGGCCAGCACGACCGGCGCCTCTTCGAACGGGGCAATGCAGGAAACGACCGGAGCCGGGTCAACCCGGCCTTGCGCCACCCATTCCAGTGCTTCGGCAACATTCGGACCGCCGCGCCCCCGGCCGGTGTAGAAGCGCACGCCGCGCTGATACATTTCGAACAGTGGCATGGAGACTTCGCCGAAATGACCGCCGACCGAGGAGACGATCCCCTCTGGTGCGACCGAGCGCAGGGCGCACAGCAGGGATGCCTGATCGGCGCTGGCATCGACCACGATCGGGAAGGCTCCGGCGCGACGCGGCGGCGGGCCTTCGACGACATCGGCGCCGTAATGCGATGCGATCTCGAGCCGGGCGCGGTCGGTATCGCGGTATTCGACCCGGGCAGCGCCGCCGGCCAGCGCGAACATCACGGCATAGAGCGCGATCGAGCCGCATCCGCCCATCACCAGCACCGGCGCACCGGGGTTGTCCGCCAGATGCGGAATGGTGAACTCCCGGGCGAAGGGCAGATTGTCGCCGGCGCTGGCGGCTGCGGCCGGATCGACCCCATCGGGTAACAGGGTGAGCGCGACATCGGCTTCGACGACGCGCAACAGATCGCTGAACATCCCGCCCCAGTCGCCAAGGCCCGGAAGCCCATACATCGCGCCCGGCTGATGCGCGAGGCAGGCGTTGGGGCGGCGGGTGGTGCAGTGGTGGCAATGGCCGCAGGAGATGTGCCAGTTCACCACCACCCGGTCGCCAGCGCGAAAGCCGGTCACCGCTTCGCCCACCGCAACCACCTCGGCCACGCACTCGTGGCCGATGGCGAAGGGGCCGCGGAAGGGGGTCTCGCCGCGGATGATCAGGCGATCGAGATCGCACGTGGTCGCCGCGATGGGCCGAACCAGCGCATCCTTGGGGGAACTGATGCGCGGTTCGGCCCGCTCGCGCCATTCGAGCTGGCCCGGCGCGAGGAACATGAGCTCACGCACCGACCAGCACCCATGTCCGCGCGCGATCCGCGCCGCCGTCGGCAGCGGCGGCGGCGATGGCCTCGATCAAGCGGGCTAGCGAAGCGGCATCCTGCGCGGTGACGGACGATACCGTGACAAGCGCAGGAAAAGCGGTGTGACCGGCTGCCAGCGCCGCCGGGGGCAGAGCGAGCGCGGCGGTCGCCGCCGCGCCGCCCGCAAGGACAGTCCGACGGGAAACGCCCGCCCCCGTCACCGCGCCGCTCATCCGCGGGGCGCCAGCGCGGCCTTCATCTGGTCGAGCGTCAGCGCCCGCCCCGCCATGCCCCAGCCGCCGTCGGGCACTTCGTTGATGTGCACCCAGGTGAACTGGCGGACGGCGGGGACACCTTCGGCCTCGACGCAGGCATCGGTGACCTTGGCGACCATCAGCGCCTTCTGCTCCTGCGAGAGCGAACCGGCGGGGACGGAAATCTGGACGAGCGGCATGGAGGTGATCCTTTCCTTGATGCGCCACAATACTATGGCAATCACCATATTATGATGATCGCCATAGATTCGTCAAGCGCCCTGTGCTAGGCCCTTGCCATGCCCCGCACCTCCGATGCCCGCGACAAGGCGCTTGCCACCGCCGAAGACCTGTTCCGCCGTCAGGGCTTTGCCGCGACGGGGCTTGCGCAGATCATCGAGGAGAGCGGGTCGCCCAAGGGATCGTTCTATTTCCACTTCAAGGGCGGCAAGGATCAGCTCGCCGCCGAGATCGCGGAGCGCTTCGCCGCGCGCGGGGTGGCGGCGATCGCTGCTGCGGCGGCCGCGACGCCGGGCGATGCGACAGGCTTCATCCGGCTGCTCTGCGCCGGCTTCGCGCAGGAAATGCGAGCGAGCGACTTCACCCTGGGCTGCGCCTTGCAGAACATCGCGACCGAGAGAGCGCCGGGCGATCCGGATCTGACGGCGCTGGTCCATGCCGGGCTGGAGGCGTGGGTGGAAGCCGCAGCGTCTCATTTTGCCGCGTGCGGCGTGAACGCGTCCCGTTCTGTCGCGCAAGCGTTCATCGCCGCTCTCGAAGGCGCGCGCACCCTCTCTCGGGCAAGCCGGAGCGATGCGGTCTATTCGGCGATTGCCGAAAGTTTCGCAGCATCGCTCCGCACCCTTCAGGACGGCCCGTAAGCCTCAGAAGGTGAAGAACACCCCCACTCCCCCGCTCAGCTGATCGGCGCTGCCGCCCGAGGTCACCACCGGGCTGTCGGCAAAGTCGCCGAGCAGTCGGCGGTAGCCGGCCGTTGCGGCCACACCCCAGTTGTCGCCGATGCGGTAGCTGGCGGTGACCTGCGCGCCCACATCCTTGAGGCCGCCCTTGGCGGTGAACTGCGGCAGCCCGCTGGCGGAAGAACTCGCCGGGGTGACCGAGAAATAGGTCTCGGCATAGTCGTCGCTGGCGTAGCTGGCGCCGAGATCGAACAGCAGGTTCAGCCGCTCGCCGACGGGCGCGGCATAGGTGGCGCTGGCGGTGACGACGTAGCCGCCATGCACATCGCTCACATCGTGCACGCCCTGCACCGCGAGGCGCAGGTTGTCGTTCCCGGCAAGATTGAAGGTCTTGGCGGCGAAGGCGCCGACCTCATAGGCGTCCTTGATCCGGCCGAGATCGGCGACGGCGGCGTTCTTGATGTCCGCATCGCGGCCGAAGGTAAAGGAGGCGACGGGGCCGAACTCGAAGCCTTCGGCGGCGATCACATCGGCGCGGATCGCCGTGCCCTGGATCGCGACGTAGCGCTCCCCGAAAGTCACCCTGCCGTCGACGAGAGGGAGGATCTGGTAATCATCCGCGCTTTCGTAGTCGGGCACGGCAGCAATCCCGATGGTGGTGTAGCCGGAGACGTCGTTGGTCTCGGAACCGTTGTCCTCAGCATAGGCCGCCGATGGCAGGGCGAGAACGAGGAGCGGGACGAAACGGGAGAGAGAGGCAGTCTTCATGGTATTGTCCTTGTGTTGTGCGACGGCGCGAGGAAGCCGGGCGCGGGCCGTCGCGGCCGCACCTTGGCGGGGTGAAAACGCGGAAATTCAGGGAGAACGGCGGCGTTCAGCCGCGGCGCAGCAGCCCGATGCCGGTGGCGATCAGCCAGGCAGTGAGACCGAGAAATCCGGCGATGGTCAGAAGCGCGAAGGTGTCGCCATTGCGTCCCAGCGCCAGCATCAGACCCTCGCCTGTCCCCAGCAACAGTAGCGGAGCGGTGAGGAGGCCGAGGGCAGCGGCGATGCGGCGCCCCTCGCGCCACTGGATGATCGCCAGCAGCGCGGCGAACAAAGCGGTCAGCAGCTGGCCGAGGTGCTCGCCGATCGCCACGCCGGCATAGGTGTGGATCAGCGCAAAGGCGTGCGCGGCGGCGGCCACCTCCGCCGGATCACCCGATGCCGCCGTTCGGGCCAGATCGGGGACGACGAACACCCAGCGCATCAATCCGACCGCCTGCGTCAGCCCTGCGAGCGCGCCGACCAGCGCCGCACCGGCCGCCAGCGCCGGCTGTTCGGTGAGCCGCCGCGGCGTGATCGCGAGACCGACGGCGAGCGGCGTCAGGGCCAGCGCAGCCAGCGCGAAGGCATACCATGTCAGCACCAGCCCCGCGCCGCCCGCGGCAAACCGCGCAAGCACCTCGGCAGGCGGGTGGCGCAGGATTGCGGGGTAATCGAAACTGGCAGCGAGCAAGGCGTAAGGCAGGTTGAACAGGATCGCGAGCGCGATGGTGGCGGTGCCGAGGGCGGGACGGGCGGAGGTCATGGCTGGCGCACCAGCCGGGCCAGCCGGCGGTCGGCGCCGGTCAGGCGCGCGACCCAGCCAAGCAGTCCGAGCAGCGCAATCTGCAAACCGCGCGGCGCGCCGACCATCACCAGATTGCCGTAACCCAGCAGCAGCCCGAGCGCGCGGGGATCGCGCGGCATCCCCGCTGCCGTCGTCTCGCCCGCCGCGGCCAGCGCATACATCCCGCGCAGAAAGGTCTCGAGCCCCTCGCCCTCGTCGGCGGTGGTGAGGAAGGTGACCGGCTCGTCGCCGGGATTGCGGAAGCCGTGCGGGGTGCCGGGCGGAATGGCGATCGCCTCGCCCGCGGTCAGTAGAACCCTTTGTCCTGCGCCGAGATCCACTTCGAGCACCCCGGCCTCGACCGCAAAGGTTTCGGTCATGGTGTCATGCACGTGAAGCGGGGCGCCCTCGCCGCGCGGCGGGAGGGTGCAGCGGAAGCGCAGCTCGGCCCCGTCGCCCGACAGGGGCGAGGCGAGAAAGGCGATCTGGTCGCCTGTCACGGGGTTGCGAATGTCGGTCGGGAGCCGGGGTGAGAGAATGGTTCGCATAGCTTGTCTCCAAGTGGTGACATGGCAAATATCGCCAGTCGGTGACATACGCAAGCGCTTTTGTCACCGGTCGGTGATTTAGCTCTGGAAACCGAAGGGCGATGCGCTTAGGGAGGAAGCATGACAATGCCCGCCGCGACCTCGATCGCCTCTTCCCAAGCAGTTGCCGACCGCGGACGCGATCGCTCGCGGACGGAGGAGGCGATCATCTCGGCCGCTCGCGACGTGCTTGTCGAAAGAGGGTTCGGCGCCTGGGGCGTGAATGCGATCGCGCGGGCTGCCGGTTGCGACAAGCAGCTGATCTACCGTTATTTCGGCGGCCTCGATGGCCTTGCCGAAGCGCTCGGCACCGACGTCGCGCGCGCCATCGAGGAGGCGCTCTCGGCAGCACCGGGGCCCTCGGCGTCAGGCTATGCCGAACTGGTCGCGGGGCTGCTCGAAACCCTGGTGGATGTCCTCAGAGCCAATCCCTTGATGCAGCGCATCATCGCGTGGGAATTGTCGGAGCCGAACGCGCTCACCCAGTCCTTCGCCCAGGCCCGCAGCCGCGCTCTCGCCGACTGGATCGCAAGGCTGCGCGGCGACATCGCTCCTCCCCCGGGGATCGACGCTCCCGCCACCAACGCCGTGCTGATCGCAGCCGTGCAACAGATGGTGCTTGCTGGCGCGGCGACGGGAAGCTTTGCTGGCCTGCCGCTGTGCGATCCGGCGGACTGGGATCGCGTAAGGCTCGCTATCCGTGCAATGGCCTTGGCTGTCTACTCCCAGCGGCCGGAGGGCAAGGATCGGCGCTGATCGCGATATTTGCACATCCGTTTCAGGCGTCTGCATGATCGTTCTCCTTTGACCACGGTGGTCATCCGGAGAACCTCAGTCGCTCTGCGGAATGAATTATGCTGAGACGCTTTCCGACCCAGAGCCCGCCGTTCCCAACCAGCAATGGTTATGTCCCGCTCTGCCCGAAGCCGCCATCCCGTTCCTGCAGTCGCACTTTACCTCGAAATTCTGGGCGCTGGATCAGGCCGACGGCCTATCTGCCAAGCCGACCAACCCGAGCATCCACCGCGACAGAGCCCGTTGAACATCGGCCGAGCTGATCGCGGGCATCGTCTGACTGCGTTCGAGTGCGAGGCCTTGGCGCAGTGCAATGAACACTGCGGCAGCTCGCTCCGGTTCGGCAATCCTGGTCCCCGCGCTGGCAGCAATCGCGTCGATGATCTTCGCCACTGCCGCGTAGTGGCGCGCAAAGAGCGCCGCGCGCCGCTCGGCGAAGGCGGGCGAGCGCGTGGCGTGGAGCGCGAACTCGATCGATAGCAGGCACCATTCGAGATCGACCGGATCACTGGCATAGCGCGCCGCGATGGCCTCGATCGCATCCTCGGCCGAGGCATTCTGCGGAGCGAAACCGCTGCTGATCGCGACCTCCTCGCCCATATGGGCCTCGAGCAATTCGAGGAAGATCGCCTCCTTGCTCTCGAAGTTCGAGTAGAAGGCACCCTTCGAGAAGCCCGCCCGTTCCGCGATCACGTCGACCGACGCGCCGGCATAGCCTTCGCGCGTGAAGGCGTCCCTGGCGGCGTCGAGCAGACGCTCGCGGGTCTGTTGACGGCTTTGGGTGCGGGTCAGTCTGGCCATGTTTTCCAATACCACTTGCAATTCGAATACCAAACGGTATTCTAATACTCGATCAAATCCAAAAGGAGGCGCGTCATGGATGGCCAGACCTTTTTCGTGACCGGGGCGACCGGATTGCTGGGCAACAATCTCGTGCGGGCGCTGGTGGCGCGCGGCGCGAATGTGCGGGCCCTGGCACGCAGTCAGGTCAAGGCGGCTGCGCAGTTCGCCGATCTCGACACTCCAAGGCTCGCCATCGTCAGCGGCGACATGGAGAACGTCTCCGGCTTTGCCCGCCACCTCGACGGGGTAGATGCGCTGTTCCACACCGCCGCCTATTTCCGCGACAGCTACAAGGGCGGATCGCACTGGCCGATGCTCGAGCGCATCAACGTGATCGGCACGCGTGACCTCATTGCCGCGGCCCATGCCGCCGGGGTGCGGCGGATGGTGCACACCTCCTCGATCGCGCTGCTCGACGGGCCGCCGGGCGCGCTGATCGACGAGACCATGCTGCGCGACACCGCCAATGCCGACGATTACTACCGCAGCAAGATCCTGACCGACGGCGTGGTGCTCGATGCGCTTGCGCGCTATCCCGATTTCCACGCGGTGATGGTGATGCCGGGCTGGATGTGGGGACCGGGCGATGCCGGGCCGACCTCGGCCGCGCAGACCGCGCTCGATTTCCTCCACCAGCGCCTGCCCGGTGTGCCGCCCGCGACCATGTCCTTCGTCGACGCCCGCGACGTGGCCGAGGCACAGATCGCCGCGCTGACGCAGGGCCGCCGGGGCGAGCGCTATCTCGCGGCGGGGCGCTGCATGACCCTCGCGGAGCTGTTCGCGGTGCTGGAGCAGGAGACCGGCATCAAGGCTCCGACCCGTCCTCTGCCGCTGCCGCTGATGTATGCGGTGGCCGGCGTGCAGGAGGTGCTTGCGCGGACCACAGGAAAGCCTGCGCTGCTGAGCTGGGCGGCGGTCAAGTCGCTCAAGCGCGAGGCGGGGCGCACCCGCTTCAATCACGCCAAGTCGGAACGCGAGCTCGGTCTCGGCTTCCGTCCCGTCGCCGAGACCGTGCGCGATACCGTCGCATGGCTGCGCGCCCACGAACTGCAACCCGCCTGACGGAGAGAGCCCGATGACCGACACTGCCCAACCGCAAGCCCTTTCGCCCGCCGCGGTGGTCGACGCGATGCACGAGGCTTTCCGCCACGGCGATCTCGATGCCATCGCGATGCACTGGCACGATGATGTTGTTTACGAGGCCCCGGGGGTCTCGATGACCGGCAAACCCGCCCGGATCATGGCCGAACAGGTCTGGCTCGGCGCATTCAGCGAAAACGATGTCCGGACCCATGCCAGGCTCGTCGACGGGGAGGCGATCATCGATTTCTGCACCATGAGCGGCGTTCACACCGGCCCGCTGATGCTCCCTGATGGCACGGCAATCCCGCCGAGCGGCGCGCGCATTTCCGGCACCTATGCCGCGCGCTACCGGATCGTGGCGGGCAAGGTGGTCGAGCAGGAGGTGATCTACGACCGCCTCGCCCTGCTCCAGAACATCGGCGTCATGCCTGCATGATCCGGCGGATTGCCGGTCTTGCGCTGCTCGGTCCTGCGCTCGGGGTGGCGGGGCTGATCGCCTTCAGCCCGATCGACCCGGTCGCGTGGACCCCGCCGCCCCCGCTCCCCGCTGGGCAGACCTGCGCCACCGCGCCGCGTCTGACCGCACGGGTGCTCGCGAAAGACCTGCCCGGCAAGCCCGACGGGCTCGCCTTCGACAATGCCGGACGCCTCTTGGTGGCGATCGCGAATGGCGAGGTTGCCGCGGTCGATCCCGCCAGCGGCGCGTGGTCAATCGCGGCGCGCGGTGGGGGTTCCCTCACCGGCCTTGCCGATGGCCAGGATGGCACGATTTACGCGGTCGACGAGCGGGCGGGCACCTTGCTCGCGGCGCCGCCGGGCGGGACCTTCCGCCGCGTGCTCGACCGGGTCGGCTCCACGCGTCTTTCGTGGACCAACGACGTCACCGCCTTGCCGGATGGCAGCATCGCCTTCACCACCACCGCCACCGGACGCAGTCTCGATGATTTCTATCACGAGGTGCTCGAACATCGCGGGTCGGGTTTGCTGGTCCGCTACGATCCGGCCTCCGGCAAGGCGCGGGTGCTGGCGCGGGGGCTCGCCATGACCAACGGCGTCGCTGCGATGCCCGACGGGAACCTGCTGGTGGCGGACAGCGCGAACTACGGAGTGAGCCTGTTCTCGCCGGAGGGCAAGCGGCTGGCACAGCTGACCGGCCTGCCTGGCTTCACCGGCAATGTCCGCGCCTCCGACCGGCCCGGGCGCTATTGGGTGACGCTGCTCTCGCCGCGTTCGCGAGTTGTTGACGGCACCGCGCCCTATCCTTCGGCGCGCCGCCTCCTCGCTTGGCTTCCCTCCGCTGTGCGCCCGCAGCCGCAGCCGCTGCCTTGCCTGGTCGAGATCAGCCGCGCGGGCCGGACACTCACGCCGCGCCTGCTCGCCATCGACGGGGCGCCGACCTCTTTCAGCACGGCGATCGAGCGGGACGGCCGGCTCTATCTCTCGCCTGCCAGCATCGCGCCGGGGAGCACGGCACAGGTCTATGTCGCAGAGAAGTATGAGCGCTGAAGCGGTAAACCGGAAAGCGCCCGATTTCTCCTGAGTGAACCTCTGGAGCATATCCTTACACTGTAAACATGATGTCAGGCACTTCGGACCTCGGCTCGGCCGATCAGGATGCCCCCTGTGTGATGGCTCGCCTCGAGCTTCGCACGGTCCGATGGACGCGCTGTGCGCAAACCCAGAGGCAATTGACCATGCCGGCGCCCGGCTTCCGCACCAGAGCCGGTCGTTCTCATCTGCCACTATGGACGTCCGCTCCTGGCAGAAGCTGCCGGTCAGGCCGGTTTGAGCGGACAGTCAGCTGTAATCACGTCAGCTGCTACTGGGTCGGATCGGGCATCCTGACGTTCTCGATCTCGCCCCAAGGTTCAGCGTCGCCCGCGATCGACGCTCGCCCGCGGCGCAACCCCGGCGGACAGGGCTGTCTGGAGGAGCTCGGTCAGGCTGTTCGCATTGAGCTGCTTCATCACCCGCGCGCGGTGGAGCTCCACGGTGCGCGGACTGATTCCGAGCTTGTTGGCGATGACCTTGTTCGTCCCTCCCTCGACCAGACCGATCAGCACCTCGCGCTCGCGCGGGGTTAGGCCCGCGATCCGGGCGGCGATGGTCTCATCGTGCGTCACATTCTTTGCGACGCCCAGACAGTCCGACACCGCCTTGGCGAGGAGCGGCTGGTGCGGGCAATCGTCTGCGAGGACGATGTAGTCCGCCGCCCCGGCCTTCATCGCGCCGACCGCGCGGTCGACCCCGGCATCCGCAGCATCGACCGCGAAGGCCGGCCGCACGATCCGGTATTCGAAATGCGCAACCTCGCCCTCCCGGACGCTTTCGAGCCCGCGTTCGACCAGGTGGCGATCGTCGGGATGGACGTCGTCCATCCATCGCGACAACGTGGTGGGGGCATCGCAGCAGGCGATGCCCGAGATTTTTTCGTAGGCCGCACTGCGGAAGATGATGACGTCCGCCGCCGGATCGCCGATCCAGATCAGGTTGCTGCTGTTGTCGGCAAAGCTGCGGAACAGGGCCGCGTTGGCCCGGACCCGCAGCCTCGCTTCTGCGGGTCCGGGTGAGCTCGATCGCAGCGCCGATGAACCCCGCCGGACGCCCTTCGGCAAAGCGCGTGCGGCCTGATGTGGCGATGTGGCGGGTGACCCCGTCATCGCGGCCGATGACCCGATATTCGATGCTGTAGATGCCATCGCCCGCCGGATCGCTGCACGCGCCGATCGCGGCGAGCACCCGCGGCCGGTCCTCGGGGTGGATGCCGGCCTCGAAGACGCCCTGATCCACCTCGGCGCCCGGAGCAAGACCCCACACCGCGCGCAGCCGGTCGTCCCAAATGAGCGCGCCGGTCTCGGGGTCCCAGGAGTAGATGCCGAGACCCGCCAGCTCCGTCGCCGCACGCAGACGCGCCTCGCTCGCCCTCAGGGCTTCCTCGAAGGCGTGGCGCTCGCTGGTGTCGCGCGAAACGCCGACGACCAGCTCCACCGCGCCCCCGGGACCAAGCACCGGGCCCCACAGGTAGGAGAAATAGGCCGCGCGGCCGGTGGGGCTTCGGTAGAAGACCTCGTCCTCGACCGTGACGCCGTCGCGCAGCACCTGATCGATGTGACGGTTGAGCCGGTCCGCGAGGTCCTCCGGGTAATCGAGATCGGCAAGGTTCATGCCGATCATGTCGGCCAGCGACAGGCCGAAGAGGTCGAGCATCGCGGGATTGGCGTAGACGAAGCGGTGGTCGGCGTCGAAGGCATAGACGAAATCGGGAATCGAGGAGAGGGTCGCATCGAGCAGCCGGGAGCGGTCGATCTGCGTCGGAACCGGCGAAGCGCCCGAACGCATGGTCTTGCGGCGATCGCTCATGAGCCTTGCGGCCTTCGTGTCGCCATCGCCGAGCGTGTCATGGTCTGGCTCCCTGCCGATCCCGTCCGGGCGAAGTGCCGGAAGGCGGGCAATCCCGCCGATCCTCGGAAGGTTCCTTAGTTATCGACCGGGTGCCGCTGCACCTGCGACCGGTCGAGTAAGGGGGCCACACATCGCAGGAGATGCGCATGAAAGCCCTGGTCTGGCACGGCAAGGAGGACATCCGTTACGACACGGTGTCCGATCCCGAGATCGAAGAGCCCCGCGACGCGATCATCAAGGTCACCAGCTGCGCGATATGCGGCTCGGACCTGCACCTCTTCCACAACCTCGTCCCCGCGATGCTGCCCGGCGACATCATGGGCCACGAGACCATGGGCGAGGTCGTCGAGGTGGGCAGGGGCGCCAAGGGTTCGCTCAAGAAAGGGGACCGCGTCGTCATCCCCTTCACCATCCAGTGCGGCGAATGCGACCAGTGCCGGCGCGGCAATTTCTCGGTCTGCCAGCGCACCAACCGCAAGGGCGAATTGGGCGACAAGGCCTTCGGGCACCGCACGGCAGGGCTGTTCGGCTACACGCACCTGACCGGCGGCTATCCCGGCGGGCAGGCCGAGTATCTGCGCGTGCCCTTCGCCGACACCACGCACATCAAGGTGCCGGGCGGGATCGCGGACGAGAAGCTGCTGTTCCTTTCGGACATCCTGCCGACCGGCTGGCAGGCGGCGGTGCAGGCCGACATCCAGCCGGGCGACACGGTCGCGGTGTGGGGTTGCGGACCGGTCGGCCAGATGGCGATCCGCTCCGCGATCCTGCTCGGAGCCGAGCAGGTCGTCGCCATCGATCACCTGCCCGAGCGTCTGTCGATGGCTGCGGCAGGTGCGATCACCATCAACTTCCTCGAGGAGAGCGTGATCGAGCGCCTGAACGAGCTGACCGGAGGCGAAGGGCCGCACAGGTGCATCGACGCGGTCGGCACCGAGAGCCACGTCACCGTCAGCCAGCCGGACACGCTGCTCGACCGCGCCAAGCAGATGCTGATGGCCGAGAACGACCGGCCGCATGTCCTGCGCGAGATGATCTATGTCTGCCGCCCCGGCGGGGTGATCTCGATCATCGGCGTCTATCTTGGCCTCGTCGACAAGCTCCCGATGGGCCAGGCGATGAACAAGGGACTGACCTTCCGCATGGCGCAGGCACATGTGCCGCGCTGGACGGACGATCTCCTGCGCCGGATCGAGGACGGGCAGATCGACCCCTCCTTCGTGATCACCCACAAGGTCGACCTTTCCCGAGGACCCGAGATGTATTCCACGTTCCGCGACAAGGCGGACGGCTGCATCAAGGTCATGCTCCAGCCCTGAAGGAGGCAGCCATGCCGCTTACCAAAGTGACGGGCATCGCCCGTTCCGAAGGAGACCCCCGCGTCGAGCGCAAGGGTCCCAGCTCCCTCACCGGCGCCGACCGACTGGCGCGCGCACTCGGCTGGTTCTCGGTCGGCCTCGGCATTGCCGAACTGGTCGCGCCGGGCCGGATCGCGCGCGCCCTCGGGCTCGAGCACAAGCAGGGGCTGATCCGTGCCTATGGCCTTCGCGAAATGGCGAGCGCCGTTCCCACCCTGTCGATCGACAAGCAGGTGGGGCTGGCGGCCCGGATCGGCGGCGACATGATCGATCTGGCGACGCTTTCCACCGCCCTGCGGCACGACAACCCGAAGCGGCACAATGCGGCGATTGCCACCGCGCTGGTCGTCGGGATCACGCTCCTCGACGTGATCGCCTTTTCGGGCACCAAGGCCGCCCACCGCCGCAAGGACAGCAGCAACCGCGACTATTCGGATCGCAGCGGCTTTCCCCGCGGCCCGCAGGCGTCGCGCGGCCTTGCGCGGGAGGATTTCGACATCCCTGACGATTACCGCGCCGAAGGCACGCTGGCCGACGCCGTGCCGCAAGCGATCTCGTAGCTTCGGACACGAGCGATGAGACCGTCCATGTCGCCGTCGTGGAACCACGACGAGGCGGGCTGAACCGCTTCGAGGGGTTCACCGATGCGGTGTTCGCGGATCGACCTGCGGAGCAGCCAGCAGCTCGTGCAACCGGATGGAACGCGCTCCGGGCAGACACTTTCCGGACATCCCGATACCGCGCCTAGCAATGGCGGACTTCATGAGCGCCCTTACCGAAGAAGCCAGACTGAACGCGGACGCGCGGGCGTCCATCACCATCGGCAAGCCCGCCGCCGAGCTACGCTCCTTGTGGCTGCGCCCCGAGACGCAAGCGGCCGTCTGGGCGCATTTCGCCGAGGTGACGCCGCGCGATGAGCGCAAAGCCGATTGGCTGGTCGAGGGACCTGCCGGCGGCGAATACCGCTGCTCGAACACGCACAGCGCGGGGAGCTGACGCCGGCCGCCCGTGTTCGCGCCCTGAACGGCGCGCCTGTCGCGCCGCGGCGAGACGGCTCCCGCCCCGGAACCCGTCGCAGGCAAGCGCGAGCTTCGCTGTCCTATTGTGCCATAAGCCGCCGCACGACTGTGACTGCAATGCTTCGTGGCTCGGAGCATGGTCGCTTCGCTCCGCTTCAAGCTCACCTGACGGCGTGAGCGATGTCGGCAATCGAATAGCTTTCGCCGTTCAGCCACTCTTTGGGCGTGAGGCGTTCCCGTCAGAGAATGGCAAGGAGCAGTTCGGCGGAGATGCCGTGGCTGGCGCCCTGCCGCAGGAATTCGCCGAGCGTGTCTGTGTGGCCTGCGGCATGGTTGCGCCCCGGATCAATCCGCTGCGCCGCAGCCCGGACCTGGCATGGCACGGCGCGGGTCACGACCGGGCATCCGCGAGGATCTTGCGCGCGGCCTCGGCGACCGTCGCCAGTTCGCTTGCCGACAGGCCCAACCGCAGCGCCCGCGCATGGGCAGCCTCCAGCGTGTCGGGCTCACCCGACTTGATCGCGCAGGCATAGGCGATGGCCGCATCGGAGCGCGCTTCGAAGCTGCGGCCGGCGAGCGCAACGTCGATCTCGGCGCCGGTCAGGCCGTGCGACCGGGCTTCGGCGGACAATGCGCCGAGGGTCCTGAGGCAGCCGCAATCTCCCAGCAGGGCAAGGCGCAGCTTGGCCAAGATACGGTCGGGCGTGACGGCGTTCATCGGATCGTCTAAGGAACGATGCGCCGGGCGCGGAGCGGCCTCGCGGCCTTGACCATGGCGATCGTCGCCAGCCGGAGCCCTCCGGCAAGCAGCGAGCCGCTGACGAAGGCGACATTCACTTCTTCGATGCACGCAGTCGCGTGGGCAATCAGGCGGGCCATGGAAAGCTCCTTGAGAGGCACGCGGCCTGCGTGCCGCGCGGCGCGGCTGGTCGTCGCGGGAAGGAAGGGAGGACGGCGGAGCCAAAGCGGGTCCGCTCCGCCGCCGCGGTCAGAAGCTGTAGCTCACCGCGGCAAGGGTCTGGTGGCGTTCGTAGTCGCCGCCATTCCTGCCGAAGTCGCTGTAGCGATACTCGAGCCGCGCCGAGACCCTTTCGGTGATCGCGTATTCGAGCCCGCCGCCGATCTGCCAGCCATCGAGATTGTCGCTGCTGCGGATGATGCCGGTGCCGGTGTCCAGCGACGTGCGGACGCGCTGGTTGGCGTAGCCGCCGCGCACGTAGGCCAGCGCCTTGTCGGTCACGAGATAGCCCGCGCGCGCACCCAGATCGAAGCTGTAGCGCGGGTCGACCGTCAGCGCGTCACCCGCCGAGGTCGCGCGGACACGGTCGTCCACGGTCCCGGTGAACCCGGCCTCGGCGCCGATCACGATCCTGTCGGTCAGCTTGTGGTTGTAGCCCGCATAGCCGCCGAGAACGAGCGCGTCGCGGCTCGCCTGCGCAGCGAGGGGGGTGGCCTCGATCCGGCCCGAAACCTCGCCGCGATCCCACCCGGCGGCCACGCCGACGTAAGGGCCCTCGAAGGTGTCGGCGTGAGCGGGGGCGGCGGCAAGGATGGCGAGGGGGAGGGTGATGGTCTTCATTGTCGTTCTCCGTTGCGTGCCCCGTTGCGGGGTCGAGCGGGAGATAGGCTTGCGCCATGACGACGATAATCGGGCGTTTTCGGAATGAATTATTCCTCGGCGCGGAATGCCGTGGTCAGTTTATGACCCGGTTGGCACGCAGCCGCTCGCGCGCGAAGTCGATGAAGGCGCGCACCTTGGCCGAGGCGTTGCGGCCTTCCGGATGGACGATGTGCACCGGCAAGGGCGGCTGTTCGAAATCCTCGAGCACGATCTGCAGGCGGCCCGCGAGGAGGTCCGGCCCGACCTGATAGGACAGCGCGCGGGTCAGTCCCCACCCCGATCGCGCCGCGCCGATCGCCGCCTCGTTGGAGTTCGAGAACAGCGCGGGCTTGACGTTCACCGCGACTTCGCCGTTCTCGCCGAAGCGCCATTCGAGCGAAGTCCAGGCGCTGGTCGCGGCGATGATGCGGTGCTGCGCCAGTTCGGAAGGGTGGCGCGGGACGCCGCGCGTCTCGAGGTATTCGGGGGACCCGCAGATCACCCTGCGCACGGCGCCGACCCGCACCGCGCTGTAGCTCGAATCGGGCAGGTTACCGATGCGGATCGCGACGTCGACGCCTTCGTCGACCAGGCTCACCACGCGGTCGAGGAACAGCATCCGGCCCGTGACCTGCGGATGCGCGTCGAGAAACTCGGTCATGATCGGCATGATGTAGAGCTGCCCGAACAGCACCGACGAGGTGACCGTCAGCATCCCTGTCGGGGTGGCATAGGAACCGGCGGCGGCGGCCTCGGCTTCCTCGATGGCGGCAAGGATGGCGCGGCAGTCCTCGAGATAGCGGGCACCGGCCTCGGTGAGCTTGACCGCGCGGGTGGTGCGGGTCAGCAGGCGCGCACCGATGGTGTCCTCGAGCGCGGCAACGGCGCGGGTGACGGCGGGCGGGCTCATGTGCATCTGGCGCGCTGCTTCCGCGAAACCGCCGGTCTCGGCGATCCGGACGAAGACCCGCATCGCGTGGTAACGGTCCATGCCCCCGTGCCCCCCTTGGCCGTGTGCCCCTGCGCTGGCGAAGCGCCTGCGCTCCCCACTGACGCTTGTGCCTCATCGCCGCACCATTCCGCAAGCCGGAACGCTGATTTGCCGATTAGCGCGGTTCTTGCGCGCAGCGGGCCGGACTAGCTGTGGCATCGCGCCACGTCGCCCGACAGCCGGCGCACCAACCCGAAAGGCTCACCCCATGAAGCTCTATGTCCATCCCATCTCCGGCCATGCCCACCGCGCGCGGCTGTTCCTCTCCCTGATCGGCGCCGAAGCCGAGATCGTCGAGGTCGACCTCGCCAAGGGCGAGCACAAGTCGCCCGAATACCTCGCGCGCAACCGCTTCGGCCAGGTTCCCCTGCTCGAGGACGAGGGTCACTTCATCGCCGACTCCAACGCCATTCTCGTCTATGCCGCCAAGAAGTTCGGCAAGACCGAGTGGCTGCCCGAGGACCCGCTCGGCGCGGCGCGGGTGCAGCGCTGGCTGTCGGTCGCGGCAGGGCAGGTCGCTTTCGGCCCCGCCGCAGCGCGGCTCGTCACCATCTTCAAGGCCGACTTCCGCCCCGAGGAAGTGATTGCCCGCGCCCACGCCATTCTCGCGCTGATCGAGGCCGAGCTGGAAGGGCACGAATGGATCGCAGCCGACCGCCCGACCATCGCCGACGTTGCGCTTTACAGCTACATCGCCCGCGCGCCCGAAGGGAACGTCGACCTTGTGCCCTACGCCAACGTGCGCGCCTGGCTGGCGCGGATCGAGGCGCTTCCCGGCTTCGTGGAATTCGGCCGCACCCCGGTCGGTCTCGCCGCCTGATCCCCCTCGCGGGCGACCGGGAGCGATGCCGCACCCGGTCGCCTGCCCGAAGGAGCCCTCCCGATGCCCGCCTCGCCTGCCGAACAACCGTCCCCCTTCCATGCAGGCGAAGTCGCCATGCAGGCCACGGTCGGCGTGGCCGAGCGGATGGAGCAATTCGGGCGCAGGGTGATCCGCGACCACATGCCCGACCAGCACCGCGACTTCTATGCGCAGCTTCCCTTCGTGGTCCTTGGTGCGGTCGATGCGGCGGGGGATGCCTGGGCGACCCTGCTCGCGGGCCGACCCGGTTTCCTGCACAGCCCCGACCCGGTGACGCTCGATTTCGCCGTCACCCCCGATCCGCGCGACCCGGCAAGCCAAGGCCTGCACGATGGTGCGGCCGTGGGCCTGTTGGGGATCGAGCTTCACACCCGCCGCCGCAACCGGATGAACGGCCGGGTGCAGACGAGGGAAGGCGGCGGCTTTGCGGTCAAGGTCGAACACGCATTCGGCAACTGCCCGCAATACATCCAGCTGCGCGAATGGCGGATCGCGCGTGATCCCGCGGATCTGGCGAGCCTGCCCCCTGCGCAGGAACTCGGCCCGGCCGATCCGCGCGTTGCCGCGATGATCGCCGCCGCCGACACCTTCTTCGTCGCATCCTATGTCGAGGACGCCGCCGGACGCCATGTCGATGCCTCGCATCGCGGCGGCAAGCCCGGTTTCGTGCGGGTGGACGCGGACGGCACGCTGACCATTCCCGACTTTGCCGGTAATCTTCACTTCAACACGCTCGGCAATTTCCTGGTGAACCCGCGCGCGGGGCTCGTCTTCCCCGATTTCGAGACCGGCGACTTGCTGCAGCTGACGGGCGATGCCGAAGTGGTGCTCGAATCCCCGGAGATCGCCGCCTTCCAGGGTGCCGAGCGGCTGTGGACCTTCCGCCCGCGCCGCGCGGTTCTGCGTGAGGGCGCGCTGCCGCTGCGTTTCGCCTTCCGGCCGGAAGGGTGGTCGCCCAACAGCCTGATGACCGGCGACTGGGACCAGGCGCGCCGCCGGATCGAGGCGGAACGGCTGCGCAGCCAATGGCGCCCTTTCCGGGTAGCGAAGATCGTCGCGGAGAGCGACGCGATCCGCTCGCTCCATCTCGAACCTGCCGATGGCGAGGGGATCATCGCCCATGCGCCCGGCCAGCATCTCCCGATCAGGGTGAAGCCGGCGGAGCAGGCGCACCCGACGATGCGCACCTATACGCTTTCGAGCGCGCCCTCGGACGGGTTCTACCGCCTCAGCGTCAAGCGCGAGGGGCTGGTCTCGGGCCATCTCCACGGCCTCGCGGAGGGCGACCTCATCGAGGCGCGCGCACCGGCGGGCAGCTTCACCATCGACCCGCTCGAGCATCGCCCCGCGGTGCTGCTGGCCGCGGGCGTCGGCATCACCCCGATCCTCGCGATGCTGCGCGCGATCGTGTTCGAGGGGCTGCGGACGCGCCGCATCCGCCGGACCTTCGTGTTCCAGGCCGCGCGCAACCTCCGCGAGCGCGCCTTCGATGCCGAGCTCGCCGCGCTCGTCGAGCAAGGCCAGGGCGCGATCCGGTTGGTGCGCGTGCTCGGCGACACCGAGGGTGCGCGGCCGGGCGCGGATTACGACGCGCAAGGGCGGATCGATGCCGCGCTGCTGGCCCGTGTGCTGCCCTTCGAGGCTTACGATTTCTATCTGTGCGGGCCGCCCGGGTTCATGCAGGGCCTGTACGACCAGCTCGCCGATATCGGGGTGCCCGACGCGCAAATCCACGCCGAAGTCTTCGGCCCCGCCGCCATCACCCGGCGCCGACCGGAGAGCGCCCCGCCTCTCCCGGCGGCGGCCACCGCGCCGGTGCCGGTAGCCTTCACCAAGTCCGGCAAGGAGGCGCGCTGGACGCCGGACGCGGGCTCGCTGCTCGACCTCGCCGAAGCGCGCGGGCTGAGCCCCGAGTTCGGCTGCCGCAGCGGCTCGTGCGGCACCTGCAAGACGCGAATTCTCGCCGGCAAGGTCACCTATCCGCAAGCGCCCCAGGCCGAAGTCGCCGAAGACGAGGCGCTGATCTGCTGTGCACTCCCCGCCGCTCCGGAGGCGGGCGGTGGCGACCGGCTGGTGCTCGACCTGTGACCAGGCGGGGGCGGCACACATCGGGATTGTTCCGCCAGCTGCAAGGATGCCTTGCGCACGGCGCGCATTCCCGTTGCGGGGCGCAGCGCCTAACGTCCCTTCATCGGGTTAGCGACCCCTCCCGCCCGATGCCCCGACCGGATGGCTGCCGAACCGACAGCCCTCCGGCGCCCTCGACCGGGCGGAGCTTTCTCTCCCCCTACGCTCCGCCCGGTCCCCCTTTTTCGCTTTCGGAGAAAACTCATGGCCCGTCCCCCGCTCCCCCCCTTCACCGAGGAAACCGCGCGCGAGAAGGTGCGGCTTGCCGAGGACGGCTGGAACAGCCGCGATCCGGCCAAGGTGGCGCTCGCCTATACCGAGGACACGATCTGGCGGAACCGCGCCGAATTCCCGCGCGGACGGGCCGAGGTCGAGGCCTTCCTCACCCGGAAATGGGCAAAGGAACTCGATTACCGGCTGATCAAGGAGCTGTGGGCGCACGCGGGTAACCGCATCGCGGTGCGATACGCCTACGAATACCACGACGACAGCGGCAACTGGCTGCGCGCCTATGGCAACGAGAACTGGGAGTTCGCCGCGGACGGGCTGATGCACCGGCGTCATGCCAGCATCAACGAACATCCGATCCGCGCGGAAGAGCGCCTGTTCCGCTGGCCGCTCGGGCGCAGGCCCGACGATCACCCCGGCCTTTCGGACCTGGGGCTGTGAGCATGGCCGGGATCGTCGAGTGCGATGCCGCCTGCTTCAAGGCCGAAGTGCTGGAAGCCGACGGCCCGGTGCTGGTCGACTTCCATGCCGCCTGGTGCGCCCCCTGCCGAACGCAGGCGCCGATCCTGGAAGGTCTGGCCGGGAAGCTGGGCGGCGCTGCGCGGGTGGTGAAGGTGGACGTCGACCGCTCGCCCGAGCTGGCGGACCTCTTCGCTGTGCGCTCGATCCCGAGCTTGCTGATCTTCAAGGACGGCCGGATCACGGATCGCTTCACGGGGTTGACCGCGGCGCCGACGATCGCTGCGGCGCTGGTCGCCCGGCTCGCCTGAGCCAAGCGGCTGCGTCGCTATTTGCGGGTGGGCTCGCTCTGCCCGCCAGCCTCGTCCATGTTGCGCAGCAGGCGCGCCAGACGCGCCTGCCGCTCTGCTCCAAAGGGAACCGCGTCCGCTCCGGCGGCGGCCTCGTAGGAAGCAATCCGGGCCGCCTTCGCGGCCTGTTCCGAAACGATCGGCGGCAGCATCACCAGGCTGGTGAGAGCGAAGCCGGCAAGGCCAAGCAGGACTGCTTCTTTCTGGTTGCGCATCATCGGTCATGTCCATCGAGCGGGCTCGCGGAAGGCAAGCCGCAGGTCTGTGTCACGGCGCCAGATGGGCTCGCGAGGGGCGATCGAGAACGCGCGAAAGGCGGTGTGGAGCGTTGCGCCAAGCGGAACGATGCCGCGCGACAATCGCATGGTTCGGGCAGGAATCCTTCCGGTTCGCGAAACGCTGGATTGCCCGCAGCGGGCATTCTCCAGCGCCACCACGTCCTTATCTCGCTGAGACGCGCGGCCCTTCATCGCCGGCGCAAGGAGAACGACCCATGGACGACATCTACCTCGTCGCCGGCATCAGGACGCCCTTCCTCAAGGCAGGGACGGGCTTTGCCGACGAGACCCCGCTGACCCTTTCCGCCCCCGTCATGCAGACGATGGCGGAGACGGCCCGCCCCGATCTCGTGATCTGGGGTCAGGTCATCCCCAGCCTTGCGCTGTCGAACATCGCCCGCGAGGCAGCGCTCGATGCGGGCCTCGATCCGACCATTCCGGCCTATTCGACCCAGCTCGCCTGCTCGACCAGCATGATGGGCGCGATTCAGGCGTCGGGCCTCGTCGGCCGCGGCGGCATCGCGCTCGCCCTCGTCGGCGGGGTGGAGCAGATGAGCCGTGCGCCGATCGCGCTCGACGAGAAGGTCTCCGCGCGGCTGGCCGCGCTCGCCGCAAGCGACCCGGCGGCGGCCATGCGCGCCTTCGGCGAACTCGGCATCGCCGACTTCGCCCTGCCGAAGAAGGGCTGGGCGAACCGCATCTCGGGCCGCTCGATGGGCGATCACATGGAGGAGACCGCCCGACTGCTCGACATCGCGCGCAAGGAGCAGGACGCGCTGGCGCTCGCCAGCCACCGCAACGCTGCGCGGGCGTGGGACGAGGGGTCTTTCGATCCGCTGGTCATTGCCCATGGTGGCGCGAGCCGCGACGGCCTGGTCCGCGCCGACACCTCGGCGCAGCGGCTCGCGACATTGAAACCGGTGTTCGATCCGATGGCTGGCACGCTTACCGCGGGCAATTCCTCGCCGCTTACAGATGGCGCGGCCGGGGTGTGGGTCGCCTCGCGCGCGGGCCTCGATCGGCTCGGGAGCGGCGCGGTGGCCGTCAGGCTCGTCGACTTCGAGCTCGGCGCCCTCGATTTCGCCGCCGACGGGATGCTGATGGCGCCCGCCTATGCGATCCCCCGGCTGCTCGCACGCCGCGGCCTGAGGTTCGAGGACATCGCGGTCTGGGAGATCCACGAGGCCTTCGCGGCGCAGGTGCTCGCCAACATCGCGGTCGCCGCCGATCCGGCGGCACGCGCGAAGCACGCCGACGGGATCGGCGATCTCGGCGATTTCCCGCGCGAGCGGCTCAACGCCTGGGGCGGCAGCCTCGCGCTCGGCCATCCTTTCGCGGCGACCGGTGCGCGGATCATCAGCCAGGCCGCGCACCAGCTTGCCCGCCACCCCGCCGGAACCCGCGCGCTGGTGTCGATCTGCGCCGACGGCGGACAGGGCACGGTAATGCTGCTGGAGGCGGTGTGATGAGCCTGTGCGTCGATTGCCTCAAGCGCGAAAAGCCTGACTGGCTTGCGCGCTATCGCAAGGGTTCGCTGGCGCTCGCGACGTACGGCGCCGCGGTCTTTCTGCTGCCCGATGTCCCTGTGAGCTTCGTCCTGCAAGGCCTGTTCTTTTTCGCGCTGTTCCCCTGGATCGTCTGGCCGCTGATCGCGGCGTCGCGCTCCGCCACCCCCTCCGAGGAGTCTCCCCATGCCCGCGGTTGAGATCTACACCAAGGATACCTGCCCTTACTGCCACCTCGCCAAGTCGATCCTGCGGCGCCACGGTGCGCATTTCGACGAGCACAGCCTGACCGACGATCCCGACCTGTTCGCGCCGATGGTCGAACGATCGGGCGGCGGGGTGACCGTGCCGCAGATCTTCATCGGCGGCGTCGCGATTGGCGGGTCCGACCGTCTGGCGATGCTCGAGGAACAGGGCAAGCTCGCCGGCCTGCTCGCGCCAGCTGCCGACGCCTGAGCGGCGGCCAGGCGAAAAAGGTCGCCTCTCCGGCTGGAGAGGCGCCCATTTCTGTATCGCGTAGCGAAAGAACGGGCTTGCGTGATCAAACAGCAGCCTCGGCCCATCGCGCGACCGCTTGTCCCAGATGACCCGTCTTCACGAAGATCAGGCAGCCCTCAGTGCTGAAGGGGGTATGTTCGGAGCCGTGCGGGCTGCGCAGCCACGTCCCGGCGGGGTAGGCGCCGTGCTCGTCCGCGAAGGTGCCTTCGATGACGAAGATCTCCTCGCCTCCCCAGTGCCGGTGGCGGTGGAAGCGGGTGCCCGGTTCCCACCGAACCAGCGCGACATGCTCGCCTTCGAAATCGTGGAGCGGCAGGACCGACAGGCCATCGACGAGGCCTGGCATGAAGGCCTTCGGATCGGGTCGCACAACCTTCTGCTCGGTGTCCGCCGGATCGAACTGGTGGAGCTTGACGAGGATGGTGCAGCCCTCCTCGCTGTGCGGGGTGTGGCTGCTGCCGATGGGATTGCGCACATAGGTGCCTGCCGGATAGTCGCCGTGCTCGTCGGAGAAGACCCCGTCGAGCACCAGGAACTCCTCGCCTCCGCCGTGGGTGTGTGCCGGAAAGTAGGACTGCGGCGCATAGCGGACGAGAGAGGTCGCGCGTGCGACCTCCCCGCCGATGCGGTCCAGCATCCGGCGCTCGACCCCCGCCATGGGGGAGGGCACCCAGTCGATATCGCCGGGCCGGATCACGACCCTTTCGCTGAAATCCGCATTGATCCGCATCGTCAGCACTCCTTCAGTTGCGCCCGGCCATCACGCCGCCATCGACATCATGTATCGCGCCGGTAGTCCACCCGGCTTTGTCCGAGAGCAGGAAGGCGACATGCCGGGCAACGTCGTCTGCCTGGCCGACGCGGCCGACAGGGTGGAAGGCGTCGAACCCAGCCGAGAGCGCCTCGGTGATCGCGGCCGGGTCGATGAAGGCGCCGTAGATGGGCGTCTCGACGACGGCGGGCGCGACAGCGTTGACCCGAATGCCGTGTTCGGCGAGTTCCATCGCAAGGTGCTGCGTCAGGCTGTGCAGCCCCGCCTTGGCCATCGAGTAGGCCGACGACGGGGTCGCCTTGATCGCCTGCCTCGCCCACATCGAACCGATGTTGACGATCGCGCCGCCGCCGTGACGCACCATGTTGCGCGCTGCCGCCTGCGTCAGGAAGAACGTCGCGCGGTTGAGATCGTGGTAGCGGTCGAAGTCGGCCCGCTCGTGATCGAGGAAGGGCTTGGGGAAGAAGTATCCCGCCGCGTTGACCAGCCGGTCGATGTGGCGCGGATCGGCCGCGAGGCGCCGGGCGAACTCGGCGACCTCGGCCTCGTCGTAGAGGTCGACGGCGACGGGCTCGGGCGTGCCGCCGGCCTCGGCGACCGCGATCGCCGCCTGCGCGAGCTTCGCGGGATCGCGCCCGGCGATCATGACCGTGCGGCCCTCGGCGGCGAGCAGGCGCGCGGTCGCCAGACCCATGCCCGACGAGCCGCCGATGATGAGGGAGAGAGAGTTATACATGGCAAAGCTCCTTGACGTGTTCCTCAGGCAGCCGCGCGGCAATCGAGGCAGGGGTGGTGGGCCGGGGTGCTGGCTTCCATCGCGTCGCGCGCCGCCCTCAGCGCGGTGCGGACCCCTTCTTCGATGACGGGGTGGTAGAAGGGGCTGTCGAGCATCTGCTGGACGGTGCGCTCGGCCTCGATCGCCCAGGCGAGGAGGTGCGCGATGTGTTCGGCGGCAGGGCCGACCATCTCGGCGCCGAGGAACCGGCCGGTCGCGGGATGGGCGTAGAGGTTGAGCCGCCCCGTATTGCGCAAGGCGACGCGCGCGCGGCCCTGGCCGGTGAAATCGACCGACCCGGTGACGAAGGGCGTCCCCTCCTGCTCGAGCGCCTTGCGGGTCTTGCCGACCATCGCGATCTGCGGGTCGGAGAAGACGATGCCGATCGGCGTGCGGCGATGGCGCGGAGCGACAAAGGGAAAACGGGCGGCATTCTCGCCCGCGATCCGGCCTGCGTCCGACGCCTCGTGCAGCAAGGGCGCGTCGGGCGCGGCGTCGCCGGCGAGGAAGATGGCGCTCTCGCCGATCCGCGCGGTGGTCCGGTCCCAGTCCAACGGGGTGCCGCGGGCATCGAGCGCGATCCCCGCGTTCTCCAGCCCCAGCCGGTCGAGATTGGGACGCCGACCGGTGGCGGCGAGGAGATAGTCGAAGCGTTCCTCGACCCGCTCGCCGTCGACGATCGCGGTCACGACCACTGCGTCGCCCGCGCGGCGCACTTCGCTGACCTCGGCGGCCGGGTGGAAATCGAACGCGCGGGCGAAGGCGGCGCGGGCGGTGGCGACGATCTCCGGATCGGTGAGCGGTCCGACCAGCCCGCCGAGGCCGTAGAGCCTGATCCGCACGCCCAGCCGGTGCAGCGCCTGGGCGAGTTCCAGACCGATCACGCCATTGCCGAACACCGCGACCGAACGGGGCAGGTCCTCCCATGCGAAGACATCGTCGTTGACGATCAGCCGGTCGCCGAGATCGTTCCACGCAGCCGGCCAGACCGGGCGCGATCCGGTGGCGATGATCACCCGGCCGGCGCGGATCCGGGTTCCGTCGTCGAGTTCGAGTTCCTGCGGACGCACGAAACGCGCCGCGCCGCGCAGCTTGTGCCCCTCGGACCAGGCCTCGGCATCATCGACCACGAAGCCGACGAAGCGGTCGCGCTCGGCCCGCAGGCGGGCCATCACCGCCTTGCCGTCGACACGGACGTCACCGACCGCAATCCCGAACCTGTGCGCCGCGCGGGCGTGGTGCGCGGCCTCGGCAGCGGCGATCAGCAGCTTGGACGGCATGCACCCGACCCGGGCGCAGGTGGTGCCATAGGCCCCTTCCTCGATCACGAGGATGGAATCGGTGAAGCGGCGCGCAGCCTTGTACGCCGACATTCCGGCGCTGCCGGCACCGATGATGACGACGTCGGCTTCGCGCGTGGGGTTCTGTTCCATGGATTGCCTACCTATCAGTTGATAGGGACGCGATACCGCTTGCCCGCTTCTGCGGCAATGCCTATCTATCGATAGAGAGGTAAGTCACCGTGCCGCAGAACGAAACAATCCGCGACGCCATTCTGGATGCAGCGCAAACCCGCGCGCGGACCGCGGGTTACGGCGGCTTCAGTTTCCGCGACATCGCGACCGATGTCGGCATCAAGAGTGCGAGCGTCCACTACCATTTCCCGACGAAGGCCGATCTCGCTTATGCGCTGATGGAGCGGTACCGGGGGGCGGCGCTGGAGATGCTCGGGACGGCAACCGATCTGAGGACGGCTTTGCATAGGCTCGTCGACCTGTTCCGCGCTGCGGCACAGGATGGCGAAATGTGCCTTTGCGGCGCTCTCGGCGCGGCGCCGGCTTCCCTCCCTCCCGAGGTGCGGCAATCCGCCCAGCGCTTTTCCGAAGCTCTGGTGGACTACCTGAAGGCAGTTCCCGATCCGGCCGGCGCCCTGCCGATGGAACCGGAAGCTGTCGTCGCGCTGCTGGAAGGTGCGTTGCTCCTCAGCATTACGGCAGGCAACACTGCGATTTTCGAGCGCGCAGTGGCGCCCTTGTCGCGTGCGTGAAGCGGAGAAGGCTGGAACCGGCAGATTTCAACGCACAACCCGCCGTTCAGGGCGAAGCGAAGCAATGACTGCAAAGTCCCGGACCCGGCCATTGAGGGTGGTATCGGTGTCGCTGATGGGAACTGGCGACCCTCGAGAGGAAAAACCCGATTTCTCGAAGGCCGGTGGCGGAGACGGAGGGATTCGAACCCTCGGTACCCTGATAGAGTACGGTTCCTTAGCAGGGAACTGGTTTCAGCCACTCACCCACGTCTCCGGGCATTACGCTTGGCTGCGAGGGCGGCGCTATAGTCGGCCCTTGCGCCAGCGGCAAGCCGCGTCGGCGAAAAATCCGCTCGCCCCGCAGCTTGCGGACGCGGCGCGGGCGGTTCGGCGGGCATTCAGCCTCGGGGCGGCACGAGGGCACGGTTCGTCGCAAATCCGATTCGCTCCGGCGACGAGCGGTTGCGCGGGGGACGGACAAGGATTCTCCTCCCACCCGCGAAGAACCGGGGCTGACCGAATTTGCGAGAGGCCGCATATGACCGTGATGACCGCCCGATTTCCTGACATCCGCCGCCGCCTCGCGGGAGCCCTGCTCGGCGCCTTCGCCGCGCTTGCGCTCAGCGTGCCGGCCGCGGCGCAGGACGATCTCCAGAAGGTCGATCCCGACGCGGCGATGACCGACCAGGGGATCGACGCCGATCTCGCCAAGCCCGAGGGCAGCCCCGCGACCGCAACGCCGCCGCCCCCGGCCGAGACCGCGCCGGTCGATCCGACCGCGAACTGGAGCGAATACGCCGCGCCCGCCACCGCCGCGGACCCCGCTGCCGCGCCCGCCACTCCCGCTGCGACCCCCGCCGCCGACACCGCCGCCACCTATGGCGAGGACGACCTTATCGGCGCCGCCGAGGGCGTGTTCGGCAAGGGCGCGGAAGGGCTCGCCAAGCTGATCGAGGACCTGCTCAAGAAGCAGGGCCGCCCCAATGCCTACATCGTCGGGCGCGAGGCGGGCGGGGCGTTCATCGTCGGCGCGCGCTACGGTTCGGGGACGCTCCACCACAAGATCGAGGGCGAGCGGAAGGTCTACTGGACCGGCCCCTCGGTGGGCTTCGACGCGGGCGCCAACGCGGGCAACACCTTCGTCCTCGTCTACAACCTCTACGACAGCGAGGACCTCTTCAACCGCTTCCCGGCGGGCGAGGGGCAGGCCTATTTCGTGGGCGGCCTCAACGTCAGCTACGTGCGGCGCGGCGACGTGGTGCTGATCCCGATCCGGGTCGGCGCGGGGCTGCGGCTCGGCGTCAATGCGGGCTACATGAAGTTCTCGAAGGAACAGAAGTGGGTGCCCTTCTGAGGGCGTGATTTTCCGCGCCCACATACGAAAAGCCGGTTGCGATGCGCGCGCGTGCGGGCCATGCGCGCTGCCACCATGCTCGAACGACTCAGCCCCCAGGCGCCTGACGCGCTGCTCGCCCTGATCCGTCTCCACGCCGCCGATCCGCGTGGCGACAAGATCGACCTCGGCGTCGGCGTCTACCGCACCGAGGACGGCGCCACCCCGGTGTTCGCCGCGATCAAGGCCGCCGAGGCGAAGCTGCTCGAAGTGCAGGACAGCAAGTCCTACTTGGGGCCCGAGGGCGACATGGGCTTCGTCACCGCGCTGATGCCGTGGATCTTCGGCGCCGCCGATCCCTCGATGGGCGGGCGCATCCAGGGGATGCAGACCCCCGGCGGGACGGGTGCGGTGCGCCTCGCGCTGGGTCTCGCGGCCAAGGCGGGCGTCAAGCGCGTCCACATGGGCGTGCCCTCGTGGCCGAACCACGCGCAGATCCTCGCCGACCTCGGCCTCGAGCTCGCCCCCTTCGAGCACGCCAACCCCGACGGCACCGCGAACCTTCCGGCGGTGCTCGCCGCGATCGAGGGGGCCGCCGCCGACGAGGCGGTGCTGCTCCACGCCTGCTGCCACAACCCGACCGGCATCGACTACACGCCCGACCAGTGGGCGGCGATCGCCGCGGCCTTTGCGAAGAGCGGCACCTTCCCGATCATCGATTCCGCCTACCAGGGCCTCGGCCACGGCATGGAGGAAGACGCCGCAGGGATGCGCGCGGTGCTCGCCGCGGTGCCCGAAGCCTTCGTCGCGCACAGCTGCGACAAGAACTTCGGCCAGTACCGCGACCGCGTCGGCGCCTTCTACGTGATGGCCAAGGAGCCGGGGCAGCTCGACACCGCCTTCTCCAACGCCAACGCGCTCGCCCGCGCGGCGTGGTCGATGCCGCCCGATCACGGCGGCGCGGCGGTGCGGCTCCTGCTCGAGGATGCCGCGATGACACAGCAGTGGCAGGCCGAGCTCGACACGATGCGCGCGCGGATGCGGCAGGTGCGCGACGCGCTCGCCGCGGCCGGCAGCGCGGGCCGGGTCGACCTCACCCCGCTGGGCACGCAGAACGGGCTGTTCTCGACGCTGCCGATCACCAAGGAGGAGGTCGCTCAACTGCGCGAGGAGCACGGCATCTACATGGCCGCCTCGGGCCGCATCAACATCGCCGGGCTGACGCCGTCGAACCTGCCGAAGTTCGTCGCCGCGCTGGCCGCGGTCGCGGTGTAGCCGCGATGCTCGACCGCCAGCCGGTGCTGGAGGGCGAGCACGTGCGCCTGCGGCCGCTGCGCGAGACCGACTGGGAGGCGCTCTTCGCGGTCGCCGCCGACCCGCTCCTGTGGGAGCAGCACCCCGCGCACGACCGCTGGTGCGAGCCGGTGTTCCGCGCCTTCTTCGAGGATGCGCTCGCCCACCAGGGCGCCTTGCTGGCGCTCGACGCCAAGACCGGCGCGGTGATCGGCTCCTCGCGCTTTCAGGGGCTCGACGAGGCTGGCGGCGGCTCGGTCGAGATCGGCTGGACCTTCCTCGCGCGGCTCTACTGGGGCGGCGTCCACAATCACGAGATGAAGCGCCTGATGCTCGCTCACGCGCTCGCGAGCGTCGCCGAGGTGCGCTTCCTCGTCGGCGCCACCAACACCCGCTCGCGCCGCGCGCTGGAGAAGATCGGCGCCGTTCTCACCGACCGGCGCGAGGAGCGGGTGATGGCGGGCGGCGCGGTCATCCCGCACCTCACCTACGTCATCACCCGCGCGAGCTTCGCGACGGGGCCGCTCGCGCGGTGAGTGCGGCCTAGCGGCAGCTCCACCAGGACCGGACGAGCAGCCCGACGCCGAACCCGGGAACGGCGCCGAGGGTGGGCCAGAGCGCACCGAAGACGTAGTCGAGGCCGCTGGTGGAGCGCAGGCTCTCGGGATGAAGAGCCTGCGCGATCGCGACATAGGCGATCATCGCGAGGGGGATCAGCGCGAGGAGCGCACAACCGGCCCGCTGGCTCCACGCGGCGAGCCCGGACAGAAAACCGGTCACACCGCCGAGGATGATCAGTGCTTCGATCGTCATGCGGCACGACTAGCATGGTGCCGAGTCCCGGCAACAGGATCGCGTCTGGCCCATCGGCCCGCGCACCATCCACAGCGCCATCGCGCTCATCATCGGGTTCTCCGTCAGCGAGACGAAGCCAAGCGGCACGTTGCTGTCGCCGCCGAAGCAGGCGCACTTCCGCGCGCGCCGGTCGATGGAAACGGCCCGCCGTGCGCCGCCGGCGCGATCCGGGGTGCCGAGGCGACGGCCGCCCCGCGCGCCGAGCTCGCGCGGATGCACGGCGATTTCCCGCTGCTGTGGGTGATGGCCGAGCGGCTTGCGCGATCGGCGCGAGGCCGCGCCACGAGATCGCCCGCGAGTTCGCGCCCTATGTCGGGATCGCGCAATCCTGGCGCACCGGCCGCTCCGCCGATTTCGCACGCTTGCGCGGGCGAGACCCTTCGGCCACGAGCCTCGTCGCCGGCTTCCGATTCTGGTTCTGACGACACGAAGGACGTGACCCCCCATGCACTTTCGAATGCGTATCGCCCCCCTCCTCGCCGCCCTTGCCCTGACCGTGCTCGCCCCCGCGGCGGCCTCGGCCCATGTCGCGCTGACCGCCTCCAGCCCCAAGGCGGGCGCAAGCGCCAAGGCGGCGAAGACCATCACGCTGACCTTCAGCGAGCCGGTCAAGCCTGCTGCGGCTTCCGCGAGCATCGTCATGACCGCGATGCCGGGGATGAAGGACCACCCCGAGATGCTGATCAAGAGCTTCACCCCCGCCTGGTCGGCGGACGGGAAGACGCTGACGCTGACGCTGGCGAAGCCGCTCCCCGCGGGCACCTACGAGGTGCGCTGGCAGGCCGCCGGCGCCGACGGGCACAAGGCGAGCGGCAAGGTCGGCTTCACGGTCGGGTAATGGCTCAGCGCGCCGCGAGGCTCTGCATGCGCTTCAGATAGCGCGCCAGCACGTCGATCTCGAGGTTGACCCGGTCGCCTTCCTCGAGCGCGCCGAGGGTCGTCACCGCGGCGGTGTGCGGAATGATGTTGAGCAGGAAGTCGCAGCTCCGGTCGGGCCGGTCGCGCACGTCGTTGACGGTCAGCGACACGCCGTTGACGGTGATCGAGCCCTTTTCGGCGATGAAGGGGCTCATCTCCGCGCGCGCCCGGATCGCGACCTGCCAGCTGTCGCCCTCCTGCTTGACCAGCACCACCTCGCCCACGTCGTCCACGTGGCCGGTGACGATGTGCCCGCCGAGCTCGTCGCCGAGCCGCAGCGAGGGCTCGATGTTGAGCCGCGCGCCCTCGGCCCACATGCCGGGGACGGTGCGGCTCACGGTCTCGCCCGAGAGGTCGACGTCGAACCATGCATCCCCCGCCGCCCCGCCGCGCTCGACGACGGTGAGGCACACGCCCGAACACGCGATCGAGGCGCCGATGTCGATCCGCGCGGGATCGAGCGGCGCGTGGATGCGCAGCCGCAGGTCGCCGCGCTGCTCGGCGGCGGCGATGGTGCCGATGGCGGTGACGATGCCGGTGAACATGGGCGCGGGGTCCTGAAACGATCGCTCGTCCTGAGCCTGTCGAAGGACGCGGGACCGGTGGCCATGCTTCGACAGGCTCAACAGGAGCGAAGATATGATTATCGCCGTCGCAGATAGGCGGTGAATTGGTCGCTGCCAAGCTGGCGGCGCTCGGCGAGGCTCCAGCGGCCATGCGCTTCCTCCAGCGACGCGAGGCGCAACGCGCCGAGCGCCCGCAGGCCCTCGCCGATCAGGATCGGGGCGGTGTAGAGATGGAGTTCGTCGACGAGGTCGGCGGCGAGGAAGGCCGCGGCGGTCTGCGCGCCGCCCTCGACATAAAGGTATTGCACGCCCTCCAGCCCGGCGATTGCCTCGGGCGAGGGGAGGGCGGTGACCCCCTCGGGCAGCGTGCCGCGGGTCAGCACCACGCGCTGCGGGGAGCGCGTCTCCAGCCCCGGCAGCCGCACGTCGAGCCGCGGCCGGTCCGCCCGCCATGTCCCCCCGCCGACGAGGATCGCGTCATGCTGCGCGCGCTGCGCATGGACATGGGCGCGCGCCGCCTCGCCGGTGATCCAGCGGCTCGTCCCGTCGGGAAGCGCGATGCAGCCGTCGAGCGAGGTCGCGAGCTTCAGCGTCACCCACGGGCGGCCGAGCCGCTGGCGGGTGAGGAAGCCGGCGAGGCTCGCCGCGGACGCCGCGTCGTCGAGCAGGGTGACGGCGATCCCCGCCGCCTCGAGCCGCGCGAGGCCCTTGCCCGCGGTGCGCGGATCGGGGTCGCGCTGCCCGGCGACAACGCGCGCCGGGCGAGCGGCGGCGACGAGGTCGGCGCAGGCGGGGCCGCGCGCGCTCTCGTGGGCGCAGGGTTCGAGCGTGACGTAGAGCGTCGCCTCGCGCAGGCCCTCGGGGGCGAGGCCCGCGAGCGCCACCGCCTCGGCATGGGGCCGCCCGCCGGCCTCGGTCCAGCCGCGCGCGATCACGCGGTTGTCGCGGACCACCAGCGCGGCGACGCCGGGATTGGGGCACGACAGCGGACGCGCGCGCATGGCCAGCCGCGCGGCGGCGGCCATCCAGTCGCGGTCGGCGGGGACGGGGCTTGCAGCTATTGCGGCGCGCCTTGTGCGGCAAGCTTGCGGGCGTTGGCCTCGATCGCCTTGCGCTTCTGCGCCTCGGCGGCGGCGCGCTCGGCCTCGGCGGCGCGCTCCATCGCCTCGACATCGAACCCGCTCGCCCGGCCGAGCGCCTTGTACATCTTGCGCTTTTCCTCGGCGATCCGCGCCTCCTCGGCCGCGCGCAGGTCCTTGATCTCCTGGTTGGCGCGGTTCTCGGCCGCGATCTCGGCATCGCTGCGCCCCGCGGCGAGCGTGGTGATGTACTCGATCCGCGGCCGCTCGGGCGCGGCGTAATATCGCTGCTCGAGCGCCCAGGCGAGGATCCCCGCCACCGGCAGCACCGAGAGTGCGAGGATCGGCCAGCGATGGGGGACGGGGCGCCGGATGTAGCTCCAGAAATCGGCGAGCCCCGGGCCGGGGTTGAAGCGCGATGCGGTGAGCGACCGGGTGAGGGGGGTGCGGGGCATGGCGGCAATATAGGGACTGCCGCCGGGATGGGGAAGGGCGCTGCGGCAGGGCGAGGCGGCGAGGGCGCGCGAGGGTGCCTCGCTGCGCTCGGCGGGCCCACCCCCGACCCCTCCCGCAGGCGGGAGGGGGGTGGCCCCCCCTAACCGAAGCTCGCGTAAAGCCCCCGCCCGTGCTCCTTGAGCCAGCGGTCGGCGGCGCGGATGTCGCCCTCGAAGATCCGTCCCAGCAGGGCGTGGAAGGCGGGCGAGTGGTCGAAGTGGACGAGGTGCGCGACCTCGTGCGCCACCACCGAACGGCGCACGAAATCGGGGGCCTGCACCAGCCGCCAGTTGATGCGGATGCGGCTCCTGTCCGAGCACGAGCCCCAGCGCCGCTGCGCCCGCGTCAGGCCGATCGGCACCGGGGCGAGGCCCGCGGCGGCGCAGTAGTCCTCCATGTCGGCCTCGGCGAGCGCCAGCGCCTCGGCCTCTAGCCAGCGCCGCACCCGCCCCTCGAGCCCGCTCTGCGGCCCGCCGAGCCGCAAGCCCTCTTCGACCAGCGCCGGGCGGCGCGGGGCGCGGGGGTCCCATTCGAGCCGCAGCGTCCGCCCCCGGTAGCGCACCTCGCCCCCCGGTTCGGGCGCGGCGCGGCGGGGAAGCTTCGCCATCTGCTCGGCGAGCCAGCCCTTCCTCGCATGGGCGAAGGCGATCGCCTCGCGCCCCTCGGCCCAGGCGGGGAGCGTGATCCGCACCTCCGAGCCGTCGGGCGCAAGGCGCAGCGTCAGGCGGCGGGCATTGTGGAGGCGCTTCAGCACGATCGGCACCGGCTTGCCGCCGAGGTCGATCTCGGGATCGAGCGCGGCCCGCGCCGAGGCTCCGCGCAGCCAGTCGATCATGCCTCGACCTCCCAGTCGCGGCCCCACGTCGTTCTGGGCGAGGGCCACTCGGTGATGTGGTGCTCCATCGGCCCGGCCTCGACCTCGCTCACCACCCGGCCCACCACCGAGACCCCGGCGCGGCGCACCGCGTCGCGGTCGCCCGAGAGGAGGTGGTGCCAGCCGGGGAGCGGGCGGCCCTCGTTCCTGAGGCGATAGGCGCAGGTCGAGGGCAGCCACGTGACCTGCTCGACGATCCGCAGGGTGAGGCGCAGGCAATCGGGGACGAAGGCCTTGCGGTTGCGATAGTCCGAGCACTGCGCGGTTGCCGTGTCGAGCAGGCGGCAGGCGATGTTGGTGTCGTGGATCTCGCCGGTGTCGGCATCCTCGAGCTTGTGCAGGCAGCAGCGCCCGCAGCCGTCGCACAGCGCCTCCCATTCGGGCCGGGTGAGCTCGCCGAGCGGCAGCTCCCAGAAGCGCTCCCTCAGCTCACCCATCGGGCGAGTTCCGCGGCGACCGCCTCGGCGCCCCGGTCGGCGGGGAGGGTCGCGATCGGCGCGCCGTCGGGGCCGAAGAGGTACACGATCCGGGTGTGGTCGACGAGATAGCCGCCGCCCGGCTGCGTCTCGCCCTTGCCGTGGGCAACCGCGAAGGCCTTGGCCGCGGCATCGACCTGTTCGCGGGTGCCGGTGAGCCCCACCATGTCGGGCGAGAAGGCGGCGGCGAACGCGCCGACCACCTGGGGGGTGTCGCGCTCGGGATCGACCGAGATGAAGATCGGCACGATCTTGGCGGCCTTGGCCGGGTCCTCGGCCTTAAGCTTCTTCAGCCCCTGCGCGATGCGCTGGACGTCGGTCGGACAGACGTCGGGGCAGAAGGTGTAGCCGAAATAGACCACCCGGTAGCGCCCCGCGAAATCGCCCCAACGCACCGTCTCGCCCTTGCTGTTGACGAGGGTGAAGTCCCCCCCGATCGCCGCGCCCGCGAGCGGCGGCTCCTGTGCCGCGTCGGCCCCGGGAGCGGCGCCCCCGCAGCCGGCGAGCGCGAGCGCCCCCGCGATGGCGAGGGCGAGGGCGGCGGAAGGCTTGTTGATGCGGTTCATGCTCTGCTAACTGGTCGCTTGTGAAAGGCCTGCGGGCGGCTCTATGGCCTTGCCCGCGCCCGGTCCACACCTTCGAGGGTGTGCCATGCTATGCGAAAGGATCAAACCTTGGCTCTTCGTGTTTTGCGCAAGTTAGGGGCTGCGGGCGCGATTGCCAGCGCTCTTGCCCTTGCGGTGCCTGCCGCCGCGCAGTTCCAGTCGGAAGGCTACAAGTTTCTGGAGGCGGTCAAGGATCGCAAGGGCGACGAGGCGACCGCGCTCCTCGACAAGCCCGGCACCCAGATCGTCAACACCCGCGACATCACCAGCGGCGACACCGGGCTCCACATCGTCGTCGCCCGCAATGACGCGCTGTGGATCCGCTTCCTGCTCCAGCGCGGCGCCGATCCGAACATCCGCAACAAGAAGGGCGTCACCCCGCTCCAGCTCGCGACCGCGCTCGGCTTCACCGAGGGTGTGACGGCGCTGCTCAAGGGCGGGGCCAACGTCAACATCGCCGACCAGACCGGCGAGACCCCGCTCATCACCGCGGTCCACGCGCGCAAGCCCGATCTGGTGCGCACCCTGCTCGCGCAGGGGGCCGACCCCGACCGCACCGACAATTCGGGCCGCTCGGCGCGCGACTACATGAAGCTGATGCCGAGCAACCAGCTGCTCCAGCAGGAGTTCGACGCCGCCGACAAGAAGCGCGCCGAAAAGGGAACCAAGAAAGACTACGGGCCTTCCTTCTGACATGACCGACTTCCAGGACATGACCCTCGACGAGCTGCGCCTCGCGCTCGCGCCCGACATCGCGGCGAGCGCGATCTTCGACGGCTGGAGCGAGACCGCGCTCGTCGCCGCCGCCGAGATGGCGGGGGCGGATGTCGACGTCGCCAAGCTCGCCTTCCCTGGCGCGAAGGCGATGGACATGATCGCGGCGTGGATCGCTTCGGTCGACGCCGCGATGGAGGCCGAATGGCCTGCCGAGCGCCTTGCGACACTCAAGATCCGCGAGCGCATCCGCACCCTCGTCGCCTTCCGATTGGAGGCGGTCGCGAACATCGACGAGGCGGTGCGCCGCGCGCTCGCGGTGATGGCCCAGCCGCAGAACGCCGCGCGCGCGCTGAAGCTCGGCTGGCGCTCGGCGGACATCATGTGGCGCCTCGCGGGCGACACCGCGACCGACTACAACCACTACACCAAGCGCGCGATCCTCGCGGGCATCTACTCGGCGACCCTCGCGGTCTTCGTCAACGACGACAGCGAGGGCAAGGCCGACACCTATGCCTTCCTCGACCGCCGGATCGACGGGGTGATGAAGTTCGAAAAGGCCAAGGCGCAGTTCCTGGGCCGCGACCGCGAGCTACCGAGCCTGACGCGGTTCCTCGGCAGGCTGCGGTATCCGGCGCGGTAAAGGCAAATCCGCCTCCAGCCGTCACCCCAGCGAAAGCTGGGGCCCAGGGCGGCAAGCACTGCACCATGAAGCCCTGGATCCCGGCTTGCGCCGGGATGACGAATTGGTGGGTGAAAAGCGCCCCTGCGCGGATGCTTCCGAGGTGAAGCTACCCTATTGCCTCTCCCGGATTCGCGGCGCATTTTCGCGTGCGGGATCAGGACATCGACGGGAAGGGTATTGCGATGGCGGGTTCGCTCAACAAGGTCATGCTGATCGGCAATCTCGGGGCCGATCCCGAGGTGCGGACCTTCTCGAATGGCGGCAAGGTCTGCAACCTCAGGATTGCGACCAGCGAGACCTACAAGGACAAGAACGGCGAGCGACAGGAAAAGACGCAGTGGCACACCGTCGCCGTCTTTCAGGAAGGTGCCGTCGCCTACGCCCAGAACTACCTCAAGAAGGGTTCGAAGGTTTTCGTCGAAGGTCAGCTCGAAACCCGCAAGTGGCAGGATCAGAACGGTCAGGACCGCTATTCCACCGAGGTCGTCGTGAGGCCCTATAGCGGAACGCTCACAGGTCTCGATGCACGTGGCGATGGCGGCGGCATGGGTGGCGGCGGCGGTTACGGCGGCGGGCGCTCGGGCGGTGGCTCGGGTGGCGGCGGCTATGGCGGCGGCGGTGGCGGCTGGGACCAGGGCGGCGGCAGCGGCGGCGCCTCGGGCGGCGGCAGCGGCTTCGGCGGCGGCCGTTCGGGCGGCTACGACGATCTCGACGACGACATCCCGTTCTGAGGCAGGCCGTTCTGAGGCAGGCCGTTCTGAGGCAGGCCGGCTTGCGCGGGGGCGGCGATTCCAGACCGGCGCTAGCCCGGCCTAGCGGGCCGCCAGCGCGTTCCAAACCCGTTCTAGGCTCGCCTAGACCCGCTCTAGCCTCCCGCCAGACGGGCATCGCGGCGGTGTTTCCCGTGAAACATCGCTTTCGCGTGGTGGCTCAGAAGGTCACGAACAGGCCCACGTTGGCGACATGGTCGATCCGGTCGGGTCCGTCGCGGAACACCGTCTGGTTGAGGTAGCCCGGCACCACCTCCACCCCCTTGCCGAGCGGGATCGCGACCCCGGCGAAGTTGCGCCACACGGCCAGCCCGCCGCGCTGGACGGGCCCCGCGCTGAGGTCGATGAAGGGCTCGGTATAGAGCACCAACCTGCTGTTTTCCTTGAGGGGAAGCCGCAGCTGGAGCCATTGCCGCAGCCGCCAGTCGGTGCCCGCGCGCTCCTCGAAGCTGCGCTGTTCGAGCCGGGTGCGCGAATCGAGCGTGACGCCGCCCTCGGTCTCGAGGAGCCGCGCGCCGATCTCCTCGTAGAAACGGTGCTCGTTGAAGCACCTGGGGCCGACCGGATCGGTCAGCACATAGGCATAGCCCGCCCCGACATGGGCCTTCGGCGCCACCCGCACGGCCACCAGCGAGCGCAGGAGAAGCTGGCCCAACCTCTGGGAATCATTGGTGAATCGCTCCTGCGCCTCGAGCCGGACGAAGACCTTTTCGCTGGCATTGACGGTGAGGAACTGGCCGAGCCAGACATTCCCGTCCTCCTCGGCAGCCAGCGCCGGTGCGGGCAGCGCGGCAAGCGCGCAGGCGGTGACGAGGCGCGCGGTGCGCATGGCGAGGACTCCGGCGGAGGGGAGGAAACACCATGCCGCCCAGAGACTTAAGGGGAGGCCACCGCGCCCCTAGGGAGGCGCCGCAGTCAGTCCTTGCGCAAGCTTGCAAGGAGGTCGGCGAGCGGGCCGAGCTGCTCGCCCTCGGCAACGATCCCCGCCGCCGCCCGCGCGGCATCGGCATCCGGACCTTCGGCATAGGGGTCGATCGCAAGGCCGAGGGTCTGGGCGATCGCCTCGCCCAGGTCGAACATCTCGCCGGTGAAGCCGATCTCGTCGCAGTCGTCGGCCTCGAGCTCGATCTCCTCGTCCTCCTCGGCAGCAGGGCGCTGGTTTTCCTCGACAAAGCGCAGGTCGACCGGCTCGTCGATGGTGACCGGGAAGTCCTCGCCCGAGACCGCGCAGGGCTGCATGACCTCGGCCCTGAGCCGTCCGGTGGCGCGGATCGCGTGCGGGCGCGGCTCGAGCGCCACCTCGGCGCGAAGGCTCTCGACCGCGCCCAGCCCGAAGCGCGCGGCGAGCGCGGCGCGCTCCTCGGCGCTCGCCTCGATCACCACCGGCCCGGCCGGCAGCGGGCGCGCCTTGACCATGCGCGCAAGCTCGGAAGGGGGCAGGGAGGCGCTCACCAGATCGCGCTCGCCGACAGCATCTCGGCGTCGGAGAAGCGGCCGAGGCGATTGAAAAGCTTCATGATTCGCTCGGCGACCATGCGCGCCGCGGCGGCCTCGTCGGCGCCGTCCGCAAAGGTCACATTACGCGCGATCGCCGCCGTGAGCCGCTCGAGGTCGCCGTCGTTGAACGCCCCGCGATAGGCACCGAGCCGCCCGCCGAGCACGCTCATCAGCTTGCCGATGCGCTTGCCGACGACCACGTCGTTGACCCCGAACTCGCGCAGCTGCCCGTCCATGTCCTCGACGAACAGCTCCGCAAGGAGCGCACTTTCCGCGCGCAAATCAGAGGCTTCGAGCCGCACCATCACCGCGCTCAGCACCGCGGTAATCATGTCGAAACGGCCCGCGACCGAGTCGGCCACCTGCGCCTCGGTGTAGTAGACCGGGTCGCGCGCGAGCTCGACGACGCGGTGCCACAGCGGGCGCACCCCCTCGCGCGGGTCCGGGGCGGTGCCGAGCAGGCGGGAGAGGAAGGACATGGGACCGGGACAACCTTTCGCAAATCGGAGGGCGTGTCGGAGCACCGCCGTCACGCTCCTACGCCAACGCGCGGGCGACGGATGCGTTCAACCGCCGTTCAAGCCTGCTTCGTCACCGCTTTCCCATATGGTGCGTTGCAAGCGCGCGCCTAGCCCCTTAAAGCACGACGCCCAAGGGACAAGTGCGCTCGCAGGGGCGACAGCAACGAAAGCGGACACGGTTTGGCGCAGATGACGGCGGGGAAGCACAAGGCGGGCATGATCGGGCGCAGGGCGCGCGGCGCGGTGCTCGTGGCGCTGGCGGCGGCGACGCTGCCGGGCTGCACGGCGATCCGGGAATCGCGCGGCTACATCCTCGATGCGACCCTCACCGAGGCGATCCAGCCGCGAATCGACAACCAGCAGTCGGTCGAGGGCACGCTCGGCCGCCCGACCTTCGTCAGCCAGTTCGGCACGCCGACCTGGTATTACGTCTCGAGCATCACCGGCCAGCGCCCCTTCAACCGCCCGCGCATCCGCGTGCACAACGTGCTCGCGGTGCAGTTCGACGCGCAGGGTCGCGTGGCGCGGGTCGACCGCACCGGGGTGGACAAGGTCGTCTACCTCGATCCCAACGGCGACAAGACCCCGACGCTGGGCCGCGAGCGCGGGTTCCTCGAGGACCTGTTCGGCAATATCGGCCAGGTCGGCGGGGCGGGCCTGCCGGGCGGAGCGCCGGGGACCGGGCCGAACGGGCAGTAAGCCCGCCGCCGCTTGATCCCGCCCCACGGCGCTCCATATTGCCGGCATGAGCGACAACCCTTCCGCCCACGGCCTCGTGCAATGGCACGGCACCACCATCATCGGCGTGCGCCGGAACGGCACCACCGTCATCGCTGGTGACGGGCAGGTGTCGATGGGCAACACCGTGATGAAGCCCAACGCCCGCAAGGTCCGCCGCATCGGCGACGGCAGCGTGATCGCCGGCTTCGCGGGCGCGACCGCCGATGCCTTCACCCTGTTCGAGCGGCTCGAGAAAAAGCTCGAGCAGTATTCGGGCCAGCTGATGCGCGCGAGCGTGGAGCTCGCCAAGGACTGGCGCACCGACAAGTACTTGAGGAACCTCGAGGCGCTGATGATCGTCGCCGACAAGGACACGCTGCTGGTGCTGACCGGCAATGGCGACGTGCTCGAGCCGGTGGGCGAGATCGCGGCGATCGGATCGGGCGGGAACTTCGCCCTCGCCGCCGCCCGCGCGATCGCGGACTACGAGGCCGACGCGGAGACCATCGCGAGGAAGGCGATGGCGGTGGCGGCCGAGATCTGCGTCTTCACCAACGGCAACCTTACCGTCGAGACCGTCTGACCCGGCGCCCGGGGGCGGCTTGCTTGCCACGCGCTCCCGGCCTCCCTATGCGCGCCGGCATGGCAACCGAGCGGCGCACCAAGATCCTCGCGATCCAGCTTCTGCGCTTCCTCGCCGCGGGAATCGTCGCCTATGCCCACGTCGCCTTCGCCTATGCGGTGCTGCTCGCGCGGGAACGCGGCCTGCCCTTCGACGCGCCGACACTGGCCCTTTCGCGGGTCGCGCTGTTCTTTCTCGTCTCGGGCGCGGTGATGGTGGTCGCCTCGGGCCGGCTGTTCGAGGCGCCAGGGAGCTGGCGCACCTTCCTCGCGCGGCGCCTCAACCGCATCCTCCCCGCCTACTGGCTGATGACGCTCGTGCTGGCGGGGGTGGCGCTGTTCCTCGGCGAGGCGGTGCGGTGGGACCGGCTGGCGCTCTCGCTGGTGCTGGTGCCCTATTGGAGCGGGGCGTGGGTGGGCCATCCGCTGCCCTTCCTGTGGCCGGCCTGGACGCTGTTCTACGAACTGCTGTTCTACCTCGTTTTTGCCGCGGCACTGCGGCTGCCGCGCGGGCGGGCGGTGCTGGCGGTGAGCGCGGTGCTGCTCGCGCTGGTGGCGCTGGGAATGCTCGCCGAGCCGCACGGGGCGGCGGCGTTCATCGCGACGCGGCCGGTGCTGCTGCTGTTCCTGCCGGGCATGGCGCTCGGGCTGATGCTCGCGCGCGGGGTCACGATCGCGCCGCGCTGGCGCGTGCTGGCGCTGTGCGTGGCGGCGGGGCTGATGGTTGCCTTCCCCGACTTCGCTTCGGGGCGCGGGGGCGCGCCGCTCGGGTGGTGGGTGACGCTCGGCATCGGCACGCCCGCGCTGCTTGTCGCGCTGGCGGTGGCGGGCGGGCCGCTGGCGCTCCCCTTCGAGGCCGCGGTCGAGCACCTCGGCAATCTCTCCTACGGCATCTTCCTCATCCACGTGCCCGTCGCGACCTTCTGGATGTGGTTCTACCCTGCCGCGGTGCCCGACCCGGGGCCGTGGGGGTTCCTCGTCAGCTGTCTCGCGGTGACGCTGGTGCTCAGCCACGTGAGCTACCGGTGGTTCGAGCGGCCCGTCACCGACTGGCTCAACGCGCGCCTCGCCGGCGCTTCGGCGGCGACTTGAACCTGCCCGGCGAGGGGCCACATTCGCCTGATCCGGGCGGCCCGCCGCCTCGCAACGACAAGGCAAAGATGGACAATCTCACTCCCAAGGCAATCGTCGCCGCGCTCGACGCGCACATCATCGGACAGGCGGATGCCAAGCGTGCGGTCGCGGTGGCGCTGCGCAATCGGTGGAGACGGCAGCGGCTCGGCGCGGACCTGCGCGACGAGGTGACGCCCAAGAACATCCTGATGATCGGGCCGACGGGCTGCGGGAAGACCGAGATCAGCCGCCGCCTTGCGAAGCTCGCGGAGGCACCCTTCATCAAGGTCGAGGCGACCAAGTTCACCGAGGTCGGCTATGTCGGCCGCGACGTCGAGCAGATCGCTCGCGATCTCGTCGAGGAGGCGATCCGGCTCGAGAAGGAGCGCCGCCGCGAGAAGGTCCGCGAGGCGGCCTCCGAGGCGGCGATGCAGCGGCTGCTCAACGCGCTCGTCGGCGAGAACGCCTCCGAGGCGACCCGCGAGAGCTTCCGCCAGCGGATCGTCCAGAACGCGATGAACGATGTCGAGGTCGAGATCGAGGTGAGGGACACGCCGCCTGCGCCCTTCGACATGGGCCAGATGGGCGGGCAGATCGGGATGATCGACCTCTCCGACATGATGGGCAAGGCCCTCGGGCGCAAGAACACCCGCCGCCAGAAGCTGCGGGTGCCCGATGCCTGGGACAGGCTCGTCGACGAGGAGGCCGACAAGCGCCTCGACCAGGACGACGTCGCGCGCGCCGCGCTCCAGAACGCCGAGACCAACGGGATCGTGTTCCTCGACGAGATCGACAAGATCGCGGTCTCCGACGTGCGCGGTGGTTCGGTCAGCCGCGAGGGCGTGCAGCGCGATCTCCTGCCGCTGATCGAGGGGACTACCGTGGCGACCAAGTACGGGCCGATGAAGACCGACCACGTGCTGTTCATCGCGAGCGGCGCGTTCCATGTCGCCAAGCCTTCCGACATGCTCCCCGAACTCCAGGGCCGCCTGCCGATCCGCGTCGAGCTGCGCGCGCTGACCGAGGCGGACTTCGTGCGCATCCTCTCCGAGACGCGCGCGAACCTCGTGGCGCAGTACAAGGCGCTGCTGGGAACGGAGCAGGTGACGCTCGAATTCCGGGACGATGCGGTCCACGCCATCGCGCGCGTCGCCGCGCAGGTGAACGCCAGCGTCGAGAACATCGGCGCGCGGCGGCTCCAGACGGTGATGGAGCGGCTGCTCGAGGAGATCAGCTTCGAGGCCGAGGATCACGTCGGCGAGACGATCACCATCGACGCGGCCTATGTCGAGGCGCGGCTCGCGGGGCTGGCGGGCAACACCGACCTCAGCAAGTATATCCTGTGACGGCAGGCAGCGGCCCGGTCGGCGAGCTTGCGGCGATGCTGGCGGGGATGGCGCCGGTGCTCGACGCGCGGCGCTGGGACTTTGCGGTGGTCGAGGGCGAGCCGCCCGCGGAGGCCTTCGCGATCATCCGCGAGGACGAGGGCGTGACGGCGATCCTCCCCGACGCGGGCGGCGGCTTCGCGCGGGTCACCCTGAAGGTGCATTCCGCGCTCGACGGCGTGGGGCTGACCGCCGCGGTCGCGACGGCGCTCGCGGGGCGGGGGATCGCCTGCAATGTCGTCGCGGGCTTCCACCACGATCACCTCTTCGTGCCGTGGGACCGGCGCGAGGAGGCGGTGGAGGCGCTGACCCGTCTGGCGCAGGGCGTGGCCGCTGGCGCGGGCCCCTCGGCTGCGCCTTCGGGGTCCACCACCCTCGGCCCCCTCCCCTGAAGAGGAGGGGGCTCGCCTCGGCGTCACTCGCCGAGGAGGTGCTTTTTCCAGAACACCAGCTGCGCGAGGAAGGCGTAGTCGGAATTCGCCTTCTTGGCGAAGCCGTGCCCTTCGTCCGCCGCCACGAGGTGCCAGGCCTCGCCGCCCCTGGCCCTGATCGCGGCGACCATCTGGTCGGCCTCGGACTTGGGCACGCGCGGGTCGTTGGCGCCGGTGATGACGAACATCGGCTTCGCAATCTCGTTCACCCGGGTGAGCGGGCTGATCTCGGTCAGCTTGGCGCGCTGCTTCGGATCGCGCTCGTCGCCGTATTCGACGCGCCTGAGGTCGCGGCGATAGGGATTGGTGTTCTCGAGAAAGCTCACGAAGTTGCTGATTGCGACGGTGCACTGGGTCGCAGTCAGACGGTCCTTCAATTGCACCGCGGCGGCGTAGCACATGTAGCCGCCGTAGGAGCCGCCGGTGAGGCCGACCCGCGCCGCATCGACCGCCGGGTCCTTCCTCACCGCGTCGATCAGCGCGGCCATGTCCTTCACCGAATCCTCGCGCTTGAACGGCCCGTTGTCGAGGCTGACGAAGGTCTTGCCATAGCCCGTCGAGCCGCGCACGTTGGGGTAGAAGAGGCCGATCCCGAGCTCGTTGAGGTAGTAGTTGCCCCGGCCGAGGAAGCCGGCGGTCGATTGCCCCTCGGGCCCGCCGTGGACCGAGACGATCAGCGGGCGCTTGCCCGGGAACTTGGCAGGGTCCGGCAGGTAGAGGAGGCCCGAAACCTCGAGCCCGTCGAAGCTCTTCGTGGTCACGATGCGCGGCTCGACATTCAGCCCTGCGTCGAGCCCGCCGGTCTCGCTCCGGGTCCAGCGGGTGAGGGCCATGGTCTTCGGGTCGAGCGACCAAACGTCCGCGGCGCTCTTGGCGCTCGAGAAGGAAAAGCCGATCTCGCCCCACGGCGCGAAGGCGAGGCCGCCGATCTGCCCGGCGGGGAGCGCATCGACCTTGGTCACCTTGCCGGTGCCGACGTCGAGAATGCGCAGCCGGTCCGAGCCCGCCTCGTTGACCTCGTAGGCGATGGTCCTGCCGTCCGCGGAGATGTCGAAGCCGTCGACGTCCCATGTCTCGCTGGTGACCGGGGTGAACTTGCCCGTCCCGGGATCGAGCCGGCCGAGGCGCTGGAAGTCCGAGCCCGCGTCGCTGGTCACCCACAGCGTGCCGTCGGGTCCGACCCGCGCGCCGCCATAGGCGATTTCGGCCCTGGGATCGCCGATCGGGATCAGCGCGCCGCTCGCGAGGTCGAGCCGGTAGAGGTCGACGTTCTGCACCGAATTGTAGTCGGCGACATAGGCCGCGCTCTTGTCGAGGGTGAAGCCGATGATCGCCCAGCCGCCGCCCTTGCTCTCGTAGAGCATCCGGGCCGAGGCCGGGTCGCGCGGGTCCATGACGTAGAGGTCCGAATCCATCCCGTTGCGGCGGGTCGAGCTGAAGCCGATCAGGGTGCCGTCATTGCTCCACGCGCCCGGCTGGTTGCGGCTCTTGCCGTCGGTCAGCAGGGTCAGGCGGCCATCCTTGAGGGTGTGGAGCTGGAAATACTCGTCCCCGCCGCGGTCCTTGGCGACGAGGATGACGTCGCCCCTGACCGGGGCATAGGTGCCCGAGACGGGCTCGGCCTCGAAACTCAACTGGATGCGCGCGCCCATCGGCTGGGCGACGCGGTGGAGCTGGCTGACATTGCCGAAGCGGGTGGTGATCAGCACCGCGCGGGTGTTCGGGTCCCACCCGGCGAAGCCCGCGCCGCGCGCCTCGAGATAGGGCCGCGCGCTCTCGGCCAGCGCGAGCGGGATCGCCGGCATCTGCTCGGCGCTGAGCGCGGCGGGGAGCGGGACGGTCGGCGCGGGTGCGGGTGCTGCCGGTGCCGGTGCGGGTGCTCCGGCGGCATTCTGAGCGGCTAGCGGGAGGGCGGCGCCCGCGAGCAGCGCGCCGATGGCGATGGTACGAAGCATTCGAGATGACTCCCCTCAGTGGCGACCGGCCCCTCGCGCGTGACGATGCGGCGGCCATGGCCGACGATCTGGCGATTGATCTGGTCTCCATGGCAGCCTAGCTCCGACAGGGAGCCGAGCCAAGTCGACCAAAGCGGTCAGCGGTGCTCGCGAGGAGGAGGGATCATGCCGAGCGGACGCTGTCATTGCGGGGCGATCGTCTACGCCTTCGAGGGCGAGCCGGTGCGCTCCTCGCTGTGCCATTGCAGCGACTGCCAGCGCTGCGCCGGGGCCCACGCGGTCGGCTGGGCCGCGGTGGGAAAGGAGACGTTCCGCATCGAGCAGGGCGAGCCTGCGCTCTACCGCTCCTCGCCCGGGGCCGAGCGGTGGTTCTGCGGGACCTGCGGGACGGGGCTCTACTACATCAACGAGGACGTGCTCCCGGGGATCGTCGACATCCAGATCGCGACCCTCGACGATCCCGATGCCTTTCCCCCGCGCGAGCGGATCCAGTGGGCCGATGCGCCGGCCTGGGCCGGGACGGTGCACGAGCTGCCGCGCTTCGAGCGCTGGCCCGAGAGCTGAAGCCTATTCGGCAGCCTCGGCCTCGATGTCGCCATCGCGCCGCTCGGTGGCCTGCCGCGCCCACATCTCTGCATAGAGCCCGCCGCGCTTGATGAGGGCGGCATGGGTGCCGCTCTCGGCGAGCCGTCCGTGGTCTAGGACCAGGATGTTGTCCGCGTCCGCGATGGTCGAGAGGCGGTGCGCGATGGCGAGAGTGGTGCGCCCTTTGGCGATGCGGCGCAAGGTGGCGAGGATCTCCTGCTCGGTGCGGGTGTCCAATGCGCTCGTCGCCTCGTCGAGCAGCAGGATCGGCGGGTTCTTGACCAGCGTGCGGGCGATCGCGACGCGCTGCTTCTCGCCGCCGGAGAGCTTGAGACCCCGCTCGCCGACCATCGTGTCGAAGCGGTCGGGCAGCCGCTCGATCAGCGGCATCAGCGCCGCGTCGCGCGCGGCCTGCTCGATCATGGCCCGGTCGGCGCCTTCCGCCCCATAGGCGATGTTGTAGGCGAGGTTCTCGTTGAACAGCACCGAATCCTGCGGGACGATGCCGATCGCGGCGCGCACGCTCTCCTGCGTGACCTCGGCGATGTCCTCTCCGCCGACCAGCACGCGGCCCGAAAGCGGATCATAGAAACGGAACAGCAGCCGCCCGATGGTGCTCTTGCCCGCGCCCGAAGGGCCGACGATCGCGGTGGTGCTCCCCGCGGGAACCTCGAAGCTGAGGCCGTGGAGGATGGTGCGGCCCGGCTCGTAGCCGAAGGTGACGTTGTCGAAGGCGACCGTCGGCTTGCGGACGATCAGCGCCGGGGCGCCGGGCTTGTCCTTCACCTCGATATCGGTGTCGATCAGGCGGAACATCTCGGCCATGTCGATGAGGCCCTGGCGGATCGTGCGGTAAACCCAGCCGAGCACGTCGAGGGGACGGAACAGCTGGATCAGGTAGGTGTTGACCAGCACGAGGTCGCCGACCGTCAGCGCGCCCTTGCTCCAGCCCCACACCGTGTAGGCCATCGCTCCTGCGACGAGCGCATTGGTGATCGCGCCCTGCGCCATGTTGAGGAGGCCGACCGAGTTCTCGGACTTGATCGCGGCCTCGGCATAGGCGCGCGCGGCCTGGCTGTAGCGCGCCTCCTCGCGGTGCTCGGCGCCGAAATACTTCACGGTCTCGTAATTGAGCAGCGAATCCACCGCGCGGTGCAGCGCCTTGCCGTCGAGGTCGTTCATCTCGCGCCGCAGCTTGGTGCGCCATTCGGTGATCGCGCGCGTCACCCAGACATAGGCGACGACGGTGAGTGCGGTGGCGGCGACGAGGTCGATGCCGAAATTGATGTAGAAGATGACGCCCACCGCGATCAGCTCGATGATCGTAGGCGCGATGTTGAACAGCAGGAAATAGAGCATCTGGTCGATGCTCTTGGTGCCGCGCTCGATGATCTTGGTGACCTCGCCGGTGCGCCGGGCGAGGTGGAACCGCAAGGAGAGGCGGTGGAGGCGGTGGAACACGTCCTCGGCAAGGTGCAGCGTCGCGATCTGGCCGACCCGCTCGAAGGCGATGTTCCTGAGGTTGTCGAAGGCAACCGAGGCGAAGCGCCCCAGCGCATAGGCCGCGACCAGC
>NZ_JBKFDI010000003.1:0-237500 GCF_046452355.1 Erythrobacter sp. NE805 | reverse complement strand
GATGTATGCCGATGGGGGTAGAGCACTGGATGGGCTAGGGCTGCGCGAGCGGTACCAAACCTAACCAAACTCCGAATACCATCGAGTCTTGTCTGGCAGACAGACGGCGGGTGCTAAGGTCCGTCGTCAAAAGGGAAACAGCCCTAACCTACAGCTAAGGTCCCCAAGTCGTATCTAAGTGGGAAAGCATGTGGGAATCCCAAAACAACCAGGAGGTTGGCTTAGAAGCAGCCATCCTTTAAAGAAAGCGTAACAGCTCACTGGTCTAAATAAGGGTTCCTGCGGCGAAGATGTAACGGGGCTAAAGATACGCACCGAAGCTTAGGGTTGCAGTTTACTGCAGCGGTAGCGGAGCGTTCCGTAAGCGAGTGAAGGCGAAGGGTAACCGACGCTGGACGTATCGGAAGTGCGAATGCTGACATGAGTAGCGACAAACAGGGTGAGATACCCTGTCGCCGAAAGACCAAGGGTTCCTACGCAATGCTAATCAGCGTAGGGTGAGCCGGCCCCTAAGACGAGCCCGAAGGGGGTAGTCGATGGGAACCACGTTAATATTCGTGGGCCTGGTGGTGTGTGACGGATCTCGTAAATTGTCCTTCCTTATTGGATTGGTTGGGCAGTGAAGAGGTTCCAGGAAATAGCCCCACCGTATAGACCGTACCCGAAACCGACACAGGTGGTCAGGTAGAGTATACCAAGGCGCTTGAGAGAAGTATCCTGAAGGAACTCGGCAAATTGCCTCCGTACCTTCGGAAGAAGGAGGCCCCATCTTAAGGCAACTTTTGGTGGGGGGCACAGGCCAGGGGGTAGCGACTGTTTATCAAAAACACAGGACTCTGCTAAGTCGGCTTCAAGACGACGTATAGGGTCTGACGCCTGCCCGGTGCTGGAAGGTTAAGAGGAGGAGTGCAAGCTCCGAATTGAAGCCCCAGTAAACGGCGGCCGTAACTATAACGGTCCTAAGGTAGCGAAATTCCTTGTCGGGTAAGTTCCGACCTGCACGAATGGCGTAACGACTTCCCCACTGTCTCCAGGATATGCTCAGCGAAATTGAATTCTCCGTGAAGATGCGGAGTACCCGCGGTTAGACGGAAAGACCCCGTGCACCTTTACTGCAGCTTCAGAGTGGCATTAGGAAAGAGTTGTGTAGCATAGGTGGGAGGCTTTGAAGCGACGGCGCCAGCTGTCGTGGAGCCATAGGTGAAATACCACCCTGCTGTTTTCTGATGTCTAACCACGCACCGTTATCCGGTGTTGGGACCCTCTGTGGCGGGTAGTTTGACTGGGGCGGTCGCCTCCTAAAGAGTAACGGAGGCGCGCGATGGTAGGCTCAGGACGGTTGGAAACCGTCTGTTAGAGTGCAATGGCATAAGCCTGCCTGACTGCGAGACTGACGAGTCGAGCAGAGACGAAAGTCGGTCATAGTGATCCGGTGGTCCCTCGTGGAAGGGCCATCGCTCAACGGATAAAAGGTACGCCGGGGATAACAGGCTGATGATTCCCAAGAGCTCATATCGACGGAATCGTTTGGCACCTCGATGTCGGCTCATCACATCCTGGGGCTGGAGCAGGTCCCAAGGGTTTGGCTGTTCGCCAATTAAAGTGGTACGTGAGCTGGGTTCAGAACGTCGCGAGACAGTTTGGTCCCTATCTGCCGTGGGCGTCGATACTTGAAAGGAGTTGCCCCTAGTACGAGAGGACCGGGGTGAACGTGCCTCTGGTGTACCTGTCATCCTGCCAAGGGTGCCGCAGGGTAGCTATGCACGGACGGGATAACCGCTGAAAGCATCTAAGCGGGAAGCCTCCCTTGAGATTAGGTATCTTTGAACCGTGATAGACCATCACGTTGATAGGCCGGGTGTGGAAGTACAGTAATGTATGGAGCTAACCGGTCCTAATAGTTCATATCGCGCTTGAGAGTCTGCACTATCAACGCCAGCCCTGCACCTGCAGGAGCGCGTTGGTGGAGAAAGCTCCAGCCAGATACGCCCTTAACCACTCAGACCCCTGAGTGTGCATCGATTTGAAACCCGCATCCGCTGGCTCCATTGCTTGGTGGCCATAGCGTCTGTGACCCACCCGATCCCATCTCGAACTCGGCCGTGAAACCAGACAGCGCCGATGGTACTAACGCTCAAGCGTTGGAAGAGTAGGTCGCCGCCAGGCATTGCAGCCAGCGGGAGCGGGGATAACCCATTCACATAGTCAACAGGGCTGACCCGCAAGGGCGGCCCTTTTGGCGTCTATGGTGCTCCGGCATCGTGACGCGCCTCCTCGGAATATCCGAGGGGAAGGCCCTCGAAACCGCAGGTTTCGCAAGGCCAACTGGCTGCCCGCAGCGACGCGACCGCAGGTCGTGGGAGCGAGGAACGCCAACAAAAACGGTATCGCGGGATGGAGCAGCCCGGTAGCTCGTCAGGCTCATAACCTGAAGGTCGTTGGTTCAAATCCAACTCCCGCAACCACCGTTTGAAACCCACAACAGATCGACGCAAACCACGCCCGCAGCCTCGCTGCCGGGCGCAATCGGCGTTGCGGTCTGCCAACAGGAGGACTTGCGATGCCCGACACCCCCTTTCTCACCCAGCGCTTCGACGATGCGCTCGCCTATGCGAGCCGCCTCCACCGCCACCAGACCCGCAAAGGCAACGGTATCCCCTATATCTCCCACCTCCTCGCCGTCGCCGCGATTGCGCTCGAGAACGGGGCGGACGAGGATCAGGCGATCGCCGCGCTGCTCCACGATGCGGTCGAGGATCAGGGCGGCCTCCCGCGCCTCGAAGAGATCCGCAGGCGCTATGGTGACGATGTCGCGGCGATGGTCGCCGACTGCACCGACAGCCACGAGGAGCCCAAGCCCGCCTGGCACCCGCGCAAGGAGGCCTATATCGCCAGCCTCGCCCACAAGCCGGCGCGCAGCCTCGCGGTGAGCCTCGCCGACAAGACCCACAACGCCGCCGCGATCAATGCCGACCTGCGCGCCCACGGCGCCGCCGTTTGGAGCCGCTTCACCGGCGGGAAGGGCGGGACCCTGTGGTACTACCGCGCGCTGGCCAACGCCTTCCGCGCCCATGCGCCGGGGATCGCCGCCGAACGCTTCGCCCGCGAGGTCGACGAAATGGAGGAGCTGGCGGTCAGAGGCTGACGAGCGCCGGAGATCGAGCGCCGCTTATCGCATCCGACCCGCTATCCGGGATCGTGGATGCTTGCAGGAGAGCGGCGCCTCACCCCGCCCGCACCGTCCGCAGGAAGCCGCGTACCTGATCGCCCAGATGCGCTGCCTGCGCCTCCAGCTCGTTGGCGCTGAGCAGCACCTGCGAGGCCGCAGCGCCGGTCGAGAGCGACAGCTGGCGCACGTCCTCGATGTGGCCCGCGACCTTCTCGGTGCCGCGCGCGGCGAGGTCGATGCTCTGGGCGAGGTCGCGGCCCGCGACCGATTGCTGGTCGACCGCGGTCGCGATCGAGACGGCAGTGGATTCGAGCTCCTTGACCTGACCCGCGATCGCCCGCAGCGCCTTGACGCTCGCGCCGGTGGTCGACTGCATCGCGCGGATCTGCTCGGCGACCTTCTCGGTCGCGCGGCTGGTCTGCATCGCGAGCTCCTTGACCTCGCTGGCGACGACCGCGAAACCGCGGCCCGCCTCACCCCCGCGCGCCGCCTCGATGCTTGCGTTGAGGGCAAGGAGGTTGGTGCGTTGGGCGATCGTCTGGATCAGCTCGACGATCTGGCCGACTTCCTCGGCCGACGCGGCGAGGGCGGAGATGGTCTCGTCGGCCTCGCCGGTCGCTTCCGAGGCGAGCCGGGCGAGTTCGCTCGAGGAGGCGGCCTGACGGCTGATCTCGCTGATCGAGAGCGCGAATTCGTCGCTCGCCGCGGCGGCCGCGGTCGCGCCGGCGTTGGCTTCCTCCATCGAGGAGGCGACTTCGCCGGTGCGGCGGCTCGCTTCCTCGGCGCTCTGCGCCATGCGGGTGGCGGTGGTGTGGAGCTGGCTGGAGGCGGCAGCGACGCCGCTCACCACGTCGCCCACGGTGCGCTCGAACTGGCGGGCGACCTCGTCGAGCAGCGCGGCACGCTTGGCCTCGGCCTCGATCCGCTCGCGCTCGCGCTCCTGCTGGAGCTGCAATTCCTGCTCGGCCTTCTCGGAGCGCTCGCGCGCCCACATCTCGAGCCGCTTGCTGGCGCGCTTGAACAGGTCGAGCGCGCGAACCATCGCGCCGACCTCGTCCTGGCGGTCGGCGCCGGCGATGTCGAAATTGCGGTCCCCGTCGGCAAGCCGGGTCATCGCATCGGTGATCTCGACGATCTTGCGCGAGAAATCGCGCGACAGGTAGGCGAGGCCGAACACCAGCACCGCGGCGCCGAACGCGGCGAGCACGGCGAGGATCAGGATCATGTTGAAGAAATAGCCGATGCCGCTCGCCTCCTGCGCCTCGCCGCGCGCGCCGATCGCGGCGGCAAGCGCGGCGCTCGCGGTCATCAGCTGGTTGCCCTGCGCCGAGACGGCCGCCGCCGCCGCATTGGCATCGCCGCCGCCGCGCACGGTCTCGCCGGCGCGCTCGAAGGTGGTCTCGAAGGCCGTCACCTCGGCGCGCACCGCGGCGACGCGGGGGGCGAGCTCGGGGGCTTCGGCGAGCACCGCGGTCTCGATCCCGGTAATCTTCGAGAGCACCGCGCTCTCCGACGAACGCTGCGCCTCGCGCAAGGGCCCGCTGCGGTCGTAGAGCGCGCGCACCGAGTGGTAGCGCAGCTCGCCCGCCGCCGATTGCAACTGCCCGGCGGCCACGAGGGTCTCCTGCACCCGCGCCGAGGCATTGTAGCGGGTCCACAGCTCGGACAGCCCCGCGCCGAGCACCAGCACCATCAGCAGCCCGACTCCGAGGAAGGTGCCGAACACCGTGTTGATCTTGCGCGCGAGCGGGAGGTTGCGGAACCAGGTGATGCGCTCGAGCAGGGTGCCCCGCGCGGGCGCGGCTTCGGAGAGGGCGAAGGGCGCGCCGTCGAGGCCTTCCTCGGACCGCAGGTCACGGACGAAATCGGGAACGGCCTGTTCCTCGCGCCGCTCCTGCCAGCTCATCATGTTCATGCCGCTCATCCCCCAAGCTTCGGATGAGCGCTTTCATGAAGGGTAAACCTTAAAAAAGCTTGATCCCCTAGGGGAACCCCCTGAGCGGCGCGGTTCAGCCGGCGCGCACCCGGGCGAGGAAGGACTGCACCTGCGCGCGCAGGGTGGCGGCCTGGCTTTCGAGGCTCGTCGCGCTGGAGAGCACCTGCGAGGCGGCCGCCCCGGTTGAGAGCGAGAGGGTGCGCACCGTCTCGACGTGGCCCGCCACCTTCTCGGTCCCGCGCGCGGCGAGATCGATGCTGCGGGCGAGGTCGTGGCCTGCGACCGATTGCTGGTCGACCGCGGTGGCGATCGAGACCGCGGTGGTCTCGAGGCTCTCGATCTGCGCGGCGATCTGGCGCAGCACCGCGACGCTCGCGCCGGTGGTCGACTGCATCGCGCGGATCTGCTCGGAGACCTGCTCGGTCGCGCGGGCGGTCTGGTTGGCGAGCTCCTTGACCTCGCTCGCGACCACCGCGAAGCCGCGCCCCGCCTCGCCGCCGCGCGCGGCCTCGATGCTGGCATTCAAGGCAAGCAGGTTGGTGCGCTGGGCGATGGTGCGGATCAGCTCGACGATCTGGCCGACCTCGTCCGCCGAGGCCGCGAGCGCCCCGATCGTGCTGTCGGCCTCACGCGCCGAGACGCTCGCCTCGCGGGCGAGTTCTGCCGAGGAGGCGGCCTGGCGGCTGATCTCGCCGATCGACATGGCGAATTCGTCGCTCGCGGCGGCGGCGGCGGTCGCGCCCATGTTCGCCTCCTGCATCGCCGCGGCGGCCTCGAGCGTGCGCGCCGAGGCGTCCTCGGCAGTCGCGGACATGAGGGTTGCGGTCGACTGGAGCTGGCTCGAGGCGGAGACGACGCCGGTGACCACCTCGCCGACGGTGCGCTCGAACTGGTCGGCGATTGCGTGGATCGCGCGGGCATTCTCGAGCCGCGCCTCCTCGGCGAGGAGCTGGCGGCGCGCCTGTTCGTCCATTTCGGCGCGGGCGTGCTCGGCGCGTTCGCGGCTGAGTTTCTCGAGGCGCAGGCCGGCGCGGTGGAACACCTCGGTCGCGCGCGCCATCGCCCCGATCTCGTCGGCGCGCTCCTTGCCGCTGATCGCGACCTCGCGCTCGCCTGCGGCGATGCGGCTCATCTGGCGCGCCATCGCCGAGAGCGTCGCGCCGACGGTGCGGTTGAAATAGCGCTGGGCGGTGAGGGTGATGAGGGTAAGGATGCTGGCGAGGCCGATCCACATGAACAACAGGCGCCCGATCAGCGCCGCGCCGCTTTCGGCCATGCCGTCGGCCTCCTCACCGAGCCTCGCGGCCATCTCCTGCCCGGCGGCGAGCAGCGCGGCTTGGGTCGCGGCCATCGCCGCGGCCTGCGCGCCGCGCCGTGCCGGGTCGGCGGCGGGATCGAAGGCGGTGACCTGGCGGCCGAGATCGGCGAGCCCCTCGCGGATCAGCGCGAGCTGGCCCTGCGCCTCGACCCCGCTCGCCGCGGCGCGCGGGGCGAAGGTCGCCGCGGTAGCCTCGGCGCGGATCAGCGCGGCGGTCGCGGCCCGGGCGCGCGCCCGGTCGCCGGTCGCGGCGAGCATCTCGGAATGGCGCTGGCCTTCGGAGATCTGCACCAGCAGCCGCTCGGCGGCGAGCGCGTCGGCATGGGTGGCGCGGACCCGCTCGGCGCGCGAGCCGAGCTCGACATAGCCCATCACCACGAACAGCCCGGCAACCAGCGCGAAGGCGAGGTTGAAGCTGAAGAAGGCGGTGATCTTGCCCCCGACCGGGAGCGCCGCGAACCAGCGCGCGAGGCGCGTGCCCTGCGCGGCCGGAGCGGCGGCGGCCGGCGCGGCGGCGCTCTCCGCCTCGAAATCGAGCGCGATGTCCTGGAGCGCGCTCATGCCGCCTGCTCGCCGCGGGCGGTGCGCATCGCGTTCTGCGCCGCGATCAGCTTGTCGATCTCGCCTGCCGGGAGCGCGCGGTAGTAGAGCCAGCCCTGGATCTGGTCGCAGCCGGCAAGCCGCACCAGCTCGGCCTGCTCCTCGGTCTCGACCCCTTCGGCGGTCACCCCCATGTCGAGCGCGCGGGCGAGCGCGATCGAGGAGAGCATCATCGCCCGGCTGCCGTCATCGACCCCGGCGAGCTCGACGAGGCTGCGGTCGAGCTTCAGCTTCTCGAAGCGGAAGCGCCGCAGGAACCCGATCGAGGCGTAGCCGGTGCCGAAATCGTCGAGCGCGATCTTGACCCCGAAGCTGCGGATCATGTCCAACGTGCGCTCGGCGACCACGGGGTCGAGCACGAGGCAGGTCTCGGTCACCTCGAGCTCGAGGAGGTGCGGCGGAAAGCCGGTTTCCTCGAGCACCTCGCCGAGCCGGATCGGGAACTCGGCGTTGCGCAGCTGCGCGGCCGAGATGTTGACCGACAGGGTGATGTCGCCCCAGTGGCGCGCGTCGCAGGCGGCGCGGCGCAGGACCCACAGGCCCAAGGGGTTGATGAGCCCCGAATCCTCGGCGATCGGGATGAAGATGTTGGGGCCGAGCGGATCGCGCTCGGGGCCGCGGTCCCAGCGCAGCAGCGCCTCGACCGCGACGATGCGCTTGTCGTCGGCGCTGACCAGCGGCTGGTAGGCAAGGCTGAATTCGCCCGCGGTGATCCCGGCGCGGATGTCCTCCTCGATCTCGCGCACGCGCTCGCGGCGGCGGTCGAAGCTCTCGTTGAACCAGGTGCAGCGCATCTTCCCGCCGCGCTTCGACATGTCCATCGCGACGTCTGCGCGGCGCAGCATCTCGGAGGACGGGATGCGCGCGTCGGGGGTGGAGCGGGTGAGGCCGACGCTCGCGCCGACCGCGATGTGGCGGTGCGCGATGGTCAGCGGGGTGCCGAGGCGTTCGAGGAGGGTGCGGCAGATCCCCTCGAGAATCGTGCCCGCGACCTTGCCGACCATCAGCGCCGCGAACTCGTCGCCGCCCAGGCGGTAGCAGCGCGCCTCGGTGCCGCAGACGCTGCGGATCTCGTCGGCGAAGGCGGCGATCAGGCTGTCGCCGAGCTCGTGGCCGTAATGGTCGTTGACCTGCTTGAAGGCGTCGAGGTCGATCATCGCCAGCGCCACTTCCTCCGAGCTGCCGCGGGCGAGGCGGGCGATGTCGTCATGGAGCGCGTGGCGGTTGGGCAGGCCGGTGAGCGGATCGCAGCTCGCGCGCATCGCGAGCCCGCGGACATTGGCGATGCCGCTGCGCCCGAGGATCACGAGGATGATCGCGTAGAACAGCACCGTGACGATCAGCAGCGGGGCCTTGGCGGTGGTCTCCCAGCGCCCCGTCAGCACCAGCGCCGCCGCGAGCGCGCCGGTCATCAGGCACGAGACCGCGATCGGGATCACCACGAGCCCGGACGAGGTCAGATGCTGGGGCTGCTTCACCTTCAACACGATAGGCCTGTCCCGGATGCGCCGCGCCGCCGTCATGGCGTGACGAAAACGCCCTAAAAGGAAGCGGCTAAGGAAGGGTAAACCATCGCTCTCGGCCCGTCGCAAAGGGGCTCGGGTTCAGGCCGAGCGGCGGGCCGGGGTTGGGGCCGGCGCGGCGGCGGGGGCGGCGACCGGCTCGAAGAAGCTCGCGCGGCGCGCGGCGGGGACGAAGCGGTCGGTCTGGCCGACCACGGTCTCGCCCGCGCCGAGCATCAGGAAGCCGTCGGGCATCACCGCCTGGGCGAGCCGCCCGAAGGCCGCGGCGCGGGTCAGGCGGTCGAAATAGAGCAGCACATTGCGGCACAGCACGAGGTCGAAGGGCAGGCGCCCGGGATGCGGCCCGCCGAGCAGGTTGTGCTGCTGGAAGCGCACCATCGCGCGCACGTCCCCGCGCACCTGCCAGCCGCGCGGGGTCTCGTCGAAGTGGCGCAGCATCTGCGCGACGCCGAGGCCGCGCTGCACCTCGAAGGGGCTGTAGAGCGCGCTGCGGGCGGCGCCCACCGCGCGGTGCGAGACATCGGTGCCGAGGATGTCGATCGTCCAGCCCGCCCAGCGCTCGGCCTGTTCCGCGAACAGCATGGCGAGCGAATAGACCTCCTGGCCCGTCGAACAGCCCGCCGACCAGATCGACAGGCGCCTGGCATCGCGGCGGCGCCGGTGGAGTTCGGGGAGAATCTCGGCGGGGAGCTGGTCGAAGGTCGGCTTGTCGCGGAAGAAATAGGTCTCGTTGTTGAGCAGCGCCTCGACCACCTCCTGCGCGAGGTCGGGCGCATCGGCGGGGGGTGCGGCGAGGAGGCAGACGAGCTGGTCGACGTTGGAGATGCCATGGGTGCGGAAGATTCCCGCGAGCGCCGAGTTGACGCGCCAGCGGCGGCTCTCGGTGAGGTGCTGGCCGGTGCGCGATTCGAGCAGGTCGGCGATGATCTGGTGCGAGGCCTCGCTGCCGTCGATCATGGCCGGGCCACCGGCGCGGAGGCCTGGGCGAGCACCGCCTCGCCGAGCCGCTCGGGCGGGGCGATGATGCTGGCGAGCCCGGCGCGGGCGACGGCGCCGGGCATCCCCCACACCGCGCTGGTGTCGGCGTCCTGCGCGAAGATCGCGCCGCCCGCCTCGACCAACGCCTTGGCGCCGATCGCTCCGTCGCGGCCCATGCCGGAGAGGATCACGCCCAGCGCGCGGCCCTCGCAGGCCTCGGCGAGGCTCGAAAGCATCGGGTCGACCGAGGGCAGGCACCCGCTCGGCTGAGGGGCGCTCGAGACCTCGACGACCAGCCCCAGCGAGCCGGCCCGCTTGACCACGATATGCCCGTGCCCCGGCGCGATCACGATCCGCCCGGGGGTGAGCACCATCCCGTCCATCGCGATGTCGGCGGGCCGCCCGCAGGCGCTCTCGACCTGGCGGGCGAACACCGGGATGAAGGAGGCGGGGAGGTGTTGGGTGACCAGCAGCGGCACCTCGAACCCCCGCGGGAGCTGGCGCAGCAGCAGGCCGAGCGCGTGGATGCCGCCGGTCGAGGCGCCGATCGCGACCACCTCGGGACGGCGCCGCCGGCCCGCGAGCGGTGCGCGCGCGAAGGAGGGCTCGGGGCGCGGGGGCGGGGCGGCGAGCGCCTCGGCTGCGCCCTCGGCGGGGCGGCTGCCGAGCGCGCGGATCTTGCCGAGCAGCGCCGCGCGGTAGTCCTCGGTGAACCCGCCGGGGCGGGGCTTGGCGAGCGTGTCCGCGGCGCCCATCTGGAGCGCGGCGAGGGTGTGCTCGGCCCCGTCCATCGTCAGCGAGGAGACCACCAGCACCTGCGGGTGGCCGGGCGTCGCAAGGATCTGCGGCAGGGCGCTCAAGCCGCCGATCCCGGGCATCTCGAGATCGAGCAGCACCACGTCGGCCGGCGTCTGGGCGAGTTGCTGGAGCGCGCCCTCGGCGGAAGAGGCGGTGCCGACGATCACCAGCGCGGGATCGCTCTCGACCATGCGCTTGAAGATCGTGCGCACCGTCAGCGAATCGTCGACCACCATCACCCGGATCGCCGCCCCCGCGCCCGAATGCGCGAAGGGGCGCGCGGCGCTGTTCGCTGCGCTAGCGGGCCGCGGGCTGAAGGCGGGGCGGTTCACGCAAACCCGACGAGTTGCAGCTTGATCTGCAACGTCTCGTGATCGAAGGGCTTCATGACATATTCGTCCGCCCCGGCCGAGATCGCCTCGCGGATGTGCGCGACGTCGTTCTCGGTGGTGCAGAACACCACCTTGGGCTTGTCCCCGCCGGGCCGCTGGCGCAGCGCGACCAGGAACTCGATCCCCGTCATCACCGGCATGTTCCAGTCGAGCAGCACCACGTCGGGCATCGCCGCCTCGCAGGCGTCCAATGCGAGCTTGCCGTTCTCGGCTTCCTCCACCGCGAACCCGAGCGTCTCGAGGATGTGCCTCGAAACCTTCCGGATGACGCGGGAATCATCGACGATGAGGCATGTTTTCATGGGGCATCCTGCGGTTGCGCGGCAGAGCCTAGGGAGCATTTGGTAATTATAGGATTAAGCCGCGGCCTCGATTTCGCTGGAAAGGCCCTCGGGCCCGGCGATCAGCGCCGCCAGATCGACGAGCAGCGCGGGACCGGCCATCGTCTCGACCATGCCCGTCGCGATGCGCGACCATTCGGGGCCGAACCCGCCGGGGACTTGCCCCGCCTCGCTTGCGGCGGTCGTGATGTCCTCGATCGCGTCGACCAGCAGGGCATAGGAATGGCCCCCTTCGGCGACCACGATCGCGCGGTGGTCGGTCGGCCAGCCGGAGGCCCCGGCGGCAAGCCCGAGCGCGCGGCGGCAGTCGATCACGGTGAGCGCCTGGCTCCGCAATGCGGTGATCCCCGCGATCCACGAAGGCGCGCGCGGGATCGGGGTGACGGTGCCGATCTCGATCACCGACTTCACGTCGAGCGCCGAGAGCGCGCAGGCGCGCCCGGCGATGCGGGCGACGACGAGCAGTTCGCCGATCATGCGGCCTGTCCCCGGGTGCGCGGGGCCACGCGCGCGGCGGCGGCGAGCGCGGCGAGCAGGCCCTCGCGATCGTAGCGGTAGATCGTGCCCGATCCCGGCGGCGCGTCGGGCTGGTCGCGCAGGCGGATCACCTGCGCGGGCAGCGGGCGGCCGAGCGCCTCGGCGACCTCGTAGACGTCCTCGAAAAGGATGCCGATGGCATCGCTTCCCGCCTCCTCGGCAGGAACGATGTCATAGCCCGCCGCGGTGACGAGCGGCGCCAGGATGGTGCGCGCCCAGTCGCCCTCGGGTAGGGTGCAGCGCGGGCGGCTCGCCGCCTGCGGCGCCTCGCCGTGGCGGGCGAAGAGTGCGTGCGCGTCGATCAGCGTCACCGGCTGGCCCGCGATCAGGGTGATGCCCTCGGCGAGCGGGTCCTCGGGGACGGGGCGCAGCGCCTCGGCGAGTTCGACCGCGTCCTCGACCTCGCGCACCGCGTGGAGCAGCTCGCAGGCGCCGTCCGAGAGGCGCAGCAGGCGCACCTTGGGGGCGGTGAACGCCTCCTCCTCGGGCAGGCCGACCAGCGGCAGGATCATCCCGTCGATCACCACCCGCGGGCGCGCCGACGAGCGGTCGATCGCGCTCGCGGGTGCGGTCTCGATGCGCTGGACGAGTTCGAGCCGCACCGCCGAGCGGCGGCCGGCGAAGGTGGTGAACAGCATCGCGCGGGGGCCCGCCTCGGCGACCTCGCCCGCCGCCTCGGAGAGTGCGGTGAGCACCCGGGCGCGGGTGTCGGAGACGAGGTTCGCTTGCGCTGCGATATTGGCCACGTCGAGCAGCAGCACCGGCTGGCCGTCGTCGAGCAGGGTCGATCCGGCATAGAGGCCCGAGCGCATCACCGCCGGGGCGAGCGGCTTGACCACGAGGTCGCCGTGGCCGTGGATGCCCTCGACCGCGAGTGCGAAGAGGTCGCCGCTGGCGAGGCGCAGCATCACGAGGGTCGGTTCCCTGGCGGCGATGTCGGCACCCGGCAGGCCGAGCACCTCGCCCAGCATCAGGCACGGCACCCGCACGCCGCGGAAGGTGACGAGCGCGCTCTCGCCCATCCGGGTGAAGTCGAGCTGCTGCGAGGAGGCCTGAACGATCTCCTCGACATAGGACTGCGGGATCGCGAAGCGGTGGCCGGCGACCTCGACGGTGAGCCCGGCGATGATCGACAGGGTGAGCGGGATGTGGAGCGTGAAGCTGGTGCCTTCGCCCGGCTGGCTGGCGACGCGGATCGAGCCGCCGACCTTCTCGAGGTTCTGGCGCACCACGTCGAGACCGACCCCGCGCCCGGAGACGGCGCTGACCGTCTCGGCGGTCGAGAAGCCGGGTTCGAAGATGAGGTTCAAGATGCGCTCGCGGCTCATCGCGCCGCGCTCGGCGGCCGAGACGAGCCCGGTGGCGACGGCCTTGGCGGCGATCTTCTCCTCGTCGAGCCCGCGCCCGTCGTCGGAGATGACGATCGAGATGGTGTTGCCCGATTGCCGCGCGGCGATGGCGAGCAGGCCGATCTCGCGCTTGCCCTGGCCGAGCCGGGCGAGCGGCGCCTCGATCCCGTGGTCGATGGCGTTGCGGATGATGTGGGTGAGCGGATCGCGGATCGTCTCGATCATCTCGCGGTCGAGCTCGACGTCGCCGCCATCCATATCGACCATCACCTGCTTGCCGAGCTCGGTCGAGAGGTCGCGGACGAGGCGGGGGAGGGCGGAGAACAGCGTCTCGATGCGCTGCATCCGCATCCGGGTGATCGCGTCGCGCACGTCGGAGAGGATCGTGGTGAGCCGCTCGAAGGGGCCGTCGATGGTCGGCTGGGTGCCGGCCTGCCGGAGCCGGTGGGCGAGGTCGTTGCGGGCGAGCACCATGTCGGAGACGCCGCTCATCACCCGGTCGAGCAGTTCGACCGGCAGGCGGATGGTGCGCTGGGCCGCGGGATCGGCGCGGCGCAGGGGTGCGTTTGCCTCGTCGCTGGCGGCCAGCAGGGTGCTCGCAGGCTGGTGCAGGGGCGGGTTAGACCCCTCTTCGCCCCCCTCCAGCCCCGCCTCCTGCGATGTTTCGCGTGAAACATCGAGCGCGGCGACGAGCTCCGCGTCGCCACCCTCGGGGAACGCCTCGCCCGCCTCGATGGCATCGATCATCGCCGCGATCCGGTCGATCACCGCGAGCACCGCGGTGACGAGCTGCCGGTCGGGATCGCGCCGACCGCTGCGGCAATCGGCGAGCGCGTCCTCGGCGGCATGGGACAGAGCGGCGAGGCGGGGGAAGTCGAAGAAGCCGCAATTGCCCTTCACCGTGTGGACGAAGCGGAAGATCGCATCGAGCCGCGCGCGGTCGGTTGGATCGGCCTCCCAGGCGACGAGTTCGCCGCCCGAGGCTTCCAACATCTCGCGGGTCTCGGCGATAAAATCCGCCAGCAGATCGTCCATGCGAAGAAAGGCCCTCTTGTCCCTGTCGGGCGAAGGCTATGCGGCAGGGTTGGTTAACAACCGCCTAGCATGGGCGCCTAGCGCGCGGCCCCCAGCACCGGGGCGGGGACGGCGAGGACGCGCCGCACGAGCAGGAGCGCGGTCAGCGCGCCGAACAGGTTGGCGGCAAGCTCGGCGGTGTAGATCGCCGCGGAGCCCATCGCCGGGCGCAGCAGCAGCGCGACCGGGAGCATCACGCAGAACACCCGCGCGATGGATTGGCCGAGGGCAAATCCTGCCTTGTCGACCGCGTTCATGATCCCGTTGCCGACGATCAGCAGGCCGAAGCCGGCATAGCCCCAGGCGGCGATCCTGAGGTAGAGGTCGAACTCGCGGATCACCGCCGGGTCAGAGGTGAAGATCCGCGCGAAGTCCTGCCCGGCCGCCATGACGCCGATCGCGACGACGAGGCCCCAGGCGAGGCAGAAGCCGAAAGCGTAAGCCACCGCCTCGCGCGCCCGGTCGGCTCGCCCTGCGCCCCAGTTCTGCCCGACGATCGCCCCGATCGCCCCCGACAGGCCGAGCAGCGGGACGATCACGAAGCTCTGGAGGCGCCCCGCGGCGCCGAAGCCCGCCACCGCCGCCTCGCCGGTGAGCGCGACCTGCGAGGTCAGGACGGCGAGGCCCAGGGGGTTGATCGCATTGGAGAAAGCCGCCGGCAGTCCGACCTTGACGATCGCCCGCGCGGGCGGTCCGAGCCGCGCCCCGCGCAGCATCTGAAGGTCGAGCGGCAGCGGCGTGCCTTTCAGCAGCCACAGCGCCATGAGCGCGCCCATCGCCCAGCCGATCCCGGTCGCATAGGCGCTCCCGGCGATGCCGTAGCCCTCGAAACCAAAGGCCCCGGTGATGAGGATCGGGTTCAGCACCCAGTTGCCGGCCGCGAAGGTGATCGAGACCGTGCTGGTGCGCTTCGCCTCGCCCTGCCCGCGCAGCACGCCGTTGAAGCCCATGATCGCGAGGCTCAGCGGGAAGGCGCAGGCGTAGGGCGTCATGTAGGCGTGGATCAGCGGCATGAGGTGCGCCGGCGCGTTCATCAGGGCGAAGATCGCGTCCGAGGCGAGCCACAGCGCAAGCCCCATCACGAGCCCCGCGGCGCAGGCGAAGACGATCCCGAAATTGGCGCGCTGCGCGGCCTTGGCGAAGTCGCCCTCGCCGAGCGCGCGCGCCACCACCGAGTTGATCCCGACCATCACGCCGACGCCCAGCGAGGTGCAGGCGACGGTGACGGGGAAGATGAAGGAGATCGCGGCGAGGGGCGCGCTGCCGAGCTGGCCGACGAAATAGGCGTCGATGATCCCCACCGACATGATCGCCGCCACGCCGATGATCGCGGGCAGGGTCTGGCTGACGAGGTGCCCCGGGATCGAGCCGCTGACGAGGCGGGCGGGGGAGGGGGCGGGGGCGGGGGCGGGGGCGTTCATCCTGCGCGAGGGCCTAGCGGGCACCCGCGCGCCTTGCAAAGCATTCCCTCCCCATGCGATAGCGGTCTGCAACGGCAGACGGAGAGGAACGGCCCCATGGCGACCCAGCTCAAACCCACGCAGACCAGTCTGGAAGGCTCATGCAGCAAGGAAGAGTGGCACGCCCGCCTCGACCTCGCCGCGTGCTATCGCATCTTCGACCACCTCGGCTGGTCGGAATCGATCTACAACCACATCTCGCTGAAGGTCCCGGGCGAGGAGGACACCTTCCTCATCAACCCCTTCGGCCTGCTCTACAGCGAGGTGACCGCCAGCAACCTCGTCAAGATCGACGTGGAGGGGAACAATGTCGGCGGCTCGCCCTACATGGTGAACAAGGCGGGCTTCACCCAGCACGCCTATTTCCACAAGCACCTGGGCGGGCGCGCGGATGCGATCTGCCACGTCCACACCACCGCGACGATGGCGGTGGCGAGCCACAAGGACGGCCTCTTGCCGACCAATTTCTACGCCTGCAACTTCCAGGGCCAGATCGGCTATCACGACTTCGAGGGCGTCACCGTGCGCCCCGAGGAGGGCGAGCGGCTGGTCCAGAACCTCGGCAACCACACCATCCTGATGCTGCGCAACCACGGCCCGGTGGTGATGGACCGCACCATCCAGGGGATGTTCGTCAAGATGTGGGCGCTCCAGCGCGCCTGCGAGATCCAGGTCGCGACGCTTTCCATGGGCGATCCGATCCTGATCCCGCAGAGCGTGGTCGACGTCCACCAGCGCGACCTTGCGGTGATGAGCGGGCAGGGCGGCGCCGGGCTGTTCGATTTCGAGGCGTGGAAGCGCAAGGTCGACAAGATCGACGACAGCTGGCGCCAGTAAGCACCTGAGAAGGCCGCCCGATGTCGCGCATGACCGTCAACGAGCGGCCGGTCCAGTTCGACCTCGATCCGCGCACGCCGCTGCTCTACGCGCTGCGCGAGGCGATGAACCTCACCGGCACCAAGGCGTGCGGGGGCGGGCAGGACTGCTCGGGTGCGTGCATGGTGCTGGTCGACGGGGTGGCGCTGAGGTCCTGCGCGATCACGCTCGCCGAGGCCGAGGGGCGGCTCATCACCACCATCGAGGGCCTCTCGCGCGATCGTTCGCACCCGGTGCAGCAGGCGATGGTGGCGCAGCAGGCGATCCAGTGCGGATACTGCACGCCGGGCATCGTCATGTCGGCCGCCGCGCTGCTCCAGCGCAACCCCGCCCCGACCCGCGCCGACATCGAGGCGGGCGTGCCCAACATCTGCCGCTGCGGGGTCTATCCGCGGCTCGTCAAGGCGATCGAGCAGGCCGGTCGCGTCGCCCAGCGGCAGGAGCGGATCAGCGCCGCGCCCGCGCCCGGGATCAGCCCCGAGGACGCCGCCAAGGCGGTCCCGGCGCTGCGGGTGCCCGAGGAGGAATGAGATGAAGGCGACGATCTGGCACAACCCGGCCTGCGGCACCTCGAGGAAGACGCTGGCGATCCTCGAGAACCTCAGCCGCGTCGAGGTGACGGTCATCGAATATCTGAAGGACCCGCCGAGTGCGGAGAAGCTCGCCCAGCTCTACCGCGATGCCGGGATCACCCCGCAACAGGGCCTGCGCCTGCGCGGCACCGACGCGGCGGAACGCGGGCTCCCCGAGGCGGAGGATGCGACGGTGCTCGCGGCGATGGTGGCGGACCCGATCCTCATCGAGCGCCCGCTGGTCGAGACGGAGAAGGGCGTGAGGCTCTGCCGCCCGCAGGATACCGTTCTGGAAATCCTCTGAAGATGGCGATGCTCGGTCGCGCAGCGACCGCGAGCGCACGCGCGCGAGCCGCAGGCGATCAGGCCCGCAGGGCCTCAGACTCGCCGAGGACGGGGGCGCGGATGCGCCCCCGCAATCAGGACCGCGTCAGCTCCCGATCCGCCTGCAACCTCAGCCAGCCGTGCACCAGCACGATCAGGCACAGCGCGACGATGAGGCCGAAGCCGAGGTAATCCGAATGGCCGTAGAGCCACACGCCGAGCGCGGGCGCGTAGATGTAGCTCGCGCCCGCCAATGACGCGACGATGCCCGAGGCCTGCCCCTGCTCGGCGCGGGTCACGGCGAGCGAGGTGCCCGCGGTCGTCCCCGGGCGGAACAGGCCGAAGCCCAGCGAGGCGATCGCATAGCCGAGCGCGATGAGGTGGAGGTCGCCCGCGACGGCGAGGATCATCGTGCCGATTGCCGCCGCGGTGATCCCCCACAGCGTCGCGGCGCGCGGGCCGAGGTCGAAGCGCGGGATCAGGCCCCACTGCGCGAGCAGGGTCGCGATCGCGCCGCTCATCAGCACGATGCCGATCGGGCCCGCCCCGGCGTCGGGCGTGGCGCGCAGGCCCAGCCGGTCGAGCACGAGGAAGCCCGCGATCCCCTGCACCATCGCCTGCGCATGGCCGCCGACCAGCCCGGCGAAGACCCAGGGCCGAAGGCGCGGGTCGCGCCAGGTGAGGCGTGGCGGCTCGCCTGCCGCCTCGCTCTCGGTCGCCTCGGCCTCCGGATCGGCGGGCGCGCCCGAGGCGCTTGCATAGGGCGCAGGGCTGCCGCGCGCGGCGAATTGCGGGATGTCGTCGGGCAGTCGCAGCCGCAGCAGCACCAGCGCGACGAGCCCGATCGCCGCGAAGCACAGGAACGGCCCCGTCAGCCCGAGCCCGAGGAAGGGCACCACCATCAGCGGGGCGAGCGCCGGGCCGATCACCGTGCCGAGGCCGAAGCTCGAGGCGATCAGCGAGAGCGCCTGGGTGCGCTGCGCCCGCGGCGTCCGCGAGGCGACATAGGCCTGCACCGCCGGGGGCGCGGCGCTGCCGAAGCCGCCGTAGAGGCTGCGCGCGGCAGCGAACAGCGCGAGCGTCCAGAAGGCGGTCATCCAGCCGGCGAGCCCGGCCCACAGCGCCGCGCCGCACAGCACGAAGCTGGTGATGAAGCCGGAGAGCCCCAGCGCCATCATCGCCTTCCTCCCGCGCTGGTCCGAGCGCCGCGCCCAGAACGGCGCGCACACGACCCACAGCAGCGCCGACCACGAATAGGCAAGGCTGATCCACACGTCCGCGACCTTCAGCGCCGTCCCGATCGAGGGCATCACCGACTGCATCGCGGTGTTGCCCGCCGCGGTCACCAGCATCACCATGAACAAGAGCGCCATGCGCGAGGGCGGGATCGCGCTCGCGGTCGCGGCCTCGGCGGCGGGTGTTCCCGGCGGGGTCAGGACGGGCTCGGTGTCGGCCATGGGCGCGCGGGGCCTCGTTCCTCAGCCGAACAGGTCCGCTTCCGCCTCGGGCAGCGGCTCGGAAAGCTGGCGGTAGATCGCCGCGGTCAGCGCGAAGGAGACGGTGTAGAAGATCGTCAGCAGCACGCCGAAGAAGGCCGCGCTGCCGATCAGCGCGACCTGCTCGGGGAGCGCCGAGAGGATCAGCCCGACGATCAGCATGACGATGAGGCCGATCACGCCCGAGAGCAGCACCAGCGCCGTGAAGAACACGAACAGGCGGAAGGAATTGCCCTTGGTGAGCCCCCACGACTTGCGCATCGCGGTCACCGGGTTGCCGATCCGCCCGAGCACGATCACCGCGGTCACGAGCGAGAACTTGATGGTGAGGTAGAGCGTCACCGGCAGGGCGACGAGGCTCGCGGCGGGCAGCGCGCCGGTGACGAGCGAGGGGAGCTGGGTGACGATCCCGATCAGCGCCTGCGCGCCGATCGCCGGCAGGGCGAGCCGCGGGATTCGCCCGAGCGCCTCGCGCACGGTCGGGCGGCGCGGGTCGGCGAGCAGCGCGAGGATCGCGATCCCTCCGGCGATCTGGCCGATCACCGTCAGCAGCAGCCCCCACCAGTTGGCGAGGAGGAAGGCGTTGATCTGCGCGGCGAGCTTCTCGGGGTCGGGCTCGCCCCCGCCGCTCCCGAAATCCATGCCGCTGGTGAACAGCGCGTAGATCAGCACGAACATCGGCAGGAACAGGAACAGCCCGGCGAGCACGCCGACGAGGTCGCGGTTGGCCCCGACCATGCCGGTCGCCTGGGTCCAGGCCTGCCCCATGTCGAGCTTGCGGTGTGCCATCGGCGATCCCTCCCGTGAGGCTGCGCATTAGCCTCTTGATCTCGGCGCTCAATGCCCCCACCGCTGGCGCATGGCAAGCACTGCTCCCGCCCCGCGCGGCGCACTCCCCATCGAATGGCGACGCGAGGTCGCGCAGGTGCCCTATGCTGTGGCTCTGGCCGAGATGGAGGCGCGCAATTCCGCCGTCCACGCGGGCGAGGCGGCCGAGCTCGTCTGGCTGCTCGAGCACCCCCCGGTCTACACCGCCGGCACCAGCGCCGACCCGGCCGAGCTCGTCGATCCGCGCTTCGAGGTGGTCGAGGCCGGGCGCGGCGGGCGCTACACCTATCACGGCCCCGGCCAGCGGGTCGGCTATCTGGTGCTCAACCTCGCCGAAAGGGGCAAGGACGTGCGCTGCTTCGTTCACGCGATCGAGGGCTGGGTGATCGCCACACTCGCGCGCTTCGGCGTGGAGAGCTGGCGCGCCGAGGGCCGCGTCGGCATCTGGACCCGCGACGTGGACGGCAGCGAGGCCAAGATCGGCGCGATCGGCGTGCGGGTGCGGCGCTGGGTGACGATGCACGGCTTCTCGGTCAACCTCGACCCCGACCTCAGCCACTTCGGCGGGATCGTCCCCTGCGGCATCGCCGAATACGGGGTGACGAGCCTCGCGCAGCTGGGGTTGAAGGTTTCCAATGACGAATGGGACGAGGCGCTGATCGCCTGCGCGCCGGATTTCCTTGACGCCTTGGACGCGGCGGCGAAAAGGGCGTGCCGATGAAGCGGATCGCCGTCCTTGCCCCTGCCCTCCTCCTCGCCGCCTGCGGCGAGCAGGCGAGCGCGCCGGCGGAGCAGGGCGGGGAGGCCTCGGGCGAAATCCTTCAGGGTTCGGTCAGCGACGCGATGATCCCGCTCGACCAGCTGACCTCGGAGGCCCCGCTCGCGCCGCGGCAGGTCGATCCGGCGGCGTCGGACAACCTCGACGCCGAGCAGCCGGTCGTCGACCCGGCGCTGGGGCCCGAGGGCGTGCCGGCGAGCGAGGGCGCCGCCCCGCAGCCGGCCGTCCCGGTCGCTGCGCCGACCGGGTAGCATTCAGCTCGTCATCCCAGCGCAAGCTGGGATCCAAGGCCGCAAGCGCTGTCTTCGAGGCCCTGGGCCCCAGCTTTCGCCGGGGTGACGAGGCGGGTGAGCGGATCCTTACTCCGCCGCTTCGGCCTGTTCCTCGGCGAGCGTCGGGTAGTCGACATAGCCCTCCGGAATCGGGAAGTACCAGCTCTTCGGCACGTCCTTGTTGGGGTTCCAGTGCGCTCCGGCCGCGATGCGCTTCTCGAGGTCGGGGTTGGAGATATAGGGCCGCCCGAAGCTCACCGCGTCGCACTTGCCGCTCTCCACATCCGCCGCGGCCTCCTCGGCGGTGTAGTCCGAATTGAGGATCAGCGCGCCCGAGTAGAGCTGGCGGATCAGCGGGCTCTGCTTGGGGACGTCGGTGCGCCCGAAAGTGCCCTCCGGCCCCGGCTCGCGCAGTTCGACGAAGGCGAGGCCGAGTTCCTCGCAGACCTTCGCCGCCGCGCCGAAGGTGGCGGGCGGATTGCTGTCATCGGTCCCCTGCGAATCGCCATTGGGCGAGAGGCGGATGCCCACGCGGTCCGCGCCCCACACGTCGATCAGCGCCTCGAGTACCTCGCGCATGAAGCGGGTGCGGTTCTCCGGCGAGCCGCCATATCCATCGGTGCGCAGGTTGGTCCCGTCGCGCAGGAACTGGTCGACGAGGTAGCCATTGGCGCCGTGGAGCTGCACCCCGTCGAAGCCCGCCGCCTTGGCGTTCTCGGCGGCGCGGCGGTAGTCGCCGATGGTGCGCTTGATGTCCTCGAGGGTCATCTCCCGCGCGGTCGCATATTCCTGCTTGCCGATCGGCGTGTGCGCCTCGCCCGGGGCCTTGGTGGCAGAGGCCGAGAAGGGCGGCTCGCCGTCCAGGAACCAGGGGTGGACGATGCGGCCCATGTGCCAGAGCTGCATGACGATGAGGCCGCCTTCCTCGTGCACCGCCTTGGTGGTGGCCTTCCACGCCTCGGTCTGCTCGTCGCTCCAGATGCCCGGTGCCGAGGGCCAGCCGAGGCCCTCGCGGCTGATCCCGGTCGCTTCGGTCAGGATCATCCCCGCGCCCGCACGCTGGCGGTAGTAGAGCGCCATCAGCTCGTTGGGGACGAACATCGGCTCCGCCGCGCGCCCGCGGGTGAGCGGGGCCATGTGGATGCGGTTCTTGGGCTTGAGTGCGCCCATCTGGAGCGGCTGGAACAACACGTCGTGCATCGGGGAAAACCTCCTTCGGCTGTGTCTTTTGGTTAGGCACTAGGGGGCAGGCTGGCTAGGGCGCAACCATGGAAAAAGAGGGTGCCCTGCAAGCAGAAGTTGTTCGCGAGAACACGCGCCCGGCGCAGTGGCTGCTGCTGCTCGCGCTGTTCGGCGGCAATGTCGCGCTCGCGATCGGGCCGTGGTTCGTGCGGATCGCAGACACCGGGCCGGTCGCGGCCGGGTTCTGGCGGATGTTCCTGGCGCTGCCCTTCATGGTGGTGCTGGCGCGGGCGAACCGCCAGAAGCTGACCGGCATGGGGGCGCGAACGCTCGGACTGGTGGCGCTGGGCGCGGTGACCTTCGCATTGGACCTTGCGAGCTGGCACATCGGGATCGGCATGACCCGGCTCGGCAACGCGACCCTGTTCGGCAATGCCGGCTCGATCGTGCTGCTGTTCTGGGGCTTCATCGTCCACCGCGTCATGCCCGGGCGGCTCGAGGTGCTGGCGATCATCTTTGCACTCGCGGGCGCGGCGATCCTGATGGGGCGCAGCCTCGAGATTTCGCACGAGACGCTGGTTGGCGACCTGTTCAGCGTGGCAGCGGGGCTGCTTTACGCGGTCTATCTGCTCACCTTGCAGGGCGCGCGGGAAAAATTCGGATCGTGGAGCCTGCTCGTCTGGGTGAGCATCTTCGGCGCCCCGGTGCTGCTCGGGATCGCGCTCCTGCTCGGCGAGCCGGTGTGGCCGCAGGCGTGGGGGCCGGTGGTCGGACTGTTCGTGCTGAGCCAGCTCGTCGGGCAGGGTCTGATGGTCTTCGCCCTCAGATACTTCCCCCCGCTGGTGGTGGGCCTCGCCCTGCTGACCCAGCCCGCGGTCGCCTCGCTCTACGGCTGGCTGGCGTTCGGCGAGGTGCTCTCGGAGCTGGATATCGTGGGGATGGTGCTGGTGGGCGCCGCGCTGGCGGTGAGCAGGGCCAAGGCTTAGGCGGCCTCGGCCTTGATCGCGCTCCAGCCCCTGCAGGCCAGTAGGATCGCCTTGGGAACGGGCTGCGAGCCGTTGGAGTAATTGGCGACAGTCCGCCGGGAAATCCCGAGCTCCTCGCCGGCGCGGGTGAGCGACAGGCCGTGCTTCATTCGCCATTCGAGAAAGGCGCGAGCGTCCGGACGGCCGATCGCCGTCAAGGTCTCGAGCCACAGCCGGTCCGCCCCCGCCTCGCTCCCGTCCGGCCAGACCAGCGCGTGTCCCCAGTCGCCGATCTCCGGGTCGCCCGCCGCGGGATCGACACCCGGCGGCACGGCGATCTCAGCGGCGGTCCCGTCGGACCAGAGCAGCGCGAGCTGCGCATTGCCGCGGGCCTCTACCGACCTAATTGTCCGCATCCAATCGGTGTTCATGGATTGAGCTCCTCCCACTTGGCGCGCAGTTCCGCCTGATGGACCAGCGCCCAGTCGAGCGCGGTGACCTTGACCGGGCGCGGCACCGTGCCGACGATCACCTCCAGCGTGGCGATGGCGACCGAGGCGCGGAATCCGCGCCCCTCGATATGAAAATGCGGCACGCCGTGGTCACCCGCATAGACCGAAATCTTCCAGTTCGGCCCGCGGTGCATGGTGACCATGGGGGCATGAATAGTGCAATGAGTGCACTAGGTCAAGATTTCAGCCCTTGGCCCTAGTCCCCGCTGAAATGCACCTTGCCCAAATCCCCCATCCCCACGGTCCCGCTCGCCATCTCGAGCATCCGGTCGAGGCTGCGCTTCGCCTTCACGCGGATGCCTTCCTCGATCTCGATCTGCGGGGAGAGGTCGCGCAGCGCCACGTAGAGCTTCTCCATCGTGTTCAGCGCCATGTAGGGGCAGATGTTGCACGAGCAGTTCCCGTCCGCGCCGGGCGCGCCGATGAAGGTCTTTTCGGGCAGGGCCTTCTGCATCTGGTGGATGATGTGCGGCTCGGTGGCGACGATCAGGGTGTCGCCGGGGAAGGTCTTGGCGAAGGACAGGATCCCGCTCGTCGAGCCGACGTAATCGGCGTGGTCGATGATCGTCGGCGGGCATTCCGGGTGCGCGGCGATCGGCGCGCCGGGGTATTGCTCCTTGAGCTTGAGGAGCTCGGTCTCGGAGAAGGCCTCGTGGACGATGCATACGCCCGGCCACAGCAGCATCTCGCGGTTGAACTTGCGCGCGAGGTAGCCGCCGAGGTGCCGGTCGGGGCCGAAGATGATCTTCTGCTCCGGGGGGATTTGCGCAAGGATCGTCTCGGCGCTGGAGCTCGTCACGATCACGTCGGAGAGCGCCTTCACCTCGGTCGAGCAGTTGATGTAGGTCAGCGCGATGTGATCGGGGTGGGCTTCGCGGAAGGCACGGAATTTCTCGGGCGGGCAGCTGTCTTCCAGCGAGCAGCCGGCGTCCATGTCGGGGAGGATCACGGTCTTCTGCGGCGAGAGGATCTTGGCGGTGTCGGCCATGAACTTGACCCCGCAGAAGGCGATCACGTCGGCGTCGGTCGCGGCGGCCTTGCGCGACAGCTCGAGCGAATCCCCCACGAAGTCGGCGATGTCCTGGATGTCGGGCGTCTGGTAGTAATGCGCGAGGATCACCGCGTTCCGCTCGCGGCGGAGGCGGTCGATCTCGGCCAGCAGGTCGGCGCCGGTGGGATTGCGGGTCAGCAGGCTCATCGAACGGATCCCCTTCCATCAGGAGAGGCCGATATAGGGGCGGCGCCGCTATTTTCGAGCGAAAAGCGTGAGCCTCAGCCGCCGAAGCCCGGCGGCAGGAAGGGCGCCATCGGCCGCGCCGCCCCCGGCGTTCCGGCGACGAGCCATTCGGTGAAGGCATAGCCGACGGGCGAATAGGCGATCGCCATCGAGGCCGCGAAGACCCCCACATTGATCCCCATGCCCCACCAATAGGCCGGGTGCACGCGGCCATTCCTGCGCCAGTCGGCGAAGATCCCGATCAGCGGGAAGATCCACGTTACCGCGATCGAGATCGGCCATGCATAGGGGATCAGGAAAGGCGCGGGCAGGATGCGCCCGAGGCCGGGGCCGGTGAGGATGCTCATCGCCACCAGCATCAGCCGCCGGTGCCAGCCCTGATGCCGCCGCACCCGCAAGGCCCACAGGGCAAGTCCGCCGAAGCAATAGAGCCCCATCGCGTTGCTGATCACGAATTCGTTGACCGCAAAGAAGAACGGGCCCCCGCGCGCCTGGGCGGAATGGACCATCACCGCTGTCCCCGTGACCATCATCACCGGGACGACGACATAAGCTGCGCGGCCCAACTGGCGGTGCAGCGCGACGTTCCCGCTCGCGATGCTGATCGCCTGCGCCGCATAGAGCCCGAGCCACGACATGAAGATGATGCCGTGGGCGTGGACCACCGCCGGCTCGGCAAAGCTCGACCGGCCGAGCGCGAGATTGAGCAGGAAGCCCGAAACGGTCGCGGCGCACATGACCAGCGCCATGATCATGAAGAAGCGCGTGTCGCCCTTGGGCGCGGCGCGCGGCGGTGCTGCTACGGTAGCCATGTGTGATCCCCCAAAAGCCCTCTGGGCAGTGGACCACGGATCGGGGCGCTGTGCAAGCGGCTGCACTAGACCGGCTGCCACACCCCCGCATCCTCGCGCGCCATCCCGCGCTTTTCGAGATCGAGGAGGTGCGCGGTCACGCTCATCTCGGCCGCCGGGATCAGGCGTTCGTCGAGGCCCTTGTACATCTCGGGAATGAACCCGCCGACCGGCCGCGCCGCCTCGCCGAGCAGCCGCAGGATCTGGTTCTCGCGCTGGCGGCGGTGGCCGATCATGCCGCGCACCAGCTGCCTGGGCTTGTCGATCGCCGGGCCGTGGGCCGAGTGATAGACCCGGTCCTCGCGCGCCATCAGCTTCTCGAGGCTCGCCATGTAGTCGCCCATGTCGCCGTCGGGCGGGATGACGACGCTCGTCGACCAGCCCATCACGTGATCGCCGGTGAAGAGAGCGCCGCTCTCCTCGAGCGCGAAGCACAGGTGGTTCGAGGTGTGCCCCGGCGTCGCCACGGCGGTGAGCGTCCAGCCGGTGCCGCGCATCCCCTCGCCGTCGAGGAGCACGCGGTCGGGGGCATAGGTCGGGTCGAAGGCCTCGTCCGAGCGCGGCCCGTCGACCGCCAGCACCAAGGGCGCGCAGCCGACGATGGGCGCCCCCGTCGCGGCGGCGAGCGGGGCTGCGGCGGGGGAGTGGTCGCGGTGGGTGTGGGTGCACATGATCGCGAGGATCCTGCGGTTGCCCACCGCGGCGAGGATCGCGGCGAGGTGCTCGGGCTCGGCGGGGCCGGGGTCGATGACCGCGCAGTCCGGCCCGTCCGCGGCGCCCACCACATAGGTCTGGGTGCCGGTGAAGGTGTAGGGCGAGGGATTGGGCGCGAGGACGCGGCGGACGAGCGGCTCGAGGTCCTCGGCAAGGCCGGTCGGCCAGGGTTTCTCGGGGATGGTGACCATGCGCCCCATTTGGGCCTGTCGCGGGCAGACAGCAAGTGACTTGCCCACCCCTAACCCCTCCCGCTTGCGGGAGGGGCTGGGGGTGGGCCTGCGCGACATCTCGACTTCCCGCGCGCGCTCCGGCTAGGAAGCGGCAAACGGGAGAGCGATCCATGTCCGACTACATCCTCGTCCTCGACGAGGGCACCACCTCGACCCGCGCGATGCTGTTCGCCTCGGACGGGGTGCTGGTCGCGAGCGCGCAGGCGCCGCTTACCCAGCATTACCCGCAGTCCGGCTGGGTCGAGCACGATCCGCGCGAGATCTGGGAGAAGACCCTCGCCTGTGCGCAGGAGATCGTCCCCAAGGCGGGCGGGGCGGCGAGCATCGCGTGTATCGGCATCACCAATCAGCGCGAGACCGTGATCGCCTGGGACAAGGCGACCGGCGAGCCGCTCACCCACGCGATCGTCTGGCAGGACCGCCGCACCGAGCCTTTTTGCGCCGAGCTTCGCGCGGCAGGCCACGAGGCGGCGGTGCAGGAACGCACCGGGCTGCTGCTCGATCCCTATTTCTCGGGCACGAAGATGCGCTGGATGCTGGGCAACGTGCCCGCGGTGAAGGCGGCGGCCGACGCGGGCAGCCTCGCCTTCGGGACGGTCGAGAGCTGGCTGGTGTACAAGCTCACCGGCGGCGCGGCGCATATCTCGGATGCGAGCAACGCCAGCCGCACGCTGCTGATGGGGCTCGAGGACGCGCAGTTCAACCACGAGCTCTGCGCCCTCATCGGCGTGCCCATCGAAGCGCTACCCGGCGTGGTCGACACCTGCGGGCCGCTCGCCGCGACCGATCCCGCGCTGTTTGGGCGGGCGATCCCGATCACCGGGCTCGCGGGCGACCAGCAGGCGGCGACCATCGGGCAGGCCTGCCTCGCCCCCGGGCAGACCAAGGCGACCTACGGCACCGGCGCCTTCGTGCTGACCTGTCAGGGCAGCCGCATTCCGCGTTCTCGTAACCGCCTGCTCGGCACAGTGCTGACCCAGTGCGACGGGCAGCGCACCTATGCGATCGAGGGCTCGGTGTTCGTCGCGGGGAGCCTCGTCCAGTGGCTGCGGGACTCGCTCGGGATCGTCGAGGTCGCCGCGGAGACCGAGGCACTGGCGCGCTCGATCCCCGACAGCGGCGGCGTGGTGATCGTCCCCGCGCTCGCCGGGCTGGGGGCGCCGCACTGGCGGGCCGAGGCAAGGGGGGTGATCGCGGGCCTCTCCTTCGCGAGCGGCAAGGCCGAGCTCGCGCGCGCGGCCCTAGAGGCGATGGCGCACCAGACCCACGACTTGTGCGCGGCCTTCGCTGCCGACGGCGCGCCTTGGGAGACCTTGCGGATCGACGGCGGGATGGCGGCCAACGACTGGATGGCGCAGGACCTCGCCGACATTCTGGGCGTGATCGTCGAGCGCCCCGGCTTCGTCGAGACGACCGCGCTGGGTGCGGCGATGCTCGCGGCGGCGGGGGCGGGGCTCTACCCCGACCTGGCGAGCGCCGCCCAGGCGATGCGCGGGCGGCTCCACCGCTTCGAACCCGCGATGGACGGCGGCGTGCGCGAGGCGCGGCTGGCAGCGTGGCGGAAAGCGCTGGCGGCGGCGTGAGGGTGCCGCCAGACGCTCGCAGACCCCTGCCAACCCCGCCTTAGACCCCGTCTAGTCTGCTCCAGACCCCCGCCGGACCCCGCTCAACAGCGATGTTTCACGTGGAAGCGAAGCTCTGCGAAGCAGAAACACGCGGTCCCGGAGTTCGCTCAGGCCATGCGGCCGAAAGCCCGTCCGATCTGGTCCTGGAAAGCCCGCACCGGCGAACGCGCCTCGATCTGCTGGCGCCACGCCTCGTCGAGGCGGGCGATGCGGCGGTGGAGGCGCTCGGTGTCGGCGATGAGCTCGCGGGTCTCGGGCTCGAGGAGGGCGAGCTGGCTCTCGTCGGCGGCGCGGTCGGGGGGGAGGGCACCGTGGAGGCGCACCTGGTTCTCGGACAATTCGCCTGAGAAAAGAGCGCGTTGGTTGAGCAGCCAGGCGAGCACGTGCATCATCCGCGTGGTGGTCTTGAGCCCCTCGGTCGACAGCGCGAGGCGCACGAAGGCGTCCTCCCCGGTGACCGGCTCGCGCACCCCGGCGGCGAACACCGCGCGCACATCGTCGGCCAGCACGAGGGCTTCGGTGTAGAGCGCCTCGATGATCGGGCGCGACAGGTTGGGGGTGCGATCCATGAGGGCGGCAGGATACGCCGCCCCGCGTGGGCTTGCCATATGGAGATGGTTACTTTCCCGGTAATTTTCACATCCGTCCCTGCCGGGAACAGAATGGCGGTGCCGTTAACCACGAGCCACTTTCGGCGGCGCAGACCGCCCGCCCGCCTCCCCACCCGGCCACCATAGCTTGATGGTATCGTTGGTGGCCGGGTGGGGAGGCGGGGCGGGCGGTCTGCGCCGCGCGTCAGCGCGATCGCATCAAGCAATGATATCCGGCAGCAGCGTGTCCTCGATGATCGCGATCTGGTCCTTGAGACGCAGCTTGCGCTTCTTGAGGCGCGCGATCTGGAGCATGTCGGCCGACGCGCTGCCGCGCGCCGCCTCGGTGAGCGCGGTGATCGCCGCGTCGAGGTCGCGGTGCTCGGTCTTGAGCAATTCGAGCCTTTTGCGCAGCTCCTGCTCGGTCATGTCGGCCCCTGGTTCCTCTGCTCGCGCGCATCGCCGCTCCCGCGCCAATGCACGCCCCCGCTACCCGTTCCCGCGGCGATTTGTAAGATGGCTCGGCACACAATCCGCAAGGGCGCGGCCACCATTCCCCGCAGGCCCGCAACAGGGCATCCGTTAAGGATGCATTGGCACTTTCAAAGCCAGTCTCGCTGTGGTTTCAATGAAACCTGCGGCTCGGCCGCGACTGTCCGAGTCGCCTTCCCGGGGGCAGCCCCCCGCTCTGGCAGGAGAATGCAGCAATGGCATCGACCGCAGTGTCTTCGCACCTCGACGCACTTCAGACCAAGCACGCCGGCCTCGAGGCCCGCTTGCGCGAGGAAATGGCCCGCCCCGTGCCCGACACCGCCACGATCCAGTCGCTCAAGAAGCAGAAGCTGCGCCTCAAGGAGGAAATCGCGGGCTTCTGACGCCCCGGGCAGCGCGGCGCGGCCGCGGCCGGCGCGCATATCGGCACATGGCCCTTTTGCATTTGCCGCGCGGACCGCATAAGTCCGTGACGACATGACCGCCGCCGCCGCCGCCCGCCAGATCCTCACCCGCCTCACCGAGGTGATGGCCTCGCGCCTGCACGCGCAGGGCAAGCTCGACCAGGTCGTCGAGATCATCGGTGAATGCCTGTCGAGCGAGGTCTGCTCGATCTACCTGCTGCGCGAGGGCATGCTCGAGCTGTTCGCCACCCGCGGTTTGAACCAGAGCGCGGTGCACGTCACCCGCATGGCGATCGGCGAGGGGCTGACCGGGCAGATCGCGAAGAAGGTCGAGACCTTGAACCTCGCCGAGGCCAAGGCGCACCCGGACTTCCAGTACCGCCCCGAGACGGGCGAGGAGAAGTTCCATTCCTTCGCCGGGGTGCCGATCGTCTACCGCGAGCGCGCGGTCGGCGTGCTGTGCGTCCAGCATGTCGAGCCGCGCCGCTACGAGGAGATCGAGATCGAGGCGCTCCAGACCACCGCGATGGTGCTCTCCGAGCTGATCGCCAATGCCGAGCTGATCGACGAGGAGGAGGCGCTCGGCCTCACCGCCGAGATGAGCGGGCCGCAGACGCTCTCCGGCCTCACGCTGGTGAAGGGGCTGGGGGCGGGCTACGCGGTCTATCACCAGCCGCGGGTCGAGATCACGCAGGTCATGGCGCAGGACATCGAGGCCGAGCGCCAGCGCGTCTACCGCGCCTTCGACAAGATGCGCGAGCAGATCGACAGCCTCGCCAGCCAGGCCGAGTTCGGCGTGGGCGGCGAGCACGAGGAGGTGCTCGAGACCTACAAGATGTTCGCCTACGACGAGGGTTGGTCGCGGCGCATCAACGAGGCGATCGACGCCGGCCTCACCGCCGAGGCCGCGATCGAGCGCGTGCAGCAGCACACCAGGATGCGGATGCGCGAGATCGACGATCCGCTGCTCGCCGACCGGATGCACGATCTCGAGGACCTCGCGAACCGGCTGCTGCGGATCGTCGCCGGGCAGGTCGGCACCGCGGCCTCGCAGGGCCTCAGGCGCGACACGATCCTGATCGCGCGCAACCTCGGCCCTGCCGAGCTGCTCGAATACGACAAGCGGCGGCTGAAGGGCGTGATCCTCGAGGAGGGCTCGCTCACCGCCCACGTGGTGATCGTCGCACGGGCGATGAACGTGCCCGTCATCGGGCGGACCAAGGGCGTGCGGACCACGATCCGCGAGGGCGACGAGATCCTGCTCGATGCGGGCGCCGGAAGCGCGATCGTCCGCCCGCTGCCGCAGGCCGCCGACGCCTTCCAGGCGCGCTTCGCCAGGAGCCGCGAGAAGCAGGCGGCCTATGCTTCGCTCCGCGACGTCGAGCCCTTCACCCGATGCGGGACGCGCATCCAGGTGATGATGAACGCAGGCCTGAGGGACGACATGGCCGCGCTCGCGATGACCGGGGCGGACGGCGTCGGGCTGTTCCGCACCGAGTTCCAGTTCCTCGTCTCGGCGACCTTGCCGCAGCGCGAGCGCCAGACGAAGCTCTACCGCGACGTGCTCGACGCGGCGGGCGACAAGCCGGTGATCTTCCGCACCGTCGACATCGGCGGCGACAAGTCGGTGCCCTACCTCGCCTCCGAGATCGCCGCGCAGGACGAGAACCCGGCGATGGGCTGGCGCGCGCTCAGGCTCGCGCTCGAACGCGAGGGGCTGATGAAGATCCAGGCGCGCGCGCTGCTCGAGGCGGCGGCGGGGCGATCGCTCTATGTCATGTTCCCGATGGTCTCCGAGCCGTGGGAGTTCGACGCCGCCAAGCAGGTCTTCGACGAGCAGCTCGCCTTCCTGAAGGCGCAGAAGAAGCTGCTGCCCGAGAAGGTCCATTTCGGCGCGATGCTCGAGGTGCCCGCGCTCGCCGAGGTGCTCGACATGCTGCTGCCGCGCCTCAGCTTCCTGTCGATCGGGACCAATGACCTCACGCAGTTCCTGTTCGCCGCCGACCGCGCCAACCCCAAGCTCGCCGAGCGCTACGACTGGCTCTCGCCGTCGATCCTCAGGTTCCTGCGCCGCGTGATGCAGTCGAGCATCGGCAGCGGGGTCGATATCGGCGTGTGCGGCGAGATGGGCGGGCGCAGGCTCGAGGCGCTGGCGCTGCTCGGCATCGGCTATCGCCGTCTCTCGATCACGCCGGCCGCGGTCGGCCCGATCAAGGAGCTGGTGCGCAAGGTCGACCTCGCCGAGCTCACCGCGGCGATGAACAACTGGCTGACAGCCCCGCAGAAATCGCTGCGCGAGGTGCTCGCCGCCTGGGCCTGCGCGCGCGACATCGAATGCGATTGAGCCGCGCGGTGCGGAGAGACGTGCGCGCGCTGCGGTAGTGTGCTAAAGGCCGGGTTGACAGGACAGGCCCCGGCGGGCGAGTCCCGGCGCTCGACAAACCCCACCACTCACTCATGCGAAAGCCTCGGCAAGAAGGCGCGGAAACCCGGGTCATCATGGATAGCGAAACCCCCACCAGCGCGGATGCCGCGCAAGACGCGCCCGTTGCCGGCCCCAGCGAACGGCTGCGCGCCGCGCGCGAGGCGCTGCATCTCGACCTGCCGCACATCGCCGCCGACACCCGCATCCCGTTGCGCCACCTGCAGGCGATCGAGGACGGGCAGTTCGAGGCGCTGCCCTCGCGCACCTATGCGATCGGCTTTGCGCGCACCTATGCCAAGGCGGTCGGGCTCGACCCGGCTCAGATCACCGATCTGGTGCGCGCCGAGCTCGCCGACGGGTCGACGCGGCGCACCGTGCCGGCCTCGGCGATGGAGCCGGGCGACCCGGCGCGCCTGCCCTCCTCGGGCCTCGCCTGGGCGGCGGCGGCGGCGGTGCTGATCCTCGCGATCGGCGCCTTCGCCTTCTACCGCACCCATTTCGGCGCCGGAGCCGAGCCGGGCTCGCTGCTCCCCCCCGAGCCGACCGCGAGCGCCGCCGCACCCGTCGCCGCCGCGCCCGCACCGGCGCCGAGCGGCCCGGTGGTGCTGACCGCGACCGAGGACGGCATCTGGGTGCGGCTCTACGAGGAAGGCGGCGAGCGGTTGGCCGAGCGCACGCTCCGCCAGGGCGAGACGCTCGAGGTGCCCCCCGCCGCGCGCGATCCGCGAATCAACACCGGCCGGCCCGATGCGCTCGCGGTGACGATCGGCGGGCAGCCGGTGGCGAAGCTCTCCGAGCGGCCCGAGACGATCACCGGCCTGCCGGTCTCGGCCGCGGCGCTGCTGGCGCGCGGCACCCCGGCCGCGACGAGCGCGACCCCGGTCGCCGCCGAGACCGTGCCCACGCGCCGCCGCGTGCCGCGCCGCCCGGCGATGCAGGGCGCGGTGGAAAGCGCCGAGCCTGCCGCGACCGAGCCTGCGCCTGCCGCCCCGGCGGGCGAGCCGCGCGCCCCGGGCACCCGCTAGACGCCTTTTTCCCGGTGATGAAGCCGCCTCCCGCTCTCGACTTGGCGAGCAGGCGCGGGCAGGGATTCGGTTAACGTTCAGGTGACGCGCGTCACAAGGGCGCGGCCATGCACCAGGGAGCCCGACCAGCCATGACCACCCCCCTGAAGACCCTGACCGCGCGCCTCGCGGGCGCCGCGCTGATCGGTGCGAGCGCGGCGAGCCTCGTCGCGGTGGCGCCCCCCGCCGCCGCGCAGGCCGACAGCGCCGCCGAGGCGCGCCTCAAGAAGATCGAGGCCGAGGTCCGCGCCTTGCAGCGCAAGGTCTTCCCCGGCGGCGACGGCAAGTTCTTCGAGCCGCAGATCGGCGCCCCCGCGCAGGGCCCGGCGACCGCCGCCGCTCCCACGACCGTGGCCCCTGCGGCGACCGCGGTGACCGACATCCTCGTGCGGCTCGACGCGCTCGAACAGCAATTGCAGGCGCTCACCGCGCGTTCGGAGGAGCAGGCGAACAGCCTCGCCCAGCTCGAGCGCCGGCTGGTCGCGCTCGAGACCGCGGCCAACGCGCCGGTGGTGACCGCTGGCCCTGAGACGGCGGCGTCCGGCACCCAGCCCTCGATCCAGCCGGTCGCGACGCTCCCCACCGCCCCGGTGCAGGGCCCGCCCGCCACCACCGCGCCCCCGCGCCCGCCGGTGCAGCAGGCCGCCGCCGCGCCCGTCCAGCAGCGCCCCGCGCCCACGCCCGCCCCGACCACGCCTGCCCCGAGCGCCACCCGCCTTGCCGCGGTGCAGGCGATTGCCAAGCCGCAGACCGCCGACGTCGGCGACGACGAATATTCCTACGGCTTCCGCCTCTGGAACGCCGGGTTCTTCCCCGAGGCGCGCCAGCAGCTCACCAGGTATGTCGAGAAATACCCGACCCACGCCAAGATCAGCTACGGGCGCAACCTGCTGGGCCGCGCCTTCCTCGACGACAACATGCCCGAGGACGCGGCGCGCTGGTTCCTGAGGAACTACCAGGCCAACAAGGCCGGCGAGCGCGCGCCCGACAGCCTGCTCTACCTCGGCGCCGCGATGATCGCGATGAAGGACACCAAGCGCGCCTGCATCGCGCTCGCCGAATTTTCCGATACCTATCCGCTGGTCGCTGCCGGTCGGCTCGCGAGCGAGTTCCAGGCGACCCGCGCCAAGGTGAAGTGCAGCTAGCGGGCGTGCCCGCGCGTTTCGCCGCCGACCTCGCGCGGCTCTGGCCCGAGGACGAGCGCGAGGGCGCCCTCGGCCTCGCGGTCTCGGGCGGGCCGGACAGCCTCGCGCTGCTGCTGATTGCCCACGCGGCGCTCCCCGGGCGGATCGCGGTCGCGAGCATCGACCACGGCTTGCGCCCCGAGGCGGCGGGCGAGGTCGCGCTGGTCGAGCGGATCGCGGGCGAGCGGGGCATCCCCTTCGCCCCGCTCGCGGTCCGCCTCGCCCCCGGCAACGTGCAGGCCGAGGCGCGCGCCGCGCGCTATGCCGCGCTGGCGCGCTGGGCGGGGGACGCGGGGCTCGGCGCGCTCGCCACCGCGCACCATGCCGACGACCAGGCCGAGACGCTGCTGATGCGGCTCAACCGCGGGAGCGGGCTCGCAGGCCTCGCGGGGGTGCGCGCGCGCGCGACCATCGAGGGCAGCGCGGTGCCGCTGCTGCGCCCGCTGCTCGGCTGGCGCAAGGCCGAGCTTGCCGCAGTGGTCGCCGCCGCGGGAATCGTGCCCGCCGAGGACCCCTCCAACGCCGACCCCGCCTTCGACCGCGCCCGCCTGCGCGCCCGCCTCGCCGCGGCCGACTGGCTCGACCCGGTCCGGATCGCCGCCAGCGCCGCGCACCTCGCCGAAGCCTGGCAGGCGCTCGAATGGTATGCCGAGCTCGACTGGCACGAGATGGTGATGCGCGACGAGGAGGCGCCCGGCTTCGCCTATTGCGCCAACGTGCCCCGGATCGTCGCGATCGAGACGATCCTCAGGATCATCCGCGAACTCGGCGGCCACGCCACCCGCGCCGAGGCCGCGCGAGCGTGGGACCGGCTGTGGGCGGGCGAGAACGCCTCATTGGGCGGCGTGCTCGCGGTGCCGGGGGTGGAAAGGATCGAGAAGGTCGGCGTGATGATGCGGGTGTGGCGGTTCAGGCCCGAGCCGGCGCGGGGGAGCGTCAACTAGGAACGGCCGTTCGTCCTGAGCCTGTCGAAGGGCTGTTCTTCCTTCTCGCCCGCAGCGCCGAAGAAAGTGCAGTCCTTCGACAGGCTCAGGACGAGCGGGGTCCTTTTTGCTTTAGAGAACCTTGTCCCCGATGCCGATCATCTTCCCGCGGGTGATGATCACCTTGTCCCCGCGCTTGGCCGCCGCGAAGAGCTTCGCCGCGAATTCGTCGGGCACGCCGATGCAGCCGTGGCTCGCGTAGCCGTTCATCACCGGCGAGCCGTGGATCGCGATCCCATCCCAGGTCAGCCGCAGCGTCCAGGGCATCGGCGCGTTGAAGTATTTCTCGGAGACGTTGTCGCGCTCCTTGGTGAGAATCGGGAAGGTGCCGAGCGGGGTGGGGTGTTCCTGCGTGCCGACGAGGACCACCGCGGTGCCGATCTCGTGCCCGTCGCGGAAGGCGCTGATGACGCGCGCGGCGAGGTCGACGGTGATGACCAGCTGGCCTTGGCCGGGCGCGGCGCTTTCGTCCCAGAACCAGTCGCCGTAGCGGATCGTGCCCCCGATCGGCAGGATCGACTTGACCACGAAGGGCTCCTGCCGGGTGCGGGCGATGGCGGTCGGCGCCGAGGCGGGGGCGGGAGCCTTCACCGCGGGCGGAAGCGGCTGGACGACCTCGCGCGGGATCATCCGCACCGCGGGCCCGCGCGGGGCAGGGGCGACTTCGAGCTCGGCTGCGGCTGCGGCTGCGGCTGCGGGCCGGACCTCGGGCTGCGCCGCGGCGACGGGCGGCAGGCCGGCATAGGTGCTGGCGGCCTCCTCCCGGCGCGCGGCGGCCGCGGCGGCATCTTCGTCGGGATCGACTTGCTCGAACGCCCCCGTCGCGCGCGCCGCGACCGCCTCGGCGGCCTCGCCGGCGCGGGCGCTCGAGGTCTGGGCGGAAGCGGCATATTGCAGCACCGCCACGGCGATCAGGAAGGCGAGGGCGCGGATCATGCGGAGGATTATGCCGCGTTAGCCGGATCGTTGCCAGCCGTTAACCATGTCGCGTCCCGGCGGGGGACGCGCGGGGGGCGGGGGTTAACGGGCGATCACCCCGAACAGGTCGTGCGCGTCGGCATCCTCGACGCGCACCTCGACGATGTCACCCGGCGCAAGGGTCCCGGGCACGTTCCTGAGGTACACCGCCCCGTCGATCTCGGGCGCATCGGCCTGCGAGCGGCCGGTGGCGCCGATGTCGCCATCCTCGTCCGCCTCGCCGACCTCGTCGATGATCACGGGAAGCGTGCGGCCGACCTTGGCGGCGAGCTTGGCGGCGCTGATCCGCTCGGTCACCTCCATGATCCGGGCGTAGCGCTCTTCCTTGACCGCTTCGGGCACAGGATCGGGCAGCGCGTTCGCGGCGGCGCCCTCGACCGGCTCGAAGCGGAAGGCGCCGACGCGGTCGAGCTGGGCTTCCTCGAGCCAGTCGAGGAGGTAGCGGAAATCGTCCTCGGTCTCGCCGGGGAAGCCGACCACGAAGGAGGAGCGGATCGCGATCTCGGGGCAGATCGCGCGCCACGACTTCAGCCGCTCGAGCACCTTCGCCTCGTTGGCCGGGCGGCGCATCAGCTTGAGGACCTTCGGCGCGGCGTGCTGGAAGGGGATGTCGAGATAGGGCGTCAGCAGCCCCTCGGCCATCAGCGGGATGACCTGGTCGACGTGGGGGTAAGGGTAGACGTAGTGGAGCCGCACCCACGGCGTCTGCCCCTCGGGCGTGCGCAGCTGGCCCAGTTCGCGCGCCATGTCGGTCATGTGCGCGCGCACCTCGCGGCCCTTCCACTGGCGGGCCTCGTGGCGGATATCGACCCCGTAGGCGCTGGTGTCTTGGCTGATGACGAGCAGTTCCTTCGTCCCCGCCGCGACCAGCTTCTCCGCCTCGCGCAGCACCGCGTCGATCCGCCGGCTGGCGAGCTTCCCGCGCAGCGCGGGGATGATGCAGAAGGCGCAGGAGTGGTTGCAGCCCTCGGAAATCTTGAGGTAGCTGTAGTGCCGGGGCGTCAGCTTGATGTCGGGCTGCGGGATGAGGTCGACGAAAGGCCCCTGGCTCGGCGGGGCGTGGGTGTGGACCGCCTCGACCACCTGCTCGTACTGGTGCGCGCCCGTCACCGCGAGCACCTGCGGGTGGACGGCGCGGATCGCCTCGGCCTCCTCGCCCATGCACCCCGTCACGATCACCCGCCCGTTCTCGGCGATCGCCTCGCCGATCGCGGCGAGGCTCTCCTCCTTGGCGGAATCGAGGAAGCCGCAGGTGTTGACCAGCACCACGTCGGCCCCCGCATAGTCCTCGGCGAAGGCATAGCCGTCGGCGCGCAGGCGGGTGAGGATGCGCTCGGAATCGACGAGCGCCTTGGGGCAGCCGAGGCTGACCATGCCGATCTTCTTCTGGTCGGGCAGGGTGGTGGGGGTCGAGGTCATGGCGGCGCGGCCCCTACACTGTGTGCGCCCCGTGCGCTAGGCTTGACCGCACCGCCTCCGAGCGGGCATTCCGTCGCCATGATCGCCAAGCTGTTCCTCGACCACCCGCGCGCCATCGGCGAGACCTATGCCGAGCACGCGCGCACCGCCATGAGCTTCGGGGCGCGCATGACGCTCGGCGGGCTTGCCTGCATGGTCCACGCGGCTATCCCCGGCCTGTTCGTCAGGACTGCGAGCCGCACCGTGGTGCAGCTCGACGCCGAGATGCGCGGCCGCGTGCCCGCGCCGGGCGAGGAAGAGTTCGCCTACGTCATCTGACGCGAGCGCCGACTACCCCTCGCGCCCCGCCCCTGCTAACAAAGCTCGGGGGATGCTTGGGAGAGCACGAATGAACGACTTCGCCCTGTGGCCGGTGCTGGCGGGAACCGCCGCCTTCTTCGCGGTCGGCGCGCTGTGGTACGGGGTGATCTTCCCCAAGGTCTGGCAGCGCGCGGCGGGGCTCACCAACTCGCAGCTCCAGGCGAGCAACATGGGCCTGATCTTCGCGCTGACCTTCGCCTTCGAGATGCTGATCGCGATGGTCCTGTGGCACCTCCTCGCCCGCACCGACCCGCCCCCGCACGTGGTGATGATGATGGCGACGGGCTTCGCGGCGGGCGTGATGATCCCGGCGATCGGGATCAACTACCTGTACCTCAGGAAGAGCCTCGCGCTGTTCCTGATCGACGCCGGGCACTTCCTCGTCGGCATGGCGGCGATGGGCGGGGTGTTCGTGTGGTTCCGCTCGTAGCGGGGGCCTCTGTACCTTGCGTACCCACCTGGAATTTCGCTCCAAGAGCCTCCTCGATGCGCACGATGACCCGGACCTGCCGCAAGGCAAGGCGGTCGCGGCCTTGCTGATCTCCAAGCTGCCGAGCGCTGGTTTCGAGGTCGAGGATTCGGTGCCCGAGGACTGGGGATGGTGGGTCAGACTGCGCCATGATCCTTTTCCCCTCCGCATCGGCTGCGGCTTCTATCCGGAATACGAGGACGGCTTCCTGTGCTTCATCGAGCCGTCGAAGCCTTTCGTGCGGCGATGGCTCAGGCGAATACCGACCGAACAGCCGGTCGAGCGGCTGGCAGATGCCGTCGAGGGAATCTTGCGGGGAAGCGACGACATCCGCGACCTGCGGTGGTGGACGGAAGCCGAAGTGGCCCAGGGCTGACCATCCGCCACCTGAGGGCAGAGCTTGCGCCCCGGCAGGCCCGAACCCGCCGCCGCCTACGCTCCCGCGCCCTCGCTCCCCGCGGTAGGCACGATCTCGACCACCACGTCGCCCGGCTGGAGGCGCTTGCACTCGTCCTCCCAGAAGCCGATCGCGCGGCCCTGGCGGTAGACCCTCAGGCCCTGTCCGCCGCTCGCGAGGTCCTCGATCGAACGCCCGCACTCCTCGGGACTGACCGTCCGCTCGACAAGCTGCACCCGCCCGCCGACGCTGGCGAGGTCGGCGAGGTAATCGGCGATGTGCGCGCCCTTGACCGAGCCTGCCAGCAGCAGCCCGGTGAAGCGCACCGGGTTGATGACGTTGTTCGCGCCCGCCTGACGGGCGAGGAGCTCGTTGTCCTCCGCCCGCACCACCACGCTGATCGGCACGCTGGGCGCGAGGTGGCGGACGGTCAGCACGATCAGGATCGAGGTGTCGTCGCGCCCCGCCGAGACCAGCACGCTCGCCGCGCTGTCGATGCGCACCGCCTTGAGGTTCTCGTCGCGGGTCGCGTCGCCCGCCATCACGTTGACCCCGAGCTTCTCGGCCTCGGCCAGGCGCTCCTCCGAGGGGTCGATGACGACGATGCAGCGCGGGTCGACGCCGCGCGCGATCAGCTCGCCGACGCTCTGCGAGCCCGAGACGCCGTAGCCGAGCACGACCACGTGCCCGGTGAGCTGTTCCTGGATGCGGGCCATGCGCCATTTCTCCCAGCTGCGCTTGATGACGAAATCGTAGGCTGCGCCCACGAAGATGAACAGGACGGCGATGCGGACGGGGGTGACGATCACCGCCTCGATCAGCCGGGCGCGGTCGGAGATCGGGGCGATGTCGCCGAAGCCCGTCGTGGTGATCGAGATCATCGTGAAATAGACGACATCGAGGAAGCTGATGACGCCGTCGTGCCCGTCCTTCAGCCCCTCGCGGTCCCACCAGTGGATCGCGACCACCAGCCCGATCAGCAGGAAGGCGAGCCCGAGCCGGAGGCCGAGGTCGCCCCACACGGGCAGCTTCACCTGCCGCCGGAGCGGGCGAAACCGGTCAGCGAGCAGCGGCTTGCGCTTGAAGGGGTTGCGGCTCGGCTGGTCGGCCATCCGCGCGGGGCCCCTCAGGCGAAGCGCTCGGCGAGGAGGCCGATCGTCGAGTAATGCGTGAGGTCGAGCTGCAGCGGCGTGACCGCGACGAAGCCCTCCTCGATCGCCTCGAGATCGGTGCCGTGGTCGAGGGTGTGCTCGATCTGGTCCAATCCGAACCAGAAATAGCGGTAGCCGCGCGGGTCGCGGCCCTCGACGATGGTGCCGCGCGAATAGTCGTGGAAGCCCTGGCGCACGACGCGGATGCCCTTGACCTCCTCCGCGGGAATGGCGGGGAAGTTGACGTTGACGAGCGTGCGTTCGGCCATCGGCGCGTCGATCAGCTTCTCGAGCACCTTCGCGCCCCATTCGCTCGCCGCGCCGAAGGGGACGTCGTCGCCCATCCCCTCGCGGGCATAGACCTGGCTGAAGGCGATCGAGCGGATGCCGGCGAGCGCGCCCTCGATTGCGGCCGAGACCGTGCCCGAATAGGTGATGTCGTCGGCAAGGTTCGCGCCGCGGTTGACGCCCGAGAGGATGATGTCGGGCGGGGCGGGCATGACGGTGCGCAGCGCCATCATCACGCTGTCGGTGGGCGTGCCGGTGACCGCGAAGCGCCGCTCGCCATGCTTGTGGAGCCGCACCGGCCGGGTGAGAGTGAGCGAGTGGCCCGCGCCCGACTGCTCCTCGGACGGGGCGCAAACCCAGATGTCGTCGGAGAACCGGCGCGCGATCGCCTCCAGCACCGCGAGGCCGGGAGCGTGGATGCCGTCGTCGTTGGTGAGGAGGATGCGCATTACGAGGCGGGTTCCAATCGGGTGACGCCGCCCATGTAGGGCAGCAGGGCCTCGGGCACGGTCACCGAGCCATCGGCGTTCTGATAGTTCTCGATCACCGCCACCAGCGTGCGGCCGACCGCGAGGCCGGAGCCGTTCAGGGTGTGCACGAACTGGGTAGCCTTCTCGCCCGCGACGCGGTAACGGGTGTTCATCCGCCGCGCCTGGAAGTCACCGGTGTTCGAGCACGAGCTGATCTCGCGGAAGGCGCCTTGCCCCGGGAGCCACACCTCGAGATCGTAGGTCTTGCGCGCGCCGAACCCCATGTCGCCGGTGCACAGCAGGAGCTTGCGGTAGGGGAGGGCGAGGCGCTCGAGGATGGTCTCGGCGGCGCGGGTCATGCGCTGGTGTTCGGCCTCGGAGTCCTCGGGCCGCACGATCGAGACGAGCTCGCACTTCTCGAACTGGTGCTGGCGGATGAACCCGCGGGTGTCGCGCCCCGCCGCGCCCGCTTCGGAGCGGAAGCACAAGGTGAGCGCGGTCAGGCGCATCGGCAGCGCGCCCTCGTCGAGCAGCTCGCCCATGACGCTGGCGGTGAGGGAGACTTCCGAGGTGGGGATGAGCCAGTGCTCCCCGCCCGCGCGGAAGGAATCCTCCGCGAACTTAGGCAGCTTGTCCGTCCCGTACATCGCCTCGTCCTTGACGAGCACCGGAGGGTTGCACTCCGCATAGCCGTGCTCGCCGGTCTGGACGTCGAGCATGAACTGGCCGAGCGCGCGGTGGAGCCTTGCCATGCCGCCCTTGAGGAAGGTGAAGCGGGCACCCGATAGGCGCGCGCCGGTCTCGAAATCCATGCCGAGCGCCGGAGCGATGTCGGCGTGTTCCTTGGGCCCGAAGTCGAAGGCGCGCTTTTCGCCCCATTCCTTCTCGACCCGGTTGTCCTCCTCGCTCGCGCCATCGGGCACGTCGGCGGCGGGGAGGTTGGGGATGATCTCGAGCGCGGCCTTGAGCTCGCCCGCCAGCGCCTCGGCGCGGGCTTCCAGCGCGGGCATCGCGTCCTTCAGGGCGGCGACCTCGGCCTTGATCGCCTCGGCGCCCTCGCGGTCGCCCTTGGCCATCGCCGCGCCGATCAGCTTCGAGGCTTCGTTGCGGCGCGATTGCGCGACCTGCACCTCGGTGACGGCGGCGCGGCGCGCCTCGTCCAATGCGATCAGCGCGGCGGCCTGCGGCGGCAATCCGCGCCGCGCCAGCCCCGCGTCGAAGCTTTCCGGGTTGTCTCGGATCAGTCGGATATCGTGCATGGCCCGGGCCTATGCCCGCTCGCAGCGCCTGAGGGAAGGGGGGACCGCCGCTGCTGCCGAGCCGCACCCCCGCTGCGACGGAGCGAGGAACCGCGCCTCCCCGCGGCGGGTAGATGAAGCGAAGGAGAAAGACCCATGCTCAAGAGGATCATCGGCGCCGCGATCGGCGCGAAGCTCGCCAAGAACTCGCCCGCGGTGGGCGGCGCGACCGGGGCCGCGCTCGGCGCCGCGGTGCCTTGGGTGATAGGCCGGCTGAGCCTGCCCGGCATGATCGCGCTCGCCGCCGGGGGCTATGTCGCCAAGCGCTACATGGACAGGCGCGAGACCGCCGCCGCGGGCGGTCAGCGCCAGCTTCCCTCCCCGGCCGCGACCAAGCCCGTGCCGGTCGCTTCCAACGTCGATTACTGAAGACGGCGCAAACGGGGCGGCGCCCGGTGAGGCGCCGCCCCGAACCCTGCGTCAGAAGGCGAAGCCGACCATCACGTTCCAGGTGCGCGGATCGCCGAAATAGACGGTCTGGATGTTCCCGACCGAGCTGAACTCCTGCCCGTCGGTCTTGTAGAGCGTCTTCGTCAGGTTCTTCACCCCGCCCTGCACATACCACTTCCGCGCCGCATCGTCGTAGCGCAGGAAGGCATTGACCAGCCAGTAGCCGTCCTCGACGAGGCCGGGGCGGTTGTCGACGCTGAGGAAGTGCTTGTCGACGAAGCGCGCATCGCCGCCGAAGGTGATGCTGCCCGCATCACCAATGTCGATCCGGTAGTCGCTCGCGAGGTTGACGGTGAGCGGCGGGGCGAAGGCGGGCTCGCAGGTGATCCGCGTGCCGGTCGGGTTGCAGCTGAAGGCCGGGGCGCGGCGGCCGTCGTTGAACTCCTCGTATTGCGCATCGAGATAGCCGAGGCTGCTGCGCACCGTCCACGCCTTCGTCGGCTTGACCACGGCCTCGACCTCGGCGCCCCAGATCGACATCTTGCCGGCGTTGAGCACCGGGAAGGTGCCCACCCCGCCGCCGCCGACGCGCGCCTGGAAGTTCTTGAAGTCGCTGTAGAAGACGTTGGCCGCGAGATAGACCTTGCCGTCGGCGAAGCTCGCCTTGGCGCCGGTCTCGTAGGTCCACACCGTCTCGGGCGCGAAGCTCGTCACCAGCTGCGAGGTGCCGTTCACCACCAGCGTCAGGTCGGCGAGGCTGTTGGCGCGCCCGTTGAACCCGCCCGCCTTGAACCCGCGCGAGGCCGAGGCGTAGATCTGGCTGTCGGCGCTCGGCTTGTAGGAGAGCGTGACGCTCGGCGTCCAGGCGTCGAAGCTCACGTCGTTGTCGAGGTTGAGCGGCGCGGGGAGGTTGCCCGGGAAGCGGAAGGTCAGCCCGTTGAGCGCCGCCAGCGTCGAGGCGGTGGTGGTGATCCGGTCGTAGGTGCGCTTTTCCTTGGTGTAGCGTAGACCCGCGGTGAGGCTGAGGCTGTCGGTGAAGTCGTAGGTCGCCTGGCCGAAGGCGGCGTAGCTCTTGGTGTTCTGCCGGTCGTCGATGGTGCGCAGGAAGGTCAGCGGCAGCGCCCCGAAGGCGAACAGGTCGTCGGCATAGGCCTCCTGGTGCGAGGCGATCGTCTCGTTGAGGTAGAACAGGCCGAAGACGCCGGAGAAGCGGTCGGCGTCCCACTTCAGTTGCAGTTCCTGGCTGAACTGGCGCTGGTCGATGCCGACGAAGACGTCGCCGAGCTCGGCCTGGCTCGCATCGATGTCGATGAACAGGTCGGGCTCGAGCTTGCGCCACGCGGTGATGCTGGTCAGCGTGATCGCGTCGGTGAGCTCGTAATTGGCGGTGAGGTTGACGCCCCAGTGATCGAGCTTCTGGCCCTCGTCGCCGGTGAAGCTGGTCGAGGCCTTGTAGTCGTAGCGGCCATAGGGCTGCGCGGGGACGAGCGTCTGCGCGCCCAAAGTGAAGTTGGTGCGCAGCAGCGGCGCGGTCGGGTAGCCGAGGGTCAGCGCGTTGCGCTGGCGGTTGTAGTCGCCGCTCGCGAGGATCTCCAGCCGCTCGGTCGGCTGCACGCGCAGGATGCCGCGCAGGGTGAGGCTGTCGCGGTCGTTGTACTTGCGGCCCGTGCGCGGGTCGGTGACGAGGCCGTCGCGCTTGTCGTATTGTCCGGCGAGGCTCAATGCGACCTTGTCGGTGACGAGCGGCGCGCTGAGGTAGCCGTTGAGGACGATCTGGTCGTAGCTGCCGTAGAGCGCCGATCCGGCGGCCTTGAGGGTCGCGAGGTCGGGCTTGCGGCTGACGATCGAGATCGCCCCGCCGGTGGTGTTCTTGCCGTAGAGCGTGCCCTGCGGCCCGCGCAGCACCTCGATCCGCTCGACGTCGAACAGGCCGAGCAGCGCGCCCTGGATGCGGCTGAGGTAGACCCCGTCGACATAGATGCCGACCGCCGGGTCGAAGGTCTGGAGCGCGTCGGGCTGGCCGAGGCCGCGGATGAAGATGTTGGCGCTCGCCGCCGAGCCGCGGCCCTGGACGAGGTTCAGGTTGGGCGCGGCGGCCTGGAGGCCCGAGAGGTCGACCGCCTGGACGCGCTGGAGATCGGCCTGGTCGAAGGCGGTGACCGCGACCGGCACGTCGATCAGGCGCTCCTCGCGGCGGCGCGCGGTGACGACGATCTCGCCGCTGTCGGCGGCCTCGCTGGCGGTGGCGGCGGTGTCGGCGGCGGCATCCTGCGCGACGGCGGGCGCGGCGAAGGCGGCGAGCCCGGCCGACCCGGCGAGCAGCAGCGCACGGGCACGAAGTTTCATTGTCATGGCGGTTTCCTCTCCTGTCGCCCTTTGTATGGCGCTATCAATATTGAAAGGTGAACCACCTTTCAAGTTCAGACTTGCGCGCGGGGCCTGTGCCGCCTACCGAAAGCGCGGGAGGAGGTGCGGATGCGCAACACTGGCAGCAGCGCGGCGGAGGTCGACGCCAAGACGCCGCGCACCGAGCGCGGGCGGCGGACCTTGCGCAAGCTGCTCGACGCGGCCGCGGTGGAGTTCGGCGAGAAGGGCTTCCACGAGGCCTCGGTGAGCTCGATCACCCGCCGCGCCGGGGTCGCGCTGGGGAGCTTCTACACCTATTTCGACAGCAAGGACGCGCTGTTCCGCGCGCTCGTCGCCGACATGAGCGAGGCGGTGCGCACCAGCGCGCGCTCGGCGCTCAGCGAGGGCATGGGCGCGCTCGAGATCGAACGCGCGGCACTCGCCGCCTTCCTGCGCTTCGCGGCCGAGCACAAGGAGATCTACCGGATCATCGACGAGGCCGAGTTCGTCGATCCGGCGAGCTACCGCGCCCACTACGAGACGATCGCCGCGCGCTTCGCCGAGCGCCTCGCCGCGGGCAGCGCCTCCGGCGAGCTGCGCGAGGAGCTCGGCGAGCTCGAGGCCTGGGCCTTGATGGGGATCAACGTCTTCGTCGGCCTGCGCTACGTCGTCTGGGGCGAGAAGGGCGGGCCCGACGCCGAGGCGGTCGCGGCGGGGGTCAACCGCCTGCTGGCGGAGGGCATCGCGCGGCGGTAGGAAAGGCTGATCCGCTCCTCATCGGTTGTACTAATGCGACGCAGAAGCGCAAAAAAAGGGCGTGTTTTCAGCTTCGTTCATGTCGCCCTGACCCGGCTACCGCATGAACTATGCGAACCAGCTTGCTCTTGCCGCCCGCGCAGGTCTAGGCCGTCCCCATGATCCTCGCCATCCACGCCATTCCCTCAGCCCAGGATCTCGCCGCGATCCACGAGCGGATCGTGCTCCTCCAGTGGCGCGACGGGCGCGAGACCGCGGGGCCGGTGGCGCGCGAGGTCAAGCGCAACGAGCAGGCGGCGATGGAGGGGGCCGCCGGGCGCGCCCTGCAGGAGGAGATCACCCGCCTTCTCGCCGAGCACCCGGTGCTGCGCGCCGCCGCGCAGCCCCGCCGGTTCTCGCCGCTGCTCATCAGCCGCACCGCAGGCGGCGGGCACTACGGCGCGCATGTCGACAATGCGCTGATGGGGCGCGGTGCCAAGCGGCTGCGCACCGACCTCTCCTTCACTTTGTTCCTCACCCCACCCGGCGACTACGAGGGCGGCGAGCTCGTCATCCACGCCGCGGGCACCACCCAGTCGGTGAAGGGCGAGGCGGGGCACATGGTGCTCTACCCCTCGGGCGCGATCCACGAGGTGCGCCCGGTGACGCGCGGCACGCGGATCGTCTGCGTCGGCTGGATCGAGAGCCTCGTCGCCGACCCGGCGCGGCGCGAGATGCTGTTCGACCTCGAGAACCTGCGCGCCGCGCTGCGCTCGCAGCTCCCCAGCCAGTCGGCCGAGCTGCTGACGCTCGACAAGACCATCGCGAACCTATTGCGGATGTGGGCGCACCCCTGAGGCGCGCGGGGCGGCGGAAGCCTTCTTGGCCTGCACGGTGAAATACAGGATCAGGCTCACCCCGATGACGCTCGGCCCGGCCCAGATCGCGGGGTTGAAGACGTGCTCGGGCACCAGCCGGATCAGCCCGACCGACAGGAAGGCCGTGTAGGCCGAGATCCCCATGCCGATCAGCGCGCGAAAATGCTCGCCGACGTGCGTTCCCCTCGGCAGATCATCCCCCCGCCAGATGTAGCGCTGCTGGATCAGCATCGCGACGATGCCGATAAACGCGACCAACACCATCAGCGGGTGCCCGACCCGCCAGCCGTAGATTCCGCACCACGCCCCCGTCACGATCACCGCCGCGATCACGCCCTGATAACGCACCGCCCGCAGCGCCCGCCGGTCGCGCGAGTGCTTCACCACCGCGAGGCCGTAATCGACGAAGCCGATGGTCAGCACCCCGAGATAGAGCATCATCCACCCGAACAGCCCGTCGAACAGCGCGCGGTCGGTGATTTCGGGGTGGCGGTGCTCCGGACCGTAGAGCGACAGGAAAGCCATCGCGATGGCGAGCCCCCCTGCGCCAAGGAAACCGTAGCACGCCGCCCGGCCCCACTTGCGGTGCTTGCCTGAGCCCTTCTTCGTCGCGATCGGCCCCCAGAACGCCGTCAGCCCCACCGCGCCGGTGGCGACATGAAGGGCGACGAGCGCGTGGAACAGCGTCATGCCCGCCAGCATGACACAATGCGTGTCAGTTCGCTAGGACACTCTCACCGCACCCGCGAGGGCGCGACCAGCACCGCATTGGCGATCATCAGGTCGAGCCCTTCGAGATAGCCGCGGGTCGAGGGATCATGCGCGAAGCCGATCGTCAACCCGCGGCCCGTCCGCTGCGCCATGACATAGGGCTTGTAGGCGAGCTGCTTGCGGTTCTCGTCCCACACATAGCCGCTGGCGATGAGGTTCCCCGGAGCGGCGAAGCGCAGCGCGTTGACGCCCTTGGCGCGGTCGAGCGGGGTCCAGATCTGCGTGCCGGTCGCGAGCACCACGCCGCCCTCGTCATAGCCCGCCGAGAGAAAGTGGTCGGGCTCGCCCACCACGTTGAGCAGCGCGCCGGGCATGGTGTCGGGGAGCGCCGCCTGATCCTTGATGGCCTCGCGATATTCGGCGTCGGTGGCGATCGCCTGGCCTTCGGCGAGGTCGCCCTTGCCGTCCTTCTTCGCCTCGGGGTCGCGCCCCAGCGCCGCCTCGCGCTTCACCGCGAGGAGCGGGTTGTCGCCGCCGGTGAAAGCCTCGAGGCTTTCCCCGATCGCGACCAGCACCCCGCCGCGCTGGACGAAGGCGCGCAGGGCCCGCTGCCCGCCCTCGCCGAGCACGCCCGCCGGATTGCCCTCGGGCACCAGCACGACGTCGTAGTCCGCAAGGTCCGCGCGGGCGAGGCGGGCGGTGCGGATCGGCGTCACCGGCAGGCCGATGCGCTGTTCGAGCACGTAGCGCAGGGCGCCCGCCGAGAGCTGCGAGACCCCGTCGTCCCACGCCACCGCGACGCGCGGCAGGGTCAGGCGGGTGAAGTGCTCGCTGCCGAGGTTGGGGCCGGAATCGACCCAGCCGTTCACGAGCGCGACAGTCTCGGCACCGACCTCGTCGGCAATCGCGGCGAGGCGCGCCATCTTCTCGGGGGTGTTGGAGCCGGCGGGGAAGACCACCGTGCCGCGCGGGAAGCTGCGCCCGGCGGTCACGAAGGCCTTGTCGGTGACGCGGCCCTCGATGCCTTCGCGCAGGGCCAGCGTGACGAGCCGCGCCTGTCCGCCGTCGCTCCACGGCACGGCGATGGCGAAACTGCCGGTGCCGGAAGCCTTGGCGGCGATCGGCGTGTCGGCGCTCATCGCCTCGCCGGGCGCGGCGGCGTTGCACAGGCTGACATCGACGCCCGCCATCGGGCCGACCGACCAGGCGGTGACGTCGTAGAGCTCGTGCGGCAGGTCGACCGCGCGGCGGCGCTCCTGCTCGGCGAGGAAATCGGGCGGGAGCGGGGTGTCCTTGTCGAGGAGGCTGCGCACCAGCCGCGCCGCGGGCTGGGCCTGGGGCACGGCGAGGTAGCCCGCCGGATAGGACCTGCCGCAGAGGCTCGCAGCGCCCTCGCGGCGCAGCACGGTGATGCCCTGCGCCGCGAGCCGTCGGCCGAGGCGTTCGGCGTTCCAGCGCTTCTTGGCAAGGTCGATCACGTAGGAGCCCTTGCCCGCCGCGCCGGTGGCATTGGCGGCGCGGTAGGCGGCGAAGTCGGCGAGGAACTTCGCCGGATTGTCGGCGACCGCCTCGGCGGTGGCGAGGCTGGCGGTGAAGTGGTTCATCACCCCGTCGGCATAGGTGAGCGTGGTGCCGTCCCTGCGCTCGAACACGAGGCCTCGTGCCGAGCCCTGCTCGTAGGTCGAGCCGATCGCCCCCTGATGCGCGTTCCAGGTGTCGCCGTAGCCGGGGTAGAAGAGGTCGTAGACCTCGCGGGTGAAGTAGGGCTCGCCGCGCGCGTCGAAGGCGGCGGCGTTGTAGCGGCCGATCAGCTCGTAGGCGCGGATCTGCGCGGGCGTGAGGTTGGGGCTGAAGGGCTGGGCGGCGGGCGAGAAGAAATAGGTCTCGTCCCCGCCCATCTCGTGGAGGTCGACGACCACCACCGGGTTCCATGCGCGGATCGCGGCGACCTTGCCGCGCGTCTCGGGCTGGGAGAGGGTGAACCAGTCGCGGTTCAAGTCGAACATGTAGTGGTTGACGCGGCCCGAGGGCCAGGGTTCGTCGTGCTCGGCCGCCTGCCGGTCGGCATCGGCGGCGATCCCGGTCGAGGCGAGGAAGTTGTTGACGAAGCGCGCCCGCCCGTCGGGGTTCTGCATCGGGTCGATGACGAGGATGGTGTTGGCGAGGATCTTCGCCGCGCGCGCGTCGTCCTTCGCGGCGAGGAGGTGATAGGCGGTCATCAGCGCGGCGTCGGTCGAGGAGATCTCGTTGCCGTGGACCCCGTAGGCGAGCCAGGTGACGGGGAGCGCGGTGCCGTTGCCGGGCTTTCCGGCGGCGATGGCCGCAAGGTCGGCCTTGATCGCGTCGAGGTTCGCGATGTTCGGGGGCGCAGAGATGACGAGGTAGGTGAGCGGGCGGCCCTCCCAGCTCGTCGCATATTGCACGAGCCGCGTGCGATCGGGCGCGGCGGCGGCGAGGGCCTTGATATAGGCGACCGCCTGGTCGGGCGGGGTGATGCGGGTGCCCGGGGCGTGGCCGGCGCTCTGGGTGAGGGTCGGGATCGCGGGGTCGAACTGCCCTTGCGCGAAGGATTGCGCGGCGGCGGGGGCGGCAACGAGCGGGGCGAGGGCCGCGGCGAGAAGGAGGCCGGCGCCCCGGAAAGCGTTGAGCATGATGGTTCCTTGCACTTCCCGCCGGACGGCGGAGCGGCCGAGTGTTGCCGCGACAAGGTGGCCGCGGTCAAGCCGGGAGGGGCGAATGACGAGGAGGCGGCGGGCGGGGCGGCGCGCAGGGCGGCGGCGGCAGGGTGGAGTCAGGCCCCGTCCAGACCCCCTCCAGCCCGCTCCAGACCCCCGTCACACCCCCGCCATCCCCCCCACCGGCGGCGCATTTCGGCGATGTTTCACGTGAATCATCGCTCGGCCAGACGAAAAGCGAGGCGGCTGCGCGGGGCAGCCGCCTCCAGTCTCTTGCCGGCCTGCTCATCGGAACCGGAACCGCAGGCGGCAAGCTTGCGGATCACTCCGCCGGCGGCGCCTCGGGCTGGGCCGGAGCCGGTGCCGGAGCCGGTGCCGGGGCGACCCCGCCCTCGCCCTGCGCCCCGCCCGCGACCAGCACGTCGCCCGAGGCGCTGAACATCCCCGCCGGCAGCGCGCGGGTGACCTTGCCCTGCTTGACGACGATCTGCTCGACCTCGCCCCGGCCATTGGCGACGACCTCGCGCACCTTGCCGAGCGAGGCGCCCTCCGGGGTCGTCACCGGCATCCCGCGCGAGACGGTGAAGGCACCCTCACCCGCCGCCGCCGCGCTCCCGGCCACCGCGAAGAGCGGGCCTGCGAGCGAGGCGCTCCCGTCGCCCGCGGCCGAGCCGCTGCCGCCGCCGGTCGCGCCGCCGGCGGGCAGCGCGGTTGGAGTAGCCGAGGCCATCCCCATCGCGGTGCCGGCCGCCTGGCCCGCCATGCCCCGCGCGCTCTCGGCGGCGGGGGCGAGGGCGCCGGTGACCGCGTCGGTGCCGAGCAGCTGCGCGTTCGCGCTGCCCCGTCCGCTCGCCGAGCCGCTGCCCCTCGCCTGCGTCATCGACCCCATCTGGCCCATCGGCGGGACGACGAGGTCGGCGAGGCTCGCGGTCGAGCCGGTCAGCGAGCCCTCGGCGCTGCGCTCGGCGGCGACGGTGCCCTTCTTGGCGTCGACCGACTGGCTGCCGCGGGTCGAGCCGCGGCCGCTCACGGTGCTATCGACCGTGCCGCGCACCGTGGTGGTGGTGCGCTCGAGGGTTCCGCCGAGCGTGCCCCCGATGCTGCCGCCGAGGCCGCCCCCGAAACCGCCGCCGCCTCCGAGCAGCTGCGCCTCAGCGGCAGCGGGGAACAGGGCGAGGGCGCTGGCGGCGAGGATGAGCTTCTTCATGTTCGTCTCCTTTCAGATACCTGGCGGGACTTCGCTTGCCCGCTCGAAAGGAAAACGGATGGGGCGGCGCGCTTAATCCACGGCGCTCCGGAAAAATCACTTCCGCTGGCCGCAGCCCCCGCACAGCAGGCCGCGCCCGAAGGCGGCGTCCGCGCCTTTCGGGCCGAGATCGCGCGCCTCGGCATCGAGCCGCGCGCGCCACGCCGCTCCGCCGCCGAGCGCCGCCGCCACCCGCGCCGCGGCGAGGGGAGCGGCAAAGCTGGTGCCGCGCCACGCCCTCGTCCGCCCGCGCGCATCGGGCGCATGGACCTCGGCGCCGGGTGCGGCATAGTCGAGGTGCAGCGCCCGCCCGGCCTCGATCAGCGCGCGGCCCTTGCGGTCGACCCCGGTGATCGCCAGCACCCCCGCATAGGACGCCGGGTAGGCGGGCGGCGCGGCCGGGCCGTCGTTGCCGACTGCGGCGACCACCACCACCCCCTTGGCCTGCGCCGCCGCGACCGCCCGCGCGACAAGCGCGCTGCGCGGGCCGACCAGGCTGATCGTCACCACCCGGCACCCCCGCGCCGTCAGCCAGCCGAGCGCGCCCGCGAGGGCCGAGGCATTGCCGCCCGCCGGGTCCCTGCCATAGACGTCCGCCACGAGCAGCCGCGGCGCGCCATGCGCGTGGACGAGGCTCGCCACCGCGCTGCCGTGGTCGGAGGGGTGCGGCGCGCCCGCGGCGAAGCCCTTCTGCGCGAGCACCGGCACGCCCGCGCCGACCCCGCCGTCGATCACGCCGACCTGCACCTCAGCCGCTGCCGTCGCCGCTTGCGCCGTCGCGGCGAGGGGAAGGGCGCGGGAGGGGAGGGCTCCGCCTGCCGCGAGGTGCAGCGTGTCGGCCTCCACCTCGGCCTCAGGGGCGAGCGCGGCGGCGCGGGCCTGCGCCTCGGCGAGCGGCATCCCCGCCGGCACCACGAGGCGCGCGAAGGCGATGTCGAGCCCCTCGATCCGCTCGCGGGCCAGCACCCGGAAGCCCGCCGCCTCTAGCGCCGCGAGTTCCGCCTCGGCGACGCCCGTCGCCAGCAGCGCGCCGCGCCGGGCGAGGTTGCCGCCGGAGTCGCGCTCGATCGCCTCGGGATGCGCGCCGAGCAGCCGGTCGAGCGCCCGCTCGCGCAGCCGCAGCAACCCGCGCGCCTGCCGTTCGGTGAGCGCGCCGGCTTCGCCGAGGGTCTCGTCGAGCGGCCCGGTGACATCCCCCAGCACCTCGCCGACCCGAGGCACGCGCACCGGCACCGCGGGCACCTGGAGCTGCGCGGCCAGCGGGAAGCCGACCGTCCCGGCAAGGGCCGCCATCGCCAGCAATCTCGTCACGCCGCGCATCATTGGCCTCTTTCCCCATTTCGCATTAAGCATGGATGAAACGGACGAGCCCATCCGTTTCATCCCCAGTGAAAGGCATGGAACGCTGCCCGAGAGCTTCGAGAACCAGGTGCTCGCCCTGCTGCCGCGGCTGCGGCGGTTCGCGATCGGGCTCGCCGGGTCCCGGGCCGACGGCGACGACCTGTGCCAGATGACCATCGAGCGCGCCCTTGCCCGCCGCGACCAATGGCAGGCAGGAACGCGGCTCGACAGCTGGATGTACCGGATCATGCGCAACATCTTCATCGACGAGGCCCGCGCCGGGGCGCGCCGCCGCGAGACCTTCGTGGACGCGGAGGCGGGTCTCGCGGTCGGCGGCGAGGGGGCGCAGGAGGCCGCGGTCGAGCTGTCGCTGATCGACCGCGCGATGGCCCGCCTGCCCGACGAGCAGCGCGAGGCGGTGCTGCTGGTGATGGTCGAGGGCTGGTCCTACAAGGAGGCCGCGGCAATCGTCGGCTGCCCGGTCGGCACGCTCAATTCGCGGCTGGTGCGCGGGCGCGACGCGCTGATGGCGATGCTGGAGGATGCGCAATGAGCGTGAGCGAGGAGCGGCTCGCGGCCTATGCCGACGGCGAGCTCGAGGGCGCGGAGCGGGCCGAGGTCGAGGCGGCAATCGCCGCAGACCCGGCGCTCGCCGCGCGGCTCGCCGCGCACCGGGCCTTGAAGGCGCGGCTCGCGGCGCATTACGCACCGCTTGCCGAAGAGGCCGTGCCGGACCGGCTCGCGGCGCTGCTGGCGGTGCCGCCAGCGGCCCCTGCCGAGGTGGTGAGCCTCGCCGCCGCGCGGCAGAAGCGCGGGCTTGCCCCGGCGGTGCGCCGCTGGGCGCCGATCGCGGGTCCGGCGCTCGCGGCCTCGCTGATCCTCGCGCTGTGGCAGCCGTGGCAGGCCGGCGTGCCCGAGGGCTACGCGCGGGGCGAGCTGGCGGCGGCGCTCGACACGCAGCTGGCGGGCGATCAGCCGTCGGGCGCCCCGACGCGCATCCTCCTCAGCTTCGCACGCACCGAGGGCGATCTGTGCCGCGCCTACCGCTCGGGCGCGGAAGGCGGGATCGCGTGCCGCGACGCGGCCGGCTGGAAGATCGAGCGGCGCTTCGCGCTGGACGGCGCGCCGGCGGGCCAGTTTCGTCAGGCCGGAAGCGAGGCCGACCTCATGGCCGCAGCGCAGGATATGGCCGCAGGCGGGGCGCTCGATGCCGAAGGCGAAGCCGCGGCGCGCAAGCGGGGGTGGACGCAGCCCTGACGCTGCTGCCGCGGTTCGCGCCCTGGAGGCACAGGCCCTGCTGGCCGCGCGCACGCCCGCCTCAACGGTCGCTCCGTTCTAGAAGAGTCCGAGGGCGCCACATCGGATGGGCACGATCGCCCCGGAAGTTCCCGAGCGCGCTTGGGGACCAGACCAACCGGCGCCCGGAAACCTCGGGTGGCTGCATCTCCGCGGGTGGTAGGGGGAGCCTCCCGCAGAGATGCATGATGCGCCCCGGGCGGACCCGGGGAGCGTCATGCTGCGCGATCGGCCGACAGGGACCTGAACGGCTTTGCGCGCAGGAAAGATTGTTAGGGAGCGGGGCGGCAAGAAATCGTCAGGGCCGGTCCCGTAGCACTACGGGGTTGCATCGGCCGGCGCTCGTCCGGTGCATCGCGGAGGCGCGCAAACGGCTTGCCCGCCTCGCACGAAGGCCGGCACCATCTCTCTCAAGCGAAGGAAAAGATGGTGGGCGCGACAGGGATTGAACCTGTGACCCCACCCGTGTGAAGGGTGTGCTCTACCGCTGAGCTACGCGCCCGTCCGAGGGCCCTCGCGGGCCGGACAGGGGCGCGCCTTTAATGGGGTCGGGCGGGCTTGGCAAGCGCCACCGCACCGGCCGCTTGCGATTTAGCGGCCGGCGAGCCAGGCGAGGAGCGCGAGCAGGCCCTCTGGCGCGGCGGTGCTGCTTCGCACCGGGACGGCAGGCGCGGCAGGGCAGGCGATGCACAGCGCCTGGATCCCGCGCGTGCCGGTCAGGCGCTGCACGTCGTCGAGCAGCCTTGCGGCGAGGCTCTCGCGGCTGACCGCGGTCATCGCGAAGAGATCGCCGCCCGCGGACGCGGGGGCCTCCTCCTCGCGGGTGACGAGCTGGCGGATCAGCGAATCATAGCTGTTGCCCTTGTCGCCGAGATAGACCGCGTGCCACTCGCCGTCCTTCGCCCCCGCCTTCTCCGCCGCCCAGGCGAGCGCCTCGGGCATACCGCCGAAAGCGTCGACGAGGCCGTTCTGGCGCGCCGTGCCGCCGTCCCAGACCTGCCCCTGCGCGATGGCGTCGACCCGCTCGACCGGCATTCGCCGCGCCTTCGACACCAGCGCGAGGAAGTCCTTGTAGGTGCCCGCGATGGTGGTCTGGAGCAGGCTGTCCATCGCCGGGGTGAAGCCGCCGAGCGGGTCGGGCTGGCCCGACAGGTCGGTGGTGCGATAGCCGTCGGCGGTCACCCCGAGCTTCGCCGCGGTGCCCTCGAAGGTCGGGACCACCGCGAAGACGCCGATCGAGCCGGTGACGGTCTCGGGCTCGGCGAAGACCCGCTCGGCCGGAGTCGAGACCCAGTAGCCGCCGCTCGCCGCCATGTTGGCCATCGACACCGCGACCGGGATCCTGCGGTCGCGGTAGCGCTGGATCGCGCGGCGGATTTCCTCGGAGGCGGTGACCGAGCCGCCGGGCGAATCGATCCGCACCACCAGCGCGGCAAGGTCGTCGTCGAGCGCCTCGTCGAGGAGGTCGGCGATCCGCGTGCCGCCCGCGACGCCCGGCCCTGCCTTGCCGTCGACGATCTCGCCGGCGATCGTGACGACCCCGATCTTTTTCCCTGCGCGGCTCTCCCCGATGTCGGCGAGGTAGGCGGGAAGCTCGCTCGCGGCGAAGGCGCCGGGCTTCTCGCTCCACGGGTCCTTGCCGGCGAGCTCGGCCACGCGCGCGCCGAACTGCGCCCGGTCGCCGAGCCGGTCGACGAGGCCCGCGGCGAGCGCCGCCTCGGCCATGTCGCCGCCCGAACTTTCGATCCACGCCTGCGGGTCGCCGGTCACCCTCGCGAGCTGGAGCTTTGGCCGGGCGCGGGTGACATTGGCCTTGTACTCCTCCCACAGCGCCGCGTAGAGCCCGCCGATATTGGCCCGCGCCGCATCGGACATCGAGGTGCGCGACCACGGCTCGACCGCCGCCTTGAACTCGCCCACCCGGTAGACCCGAGCATTCACCCCGAGCTTCTCGAGCAGCCCGGCATAGTAGAGGTTGTGGCGCCCTGGTCCCGAGATCACCGCCACCCCGATCGGGTCGAGCCACACTTCGCTCGCATGGGCGGCGATGAGGATGTGGTCGTCGGCATAGGCCTTCGCGTAGGTGAGCACGGGCTTCCCGGCCTTGCGGACCCGGTCCATGCTCTCCCCGATGTCCTTGAGGTGCACCTGCCCACCGCCCAGGAAGGTGGTCATGTCGATCACCACCGCCTTGACCCGGGCGTCGGCCGCGGCGGCGTCGAGCGCGCGGGTGATGTCGCGCGCGCGGGTCTCGCCGACCGGCGCGGAGCGCGACAGCAGCGCCTCGATCGGGTCGAGCGAGGAGCGCTCCTCGACGACGATGCCGGAGAGGTCGATCAGCAGCGCCCCGTCGCGCACCTGCCCCGGATTGGGCCGCGCGGAGAGGATGCCGAACAGCGCGACGAAGAACAGCAGCATGAACAGGAGGACGAGCCCGTCCTTGATCCCGACGAGGATCTTCCACACCTTGCCGACGAAGCTCATCAATGGTTTCCTTGTGCCTTGCCCCCCGATCTAGGGCCTTGCCCCGCGAAGTTCCAACGGAAAGCGTCAGGCATGGGTTGAGCGGGCGAGCCGGCTCGACTAAGGGCGTGGCTTTGATGACCGCGACCGACCTTTCCGCCTCCGCAACCCGCTTTCCGGCCGGGCGGATGGCCTTTCCGCACCGCGACCTCACCGGTATCGGCCACCTCCAGCGTCACGAAATCCTCTACCTCCTTCACGAGGCCGAGCAGTGGGTCGCGCTGAACCGGCAGAGCGCCAAGCACTCGGACCTGCTCGCCGGGCTCACCATCATCAACGCCTTCTTCGAGAACTCGACCCGCACGCTGCTCAGCTTCGAGATCGCGGGCAAGCGGCTCGGGGCGGACGTCGTCAACATGCACGCGGCGCAAAGCTCGGTGAAGAAGGGCGAGACGCTGATCGACACCGCGATCACGCTCAATGCGATGCGCGCCGATGCGATCGTGATCCGCCACGGCTCCTCGGGGGCGACCCGGCTAATCGCGGACAAGGTCGATTGCCCGGTGCTCAATGCGGGCGACGGGCAGCACGAGCATCCGACGCAGGCGCTCCTCGATGCGCTGACCCTGCGCCATGCCCTCGCCGAGCGCGGGGAGGGGGCGGAGGACTTCACCGGCCTCAGGATCGTGATCTGCGGCGACATCCTCCACAGCCGCGTGGCACGCTCGAACATCCTGTGTCTGACCGCGCTGGGCGCCGAGGTCCGCGTCTGCGCGCCCCCGGCGCTGATGCCCGCGGGGGTCGAGGCGATGGGGGTGAGCGTCCACCACCGCTTCGACGAGGCGCTCGAGGGCGCCGAGGTGGTGATGATGCTGCGCCTCCAGTCCGAGCGGATGAGCGGGCAATTCGTGCCCAGCGCGCGCGAATACCGCCACCTCTACGGCCTCACGAGGAAGCGCCTCGCGCTCGCCCGGCCCGATGCCCTGGTCATGCACCCCGGCCCGATGAACCGCGGGGTCGAGATCGACAGCGAGGTCGCCGATCTGGCCGGACGCTCGCTCATCACCCGGCAGGTCGAGATGGGGGTGGCGATCCGCATGGCGTGCCTCGACATCCTGACCCGCGAGGCGCGGGGGCAGGAGGGGTGGGCATGAGCTTGCCGGACCAGTCCCGTTCGCCTCGAGCGAAGCCGAGAGGCCTTGGCGCGGTGTGTCTCGACTGCGCTCGACACGAACGGAGCATTGCGTGAAACAGGTGCGGCCTCTCACCATCACCCGCGCGCGGCTCGTGACCCCCGGCGGCCTCGCCGAGGGGGCGCTGCGCTGCTCTGACGGCGTGATCCTCGCCCTGGGCAGCGACGTGCGGCCCGAGGACGGCGACGAGACCCTCGACGCGCGTGGCAAGCTCCTCGCCCCCGGCCTCGTCGACCTCGGGGTCTTTGCGGTCGACAAGCCCGCCTTCCACTTCGGCGGCATCACCCGCGCGGCGCTGATGCCCGACCAGTCGCCGGCGCTCGACCTGCCGAGCCGGGTCGGCTTCATCGCCAAGAGCGGCAAGCCCGACCTCTGGGTCCACCCGCTCGCCGCCGCCACCCGCGCCCTCGAGGGGCGGGAGCTTGCCGAGCTCGCGCTGATGCAGGAGGCGGGGGCGAGGGGCATTGCGACCGGGCGGCGCTGGATCGCCGATTCGGGCGTGATGCTGCGGCTCCTGCAATATGCCGCGATGCTCGGCCTCGTGGTCGTCACCCATGCCGAGGACGCGGGGCTGGTCGGCGAGGCCTCCGCCACCGCCGGGGAGATCGCGACCCGGCTGGGCCTCCCTGCCGCCCCTGCCGAGGCCGAGGCGCTGGCGATTGCCCGCGACATTGCGCTTGCCGAACTGGCGGGGGCCAGACTCCATATCCGGCAGGTGACGACCGCCCGGGGATTCGATCTGGTGCGCGCCGCCAAGGCCCGGGGGCTCGCCGTCACCTGTGGGATCACCCCTGCGCATTTCCTTCTTTCCGACCTTGCGACCGTTGACTTCCGCACCTTCGCCCGCCTCTCGCCGCCCCTGCGGAGCGAGGCCGACCGGCAGGCCGCGCGCGCTGCGATTGCCGACGGGACGGTCGATGTCATCGCCAGCGGGCACGACCCGCGGGGGCCGGAGGACAAGCGCCTGCCCTTCGCCGATGCCGCGCCGGGGATGGCGGGAGCCGAGACGCTGCTCGCGATGGTGCTCGCCTTGGTGCGCGACGGCGTGATCGACCTGCCCCGCGCCTTCGATCTCGTCGCGGCCAACCCCGCACGCCTGCTCGGGGCTCCCGCCGGGGCGCTCGCCGCGGGGCTCGAGGCCGACCTCGCGCTCATCGACCCGGACGCGCCGTGGATCATCGATCGCCGCAAGATGGAGGCGACCGCCGACAACACCCCCTTCGACCGCCAGGGCGCGTTCGGGAAGGTGCTCGGGCTGTGGAAGGGCGGGGTCCGGCTCGGCGCCTGAGCCCGCCTTTGCATTCTCCGCGCGGGAAGCGTATTCCCGCTCCAGGGATTGGGGGAAAGCGACATGGCAACACAGGTGCATCTTGCGCAGGCGGCAGGGCAGGGGTCCTCGCTTGGCGAGGCGGTCGACCGCTGGTTCTTCGTCGGCATGGCGCTGTTCCTCGTCACCGTGATCCTCGTCGGCTTCGTGCCCGACAGCTTCCTGCGGATCGAGGACATCGCCGCGGGCGGGCGGGGGGGCTTCCTGTGGCAGGCCCATTTCCACGCGCTGACGATGGCGAGCTGGATGGCGCTGCTGCTCGCCCAGACGCTGCTGATGGCGACGGGGCGCGGCGGGTGGCACGGGCAGCTGGGGGTGCTCGGGATGGTGCTCGCCCCGCTGCTGGTGATCGCCGGGGTGATGCTCGTGCCCGCGAATTTCGCCGCGCGGGTCGCCTTTGCGCAAGGCGCGGGCGAGAGCCCCGCGGAGATCGCGCAGATGATGCGCGCCATGACCAACACCGCCGCGATGCAGCTCAGGAGCGGCTTCTGCTTCGCGGTGCTGGTCGGCCTCGGGTTCGCCGCGCGGGGGCGCGATGCGGGGCTGCACAAGCGCTTGATCATCCTCGCCACCATCGCGCCGATCGGGGCGGCTTTCGCGCGGATGCCGTTCCTGTGGAATTCCGGTCCGGCGAGCCCGCTCTCGACGCTGCTGTGGCCGACGCTGTGCCTCGTGCCGATGCTGGCATGGGACCTCGCGCGGGGGCGCGGGGTGCACCGGGCCTACTGGATTTACCTCGCCGTCATGGTGCCGACGGGGACGGCGGTGATGCTCGCCTGGAACAACCCCGCGTGGCAGGCCTTCGCCCGCCCGCTGCTCGGCGGGTGATTCGCCCCGTCCTACAACCGAGCCCCGCGCGAGGCGCCGCATGATGGCGGGCAAGCCGGGGTCAAGCGGCGGCTGAGGGGGGTGTAGAGGGGGTGTAGAGGGGGTGTAGAGGGGGTGTAGAGGGGGTCTGGACGGGCCTGGAAGCGGCCCGGAACGGCTTTCCGAAGTTGGTTTCACGCCGTTTTATCCAAGAAATCCAGCGCCGTACATCGCATCACCGATGTTTCACGCCGCCAGCCGGGCCGCAATGGCCCCGGACAGCCATTTGCAGACCCTAGGCCGCCCTACGCCCGTAGGAAAGCGCCCCGCGGCACGCCCCTCTCGCAGGGCAAAAGAAAACTCCCGGACAGCGTGGGGGCCGTCCGGGAGCGAGGTTGCTCATGAGGAAAGAGAAAGCTCAGCGGGTGCGGGCGGCGACCCGGACTTCGCTCGCGACCGCGCCCTTGGGCGGGCTCGAGGCGGCATAGGCGAAGCAGCCGCGCCCGGCCGACTTGACCGTCCCGCACATGGCCCTGGCGCTCTGCCGGCCGAAGCCGTCGGCGGCGACGCGCCAGAAGGTGCGGCCATTGACGACCGCCTGGGTGATGACCGGCGAGCGGTCCCCCAGCTGCGGGAACTTGGCCTTGAGCACCACCCAGCCGCGCTCGGCCTCGAGCTTGCTGCTATAGGCGCCGAGCTGGACGAGGTGCGTGCCCTCGGGTTTGGCGACGGGCGCCTGCACCGCGGCGGCGGTGGCGGCCATGCGGCGCTGGGGAACGGCACCGGCGACGCGCGGTGCGCCCGTGCCGCGAACGCCGAGTTGCTGCACGACCGGGTTCGAGACGTAGCGTAGCCCCTGGCTGGAGGCCGGCTCGACGGTCGCGATCGCGGGCTCGGCGGGGGCAAAGGCCTGGGTGAAGGCGGGCGAGGATTCGGCGGCGGCGACCTGCACGGGCTCCTCGTCGGCGGAGACATCGCCCTGCGCCGCCGCCTCGGCGACCATCACCTCCTGCGCGGGGAAGTTGGCGAGCGCGAGGCGCTGCGGCTGGCCGGCATCGGCGCGCGGGGTCACGTCGAGCAGCGCGGCGATGCGCTGCTGGAACATCTCGGGCGCGGCGGCCGTGGCCCATTCGCCGAGGCGCGCGTCGAGCTGGTCGGCGGGCACGTCTTCGGCGGCCATCACGCGGGCCATCTTCCAGTTGCCGGCAAGGGCATAGGTGTAGGCGAGGTTCTGGCGCAGCTTGGGCGAGGCCTCATCGCTCGCGCGCACCGCATTGACGAGCACGCCCGCCCCGCGCTCCGGCTGCCCGGCGAGCGCGAGGGCGAGCCCGAGGTCGGCGGGGTCGATGCTGTCCGCATATTCGTCGAGCACGCTCGCCGCCGCGCGGCCTTCGCCGAGCGCTATCCTGGCGAGCGCGAAGCTCAGCACGGTGCGCGGGTTGTCGTCACCGAGGTCGAGCGCGTCGCCGAAGCTGGTCGCCGCCGACTGGAAGCGCCCCGCCTCGAGATAGGCGGCGCCCAGCAGCGCGCGAAAGCCCGGATTGCGCGGATCGGCGAGGACCGCGGCCTCGGCGTGCGCGATCGCCTTGTCGACCTGCCCCTTGGCGAGCGCCCCATGCGCCTTGTCGAAGGAGACCTGCGCGGGCGGTGCGGCGGAGGTCATGCAGCCCGGCAGCGCCAGCGCGGCGATCGCGGTGGTGGCGGCCAGCGCGAGGCGCGGAGCGGTAAGTCCGGTCTTGAGCTTGCGGTCCATGGTCTTGGTCCCCTGTTCGTATCGGCTGTTCGGTCGGTGGCGGGTCACGCCGCTCAATGGCGCTTCAGGTGGTTGGCGATGACCTCGAGCTCGTCATATTCGGCGAGCAGGCGGTCCAAGGCCTCGGTCACCAGCACCTGCGCGCTGACGCCGTGCATGGTGGCGGCGAGGCGCAGCTTGAGGTGGCGGTCGGCGTCGAGGCGCAGGGTGAAGGCGGCGCGGCGGCCCGACTGGGCGGCGGGGACGCGGGCCCTGGCCTTGGTGGCGGGCACCGCGGGCGCGAGCGGCGCGTGGAGCGATTCGTCCGCCTCCCCGGCGGTGAAGCCCTCGTCCTCTTCCTCGTCGTATTCGGGCTCGCGATCCTCGGGGCCGGTCATCGCCGCATCGGCGAGCACGCGCTCCTCGAGCCGGCGCTGCTGGCGGCGCACGATCGGGCCGGCGGGATCGGACGCGGGCGCGACGTCGCCGTGGATCGGCACGATCTCGGCACCGGACGGCTCACCGTCGCCCATATCGTTCCAGCCGAGATCCTCGAGCTGCTCCTCGGGGAGCGCAGCGACCACCGCCTCGTCGGCGACCAGCGGGGCGACCTGCGGGCGCATCGCGGGCTTGGCGCCGCCCTTGCGGGCCAGCAGCGAGGGGCCGAGCGAGGCGAAACCGGGTTCGGACATGGTGCTCTCGCCCCCCGCGCGTCTTACTGGGCCACCCGGCGACCGAAGCCGCCCGCGGGACGCGGCACGCCGCCCATCTGCATCGGCGCATTGGGCGCGGCGGCGAAGACGGTGCGGCGGAAGTTCTTTTCGAGCCGGTCGGCGATGTAGCGCCACAGCGCCGCGATCTCGGCGGCCGAACGGCTTTCCGGGTCCACTTCCATCACCGTGCGCCCGTCGATCATCGAGGCGGCGAAATCGGTGCGGTGGTGCAGCGTGATCGGCGCGACCGTGCCGTGCTGCGAAAGCGCGACCGCGGCTTCCGAGGTGATCTTGGCCTTGGGGGTGGCGGCGTTGACGACGAACACCAGCGGCTTGCCCGCGCGCTCGCACAGGTCGACCGTGGCGCCGACGGCGCGCAGGTCGTGCGGGGAGGGGCGGGTCGGGACGACGATCAGCTCGGCGACCGAGATCACCGACTGGATCGCCATGGTGATCGCCGGCGGGGTGTCGATCACCGCGAGCTTGAAGCCCTGCTGGCGCAGCACCTGGAGGTCGTTGGCGAGCCGCGCGACGGTGGTCTGGGCGAAGGCGGGGTATTCCGCCTCGCGCTCGTTCCACCAGTCGGCGAGCGAGCCTTGCGGGTCGATGTCGATCAGCACGACCGGGCCGGCGCCGGCGCGCTGCGCCTGGACGGCGAGATGTCCGGACAGGGTGGTCTTGCCCGATCCACCTTTCTGCGATGCCAAAGCGAGTACACGCAACGCCTGGGTCCCCCATGGATTGAACCGTCGCACGCCGCCCGATTGCAGCGCCTGACAACGGCTGGATGGGCATGGCTTCGCAGGATACCCCTAATTTAGGGTTAACACCCCGCGCCTCGGGCAGGCTTGTCATCGACCCCCGGTTCGGCCGGGCGGGCCGCCGGATCGGCCCTCAGTGCGCGGCAACCATTTGCTAACCCTGTTCGGCTATCCGGCGGCTAACGCATGATTTCCCGATCGCGAGGCGAAGGCAGAAGGATGACGAGCATCACGATGTGCAAACCCGCAGGCGCGCTGCTCGGCGCAGGGCTGCTGGCGCTGCTGGCCGGACCGGCGCTCGCCGACGTCAAGGCCGGGGTCGACGCCTGGAGCGCGGGCGACTTCAACCGCGCGGTGGTCGAATGGCAGGGTCCGGCGGCGGCGGGCGATCCCGATGCGCTGTTCAACCTCGCGCAGGCCTATCGGCTGGGGCGTGGGGTCGAGGTCGACAATGCCCGCGCGCGCAAGCTCTACGAGGAGGCCGCGAAGCTCGGCCACGTCAAGGCGGCCGACAATTTCGGGCTGATGCTGTTCCAGGAGGGCGAACAGGCCCGCGCCATGCCGCTCATCAAGGCCGCCGCCGAGCGCGGCGATCCGCGCGCGCAGTACGTGCTCGGCCTGTCGCACTTCAACGCCGACTATGCGGCCAAGGACTGGGTGCGCGCCTATGCGCTGATGACCCTTGCCAATGGGGCGGGCCTGCCGCAGGCGCGCGACGCGCTCGCGCAGATGGACAAGTATGTGCCGCAGGCGCAGCGCGTTGCGGCGCAGTCGCTCGCCCGCGAGCTCGACGCGGGCGCGCGCTCGCAGCGCCAGGCGGAGCTGGCCGCGGCCGAGCTCGGCTCGAAGCCGGTTCCTGCCGCCGCGCCCGCGCCCGCCGCGAAGGCGCCGCCGCAGGTCGCGGTGAGCGCGCCCAAGCCGATGGGCCTGCCGCCCGCGCCCAGGCCGCTCACGCCCCAGCCCGTCACCCAGAAGCCCGCCGCGCCGGTGGTGCTCGCCGCGGCCCAGCCGCCCGCGCCGAGGCCGGCGCTCGCCGCCGCGCCCACCCCCGCGCAAGCCGTGCGCAAGCAGGGCCGCTGGCGCGTCCAGCTCGGCGCCTTCGGGGTCGCCTCCAACGCCGACAAGCTGTGGCGCGAGGTCGGCGGACACGCCGCGCTCGCCGGGACTGCCAAGACCCTGCTGCCGAGCGGCAACCTCACCCGCCTGCTCGCCTCCGGCTTTTCGAGCGAAGCCGAAGCCTCGCGCGCCTGCGCCTCGCTGAAGCGCGACGGCAAGGCCTGCGTGGTGGCGGGGCAGGGCTGAGCCCCCGGGCGCACGCGCGACGAATGGCGTGATCGTCTCGACGGGGGGCCCTTTCCAAGCCCGCCGGAGTCGCTAATCTCCCGCGCACGAACAGGCTAGGGGGATCAGCCATGAACGAGACGCTCGCGCCTTCCGCGATGCAGGACCTGCGCGAGGACCGCGCCGCCGCCGTCGCGCCCGTCGCCGCCGCGGCGCGGATCGACACGCTCGACTTCATCCGCGGCATCGCGGTGATGGGCATCCTGTGGGCGAACATCGTCGCCTTCGGCCAGCCCTTCGAGGCCTACATGTACCCCGCGGGCTTCCTCACCGATACCGGCGATCCCGGGGGCTGGCTGTGGATCGCGCAATTCGTGCTCGTCGACGGCAAGATGCGCGGGCTCTTCACCCTGCTGTTCGGGGCGGGGATGTTCCTGTTCATGGAGAAGGCCTGGGCGCGCGGCGCGACCCGGCGCTTGCAGGCGTGGCGCCTCGCGGTGCTGATGGGCTTCGGGATGATCCACTTCTTCTTCATCTGGCCCGGCGACATCCTGTTCTACTACGCGCTGTTCGGCTTGGTCGTGCTCGCCTGCCTGAGGTGGAGCGTGAAGACCCAGCTCATCGTCGGCCTTGCCGGCTACATGCTGGGCGTGGTGGTCTACAGCGGCCTCACCTTCCCCTGGCTGATCGTCGACACCCCCTATGGCGACGCCATGCCCGAGCAGCGCGCGATGATGCAGGGCGACGGCGCCGCGGCGCTGGCGCGCGGCGAGGTGCCCAATGCCGCGATCGCCGCGGGCGACTACCCCGCGCTGGTGGCGCACCGCTTCACCGAGCAGTGGTCGGAGCCGCTCAGCAACGCGCTGCTGTTCGGCTTCGAGACGATCCCGCTGATGCTGCTCGGGGTGGCGCTCTACCGGCTCGGCTTCTTCAGCGGAGCCGTGGCGCGGAGCACGCTGCTGCGCTGGGGGTGGATCGGGGTGATCGCCGGGGGGCTGGTGCAGCTCGCCATCGGCCTGGTGGTGCAGGCGGGGGGCTTCACCTTCCACGGCACCCTCGCCGGCTTCGTCGCGTGGAGCCCGCTGCCGCGCCTGTGGTCGATCCTCGGCCTCGCCGCGCTGCTGGTCGCCTATGCGCCCGGCGCGAACGGATGGCTCGGCGAGCGGGTGCGCGCCGCGGGGCGGGCGGCCTTCACCAATTACCTCGGCACCTCGGTGGTGATGATGTTCGTCTTCCACGGCTGGGCGCTGGGGCTGTTCGGGCAATTGAACCGCCCGCAGCTCTATGTCGTGGTGGTGCTCGCCTGGTCGCTCATGCTCGCCTGGTCGAAGCCGTGGCTCGACCGCTTCCACTACGGCCCGCTCGAGTGGCTGTGGCGCTGCCTGACCTACCGGCGGCTCTTTCCCTTGCGCAAGTGAGGTCGCCTCCGCGCTTTCCCGGAGAGGGCAGCGCCGGATGCACTTCACCCTTGTTATTGCGAATAACTCGCATACATTCGCTCCTGCAAACGCCTCGCAGGAGTGATTCGAGCGGCCATGTACATCTGCATCTGCAATGCGATCCGTGAGAATGATTTGCGCAAGGCCGCGCTGACCTGCGACGGGGATGCGGAAGCGACCTACGCCTGCCTCGGCAAGCGCCCCAATTGCGGCCAATGCCTTGAGGAGGCGCAGGAAATCATCGATGCCGAGCGCGCTGCCGCGGCTTGCGAGGCACTCGCAGTATAAGCGCTGCCCGCCGCGATTGCGAACGGCTCGCAAGCGACTGATTCGCAAGGAATTTTGACCTGCGCCCCTTGCGGGCACCGGGCGGCTGCGGCTACAATCGCCGCAATGCCGCCGCCGGCGCTTTGATATCTCGCAAGGAGCATTCCCCATGAAGGGCGACCCCAAGGTCATCGATTTTCTCAACCAGGCGCTCACCAACGAGCTGACCGCGATCAACCAGTACTGGCTGCACTACCGCGTGCTCTCGCACTGGGGCGTGACCAAGCTCGCCGCCTACGAGCGCAAGGAATCGATCGAGGAGATGGAGCACGCCGACAAGCTCGCCGAGCGCATCCTGTTCCTCGACGGGCTGCCCAATTTCCAGGCAATCCACAAGCTCAAGGTCGGCGAGACGGTCGAGGAGATCCTGCGTGCCGACCTCGCGCTCGAAGAAGAGGCAATCCCGCTGCTGCGCGACGCGGTCGAATACAGCGAATCCGTCCGCGACTACGTATCGCGCGACCTGTTTGCCTATATTCTGAAGAACGAGGAGGAGCACGTCGACTTCCTCGAGACCCAGTTCGAGCTGATCGAGCGCATGGGCCTGCACAATTATGTGCAACTCCAGAGCGCGCCCGCGGGCGACAGCTGAGCAAGCTACGCAGAAGCCGCAGGGCTGCACAAAAAAGGGGCAGGGCCGCGAGGGGCGGTCCTGCCCCTTTTGCGTAGCGCTGTCCGCCACGCGGGCGGCCTGGTCGGAGCGGGCTTTAACATTTGATATAAATGGCTTGACGTCGCTGCCCACCGGGCGCACTCTCGCCGCGGGGGGAGGAGCGCGGGCAGCTGCGGGCTGGTCTGCGCGGAATCACGATCGGGTCGCACAGGGTCTATTTCGCCGCAGCACACGGGCTCAAGCCCTCCGATGCACATATTGGAGGCACATGATGAGCAGACTGACCAAGATGATCGAGTGCGGCATCGCCGCAGCGGCGCTCGCTTTCGCGGCACCGGCCTTCGCGCAGGCCGCCGAGGTCTACAAGGATTACACGCCGGCCGAAGAGGTGGTCGAGATGACCCTCGTCAAGGTCGACGAGGGCCAGGCCGACACCTACCTCGGAGGGCTGCGCAAGACGTGGGCGGCGGCCAACGAGGTCCAGAAGCAGCTCGGCTACATCAAGGATTACGGCATCTACGGGGTCCCTTACGGCGACAACGAGTTCAACATCGTCCTGATCATCGTCTTCCCCAACACCGAAGCCGTGGGGCCGAGCAAGGAGCGTTACCTCAAGTTCCTCGAGGCCTACGGCAAGGCGAACATCGACGCCGGCAACAAGACCCAGATCGAGCTCTACAACAAGATCCGCCAGATCCAGGGCACCTATCTGCTGCGTGAGGTGACTTTCACCGGCAAGTGATCGCGCCATAGTGGGGGGCGGGGACGGCCTTGCGGCCCCGCCCTCCTGCAGTTGACCATCCGGTCAATTCTGCCACTACCCCTTCGGCTCCTCCGCCCCGCGCGCCGCCAGCCGCGTCTCGAACAGGAAGAAGCCGAGACCCGTCACCAGCAGCACCATCGTCAGCACCCACAGCACCGCGATCACCGTCCCGATCTGCGCGTGGATATAGGCGGCGATGAAGAGGAGGCCGATGACGAGGCTGATCATCACCGCCGCCGCGGTCGAGAACATGATCGCCCCCTGCATCAGCTTGCGGCGCCGCATCAGCCAGCCGAGCTCGCGCGCCTGCCTGGCGGTGCGGTGCTCCTCCATCTTCTCCTCGATGTTCTCGACCCGCCGCGCGATCCAGATCATCCGGCTCATGATGACGTTCATGATCGCCCCGATGCCCGAGAGCAGGAATGCGGGTGCCAGCGAAAGCTGCACCACCTGCTGCACCCGCGGGGTGGAGGCGGTGCGCTCGAGGATTTCCGAGGCGAAGGGCGGTGCGTGGAGGACCGCGGCGAGGAGGTCGAGCGCGCTCATCACCCCTCCTTGGCGTAGGGGTTCTTGTTGGTGCGCAGCGTCACCCGCACCGGAACGGCCTCGAAGCCGAGCTTCGCGCGGATGCCGTTGACGAGGTAGCGCTCGTAGCTCTTGGGGAGCAGGTCGAGGCGCGAGCCGAAGATGACGAAGCGCGGCGGGCGGGTGCCGGCCTGGGTGATGTACCTGAGCTTGATGCGCTTGCCGCCGGGGGCGGGCGGCGGGTTCGCCTCCATCGCGTCGTCGAACCAGCGGTTGAGCGCCGAGGTGGAGACGCGCTTCGACCACGCCTCGCGCAGCTCGAAGGCCCCCGCGAGCATCTGGTCGAGGCCCTTGCCCGTCTTCGCCGAGACGGCGAACAGCGGCAGGCCCCGGACCTGCGCGAGCCCGTCGTCGAGCGCGGCGCGGATGCCGTTGAAGAGCTTGCTCGCGTCTTCCGCCACATCCCACTTGTTGATCGCGATCATCAGCGCGCGGCCTTCCTCGAGGACGAGGCTCGCGATCTTGAGGTCCTGATGCTCAAGCCCCTGCGTCGCGTCGAGCAGCAGCACCACCACCTCGGCGAAGTCCACCGCCCGGCGCGCATCGGCGACCGAGAGCTTCTCGAGCTTCTCGGTGACGTTCTTCTTCTTGCGCATCCCCGCAGTGTCGATGAGGCGGATCTCGCGGGTCTCGCCCGACTTGGGATCGGTCCATTGCCAGTCGATCGCGATCGAATCGCGGGTGATCCCGGCCTCGGGCCCGGTCAGCAGCCGGTCCTCGCCGAGCAGGCGGTTGATGAGCGTGGACTTGCCCGCATTGGGCCGCCCGACGATGGCGAGCTTCAGCGGGCCGGAGGGGCGCTCCTCCTCGTCCATCTGGCGCAGCGCGGCGCGCTCGGCGTCGTTCGCCTCTTCCCACGCTTCCGCCTTGGCGCCGATGATCGGCCACAGCCCGCCGAACAGGTCCGCGACCCCCTCGCCGTGCTCGGCCGAGAGCGCGAGCGGCTCGCCGAGGCCGAGCGACCAGGCCTCGATCACGCCCGCCTCGGCAGCCGCCCCTTCGGCCTTGTTGGCGGCGAGGACCACCGGCACCTCGGCCTCGCGCAGGTAGCGGGCGATTTCCTCGTCCAAGGGGGTGAGCCCGGCGCGCGCGTCGATCACGAAGATCGCCGCGTCCGCGCCCGCGAGGCTCGCTTCGGTCTGCTTCCTCATCCGCCCGGGGAGCGAGAGCGCGTCCTCGTCCTCCCACCCGGCGGTGTCGACCACGGTGAAGTGCAGCCCGGCGATCACCGCATCGCCCATGCGGCGGTCGCGGGTCACCCCCGGCTGGTCGTCGACGAGCGCGAGCTTCTTCCCCACCAGCCGGTTGAACAGCGTGGACTTGCCGACATTGGGGCGGCCGATGATGACGACTTCAGGCTTCTTGGGGAGGGACATGACCCGGCCCAAGTGGGCGCAAACGCCTCTTTTGGCAAGCCGAGAGGGGGCTCAGCCCTTCCGGGCGACCGGCGGGTTCTCGCCGAGGTCCTCGTACCACGCCTCGACCGGGCCGGTGAGCTTGATCGTCAGCGGCTGGCCCTTGCGGTCCACGGCCTTGCCCGCCTGCACCCGCACCCAGCCCTCGGAGATCGAGTATTCCTCGATGTCGGTGCGCACCCGGTCCTTGAAGCGGATGCCGACCCCGCGCTGGAGCTTCTCCGCGTCGAAGTGTTCGCTCCGCGGATTGACCGACAGGCGATCGGGCGGAACGTCGCTGCCGGCGCCTGTCGCAGGGGTTGCCGCAGGGGTGGTCTCGGGGGTTTTGTCGCTCATGGCGCGCGCCTCTATCGGGGCTTGGCGCTTGCATCAAGCGTGTTGCGCTTGCCCTTTTCCCGCGAGACGGATAAGGGCGCTCGCTGATACGCGCGGGGGGCCATGCTTCCCGCGCGGCTTCGTTCGGGCAAGCGGGCGTGGCGAAATTGGTAGACGCACCAGATTTAGGTTCTGGCATCGCAAGATGTGGGGGTTCGAGTCCCTTCGCCCGCACCAATTCGCCGCCCGGACTGCCCGGCCTCACGGATTACTCATCAAAAGGCTCCAGACAAGTTCATGCAGACCCAGCAGACCGTCAACGAAGGGCTCAAGCGCGCCTACACGATCACGATCCCGGCCGCCGAGCTGTCGGCCAAGATCGATGCCGAGATCAGGAAGATCGCGCCGCAGGTCCGCATGCCCGGCTTCCGTCCCGGCAAGGTGCCCGCCAATCTCGTCAAGAAGATGCACGGCGAGGCGCTGCACGGCCAGGTGGTGAACGACACGATCCGCGAATCGGTCGACAAGCTGATCCGTGACGAGGCGCTGCGCCCGGCGATGCAGCCCGAGATCGGGCTCAACGAGGATTACGAGCAGGGCAAGGACGCGGCGATCACCGTGAGCCTCGAGGTGCTCCCGGCGATCGAGGCGCCGAGCATCGAGGGCCTCAAGCTCGAGAAGCTGGTGGTGCCCGTGACCGACGCGCAGGTCGACGAGGCGCTCGGCAACATCGCCGCGCAGAACAAGAGCTACAAGGACGCGCCCAAGACGAAGAAGGCGGCCGAGGGCGACCAGCTGATCATCGACTTCGTCGGCAAGTTGGGCGGCGTCGAGTTCGAGGGCGGCAAGGCCGAGGACGCCGCGCTGGTGATCGGCTCGGGCACCTTCATCCCCGGCTTCGAGGACCAGCTCGTCGGCGTGAAGGCGGGACAGGAGAAGACCATCACCGTCACCTTCCCCGAGAACTACCAGGCCGACCACCTCGCCGGGAAGGAAGCGACCTTCGACATCACCGTGAAGGCAGTCAAGGTCGAGGGCGAGACCACCATCGATGAGGATTTCGCCAAGAGCCTCGGGCTCGACAGCCTCGACAAGCTGCGCGAGATCATGAAGGCGCAGCTCGAGCAGCAGACCGCCGGCCTTACCCGCACCCAGATGAAGCGCGCGCTGCTCGACCAGCTCGCCGCGGGCCACTCCTTCGAGGTGCCCGGCAGCATGGTCGAGGCCGAGTTCCAGCAGATCTGGGCGCAGCTCCAGCAGGAAGCCGCGCGCGACGAGAACCCGGCCGAGGCCCTGAAGCAGATCGAGGACGAGAAGGACGAATACCGCTCGATCGCCGAGCGCCGCGTGCGGCTCGGCCTGCTGCTCTCGGAAATCGGCCAGGCGAACGGTGTCGAGATCACCCAGCAGGAGATGTCGATGCTGATCCAGCAGGCGGCGATGCAGTATCGCCCCGAGGACCGCGAGCGCTTCGTCCAGTACATCCAGTCCGAGCCGATGGCCGCCGCCCAGCTGCGCGCCCCGCTCTACGAGGACAAGGTCGTCGACTTCCTGTTCGACAAGGCCGAGGTCACGACGCGTGAAGTGACTGTCGAGGAGCTTCAGGCCGCGATCGAGGCCGAGGAAGGCGCCGAGGCCGCGCCCGCGCCGAAGAAGGCGCCGGCGAAGAAGAAGGCTCCCGCCAAGAAGGCCGCCGCCGAAGGCGCCGCTGCCGAGGCGGCCGAGACCGCCGAAGAGGTGAAGCCCGCCAAGAAGGCCCCCGCGAAGAAGAAGGCCGAGGCTCCGGCGGAAGAAGCCGATGCCAAGCCCGCCAAGAAGGCTCCGGCCAAGAAGGCGGCGGCCAAGAAGTAAGGGCTTTCGATATCGATCTCCCTGAGCGGCATCTTGCCTTTTTGGGGGATTGAGCCTATACGAAGGCTACCAGTGACAGGTTTACCCTGTTGATCGACCCCCGGCCGCTGCAACGGCTGGGGGTCAACTGCTTCAGGAGCCCGAGGGGCCGGCTGCAACCAGCCCCCCGGACCGTGACTGACAGTTACTTGGACCGAGAGATCTCGACCACCTTCAGTATGAGGGTGGCAAAGGCCATCAACAGTCCGAGCAACACGCACACTTCTACCAGTGTCATGTATGTTTACTCGTTGATCTGGCAGCGGGATTGCTGCCGTCACGAGTCATGCCGCAGGCGGACAACAAATGCGACCGCTTACCGTTGCGGTTAGCTTTGGTTCACTCGCCCGCCGGCTTCCAGGGCGCAAAGGTGGGCGTCGGCAGCACCGCTGTCCGCGCCTTTTCGTAAGCCGCGCCGGCCTTCAGGACCGCGTGGTCCTGCCACTGGGCGCCCATGATCGAGAGCCCGATCGGCAGTCCCTCGACCGCGCCCATCGGCACGGTGAGGTGCGGATAGCCCGCGATCGCGGCGAGGTAGCCCGCGCCGATCCGCCCGTTGAAATTGTCGCCGTTGACGAGGTCGGTGCTCCACGCCGGGCCTTGGGTGGGCGCGACGAGGAAGCTCACTGTGTTGTCGGCGAGGAGCTTGTCGATCCCCTCGGCGCGGGTCAGGCGCCTGAGGGTGGCGAGGTTCTTCTGGTAAGCCGCCGCGTCGGTGGTCTTCAGCGCCTCTTCGAACAGGTCCTGCCCGAAGAAGCGCAGTTCGGTCGCAGCATTGGCGCTGTTGAAGGCGACCACGTCGGCAAGGCTGCGCGGCCCGCCGGTGCCGGGGCGGGTGCTCAGGTACTTGTCCATCTCGACCCGCAGCTCGAAGAGCAGCACCGGGAGCGCCGCCGCCCACAGCTCGCCAGGCGCGCTGTACTCGACGTCGACGAGCTCGGCGCCTGCGCGCTTCAGGTCTTCGAGGGCGGTGTCGAACAGCGCCTTGACGTCCGCCCGGCTGCCCGTCGCGCCGCGCAGCACCCCGATCCGCACGCCCTTGAGCGAGGCGGTGTCGAGCCCGGCGGTGTAGTCGGCGACCCGCTTCGCCTCGAGCGTCACCGGGTCCGCCCGGTCCTCGCCGGCGATCGCGGTGAGCAGCAGCGCGGCGTCGTAGACCGTCCGCGTCATCGGCCCGGCGGTGTCCTGTGTCGAGGAGATCGGCACCACGTGGGTGCGGCTGACGATCCCGACCGAGGGCTTGAAGCCGACGAGGCCGTTGATGCTCGCCGGACACGCGATCGAGCCGTTGGTCTCGGTCCCGATCGCGCCCCAGGCGAAGCCCGCCGCGATCGCCGCCCCGCTCCCCGAGGAAGAGCCGCAGGTGTTGCGGTCGGTCGCGAAGGGGTTCCTCGTCAGCCCGCCGACTGCGCTCCACCCGCTCGTCGAATCGTTCGAGCGGATGTTCGCCCACTCGGAGAGGTTGGTTTTGCCGAGCACCACGCCGCCCGCCTTGCGCAGGTTCGCGATCAGCGGCGCATCGCGCCCCGTGGCGTTGTCCTTGAGGGCGAGGCTCCCCGCGGTGGTCGGAAACTCCGCGGTCTCGACATTGTCCTTGACCATCACGGTGCGCCCCGCGAGCGGCTTGCCTGTCTGCGTCACCGCGACGGCGGCGGCGTCGGGGTTGTAGACGATGACCGCGTTGAGCATCGGACCGGCATCGTCGAGCGTGCGGATACGCTCGATCTGCGCCGCCGTGTCGGCGATGGCGGGAACGGGCCTTTCGCGCAGCACGATGTCGCCGCCCGCCTGCTGGGCGAGCGCTGCGCTGGCGGTGGTGGCGAGGAGCAGGGCGAGGGCCGGGCGGGCGAGGATGCGGTGGTTCATGACCGCCAGATGTGCCACGCCGCGCGCGGCGCTCAAGGGGTAAAACACCTAGGTCTCCCCCGGCCGAGCCCGATGCTCCCCGGCGAATTCACAGGGACAAGGTAAACGCCCTTGAAATTGCCCGTGAGGCTCCGACATAGCCGTATCGACACACCTCAAGGACACCGCATCCCATGATCGATCTGTTCGGCAATTCCGGCGAGACCTACGGCACCCAGGGGCAGTTCACCCGCGATCCCTACACGGGCGCGCTGGTGCCGGTGGTGGTCGAGCAGACCAGCCGGGGCGAGCGCAGCTTCGACATCTTCAGCCGCCTGCTGCGCGAGCGGATCGTCTTCGTGAACGGCCAGGTCGAGGACAACATGGCCTCGCTGATCATCGCCCAGCTGCTGTTCCTCGAGAGCGAGAATCCCTCCAAGCCGATCAGCATGTACATCAACTCGCCGGGCGGGGTGGTGACGGCGGGCCTCGCGATCTTCGATACCATGCAGTACATCAAGCCACGGGTCTCGACCGTGTGCATCGGCCAGGCGGCCTCGATGGGCAGCTTCCTGCTCGCCGCGGGCGAGCCGGGCATGCGCATCGCGCTCCCCAATGCGCGGATCATGGTCCACCAGCCCTCGGGCGGCGCGCGCGGGATGGCGGCGGACATCGAGATCCAGGCGCGCGAGATCCTGCGCATCCGTGCCCGCATGAACGATCTCTACGTCAAGTTCACCGGCCGCAGCCTCGAGGAGATCGAGAAGGCGATGGACCGCGACACCTTCCTCGAAGCCGAGGAAGCGCGCGCCTTCGGGCTCGTCGACAAGGTCTTCGAGACCCGACCCGAGAACGAGGAAACCGGCCTCGAGGACGGTTCGGGCGGCGCGCCTGAGTAGGCCCTTCCCCTCACCTCCTCCCGCGACCTGCACCGGCGCGGGACAGCTGCGACAGGGCGTGGCAATTGCGCGCCTTCGCAGGCCGGGGCATCATGGTAACAGCACGAATTCACGCGCGATGTGTTGATTCATGCTGCGCGAGCGATACACTTGACGAATCCGCCCGAGGTGTCTCGGCGTCTGGGGCAGCGGATTCGAGGACACAGGAATGACCAAATTGAGCGGATCCGACAGCAAAAGCACCCTCTACTGCAGCTTCTGCGGGAAGTCGCAGCACGAGGTGCGCAAGCTCATCGCCGGGCCGACGGTGTTCATCTGCGATGAATGCGTCGAGCTGTGCAACGACATCATCCGCGAGGAAACCAAGGCAGGGATCGCCGGCAAGAAGGACGGCGAGATCCCCACGCCGATGGACATCTTCACGACGCTGAACGACTACGTGATCGGCCAGGACCGGGCGAAGCGCGTGCTCTCGGTGGCGGTCCACAACCACTACAAGCGGCTGAAGCACTCGGGCAAGGCGGGCGACGTCGAGCTGGCGAAGTCGAACATCCTGCTCGTCGGCCCGACCGGGAGCGGCAAGACCCTGCTTGCGCAGACGCTGGCGCGCACCTTCGACGTGCCCTTCACCATGGCCGACGCGACCACGCTGACCGAGGCGGGCTATGTCGGCGAGGACGTCGAGAACATCATCCTGAAGCTGCTCCAGGCCTCGGACTACAACGTCGAGAAGGCGCAGCACGGGATCGTCTATATCGACGAGATCGACAAGATCACCCGCAAGGCCGAAAACCCCTCGATCACCCGCGACGTCTCGGGTGAGGGCGTGCAGCAGGCGCTGCTCAAGCTGATGGAAGGCACCACCGCCTCCGTGCCGCCGCAGGGCGGGCGCAAGCATCCGCAGCAGGAATTCCTGCAGGTCGACACGACCAACATCCTGTTCATCTGCGGCGGCGCCTTCGCGGGCCTCGACAAGATCATCGCCGACCGGTTGCAGAAGCGCTCGATCGGCTTCGGCGCCCACGTCGCCGATCCCGAAAAGCGGCGCGTGGGCGAGCTGCTCGAGAAGTCCGAGCCGGAAGACCTGCTCAAGTTCGGCCTGATCCCCGAATTCGTCGGCCGCCTGCCGGTCATCGCCACGCTGCACGATCTCGACGTGCCGGCGCTGGTGACGATCCTCAAGGAGCCCAAGAACGCGCTGGTCAAGCAGTATCGCAAGCTGTTCGAGCTCGAGGACGTCGAGCTGACCTTCACCGACGACGCCCTCCAGGCGATCGCCGAGCGCGCGATCAAGCGCAAGACCGGCGCGCGGGGCCTGCGTTCGATCGTCGAGGGCCTGCTGCTCGACACGATGTTCGACCTGCCCGACATGGAAGGCGTGACCGAGATCGTGATCGACGCCGACGTGGTCGCCGGCAAGAAGGAACCGATCCGCGTGATCGGCAGCGAAAAGAAGAAGGAAGAGGCGGCTTAGTCTCGGTCTGGCGGAGTTACCCCTCCCTCAGCCCTGCGGGCTGCCACCTCCCATCGGGACGGGGAGGGACCTGTGGCCGCCAAGTCCCTCCCCGTTGCGCAGCAATGGGGAGGTGGCACCGCGGAGCGGTGACGGAGGGGTCCTTCAGGCGTCTCCCGCGATGATCCCCGCACAGAGCCGGACCATCGCCTTGGCCACCGCCGACGGATCGGCCAGCACCTCGCTCGCCGGAATCCGCTTCACCCTGATCTCCTGCGCCGCGAGCAACACGTCGCGCCGTTCGTCCAGCGCGGGTCTGTCGCCCATCTCGTGCGCCATCCCGTCGATCTCGAAGCCGCACTTCGCCGCTGCGCAGGAGAAATCGAGCACATAGGGCCCGACGGGGTGCTGGCGGCGGAACTTGAGGCCTCCCCGTGCTGCGCGCAACTCGCGCCAGAGCAGGCCTTCGGGAAGGCTCGGTGTCTTTCGCTGAGCGCGGGCGAGGGTGTAGTTGTGGTCGCTCTTGCGCAATTACCCCTCCGTCACCGCTTCGCGGTGCCACCTCCCCATCCTTTCAGGACGGGGAGGGACTTACCAGAGATCGCCTCGCAAGTCCCTCCCCGTTGCCCAGCAATGGGGAGGTGGCAGCGGCGTAAGCCGGTGACGGAGGGGTAATTCACGCGCAAATCACGCAGGCAGGAACACCCCGTCGGTCACGTGCACCACGCCGTTCGAGGTTGCGACGTCGGCCTGGGTCACCGCGGTCGTGCCGCCCCGCGCATCGGTGATCACGATCGTGTCGCCCGAGAGCCGCGCCTTGAGCTTGCCGCCCGAGACGGTGGTCAGCGTCGCCGTGCCGCCGTGCTTGCGGATCAGCGCGACGAGGTCGGTGCTGGTCACCTTACCGGCAACCGCATGGTAAGTGAGGATGTCGGTCAGCGCGCCCTTGTTCTGGGGCTTCACGAGGCTCGCGACGGTGCCGTCGGGGAGCTTGGCGAAGGCGGTGTCGGTGGGCGCGAAGACGGTGAAGGGGCCGGGGCTCGAGAGCGTGTCGACGAGGCCCGCGGCCTTGACCGCGGTCACCAGCGTGGTGTGGACGCCGGTGCTCATCGCCACCTCGACGATGTTCGGGCGCGCGACGGCGGCGGCGGTCCTCGAGGCGGCGTGGCCGTGCGCGGCGGCGGGGAGGGCGGCGAGGCCGGCGGTGAGGGCGAGGGCACCGGCGGCAGCGGCGGCAAGCGTGGTCTTGAAGGTCATGAGGGTTCTCCTTGTTCCTGGGTTGAGAGGTGCAAGCCCCTCCCGCTTGCCCCCGAGCTACGGCTGCGCGGACGCGGCGGACGCAGAGAAAAAACATATTTTACAAGGGTATAAACCCGAACACGAAAAGCCCCGCCCGGCCCTGGAGGTAGGCCGGACGGGGCGGAGACACGCTGCCCCGCGCGAATGGGGGTGGGGAGGCGGGGCAGCGCGACGCCGGAGCCGGGGTCAGCCCGGCAGCGACACGGTGTCGGTCACGTGGATCACGCCGTTCGACTGGAAGACGTCGGCCTGGGTCACGGTCGCCTTGCCGCCCTTGGCGTCGGTCAGCACGACCTTGCCGCCCTCGACCCGCGCGGTGAGGATGCCGCCGTTGAGGGTCTTGAGTTCGGCCTTGCCGCCGCCCTGCTTGATGAGATCGGTGAGCTGTGCGGCCGAGACCTTGCCCGGGACGACATGGTAGGTGAGGATCGAGGTCAGCGTCGCCTTGTTCTCGGGCTTTACCAGCGTCTCGACCGTGCCCGCGGGGAGCTTGGCGAAGGCGGCGTTGGTGGGCGCGAAGACGGTGAAGGGGCCGGGGCCCGAGAGCGCCTCGACGAGGCCGGCGGCCTGCACCGCGGCGACGAGCGTGGTGTGGTCCTTCGAGTTCACCGCATTCTCGACGATCGTCTTGGTCGGGTACATCGGCGCGCCGCCGACGGTCGGAACATCGCCCTGTGTCTCGGTGTGGTTATCGGCGAGCGCGGGCGCAGCGGCAAGGCCGGTGAAGGCGGCCAACGCGGCGGCGAGCGCGGTGAGGGTGTGCTTGGGGGTCACGTTCGAACTCCGTCAATCAGGGTCACGGGGTGCAAGCTCTCCCGCTTGCACAGGGAGCTACGCGGGCCCGATGCGGCCGGATGCGGGCTTGTTGCGATTGCGGATGAATTGCCGCTGGCCCGCGCCGAAGCGAGCCCGGCATCAGACGCGGTTGAACGCGCCCTGGCCGACGATCGGGCCCGGGGCCTTGCCCTCGGGCGCCCCGCCGAGCGGCTCGCGCGACAAGGCGAGCCCGGCGCCGCGCCGGAGCTGCTCGGCGAGCGCGTGGGGGAGGATCATCGAACGCACCTCGCCCGGCTGGATCACCCCCAGCGACTGCGGCGCGCCGCCGTCGGCGGGGACCAGCCACAGCTCGTGATCGTGCACCCCGTCGCGGGTCAGGCCGATTGCGCCGACCACCATGCGCTCGCTCTCGGGGATGTAGGTCACGTCGAGCCTGAGACCGTCCGCGCCGATCGGCACGGTGGCGACGAGCGGCGCCGCGGCGGCGACAGCGACCGGCTCGGGCGGTGTCGTGACCACGCGCGCCGGGGCGAGCACGAAGCTCCACACCAGCGCGAGCGCGGCGGCGGCGCTCGAGAGGCCGGCGACAAGCTGCCAGCGCCGCACCCGCGCCTCGAGCGCGACGACGTTGCCCGCGGGCGCCTCGGCCGCCGCCGCTTGCTGCGCGGCGATGCGCGCGGCGATGCCCTCCCAGACGTGCTCGCCCGGTTCGGCGCCGGGGATCGCGTCGGCGAGCGGGGCGAACCAGCCGTCCCACCATTCTTTGCGCCACGCGAAGTCCGGATCGGTCGCGTATTTCCCGCGCGCGGCGAGCAGTTCCTCGCCTTCGAGCAGGCCGAGCGACCATTCGGCGGCGAGCAGCGGATCGTCGCGCATCGCGCCGGTCTCGGGCACGGTATCCTCGGGCGCGCTCATGCGGCCTCGCTCGCTTCGAGACAGGCGCGCAGGCGCTGGAGGCCGCGGCGGATCCAGCTCTTCATCGTGCCGAGCGGGACGTCGGCGGCCTCGGCGAGCTGGGCGTAGGTCTTGCCCTCGAAGAAGGCCGCGCGGATGTGCCCCTGCGTGCGGGCGTCCAGAGCGCCCAGGCACTTGTGGATTTGCGCGGTCTGCTCGGCATCGACCAGCAGCGCGTCGGCGAGCGGGCTCTCGTCGGGAAGCGGCGCGGCTTCCTCGACCGGGACCGCCCCGCCGCGCACCTTGCCGGTGCGCAGCCGGTCGATCGCGCGGTTGCGCGCGAAGGCCGCGAGCCACGCGATCGGGCTCGCGCGCGCGGGATCGTAGCGGTCGGCCCGCTGCCACAAGTTCACATAGACGTCCTGCAAGGCGTCCTCGGCTTCCTTCCTGTCGCCCAAGATACGCAAGGTGATGCCGAACAGCTTCACCCGGGTCGCGCGGTAGATTTCCTCGAGCGCCGCCTGGTCGCCCTGCGCCAGCCGCGCCATGGCGCCCTGCAGCGCCTCGCGCGCCGCGTCCGAGGTGGGGCGGGGGCGGGCGGCCATCAGCAGTCCGCTCCGCAGGGCTGGCAGGGGTTCTCGCCGCTCTCGACCTGAATCGTCGCATGGCCGACCCCGAAGCGGTGCTCGAGGCTGGCGGCGAGGTCGCGCAGGAAGCTGTCCGAGGCGGGGCGGCCCGGCATGACGAGGTGGGCGGTGAGCGCAACCTCGGTGGTCGACATCGGCCAGACGTGGAGATCGTGCACGGCGGTGACGCCGTCGAGGCCCGCAAGGTGCTGTTTCACCTGCACAAGATCGATCCGCGCCGGCGCCGCGAGCAGCCCCATCGCGAAGCTGTCGCGGGCCAGGCCCCAGGTGCTCCAGGCGATCACGCCGAGGATCGCGAGGCTCACCAGCGGATCGATCCACGCAAAGCCGGTGACCACGATCGCCGCCCCGGCGAGGACGACGCCGAGCGACACCGCCGCATCGGCCGCCATGTGGAGATAGGCGCCGCGGATGTTGAGATCGTGCTGGCCGGCAAGGAAAAGCATGGCCGTCAACGCGTTGATCGCAATACCGATCCCGGCGACGACGATCATCGCGGTGCCCTCGGGCTCGGCGGGGTTCATCACCCGGTGGAGCGTCTCGAACCCGATCGCCCCGATCGCCACCGCGAGCAGCAGCGCATTGGCGAGCGCGGCGAGGATGGTCGAGCTCTTGTAGCCATAGGTGAACCGCCCCGAGGCCGGGCGCTTCGCCGCGATGCTCGCCCCCCAGGCGAGCGCGAGGGCGAGGACGTCGGACAGGTTGTGCCCCGCATCGGCGATCAGCGCCATCGAGCCATAGGCGAGGCCCGCGCCCGCTTCCACCAGCACAAACAAGGAGTTGAGCAAGATCCCGATCAGGAAGGCGCGGCCGAAATCGGCCGGGGCGTGCGAATGCCCATGGCCGTGGTCATGGCCGTGATGATGGTGGGGATGGGCGTGCGCGTGCATGGCGGATTCAGTTGTAGACGCAGGCGTCGAGCCCGTCACGCCTGACGATGCCGATCCGCCGCTCGATGCGGTTGCCGTGGCGCGCGATCCATCCGCTCACGCCCTTGACCGCGCGCTTCTTCGGGGAGGGGAGCGCGGCGGCCATGCGGCTTGCCTCGTCGCGCGAAAGGCGGGCGGCGGAGTGGCCGAAATAGCGCTGCGCACCGGCCTCGGCGCCGTAGGTTCCGATGCCGGTTTCTGCAACGTTCAGATAGACTTCCATGATCCGGCGCTTGCCCCAGACGAGCTCGATCCAGAAGGTGAACCACGCCTCCAGGCCTTTGCGGAAATAGCCCCCGCCCTGCCACAGGAAGACGTTTTTCGCGGTCTGCTGGCTGATGCTCGATCCGCCGCGGATCTTGCCGCCTTCCATGTTGGCGCGCATCGCCTTCTCGATCGCCTCGGTGTCGAACCCGGAGTGCTGGCAGAACCGCTGGTCCTCCGAGGCGATCACCGCGCTGACCAGGTTGCGGTCGATATTGTCGAGCGATTCCCAGTCCTTGGTGATGCCGTTGGGGTCCATCAGCATGGTCGCGGTGACCGGCACCGGAAGCCACTTGAAGGCCACCACCAGTACCACCGTCAGCCCGACAAAGCCGGCAATCGCCTTGGCGATGAAGCGCAGGATTGTGCGGACCATGGCCTGCCTCTAGCGCAAGGTCGGCGGACAGGGAAGCACCGGCCTCTTGCGGTAGGACATCGCCCCCGCTTAGCTGTGCGCACAACCATCGGGGGAGCCATCATGCACCGTTTCCAACTCGCCGCCAGCGCGCTCGCGCTTGCCCTTTCCGCCCAGCCCGCGCGCGCCGACGACGCCGCCACGGCGAAGGCGATCGAGGCCGATTACGACAGCTCGCTCGCCGCGCTGTTCCTCGACTTCCATCAGCACCCCGAACTCGGCTTCCGCGAGACCCGCACCGCCGGGATCATGGCGGCCGAGCTGCGCAAGGCGGGGCTCGAGGTGACCGAGGGCGTGGGAGGCACCGGCGTGGTCGGCATCCTCAGGAACGGCTCCGGCCCCACCATCCTGATCCGCGCCGACATGGACGGGCTTCCGGTCGAGGAGAAGAGCGGCCTCGGCTACGCCTCGAAGGCAAGGCAGGTGGACAGCGACGGCAGGGAATACCCCACCATGCACGCCTGCGGGCACGACACCCACATCACCGCGATGGTCGCCACCGCAAGGCGGCTCGTGTCGATCAGGCGGCAGTGGAGCGGCACGCTGATGTTCGTCGTCCAGCCCGCTGAGGAGCGCGTCGCCGGGGCCAGGGCGATGCTCGCGGACGGGCTCTACCAGCGCTTCGGCAAGCCCGACTATGCGCTCGCCTTCCATGTCGCGGCCAATCTCGAGACGGGCAAGGTGTCCGCTTCGGAAGGCACGCAATGGTCGGGAACGGTCGGGGTCGATATCCGCGTGCCCGGCATCGCCACACATGGCGCTTCGCCGGAGCTGGGACGCGACCCGATCTATATCGCCTCGCAGATCGTGACCGCCTTGCAGTCGATCGACAGCCGCGAGATCTCCCCGTTGAAGCCGGTGGTGGTCACGGTCGGATCGATGCATGCCGGCACGCGCGGCAACATCATCCCCGACGAGGCCCGGTTGCAGCTCACGGTCCGCGCGAACGACGAGGAGACCATGGCGGCGACCCTGGCGGCGATCAGGCGGATCGCGGCGGGCATCGGCAAGGCGCATGGCCTGCCCGACGATCTTCCCGTGGACGTCACGATCGGCGCAGGAGTCCCGGTGACCGCGAATGATCCCGTGCTTGCACGCCGCCTCAACACGGCGATGGCGCGTGCCCTGGGCGAGGGGGTGGTGGTGCCCTTCGTCCAGCAGAACATGGGCGCGGAGGACTTCACCTATTTCGTCGCCCCGGAAACGGGGGTGCCGGGCTACTATTTCGTGGTCGGCGGGACGACGCCCGAACGGCTCGCGGCGGCCAAGGCGGGCGGACCGGCGATCGCCGGGCACCACTCGCCCCTGTTCCAGGTCGCGCCGAAGGAGAGCATCACGCTGGGTGCAAGGGCGATGGTCGCGGCGGTGCTGGAGCTTGCGGGGAAGAAGTGATGTTCGCAAAATGTTTCACGTGAAACATCGGCAGGGGCCGGAGGGGCGATGCAGAGGTGTGCGGCGCCCCTTTTCTGTTGGATTGTAGGGCTTTCTCGCCCCGAATCCGTTCGTCCTGAGCTTGTCGAAGGACCGTTCTTCTTCAACGGGTTGGGCGCTGGAGGCCAAGGGTAGGACGGCCCTTCGACAGGCTCAGGGCGAACGGACGTGTGAGGCGCTTCCAACAGCTCACCCGGCCCCTCCGACGGGTTCGGAAGCGGGGGCTGATGGGGGTGTGAGGGGGGTCTAGCCGGGGCTAGGGGCCGGATGAGGCAGGGCTGGAGGCCTCCAACAAATCCGCGCCCCGCTCACTTCGCGGCGATCGGGCTCCAGTCGATCGCGGCGAAGAGCTTTTGGGGGAGGTCTGCAACCTTCGCCTCGTCCGCTGCTTCGAAGTCGCTCTCATACCGCACCACCCAGGTCGCGGTCTCGCCCCGCCCCGGCCCGATACAACCGACCCACAGCGTCAGATTAGTCTCGGGCCTCTGATGCCGGCCGCCGATGTTTTCGCCGTCGGTGTAGCGCGCCGTGTGCTGCTGGACATCGCTGCCGAGCAAGCGGAGCGGCTCGCCGTTTAGGCGCGGTTCGCGGTGCCACCACACCGCTCGCATCCGCTCGTCCTCCTTGGCGAAGCGCGCTATGCACCGTTCGCCGCCGCCGGGACTGATCCGGATGGTCGCACTGCCCCTGAGACCTGGGACCAAGTATCTGATCCCATGAAGGAAGCACTTGCTCGGGTCTTGTATGTTCATCGAGGCCCGGGCCAGCCCACCGAGGTCGGACGGGAAGAGGATACCGGTGTCGCAGTGACGATAGGTCTCGCGCTCGATGCGGCCTGCCGCCTGCGAATTCGTCGGTCCGCCAAGACCGAGACCTATCGCGATCGTTACAGCTGTCAGTCGAGACAGGATCCCGGTCATGAAAAAGCCCTCCGCTCGCCATGCTATGGGGAACGGAGGGCCCTGAAAAGTCGGAACTTCGTGGGCTTACGCGATGCCCGGCAGCAGCCTTTCGCCCGCGATGCGCTGCATCGCCTTCTGAAGCTTCTCGAAGGCGCGCACCTCGATCTGGCGGATGCGTTCGCGGCTGACGTCGTATTCCTGGCTGAGCTCTTCGAGCGTCTGGGGCTTCTCGGTCAGGCGGCGTTCGGTGAGGATGTGGCGCTCGCGCTCGTTCAGCGAATTCATCGCCTCGCTGAGCATCGCCATGCGCAGCTGCGATTCCTCGGCCTCGGCGACGGTCTCGTCCTGCAAGGGGCGATCGTCGGCGAGCCAGTCCTGCCACTGGCCCGAGCCTTCCTCGTCGCCCCGCAGCGAGACGTTGAGCGAGGCATCGCCGCCCATCATCATCCGGCGGTTCATGTTGACCACCTCCTGCTCGGGCACGCCGAGGTCGGTGGCGATCTTGGTGACGTCCTCGGGCGAGAGGTCGGAATCCTCGTAGGCTTCGAGCTGCTTCTTCATCCGGCGAAGGTTGAAGAACAGCTTCTTCTGGGCCGCGGTGGTGCCCATCTTCACGAGGCTCCACGAGCGCAGGATGAACTCCTGGATCGAGGCCTTGATCCACCACATCGCGTAGGTCGCGAGGCGGAAGCCGCGATCGGGCTCGAACTTCTTGACGCCCTGCATCAGGCCGACATTGCCTTCCGAGATGAGGTCGGCGACGGGCAGGCCATAGCCGCGGTAGCCCATCGCGATCTTGGCGACGAGGCGGAGGTGGCTGGAGACGAGCTGGGCGGCGGCCTCGGGATCCTCGTGCTCCTGGTAGCGCTTGGCGAGCATGTATTCCTGCTCGGCCGTCAGCACCGGGAACTTGCGGATTTCGGCGAGATAGCGGTTGAGCGACTGCTCGCCGCTCAGGGCCGGGACCGAAGGGGTCTTCGTTTTGGTCACTGGTTACCTAACCTTTCTGGCGTCGACCGCTTTGCGCAGGACCCCTGATGGGCATCCCGCGGCGTGGGTCACGGGTTCTGTGTATACGCGAAAACGCGGGAAATGGTTGCGCGTTTCATCGATCACTATGGCGCAGTTGGTCGATCAACCCGGCCATGTCCTGCGGAAGATCGCTCCGGAACTGAACGAACGCCCCGCTCGCCGGGTGGACGAAGCCGAGCTCGGCGGCGTGCAGCGCCTGCCGGGCGAAGCCGAGTCGCGCGAGGAGCGGGCGCAATTGTGCAGGGGTGCGGCCATAGACGGGGTCTCCCACTAGCGGATGGCCGATTGACGCGCAGTGAACGCGCACCTGGTGGGTGCGGCCGGTCTCGAGCCGGCATTCGACCGCGGCGGCGTGGGCCAGCCTCTCGAGGGTCCTGTAATGGGTGATCGCCGGTTTGCCGCGCGAGGAATTGTTGGGGAGCACGGTCATTTTCTTTCGGTCCGCGTCCGAGCGCCCGAGCCGCGCGTCGATCGTGCCTTCGGGCGGGGAGGGGTGCCCGGCGGTGACGGCGATGTAGCGGCGGTGGACGGTGTGCGCGGCGAACTGCGCGGCGAGGTTCTCGTGCGCGAGGTCCGTCTTGGCCACGACCAGCAGCCCCGAGGTGTCCTTGTCGATGCGGTGCACGATCCCCGGCCGCGCGACCCCGTTGATCCCCGAGAGCTGCCCCCGGCAATGGTGGAGCAGGGCATTGACCAGCGTCCCGGTGAGGTTGCCCACCGCCGGGTGGACGACGAGCCCCGCGGGCTTGTCGACGACGACGAGGTGCTCGTCCTCGTAGGCGATGACGAGCGGGATGTCCTCCGGCCCCGCCGCGGCGGGCGCTGTGGGCGGGAGGTGAAGCGCGAAGGGCGTCCCCTCGCCGACCCTGGCGGACGGCGAGCTCGCGGGCTTTCCGGCGACCTCGACCCGCCCCTCCTCGATCAGCGCCTGCACCCGCGCGCGGGAGAGCCCGGTCGCCTCCGCCAGCGCCTTGTCGAGGCGGGCGCTGGACCCCGCGGACGCTGGGATGGTGCCGGTGATGATTTCGCCCGCGGACATGCTATGGCCATGCGCGATGGAGGTGGAAGTGACAAGCCGTGCCCTCAGCCAGATGCGCGCCGCCGCGGCCGCCGCGCACCCGCGCGAGGCTTGCGGCATCCTCCTCGGCGAGGGCTCGCGCATCACCGAGGCGCGCCCCGCCGCCAATGTCCACCCCACCCCGCACACCCATTTCGAGATCGACCCCCAGGCGCTCATCGATGCGCACCGGGCCGCGCGCGCCGGGGGGGCTGCGGTGCTCGGCTATTTCCACTCGCACCCGGCCGGCCCCGCCGCCCCGTCCGCGACCGACCGCGCCTGCGCTGCCGGGGACGGGCGGGTGTGGGCGATCCTCGCGGGCAAGGACGTCACGTTCTGGAGAGACGGGGAAGCGGGTTTCACCGCACTTTCCTTCCGTCCCGGCGATGGCTAGGGAAGCGCGATGATTTCCCGGACCGATCTCGCCGCGATGCTGTGCTCGCGCCTGTGCCACGACATGCTCTCGCCGGTCGGCGCGCTCGCCAACGGATTGGAGCTCCTCGCCGACGAGCAGGACCCGCAGATGCGCGCCCGGGTGGTCGAGCTGCTCGAACAGTCGGCGAAGATCAGCACCGACAAGCTCAAGTTCTTCCGCCTCGCCTTCGGGGCCGCGGGCGGCTTCGGCGAGGCGATCCCGGTGAGCGAGGCGCAGGCGGTGATCGAGGCGCTCGCCTCCGACGCCAAGCGGGTCAGCGTCAACTGGGCGATCGCCGAGCCGAGCCTGCCCAAGCCCGCGGTCAAGGTGCTGCTGAACCTCGCCCAGATCGCATTGGACAGCCTCGTGCGCGGCGGCACGCTCGACATCGGGGCGGAGCGGCGCGACGGCGCGGTCGAGATCGTCGCCCGCGCGCGCGGCGAGCGGATCGCCTTCGACGAGACCATCGGCCGCGCGCTCCAGGGCGACCTCGACGAAGCCGAGATCACCTCGCGCACCGCGGCCGCGCACATGATCGCGGTGCTCGCCGAGGAGATGGAGGGCGGCCTCCAGTACAAGCTCGGCGAGGGGGCGCTGGTCTTGGGCGCTGTCCTGCCCGAGCCTGACGGCATGATCGGCTAGGGCGTTCAAGTGTCGGGGGGCATGGACGGCGACGAACTGGTCCACCGCGAGGTGCTCTCGCCCAACCACGGTGAGCGCACGTTGCCGATCTCGATGGTCGTGATCCACTACACCGAGATGAAGCCGGTCGAGACCGCGCTCGCCCGGATGTGCGATCCCGCCGCCTCGGTCAGCGCGCATTACTGCATCACCGAGGAGGGCGAGGTGATCCGGCTGGTGCCGGAAGAGCGCCGCGCGTGGCACGCCGGGGCGAGCTACTGGCGCGGCATTCCCGACGTGAATTCGGCGAGCATCGGGATCGAGCTCGATCATCCGGGGCACCTGCCCGAGAATGGGGGCTACCGCGGTTTCGCCGAGGCGCAGATCGACGCGCTGATCCCGCTGCTGGGCCGACTCGTGAAGCAGTATGACATCCCGCGCGCCAATGTCGTCGGCCACTCCGACGTCGCGCCGATGCGCAAAGTGGATCCGGGCGAGCTCTTCCCCTGGGAACGGCTCGCGCAGCACAAGTTGTGCCTGCCGCGCCCGCAATGCCTCGCGGCGGGCAACCCGTTCCACAACGAGGGGAGCTTCTTCCTCGCGCTCGAGCGCTTCGGCTACGACATCACCGATCCGGCCAAGGCGGTCGAGGCCTTCGAGCGCCGCTGGCGGCCGGAGCGCATCACCGGCGTGCCCGACGGCGAGGTGGCGGCGATCCTCTGGCAGCTCCTCCTCGACCGCGACCAGGGGCGGACGCGCTAGCTATTCCGGGCGCCTGCGCCTATAGGCCGCCCGGTCAGGGGGCCTGAGGCAGCCGCGTGCGAGAGTGCGAGGAAAGTCCGGGCTCCACGAAACGAGGGTGGCGGGTAACGCCCGCCGGCGTCCCTTCGGGGGCGCAAGGGAAAGTGCCACAGAGAGCAGACCGCCGATGGCTCCCCGCAACGGAGGCACAGGCAAGGGTGAAAGGGTGCGGCAAGAGCGCACCGGGACGCTGGCAACAGGGTCCGCATGGCAAACCCCACCCGGAGCAAGGCCGAATAGGGGTCTCGTGCCGCAAGGCAGGCGAGTTTCGCGCCGAGAGACCCGGGTTGGCTGCTAGAGCCGTCGAGCGATCGCCGGCCCAGATGAATGGCTGCCGCCCCGGGGCCGGTCCGTCAGGATACCGCCCGGGGAGACAGAACCCGGCTTATGATGGCCTCCTGACTTTTCGAACCCGCCTCCGCGGGTTCGTCCTCGGTGCGTTTCGAGCCTTTCAGGCTCGAGCACCTGCGGCTCGGCCGCGTGGCCTCGCGGCCCGTCCGGTGGCGGGCCGATTTTCCCAGTCCCTCCCCGTCCCGAAGGGATGGGGAGGTGGCAGCCCGCAGGGCTGACGGAGGGGTAATCCTCCGGCGCCCGATACCCCTCCGTCACCGCTGCGCGGTGCCACCTCCCCATTGCTGCGCAACGGGGAGGGACTTGGGGGTCACCCCCTCCCCACGCTCACATACTGGAACCCTGCCGCGCGCATGTCGTCGGGCTTGTAGATGTTCCTGAGGTCGACCATCACCGGCTGGGTCAGCAGTTCCTTGACGCGCCTCAGGTCGAGCGCGCGGAAGGCGTCCCATTCGGTGACGATCACCACCACGTCGGCGCCCTCGATCGCCTCGTAGGGGTTCCCGCACATGGTCACCTGCGGCAGGAGCGGGCGGGCCTGTTCCATGCCTTCGGGATCATAGGCGGCGACCGCAACGCCGGCATCCATCAGCGTCTGGGCGACCGCGATCGCGGGGCTGTCGCGCATGTCGTCGGTGTTGGGCTTGAAGGTGAGGCCGAGCAGCGCCGCCTTCTTGCCCCGCGCCGCCTCGATCCCGCCGAGCGCGTCGACCACCTTGCGGCCCATCGCGCGCTTGCGGGTGTCGTTGACCTTGACCACGGCCTCGACGATCCGGGTCGGGCTGTCGTAATCCTCGGCGGTCTTCAAGAGGGCGAGCGTGTCCTTGGGGAAGCAGCTCCCGCCATAGCCGGGCCCGGCGTGGAGGAACTTCGAACCGATGCGGTTGTCCATGCCGATCCCGCGGCTGACGTCCTGCACGTTCGCGCCGACCTTCTCGCACAGGTCCGCCATCTCGTTGATGAAGGTGATCTTGGTCGCGAGGAAGGCGTTGGCGGCGTATTTGATGAGCTCGCTGGTGCGGCGGCTGGTGAACAGGATGGGCGACTCGTTGAGGAACAGCGGGCGGTAGACCTGGCGCATCACCTCGCGGCCGAACTCGTCCTCGGCGCCGATGACGATGCGGTCGGGGCGCTTGAAGTCGCCGATCGCCGCGCCTTCGCGCAGGAACTCGGGGTTGGAGACGACCGAGACCCGGTGGCCCGTCCCGGTCTCACGGATGATCCGCTCGACCTCGTCGCCGGTGCCGACGGGGACGGTCGACTTGGTGACGACCACCGCGTCGCCCGCGAGCTTCTCGCCGACCTCGCGCGCGACTTCGTAGACGAAGGTGAGGTCGGCGTGGCCGTCGCCGCGGCGGCTGGGGGTGCCGACCGCGATGAAGATCGCGTCGGCGCCCGCGATCCCCTCGCCGAGGTCGGTGGTGAAGCTGAGGCGCCCGGCCTTGACGTTGCTGTCGACCAGCGCGTCGAGGCCCGGCTCGTAGATCGGCATGATCCCGGCGTGGAGCCGGTCGATCTTGCCCTGATCCTTGTCGATGCACACCACGTCGTGCCCGAAATCGGCAAAGCACGCCCCCGACACGAGCCCGACATAGCCCGATCCCACCATCGCAATCTTCATAGGTCTTCCCGGCCCCCAAGGGTTTGCCGGGGCGCGCGGCGGCGCCCGGCTACGGCGTCAATGCGGCCGGTCCCCATGGTGCATGGAGACCGCTCCGTTCTCGTCGGTGCGCGCCTGCAGGATGCGGCGCTGGTCGCCTTCGAGCACCAGCGCTGTAAGCACACCGGAGCGGAAAGCGCCAGTGTCAATCCCGATGCGGTTGCCGCAGTCCATGACATGGTCGAAGATCGTGTGCCCGTGGACCACGACTTTCTCGAGCGCGCCCTCGTGATCGAGGAAGCCGCCGCGGATCCACAGCAGGTCGGAGCGCTTCTGCTCGGCGAGCGGGCGGGTGGGGTCGATCCCCGCATGGACGAAGACATAGTCCCCGGCGCGGATCATCGTCTCGAAAGCGGCGACATAGTCGCGCACCGATTGCGGCACCCGCGCGCAGTAGAGCGCGTGGAGCTCCTCGATCTCGAGGCTCGCGAGCTCGTCGCGGGTGAGGCCGAAGCTCAGCACGGTCTCGTAGCCGCCGTGCTTGAGGAAGTGGCGCAGCTGCTCGGGCTTCCTGAAGGCGTTGAGGAACATGTCCTCGTGATTGCCCGCGAGCACCCGCACGTTGCGGCTCTGCTGCCAGACCTGGGTGCGGTGGATCACCCCGGCGCTCTCGGGCCCGCGGTCGACGAGGTCGCCGAGCAGCACGACGCGGTGCTCGACGCCCGGCGCCGCGGCGATCTCCTCCTCGATCGCGGCGATCATCGCCTCGTAGAGGTCGAGCCGCCCGTGGATGTCGCCGATCGCATAGTAGCGCGTGCCGTCCGGCACCCGCGGCAGCCGGACCGGCTGGGGGGAGCGGAGGAAATCGCGCAGGCGCTGCAGCATGACCATCAAGGCAATCCGGTTCGGTGACCCGACGAGAGTGACACGGCGAGAGGAATCCGCGCCGCCCCCGACGCGCGAGGATGGCGCTTAAGACCCCTAACGCACGATCGCAACCGACCCTTCGCGCATGGCGGCAGCCGGTGCAAATTTGTCGCCCAGCCGTATCGCACCCGGTTTAATCGAGCGTGAAGCTCACCGTCGTGACCACCCGCACCTTCTTGTAGGGGCTATCGGCCATGCCCCAGCCGCCGCCGGAGTCCCCGTCGCGCGAGGCGACCTCGAAATAGCCCTGGGTGGCGTCGCGGATCTTGCCGACGCCGCTGCCCGAATCCTCGGCGAACTGCTGCGCCGCCGCGCGCGCGTCCCTGGTCGCCTCGGCGACCATCGCGGGCTTGATGTCATTCAATTTGGTGAAGGTGTAGGCCATCCCCGAGCCCTCCTCGAGGAACACCCCGCGCCCGACGAGGTCGAACTGCCGCGCGACCGCCTTCTGCGCGCGGGCGATGTCGTTGGTCCTCAGCGCGAGGCGCTGGCGGACGGTGTAGGAGGTCACCCCGTTGCTGTCGGTCATGCTCGACACGTTCGCGCCGGTCGGCTGGAGCGCGTCGGCGGGGAAGCCCAATTCCTTGAAGAAGCCCTCGATCGTCGCGGTGTCGGCGCGCACCTTGGCCTGCGCCGCGCCGATGTCGGTCGCGGTGGTCGAGTAGGAGATCGTCCAGGTCGCAAGATCGGCGGTGACGTCGCGCTCGGCGAGCCCGCGCACCGTCACCGCGCGCTCGGCATCCTTGGCGCGCAGCAGCCCGTTGCCGAGCAGGTAGCCGCCCGCGATCATGCCGATGGCGAGGATCCCCGCAGTCCCGAACCAGCGCAGCGAAGCGGGCTCCGTCAAGGCACTGCTCGTCGTGTTTGCCGGTTGCACATCGTCACCGCTCATCGCATTGTCACCCCGCTTGGTTGGTGCGACGAGTTGTGCATCATCGTCGATGAACCGTTTTTGAATGGAAGAGCCTCATGGTCAAATATCTTCACAGCATGATCCGCGTCGCCGATCCCGAGGCGACGGTCGCCTTCTTCAGGCTGATCGGGCTCGAGGAGGTGCGCCGCTTCGACAGCGAGGCGGGGCGCTTCACGCTGATCTTCCTCGCAGCGCCCGGGCAGGAGGGGCTCGCCGAGGTCGAGCTCACCTACAACTGGCCGCCCGCGGACGGCTCCCCGGCGGAGGAATATAGCGGCGGGCGCAATTTCGGGCACCTCGCCTACCGGGTCGCCAATGTCTACGAGACCTGCCAGCGCCTGCTCGATGCCGGCCACACCATCCACCGCCCCCCGCGCGACGGGCACATGGCCTTCGTCAAGTCGCCCGACGGCATCTCGGTCGAGCTGCTCCAGGAGGGCCACCTCCCGCCCGCCGAGCCGTGGGTGAGCATGCCCAATGTCGGCAGCTGGTAAGCTTTGCGGTCACCTCCCGCTGACGATCTTAAATCGATTTAAACCAACAGAATAATTCGCCCGTTGCATGGCGCCCCCCGTCAATGTAAGTTGACGACTGTTTTGGGGAAGGGGGTCGCCTTCCATGGGGGAAATCGATACTTGGCAGTGGCTCGCGCTCCTGCAACATGAACTCTTGTTGTTCGCCGGGGTGTTTTTCCTGATCGGCGCGCTCGACGATTTGGCGGTCGACGCATTGTGGCTGACGATGCGCGCGGGCGGCGCGGGGAGGACCGCGCGCCGCAACCGCGGCCAGCTCCAGAACCGGCCGCTTTCCGGGCCCGTCGCGGTGCTGATCCCCGCCTGGCGCGAGGCCGCGGTGATCGGCCAGACGATCCGCCACCTGCTCGACATCTGGCCGCAGCCGCAGTTGCGGCTCTATGTCGGCTGCTACCGCAACGATCCCGCCACCCTCGGCGCCGCGATCGCCGCCGCGCGGCGCGACCCGCGCCTGAGGCTCGTGATCCTCGACCGCGACGGGCCGACCACCAAGGCCGATTGCCTCAACCGCCTCTACGCCGCGCTGGCGCTCGACGAGGAGCGCGGGGGGCGGCGCTACGCCGCGATCGTCTTCCACGATGCCGAGGACATCGTCGATGCCGGCGCGCTGGGCCTGCTCGACGAGTGCATCGCGGAGGGTGCGGATTTCGTGCAGCTCCCCGTCGAGCCGCTGGTCCCGCACCACCGCCCCTTCCTCGCGCGGCACGTGGGCGCGCATTACTGCGAGGAATTCGCCGAAACGAACTGGTCGTTACCGCAACGTCTGCGCCTCAGCGCAGCGGCGTTTCACTGATGGCCGCTGTAGGAGCTTTGTACGAAGAGCCCGTGGTGCCGGCGGCCAAACCCGAGCTCGGCAGAACTCTTCGTGTAATGGGCCGGGGCCGGTGCTAGGGTGGTGTCATGCTGCTTTCCGCCCTTGCTGCCGCCGCCCTGGCGGTGTGTCCGCCCTCAGGGGCGCGGCATCAGTGTGTCGTCGACGGGGACACGATCTGGTGGCAGGGCGAGAAGATCCGCATTGCCGAGATCGACGCGCCCGAGCTGCGCGGGCGGTGCCCTCGGGAGAAGGCTCTGGCGGTGCGCGCGCAGGCGCGGCTCGTGGTGCTGCTCAATGCCGGGCCGGTGCGATTCGAACGGGTCGGCACCGATCGCTATGGCCGCACGCTGGCGACCTTCGGGCCGATTGCCGAGCAGCTGATCGCCGAGGGGCTGGCGCGACGTTGGGGGGACCGGAGCGGGTGGTGCTGAGCGCGGTGCAACCGGGGGCGGCCGCTCCGGGTCGAGCGGCCGCCCCCAATCGCCAACGGGCCTTTCACTGGCCGTCGGCGGACGCTACCAGATCGTGCCTGCCCTTGATAGCCATGACCGCCGATGCATGATCCCGACGATCTCGCGCGCCAGTATACCCGGGTGGCGGCGTTCTCACGCTTCGAGCCGGAGCAGCGCATCTGGTGGATCTACCTGCGCGGCGCGGTGGAGCGGTGGTTCGAGCGGCGCGGCAACGAGGATCCGCGGCTGCGCGAGGCCTATGACCGGGTGAAGTCATTCCCCGAGCACCTGCCGGACGAGCTGCAGGCGTGGCACCAGCTGCGCGAGGCCGTGAAGGAGGTGCTGAGCCGCGAGAGCTGAGAAAAGTGCCGCCGATCGCGTCGATGGGGTGTGGCAAGAGGGCGATCGGCGGCCAGACTGTTGCTGCAGAAAGGGAGGTTGGCAGCAATGAGAGTCTGACTAGCCCTGCCAGATTGCCACGCGGTGCAGCGGAAGCTCAGCGAAGACACCTATACCGAGCATCCTAGAACAGCCCGCGGCGCTTCGCCTTCTTCAACGCCTCGCGATCGCGCGCCTCGCAGCGTTCAACGATCCCGACGGCGGCCGCATAGCGATCGTTCGCCTTGTCGAGCTGCGCGGTCTGCGCGTCGGCGAAGGCGATCCAGTCGCCAACGGTGGAGCCGCTCGGCAAGTCCGCGCCCGGAACCCCCGCGCGCCATTCAGTCGGCAGCAGGGAACTGCAGGCACTCGGGGCGGACACGATAGACGGCGCGCCGACACAGCCGCTCGCGAGCAACAGCGTCGAGAGGAGCACCGACAGGCGCAGCGGCGCCGGGAGCAGAACGGAACGCATCGGCATTCTCCTTGGTGATTGTGTCGTGATCGTCCGCGCGGGCGCCGACTTCACCGACCGTCGCGACCGCATCGGCCCCACTGGCGAGCGCGGCGCCGGTCTGGTTCTTCCCGAGCTTGGCCTCGGTCTTCGCCGTGGCCGTCGCCTGCCAGGCATTCCAGAGCAGCACCCCGCCGAAGCCGAGCACGGCCGACAGGACGAGCAGGATCGCGAGGAGGTAGGCCCAGCCTTTCGGCGTGAGCGAGCGGAACCACAACAGGGTGGCGGCGATCATGGTTTCTCTCCCGGTTCGGCTTCGATGTGCTCCTGGCTCACCCGCCAGAGCGCACGGATCGCGTTGATCACGTCGCCGACGCGCAGGCCGATGAGAGTGACGATCGCCGTCAGCACGGCCTCGGAGCTCTTGGGCACGCCGTAGAAGGCGGCGAGGACGCCGATCACCGCGAGGGTGATCATCCCGACCCCGGCGATAGTGAACATCCAGAACTCGCGGATCGCGAGCTTGGCGATGATGGTCCGCATCATGCCGCGAGCTCCTCGAGCATCGCCTTGGCGAGCTTCACGTCGTAGCCGTTCCGGCGGAAGGCCTTGCCGTTATAGCCGAGCGCGAAGGGCACATTCTGACTCGGCGTGGTGCCGAGCTTGCTCATCGCGCCTTCGAGCCGATTGGCCCTGATGAAGGCGGCGAGCGCGCGGTAGTGCCCCATCTCGCTTTCGCGCATCGCCCAGGCGAAGGTGAAGACGTCGGGATAGCCGAGCGCCTTCCAGTGCCCGCCCATGATCTGGAACTTGCCCCAGCTGCAGCTCTCGAAGGCGGCGACAGGATCGACGGCGCAGGCCTCGACCAGCTTCTCCCAGCTGTCGTTGAGCCCGTCCTTGTCGGCGTCGAGGGTATAGCCGCCCATCTGCGGCGCGGCGAGGAAGGCGCCGGCAACGCTCGAGGCGGACAGCGAGCGGCCGAGGCGGCGGAACAGCCAGTGCCGCTCCCACAGGATCTTCGGGTGACCGGAGGGCAGGAACCCGCCGCCCGAGCTCTCGACTGCGGCGACCGCGCGGACCTGCTCGGGCGCGACGCCGAGCTCGCGCGCGATCACGCCGATCTCGCCCGGCGTCACTCCCGGCGCGGCGCGGTTGGCGAACAGGTCCCAGATCGCGCGCTGGGTGTGCCGTCCGACCACGCCGTCGACGGTCAGGATCGCGCCCTTGGACACGAGGAAGCGCTGCAGCGCCTCGCGGTTGGCCTTGCTCATGGGATGGTCCTTTCCTCGAGTTGCTTGATGCGGTCCTCGGCCCGCTGGATGCGGTCGGCGAGCCGCTGCCCCTCCTGGGCGCTGAAGCGGTCGCGATTGCCGGAGGCGATCTCGTTCTTGATCACGGCGACATCGACGGTGACGCCCTGCAGGGTGAAGGCCATCCATCCGAGGAGGCCAATCAGCACGGTGCCGACGATCTTCTCGACGAGGCTGAGCTCCCAGCGGCCTTCGGGATCCGGCGCACTCATCACGACACGCTGTCCGTGAAGCCAAGATGGCGCCGCCCGAGCGGGAGCGGCACGTGCAGATCGCCCGCCGTCCCGAAGTTCTTGCCGAGGATGTAGTCGCCGGCCATGCCGCGCAGATACATTTCCGGCGCTGCCAGCGCGCCGCTCGCGGTGCCGTCGTTCCCGATGTCCTTGGGAAGCTTCGTGGTGCTGTCGTAAAAGCGGTTGCGGAACGTGCTGTCGTGGACGTCGTAATACTGGTTCGCCATCCACAGCATCTTGATCCCGCCGATGAACGGAAGCGTGTTCGAGGAGTTGGCGAAAAGCTCGTTGATCGTCGCGTAATTGATGTTCCCGGCGGTGGGGGCGGAACCCGACGAGGTCGTCTCGTTCACCGACCCGCGCACGACCGAGGCCGTGTCGATCGAGAAGAAGTAGAAGTTCCAGTCACTCGGTTGCAGGGCCGATAGGCTCACATTTCCCAAAGACGTTTGCGCGGCATTCCGACCATCGAACCGCAGGCTCGCGCCAACTTGGACGAGAACGCCGCTCGTTCCCGCCGCGACCTGCCCGATCAGGTTGCCGTTGACGCGGTCGAGGTTGAGCCGCGCGCACACCACGATGGTAAGGCCCGTTCCATCAGCCGGGGCATAGGTCGAGGGCAGGCGCGCATAGCTTGCCCGGTTGCCGAGCACCTCGACGCCCGATTGCGGATCGGTCCCGTCCATCTGGCGCACGATGATGATCCGCCCGTTGCGGCCCGCTCCCCGGTTGTTCTCGGCCTCGACGAACACCTCGCGGTAGGGCTGGAGGATGGCGTTGCCGGTGCGGGTGATCGCCCCGGTGGTGCGATCGATCTGCACCGCGTCATCATCGTTCCCGGCTATGATCGTGTAGTTATAGGCCGTGCCCAGCACGCGCGGGGTGATGATTGCCGTGCCTGCCGCGTCCCCGTTCTTCATCCCGATGATGTCGTCGTGAACGTAGGGCGCGCCGCCATTGCGGGCGACGGTCAGGGCCGCCCATTCATAGCCCTTCACAAGACAGCCCGCGCTGTTGTTGTGCAGGTTGTCGTTGGTGAAGCCCGCGGCGATCTGCGCCTGTCGGGCAGCAACCGCATCCGAGGCCCCGGCGCTGTAGCGCGCCCACACCTGCGCCATGTCGAGCGCATTGGCCCCATAGGTCGAGCGCAGCCCCCGCCAGACATCGCGGTCGCGCGGACGCATCGAGTCCCGCCAGGTCGCGGCCATGACATAGGCCGAATTGGTGAATGCGGCGGCGCAGGTCGCGTAATCCGCGAGGATCGCCGCGCTGCTCTTGCTCGCCGGGAGATCGTTCGCCCCCATCATCACGTAGTTCAGCCCGGCTTTCTCGCCGGACGTCGCCGCCGAGACACGCGCGGTGATCTGGCTCGCGGTCTGCCCGTTGATCCCGTAATTGTTGATCGTCCCCGAGATCAGGTTGCCGACGATGGTGAGGGCCCGGTCGGCAAGCGGCGCGCCGCCAAGGCTGTCGAAGACGAGGCTGTCACCCCAGAACGAGGCCGGCACCGACAGCGTGTTGGCGCTGCTCGCATAGGCCGAACGGTTCGCGAACAGGTTCTGGACGTTGCGGCGGTTCATCCGCGAGAGGGTGTCCTCGTCGCGATAGTCGCCGCGCAGTTGATTGTTCGTCACCGTCTCGGCCTGCGCGGTCGGGACGCGCCGCCCGAGCACCGAAACCACGGCGCTACGGGCCGTGCCCCCGCTAATCAGGGCGAAGGTCGTCGGGGTGGCAGTCGCGGCCTGATAGCCCGAGCGGATGTTCGCACCCGAAGGCGTGACCGCCGCCGAAAAGCCGCAGTTCACCAGCGCGTTCGAGGCGTTGTAGTTGCGGAAGAAAAAGATCAGGTTGAAGCCGGTCCGGGCGGTGATCGGGGTCGGCAGGCGATAGGCGCGGGTGAGCACCGGCGAACTGGTGCCGGGGGTCACGTTCAGCGCCGAGGGCGTCGTGTTGAAGGTGCGGATCAGCGTGTCCTGCGCGACGACGCCGCTGTTGTTCAGCGTCCCCGCCGTCGTCGCCGCCGCCACGTCGCGCTCGTAGACGAGGATTTCGACGCGGCTCGTATCGGAGGCGCAGGCCCAGGACCAGCGCATCGCGGCAATGTCCTCGCCCGCAATGATGTCGGTGCCGACGCGCAGGCCGAACTGCAGCACCCCGACGTTCGAGGCGAGGGTGGCAATGCCGAACGCGCCGATGGTCTGATGCCGGAGCGTCAGGCTGTTGTCGGTGAGGGTGGGGACGGAGGCGGCACCCGCTGCCGTGACGGATGCGAGCTGAGCGGCCCCGGCCTGGTTGATCGCGGCGACCGCGTTGGTGTTGGCCGTATTCACGGCAGCGACCTGCGCCGTCCCGGCACTGTTCACGGCAGCGACCTGCGAGGTGCCCGCCGTAGTGACATCGCCGACCGCCGCGACGCGCGCGGTTTCGAGGTCCGCAAGAGCGCCCGACCGCGCCCCCGAAATGGCCGACAGGGCCGAGTTGCCCGCGCTGTTGACCGCCGCGACCTGTGTGGTGCCCGCAGAGTTGACGGCAGTGGTCTGGGTCGTGCCTGCACCGCTCAGATCGGCAAGTGCGTTGGTGCGGGAGGTGGCGATTTGTGTCAGTGCCTCGTCACGCGCCGCGACGACTGCCGTCACCGATCCCGCCGCCTGGCTGGCTGTCACGGCGCTTGCAGCCGCGTCCTCGGCGTGCTCCTTGGCGCTCTTGGTCCCCGGACCCCCCGGCAACGTGCCCTCGGCCCATTGCTGTGCCTTGCTGGCCGGGGCGAGGACGTCGACAACCTTGCCGCCGACCTTGAGCTTGTCGTTGCTCATTGAACGATTACTCCGTGAATTGGATGACGAGGCCGATCAGTCGGCCCGGCGACGCTTCTCCCGCTGCCGCGGCGTCGAGCTCGAAGATGACTTCGCCGACACCGTTGTGATCGCTGTCGGCGGGAAGCTCTCCGTCGAGAGCCGTGGCAGGCAAGCCGAGGGTGAGCAGCGTCTTGTCCGTGGCCGGATCGTAGGCGCCGAGCGATGCCTCGAAGGTTGCAAACGGCACGCTTCCGGGAGCCTGCGAGAGCGTCGCGCTGAAAGTCGTGCCGGTCAGGTCGCCGGGGAAGCTGAAGGCCAGCTCGAACGGCTGCCCGCGCACGATCGACGGCTCCACTAAGATCATGCCTCCACGCCCGGCCGCGCGCTCGGCGGCGAGCCATTCGATGTACCTGGTCTGCATCGTCGTCTCCGGTTGTCAGGGCTCGGCCGTAAGGTCGCGGCTCATCACGAGCTCGCCCTGGCGCCACACCACCCACTGGCCGACGGCGCAGATGCGCTGCGCCTCGCCGGCGGCGACGGCGGCAAGGGCTTCCTCGAGCGTCATCGTCAGGTCTGCAGGATCTGCGCCTCGAGGGCGGTGCTGGTCGTGGTGATCGTGCCGGTGCCGCTGGTGCGGCGCATCTGGATGCGGAACTCGCGCGTCCCGGCGGTCACGTCGTAGGCCCCGGCGAAGAGCTCGTCCCACTGGGCGAACTGGAGAACCCCGCCGACCACCACCGACTGGCTGAGCACCGAGGTCAGCGTCACCCCGTCGAGCGTCAGCCGCGCCTCGAAGTCGGCCGTGCCGGTCGCGGCGACAACGTTGAGGAACGATAGCGGGCGCAGGCCATAGTCGCCGAAGGTCACCCTCCCGGCCGGCGCGCCCGGGATCGAGAGCACCAGGATGTCCTGCCAGAGGTTGTTGTTGGCGGTCCCGCTGGTGCTGGTCGCGCTTCCTGCCTTGGCCTGCTGCACCGCCGTCGGCGGGGTCTCGAGGAAGCTCACGTTGACTGCGAGGTCGGTCGGCGCGCCGTCGGTGTGCTCGTAGCGCACGGCATAGGCGCCGGTCTCGACGATCCCGCTGAGGGTGACCGTGCCGGTGCTAGCATCGATCGAGGCCGAGCCGGCCCCGAGGTCGATCGCCTCGAGCGTCCAGGTCCCGCCGGTCAGCGTGGTGGTTCCGCGCCGTGCCTCATGGGTCACGGTGCGGGTGCCGCTGTTGCCGGGGTCGCCTTCCTTGACTTCGATCGAGGGGTACTCCGGCACGATCGCGCGCTGGGCGGTGACGGTGACGTCGGCCCCCGGCTCGAGCGGCTTCAGCTCCTCGACGCTGGTGAGCCCGTCGCCATAGACGACGTTCGCCGCGCTGGTGTTGACCGCGAAGGTGTCGTCGATCTCGTCCTGTGTCGGCCAGGCGATCGGCGGCGGCCCGGTGCCGGTCGTGCCGAGCGCGGCGGTGTGCTTGGCATCGGTCTCGGCCTCGCAGGTGAAGGTCACCGTGCCCGCGACCGGATCGACCGCGCGGCGGCGGATTACCACCTTGACCGCGCCGTCGGGATGCGCGCCGAGCTCGTCCTCGAGTGTGACGCAGTTGCCGGGGCGGAAGACGCGCATGTGCGGCTTGCACACGATCACGAAGGGCCCAGCCTCGCGGCGCTGCCAGAGGTCGTAGATCGCGAGCTCGGTCACCTGGTCCTTGTCGGTGACGAGGTCCCACTGCCGCTCGTCGACCTTCTCCTCGCCATCGGCGGCGATCCAGGTGTCGTTCTTGACCCGCGTGGCCTGGACGTAACCCCACTGGTGATCGGGCGAGCGGTAGCGCGGGACGATCACGTTGTGGCGGTTCTTCCACCCCTTGCCGAGGCTGGCGCGGACCGGCCCGGCGAGGTCGTCCTTGCCGACGGTGTAGAGGCTGGTGCGGGGCGCCTGCCAGTCGAAGCCGAGCACCGCACCCGGCACCGGCTGCGCACCGCCCGCCTCGCAGATGCGCTTGAGGTTGTTCCACTTGTCGCCCGGCTCGAAGATCGTGCCGTTGGCGGTCCACCCGTTCGCGTCGCAGACGTTGGCCCAGGCGACGGCCTGCGCGAGGTTGATCGCGGCCGGATCGAACAGCCGCACGCCGAAGATCGGCTTGCCGTTCATCAGCCGCCCATAGGCATAGGTGATCGCGTGCAGCGCCGGGTTGCGGCTATAGGCCCAGGTGCTCTCGTCGGTGATCCGCTGGGGGCCGGAGCCGCCGGGAAAGGTCGAATCCGCCCGCGGATCGTAGACCTTCACCCCCTTGGCGATCTTGCCGAGCGGCGGCATCTGCCCGCCGGGGAAGCGCTTGGCCTTCTTCGACCACTTGAGGCTCCACCCGACCGCGGCGAAGCCCGACTGCTTGTGCGCCGTCGACCAGTTGGGCGGGATGCCCCACCCGCTCGGCGTCTTGAGCTGGTCACTTTCGGGCCGCTGCCCGAGCTGCTCGTCGATCCACAGATAGTCGGCGTAATAGCCGGTCGCCGCGCGCACCGAGCCGACCGACCCCGAGAAGCTCTCGGCGGTGAAGTTGAGATAGCTCGGCCCGATGTCCTCGATCGGCCCGCAGCACGACAGCACGCGCGGGAGGAAGGCATAGGGGTTCTTGACGTCGTTGATCTCGCCCCCGTAGCCGACGCGGTAGATCTCGACCCCCTCGGTATAGGCCTCGCCGATGAGGTAGGGCAGCTTCTGGTTGGCGCCGGTCAGGTAGGAGACCACCGAGCCCTGCGAGCGCGGGCCCTTGGCGGTGACCTGCGCCAGCGTGCTCGAAACGGCGGCCACGGCGGCCGCGATCGCCTGGTGCGGGCCGGGGATGATCGCCGCGACGGCGGCGATCTGGCCGATGACCCGGAACACCCCGCTCATAGCCGCCAGGCCCCGAGCGCGTCCGCGTTGACGGTCAGCACCGCGCACATCTCGTGAAGACCGTAGCCGTCATGCCAGCACCAGACGTTACCCTGCCCGTCGGCGATGCCGACCGCGTCCAGACCGAGGGCCGGGTCTCCGGGCAGCGCGATCAGGTCGCCGAGCCAGGCATAGGCGGGACCCGGCAGCCGGGCGAAGTGCTGGTCGAGCAGCTCGGCGACGCTCGCCGCCCCGCGCGCTGTGAGCGCCCGCTTCGCCCCCAGCGCCGAGGCGAAGCGCGGGATCGGCGGCAGCCTGTGCCCCATGTTGACCGCCTGCGTCCGCGCGAGCCGGACACAGTTCGCCCCGGCCCACGAGAAGGGCCGGTTGCGGAACCGCTCCAGCGTCTTCTCGGTCGCGGCCTGGCGGATGGCGAGCGTCATGCGCGCGTTTCCCTCATTGGACCTGCTGGCCCAGGGTGAGCCAGCCACCGCCGCCCCACCCGCCGCCGCTGGACCCTCCACCGCCGACGCTGCTCGAGGGCGGTGCCTCGGCGCCCCAGGCGAAGAATTGCTGGGCGTCGGTGCAGTTCTCGAAGCCGCGCTCGCCGGGCCAGATCGACTGATGGAAGGTGTCCGAACAGACGTTGCCCTGGCTCGTCTCGAAGAGCTTCTCCTGCCGGGTCATGAAGGCGAGCGAGAGCACGTCCTGCCCCGCCGCCTGCTCGCGCGAGGGCGTGTCGACCAGCCAGTCCGCGACCGGCTCGGCATTGGTCAGGGTGACACCGTCGGCCGGGTCGATCTCGCCCAGCCAGAGGCGCAGCCGGGTGTTCTCGAGATCGGCGCGCCACCAGTCGCCGGTCGCAGCGTCGGCGGGCGGGACGAAGGCGATCGTGCCGCCCTCGACCATGTCGCCGATCCCGGTCTCGAAGACGTCGAGCCCGGCGAGCGTGCCGAAGCGCGCGTCCTCGGCGGTGAAGGTGACGGTCCCGGTGCCGGGGTTGAACCTGACCACGCCGCCATCGGCGAGCCGCACATCGCCGCCGGGCGCCTGCCACTCGAGCACGGCCGCGAGCGTGATGACGAGATCGGAGACGGCCATCAGGCGGCTTCCTCGATCGCGAAGGTCAGGCCGCGCACCAGGCGCGTCTCGTCGAGCACCCAGTTCGGCACGTCGGCGAGCAGGCCTTCGATGATCGGCACGGCGATGCCGACCGGGCTGTTGTCGGCCGGGATGGCGCGCAGGGCCGGCTCGATCGCCAGCGTCCCCGCCCCCGATCCGTCGAGCGTCACGGTCGATGCCGCCTGGTGGAGGTAGCGGCGCCCGCCGGTCTGGATGGAGAGCCACTTTCCCTGCCGGACGACATGCCCCGGCGTCGCGCCGTCGACCGCGAGCGCGAATCCTGCCTGGCCGCCGCCATTGACCAACACCGCTCCCGGGAAGCCCGCCGGCGTGCCCGGCTCGCGGACCTTCCAGGACACGCCGTTGCGCCGCCCGCTGGCCAGCGCGGCCGCCCATTCGCGAGCGAGCGCCGGGGTCATCGGGGGGAGGGTGACCTCGCAGCGCCAGCGCGAGCCCAGGCGGTTGACGCGCTGGGTCGCACCGCCGAGCACGCCGCCCTGGTTGCCGCCGAAGTCGATCAGGGACCACCCGATGCGGGCCGAGCCGGGGTTGTCGGGAAGAGCTGTCACCGGCATCAGGCGAGGCTCCGACCCTGCGCGGCGCGCGAGCGCATCATCGCGTTGCCGACCTCGGCGCGGGCGACGGGCTGCGCGATCGTCGCGGCACGGGTGTCGACGCGGTTCCAGAACTCGTCGGAGGGGAGGGTGTAGTAGTTCTGGACGATGGTCGTGCCCGCGCCGCGGTCGTTCGCCGGCCGGATCTGCATCGTCTCGCCCGCGGTGACGCGCGCGATCGGCGAGCCGTTCAGAGACAGCACGTTGCGATCAACCCCGGCCATCCCGCCGAGCCGCATGGTGCCGCCGGTGGCGAAGCCAGGGGTCTGCTGCAGCCGCGACTGGAACCCGCGCCCGAAAACGCCGGCCTGCCCCAGCTGCATGCCGAGCCCGATCACCCCCTCGAGGATGTCGAAGAAGTTGCCGCTCTTGATCCCGCCGGCGAGCTGGCGCAGCGCGCTCAGGCTCTTGTCGACCATGTCCTGGAAGGTCTGCGCGATCCGCACCGTCTGCACCTGGGTGCGATCGCCGAGGCGCTTCATCTCCGAACCGACCCGTTCGGCATAGTCGGCGACCTTGCGCGCCTCCTCGAGCGGCTCGGTGCCGAGCAGGCCCTCGGAGACCGGCGCCTTGCCGTCGCCGACCAGCACCTTGAGCCGCGCCTGGCGGCGCAGGTCGTCGGAGATCAGGCCCGAGGCCTGCGCCTTGTCGAGCAGCGCGAGCTCCTCCATCTGGCGGCGGGTCTCGGCGATCTGGGGGAACAGCCGGTCGAGCAGCCCGGAGACTTCGGTCGCCATGTTGCGCATGGCCTCCTTGGTGCCCTTGGCGGCCTTCTCCGCCGGGTCGACCATCAGCTGCTGCAGCCGCGCAAACTCGGTGCCGATCTCGGTCACCATGTCGGGCACGTAGGAATTGCCGACGACGGCGACATACATGTCCTTGAAGAAGCCGGTGACGGCGAGGATCTTGTCGCGCAGCCAGACGAGGACGCCGGCGAGCTTCTCGACCAACCAGCGCTTCACGCCCTCGTACACGCGCCTCACGATTCCGGGGATCTCGTCCCAGTAATACCAAGCCGCCACGATCCCGCCGATTACGACAGCGAAGCCGAGGATCGCGGGATTGGCTGCCAGCCACCAAGCCGCCACTTCAATCGCCTTAAAGGCGGTGACGAGCTTGGGGGCGATCGTGATGATGGTGCCGAGCGCCGTGATCGCAGGGCCGAGAGCGGCGCCGATCCCGGCGGCGGCCAGGGCGAAGGTCTGGACCGGCTCGGGCAGCGTCGTGAACCATTCGAGCATCGCCGCCAGCTTCTCGATCAGCGGGGTGATCACCGGCAGCAGCTTGGTGCCGACCACCACCTGCAATTCTGCGAACGCAGCCTGCGCGGCGCGGATCTGGTTGGCGGTGCCGCCCGAGGTCCGCTCAACATCGCCTTGCGCCTTTTTGGTCTGCTCAAGGATGATGACGTAGCGGGCCAAGACCTTCTCTTGCTCGGTGAGGGGATCGTTGATCCCCGTCAGCCCCATCTCGAGCGCCTTGGACTGGACCGCCGCCTCGGACAGGAACACCCCGAAGTCGCGCAGCGGCTCGCTTTCGCCCGACAGGCCCGAGCGCAGCTTGGCGAGCGCCTCGCTCTCGGTGACGTTGTAGAAGGAGGAGAGGTCCTGCGCCAGGACGGCGAAGGTCTGGCTCATCTTCGCCGCCTCTTCCCGGGTGGGCGCGGCCTGGTTGAAGAAGATGCCGAAGGTGTTGGCGAGCTGCTGCATCGACTGGGTCGAGCGGCCCATCGCATCGCCGGTCTTCACCGCCCAGTCGTTCATCGCGCCGGCGAGGGCGCCGAAGGTCTGGTTGAAGGCGGACTGGAGCTCGGCGGCGTCGGACGCCGCCTTGAAGCTCGACACGCCGAACGCCGTCAGCGGGGCGGTGAGCGCGAGGGTCATCCCCGCGCCGATCTTCTGGAGGTTGCCCCCCAGCTTCGTCATGTCCTTCTCGAAACGCGCGGTCGCGCGCTGCGCCCGGGTCGCGCCCTGCTCGAACTCGGCGGTATCCATGCCGAGCATCACCCGGAGGGCGCCGATCACCGAGTTGGCCATGAGGGAAAGCTCCTAGGTCTCGCCCCGGGTGCGGGCGTTATGGGCGGTCAGGCGAGCGTCGAGGTTCGCCATCATCTGCTCGACCGACATCGGCGCCTTCTCGGCCTGACGGCCGAGCAGGTGCCCGATCTCGGCATCCTTGGTGTGGACGCCATAGCCGGCGTGGAACGCGGCCCAGGCGCGGCGGCGGCGATAGCCTTCGACCGCGAGGTTCACGACGCGCGGGGTCGCGCGCCAGAAGGTGTCGAGGCTCAGCCCCGCTTCGGTCGCGGCGACGAGCCAGTCTTGCCAGCGGAGGCCGCGGCCCGGCGGGCCCGCCGGTTCGGAGGGTTTGCCGTGGCTGCCGAGCCGGCCTCCCCTTCGACGTCGCCGGCCTGCGGCATGGAGCTGGTGACCGCGCCGTAGAACTGCGCGGCGATGGCCGGATCGGTCATCATCGCGCCGGCGAGGTTGAGGTCGGCGTCGGGGTGATGCCGCCGGATCGCGGCGAGCATCAGCCTGGCGAGACGCGACACCATCGGCGAGCCGCCGCCCGGCGGGTTGAGGACATCGCCGATCGACACGCCGAGGCCTTCCTCGAAATCGGCGATCACCTCGAAGTCGAAGACGAGCGTGTAGCGCTCGCCCTCGAATTCCAGCGTGTCGGTGACGGTGCGGACCCGGGCCATGCTTACGACTGCGTCCAGGGGCCGGTGCCCTTGAGGGTCGCCGAAAAGGTCTGCTTGCCCTGGAGCGGCATCGCGCCCGGTTCATAGGCGGTGACGATCGCCTTGCCCGCCCACTTGCGGGTGCCGCTAGCCGCCTTGCCGATGATCTCGCAATCGAGCACCTGCGCCGAGTTGATCGCGGTGGTGAAGAAGTTGTCGTTGGTCGAGCCGAGGATGAGGTGCCCCTCGATCGGAATCTCGCCGACGTCGAACACTCCGTCGGGGATGTACTCCATCGCCCCGCTGGCGCTGTCGTGGCTGGTGGCATCGACCGACGCGCGCGTGAAGGCGGGCGGGGTGATGCTGGTGAGCTCGGCCACCGTCGCCAGCGAACCGCCGGACACGGCGAGCCTGAGGACGGTGCCGAAGGTGGTCTTGGCGGCAGCGGTCATGTCCTGATCCTTTCGTCAGAGAGCTTCGTGGTAGAAGGTGAAGTCGAGGCTGAGCCGCAGGATGCGGCGGTCGTTGGCGAGGTCGCCGGGTTCGGGCGAGGAGCGGGCCTCGAGGAAGCCCATGCCGAAGCGGGTGCCGCCCTTGTCGGCGGTGGTCTCCATCGCCGCGATCAACGCCGTCTCGCCCGCGAGCAGGCCGGCATCGGTCTCGGCGTAGATGTCGAACTGGACGCGCGGGCCATCGAGCCCGTCCGGGCCGTCATGGGTGTACTCGCGCCCCGGGCTGATCTCCTGGAGCACGAGCCGCGGGAAGGCCTCCCAGCTGCGCGACGCTTCGAACCACGCGATCCGGGTGCCGAACACCGCGGCGAGCGCCTCGGTCTCGCGCAAGCGCGCGAGAAGGTCCTGCCGCCAGGTGCTCACTTCTTCGGCCTCAGGGCGCGACGGGCGGCGCGGGCAACAGCCTTGTCGATCTCGATGCGAAGCGCTGCGAGGATACGGTTGAGTGCCGTCATTCCCCCTTGCGAATCCCAAGCCGGGCGCATGAAGGGCTGCGCCGGCATCACCTCGTTGCCTCGCTCCTGGACTTCGGCATAAACCAGAAGGCCAGTACGCTTGCCCGTTCTCTTGTTCCGCGACGGCGACCCGTAGACCGCCACCTCCACCTCGACCGACTTGTCACTAAACCCCTTGGCCATCCGGATGTCGCCAAAGGTTCGGAACGACAGATAGGCCAGCTCGCGGAAAGCGGTCGACCGCCGTTTGTTGCGCACGCCAATGGCCTCGCGCAGGCGCCCGGTGTCGACAGGCACCTTGGCCTTGGCCGCATCCCGGATCGGCTCGGCAGCCGCCTTCAGTGCGCGACGCGCGACGTTCTTGCGGGTGACTTGCGAAGACAGCTGGCCAAGAGCCTTCTCCAGCTCTTTCCCGCCCTCGAACTTCACGCGCACCTTGGTCATGGTCAGATCGCCGAGCCGGCCTCGCGAACCACCACGTCGAGGACGGTGGTCGACTGCGCGATGCCGAGCAGCGTCGGGAAGTCCCCGGTCACGAGATCGGCGAAGGGCGCGATGCCCCCGGCGGTGCGCGACTGGTAGTAGGCGACGCCCTTGGTCAGCACGGCATTGACGGTCAGCCGCCCGCCGCGCTGGACCTCGACCGGCTGCCCGGCCGACGCGCCGTTGACGGCGATGCCGAGCGGACGGCGCGAGGTCGCGGTGCCGTTGGCGACGGCGAGCTTCACGGTGCCGTCGGTGTCGAGATAGACCGACTTGCCGGCGGCGATGGTCGCGCCCGCGATGTAGGTCTGGAGGTCGGCCGCTTCGCCGGGGACGACGGCGGTCGCGGTGATCGAGAGGTCAGCCATGATGTGCTCCTGTCAGCGCCGGCTCACGAGCCCCGGCGGGTGGCGGTAAATTCGATGTCGGCGGCCTCGCCGATCGGCGCGATCGACTGGATCCCCCAGCGCGCGCCCAGAAACTCGATCTCCCAGCGCTCGGTCGCGGCCCGCAAGGTTGCGGTCGAGAGCACCCGGAATGTGGCGGTCTGGCTCGACCCGGCCTGCGCCATCTCGCGCCGGTCCTGCCCGGAGCCGAAACGGACATTCGCCCAGGCACGGATCGGGTCGCCGTCGACCATGATCTCGGTCCCGAGCGAGCCTTCGCCCCGTTCGCGCGGGTAGAAGGTGACGATCCGGTCGCGCTTACCGGCAGCGATGCGGGGCATCAGATCACCGGCACCCGGTAGGCGCCGCACAGCTGGCGGAAGCCGAGCGGAACCTCGCCGGCGATCGTGCCGCCGACCACCGCCTCGCGGTTGACGAACAGGTGCCCGGCGAACAGCCTTGCCGCCTGGACCAGTGCTTCGGGGCGCTGCGCGTCGGTGAGCCCGGCGTTGAAGGTAACCTCGACCCCTCCGCCGACATTGGTCGGCAGGATCCTACCCGGCTTCAGGGCGATGATGTCACGCCGCACGATCCGCCAGTCGGCGGCCGTCCCGGTGACGCTGTTCCCGCTCTCGTCCAGCCAACTGATCGCGGTGATCGCGGTAACCGGCCAGACGCCCAGGGCGAGCGGCGAGGGCAGTTCCTCCCCGCGCCACACGAGCCCGGTGAGCGCACCGAGCCGGACGCCGCAATAGCGCTCGACCATATCGATTGCGGCGTCGCGGTAGAGACCGATCAGCGCGTTCTGGTCATCCTCGAGCACCCCGAGGTGCTCCTTGAGGTCGGCGAGCGGCAGGATGCTTTCGGCATAGCCGTTCGGGAGGGCGAAGGGTGCCAGTTCAAACTGCATCTCGCCCTCGCGTTGATGATGATCGGGAAGGGACGCGGGCCGGGATCGACATCCCGGCCAGCGTCACTGTCAGGCCTTGCCGGCTTCGGCAGCGGCCTTCTCGGCTTCGGCCTTGGCGGCGGCTTCAGCCTGCGCCTTGGCTTCCGCAGCCTGCTGCTTGGCGAGCGCCTTGGCAGCGGCCTTCTCGGCCTTGTTGGCGTCGTCCGCCTCGACCGCGACACCCGCCGCGATCAGCGCCTCGGCCTGCTCCTCTCCGAACCCGGCGGTCTCGCCGGCGTTGTAGAGCGAGTAGGGCTTAAGGAAGGTCACCGCGACGCTCATTGCGGCAGCCTCCGCGCCCCGCCAAACGCGATCACCGCGGAGAGTGCCGCGGTGTCGGTGTTGGCAGCCGAAAGGTCCGGGGTGAAGTTGGCGCGGACGTAGCGCTTGGCACCCTCGAAGTTCACGTCGAGCTCGATCGTGCCGGTGACGGTGCCGCCGCCGCCCGGCCCAGTCGCAACCACGGCGTTGGCGCGGGTCGCGAAGGTCGCCGCGTCCGAGAGGTTGGCGGCATCGCCGTCCTGCACGGTGATAGCGAGCGACAGGGTTGCGGCCGCGGCGAGGGTGGCGGTGAAAGGCACCGCCACCACACCCGAGGACGGCCAGCCCAGCGCGGCGCGGTCGATGATCACGCCGGTAACGGCGGTGTTGTCGCCGCCGCCGCCGGCGGTGACGGCGGTGTTCGCGGCAGCGCGCACGACGGAGATACTGCTGCCGATGTTCTTGTTCTCAACGGTGCTCATGGGATTGTCCTTTCCATGAAGAGAGCGGGAAGAAGGGGCGGATCAGCGACCCGCCCCGTCATCCTCAGGAGGCGCCCCAGGTGACGCCGGTGAGGATCGCGAGCGTCGCAAGGTGGCGCAGGCCGAAGTCGTGCTTGGCGATGGCGCGCACCACCGTCTCGTCACGGCTGAAGGCCGCCTGCTGGTTGCCGCTCGCGTCGACGTAGGCCGCCTCGGTGCTGATCGCGAGCTCGACACCCGACTGCTCGCCGACGAGGACGTTTGCAAAGTCGGCAAGGTAGAGTTCGCTCTCGTTGGTGCCGCCGCCCAGGTTCTCCGGAATCTGGGTGGTGACGCGGTACGGCTTGTTGCGCAGCTGCCCGTTCTGCATTTCGGGGAAGGCATAATTGCCGTTCCCGTCGCGCAGGTTCCAGAGGAACATCATGGTGCGCGGCGACATGATCCAGCCCGGGCGGGTCATCGCGATGTTGGCATTGAGCAGCGCGAGCTCGAGCTTGCCGAGGTCGTTTGTGACGTTGGCGAGGTTCACCGTGCCGTTGGCCGCGATGACGTTGCTCGTGGCGAAGCTCGTGCCGGTCAGGATGTTGCGCATCCCCAGCGGCGAGAACTGCGTCCCCGAACCGCGGATGAAGGCGAGGTCCATGCGGGTCGCCATCGACATCACGAGGTCGTCCCGCACCACCGCATCGGCCTGGGTGCTTGCCGAGGCGAGGAGGTCGTTCGAGATCGGCACCAGCGCCGCCAGCTTCTTGGCCGACAGCTTGGTCTGGCCGAACTGCACGCCGGTCGCGACGATGTTCTGCAGCTCGCCGACGTAGCTGGCGGTGGTGCCGACGTTGATCCGGTTCATGGTGAGGTTGCCGTTGGGGAGCGGCAAGATAACCGGACCGAGCGACAGCACGACGCTGGCAGGACGGAGCAGTTCTATCAGCTCTCCCGAGACGTCCTCGGGGATGAGGAAGCCGCCGGCGGGGCCGGTGAGGCCCGACTGCTGGGCGAACAAGCCGGAGTGGCCCCAGCTTTCGGCGATCGCGACCGCACGCTGGCGGTCCCCGCCGGCTGCCGCGACGGCGCGCATCGCGGCACCGAAACGCAGGCCCTTCTCGGCGACTTGGGCAGGCGCCTTGGCGGCCGGAGTGGCAGGGGTGGAGGGAGCCGCCGGAGTGGCGGGCTCCTGCAGCCGAGCAGCGGCTTCGATCGCCTTCTGGTGGCGTTCGATGCTCTCGTCGAGCGCCTTGATGTCAGCTTCGAGGGCCGCGAATTCCTCCGGCTTCTCGACCGCAGCCTGCAGCGCCTTCACCTTTTCCGCGCGCTGTTCACGGAGGGCCTGGATACTCATGGCCATTTACTCCTTCATGGATGATCCCGGATGCGCCGGGCCGCTTGTCCTCGCGCAGCGCGCTAGGGATTTCTGTACTTGTGCATGCGGGCGATGCGGCTGCGTCGCGCGACTTGATCCGGGTCATTGGCCGCCTCGACCTCGAGTGGCGAAGACGTCGTTTCGGGAACAGAGGGCGCGCGCCCGAACACCGAAAGATCGAAGGCATGCGCTTTGGCAGCCGGCTGTCCGGGCTCCTGCGCGGCGTGCTCGGTGGCGAGCCCGAGGGCGATCGCCTCGGTTGCGGTGAACCAGGTCTCGGCGGCGAGCGCCGCCTCCCAGTCGTAATCCTCGTTCTTCGTCTTGAAGAGCTCGACCTGCTGGCTGTCGAGCTTCTCGAGCACGGCGGCTTGCGCGATCAGGTCGTTGCTGTTGCCCACCGCCCAAGTCCAGGACTTGTGCACCATGATCATCGCGCCCAGCGCCATGATCGCACGGGGCGCGGAAGCGACCAGGAAGCCCGCGGCACTGGCCGCCAGGCCGTCGACATGCACCACCACCTCACCGGGGTAGGCGCGGATCGCCTGGGCCATGGCGATACCGGCGAACGCATCGCCACCGGGCGAGTTTATGTGAACATGAACCCTCGGTGCCGACATCGTCTGCAGCGCCCGGACGAAGCTCTCGGCGCTGGCACCGCCCCACCACTCGGCGTCGGCGTCGCTGCTGACGATGATGTCGTAGATCATCATCCGCGGCTCGTCGTCGTCGGTCGCCTCGACACGCAGGCCTTTGCCCCTACCGCGGTTGGCGCGGTAGAGTGCTTGCAGCTTGTTCATCGCGGGTCCTTTCAGGTTGCCGGTTCGGTGGGATCGGCGGGCGGCGTGTCGCCCGACGGCGCAACGGCGGCTCGCGCCACCGGCTCGACGGAATCGCCGCCATCGACCGGTGGCAGGTTGAAGCGCGCGCGCGCCTCGTTCTGGGTGAAGATCGGCCGCTCGCCGGCCCGGCCAACGCCGGTGCGCAGCGCGTCGGTGAACTCCTTGAACGAGGGCTGCTCGAGCTCGCTCGTGTCGAACTGGCAGAACTTGTTGCCGCGGCGGAAAAGCTTGCGGTTGAACTCGTTGGTGATCGCGTGGAGGTGGCGACGCAGGGTGTAGCGGACGAAGCCCGACCCCATCGCCTCCACCCCGCTCCCCCAACTGGTGGTCTTTTCGTTGTGCCCGATCATCCACGGCGGGACGCCGTAGATCCGGGCGATCTCCTCGACCTGGAACTTGCGCGAATCCAGCAGCTGCGCGTCGTCGGGCGAGACCGACAGCGCGTTGGCCTTGGCGCCGCCGAACAGAAGCATCGGCTTGCCGACGTTCTGCACGCCGCCGTAGTTCTGGTTGACCTTGGCGCGCAGCTCCTCGACCTCGGCCGCTGGCGGCTCGCTCGGGAACTCGAGCGTGATGCTCGGCATCATCCCGTTGGCGAAGAACCGCCCGCTCGCATCCTGCGCTGCCAGCGCCGTCCCGGCCGAGCCGCGGAGCTCGAACTGCAGCACACTGGGGCTCGTCACCCCGTCGAACCCGTCCCCGGCGACATGGATCATGTCGTCCTGGTCGTAGTACCAGACCTTCGCCTCGGTCGATCGCGCATGCGGCAGCACGCCGTAGATCAGACGGCCGCTCTCCATCAGGTAGGTGACCACCCGCGACTTCGCGACCGGCACCAGGCCGAGCACCGCGCCTGCGGCGTTGCGCTCGATCGTGGCATAGGCATCGCCGTGGTAGAGACGGCTGCGCATCAGGTGATCCCACCCGGCGGCGGCCGACCATTGCGGATGCCACTGCTCGTTGAGCACCCACCAGAGGTCCTCGTTCCAGAGCTGCGACTTCGCGCCGTTCTGGAAGTTCATCTGGTAGAGGTTCATCGGCAGCGCCGAGACCGCCCCGGCGAGCAGCTTGACGCAGGCGTTGACCGCGCTGATGCTGGCCGCCGTGCTCTCGTTGACCACCGGCAGTCCGGTGCCCGCCGAGCCCCCGACCGTGATGAAGTTCCCGCCTCCGGTGCGGATCACCGAACCGGCCGGCAGCTTGTCGGTCCGCGCCTCGGGGGCTTGCGGCCAGAAGAAGTCGAGGAACTTCATAGGAAGATCACTCCCGCCTTCTTCGCAGTTGCCGCCACCGGGCCGAGCTCGAGCATCTGCACCGCGTTGAGCAGCGCGATCAGCGGGTCGATCTTCGCCACGCCCGCGCGCTCCTTGGCGATGTAGAGGTTGCTGCCGCGCAGCTCGGCCTTCGCATTGGACACACACCAGGCCATCAGGCGGCTGCCCCCGTGGCGCAGCATCCCATCGACCAGCTTGAACTCTATCGTCTTGATCGTGCCGGTCAGGCCGACACCCTGCCGCACCGAGGCGATCGAACCGCCCTTGCGGGTCACCTCGTCATAGGTCTCGAAGCCCGACGCGACGAGCGCATCGACCAGCGTCCCCATGCCCCAGCTGTCGAGACCGACCGCGCCGACCTCGGGCATCTTGCCCGTCTCTCGCAAGGCCACCGCCCGGCGCGCGACCAGGTCCACGATCTCCTGCCCGGTGTCGGTGAAGGTCAGGTCACCGTCGGCGGCAAACCCTTCCAGCAGCGAGGCGATGTCCTTGCGCCGATCAAGCACCACCCGGCGGGCGAAGGCATGCGCCCAGGCCAGCCAGATCCCGGTGTCCCGCTCGCGCCCGGCAACCGCCAGGCCGAACAGGTCGTCCGCACCGCCGCCGTCGATGCCGGCAACGATCACTTCCGAGCGGTCGATCAGCTGCTCGAGCGTCAACCCGGGCTCGGTCGCATCTTCCCAGTAGTCCGCTGCCATCCACCGATCGCGGCGCAGCCTCAGGCCGATCTCGACGTTGAGGTTCTTCGCGAGGAAGATCTGCAATCCCTCGCCGTCGCCGCGCTGCTCCTTGGCAAGCTCGGCCTCGAGATATTCGCGCGTGACCGACCGCCCCAGGTGGGGATTGGTCACCCCGAAATTCGCCGGGTCGAGGTACGCCTTGTCCTCCAGCATCTCCTCTGGCCACTCGTAGAGCACCCCGAGGGTCTCGGGATCGTCGATCACCCCGTCCCGCACGTCGCGGAAATAGGCGAGTTCCGTTTTGAACACGCCCGCGGGCGGCTCGTCCGAATGCGTCGTGACGTAGAGCACGAAACCCTCGGGGCGGGCCGCCAGCCCGCCCAGCGCCTCGCGCAGCATCGCGGCAGATTTCGGCTTCTTGCCGAACAGCCAGAGCTCCTCGACCAGCACCATGCCGGCCTTCTTGCCCGAGGCCGTGTCGCTGTCCGCGGCGATGATCTTGAGCTCGGCCCCGGTGACCCGGTGCTTGATGGTGCGCCGGTTCTCGATGATGTGGAGCAACTTGCTCAGCTCCGGATCCGCGCGGACCATGCCGCACGCCGGGGCGAAGCTGTTGCCCGCGATCTCGATCGTCGGCGCGAGGATCATCAGCTCGGCATTGTGCCGCCAGTTGATGATCAACGCGGTGAGCATGACGCCCGCCGCGATCGTCGACTTGCCGTTCTTCTTGCTGATCAGCAGCATGAAGCGGCGGATGAGCCGCCGCCCCGTCTTCGGATCCTCGGCCCCGAAAATCGCCGCGACCAAGTCGATGACACGCTGGTCGACCACCTCACCGAGCGTCGGCCAGGTGTCGTCCTTCTTCTTCGCGAGGTCGGTGACCTGCAAGCTGCAGAACACGCCGAGCGCGTCGTTGGCCTTGTCCGGGAACAGCGGCGCCAGCGGCACCAGGCTATCCCCGGCGACGATCCGCTCGCGCCAGTCGGGGCAAGCGGTCGACCACTTCACGAGGCGCGCCTCACTGGATCAGCAGCGACGGGGCCTCGCGCGGAGCAAAGCGCCCACCGACGTTGCCGGCGGCTTCGCGCTGCTGCTCCTTCTTGCCCTTCTGCGCCGGCTTGTCCGCCTGGCGACGATCCTTGACCACCGCCGCGGCGAAGCGCGCCGTGCGGGCATCGTCGCAACGGTCGAGGAGCGCCTTGGTCGCGGCCGTGCTTCCGTTTGCCGACTGATCGAACAGCTTGGCGAGCTGGTCGGCCTCGAGCCGATCGAGCAGAGCTTGCCGCTGCTGGACCTCTGAAAAATAATGCTTCCTCAGCGTCGGTTGCGTGACGCCGATTGCCGCAGCGACTGCTTCGACACTCCGGCCGATCGCGAACAACATGCTGACGCGCTTGGCATTTTCCGGCGTCCGAACATGCTCGGGGCGCCCGCGCCTCGCTTTACGGACAAGGACAGGGCAGCCGAACAGGTCGACCTCTCCTGAAAATTCCTGATCCATGAAAAAAATCTCCGAATGAGATGAGCGGCGGTTTCCCGGCTCGTCGACCTCCAGACTTTCGACCACCCCCCTACCGCTTGGCCTCCGAGACCCGCGCCAGCCTCGCCCGCGCCGTCTTCGCGTTGTGGCAGCCGCCGCAGTACCACTTAGCCCCCTCGTGAGGAGGAAAGTCCGCCCCACCATCCCGCCGCTCGACCACATGGTCCAGCACCAGCTTGTGCCGCGACCCGCACACCGAGCACCACACGCCGCCCTGACGCCGCACCGTCTCGGCCTTGTGCGCCGCCCGATACGCCCGCCACTCGGCCGACTGGTAGAAGCTCTCCGCCTTCTTCGGCAGCGCCGCCACCCGGACAGGAGGACGGCCGATCCGACCCGGCAATCGCTTGAGAGCCATCACCGGATCAACCGCGCCAAGTCCGAGAGAGAGAAGACCGCTTCGACCGGCACCGCGCCGCCAGGGAGGGGGGCTCGAGGCAACGCGGTGCCGGTGCCGGCGCACCGCCCGAACGCTCGCGTCCAGGCTATCCCCCGGATACCCCTCGCAGACGGGGGAGAGAAACCGCGATCTTTAGGGGGGAGGAAAACTCCACCGTTGACTTTCCGCAAGTCGAGCATTTCCGCGCCCTTCAACGGGGGAGAAGATCGACGAAAGCGCACCCCTCGCGCGCCAGCACCGCGCGGAAGTGCCGCACCGGCACCCCGTTGACCCGGCACACCAGCTTGGCCAGCGCCTCGCGATAGCGCCGCGCGAGCCGCTGGCGGCTGTAGGGATAGGCCACGCGCCGCTTGATGCGCGGCCAGTCCTTCGGCTCGCCCCGCGACAGGTGGAAGCTCGCCTCCCACACGATCGCGCGATCCAACCCATCCTCGAGCAGCTCGAGCCACCCGCGCAGCTCCTCGAGCCGCGCCACCTCCACCGAGCGCAGCGGCGTCCTCGGCCGCAGGCTGTCGACCTTGCGCACCAGCAGCTCCTTGCCGGCAGCAATGGTGAGCAGCGTCTCCGAATACTCGACATTCCCGGCCGCAACGTCGTCGCCCGTCGCCTGCGCCAGATGCCACGGCCCATCCTTCGCCCAGGGCGACACCGCCAGCGACCGCCCACCCGAAGGCGCCCGCCACTCAAGATCGCGCAGCTCGGCCAACGCCTCCTCCATCGCACCCAAGGTCAACACCGCCTGTCCCATGTCTCAATGCTCCGATGATGGTTTCAGGGAGGAAGGGAGGATTGATGCAGATACAGCCACACATGCGCGCGCACACATGACCGCCAACTGGAGGGAATTCCTCCCTTCCTCCCTGAACCTCCCTGAACCTTGCAAATTCAATACCTTGGCGCGGGGAGGATGCGGGGAGGAAGGGAGCTTTGCCCGTCCCCGCAATCGCCTGCATCGATCAATCCCGCGCCTTCATTCGCCGCGCTCGATGATGAAACCGACGATAAGGACGACGATCCTCCCCGGCTCCCCAATTCCTCCCCGGAAACCTCCCTGTTGAGGACGAGCCCCTGCCACGCCGGCAGATAGGCCCGGCAGGCACAGTCGAGCTCGAGGCAGACAACGGTGGGCTTTTGCCCCGGGTGACGCACCAGATTGACGGCGCGAGAGTTGCAGAGCGGGCAGGGTCGAAGATCACGCATCGCCATCGTCCCACCCGTCGAGGCCGTCCCAGCGCTCCTCGTCGATCGGCGGTGGCGCAAAAGGCCGGTTGGCGAGCCCGTCCTCGGGTGGCGGCGCAGCAGGCGGCGAGGTCGCGGCGGACTGCCGCTTGGCATCCGTCTCGAGCTCCGCCTCGGTCTTCAACCGTATGCCGAGCCGCACCTTCACCCCGTTCGACTTCCGCGCGCGGTGCTGCCGCTCGTCGAGCTGGGTGCCGAACGCCCTGATCTTCGGGATCTTGTCCTCGTCGATGCCGATCTCGTCGCGGCAATAGCGGGCGAAATCCTCGTGCAGGCGGGTGATCTGCTCGCGCAGCTGCTCGGCATTACCGACGACGCAGCGCGCCCGGTACCATTCGCCAAAAGGGTCCGAGCTGTTGCGATAGCTCTCGCGCACCTCCACCGCCCGCTCGCTCTCGCACAGCGTCCGCTCGGACAGCCACGCCAGCGCCCCGCCGATCATCCAGTTGAGGATGCCGGACCGCTCGGCCAGCATCTCGGCCTTGAGGCCCTCGAAATCGCCCTGCTCGGCGCGGCTGAGCTGCACCGGCCATTCCAGCACCTTGCAGCGCCGCCAGAAGCCGTCGTCCGACGTCGGCACGCGCGGAAAGGTGTTGCACTCGACGATCGCCAGCCACCCGGGCCGGATCTCGCGGCTCGCCTCGCGCAGCGCGCGCACGGTCATCTTCCCGCCGCCGGTCATCTGCTTGATGATCTTGGAGTTCCAGACCGACCCGCGCTCCGGCTCGTCGCAGGTGACGAGCCGCGTGTCGCCGGCGAGCCGCGCGAGGTCTTCCGAGTGGTCGGAGCCGGACTTGCGCCCGCCCTGCAGGAAGCTCTGGACGTCCGCGTGCTTGTAGTAATCGCCGAAGATGCCCGACAGGATCACATGGGTCAGCGATTTGCCGTCACCGCCCTTGCCTTGGGCGACGATGAAGACCTGCTCCGACCTGAGCCCCTGCAGCGCATAGCCGAAGATCCGCCGCATGAACTCGCGCTGGTCGGATTCGGGCTGCAGCCGCTCGATGCGCTTCAGCCACTTGGGGCAGGTGGCGGCGGGATCGTAATCGACCTCGGCCATGCGGCTGATCATGTCGTTGGGGTCGTGGGGGTCGAGACGCACCGACCAGCCCTCGGGCCCCTCGACGAAGCGCAGGGTGCCGTTGCGCACGTTCACCGCCAAGGGCTCGGTGTCGAAGGCGTCGACGCTCACCGCCAGCAGCGGCCACGCCTTGTCGAGCATCCCCCGCGCGCGATTGGCATTGCCCGAATCCCGCGCCCACTTGCGCAGCTCGGTGAGCCGCTCGTTGGCGACCTCGGCGGTCATCCCCTGCGGCAGCTTCTGATCGGAGATCTGGCGATAGAGCGCCTTGGCCTCCTCGTGGAGACAGGCGGCGACGTCGTCGGTCGCGAGGCGCGCGCGAAGCATCCCGATATCGGTGCGCCAGCGCCCGTCCTGATAGGCGATCCAGTAGCCGATGCCATTGCCGAGATCGACCCAGCGCAGCAGCCCCTGCGATCGCTTGGCGAGCCGCTGGGCGTTCCCGGCATCCGAGGTCGGATACCAGGCGAGCTCGAGCGGATCGGGCGGCGTCATGACGTGCAACTGTCCCACTTATTCCCCCAGTCCTGAGGCCAGCCACGCGGCGTTGCGGGCGGCGTTCTTCGTCGCGGCGGCGCTCTTGCGGCCCGCCTTCTCCTGCGTGGGATCGAACTTGACGGGGGCAGGCAGGCCTAGTCGGCCTACCGCTCCGCTGCTTGAGGCCGGCGGCCCGCCGCGCCCCTCGATCGTCCCGCGGTAAAGGTGGAACAGCGCCTCGCCCGCGCGCATCGCGTCGGCGCCGTGCCTGGCGCACTTCTCGATCCAGCGGACGACGCGGGTGAGGGCGGGGGCGTCGAAGCCCTCGGAGGCGGCCAGCGCCTTGCGCGCCTTCTCCTGCGCGCGCAGCAGCGCGATCTCGGCCCGAATGTCGAGGATCACCGCGACATGCTCGGCGAGGCTGGCCGCCTGCGCCGGATCCCCGATCCCCTCGACCTGCTCGGCAAGGATCGCGATCGCGAGCTCGCGCGCGGCCTCGGACGGCTCGACGGGCCGCACCGGCCCGGCCAGCCCGCCCAGCGCCGCCTCGTAGGTCTCGAGCAGCATGTCGGCCTCGGCCCGGTCGTCGGGCTCCATCGCCCGCCGCGCGATCACCTTGCGGATGGTGGTCGGGCAATAACCGACCGCCTTCGCCTCGGCATAGACGTCCTTGCGGTCCTGCTGCAGGCCCGCAATCTCCTCGCTGATGCGCTCGATCCGCTCGACATAGAGGCGCAGCCGATCGTCGCTCATGGCACTAACCCGATCTTACTCATCAGGTCGCGCCAGTCGAACCAGCCCCAAGAGCATCCGCATTCATCATCGAGCGCTGGGAATGCCTCGTCAGCGGAATACTCAGGGGCGTCGTCGCACTCGCAGGGCTGCTCCTCGCACTCATCGCAGTAGGCGCGAGCGCACCCACATTCCTCTTCGATCGCCGTTAGGATGTCATCAAGGTGCTCTCCGACTGTCTCGCCGTCGTGCCAGTTGCTTGCGTGCCAACCGCTGTGAACGCGAACGACATGATAGTTCGGGCGCTGGTTGATCGTGGAGATGCAAAGCAGTCTCAGCCCGTCGCCGAACGAGCGCTCACAGACGTAGGGCGTGAGCATCCCGCTATCGCCATGCGTCCACAGTGAGCCGAGGAAGGGCACCTCGATCACTTCCTTGAGCATCTGCAAGTTGAGCAGATCCCCAATCACCATGTCACGCGCAGCGACGGCAGGCACCACATCGACGCGCCAGTGTTCCTGCGGGTTGTGATAGCGCCCGTCGACGTGGAGCATGATGGTTTCCGGCCGTGATCCATCGCCCGCTACGGTCGCATAGTCTCGGCCATACTTGGTCAGAACGACCCGCTGGCCTTCGATGAATTCGCTCATGCCGCCCTCCCGATCCGCTCGGCGAGGCTCGGCTGCGCGCTCCCGGCCGGGCGGCGCGCCCCATCGAAGGCCGCGCGGATGTCCACCGCCCCGCCGGCGAGCAGAAGGTCGCTGAAATCGACGTTGGCGGGCTCGGCCACGACACCGTCCACCCAGCGCTCCACCACGGAAAGCGGATAGGCGACCCGGCAGCCGTGGAGCACCGCCACCTCGCGCGCCTTGTCGACGCCGGGGTTCTGATAGGGCTGGCCGCGCTCCTCCATCCGGGTGCCGGTCAGGTGATCGTCGTCGGCCGCGATCACCCAGTCGGCGCGCGGATGACGATCGACACAGGCGGCCACGACCTCGCCGAGATTGGCGGTGTTGAACGCGACCACCACCGGACCGGCGCCCAGCGCCTGGGCGATCGCATCGCCGGTGGCATAGCCTTCGCAGACCACGCCGCGGGCAAAGCCGAGCCGCGGCTCGATCACCGTCATGAGGCCGAGGATCCGCCCGCCCTTCACGAAGCGCTTCGTCCCGTCAGGATAGATGCGCTGCAGATTCCAGAGCACCCCCTCGATGTCGCGCATCGGCACCAGCAGCGCCTCGCCCGATTGCCGCAGCCCGGCGACCTTCATCCGCTTTGTCGCGGCATAGGGATGCGCGGGATCGGCAGCCGACGACGCCGCCCAGGTCGCTCGCGCCTCCCGCGCGACGTATTCCTGTGTGCTGGCCTGCTCGCGCGCCCGCCGCGCCTCCTCGGCCGCGATCTGCTCGCGCAGCCGGGCGCGCTCCTCCGGCGAGAGCGGCGGGCCCTCGCGCTTCGCCGACCAGGTGATCGTGCCGGTGTTCTGCTTGTGGTTGCCATAGGCCCCGCCGGGACGCTCCCCGTCGAAGAAGATCGCCCAGCCATTGCGCTTGCGGCCGTCGCCCTGGCAGCGAAAGCGCACGATCTTGCCGCCGACGAGCTTCCCCGCGATCGGCTCGACCGGCACCACGCCCGCCGCCGTCATCGCGGCGATGAAGTCCTGAACGCCCGCACTCACGCCGCGCGTCCTTGCCGGCCTACCGCAACGCTGCTTGAGGCCGAGAGGTCCCGCAGCTTGCACCAGGCGCTGGCGCACCGCTTCGCCTTGTCGGGCGAGACGAGCTTTTCGCACTGCGCGCAGAACTGGGCGCCGGCCTTGCGCTGCTCGTAGCCGTCGCCAAAGGCCGAGCCGCCGCCGCTGATCAACGGCACCGGATTCGAACCGAGATAGGGAACGGCAGGCACACTGCCGCTCGCCATCGCGCTGCGCAGGACATGCGCCATGGCCGCCACGCGCCCGACGCCCGAACCCGCCATCTCCTCGAGCGCGGCCGAGCGCCACTGACCCTGCGTCTTCGCGCCAAGCACCTCGATCAGGCGCGTGAGCCCGGCATCGTCGATCGTGTCCTGCTCGGGCTTGCCCGCGCAGACCGTGGCGAGGCCGGGGAAGATCGTGCCGGCATAGATCAGCACCTCGCCCTTGAAGGCGTTCGCCATGAGCGTCAGCGCCAGTTCGGTCGCCGCCGCGCCGTGGGTCTTCCAGGCCGCGCGGATCCCGCCGATGTTGGCGAGCTGGCTGGGCTTCCACGAGGTCGGGTTGCCATGCGGCGCCAGCGTCAGGCCAGCCCGCTCCATCGCCGCGCCGATCGCCATGCAATCCGCATCGCCGCCGACCAGCGCCGCGCGGAACTTGTCGATCGCCGAGACCGGACGCCGGCGATCGTTGAGATCGCCGAACAGCTGCGCCTCCTCGGCGACGTCGGCAAACTCCTCGATGAGGCAGGGCAGCTGCTGGATGTCGCCGCGCAGCTTCGCGGCAGCGAGCCGGTGCTGCCCGTCGACCACATAGAGCCGCCCCTCGCGCCGCGAGACGGTCAGCACCTGCGCCCGGCCCCAATGCCAGTTAAGCGCGATATCCGCGATCAGCGCCTGGCTCTCGGGATTGTCGATCGAGCGCTGATAGGTGGGATCGATCTCGAGCTGACCGGGGAGGCAATACTGCATCACCGCGAGCGTGCCGCGCGGCGGCCGCATCGCTTCCCGTGTGAAGGTCTTCGCCATCAGGCGGCCCTCCCTTCGGCTTCGACATCGACCTCGGCGAGCGAAGGCCCGCGGATCGGATAGGGCCCGGTATAGGCGCGCGGCCGCTCAGGATCGGCCATCGCCTGACCGACCATCAGGGTGCGCAGCGCCGCGCCCAGCTCGGCGTGCAGCTGCGCGGCCTCTGCGCGGGTCAGCACCCGGAGCTTCGGGGTGCCGTGCGCCGGGCGCTCCTGGACCTCGATTAGCACGCCCTTGAGGCCGAGGTCGCCATAGCCCTGCGGCCGGGCGAAAGCCCGAAACTCCCGCTCGCCCATCGTCACACCCGCATCGGCATGAGGACGCAGCGGAACGCCGTGTCCGCCGGGTCATGGATCGCCGCTGGCGCGTGCTCGTGGCTCGCATCGAGATCGAACTGGACCTCCTCGCCGCGCAGCGAAGTCAGGCAATCCAGAAGATACTGCCCGTTGAAGCCGACGATCATCGTCTCGGGCTTGAAGCCATGCTCGGCCGGAACGACGAAGGACCCGTCCCCGAGGTCGATTGCTCGCGTGGACAGGCGCACACCGCCATCGACCGCCTCGATCTTGAGCGCGCGCACCTTGCCATCGGCCAGCGCGACCAGCCCCCTGATCGCCCGCAGCAACTCGGAACGGGAAGCGCGGATCGTGTGCGCGAAGGTCGAAGGAATGACCCGGGTGTATTCGGGATAGGTGCCGTCGATCAGCTTGCTGGTGAGCGCGAGCCGCGCGGGTCCGACCTTGCCGGCGACACTCACCAGCGGGGCACCTCCAAGTTCGGGAGCCAGACCTTTGTCCGGCTTGTTCTCGAGCAGCCGCCGGCCATAGGTCAGGCGCACCGCATCCTTCGTCCTGGCGAAGTGCCTCATCACGGTGTTGACGAAGCGGCGGGGGATGACCGTGCGGTCAGGGATTATCCCCACCGCACCCGGCAGCGGAACGTCGGCGATCATCAGCCGGTGCCCGTCGGTGGCCACGAAGCGATAGGTCCATTCGTCGATCCGGTCGACGCAGATCCCGTTGAGGTAGTAGCGGGTCTCCTCGGTCGAGATAGCCGGGATGACGCGGGCGATCAGGGCGAGCTCGGCCTGCCCCAGATCGACTGCGAACTCTTCGTGCCCGATGGGAGCCTGCGTCGGGAAATCGTCCGACGGCATGGTCGCCATCGAGCTGCGGAACTGGCCGCTGGCGATAGGCGCACGAAGATCAGGGCGGCCACCAGGCGCGACGTCGACCAAGGCGGAGAGCGATACCGTATCGCTGTCGAGTTGCCGCAGCGCGCGGCCGACCTTCTCCGGTCCTTTCAAGGCGAAGGGCGCGATAGGTTCGCCGATATAGCCGATTTCCACCGTCGCGAAGGTGTCGAGGTCTGTCGCCTCGAACCGCAGCGCGCCGTTGGCGACGATGTTGACCGTCTGGCAGATCGGAATTGTCGAGCGCCTGTCGGCCACACTCGTCGCCAGATCGAGCGCGCGGGCAAAGGCCCGGCGGTCAGCAATGATCGTCTGCATCACACCATTCTCCTCGTCGACTTGCCGGCGTGTCGGCCGGTCAGGATCGTCACCACCGGGCCGTGCTGCGCGCCGCGCGGTGCGGGCTCGACCGCGATCTTCCCATCGGCTTCGAGCCGCTTCATCAGCCAGCGCACCCGCTCCTTGGCCCGCTCGGAGCGCTGCCCGGTCGCCTCGATCGCGAGCTTCCCGCGCGACGGGCAGGCCTCGCCCTGGACCGCCGCGCCGGTCAGGGCGCGCAGCAGGGCCTTCATCTGGAGGTCGGCAAGATCGGGCTGTCCTTGCGGCTGCACAGGCGCGGTGGTCACGCGCTCCACGATCCACACCGAGACTGCCGCATTGTCCGGATCGCGCGTGAAGAATGGTCGCACCGCGCCTTCGCGGATCCAGCGCTGGACGAGCAGCACCCCGGCTTCCTCGCGCGGGAGGTCAATGCCCCGGGCATACTCGATCCGGTCCCCTGCGTGCGCCTGGTCGAACCATCCGGTCAGCGCTGTCACCGGCCGAACCCATGCCAGGGCAAGGCTGAAAGTGTCCGCTTGATGATCCGCTCGCGCCGCCAGCGCCATGCTACCCCCTCCGAACATCCTAGACCGCCCGCACGCCAGCGCCTTGGCGACCCGCCGCCGAGGCGCTCGAGGCCACGAGCGCCTCGTCATCCACCACCAGAGCGCGCAGCCGGCCGAGGGCACGCAGGGCATCGTCGATCTCGGTCGCGACGGCCGCACTCTCCCCGGCGTCGAGCCGCCCATCGGCGAGCCCCGCGACCACCGCCTGCGCGATCTGGCCGAACTCTGCGGTCGCCTCCGCAAGCTGGACAGCCACGGCCTGTCCTTCGCCGTGGGCCTCGGGCAGAGGGAAGGCGACATGGCCAAGCTGCCGCGCCAGCTCCTCGAGGATCGGCGCCCGCCCGCTCGCCGCCATCGCCAGCTCGTCGAGCGGGCCGAGGTGTTCGCGCTTGGGCAGGTCGTGATCGGTCAGGCAGTTCCAGCGCCCGGCCTGCGTCTCGGACACGCCGCAGACGTGCGCGGCGTTCTTGATCCCTCCGCCGGCCTTGATCGCGGCGCGCACCGCCAGCTTGAGCGAGGGGTTGGGCATCAGGCCGCCGCCTCGCGGGAAACATCGCCGGACATTCCCGGCGACAGAGGCGCGCTCTCAGAGGTAACCCCGACCCGATGAGCCAGTGCCTTGCCCTTCGCATCCGCGACCATCATGCTGCGCCCCGTTCAACAGGGAGTTGCACCCAATGGCCGTTCTCAAAGCTCAGGACATCGACATCGCCGCCGAAGCCGGGCGCATCCGCCTGCGCATCGCGGGAAAAACCCATTACATCGCGGCACGTGACGCGCGGAGCGTCAGCATCGCGCTCGGAAATCTCGCACTCGACACGATGGCCGAAGCCGATCCGGACGATTTTCCCGCAATCCATGACATACGTCTCAGCTTCACCAAGGACGGCACGCCGATCCTGGGCCTCGTCACCAGCGTCGCCGACATTGCGGGCATATTGCCCCATCGGCTTCTTGAAGCATTGGCATCCGCCAGCGCGGCGGCACTGGAGCATGGCCCACCGAAGGGCAGTGCGTAGCTGGATCAGGCGGACCTGCTCGATGTCGGTGGTGGGAAGCGCGCTCATGCCGCGCGATCCTCGGTCGCAGGGGTGAAGCTCGGGACATGACGCGCCGCCTTCACATCATCGCTCAGCTCGGCCGCATCGATCCGGCCGCCCGACAGCGCCTCGATCGCCAGCGCGACGTCCAGCGAGCAGCGCCCTTCGCGTTCGATCACCGACATCCGGCCCCGCGATTGCAGGCCGACGCGCGCGGCAAACTGTTCGAGACTGAGGCCCATCTCGGACCGCAGCTCGGCGATGGTGAAGGGGGTGGCGCTCGTGGTCATGGCGCCTTGTTTCATATTCTGAAACGTTCCGTCAAGTGAAACTTTTTCAGATGCCGATAACGCCCTTCATCTTCAAATCCTGTAACATCGCACGCATGGCAGACCCGGCTCCCGACTGGTTCCTTGCGCAGTGGCTCGCCGCCACCAAGACGACGCAGGCCGCTCTCGGTCGCCGCACCGGATGGGACAAGCGCAAGACCAGTTTTCTGGTCAACGGGCAGCAGGATTACCGCCGGCAGGACGTGAACGAAGCCGCCGCCGCGCTGAGTATCTCGCCCTGGGAGCTGCTGCTCCACCCTGCCGACGCGATGGCAATCCGGCAGGTGAGGGCCGCGATCCGGCTTGCCGCCGACCAGCGCCTTCCCTACAATCCGGGAACAGCAGAGGATTTCCCGGAATGGACGTCACGCGCAACCGGTTAGCCTTGATTGCCCTCGCCGCGACCACCCTTGCCGGATGCTCGGGCGGCAGTGATGAACCGATTACCGGAACCCCGCTCGACGGCATGACGCAGAAAGCGCGCACGACGCGATGCTTCGCCGACTATGAGCGCCTTCGCGATCTCGGCGTCTGGGCCCACGGCGGGGCCGTTCCGGGCGTCAACGAAGCCGCGTGGCAACAGCTCACGGAAGCCGAGCAGACGAACCTTATCACCACCGCCGCCTGCATCGGCCTTGGCGGCAAGGCCGGAACGCGAATCGTCACCGTTCAGGAGGCGGGCGGCGTCCGCGATCTGGCAACGCGCCGAGTGGTTATCGCCCCCTAGTTTCACGGACTGAAACATTCCCCATTGACGGCTGTTTCATTCTGTGAAACAAATCGCCCCGTTCAACAACGGAGGCGAGTATGTCGCGGAAAGTTACGCTCCCGCCCGGGACGGTCTTCAAGACGCTGGTTCCGGAAGGGACCCCAGACATCGTCCTGAGGGGTCCTGTTACCCTGCTCACCGGCGGAGAACCGGTCACAGTAAAGCCGCTCCGGACCGAAGGCTTCCGACGCATTGCGCCGGGGAGGCCGGAATGATCCGCACCAGCCCCAGCATCCGCGCCATCGCGCTCGAGCACTTCAAGGGCCGCTACGCCGCCGCGCAGAAGCAGGCGCGCGACATGGGCGAGAGCTGGCCCGGCGATCCGGCCAACGAGAACCTGCGCCTCTGGCTCGCCATCGCGCTCGCCGCCGGCGTCGGCCGCGATCTCCCGCGCGAGGTCTGCGCCGCGATCGAGGTGAAGTGCCTCTTCCCGGTCGGCGCCCGCTACCTGCCGACCGCCGACAGGATCGCCAGGGAGCACGCCTGGAAGGGTGAGCTCGCCCGCGCCCGCGACGTCGCGCTCGCAAAGTCCGAACAGCGCCCGCGCAACATCCGCGCCGAACAGCGCGCCCGCGACCTCGTCATCCTCGCCGATGCCCTCGGCGCCCCACCCATCGACTGGTCCCGCGCCGCCCAGGCCGGGGTGCCCGATGCCGACATGGCCCAGAAGTGGGGGATCGCGGCATGAGCAAGCCCAGCCTGCACGAGATCGCGGCCATGCCGTTTCCGGCGTCGATCGGTGCCATGCGCAAACACTACGTCCATGACTGGGCGAAGCCGCTGCCCGAGGGCGCGACCGAGAAGGCGCGCTACGAGGTGACTCTCGACCTGACGGTCACGAGCCGTGAGGTCGAGATCATCGAGGTCGAAGCCTGGTCGGAAGACGAAGCGCTTGAAGCTGCCGAAGCGGAAGCGTGGCGGATTTACTCCCATTCAGACGTCATTGCGGTCGAAGAAGGCAAGGTCAGGAAGCTTGAGGTAGAGCAATGACCGAGCGCCCCGACACCGGCACCCGCATCATGGTCGCCACGATCATGATGATCGTGATCCTGAGCTACATCTCGGCGGGCGAGGGCATCTGGGCCTTCGCACACAGGCCGCTGCCATGACCACCCGCTCCGAACAGCGCTGGCAGTTCGCCGCCGGCGTCCTCGCGGGGGTCATCCTCCTCCAGATGTTCATCCCGGCGCTCCCCGCCGTCATCGAAAGGCTCAGCCAATGAGCACCCGCTTCAACCGCGGCCGCATCGCGACGCGCAACGGCCGCCCCGCCTACCTCATCCCGATCGTCCGCAGCCGCCCGCCGGTCACCAACCGCGAATGGCAGGAACAGCGCCAGCGCGCCCGCGAGGCCGACATCTTCGAGAAGCTCTTCGGAGGCCTGCTGGCCAAGGTGAAGTCGTGAGCGAGGACGACAACAACAAGCTCGCCGACTTCCTGCTCGCCGAGGCCAACCACATCGTGAAGGACATGGCCGGCCACGTCGGCGAGCAGATCTTCGAGGTGCTTAAGCGCAACGGTCTGGCCATGCTGACCGAGGCCGGCGCGACCGGAATGATGACCATCACGGCTCGTGACGTCCTCGAGCAGGCGATCGACCAGTGCAGCCGCGCGGCCGAGGATGACTGCCGCGGAGCGGTAGTGCGCCTCTTCGTCTCGATCCTCAGCGACGAAACGAAGGCCGCCTTGCAAGCCGCTCTCGCCGGGGATGACACCCAATGACCCCCGCCCGCCGCGCCAAGCTCGAGGCCGCGCTCGCGATCATCCGCAACATCAACGATGCCGATGATTGGGCGGCGCTTACCTGCGAAGCCCGTGACTCGCTGATGGGGATCGGCGCGCAGTTCGTCTTCGGCAACACCAACACCCTGCGCCTCGCCGGCGTCACCGCCAGCTGCACCTGGGATAACGGCGAGCAGCTCGTCCTTCGCTGGGCCGCCAACGCCCGCAAGGCCCTTGCCGAGGCCGACCCGGCTGACACCAACAGCGAAGAGGAAGAGTGATGGCTGACGGCACCCACATCGAATGGACCGAGGCCACCTGGAACCCGATCACCGGCTGTTCCCTCGCCAGCCCCGGCTGCACCAACTGCTACGCGATGAAGCTCGCCGGCACACGCCTCGCGCAGCACCCGAGCCGCGCCGGCCTGACGCAGGACAGCAGGGCCGGGCCGGTCTGGACGGGCGAGGTCCGCTTCAACGAGCAATGGCTCGACCAGCCCCTGCGCTGGAAGCGCCCGCGCATGATCTTCGTCTGCGCCCACGGCGACCTCTTTCACGAGAGCGTGCCCGACGCGTGGATCGACCGCATCTTCGCGGTGATGGCGCTCTGCCCGCAGCACACCTTCCAGGTGCTCACGAAGCGCTCGGCACGGATGCGCGAGTATCTGCGCCATCGCTGGCAAGAGGAGCGGGCTCCGGAGAACTGGAACGAGGCTGCATTTTACCGCGTGCATGGTGCAGCCGAAGCGCTCGATCTTCATCGGTATCAGGCGTCCAACATCGGCGGTTGCAACTGGTGGCCCCTCCCGAACGTCTGGCTCGGCGTCAGCGTCGAGGACCAGCAGCGCGCCGACGAGCGCATCCCCGACCTGCTCGCCACCCCCGCCGCCGTCCGCTGGATCAGCGCCGAACCCCTGCTAGGGCCGGTCAGCATCATCGATGCGATGTGGGCGCGCGACGCGAAGGATTTGACCGCATCCATCGACTGGGTAGTGGTCGGCGGCGAAAGCGGCGCGGGCGCGCGCCCGATGCACCCCGACTGGGCCCGCTCCCTCCGAAACCAGTGCGCCGCCGCCGGCGTCCCCTTCTTCTTCAAGCAATGGGGCGAGTGGTATCCCGCCTTCGCCAACGATTACGTCGTCGACGCGACAAGCGTCCGCGAGACCCGCGACATCGACGGGGCGGTTGTTCACCGCATCGGTAAGAAGCGCGCCGGGCGCCTGCTCGACGGCGTCGAGCACAACGGGATGCCGAAGCGCTCGTGAAACCCGCCGCGCGCCCTCCCTCGGATCCGCTCGTGCTCGAGATCGCACGCGCCCTTGCGCGGGCGCACGCGAGGCGCGACATTGCCGCGGCCCGGGACTCGCAGACGCAATCATGGGGAGAGACGAGCCGTGCGAACGCTGATCTACGCGCGCTACTCTAGCCAGCTGCAGAACCCCCGCTCGATCGAGGACCAGCTCGCCGCCTGTCGCGCGCGGGCCGAGACCGAGGGCTGGGAGATCATCGGCGAGTTCCACGATCGCGCCATCAGCGGTGCCGCCGGGATCGACGAGAGCCAGCGCCCCGGCCTTGCCGCGCTGCTCGAGCGGGTCGAGCGCGGCGGCATCGACCAGGTCCTGACCGAAAGCACTGACCGCATCGCCCGCCACCAGGGCGACGCATTCGCGGTGCGCGAGCTGATCGAGCACGCCGGTGCGCGCCTCTTCACCCTGATGGATGGCGTGGTCGACGACATCACCGGCACCATCAAGAGCCTGTTCGATGCCCGCACCCGCAAGGATCTCGCCCAGCGCGTCCGTCGTGGCCACCGCGGCGTGATCGCGCAGGGGCGCTCGCCCTCGGGCGTGGCTTATGGCTACCGGCGGGTGGCGAAACTGGACGAGCGCGGCGAGCCGATCCGGGGGCTGCGCGAAATCGACCCGGCGACGGCCGAGGTCGTGCAACGCATCTTCCGCGACTATGCCGATGGCCGCAGCGCGCGGCAGATCGCGGGCGACCTGAATGCCGGTGGCATCCCGGCTCCACGCGGCGGGATCTGGCGCGCTTCAACGATCGCCGGGCACCGCCGCGACGGCCTCGCGATCCTTACCAACCCGATCTACATCGGCAAGCTCCTCTACGGCCGGACCGAGACCGTGACGGATCCCCGCACCCGCAAGCGTGGCACGCGCCGGGCGAGCGGCGAGATCGCCACCGGCGAGGCACCGCATCTGCGGATTATCGACGATGCGCTCTGGCAGATGGTGCAGGACGAGCTCGAGGCGCGCAGCACCGGCCCGGCCCACCGTCAGCGCCGCCCGCGGCACCTGCTCTCGAAGCTCGGCCAGTGCGGCGTGTGCGGCGGCAGCTGGATCATCACCCGCGACAGCTACTTCGGTTGCGGCAGCGTCGTCGACGGCAACGCCTGCTCCAACCGGCGGCTGATCAGCAAGGACGAGTACGAGCAGCGCGTGCTCGCCGAGCTGCGCGACCAGATGCTCGCGCCAGACGTGGTCGAGGCCTATCTCGAGGAGTACCGCGAGGAGCACACCCGTCGCGCCCGCGAGGCGGTGCGCGAGCGCGCCCAGCTCGAACGCCGCGCCGCCGATGCCGATCGGAAAGTTGCCAACCTCATCGCCGCACTGGCCGACGGCGGCAGCGAGTTCCCCGAGATCCGCACGGCCCTCGCAAGCGCCAAGGCCGAAGCCGCCGCCGCCCGTCAGCAGCTCGCCAGCCTCGACGCGCTCCCCGCGATCGCGCTGCACCCCGGCCTCGCGCAGCAGTACCGCAAGGCGATCGAGCAGCTGCACGAAGAGCTCGCCGACGAGGAAACCCGAAAGGAAGCCGCACCCCGGCTGCGCAAGCTGATCGCCCGGATCGTGGTCACCCCCTCAGAAGGCAAGCGCGGCGTCGAGCTCGAGGTGATCCGCCACATCGACGAGGTGCTCGCCCTGGCGGAGAGGCGGCGGGCTTAGGGCCTAGAAGATTTCTAGTGCGCCTCTGTGTTCAGGGAGAACTGAGTCGGCATAGTAGACCCACTTGTGGACGCTTTTCAGTTTCTTCTTCTGGCTGTTCGTCAGTCTTGGAAAGATCTCGCAGTGGTTTAGATTCCCCACAAGAGGGCGGCGCGCGATGACCACTCCATGGTCTCTGAAATCCGCTGCCGTTACGCAGACCACCGAGAAATCCTCGTGATCTCGCATGACGTCCTCGAGGTCCGCCGGGCTTTCCCAAACAGTCACTGACAGCCCCCAACCGGGCTCCTTGTCATCGAAGACGTTTTTCTCGATCTGCCCCTGATGAACCAGCATCGGGTGCACGCGGCGCAAAAGCCTGATCGGCCCTGCGATTAGCGGATCATCTTTCGCCCAGCCAGGCAGTTCTAGCACCAGTGCACCTGGCTCAGCGAAGGTCGGCTAGCGCCCGTTCAGCTTCGTCAACGGTGACTGCGTCCAAGTACTGTGTCTGATCCGTTTCCACATCTTCGATCGAAACGTCACAGCGACCGCCGGGGTAGAGATCAACCTCTATCGACCTGTTACCCGAGGACCACCTGAGCCCAACGCCGCCGCTAGGTAGCGGGACAAGGCGACTACACTTTTCGCCGCGCCTATGACTGGCAAAAAGAAGCTTGAGCGTCGGCGCGACCACACTCACGTCGAGTGGGCGACCACTGTAGCTGTCCCAGTTCTGCTCGAGTTCAGCGAACTCATACAGGCTGTTGATGGCCGACAAGATCGCCGGAGGGAACTCACGGCCATCAGGAATCCAAACAATTTCCACGCCTAGCACATTGAACGTCTTAGGTTCGATCTGCTCAACGATCTTCCCGCGCGGGATCGCGCGCAGCGCCATGTCGGCCTGCATGTATCGCTGCGCAGGGAAAGGAGCTGCACTTTGCTCCCAGCTGCGATCAACCTGAGCCAGATTAGTGGCCATCGATCTCTCCCCAATGTGCTTTCATCTCGTCTGTAACGGATGCCATGAAGGCCGCGTTAATCGCATTGCGAGCTAAACCAAAGAAATTCTTTGCCTGCTCGAGCGTAGAGATGTTCGGCGCACTTCGTGCTGTAAGTTCGTATCGAATGCCCTGTGAGTTATCCACATTCGAGATAACGGGAGCTATCACCGCATGCAGTCGCCCTACTGATGCACCGGTCCCGTCGATAATCCGCTGCTGGATAGATCGCTCAACAATCTCAGGCTCCAGGCAATCGATCTTCCAATCTGGATCCGCTACATCGAGAGCTCTGTTCAGCTGCGCGAACTTCGTACCGAAATCAGCAACAGGTATGACGTTAAGGTTGGTGATCTCGCACTGCGTCAGCCGAAGATCACCAAGATCGTTTCGGCGAGCGTAATCTTCGAACGCGATGAACAGCTCTTCGAAGCGAGCCATAAGAGGCTCCGACCTCGGGTACTCCTGTCCTTCTACCTTAGCCCAGTTGAAGGTGAACCGATTGTGCTGAAGCTGCACGAGTTCCCCGCTAGCTGGATTCCGAAACATCGCCCGCGGCAACGGCGGCGCGGTGACCAGCTGGAATGACATCGCCGTCGGGCGAAAGCCCTCGAATTGCTCAATGGGGGCCTCGATCGGATTATCTGTGCTGACCTCCGGGAACGCGTCAGCAATCTCCGACCAGAAGAGGCCGTAGTCCACAATTCGGAACCCACTCAGGGGTTGAAAGACCACCGATATCGCCTGTTCCTGAAGGGGAGGGCGCTCGAAGTTCGGCCTGACTGGTTTCACTGACGATCCTAATGGCGCGATGCCAAGGCGAGATTAGGTAAGGCGAAATCACCGCACCACGTCACGCTGCGCGGACTGATGCGTCCAATAGGTGGGTAGTGTCAACTGGAACGGAAGTACCGCACCCGCCTTAATCTGACCGAAAGCCCGCACCAAACACTCAACAGCACGCTGCGGTAACGACCAATTTGCCGAGGCTCACGGCAAGGCGATGGTGGTGCGCGACGCGCTCGGCGCAGGCCTGCCGGGAGCGGGGGTGGGCTGCGCCGCCTCGCGCCGGGCGCTCGACTGGCTGGTGGCCCGGCGCAAGGCCGAGGACGGCGCGGAGGGCGTGCCCTTCGCCAGCGATTCGCTCACCGAGGATTACGAGCTCGGCCTCGCGATCGCCGCCGCGGGCGGGCGCTGCCGCTTCGTGCGGGCGCGCGGCGAGGACGGGCGGCTGATCGCCACCCGCGCCTATTTCCCCCACCTGTTCAGTACCGTGGTGCGCCAGAAGAGCCGTTGGGTGCTCGGCATCAGCTTGCAGGGCTGGGACCGGGTCGGCTGGGCGGGCGGGCTGGTCGAGTTCTGGATGCGCGCGCGCGACCGGCGCGGGCCGCTCACCGCGCTGCTGCTGCTGGTCGGCTATGCGCTGGTGCTGCTGACCGGGGCGATGGGCCTGATGGTGCTGTTCGGCTTCGCCGAGCCGCTGCCGCTCTCGCCTGCGCTGAAGGCGGTGCTCGGCCTCAATGCGCTCGCCTTCGCGTGGCGGATCGCGATGCGCTTCGCCTTCACCGCGCGCGAATATGGCATGAACGAGGGGCTCTGGGCGATCCTCAGGGTGCCGCTCGCCAATGTCATCGCGATCGTCTCCGGGCGGCGGGCGGTGTTCAGCTACATCGCCGCGCTCGCCGGGCGCGCGGCGGCCTGGGACAAGACCGAGCATGACGCCAACCCCGCGCGCGGGCGCGGCGAGGGCGCCCTCGGCATGGCGCGGACGGGGACGAGGTGAACGCCGGCCAGCCCCTCGCCCACGGCGCCGAGCCGCCGCGGCTCGGGTCCCGGGGGGGGCCGCTGGTGATGATCCTGGTGCTGTTCGCGGGCTGGGGGATGCTGCGGATGCTGTGGTGGGAGGACCCCTTCTCCGCGAGCGCCCCGGCCTTCGCCGCGCCGGCAGCGCCGGCGGGCATCGCCCCGCGCTCGCTGGCGAGCCCGCTGCTGCTCTCCGGCGTGCCCCTGCCCGAGGCGGCCTACGACCCGGTCGCGGTCGGGCTGCCGATGCCCGGGGCAGCCTATCCGCAGGTGGCCTACGCGCCGCCGCCGCCGGGCTACGGGCAGCCCGGCTACGCGCCGCCCGGCTACGTGCTCGTGCCCGCGCCGCGCCCGCGCCGCCTCGTCGCCTATGACCCCGCGCCGCCGATCGTGCTCCCCGGCGTCTCGCCCTATCCGAGCCTGCCGCCCGGCCAGCCGATCCGGCCCGAGTTCCTCGCCCACGGCGAGGCGGGCGCGGTCGCGGTCGCCGCCGCGCCGGTCCTGCCCTCCGGCATCGCCGCCCCCCGCGCGCCCGCCGAGCCGCCGAAGAAGCCGCGCCGCTGGTCGCTCGACACCTGGGCCTTCAACCGCCAGGGCTCTTCGGGCGCCGCGCCGATCCCGCAGGGCCGCCTGCCGGTCTACGGCGCGAGCCAGGCCGGGGCGCTGCTGCAATACCGCCTCGCGACCAGGAGCCGCCATGACCCGCGCCTCTACCTGCGGGGCTACCGCGCGCTGATCCCGGGCGGCGAGAGCGAGGCGGCGCTCGGCGCCTCGGTCCGGCCGCTGCCCGCGGTGCCGGTGCGGGTCGCCGCCGAGGCGCGCTACACCTGGTTCCCGACCGGTTCCGCGGTCCGCCCGGCGGCGCTGGCGATCACCGAGCTGCCGCCGATCAGGCTGCCGCTCGGCACGAGCCTCGAGGCCTATGGGCAGGCGGGCTGGGTCGGCGGCAAGGCCGAGACCGCCTTCGCCGACGGCCAGGCGACGATCATGCGCGACCTCCCCTTCGTCGGGCGGATGAGCAAGGACGCGCTGAAGATGAGCTTCGGCGCGGGCGTGTGGGGCGGGGCGCAGCGCGGGGTCGAGCGGGTCGACGTCGGCCCGAGCCTGCGCTTCGACCTGAAGGTCGGCCGCATCCCCACCCGCGTCTCGGTCGACTGGCGCCACCACGTCGCCGGCGCCGCCGCCCCGGGCTCCGGGATCGCGGCGACGGTGACGACGGGGTTCTAGAGGCCCTTTCGCCACGCGCGGCGGAGGCCCACCCCGCTGCGACCAGGCGGCGTAGCCGCCAAGTCTCGCTCCCCTCCCGCTTGCGGGAGGGGCTGGGGGTGGGCCGCAGGGCCGCACTTGCGGAGAACAAGTATCCCCCGCGGCTTTAATCCCTCCGCCGCCTCGGCTAGCGTCCCTCGCATGGACGTCTACCTGCCCATCGCGAATCTCTCGGTCAACGGGCTCTACATCGTCCTGCTCGGCGGCCTGACGGGCATCCTGTCGGGCCTGTTCGGGGTGGGCGGCGGGTTCCTGACGACGCCGCTCTTGATCTTCTATGGCATCCCGCCGACGGTGGCGGCGGCCTCGGCGGCGACGCAGGTGACGGGGGCGAGCGTTTCGGGCGTGCTCGCCCATTCGCGGCGCAAGGGCGTCGATTACCGCATGGGTGCGGTGATGGTGGTCGGCGGCATGGTCGGCGCGCTGGTCGGGGCTGGGTTGTTCAGCCTGCTCCAGCGCCTCGGCCAGATCGACGTGGTGATCTCGGTGCTCTACGTGCTGATGCTCGGCTCGATCGGGACGCTCATGATGCGCGAGGCGGTCGACACGCTGCGCCCCGGCCTGCTCGGCAAGGCACGCCCGCAGGTGAGGAAGCGCCGCCACCACCCGCTGGTCGCCTCGCTGCCCTACCGCTGGCGGTTCTACGCCTCGGGCCTCTACATCTCCCCGCTCGCGCCGCTGCTGCTCGGCGCGGGGGTCGGCATCCTCACCATGCTGATGGGGATCGGCGGCGGCTTCCTGCTGGTGCCCGCGATGCTCTACATCCTGGGCATGAGCGGCAATGTCGTGGTCGGCACCTCGCTGTTCCAGATCCTGTTCGTGACGATGGTCACCACCATGACCCACGCGCTGACGACCCGTGCGGTCGATCTGGTGCTGGCCGGGCTGCTGCTGCTCGGCTCGGTGCTCGGCGCGCAGTTCGGGACGCAGATCGCATTGAAGGCGAGGCCCGAATACCTGCGCCTCGCGCTCGCCGCGCTGGTGCTGCTGATCGCCTTGCGGATGCTCTACGGCCTCGGTGTCGCGCCTGACGAGATCTACACCGTGGAGCCGCTGTGACCGGCAACCCGAGGGCAGCGGCATGAGCGTGGTGCGTCGGGGGCTGGCGCTGCTGCTCGCCTGCACCGGGCTCGCGGCCCCCGCCGCCGCCCAGCGCGAGCCGATCCTCGTGCCCGAGGTCAGCCAGTCGCGGATCGAGGTGCGCCAGGGCTTCACCGGCGCGCGCCTCCTCCTCTACGGCGCGGTGATCGATCCCGAGGCGCAGGGGCGCGCCGGGGACTACGACATCGTGGTGGTGCTCAAGGGCCCGACCGAGCCGGTCCGGATCCGCGAGAAGGCGCGCATCGCCGGCATCTGGATGAACGCCGAGGCGAGCGATTTCCGCTCCGCCCCCTCGTTCTTCGCGGTCGCCTCCTCGCGGCCCGTCGGCGCGATCGTCGACCCGCGCACCGCGGCGATCTACGAGCTCGGCACCGAGTTCATCCAGCTTTCCCCCTCGGGCGAAATCGACCCCGAGGAGCAGGCGCGCTTCGCCCGCGGGCTGGTCGAACTGCGCGAGCGGCAGGGGCTCTACCAGGAGAACCCCGGCGGCGTCAGGATCAGCGAGAAGGTGCTCTACCAGGCGCGCATCGACCTGCCCTCCAACGTCACCACCGGGCGCTACACGGCGGAGACCTTCGCGGTTGCGCGCGGCCGGGTGGTGGCGAGCGCGACGGCGCGGATCGAGGTGGTGAAGGCCGGGCTCGAGGGGCAGGTGGTGACCGCCGCGCAGCGCTTCTCGTTCCTCTACGGGCTCGGCGCGATCCTCCTGTCGCTCGGCATGGGGTGGATCGCCGGGCGGCTGTTCGCCCGCACCTGAACCTGCGCGCCATTGCAGGAAAGTGCAATGTTGACGCGATCTTAACCTCGCTTCCCCTATTCCCTCCGGGTTTCAGGGGCGCGCGAGGGAGAGGCGCAGATGATCGATCACGGCAGGCATGATTTCGAACGCTTCACCGGGCCGAACCCGGCGGGCGCCGAGGAGCTCGCCGCAGCCCGCGCCGAGAGCAGCCTCGACAATGCCCGCCTGCCGATCGGCGTGGTGCTCGAGATCTCGGGCTCGGGCTCGCAGATCGCGCTCGACATGCAGCGCATCACCGAGTGCATGGCCGACCCCGATCCCTCGATCGCGATGACCGGCCAGGTCGGCAGCCAGATCAAGATCCGCGTCGGCGACGCCTGGCTGCTCGCCAACGTCCGCGACCAGCGCAAGGACCGCCGCACCGAGGGCGGGATCATCGCCCATATCGACTTCCTCGGCGAGGGCGGCGAGGAGAAGCTGACGGGCCGCATCCACGGCTTCAAGCGCGGCGTCACCCGCTATCCGATCCCCGGCGCGATGATCTATCCCGCCACCACCCGCGACCTCGAGCAGATCTACGCGAGCGACGGGCGCGCGAGCATCACCATCGGCAAGGTCTTCCCGACCAAGGACATCCGCGCCGGGCTCTACATCGACGCGATGCTCGGCAAGCACTTCGCCCTCCTCGGCTCGACCGGCACCGGCAAGTCGACCAGCGCCGCGCTGATCCTCCACCGCATCTGCGAGGCCGCGCCCAAGGGTCACATCGTGATGATCGACCCGCACGGCGAATACTCCGCCGCCTTCCGCCAGACGGGGCAGATCCTCGACGTCTCGAACCTCCAGATGCCCTACTGGCTGATGAACTTCGAGGAGCACTGCGAGGTGCTGCTGTCCTCGAGCGGCAACGAGCGGCAGATGGATTCCGACATTCTCGCCAAGGTGCTGCTCGCCGCGCGCACCAAGAACCGGCTGGCGCAGGTGATGGGCAAGATCACCGTCGACAGCCCGATCCCCTACCTGCTCAGCGATTTCAGCAACATCCTCCAGGACGAGATGGGCCGCCTCGACAAGGCGACCTCGACCGCGCCCTACATGCGGATCAAGCAGAAGCTCGACGAGATCAAGGCCGACCCGCGCTACCAGTTCATGTTCTCAGGGATGCTGGTCGGCGACACGATGGTCGACTTCATTTCGAAGATCTTCCGCATGCCGGGCAACGGCAAGCCGATCTCGATCATCGACGTCTCGGGCGTGCCGTCGGACATCACCTCGACGGTGGTGGCGGTCTTGAGCCGCCTCGTCTTCGACTTCGCGATCTGGGGCCGTGACGAGAAGACCCGCCCTGTGCTGCTGGTGTGCGAGGAAGCGCACCGCTACGTCCCCAACGAGAAGAACGCCGACGGATCGTCGGTGGGCAAGATCCTCTCGCGCATCGCCAAGGAGGGCCGCAAATACGGCATTTCGCTGGGCCTCATCACCCAGCGCCCCTCGGACCTTGCCGAGGGCGTGCTTTCGCAATGCGGCACGATCATCTCGATGCGCCTCAACAACGACCGCGACCAGGCCTTCGTGAAGGCCGCGATGCCCGAAGGGGCGCGCGGGTTCCTCGATTCGATCCCGGCGCTCAGGAACCGCGAATGCATCATCTGCGGCGAGGGCGTCGCGATCCCGATCCGCGTGACGTTCGACGCGCTCGAAGAACACAAGCGCCCCGCCTCGGAAGATCCGAGCTTCGTCGAGCTGTGGAGCAAGGACGGCGGCGAGGACGAACTGGTCGAGCGCGTGGTGATGCGCTGGCGCTCGCAGGGTTAGAAGCTATCTTCGTCATTGCGAGCCGCAGGCGAAGCAATCCATGGCCGGACGTTCCCGCGAGCGGTACCCATGGGCCATGGATTGCCGCGTCGCTTCGCTCCTCGCAATGACGAGGGATCACGTCCCCCGCGTGTCACCATAAAGATGGATATGCATCCGGTCGCTCATCCGGAAGCCGTGCTTCAGGCATAACTCCGACAGCCACGCCTGCCGCGCACGCAGGGTGGCGCTGTCCTTGCCTTCGGCCATCAGGAAGACGCGCTCGGGCCGGAAGCGGTAGCGGCGGTGGAGGGCGAGCACCTCCTCGACGTCCGCGGGGCTCGCGATCACGAACTTGAGGAAGGCGCGCGGCTCGCTTGCCCATGCGTCGAGCCGCTCGGGGACGAGGGCGAGGTCGGCGGGGTTGCCGGAGTGCGCGAGCTTGGGGCTGACATTGTACTGGTCGACCCGGATATCGAGCCGCACCGGCGGAGCGACCGTGCCGTTGGTCTCGATCTCGACGCTCATGTCGGGCAGGTGCTCCAGCATCGCGGCGAGGGCGGGGGCCTGAAGCAGCGGCTCGCCCCCGGTGATGACGAGGCGCTTCTGCCCGAGCGCGGCGATCCGCGCGGCGGTTTCCTCGGGCGAGAGCGTCACCTGGTTGGCCTTGCGGTCATAGGCGAGCCCGTCGCGGTGCGGGCGGTTGTCGCCCTCGAACCGCCAGGTGTAGGCGGTGTCGCACCACTGGCAGGCGAGGTTGCACCGCGACAGCCGCACGAAGGCGACCGGCATCCCGATGCTCGGCCCTTCGCCTTGCAGCGAGGCGAAGATCTCCGGCCCGCCGGTGTCGTCGGTGGCGAGGGTGAGGTTCACCTCACCCCAGCCGCGCCAGCGCCGCGGTCAGCCGCTCGACCTCGCCTTGGTGATGGGCGAGATCGGCGCGGGCCTTTTCGACCGCTTCGGGCTTGGCCTTCTCGGCAAAGGCGGGGTTCGAGAGGCGGCCTTCGAGGCTCTTGGCCTCCTTCGCGCTCGTCGCCAGCGCCTTTTCGAGCCGCGCCTTCTCGGCCGCGATATCGACGATCCCCTCGAGCGGGATGACGAAGACGTCCTCGCCCGCGGTCACCTGCATCGCCGGACCGGCGGGGGGCTCGCCGATGGTCACCGGGGCGAGCCGCGCGAGGCGCTCGATCGCGGCGCTGGAGCGCGCGATGGTGCGCGCTGCGACTTCGGAGGGCGAGGCGAGGAACGCCGCCAGCTTCGCGCCGGGCGCGATGCCGAGTTCGGCGCGCGCGGAGCGGGTGCTGGTGGTGAGGTCGATCACCCAGTCGATCGCGTCGGTCGCCTCCTTGCTGACTTCCGCCTCCGGCTTGGGCCACTGCGCCACGATCAGCTCGTAGGGCCGGGTGCCCAGCTTGTGCCACAGCTCTTCGGTGATGAAGGGCATGAAGGGGTGGAGCATCACGAGGATCTGGTCGAGCGCCCACCCGGCGACCGCGCGGGTTTCGACCGCGGGCGGGCTGTCGGCGTCCCCGGCGAAGACCGGCTTGATGAGCTCCAGGTACCAGTCGCAGAACTTCGACCAGGTGAACTGGTAGATCGCGTTCGCCGCGGCGTCGAACCGCAGGTCCGCCATCGCGCGCTCGATCTCGGCGACGCAGGCCGCGACCTCGCCGATGATCCACTGGTTGGCGGCGAGGCGGGCGGGCGGGGCCTTGATGCTGTCCGAGGCGCCGATCCCGTTCGACTGGCAGAATCGCGCCGCGTTCCACAGCTTGGTGGCGAAGTTGCGGTAACCCTCGACCCGCTTCTCGTCCATCTTGATGTCGCGGCCCTGGCTCTCCATCGCCGCCATGAAGAACCTGAGCGCATCGGCCCCGTAGCGGTCGATGAGGCCCAGCGGATCGACGACATTGCCCTTGGACTTCGACATCTTCGCCCCGTCCGCCGCGCGCACGAGGCCGTGGAGGTAGAGCCTGTCCCAGGGCTTCTGCCCCATGTTGTGGAAGCCCATCATCATCATCCGCGCATCCCAGAAGAACAGGATGTCGAAGCCGGAGATGAGGAGGCTGTTGGGGAAGTGCTTCTGGAGGAGCGGGCTGTCGCCCTCCGGCCACCCCAGCGTCGCGAAGGGCCACAGCGCCGAGGAGAACCACGTGTCGAGCACGTCCTCGTCCTGCGTCAGGGCGACACCTTCGCCCGCCATGGCCTGCGCCGCCTCGGCGGTCTCGGCGACGAAGCAGCGGCCGTCCTCGGCGAACCACGCCGGGATCCGATGCCCCCACCACAGTTGGCGGCTGACGCACCAGGGCTGGATGTTCTCCATCCAGTTGAAGAAGGTCTTCTCCCAGGTCTTCGGCACGATCTGGATGTCGCCCGAGCGCACCGCTGCGATCGGCTTCTTCGCCAGCTCCGCGGCGTTCACATACCACTGGTCGGTCAGCCACGGCTCGATCACCACGCCGCCGCGGTCGCCGAAGGGGGTGGCGATCTGGCGCGGCTCGGCGTCGTGCTCCACACGCTCGCCGTCCTTTTCGACGATGTGCGGGATGAGGAAGCCCTGCTCCTTCATCCGCCGGACGACCAACTCGCGCGCGCCGTCCTCGCCGTCCTTGCGGAAGCGGTGGAGGCCGAGGAATTCCTCCGGCACCAGCCCGTCGGCCGTCTGGCACACGTTCGCCTCGGCATCGAGCATGTTGAGCATCTCGCCCGCCGCGATCCCGGCGCGCTTGCCGACCTCGAAATCGTTGAAGTCGTGACCCGGGGTGATCTTGACGCAGCCGCTCCCGAGCTCGGGATCGGCGTGCTCGTCGGCGATCACCGGGATGCGGCGGCCGGTCAGCGGCAGGATCACGTGCTTGCCGACGACGCTGGCATAGCGCTCGTCCGCCGGGTTCACCGCCACTGCCATGTCGGCGAGCATCGTCTCAGGGCGGGTGGTGGCGACCTCCAGATAATCGCGCCCGTCCGGCAGCGTGAAGGGGTTTCCGTTTTCATCGGGCGCGAGCGGATACTTGAAGTGCCAGAAGCTGCCCGCGATGGTCTGCGTCTCGACCTCGAGATCGCTGATCGCGGTCTTCAGCTTGGGGTCCCAGTTCACCAGCCGCTTGTCGCGGTAGATGAGGCCGTCGTTGTAGAGGTCGACGAAGGTCTTGATGACCGCCTTGGTGAAGTGCGGGTCCATCGTGAACTGCTCGCGCGACCAGTCCATCGAGCACCCCAGCCGCCGCAGCTGGTTGGTGATCGTGCCGCCGCTTTCAGCCTTCCACTCCCACACCTTCTCGACGAAGGCCTCGCGCGAGTAGTTGGTGCGCTTGTCCTGCCGCGCTTCCATCTGGCGTTCGACCACCATCTGGGTCGCGATCCCCGCGTGGTCGGTGCCCACCACCCACAGCGCGTCCTTGCCGCGGAGGCGCTCATAGCGGATCACCACGTCCTGCAGCGTGTTGTCGAGCGCATGGCCGATGTGCAGCGAACCGGTGACGTTCGGCGGCGGGTTGACGATGGTGAAGGCCTCGGCGTCGGGACGTTCGGGGCGGAAACAGCCCTTCGCTTCCCAATGGGCATACCAGCGCGCCTCGATCTCGGCGGGGTCGAAGGTGGTCGGGAGGGTATCGGTCATGGTGGGCCGCGCCATGCCAGCACCGATGTTGCTATGCAATGATGGAGGTGGCGCCGGGCGGGCGCGAGAGCCTTGCGGGGGGCGGAAAATCACCCCATAGCTGCAAAGACATGCAGTCTGCCGCGCAACATTCGCTGATCGACGACGGCGCGGGCACCACCCGGCTGGTGCTGTCGGGGCAGCTCACGCTCGCCCGGATCGGCCCGATCGAGGCCGAGCTCAGGGCGATGCCCGGGCCGGTCGAGGTCGTGGACCTTTCGCAGGTCGAGGAGATCGACACCGTCGGCGCCTACGTGGTCTGCCGCTTCGCCCGAAGGCTCGACAGCGACATCACCGGTGCGAGCCCCGAGGCCGAGCGCCTGCTCGCCGCGGTGCGCGAGATCGATACCGCGGGCGACAACCATCCCCACCGCCTGCCGGTGTGGGAGCGCGTGCCGACCAAGCTCGGCGAGCACGTCTTCAACGCGCGTGGCGGCATCTTCGGGGTGGTCGGCTTCTTCGGCCAGATCCTGATCGGCGCGGCGAGCCTCCTCCGCCACCCGACCCGCTTCCCGGTGAAGGCGCTGGTCCACCAGATGGAGCTGGTCGGGGTCTCGGCGCTGCCGATCATCGGGCTTATGAGCTTCCTCATCGGCATCGTCATCGCCCAGCAGGGCTCGGTGCAGCTCGAGCAGTTCGGGGCCGAGGCACTGACGGTCAACCTCGTCGGGCGCATCACCCTGCGCGAGCTCGGCGTGCTGATGACCGCGATCATGGTCGCTGGCCGCTCGGGCAGCGCCTTCGCGGCGCAATTGGGCACGATGAAGCTCACCGAGGAGATCGACGCGATGCGCACCATCGGCATCTCGCCGATCGAGGTGCTGGTGATCCCGCGCATCCTCGCCGCGACCTTCATGATGGTGCTCCTCGGCTTCTACGCCTCGGTGGTGGCGATCGTCGGCGGGGCGGTCGTGGGCCAGTTCGGGCTGGGCATCCCCTTCCTCACCTTCCTGCTGCGGATCCAGGAGGTGGTGCCGACCCACGACCTGTGGGTGGGGCTCATCAAGGCCCCGGTGTTCGGCCTGATCGTCGCGCTCGCCGGGTGCTACAACGGCCTCCAGGTGCGCTCCAATTCCGAGGAGGTCGGGCGGCGTACCACCATGTCGGTGGTCTCGGCGATCTTCGCGGTGATCGTGCTCGACGCCTTCTTCGCGGTGTTCTTCACCGAGATCGGGTGGGGCTGAGGCGATGAAGATCACCCGCACCGAGAACGACGACCAGCCGGCGATCGTGGTCGAGGGCCTCGTCAACCGCTTCGGCGACTTCGCTGTGCACGAGGGGCTCGACCTCACCGTGCGGCGCGGCGAGATCCTCGGCGTGGTCGGCGGGTCGGGCACGGGCAAGTCGGTGCTGATGCGCTCGATCATCGGCCTCCAGCAGCCCGAGGCGGGGCGGATCACCGTGCTCGGGCGCAACCTGTGCGGCGAGAACGCCGAGACCGACCTCGTGGTCCGCGAGCGCTGGGGCGTGCTGTTCCAGGGCGGGGCGCTGTTCTCGACATTGTCGGTGGGCGAGAATGTCGAGGTGCCGATCAAGCAGTTCTACCCCGATCTCGATCCCGTCCTGCGGGCCGAGATCGCGCGCTACAAGGTGATGCTCACCGGCCTCCCCGAAAGCGCGGTGCAGAAATATCCGGCCGAGCTCTCGGGCGGGATGAAGAAGCGCGCCGGGCTCGCCCGCGCGCTGGCGCTCGATCCCGAGCTCCTGTTCCTCGACGAGCCGACCGCCGGGCTCGACCCGATCGGTGCGGCCAAGTTCGACCGGCTGACCCGCGAATTGCAGGAGACGCTCGGGCTGACGGTGTTCCTCATCACCCACGACCTCGATACGCTCTACGAGATCTGCGACCGCGTGGCGGTGATCGCCGACCGCAAGATCATCGCGGTCGGCACGATCCCCGAACTGATCGCCACCGGCCACCCGTGGATCGAGGAATATTTCAACGGCCCGCGCGGCCGCACCGCGCACGCGGCGCATCTGAGGGGCGAGGCATGAGCCGGATAATGTTGGACAACCGCGCCCGCCGGGCCGCATAGGACAAGGCATGGAGACGAGAGCCAATCATCTGTGGGTCGGTGCGGTGACGCTGGTGCTGCTGGCGGCGCTGGCGGCGTTCATCGTCTGGATCGCGCGGCTCAACGAGGGCGAGCAGGACGAGTACGACATCTTCTACAGCCAGTCCGTCTCGGGCCTCGCCGAGGGAAGCCAGGTGAGCTTCGCCGGGGTGCCGGTCGGCCAGGTGACGCAGATCGCGCTCGCCAAGGACAACCCCGAATTCGTGCGCGTGCGGATCAAGGTGAAGGAGGACGTGCCGATCCTCGTCGGCACCCAGGCGACCATCCAGGCGAGCTTCACCGGGGTCTCGACGATCCTCCTCGACGGGGCGCGCAAGGACAATCCGCCGATCACCTGCGAGACCACCGCCTGCCCCGAGGGGCGCCCGGTGATCCCGCCCGGGCGCGGCGGCTTCGGCGAGATCGTCGCCAACGCGCCGCTGCTGCTCGAGCGGCTGGCGACCCTCACCGAGCAGCTCAACGTCATCCTCGGCCCCGACAACCAGAAGGAGATCGCCGGGATCCTCAGGAACACCAACCGGCTGAGCGCCGGGCTCGCCGATGCGAGCCCCGAGCTGGTGGCGAGCCTCAAGGACTTCCGCACGACCCTCGCCGAATTGAACCAGACGCTCGATGCCGCCGAGAAGCTCGCGCTGACCACCGACAACCTCCTCGACAAGGAGGGCGAGCCGCTCGCGCAGGAGCTGCGCGCGACGCTGAAGAGCGCCAATGCCGCGCTCGCCTCGCTCTCGGCGACGCTCGAGGACACCCGCCCCGCCGCCCGTCAGCTGCGCACCACGACGCTGCCCGCCGCCGAGGCGACGCTCGAGGACCTGCGCGCCACCACCCGGAGCCTGCGCGCGATCACCGAGAAGCTCGAGAGCGAGGGCGCGCGCTCGCTGGTCGGCGGCAAGTCGCTGCCGGATTACAAGCCGTGAGGAACTGGACAATGACCCGGCCCGCCCTGTTCGCCCTGCCGCTGCTTCTTGCGCTCTCCGGCTGCATCAGCCTCGGCGGTGATCCGCCCGCGAGCCTGCTGACCCTCAGCCCCGCTGCCACCGCGCCTGCCGGTGCGGCGAGCGCGGCGGGGCAGCCGGTGGTCGCGGTCCAGTCGATCGACACCCCTGCCAAGCTCGACGTGCTGCGCGTGCCCGTGGCGGTGAGCGATACCGAGCTCGCCTATCTCCAGGAGGCCTTCTGGGTCGAGAAGCCCGCGCGCCTGTTCCGCCGGCTGGTCGGCGAGACGATCCGCGCCCGGGGGAAGGCGCTGGTGATCGACGGCGACAGCACCGCGACCCTGCCGAGCCTCACCCTGCGGGGCACGCTGATCGACATGGGCTACGACGCGCCGAGCCAGTCCGCGGTGGTGCGCTTCGACGCGGTCCGGATCGATCCCGAGGGCAAGGTCTCGACCCGCCGCTTCGAGGCGCGCGAGACCGGCATCGCCCCCGAGACCCGCGCGGTCGGCGCAGCGCTCAACACCGCGGCCAACCGGGTGGCGGGCGAAGTCGCCGACTGGGTGGCGGGGGGCTGACGGAGGGGTAAGTTACCCCCGAGCCATCCGCGCGAAGGCACAGGCCCTGAGGAAATCCGCCTCGCGCCGCTCGCGTCGTTCCTCGGCCTCGGCATCGCGGCCCCACAGCTCGGCCTGCCACTCCTCCTCGAGACACGCCGCCCGCCACAGCGCGAGCGGTTCCTCCTCGTGCGCCGCGTCGAGCGCCGACAGCGCCGTCACCAGCGAGGCGGCGAGCTTGGTCATCGCCTCGACTCCCGCCAGCACGAAGGGATCGAGCGCCCGTAGCCGCACCTCCAGCCTCGTCAGCGTTTCGGGGGGTTGGGGGCGGTGGAGCACCCCGCTGACCCGCACCAGCGTGACGCCGTTCGCCGCCTCGAACGCCGCGAGCAGCGGCTCCCACACGGCCTGCTGGCGCGCGTGGAGCGGCTCGTCGGGATCGGCGCGGTAGCACAGGGTGTCGGTTTCGGCATAGGCGACGAGGCTCTTTGCCACCGCCGCCGGATCGGGCGCGACCATGTCGATCGCGTAGTCGGCCATGTCGCGCAAGGGCAGGCTCTTGGGGTCGATCCGCTCGCCCTGCCGCCGCCATTCCGCCGCGAGCGCCTCGCCGAGCGCCTCGGTCGGCGCGATCTGGGCCGCGCCGCCGACCGTCTTCACGCCGCGGCCGTCGAGCATGACCTGAAAACCGCCCGCCGCCTCGGCGAGCGTCACGTCCTTGTAGAAGCGGCGAATCATCCGCGCGTGTCGTCCTTCGCGATCAGGGCCCGCGCCACCAAGCGCGGGAAGAAGAAGAACTCGATGAACCCGGCGACGGCAATGATCGCGCCGACGAACCACGGCAGGTCGATGAGCCCGCGGGCTATGGCGAAGCCGAGCATGATCATCGCCACGCCCCCGAAGCGCACGGCGGCGATGACGAGGAACCCGTTGCGGGCGCGGGCCTCCTCTGCCTTCCGGTCGCGGCGCGAGGTCATGGCAGGGTCTCCGCGAGCGCCGTGCCGAGCTCGGCGGCGGTCTCGACCACACGGCCCGCGCCGCTCGCGAGCAGCTCGGCGGCGTCGTGATAGCCCCAGCCGACTCCGATCGCCGCGACCCCGATGCTCTGCGCCATCAGCATGTCGAAGCTGGTGTCGCCGATCATGACGGCCTCCTCGCGCTGCGCCCCCGCCTCGAACAGCGCCGCCTCGAGCATCGCCGGGTGGGGCTTGGAGGGGTGGCGGTCGGCGGTCTGGAGCGAGACGAACAGGTCGGCGATGCCGTGCGCCGCAAGGCAGGCGGCAAGGCCCCGGTCGGATTTGCCGGTCGCCACCGCGAGGCTCCAGCCCCCGGCGTGGAGCGCGCGCAGCAGGTCGGCGATCCCGGCGTAGAGCGGCTCGTCGAGGAGGCCCTCCTCGCGCCGCGCGCGGAAGCTGGTGCGGTAGAATTCGGTGACGGCGCGGTTCTGCTCGTCGGAGAGGCCGGGGGCGAGGGCGCGCACCGCGGCGGGGAGGCTCAGGCCGACGATCCGGCGCACCGCGTGGCTGTCGGGCGCCTCGAGCCCGGCGCGGGCGAAGGCGCGCTCCATCGCCCAGCACACGTCCGCCTGCCCGTCGACGAGGGTCCCGTCGCAGTCGAACACCGCGAGCCTCACGAGGCGATGTTCCGCACCAGATGGGCGAGGGCAGAGTGGCCCGCGGCTTCGAGTCCCGCGGCGATCCGTTCGCGCTCCTCGGCCTGCTTGTTCTGCGATAGCTTGAGGGTGGGCCGCCAGGCGAGCACCTCCATCTCGAAGCCGACGATGCCGCGAAACAGCCCGCCCCAGACCTTCTCGGAGGATTCCTCGGCCCGCCACGGTTCGCCTTCGAGCCGCCCTTCGTGCCTGAGGATCGCCGCATGGAGGAAGGCCTCGAGCCCCTCGTCCTCCATCTTCCGCACCCGGCCCTCGATTTCGAGCGCGATGTAGTCCCAGGTCGGCACCGTGTCGCGGTTGGCGTACCAGCGGGGGCTGACATAGGCGTCGGGGCCGTTGACGACGATCAGCGCCTCGGCCCCCGCGGCGAGGTGGCGCGCAAGGGCGTTGCCGCGCGCGAGGTGGAACTGCACGGCGCCGTCGCCGGTCGAGAGCAGCGGGGTGTGCGCGACGCGCGGGCCGTCGGGGGTCTGGGCGAAGACCATGCCGAAGCCGATTTCGTCGATCAGCGACTCCATCAGGTCGCGGTCATCGGTGCGGTAGAGCGGGTTGGGGTGCATCAGCGACGCTTGCCCTTGGGCTTACCCTTCGCCGGGGCCTTGGGCTTGCTCTTGCCCTTCGGTCTGGCCTGCGCCTTCGCGGCCCCGCGGGCGCGGCGGGGGGCGCGGGTTTCCTTCCTTGCCTGCTTGAAGTGGCGGCGCGCGGCCTGCTTCTTCTCCTCGGCGGTCTTCTCGGGAACCTCCTCGCGCAAGGGCGAGGCGTCCGACATCGCCGGGTCGAAGCCCAGCACCTCCATGCTCGCCGCGAAGTGCGGGGGAAGCTCGGCGGTGACGTCGAGCTTGCCGCCCCCATTCTTGGCGGTGCCTTCCCCGGCCTTGGGCTCGGTGATGATGAGGCGGCGGGCGTGGAGGTGCATCTTGCGGCTCACCGCGCCGGTGAGGAAGGCGTCCTGCCCGCCATACTTGCCGTCGCCGACGATCGGGTGGCCGATCGCCGCCATGTGGACGCGCAGCTGGTGGGTGCGCCCGGTGAGCGGCTCGAGCTCGACCCACGCGGCGCGCTGGCCCGCGCGGTCGACGACGCGGTAGCGGGTCTTGGCCGCCTGCCCGTTCTCCTCGTCGATGTGCATCTTCTCGCCGCCCGTCCCCGGCTGCTTGGCGAGCGGGGCGTCGATCACGCCTTCGGAGAGCTGCGGGTTGCCGACCACCAGCGCCCAGTAGACCTTGCGCGCGCTGCGGCTGGCGAAGCGCTTGGAGAAGCTCGCGGCGCTGCCCGGCGTGCGGGCGATGAGGAGCACGCCGGAGGTGTCCTTGTCGAGCCGGTGGACGAGGCGCGGGCGCGGGCTGCGCTCGTCCGCGACGAAGGCATCGAGCAGGCCGTCGACGTGCTTCGTGGTCTTGCTCCCGCCCTGAGTGGCGAGGCCGGGGGGCTTGTTGAGGACGATCGCCGTCGGCGTCTCGCGGATCACCATGCCCTTCGCCTCGGCGATCTGTTCGGGCGAGAGGGGGCGCGCCCGCGGCTTCGCCGCCTCGCGCTGCGTGTCCTCGCCGCCCGGAGGCACGCGCAGCACCTGGCCGGCGGCAAGGCGATCCTCGGGCTTGGCGCGCTTGCCGTCGACCCGGATCTGCCCGGTGCGCGCCCAGCGCGAGACCGTCGCGAAGCCGACCTGCGGAAGGTTGCGCTTGAACCAGCGGTCGAGGCGCACCCCGTCGTCGTCCGCGCCGACGGTGAACTGGCGGACGCTCTCGGGAGCGGGGGGCTGACTCATGCGCCCGACCCCTGCGCGGCGACGAGGCCGACGATCACCGCCGCCATCCCGGCGATCAGCGAGGCGGCGGCATAGCCTGCGGCAAGCCCGGCCTGTCCCCGGTGGAGCATGGTGACGAGCTCGGCGGAAAAGGCGCTGAAGGTGGTAAAGCCGCCGAGCAGGCCGACGCCGATCAGGAGGCGCGCGTTCTCGCTGGCGCTCTCGGCCATGCTGCCGCGCGCCAGCCAGCCGAGCAGCGCGCCCATCGCGAGGCTCCCGGCGATATTGACCGCGAGCGTGCCCCAGGGAAAGGCGTTGCCCGGACCTGCGAGCCCGCTCGCCGCGCGCCCCACGTGGTAGCGCAGCACCGAGCCCGCCGCGCCGCCGACGGCGACGTTGAGGCTTGCCACGAGAGGGGAGATTTCACCGGCCATGCGCGGCCTTTAGCGATGGCGACGCGCTCTGCCTAGGGCGCGCTCTTGCCCCGGCCTGCTTCTCGCGGCTTGCCTTCGCGGCGGTGTTGGACTATCGGGGCGCGGTTTCGAGGGCGACTCCCGTGCGGGAATCGCCCGTCTCCCGTTGCAAGTTCACCGTCCACCCCCCGCAAATCGCAAGGCGGGGCTCTGGTTCTCGGAAATGAGGTAGTCGTCGTTTATGCAAATCATGGTTCGCGATAACAATGTCGATCAGGCTCTGCGCGCGCTCAAGAAGAAGCTGCAGCGCGAAGGCGTTTATCGCGAAATGAAGCTGCGTCGCCACTACGAGAAGCCCTCCGAGAAGCGCGCCCGCGAAAAGGCTGCCGCCGTGCGCCGCGCCCGCAAGATGGAGCGCAAGCGGATGGAGCGCGACGGGAGCAAGTGATCCCGTCCGTCAGGCGCGCATCCGTAGCCGGAACCGCTTGAATCCCCCTCTTCGATCAGCCATCAGGGCGCGGCTCAAACCCGCGCCCTTTTGCCGTCATACCGCCGCGCTGCCTGCGCGGCCCATCAGGACTGAACCATGACCGAGATTACCCGCGTTCCGATCAAGCCCATCGCCAAGGGCTCGCTGACCAAGCTGTGGATCGGGGTGATCCTCGCGGTGCTGGTCGGCGCCGGGCTCGCCTGGGCGGCGGTGCCGCGCGGGCTCGACGTCGATGTCGTGCAGGCGGGCACGGGTCCCACGATCGCGAAGGGCGACGTGGTCTTCGTCAAGTACAAGGGCCGGGTTGCCGGTGTCGAGAAGCCCTTCGACGAATCGCAGGATATCCCGCTGCCCGTCCCGGGCCTGTTCCCCGCGGGCAACCCCTTCCCGGTCGAGGAAGGCGCGACCATCCCGGGCTTCTTCCAGGGCCTCCAGCAGATGCAGAAGGGCGGCAAGTACAAGCTCTTCATCCCCGCCGACCTCGCCTATGGCGCGAGCCCGCCCCCGGGCTCGCCGATCCCGGCGAATGCCGATCTGGAGTTCGAGATCGAGGTGACCGGCGTGATGAGCCGCGCGACCTTCGACCGCAACCTCCAGATTCTGCGCCAGACGATGGAGGCCCAGATGGGCGGCCAGGGCGGCGGCGCGGGGCCGAACGGGGCGCCGCAACAGGGCCAGGCGCCCGGCGGCGAGGCTCCCGCCGGCGGTCCGGCGCAGTAAGCGGGGCGGAGGCGTCATGTCGGTCGACAAGGCAACCGTCGCCAAGATCGCGAGCCTCGCGCGCATCCGCATGGACGACGCGGCGCTCGAGCGCATGGTCCCGGAACTCAACGGCATCCTCGACTGGGTCGAGCAGCTCGGCGAGGTCGACGTCACCGGCATCGAGCCCATGGCGGCGGTGATCCCCAACACGCTGCGCCTGCGCGACGACGTGGTCGACGCCGACCCGCTGACCGGCGGCGGAAAGCGCGATGACGTGCTCGCCAACGCACCGGCCGCCGAGCACGGCTTCTTCGGCGTGCCCAAGGTGATCGAGTGATTTTGCGCTTTGCCCGCCTGTCCCCCTCCCGCTCGCGGGAGGGGGCGTTGAGAGTCACGTGCCTCTCAACGCGGGTGGGCACGAACACACATTCCCCCGCGCGTGGACAGGCCCACCCCCGGCCCCTCCCGCAGGCGGGAGGGGAGATAGAATGACCGACCTTACCTCTCTGGGTGTCAAGGACATCCGCGACGGCGTCGCCAAGGGCGATTTCACTGCGCGCGAAGTGGCGGAGAGCTTCAACGCCGCCGTGGCCGAGGCTGCCGCGCTCAATGCCTTCATCGTCACCACCCCCGACCACGCGCTCGCCGCCGCCGACACAGTCGATGCCGCGCGCGCTGCGGGCGAGACGCTGGGCAAGATGGCGGGCGTGCCCATCGGCATGAAGGACCTCTTCGCCACCCACGGCGTCCAGACCACCGCCGCCAGCCACATCCTCGAGGGCTTCACGCCGCGCTACGAGAGCACCGTCTCGCAGAAGCTGTGGGACGCGGGCGCGGGGATGCTGGGGAAGCTCAACCTCGACCAGTTCGCGATGGGTTCGTCGAACGAGACGAGCTATTTCGGCAATGTCACCTCGCCGTGGAAGAAGGCCGGCAGCAACGCCGCGATGAGCCCCGGCGGCTCCTCGGGCGGGTCCTCCGCCGCGGTCGCCGCGCGCATCGCCCCGGCTGCGACAGGGACCGACACCGGCGGCTCGATCCGCCAGCCCGCGGCCTTCACCGGCATCTGCGGGATCAAGCCGACCTACGGGCGCTGCTCGCGCTGGGGCATCGTCGCCTTCGCCTCGAGCCTCGACCAGGCCGGGCCGATGGCGCGCAGCGTCGAGGATTGCGCGATCATGCTCGGCGCGATGGCGGGCTTCGATCCCAAGGACGCGACCAGCCTCGACATGCCCGTGCCCGACTGGGAGGCGGCGCTGAACAGCGACCTGCGCGGCAAGAAGGTCGGCATCCCGCGCGAATACCGGATGGAGGGCACCGATCAGGCGATCCTCGATTCGTGGGAGCAGGGCAAGGCATGGCTCAGGGACGCGGGAGCGGAAATCGTCGACGTCTCGCTGCCGCACACCAAGTATGCGCTGCCCGCCTACTACATCGTCGCCCCCGCCGAGGCGTCCTCGAACCTCGCCCGTTATGACGGGGTGCGTTACGGCCTGCGCGATCTGCCCGATGGCGTCGGCCTGCAAGACATGTACGCCGCGACCCGCGCCGCCGGGTTCGGCGACGAGGTCAAGCGCCGCATCCTGATCGGCACCTACGTGCTCTCGGCGGGTTTCTACGACGCCTATTACACCCAGGCGCAGAAGGTCCGCGCGCTCGTCGCCCGCGACTTCGCCCGCGCCTTCGAAGAGTGCGACGTGATCCTCGCGCCGACCACGCCGACCGCGAGCTTCCCGCTGGGCTCGATGACCGAAGACCCGCTGACGATGTATCTGAACGACGTCTTCGCGGTCCCCGCCAGCCTCGCCGGCCTGCCCGCGATGAGCGTGCCCGCGACGATCAACGCCGACGGCCTGCCGCTCGGTCTCCAGCTGGTTGGCCGCCCGTTTGACGAACAGGGCGTCCTGAACGCCGGCCTCGCGATCCAGCAGCGCGCTGGCTTCACCGCCAAGCCGGAGAAGTGGTGGTGATCGCCGACACGCCGCTGTGGATCGCCGGGATCGGCATCATGCTGGCGGTGCCGCTGACCTTCATGGTCGCCAACTGGGTGCGCAAGAACGTCGATCACGGCGAGCTGCGCTTCGGGCCGGATGGCAAGGTGATCGAAGACGAGGACAAGAAATGAGCAACTACCGCATCCAGGGTGCCACCGGCGAATGGGAGGTCGTGATCGGCCTCGAAGTCCATGCGCAGGTCACCTCCAACGCCAAGCTGTTCTCGGGCGCGGCGACCGCTTTCGGGGCGGAGCCCAATGCGCAGGTCTCCCTCGTCGATGCCGCGATGCCCGGGATGCTGCCCGTCCCCAACCGCGAGTGCATCCGTCAGGCGGTGCGCACCGGCATGGCGATCGAGGCTGAGATCAACGCCTGGAGCCGCTTCGACCGCAAGAACTACTTCTACGCCGACCTGCCGCAGGGCTACCAGATCAGCCAGCTCTATCACCCGATCGTCGGCGAAGGCTCGCTGCTGATCGAGGCGGACGAAAAGGCGGGCATTCCGCAAGACAAGGTCATCGGCATCGAGCGCATCCATGTCGAACAGGATGCGGGCAAGCTGATGCACGATCAGCACCCGACCATGTCCTATGTCGACCTCAACCGCTCGGGCGTGGCGCTGATGGAGATCGTCTCCAAGCCCGACATGCGCTCGCCCGCCGAGGCGGGGGCCTACCTCAGGAAGCTGCGCGCGATCCTGCGCTATGTCGGCTCGTGCGACGGCAACATGGAAGAAGGCTCGATGCGCGCCGACGTCAATGTCAGCGTGAGGAAGCCCGGCGAGCCCTTCGGCACCCGCACGGAAACGAAGAACGTGAACTCGGTGCGCTTCGTCATGCAGGCGATCGAGCACGAGGCGATGCGGCAGGTCGATGTGCTCGAGAGCGGGGGCACGGTGGTGCAGGAGACGCGCCTGTTCGACCCCGGCACCGGCACCACGCGCACCATGCGCAGCAAGGAAGACGCGCACGACTATCGCTACTTCCCCGATCCCGACCTGCTGCCGCTGGTGCTGGAGGAGGATTTCCTCGCCGAATGCCGCGCCTCGCTCCCCGAGCTGCCCGACGCCAAGCGTAAGCGCTATGTCGAGGTGCTGGGCCTCACCCCCTACAACGCCCGCGAGCTGACCGCCGAAGTCGAGACCTTCGCTCGGTTCGAGACGCTGCTGGCCGAGACGGCGAAAGCCACCGGCAAGGATGACGCCGCGGTCGCGACGCAGGTCGCCAACTGGTCGCTTTCGGTCGCGCCGGGGGTGATCAAGGCGCTGGGCGACGAGGGCGATCCGGCCAATGCCACCGCGAGCGCGCAGGCGAGCATCCTCGCGATGGCCGACAAGGCCGAGATCAGCGGCGGGCAGGCCAAGGAAATCTTCGAGATCGTCCTCAGAACGGGGCGCGACCCGAACGAGATCGCCGACACCGAGGGCCTCAAGCAGGTCTCCGATACCGGCGCGATCGAAGCCGCAGTCGACGCGATCATCGCCGCCAATGCCGACAAGGTCGAACAATACCGCGCGGGCAAGGAAGCGCTGTTCGGCTTCTTCGTCGGCCAGACGATGAAGGCGATGCAGGGCAAGGCCAACCCGCAGCTGGTGAACCAGCTCCTGAAGGGCAAGCTGGGGTAGGGGCAGGGCGCTGGAAGGAGGACGAGACATGCAGACAGGCTTGGCAAGATGGATGCAAGCCGGATTGCTGCTTGCCGCTGCCTGCGCTTTCGTTCCGGCTTCCGGTGAGCAGCCGACGGGTGGTGCAGCAATCCGCCCGCTGGCCGATACCAAAGTCGCGCCGGACGGATTTTTCCCGACCTATCTCTGGACGACGGACCGAGGTTGCACTGGCCAAATCGGCAACGGGCCGTTGCTCGATGACTTCACCAACCGGTGGTATTCGTCCCATCTGAAGGCCGCCGGGGAGCAATCGCTGATCAATGCGGCCCGTGCCGCGCCGCAGAATGTCCACCTCCGGTTCACCTGGCTTCGCTCCTTCCACCGCCCGATAGTCGTGCGGATCGACGAGCAGCCGGATGGGACGGCGACGATCGAGGCGAAGATGCTGTCAGGCGCCGGTGGCTATGACCCCGGAAAGATTGCCAAGCGTGTCAGCCGCGACCTGACGCCGTCGGAATGGTCGGCGATCAAGGACCGGCTCGGGCGCGGCGAACTGCAGTCGGAACCGGCGGGCCATTGCGACCTCGGGATGGACGGAGCCCAGTGGATTGTGGAGCTTGTCGAGGACGGGCGCTACGCGTTCTTCGAGCGCTGGTCTCCAGATGGCGGGGCGGTGCGCGATACGGGCCTCGCAATGCTGGCACTCACCGGATTTGAGCTCCAGCCGATCTATTGAACGGCCCCGCATGACCGCCATCGTCCTCGTCCAGCCCGAGATCCCCGGCAATACCGGCGCGGTGGGGCGGACCTGTGTGGCGCTCGACATAGAGCTGATCCTGATCCACCCGCTGGGCTTCACCATCACCGACAAGCGGGTGAAGCGCTCGGGGCTCGACTACTGGCCGCACGTGCACCTTACCGAGTATGCGAGCTGGGACGCCTTCCTTGCGGCCCGCTCTCCGCGCCCGGACCAGCTGTTCCTGTTCGAGGAATTCGGCGCGCGCTCCTTCTATGAACCCGAATACCCCGACGACGCCTTTCTGGTGTTCGGGCAGGAGACCAAGGGCATCCCCAAGGCGATCATCGAGCGCCATGCCGACAGCCTGTTCAAGCTCCCGATGCGCAGCGAGGTGATCCGTTCGCTCAACCTCGCCAACACCGTCTCGGCGGCGGCTTATCAGGCGCTCCGGGGAAAGCTCTAGCGCGCCGCCAAAAACCGGCTTGCGGCGCAAACCGCGCTCTGCCAGCTAAAGCCCATTGTGCAACAGGGGCGCATCAACATGAAAAAGCTGCTTGCCGCAGCCCCCGTGCTGCTGGCGTTGATGCCGGTGGCCGCCGGGGCGCAGGCAATCAAGTCCGAACCCGAGAAGAAGGTCTTCACCGCCGCCGAGATCGAGGCGGTCGAGATGCCCGATCTTGCCTACAAGCCCGATCCGCTGATCGCGGCGGACTTCGACAAGTACTTCTTCTTCCACCGCGAAGGCACGGACTACAGCACCGCCTACGCCGACATCATCGAATGCGATTCCCTCGCGAGCGGGATCAATTTCTACATGGGCGCGGACAACTGGGCGATGCAGAACGCGGTGGCCCAGTACGGCGCAGCGGGAGCGGTCGGCGGGGTGATCGGGAGCGTGCTGGCCGACGCGATCTTCGGCTCCGCCGAGCGCCGCCGCATCAAGCGCATCAACCTGCGCAACTGCATGTTCTACAAGGGCTATGACCGCTACGGACTCGAGAAGGAGCTGTGGCAGAAGTTCCACTTCGAGGAAGGCCTCAGCCGCGAGAACGCCAAGGACCGCGAGGCGGCCCTCAAGAAGCAGGCGCGCGTCGCCTCCGGCCCGAAACCGCAATACGAGGTGCTCGAACCATGATCGCACGGATTGCCGCCCTCGCGGGCGCGCTCGCGCTCGCCGCCACCGCCGCCGCCCTGCCTGCCGCGGCCGCCGAGAAGGAGAAGCCCGACCTCGCCGAGGCCAAGGCGATCGAGCTCAAGAGCATCGTCTCGGGCAAGCAGACAATCGACCCGGCCAAGGCCTACATCTTCATCCGCAGCCCCCTGAACCGCTCGCAGGGGCTGTTCCTCAAGACGCCCAGCGCCGCCGAGATCGCGAATTACGAGAACGAGTGGAAGCGCCAGTTCGCCAAGGCGCAGGAGCGCTATGCGCGCGACCTCAAGACGTGGGAGGCCACTGCCAAGTCCGGCTCGCGCGGCAGGAAGCCCGAGGAGCCGACCGCCGAGAGCTTCGCGATCACCCCGATCGAGATGCGCATGCTGGTCGCCTTCGGCCCGCAATTCGTCTTCGACAAGGTCGACGCGCCGGGCACCGAGAAGAGCTTCAGCTACCTCGTCGAAGTGGAGCCCGGGGAATACACCTTTCTCGGCCCCTTGTTCTACCTGCCCGGCGCGGCGCCGGCGGGAACGTGCTACTGCATGGGTTCGGTGAAGTTCGAGGCGAAGGCCGGGCAGATCACCTCATTGGGCGATTTCCTCAGCCTCGGCTGGGCGGATCGCAAGGCGCTCGAACAGACCACCGTGGTCCGCGAGTTCCTGCCCGACCGGCCGGCCAGGCCCACCGACTGGAGCGTGCCCGAGGCGCTCGCCAAATACACGTTCGCCAGGGCCGAGCTGCGCGCGGCGGGCAAGCGCAACAACTTTTTGAACGCGATGGTCGGGCGCATCCCGCCGGTGCCGGGGGTGCTCGCCTACGAGCGCGACGTGCCGGTGGACCTCGTCGGTCAAGCGGAGGAGGAGGCCGCCGAGGCGATCGAGGCGGCCGTTGCCGAGGCCACCGCCGCGACCGAGCCTGCCGCGTCCCCGGCGCCTACTCCAGCCCCAGCGCCCTGAGGTTCATCGTCGCCGCGTTGTAGCTCGCCTCGGCAAGACGCCCGGCGAGCTGCGCGCGGATCGCGCCGATCTGGGCGTTGGCGGCGGTCTCCTCGCGGGCGTTGACGAGGAAGAACTCGCCCGCGCCGAGCCGGAAGCGGGTCCGCTCGGCCTGCACCATCGCATTGGCCTGCTTGACCTCGGCATCGGCCAGTTCGGCGAGCTTCACCGCCGCGCCGAGGTTGGCGAGGATGTTGCCGACATCGGTGGTGATCTGGTCGGCGATGCGGCGCTGGCGCAGCTCGGTCTCGCGCAGCTCGGCCTCGGCGCGGCTCAGCGCCCCTTGCGCAGTGCGGCGCTGGAGCGGCACCGAGAAGGTGACGCCGACCACCGTGTCGGTGGAATCGAACCCGGGGCCGCCGGGGCCGATTTGCCCGAAATCGCGCGACAGCTCGACGCTCGCGTTCAAGGAGGGCTGGAGGTCGTTCCGCCTCAGTGCGACCTTGTTGGTGGCGCGTTCGAGCGCGAGCCGGAAGGTCTGGAGCTCGGGCCGGCTCCGGATCACCTCGCCCACCGGCGTCGCAGCGAGCGCCTCGGCGGAAGGGACCGCCTTCATCCGCTTGAGGTCGGGCAGCATGTCGCGGGTCGGCACGATCATCTGCCCGTCGCTCCCGCGCAGGTAGAAGCCGAGCGAGTTGGAGGCGGTCGCGAAGTCGCGCCGTGCCTGTTCGAGCAGGGTGCGCCGTCGCAGCAGGTTCTGCTCGTTCTCGGTGAGCGCGATACGCGCGCGCGCGCCCTCGCCGATCTCGCGGGCGAGGCCGACCTGGCGCGCCTCGGCGATCTCGAGCAATTCCTCGAAGACGTGGATCTCCTCGCCCGCCGCGACCCAGCGCCAATAGGCGCGCAGCGCCTCGTGCTGGGTGTTGAGGCGCACCAGCATGACATCGAGCTGCGCCTGGCTGGCGGCGAGGCGCGTGTCCTCGATCGCGAAGCGGCGGCTGTCGATGTCGCGGTTCCTGAGCAGCGAGAACAGCGCGCCGACCTTCACCTCGCCGAGGTTGTTGGTGTAATTGTAGTTCTCGTAGATTGGGAAGTCGCCGTTCGAGACGCGGTAGGAGCCGAACACCTCGGCGCCGTAGGGCCGCAAGGGTTGGCGCGCCTCGACCTTGCCGTAGCCGCCCGAATAGTAGCCGGTGAGGCGGTCGTAATATTCGCCCTTGAGCATCAGGTCGAAGGCGCCGTCGGCGGCGAGCTGGTCGGAGCGGGCGGCGGCCTCGCGCTCGAAGGCCTCGAGGATCGCGGGGAAGGTCAGCGCCGAGGAGCGCAGCACCTCCTCGGGGGTCAGCGGCCCGGTCCTGAGCGCGACATCGAGCGGCTCGGCATTGGGCACGATGTCCTGCGCGGCGGCAGGCGCGGGCGCGGCGGCGAGCGCGAGCGCGAGCGCAAGCGCCGCTCCCGCGATCCACGCGCCAGGCCGGCGGACCGGAATCACTTCTTGGTCGCCCCGCCGTTGGTGGTGGCCGCCGGCAGTTCGGGCGGGAAGTTGTTGAGCTGGCGCCAGATCTCGTAGCCGACCGGGACCGTCTCGAGCAGGATAAAGGCCTGCACCGCCGCGCCGAAGCGCACGTAGCGCTCCTCGGGCCAGCCATAGCCCTCGTATTTCTCCTCGGCGATCAGCACGCGGAAGCGGCCGTCGATCTGCGCCGAGCGGTCGACCGCGATCACCCGGCCGCCGAAAGTCCCGACCGCGACCGAGGGCCAGCCGGAGAACTGCACCGCGGGCCAGCCCTCGAACTGGATGCGCGCCGGATCCCCCGGGCGCACGAGCGCGACGTCGCGGCCGTCGATGAAGATCTCGATCACCCGCTGGGCCCCGTCGGGCACGAAGGTCGCGAGCACGTCGCCGGCCTTGATGAAGGTCGCCGCGTCCCCCGCGTTTAGGCTCTGGATGAAGCCGTCGCGCGGGGCGCGCACGATCTGCACCGACTGGCGCGAGATGTTGACGTCGGCGCGGTTGAGGTCGGCCTCGGCGGCGGCGACCTTGCCGCGCAGGTCCTCGACCTTGATCTGCGCAAGCTCGTAGTCGCGCCGCGCGGCGAGCCCCGCCTCGAACAGCTCGCGCGAACGGCGCACGTCGATCTGCGCGGTGGCGAGCGCCGCCTCGGCCGCGCGCAGCTGGAGCTCGATCTGGGTGCGCTCGGCCTGGAGGCGCTGGATGAGGTTGGGGTCGATGTCGGCGATCCGGACGATCGGGTCGCCCTTCTTCACCGAGCTCCCGTCGCGCACGTACCACTCTTCGATGCGGCCCGGCACCAGCGCGTTGATGTCCTGCTTGCGCTCGTTGGGGCTCAATGTCGTCACCACCCCGCGGCCCGAGGTGGTCTGCACCCAGGGCACGTAGACGAGAAAAGCGACTGCGATGACCAGCGCGGCGAGGATCAGGAAGAACACCACCCGCATGACCCGCGGCACGCGGATCGAGGCGAGGGTGGTGAAATGCGCCATGTCTTCCTTGAGCGTGGCCATCTCACATGGCTCCCTTGCTGGCGGTCGGCAGGTCCAGCGCGGCGCTGAACTCCTCGAAGGTGTCGAAGAAGCGTTGGCGGCCGGCCTCGAGGTAGAGGAAGCGGTCGAAGCCCAGATCGATCCGGCGATTGGAAAAGTAGATCACGGTCGAATAGGCCTGCGCGCGCAGCTCGGCGACCGCCGCGGCGATCGGCTCGGGATCGAGCAGGTCGAAGAGCCGGCTGAGCACGAGGATGCGCGGCCGCTCGAGCAGCGCATTGGCGAGCTTCAATTGCTGGAGCTCGACCGCCGAGAGCGGGTAGCCGGTCGTCGCGAGCGGGGTATCGAGGCCCTTGGGCAGCGTCGCGACAGTCTCGGCAAGACCCACCGTCTCGAGCGCGGAAACCATGCGCTGGGGCGCCGTTTCCGGGCAGGACAGGGCGAGGTATTCGCGGATCGTCATCTCGACGATCGTCGGCCGGTCGAGGACGTGGACATTCTTGCGCAAGTGGTGCGCCTCGATCGCCTTGATGTCGATCCCGCCCAAAGTCGCGATCCCGCCCTGCGGCAGATCGTGGAGCTTGAGGATGTTGGTGAACAGCCGCTGCACCCCATGCTGGCTGGCGGCGGCCATGATGATTGCGCCCGAGGGAATCTCGAGATCGAAGTTCACCGCCTCATGGCGCGCCTTGCCCCCCACGCCGCACATGACGATGGTGTGATCCGGCCCGTCGAAGGGATCGGCGCCCTTGGGCTGTTCCTGTTCGACATCGTAGAACTGCGCGATCTCCTCGACCGCGGCGAAAAGATCGTAGAAATAGCCCAGATAGGTGCCGAGCTGCGAAACCCCGACGAAGGCGGCGGAAAGCACCAGCTCGGCCGCGACCAGCTGGCCGAGGGTGAGCTCGTTCTGGATCACCAGCCAGCCGCCGAGGCCCAGCAGCGCTGCGCTGGCGGCGGCATAGATCACCAGGAAGGTGAGGGTCTGGCTGAACAGGTGGCGGAAATGCCGCTTGCGCTCGGTGATGTAGACCCGCGTGTGATCGTCGGTCTTGTCGAGCGCGTAGTCGATGCGGCGCTGCGACTTGAAGAAGCCGTTGGAGTGGCCGATCGTGTCGAGCCAGGCGGCCGTCGCGTGCTTGGCGTGGCTCACGTCCACCCCGGTGCGCAGTGCCCGCGCGCCCCAAACCAGCCACACGAACCAGATGATCGCGATCATCACCAGCGTGAAGCCGAGGAAGTAGGGGTGGTAGAGGCTCACCAGCACGAAGCCGACCGCGATCTGCAAGAGCACGGTGAAGCCGCCGATCATCAGGTTGGGCACCAGCGACTGAACGTAGATCACGTCGAAGTAGCGGTTGAAGAGCGAGCCCTTCTTTGCATCGGAGAAGAACGGGTTCTGCGCGTAGACGGAGATCAGCGAAACCTCCGCCACCATGCGCGCATAGAAGCGCCGGGCGAAGATCTCCATCAGGTGGATGCGCAAGGCGTAGAGCAGGCTCGAGATCAGCAGCAGGCCGAACAGCGTGAGGCTAAGCACCACCAGCGGCGCGGTCAGCGCGGTGTTGGCGATGGTGTTGATGAGCATCTGCACCGAGATCGGCGTCGCGAGGCTGAGCAGGCTGATGCCGATCCCGTAGACCGCGGCGAGCCAGTAGAAATTGGCCTCGGGCTTCAGGATGTCGAAGAAAATCCTGAAGAACTTCACGAGGCTGATCTGCGAGCCGTAGCTTTGGCCTTCCCCTGCCATGTCAGCCTTCCGTTGCGAAACCGGTGTGTGGGTGCCGCGCCGCCGCGCCGGAGGGCGAGCGGTCGCGGCGAATTGCTTTGATGGCAAGCGGCGGCTGCCGCAAGTCGTCAATCCCCGAGCTTGCACAGGGTTCCGGGGCCGCAAAAGGCCTGCAAATTCCTGAAGATACGAGCATGAGAGAGGTGCGCGCCAAGTTATGTTGTATCAAGACCCCGTTACCGCGCAAAGCTTGCCCTGCGATGAACCAGAGGCGATGAAGCGGGAGCGATGACGGGTTCGAAGGCACAGGACGGGGAGGCGGGGCTGTTGCTGGTCGGCGGCGGGCATGCCCATGTCGCGGTGCTCGCCGATCTCGTCCGCCGCGGGGTGCCCGCGGGAGCGCGCGCGGTGCTGCTCACCCCGGAGCCCGTCTTGCGCTACTCGGGCATGGTCCCGGGCTGGCTCGCCGGGCAGCATGGGAAGGACGAGGGGCTGGTCGACCTCGCCGCGCTGGCGGCGCGCGCGGGGGTGGCGCTGGTCCTCGATCGTTGCGTCGCGCTCGATCCCGAGGCCCGCGTCGTGCGGCTGGCGGGGGGCGGCGCGCTGCGCTTCGCCGTCGCCTCCTTCGACACCGGCGGCGAGGGGCGGGCGGCGGCGCTCCTCGGCGAGGACCCGCGCCTCGTCGATGTGCGGCCGATCGGGGCGTTCGTCGAGCGCCTCGCCGCCCTGCGGGCGTCTCGGCGCGGGTTGCAGCGCATGGTGGTCGCGGGCGGGGGCGCGGGCGGCGTCGAACTGGCCTTCGCCCTGCGCAACCTCGCCGGAGCGCCGACGCTGCCAGAGGTGACGCTCGCGACGGGGCGCGGCGGCCTCCTCCCCGGCTTCGCGCCCGCGGTGCGGCGGCTTGTCGCGCGGGCGCTCGCCCGGCAGGGGATCGCGGTGCTCGAGGAGGATGTGCGGTTCGAGGGCGGGGCGCTGGTGGCGGGCTCCCGCTCGCTCGAACCCGCCGACCTCGTCGTCGCCGCGCTCGGCAGCGCCGCGCCGGGCTGGGTGCGCGCCTCGGGGGTGGCCACCGACGCCGAGGGCTTCCTGCTGGTCGACGCGCACCACCGCTCGCTCTCGCACCCGCGCATTTTCGCCGCCGGGGACGTCGCCGCCCGCGCCGACCGACCGCTCGCGCACTCGGGCGTCCACGCGGTCTTCGCCGGGCCGGTGCTCGCCGCCAATCTGCGCGCAGTCATGGAAGGCAGCCTTCCACGCGCGGCCTATAGCCCGCGCCGCCACAGCCTCTATCTCCTCAACACCGGCGACGGCGCGGCGATCGCCAGCTACGGGCCGCTCGCGGCGCAAGGGCGCTGGGTGCTTGCCCTCAAGCACCGGATCGACAAAGGCTGGATCGCGAAATACGCGAGGCTGGCGGGCGAACAGAGGGATCACGTGTGAAGAAACTTGCCATTCTCGCCGCGCTCGCCGCCGTGGTCGCGGGTTATTTCGTCTTCGACCTCGGGCAATACCTGACGCTCGCCGGGATCAAGGCGGGGGTGGCGCAGTGGGAGGCCTTCTACGCCGCCAACCCCGTCGCGGTGCTCGCGGGGTTCTTCGCGGTCTATGTCGCGGTCACCGCCGCCTCCTTGCCGGGGGCGGCGCTGATGACGCTGGCGGCGGGCGCGCTGTTCGGGGTGGTGACGGGAACGGTGCTGGTCTCCTTCGCCTCGACCGCCGGGGCGAGCCTCGCCTTCCTCTCCTCGCGCTACGTGCTGCGGGACTCGATCGAGGCGCGCTTCGGCGAGCGGCTGAAGGCGATCAACGCGGGCGTCGAGCGCGACGGGGCCTTCTACCTCTTCACCCTCAGGATGATCCCGGCCTTCCCGTTCTTCGTGGTCAACCTCGTCATGGGCCTCACCCGCATCAGGGTCACGACCTATGTCTGGGTGAGCCAGCTGGGGATGCTGCTCGGCACGATCGTCTACGTCAACGCGGGCACGCAGCTGGCGCGGATCGAGAGCCTTTCCGGCATCGCTTCGCCCGAGGTGCTGGGGAGCTTCGTGCTGCTCGGCCTCGCGCCGTGGCTGGCGAAGCTGGCGGTCGGAGCCTTGCAGCGGCGCAAGGTCTATGCCGGCTTCACGCGCCCGAAGAAGTTCGATCGCAACCTGGTGGTGATCGGCGCAGGGTCGGCGGGGCTGGTCAGCGCCTATATCGCCGCGACGGTGAAGGCGAAGGTCACGCTCATCGAGGCGAAGGAGATGGGCGGCGACTGCCTCAACACCGGCTGCGTGCCCTCGAAGGCGCTGATCAAGAGCGCCAAGGTGGCGAGCACGATGCGCCACGCCGACCGCTACGGCCTCGCCCCCGCCGAGCCGCAGGTGCCCTTCCGGCAGGTCATCGCCCGCGTGCGCGAGGCGGTGAAAGCGATCGAGCCGCATGACTCGGTCGAGCGCTACGAGGGCCTCGGGGTCGATGTCGTGAAGGGCTATGCGAAGGTGATCGATCCCTGGACGGTCGAGATTGCCCGCAACGCTGGTGGCACCCAGCGGCTCACCACCCGCAGCATCGTCATCGCTACGGGCGCCGAGCCGGTGGTCCCGCCGATCCCGGGGATCGAGGCAAGCGGCTATCTCACCAGCGAGACGATGTGGGAGGCCTTCGCGCAGATGGACGCCGCGCCCGCGCGGGTGGCGGTGCTCGGCGGCGGGCCGATCGGGTGCGAGCTGGCTCAGGCGCTGGCGCGGCTCGGCTCGCAGGTGACGCAGGTCGAGATGGCCGACGCGCTGCTCGCCCGCGAGGACGCCGACGTCTCGGCGCTGGCGAGGGCGGTGCTCGCAGCCGACGGGGTGCGCGTCCTCACCGGCCACACGGCCGCGCGGATCGAGGACCGGGTGCTGGTCGCCACCCACGCGGGCGACGAGGTGCGTATCCCCTTCGACACGCTGATCGTCGCGGTCGGCAGGAAGGCCCGCCTCACCGGCTTCGGGCTCGAGGACCTCGGGGTCGAGACCGACAAGACGGTGGTCACCGACGCCTTTCTCGCGACGAAGTTCCCCAACATCTTCGCCGCCGGCGACGTCGCGGGGCCCTACCAGTTCACTCACACCGCCAGCCACCAGGCGTGGTACGCGAGCGTGAACGCGCTGTTCGGCCAATTTCGCAAGTTCAAGGCCGACTACCGGGTGATCCCCGCGGTCACCTTCCTCGACCCCGAGTTCGCCCGCGTCGGCCTCACCGAGCGCGAGGCGGCCGAGCAGGGGATCGCGGTGGAGGTCACCCGCTACGAGCTCGATGACCTCGACCGCGCCATCGCCGAGAGCGAGACCAAGGGCTTCGTCAAGGTGCTCACCCCCGCCGGTGGGAAAGACACCATCCTCGGGGCGACCATCATCGGTGCCCACGCGGGCGAGCTCATCGCCGAATACGTGCTGGCGATGAAGCACGGGATCGGGCTGAACAAGATCCTCGGCACGATCCACGCCTACCCGACCCTCGCCGAGGCCAACAAGTTCGCCGCGGGCAACTGGAAGAAGGCCCACAAGCCCGAGGGCCTGCTGAAGTGGGTCGAGCGCTACCACGCCTGGAGGCGCGGATGAGCGGGGCGGAACTCTTCGACCAGACCCGCGGCATCCTCGGCATCGCGGTGCTGATGGGGATCGCCTGGGCCCTCTCGGAGAACCGCCGCGGGCATCCGGGGTGGCGCTGGATGGCGGGCGCGCTGGCGATGCAGGGGCTCCTCGCGGTACTGATCGTGCGCGTGCCGATCGTCTGGGAGGCGGTCGGCCTCGCCAACAGCGCGGTCAGCGCGGTCGAGCAGGCGACGCTCAAGGGCTCGTCCTACATGTTCGGCTATCTCGGCGGGGCGGAACTGCCCTTCGCATTGAAGCCGGGCGCCGAGGCGCCGCTTATCATCGCCTTCCGGATCCTCCCGCTGGTGATCGTCTTCTCCGCGCTCTCGGCGCTGCTGTGGCACTGGGGGGTGCTGCGCTGGATCGTCAATGGCCTCGCCTTCCTGCTGCGCCGCTCGCTCGGGGTGTCGGGCGTGGTCGGGCTCGCCGGCGGGGCGGCGCTGTTCCTCGGAGTGGTCGAGACCCCGCTCGTCACCCGCGGCTATTTCGCCCGGGTGAGCCGCTCCGAGCTGTTCCAGCTGATGGTGCTCGCGATGGCGACGATCAGCGGCGCGCTGCTGGTGCTCTACGCGACGACGCTGCGGCTGGTGGTGGCGGACGCGGTCGGCCATCTCATCGCCGCCTCGCTGATCTCGATCCCCGCCGCGCTTCTCGCCGCGCGGCTGATGGTGCCGCCGGGTGCGGACGACACCGCCACCGAGGCCGAGGACGAGGACGAGGACGGCGCGCCCGCGCTCGCCTACGAGGGGAGCATCGATGCGATCGTGCGCGGGACGATGGACGGGATGCAGCTGTTCCTCGCGGTGATCGCGGTCATCATCACCGTCTTCGCGCTGGTCGCGCTGGTCGACGGGATGCTGGCCGCGCTCCCCCTCGTCGAGGGCGCGCCGATCAGCCTCAAGCGGCTGCTCGGCTGGGCGCTGGCGCCGGCGATGTGGAGCATCGGCGTGCCCTGGGGCGAGGCGCAGGCGGCGGGCGCGCTGATGGGGACCAAGGCGGTGCTCAACGAATATGTCGCCTATCTCGAACTCGCCGCGCTCCCGGCGGGGACGCTCGGGCCGCGCAGCCTGCTGATCGTCACCTATGCGCTGTGCGGCGTCGCGAACCTTGCCAGCGTCGGCCTTCTGGTCTCGACCATCGGCACGCTCTGCCCCGAGCGCCGCGCCGAGGCCGCGGGGCTGGGGATGAAGAGCTGGGTCGCGGGGAATATCGCGAGCGCGATGACCGGGGCGTGGATCGGGCTGGTGACACTTGCTTGACGCCCGCCTGCGCCCCCTCATCGACCCGCCGCTCAACGCTGCCGGGCGGGCGCTCGCGAGGGCGGGGGTCACCGCCAACACGCTGACCTTCGCAGGCCTCGCGCTCGGCCTCGCGGGTGCCGCCGCGATCGCCTTCGACCACCTCGGCGCGGGCCTCGCGCTGATCCTTGCCAACCGGCTCCTCGACGGGCTCGACGGCGCTGTGGCGCGGGTGCGGGGCCCCTCGGACCTCGGCGGCTATTTCGACATCGTCGCGGACTTTGCCTTCTATGTGAGCGTGCCCCTCGCCTTCGGCTTCGGGGACGAGGGGCGCACGCTTCCCGCGCTGGTGCTGGTGGCGAGCTTCGTGCTGACCGGCGTCAGCTTCCTCGCCTTCGCGGTGATCGCCGCCAAGCGCGGTGCGACCACCGAGGCGCATGGGCGCAAGAGCTTCTTCTACTCGACCGGCCTCGCCGAGGGGGCCGAGACCATCGCGGTGTTCATCGCCATGTGCCTCGCGCCCGGATGGTTCGGCGCCATCGCCTATGCCTATGCGGCGCTCTGCGTGCTCACCGTGTTCCAGAGGAGCGCGCTGGCGGCCCTGACCTTCCGCGACTAGCGGCTCGCCGCCCCGAGCTGCGCCTGGACCTTTTCGCGCAGCGCAAGGATGCGCGCGGTGTTCGCGCCGAGGTCGCTCACCCCCACCCGGCTCACCGAGCGGAAGTCGATCTGCGCATCGCCGACGCGGGCGACGATATCGTCCTTGAAGCCGAACCAGAAGGTCTCCGCAACGCCCTCGACGATGCCGGTCGCAGGGTCGGAGCGGATCTCGGTGAGGCCCATCTGCCCCATCGCCGCCGCCACCGCCGCGACCCCTTCCGCCTTGCTCGCGCCGCCCAGCGGCAGCGGGGCGGGGCGGTCGGGGCGGTCGGTGATGATCTGCGCATGGCTCTTGACCGCGAGCTCGGGCGAGAGGCCCTTGTCCTTGAAGAAGGCAAGCTGACCGAGCGGGGTCTGGTAGTCGGACAGCGGATTCGCGCCCGCCGCCTCGCGCGCCGCCATCGTGCTGGCGGAGAAAGCGGGCGGGTTGGCGGTGTCGGTCGATATGTCGTGGATCGGGTTGGCCTGCCCCTTGCCGAGCGCGCCCACAAACACGAGCAGCGCCGACGCGGGCACCAGCAGGCCGAGGATCGCAAGCGCGACCAGCCCCTTGCGGCGGGGCTTGGCCCGCAGCGCCATCACCAGCGAGACCAGCGCCGCGAGCGCCACCAGCCCGAGCAGGACCACCCCCCCGCCGAGCGTCATCGCCACCAGCCCGAACTTCCATCCCCACAGCCCGATCTTGGTGCCGAATGAAGCGATCGCGAAGTAGATCGGCAGCAGGACCAGCAGGACGAGGAGGATCTTGGCGTGGCGCGGCAGGGTGTTCATCATGCCCGCGAGCATAACGCGCCCGTTTGCCTTGGCAATCTTTGCGAGGCGCGCGGAAACCCTTTCGCAGGCGAGGCGTTACGGCTTCACGGCACCCGGGGGGAGGGGGTTTACCATGCGTGAAGTCCCGCTTTTCATGCCCGAGAATCTGCGGTAAAGCCCGCTGGGATGCGGGAGGAACTGAATTGTTCAAGAGGACAAACGACATGAAGCGTAATTTCCTGATGGGCGCGGCTGCGCTGGCGAGCCTTGCCACCCTTTCGGCGTGCGGCGGCGGTGCCGGCAGCGACGCCAACGCACCGGCTCCGGCCGAGACCGCTGCCGCCGTCGAGACCCCGGCCGCGACCGAGACTGCCGCTGCGGCCGCTCCGGCGGACGGCGCGAAGCTCGAATATGCCAGCTTCACCACCGATGCCGCCGCGGGCGAGAAGGTCTTCGCCGCGTGCCGCACCTGCCACGTCTTCGACGAGGGCGTGAACCGCGTCGGCCCGTCGCTGCACAAGGTCGTCGGCCGCAAGTCGGGCTCGGTCCCGGGCTTCAGCTACTCGGACGCCAACAAGAACAGCGGCATCACCTGGACGCCGCAGGTCCTGTTCGAATACCTCAAGGACCCGAAGGGCTACGTCCCGGGCACCAAGATGGCCTTCCCGGGCGTCAAGGACGACCAGAAGCGCGCCGACCTCGTCGCCTATCTCGAGCAGCAGTCGGCCAAGTAATCCGCAAGGCCCCCCGCGGGGCCGGATCGAAGGGGCGGCGCAGGCAACTGCGTCGCCCTTTTGCGTGGGCGGGGCAGGTATCGGGGCCGGGGGTGGGCCTGTCGAAAAGCAAGCGCGCGCCGCGCGCGCCCACCCCCAACCCCTCCCGCAAGCGGGAGGGGAATTGGCGCGCCCTTCCTCAGGCCGCGAGCAGCGCCGGATCGGCGGGGCAGTGGCGGGCGAGGTAGTCCTCGTGGCTCGGCAGGCCGGCCACCGCGCGCTGGGTGAGGGTCTTCACGTTGGCGAGGAACTCGGCGAGCTGCGCAGGCGCGACCTGGTCGGCCATCGGGTCGTGGTCGGCGGGCATGATGCCCTGGCCGAGCATCACCTGCACCCAGCTCGCGTCGCGGAACAGGTCGTCGACATCGCGCCCGACGCGGCCCCCAGCTGCGAACAGCGCCATCTTGTGGGTGAGGCTGTCGGGCACCTCCATGTGCTTGCAATAGCGCCAGAACTCCGAATCCTCGCGGTCCGTCAGGTGGTAGTGGAGGATCAGGAAGTCGCGGATCTGCGCGAATTCCTCGGCGCAGCGGGCATTGTATTCCGCGCGCAGCGCCGCCGGGTCACCCGCGCGCGGGAAGAGCTGGATGAGCCGGCTGACATGCGACTGGATGAGGTGGATCGAGGTGGACTCGAGCGGCTCGAGGAACCCGCTGGAGAGGCCGATCGCGGCGCAGTTGTGCGCCCAGAACGTCTCGCGCCGCCCGGTGGTGAAACGGATCGGGCGCGGGGTGTCGAGCGCGCGGGTGTCGAGGCCCTGCATCAGCGTGTCGGCCGCCACCTCGTCGCTGGTGAAGCCGCTCGAATAGACATGCCCGTTGCCGGTGCGGTGCTGGAGCGGGATGCGCCACTGCCACCCCGCGTCGCGCGCGGTCGCACGGGTGTAGGGGACGAGCACCGGCAGCCGCTCGCTCGGCACGGCGAGCGCGCGGTCGCAGGGGAGCCACTTCGACCAGTCCCGGTAGCCCACCCCCAGCGCATCGCCCAGTAGCAGGGCGCGGAAGCCCGTGCAGTCGATGAAGAAGTCGCCCTCGACTTGTCTGCCCCCCTTGAGGGTGATCGCCGTCAGGTCGCCGCTCTCGTTATCGCGCTGGACGCTCTCGACGATCCCCTCGGTGCGCGTCACGCCGCGCCCTTCGGCATAGGCGCGCAGGAACAGCGCATAGCGGCTCGCGTCGAAGTGGTAGGCATAGGCGAGGCCGGTCATGGAGGTGTTGCCGACCCGGTCGAGCTTGCCGAACTTCGCCTGGGTCGCCGCCATCTGGTGCAGCGAATAGTCCCACAGCGAGGAGGGCGTCCCTTCCGCGACGCTCTTCCGCCAGTAGTGGTGGAAGGCGACGTGGCCGAGGTTCATCCCCGTCTCGCCGAAGGTGTGGAGGTAGCGGCTCCCCTTGCGCCCCCAGTCGACGAACTCGATCCCGAGCTTGAAGGTGCCCGAGGTCGCGCTGAGGAAGGCGTTCTCGTCGAGGCCGAGGATGGCGTTCAGCCGGATGATCTGCGGGATCGTCGCCTCGCCGACGCCGACCGTGCCGATCGCCTCGCTCTCGACGAGCTCGATCGCGAGCCGCCCCCCGAGCAGCCGGGAAAAGGCCGCGGCGGTGATCCACCCCGCGGTGCCGCCGCCGACGATCACCAGTTTCCTCACTTCAGGCTGTCCCATGTCCCGTCCCTTATCGTGTCACCCCGCCGCCGGGCGGAAGAAGGCGTTGATCGTGAGCCGTCCCTCTCTTGGGGAAGCGGAGAGCGGCGCGGCGTTGTCGATGACGCCGGAATGGAGGATGTTGCCGCGGTAGAACACCGCCTCGTTGAAGTGCCCGGCGACGACATGGGTGCGCGCGAAATGCGGCGCGCCGTCGGTCGGGTAGGCGGCGGGCGGCAGGGCGCGCCCGTATTCGGCCTGCACCGCGGCGGCATAGCGCGGCCAGGTCTCGGGGGTGAGCGCCTCGAGCCCGGTCGCCTTGTGCCGGAAGAACGCCGTCCCGCCGTGGCCGGTGCGGTGGAGGTAGAGCATCATCGCCACCTGCCGCGCGTCGGTGCCGTCGACGTGCGGCAGGCGCTGGATCGGCAGGAGCGCGGCGGGCGGGGTGGTGACGAGCGAGAACCACGCCTGCATCGCCCAGCCCCCCTCCGCGCGCCCGAAGGCCTCGTCGAGCAGCGGTCCCAGGGCTCCGAGCCAGGTGCGGCACACCGCCGGATCGAGCGCCGCGCGCACCCCGGGATATTGCGGGGTGATCTTTGCAAAATTTTGCAAAGTCGCTGCTTCGATCGCCGCTTCGGGATGTTCGAGGAAGCCCGGGACCGTCACCAGCAGGTGATTCTGCCCGGAAAAACGCTCGCCGCGCGCCCCGCCGAGGGCGATTCCCCAGCGATCGAGGGGCGGCGAAGCGGGCGAGGCGGGCAGGGCGGTCATGGCGTAGCAGCCTACCGCAGTCCCGCGACCGCTCCAAGCGCGATGCTCAAGCGCAAGGAAACGCTGAGGATTTCGAGCCCATGGCTGCACTCACGCCGCGGGCCGCCGCACCCTCGTGCGCCGAACCGCCGCTCCGGGCAAGAAAACGCAAGATACCTGTGACAATCCCGCAACATTCACAGCGCGCAACACCGCCCGAACGCCTTCACCACCGCCCTGTGCCTCATCTAACCCATTGTATCAAATTCCTAATCCAAGAAAACTGGGCCGCACACAGGTTCCTGCGGATTGGCGATTTACCTGCGGTTCAGGTTCGGCTATGAAAAAATCTGCAAAAGCGTCGACACAACGACGTGTGCGGAGGGGACTCTTGATGAAGACGAACGGGATCAATGCAAGCGCGCGCCTGCTGTGCGGGGCCGCAACCTTCCTGGCTCTGGCAGCCACCGGCGCGCCGGTCCTTGCCCAGGAAGCCTCCGGCGAACCCAAGCCGGGTACTGTCGAGGCGAAGGAAGAGGCCCAGGCCGAAGAGGGGATCACCGTCACCGGTATCCGCGGCTCGATCCAGACCTCGCTCGACCAGAAGCGCAACGCCACCTCGATCGTCGAAGTGATCGCGGCCGAAGACATCGGCCTGCTCCCCGACCAGTCGATCGCCGACACCCTCGCCCGCCTGCCCGGCGTGACCGCCCAGCGCGTGCGCGGCCGCTCGCAGCAGGTCTCGATCCGCGGCCTCGGCCCGGACTTCTCGCTCGCGCTGCTCAATGGCCGCGAAGTCGTCTCGGCCGGCAACAACCGCGGGATCGAGTTCGACCAGTTCCCCTCCGAGCTCGTGGCCTCGGGCGTGGTCTACAAGACCGGTGACGCCCAGCTCGCCGCGATCGGCATCGCCGGCGCGGTCGACCTGCGCACGATCCGTCCGCTCGATTCGAAGAAGCGCCAGATCACGCTGTCGGGCACCTATTCCTACAACGACAACGGCAAGCTCAACCCCGACTTCTCGGCGAGCGGCTACCGCTTCTTCGGCAGCTATATCGACCAGAACGCCGACGGCACCATCGGCTGGTCGCTGGGTGCGACCATCCAGTCGATCCCGACCCAGTACATCAGCCGCGAACTGAAGACCCAGGACACCCGCGAGAACGGCAATCCGACCGTCCTCAACGGCCAGGTGCGCCGCGATGCCAACGGCGTGTTCTACCCCGCCGACAACCCGCGCCAGGGCGTGGTGAGCCGCGAGTTCCAGCGCACCTCGGTCGCCGGCAGCCTCCAGTTCGAGCCGACCGACAGCTTCTCGCTGACCCTCGACGGTTTCTACACCAACACCAAGGACGCCGGGATCTTCCGCGGCACCGAAACCCCGATCGCCTCGTGGAGCGGCGCGGGCTTCGTCGGTGCGACCGGCACCCGCGATCAGTTTGCTCAAACCGCAACCTACTCGGCGGTGGTGCCGATCCTGCGCACCGACACGCAGGGCGCGGATTCGGACATCTGGGCGCTGGGCGCCAACATGGAGTGGAAGGCGACCGACAATCTCGGCTTCGTGCTCGACTACGGCTATTCGACCCTCGACCGTAACGACATCAACTACGAAAGCTATGCCGGTTCGGGCCGCGCGCGCTCGGGCGCGCAGGACCGCCTGACCTTCACCATGCCGCGCAGCGGCGCCTATTCGATCCAGACCCAGCTCGATTACACCAACCCCGCCAACGTGCTGCTCACCGATCCGGGTGGCTGGGGCCAGGTCGGCTTCATCAAGGAGCCGATCATCCAGGACGAGCTGCACCAGCTGCGCGCCGAGACCTATTGGGAGTTCGACGGCGGGCTGATCGACCGCATCACCGTCGGCTGGCTCTATACCGACCGCGAGAAGAACTTCGATTCCAACGAAAGCTTCCTGCGTCCCACCAACGCCTTCGGCAATGGCCTCGCCATTCCTGCCGGCGCGATCGTCGGGTCGACCAACACCAAGAGCCTGGGGATGGACATCCTCGCCTACAACCCGGCGAAGTTCCTGACCGACGGCACTTACCGCGTCGAGAAGGCCACTTTCGACACGCAGTGGACCGTGGGCGAGAAGATCCACAACTTCTACATCCAGGCCAATATCGACGGCGACCTCGGCTCGGTTCCGGTGCGCGGCAATATCGGTCTGCGCTATGCCGACACAACGCAGCGCTCGCGCGGGTCGATCGCCGGCGGCCGTGACAACGTGGTCGAATATTCCTTCGACAACTGGCTGCCGACGATGAACCTGGCCTTCGAGGTTGCGCAGGATACCTTCATCCGCGTCGCCGCCTCCAAGACCGTGACCCGTGCGCGGCTCGACCAGCTGGCGGCCAACCAGAACATCGGGTTCCGCAACCAGGTCTGCGTCGACAGCAACGCCGACCAGATCCCCGACACGCTGCTGCCGAACACCTTCAATCCGCCGCTCAACGTGTGCTTCACCCTCGGCGGCGGCAACCCGCGGCTCGAGCCCTACCGCTCGACCAACCTCGACCTGTCCTTCGAGAAGTACTTCTCGCCGGGCACCGCGATCATCATCGCGGCCTTCTACAAGGATCTGTCGGGTTGGGTCGTCGACCAGACCAGCACCGCCGATCTGACCCGCGAGATCAACCTTGCCGGCTGGCAGGGGCTGCTCACGGCCAACCCGCAGCTGCGCACCGGGACCTATTCGGGCCCGACCAACTTCGCGAGCGGCAAGATCAAGGGCATCGAAGGGACGCTGCGCATCAACTACGGCGATCTCGTCGACGCGCTCGACGGGTTCGGCAGCTTTGCCAGCATCACCTACGCCGATGCCAACATCTCGAACGGCGTTCGCGCGACGCCGATCCCGGGCTATTCGGATGTGACCTGGTCGGGCGACATCTTCTACGAGAAGAACGGCTTCCGCGCGAAGCTCGCCGCCCGCTACCGCGCCGGCTTCCTGTCGGAGGTGCAGAACTTCGCAGGCCAGCTCCAGGGCGCGCAGGCTCTGCCGGAAACGATCGTCGATGCGCAGATCGGCTACACCTTCGAGAAGGCCGACGGTCTGCTCAACGGCGTGCAGATCCTCGCGGAAGTGTTCAACCTGACGAACGAGCCTTTCGTGACCGAGAACACCCTTCTCAACGCGGCAGGCACGGCGCCGGTCGGGACCTTCCCGAGCCGTCACGAGACCTACGGTCGCACGTTCAACCTCACGATTCGCAAGAGCTTCTGACGGATCGGCCCCTCGGGCCTGATCGAGGGTGGCAAGGAGGGGCTCGCCGGCAGCGGCGGGCCCTTTCTGTTTGGGTGGTGCCAGCGGCGTGCTTGCACGGGTCAGGACGGCGCCAGACCCCCTCTAGACCCCTCCCAGACCCCGGCTTGACCCCCTCTAGAGGGGGCTTTTCAGTGATGTTTCTGCTTCGCAGAGCTTCGCTTCCAAGTGGACCAATCAGCCCGCAAGGGCAGGCGCGGCGCAATGCCGGGCGATGAACTCGCCATGTGACGGCATCGCCGCCACGGCCTCGTCCATGGCGTGCCGGATCTGCCCGAGCCTCTGGGCCACCGGCACACCCTCGCGCATCCGGGCGAGGGCAGGAACGCTTGCAGGAACAATGCCTTGGCCGAGATAGACCGCGATCCAGCTGGGATTGGCGAACAGCTCCTGCCCGTCGGCGACAAGCATCCCGTTGGATCGGAAGTGGTCGATCTTGTATTGCAGGCTGTCCGGGATCGGCATCGCCGCGCAGTAGCGCCACAGCTCGGAATCGTCGCGCTCGGTGGCCTTGTAGTGGAGGATCAGGAAGTCCCGGATCAGCTCGTATTCCTTTGAAGTCTGGGCATTATATTCGCGCGCCAGGAGCGGCGACATGGCGCTGTCGGGGAGCAGCGCGAGGAGGCGCAGGATGCCGTATTGGATCAGGTGGAGGCTGGTCGATTCGAGCGGCTCCATGAACCCCGCCGACAGCCCGATGGCGACGCAGTTTTTCTCCCAGAATTTCCGCCGCTTGCCGGTGACGAAGCGCAAGGGCCGCGGGTCGGCGAGCGCCTCGCCGTCGAGGTTGGCGAGCAGGGTCGCGGCCGCCTCGTCCTCGCCAATGAACTGGGAACAATGGACATAACCATTGCCGGTGCGATGTTGGAGCGGAATGCGCCACTGCCACCCCGCCTCGCGCGCGGTGGAGCGGGTGTAGGGGGTGAACTCGCCCCGCTCGCAAGGGACCGCGACGGCGCGGTCGCAGGGGAGCCAGGCTTGCCAGTTGTCGTAGCCTGCGTGCAGCGCCTCCTCGATGAGCAGGCCGCGGAAGCCGCTGCAATCGATGAAGAATTCCCCCTCGATCCGCTCGCCATCGTCGAGCGTGACTGCTTCGATGAACCCGTCCTCGCCCCCGAGCGCCACATCGACGACCTTGCCCTCGACCCGGGTCACACCCCGCGCCTCGGCATAGCGCCTGAGGAAGGCCGCGTAGAGCCCGGCATCGAAATGGTAGGCGTAGTCGAAGGTCGACTGGATCAGCCGCCGGTCGGGCGAGGGGTGGGCGAACTTGCCGGCGCGAGCCATCGCCCAGCACATCGAGAAGTCGTCGATCGGGCCCTCGACGCGGCCCTCGAGGCTCTCGCGCATCCAGTGGTGGTAGAAGGGAACGCTATCGAATTCAGCACCATACTGGCCGAAGGGGTGGAAATAGCGGTGCCCCTGCCGCCCCCAGTTCACGAACTCGATGCCGAGCTTGTAGCTCCCTTGCGTCTCGCGCACGAAGGTCGCCTCGTCGATCCCGAGGCGCGCGTTGAAGTGGCGGATCGGCGGGATGGTCGCCTCGCCGACGCCGACGGTGCCGATCGCCTCGCTTTCAACGAGGGTGATCGCGCAGGACCGGCCGACCGCCTCGGCGAGCGCCGCCGCGGTCATCCAGCCCGCGCTGCCGCCGCCGACGATCACGATGGATTTCAAGGGCCTGGCTTCAGTCATGACGTCACCCCCCGCAGCTTTCGCGGATCAGCAGGCTCGTTTCAAGCCGCTGCGAGATCGCCGGGCCCTCGCCCCGGTCGATCAGCTTGGAGACCAGCATACGGCCCGCAAGGTTCGCGTCCTGGTCGATCGTCGTGAGCTGCGGCGTCACCAGCCGCGCGGCCGGAATGTTGTCGTAGCCGACCACCGAGACGTCCTCGGGCACCCGCATCCCCGAGCGGGTCAGCGCCCTGATCGCGCCGATCGCGATGAGGTCGCTCGCGGCGAACACCGCGTCGAACCTGAGCCCCCGCGCGATCGCGCTGCGCAGCGCGGCTTCGGCGGAGTGGACCTCGAAGTGAGCGGGGAGGATCAGGCCGTCGTCGAGGTCGATCCCCGCCTGGTCCAGTGCCTGGCGATAGCCGCGCAGGCGCTGCTCGGCCTCGGGTGCCTCGGTGTCGCCGAGGAACAGGATGCGCCGCCGTCCGAGCCGCGCGAGGTGCGCCGTCGCGCGCCGCCCGCCGGCGAGGTTGTCCGAGCCCACGACGCAGTATTGCGCGTCCGGAAACTCCGCGCCCCACACCACGAACCGGTCGTCGCGCGCCGCCAGGGCGTTGAATTCGTGGTGGAGCGAGCTCTGGCCGATGAAGATCACGCCGGTCGCGCGGCTGGTGCTCATCGCGTAGTCGAGGTCGCCCCCGGCGCGCGGGGAAAGGTGGCTGACGATGAGGTCGGCATTGCGCTCGCGCGCGGCCTCGGCGATCCCGGCGAGCAATTCGAGGAAGAAGGGGTCCGAGACCCGCGTGTCGCGTGCCTGCGGGGCGGGGACGACGACGGCGATGGTCGCGTCGGCGCCGATCGGGCCGCTCGGCATCGAGGCGCGGAACTCGTAGTCGTGGGCGCGCGCGATCTGCCAGATCTGCTGCTTGGTGCGGCGCTTGACCGAGGGGCTGTCGTTGAGGGCCCGGCTGACGGTCGAGATCGACACCCCCGCTTCGCGCGCGATGTCCTCCAGCGTGGCGCTGCGGCGCGAGGGAGGAGGGGGCGCGTCGGCCATCAGCGCTCGAGCGCGGCCCAGTAGCCGGTGCCGGGGGCGAGCGCCTCGGGCAGGCTCCCGCCGCCGACCCTGCTCTCGGTGGCGAGCAGGCGGACGCCGCCCAGCGCGGACGGCGCCCAGTGCCCCGGCGCCTCGCCGAGGTTGAAGACGGCGAGCACCCGCGCGCCGTCGGCCTCGCGCACGAAGGCGAGGATGTCGGGCGGCGTGTCGAGCAGCGCAATGTCGCCGCGCACCAGCGCGGGGTGCTCGCGCCTCAGCGCGAGGATCGTGCGGGCATAGGCTAGGGTCGAGCCGGGGTCGGCGGCCTGCCGGTCGACGGCATAGGCGGCGTGGACCGGATCGCGCTTCAGCCAGGTGCGGTTGGCGCTCGAGAAGCCTGCCTGCGGGGCGTCGGCGGCCCAGGGCATCGGGGTGCGCGCCCCGTCCCGCCCGAGGGTGTGCGGCCAGTTGGCGATCGCCTCGGGATCGAGCAGGTCCTCGAAGGCGACCTCGCCCTGCGGCAGGCCGAGCTCCTCGCCCTGGTAGATGATCGGGTTGCCGCGCAAGGACAGCAGCAGCAGCAGGTTGAGCCGCGCCGCGCGCGCCATGTCGCCGTCCAGCGCCCAGCGGGTCACCGCGCGCGGGGCGTCGTGGTTCGAGAAGGCCCAGGAGGGCCAGCCCTCGCCCGGCTCGCCGCTCCATTGCGAAAGGCTCGCGCGGACCAGCGGCGCGGTCAGGCGCGGGGCGTAGAGGAAGTCGAAGTTATAGGCCGAATCGAGCCGCTTGCCGCCTTCGGTGAAAGCCTTCATCTCGGCGAGCGGCTCGGGCCCGCCGACCTCGGCGACCGTGAATCGGCCGGGGAATTCGTCGATCGTGGCGCGGATCCGCTCGAGGAAGCGGGTGATGTCGGGGTGCGACTGGTTGTAGCGCTTGACCTGCATGTCGAAGGGCCGGGTGACCAGCTCCATCGGCAGGCCCGAGGGCGGATTGTCGCGCAGCTCGGGGTCGTGCATCGAGAAGTTCAGCGCATCGAGGCGGAAGCCGTCGACACCGCGGTTCAGCCAGAAACGCGCCACGTCGAGCAGCGCATCCTGCACCTCCACGCTGTGGACGTTGAGATCGGGCTGCGAGGTCAGGAAATTGTGCAGGTAATACTGCTTGCGCGGCCCGTCCCACTGCCACGCCGAGCCGCCGAACACCGATTGCCAGTTCGACGGCGGCGAGCCGTCGGGCCGGGGGTCGGCCCAGACATACCAGTCGGCCTTGGGGTTGGTGCGGCTCTGGCGGCTCTCCTGGAACCAGGCGTGCTCGTCCGAGGTGTGCGAATAGACCTGGTCGATGATCACCTTGAGGCCGAGCTTGTGCGCCTTCTCGACCACTCGGTCGAAGTCGGCGAAGGTGCCGAAGGAGGGATCGATCCCGCGATAGTCGGCGACATCGTAGCCGAAGTCCTTCATCGGCGAGGTGAAGAAGGGCGAGATCCAGATGCCGTCGACCCCGAGGTCGGCGACGTAGTCGAGCCGCTCGGCGATGCCGGCAAGGTCGCCGATGCCGTCGCCGTTGGTGTCGGCGAAGCTGCGCGGATAGATCTGGTAGATGACCGCGCCGCGCCACCAGGCGAGCGCGCTGGCGGTGTCGGCGGGGGTGCCCGTGATGGCCTCGGCGGTTGCCATTAGTCGTCGGTCTCCAGAATGCAGGCGGCAAAGCCGTAGGCGGGCAAGGTCACGGCGAGCGAACCCGGCGCGGCGGGCGCCGAAGGGCACTGGCCCACCAGCGGCGTGACGCGGCGCGCGCCGTAGCTTACCTCGACATTGCGCGAAAGTGGCGTTTCGCCGGTGTTGAATAGGACGAGCACGCGCTGGCCGCTTTCGAAATCGTGCCGCTCGACCGCGAGAAGCCCGGGGGCGGCCTCCTCGAAGGCGCGCACCGTGCTGAGGCCGCGGCGCAGCGCGGGGCTCGCGGTGCGCGCGGCGGCGAGCTCGCCGACCAGCTTGTAGAGCGGGTGGGCGGGATCGAAATTCGCCTGCGCGGTGGTCGCGTCGCTGCCGATGAGGTTGTTGTCGTTGTAGACCGCCACCTTGCTCGCGAACATGTCCTCGCGGGCGAGCTGATCGTTGCCGTCGGAGATGAAGCCCTGCTCATCGCCGTAGTAGACCGTCGGCACCCCGCGCAGCAGGAACATCATCGCATGGCCGAGCCGGACTCGGGCGAGCAGGCTCGCCTCGTCGTCCGAGCCGCTCATCTGGCGCACGAACATGGAAAAGCGCCCGAAGTCGTGGTTGCCGAGGAAGGTCGGAAGCCCCAGCGCCGTCTTCGCGCCGCCGGGATAGATTGCGTCCTGCTGGAGGAACTCGGCCATCACCCGCGGCGGGCTCTTGCCGCTCGCGACCATCTGCGCGGCCTTGGCGAAGCCCATGTCGAGCGCATAGGGCAGGTGGCTGTCGGCCATCACCTGCGCGGCGATGGTCGCGGTCGGCTCCTCGTAGGCGATCTCGCCGAAGATGTGGAAGTGCTTGATGCCCTTCGCCTCGGCACGCTTGAGGATCGCGGGGACGAAGGCGCGCCAGAACTCGGGATTGACGTGCTTGGCGGTGTCGATGCGGTAGCCGTCGATCCGGTAGTCGTCGATCCACTGGCCGAAGATGTCGATCATGCCCTGAACGACCCGCGGGTGCTCGGTCGCGAGGTCGTCGAGCCCCGAGAAGTCGCCGTAGAGGCTGCTCTCGCCCACCCAGTGCGAGTTGCCGCGATTGTGGTAGAGCGCGGTGTCGTTGAGCCACGCGGGGACCTTCACGTTCCGCTCGGCTTCGGCGACCTTGGGGGTGTAGGCGAAGGCGGGGTCGGTGAGCTTCGCCCAGTTGGCGGGATCGGGATTGTCGTCGCCCGCGAAGCCCGCGTTGACGGGCGCGCCGCCCGGGCCGCCCAGCCTCGAGAAGGGATAGTCGCCCTTGCTGCGGTAGTCGTAGGTGCCTTCCGCATAGTCGATCACGTCGGCGGTGTGGTTGACGATGATGTCCATGTAGACCTTCATCCCCCGCGCATGGGCGGCATCGACGAAGGCCTTGAACTCGGCATTGGTGCCGAAATGCGGGTCGACGCTGGTGAAGTCGGTGACCCAGTAGCCATGGTAGCCCGCACTCTCCTCGCCGGGCTTGCCCTGGACGGGCTTGTTCTTGAAGATCGGCGCGAACCAGATCGCGGTCACGCCCATGCCCTGGATGTAGTCGAGGCGGCTCGTCAGCCCCCTGAGGTCGCCGCCGTGGTAGAAGCCCTTGGCGGCGGGATCGAAGCCGTGCTGGAGCGGCCCGCCCTTGAGCCCGCCGCGGTCGTTCCTGGGGTCGCCGTTCTCGAAGCGGTCGGGCAGGACGAAGTAGATCACCTCGTCCTCGAGCTGGCGCTCGGCGATCGGCGGCGGCGCGGCCGGTTGGGCCTGCGCCCCGGCGGCGAGCGCACCGCCCGCCAGCGCGGTTCCGGCGCACAGCGCAGCCGCAAGCCTCACGAAGATTCGCGTCATGACCCTTCTCCCTCGCCGCAGCTTGTGACAGTTGCGGAAAAATTTTGCAAATCTTTGTGATAGGCGCGAGATGCGCCGCGGCGGGCAGACAAGGCGCGCATTTCCGACGACAAACTGCCATAAGGGCGGGGCAGAGGACGATTTTTGCGGAGCCGGACGCACGAAGGTTCTTGCAAAAATTTGCAGCGCGTCCAGACTGCCCGGCGGCAGCGTGCATGGCGAGCGCGGGCGCAAGACCCGTCACCAGCATAGGTCCTGCCGCGAGCCGCGTCATGCCCGATCGGGCGGCGCGGCGGGGAGAGGGATGACGACGACCATGACGCAAGGCGGCCACAAGCCTGCGCTCAGCGCAGCGCAGATCTGGAACATGAGCTTCGGGTTCCTCGGAATCCAGATCGGCTTCGAGCTCCAGAACGGCAATGTCAGCCGGATCTTCCAGACACTGGGCGCGGACGTCGGCGAGCTCGCGATCCTGTGGATCGCCGCGCCGATGACCGGGCTGATCGTCCAGCCGATCATCGGCCACCTCTCCGACAAGACCTGGGGACGCTTCGGCCGCCGCCGCCCCTATTTCCTCGCCGGGGCGCTGCTGGCGAGCCTCGCGCTGTTCGTCATGCCCGACGCCTCCGCGCTGTGGGTCGCGGCGGGGATGCTGTGGGTGATGGACGCCTCGCTCAACGTCACGATGGAGCCGTTCCGCGCCTTTGTCGGCGACAACCTGCCCGATCGGCAACGGACGATGGGCTATGCGATGCAGAGCTTCTTCATCGGCACCGGAGCGGTCATGGCCGGGGCCCTGCCCTGGGTGATGACCAACTGGATGGGCCTCAGCAACGTCGCTCCCGCCGGGCAAATCCCCGAGACGGTGCACTGGTCCTTCTATATCGGCGGCGCGGCGCTGCTCGCAGCGGTGGCCTGGACGGTGCTTTCGACCAAGGAATACTCCCCCCAGGACCTCGCCCGCTTCGAGGCGGCGCGCGGGGCGGGCGGCAGCGCCGCGCGCGACGTCGACGAGCGCAGCGCCGCGCAGTTCACCCGCGGCGGGATTATCTGGGCCTTCGCCGGAGCGCTGATCGCCGCGCTGGTGATGCTCGCCCGCAGCGAGGCGCGTCCGGCGTTCCTCGGCACGATCGAGGTCGCCAAGGACATCTACGTCCTCGCCGCGCTGGTCGCCGGGTTCGGGGTGATCCAGCTCCTTGCCGGGATGCTGCGCGGGCAGGGGCGGAACGAGAGCGGGTTCATGGAGGTGGTCACCGACCTCTTCGCCATGCCGAAGACGATGCGCCAGCTCGCGGTGGTGCAGTTCTTCAGCTGGTTCGGGATGTTCGCGCTGTGGATCTACGGCACGCCGGGGGTGACCGAATACCACTTCGGCGCGACCGACACGGTGAGCGCCGCCTATCAGGACGGAGCCGACTGGTGGAGCCTGATGGGATCGGTGCGCAACGGCCTCGCCGCTGCCGCTGCGCTGGGCTTCGTGCTGGTCGCCGCGAAGATCGACCGCTGCCGGCTCCACGCGGTCAACCTGCTGCTGGGCGCAGCAGGGTTTGCCGCGGTGCTGCTGGTGCGCGATCCGGCGCTCCTGTGGATCCCGCAGATCGGGATCGGGATCGCCTGGGCCTCGATCGTGTCGATGCCCTATGCGATCCTCGCCGGATGCGTGCCGCAGGAAAAGATGGGCATCTACATGGGGGTGTTCAACATCTTCATCGTCGTGCCCCAGCTGCTCGCCTCGACGCTGCTCGGCTTCCTCCTCACCAACCTCTTCGCCGGGCACCCGATCTACGCGATGGTGATCGCGGCGGTGAGCTTCGTGCTCGCGGCGGCGGCGACCTTCTTCGTCACCGACAGCGACCGGGCCGAGGCGCCCGCGCTCCGCGCGGAGCAGGCGTGATGCGGCTCGGGCTCACGCTGCTGGCGAGTGCCGTCCTCGCCGCCCCGGCGCTCGCCGCGCCCGACTACACGCCGCGCGACTATGTCGAGGTCCGGAACGCGGAGTGGACGCGCGACGCGGTGATCTACCAGCTCAACACCCGCCAGTTCACGAGCGAGGGAACCTTCCGCGCCGCCACGAGGCAGCTCCCGCGCCTTGCCGCGATGGGCGTCGACATCGTCTGGCTGATGCCGATCCACCCGATCGGGGAGGCGAACCGCAAGGGCTCATTGGGCAGCCCCTACGCGGTGCGCAACTACCGCGCCGTCAATCCCGAGCTGGGCACCGAGGCCGACTTCCGCGCCTTCGTCGCCGAGGCGCACCGGCTGGGGCTGAAGGTGATCCTCGACTGGGTCGCGAACCACTCGGCCACCGACAACCCGCTGACCAAGAGCCACCCCGAGTGGTACACCCGCACCCCCGAGGGCGCGCTGATGAGCCCGCAGGGGACCGACTGGTCAGACGTCGCCGACTTCGACTACAGCCAACCCGGTCTCAGGCAATACATGACCGAGAGCCTCGCCCACTGGGTGCGCGAATACGGCATCGACGGCTTCCGCTGCGACGTCGCGGGCTATGTCCCCACCGACTTCTGGGAGACCGCGCGGGCCGAGCTCGACACGGTCAAGCCGGTCTTCATGCTCGCCGAATGGGAGCAGCGCGACCTCCACGCCCGCGCCTTCGACGCGACCTACGGCTGGGGCTGGAAGGAGGCGATGCAGAAGCTCGTCAGGAGCGGCGAGGGGGCAGGAGCAATCCGCGGCTACTACGCGGCGCAGGCCGAGACATGGCCGCGCGCCGCGATGCGCATGATCTACACAGAGAACCACGACCAGAACTCGTGGGACGGGGTCGCGAGCCAGATCTACGGTCCGGCCTACGAAGCGGCGATCGCGCTGTCCTTCACGGGCTCCGGCCTCCCGCTGATCTACAACGGGCAGGAGGCCGACAACGACCGCCAGCTCAAGTTTTTCGAGCGCGACCCGATCGTCTGGAAGGAGGGCAAGCACGCCGCGCTTTTCGCCAAGCTGATCGCATTGAAGACCGCGACCCCCGCGCTCCACAACGGCCGCTTCGGCGCGCCGATGGTCGAGGTGCCCACCAGCGAGAGCGCCGACGTCTACGCCTTCACCCGCGGCGCTCCGGGCGAGCGCATCTTCGCGGTGTTCAACCTGTCGCCACGGCCGCACGCGGTGACCTTCGACAAGGCCCGCCACCACGGCCGCTACACCGACGCGCTCACCGGCGCGCCCGCGCGCTTCGGCGGCGGCGAGACGCTCGACCTGCCCGCCTGGGGCTACCGCATCTTCAAGGAAACCAAGTGACGCGAGGCCGCCCCTAGGGCCTGCGCGAGGAGAGGGACGATGACGAAGCACTGGAAATCACTCGTGGCGTTCGCCGCCATCGCGTGGGCAGCCATGGGGGCCGCTGCGCCCGCTCACGCCGAGACCCTGACCCTCGCCTCGCCCGACGGGAAGATCACCGTCACCGTCAAGGACGACGGTGGCCAGGCGACCTATGCCGTCGCCTACAACGGCAAGCAGGTCATCGCGCCCTCGAAGCTGGGCCTGCTCTTCGCCGAGCACCACGGCTTCGAGCGCGGGCTCGTCATCGCCGGATCGACGACCGCCACCAACGACACCACGTGGGAGCAGCCCTGGGGCGAGCGCCGGCTGGTGCGCGACCAGCACAACGAGCTCGCCGTCACCTTCCGTTCCTCTGAAGGCCCCGACCGGCAGATGACCGTCCGCTTCCGCGCCTTCGACACCGGCATCGGCTTCCGCTACGAGTTCGGTGCCCAGCCCGCGCTCGACGGCGACGTCGCGGTCGTCGAGGAACTCACCCAGTTCGGCGTCGGCGAGACAACCACCACCTGGTACACGCCCGCCGACGGCTTCAACCGCAACGAGTACATCTACCGCGTCGCCCCCGCCGGCGAGGTCGAGACCGCGCACACGCCCGCCACTTTCAAGAACCCCGACGGCATCTACATGGCGATCCACGAGGCAGGGCTCGTCGACTGGTCGTCGATGTCGCTCCTCGCGCTGCGCCCCGGCAATTTCGAGGCACGGCTGAGGAACTGGTCGGGCGGTCCGAAGGTCAAGACCAAGGCGCCCTTCAAGTCGCCGTGGCGCACGATCCAGATCGCCCCCGACGCCGTCGGCCTCATCAATTCCGACATCGTCCTCAACCTCAACGAGCCCAACAAGCTCGGCGACGTCTCCTACGCCAAGCCCGGCAAGTATGTCGGCATCTGGTGGGCGATGCACATCAACGACCGCACCTGGGCGAGCAACCGCTACCACGGCGCGACCACCGCCGAGGCCAAGCGCTACATCGACTTTGCCGCAAAGCACGGCTTTTCCGGCGTCCTCGTCGAGGGCTGGAACAAGGGCTGGGACGGCGACTGGTTCAACAACGGCGACGTCTTCAGCTTCACCGAGGCCTATCCCGACTACGACATCGAAGGCCTTGGCAAATATGCCGCCGCCAAGGGCGTCCAGCTGATCGTCCACCACGAAACGTCCGCGAACCTCACCAATTACGAGAACCAGCTGGAAGCGGGGCTCGACCTCGTGAAGAAAATCGGCTCGCACTACGTCAAGTCGGGCTATGTCTCCGACGCGGGCGACGCGGTGTGGACCGACGACAAGGGCATTCGCCACTACGAATATTACGACAGCCAGCGGATGATCGAGCACCACCTCAAGGTCATCAAGGAAGCCGCCGAGCGCCAGATCGCCATGGACACCCACGAGCCGGTCAAGGACACCGGGCTGCGGCGCACCTATCCCAACTGGATGAGCCGCGAGGGCGCGCGGGGGATGGAGTTCAACGCCTGGGGCTCGCCGCCCAATCCGCCGAGCCACGAGCCGATGCTCGCCTTCACCGCGCTCCTCGCCGGGCCCTTCGACTACACCCCCGGCATCTTCGACCTGCGCCCCAACGAGCGCCCCCCGGTCCGCCCCGACATGCCGCGCGGCGACCCTAAGAACCGCCCGCAGACGACGCTCGCCAAGCAGCTCGCGACCTACGTGACGATCTACTCGCCGCTCCAGATGGCCGCCGACCTCCCCGAGAATTACGAGAAGCGCATGGACGCCTTCCAGTTCATCAAGGACGTCGAGGCCGACTGGGAGCAGTCGATCGCGCTCGCCGGCGAGGTCGGCGAATATGTCGCGATCGCGCGGCAGGGGCGCAAATCGAAGGAGTGGTTCCTCGGCGCAGTCACGGACGCCAATCCCCGCGACCTGTCGCTGCCGCTCAGCTTCCTCGAGCCGGGCCGCAAATACCGCGCCCAGATCTACCGCGACGGCCCGCACGCGCATTGGGATTACAACCCCTATGACATCGTGATCGAGGAAAAGGTCGTCACCGGCGGCGACACCTTCGCGGTGCACCTTGCTGCCTCGGGCGGGGTGGCGGTGCGGTTCATTCCGGTGAAGTGAGGGGGCGGGAGCCTCGGGGATGATCCTTCGTCGCCCCGTGCTTGACACGGGGCTAGGCTTTTCTTGCATGGTGTACGCCAACGGAAGCCTAGCCCCGTGTCCTCGGCCTTCGCCGGGGCAGGCAAGCACGGGGCGACGGTGGAGAGGATGGCAGCTTAAGCCATCTCGCCACCGAAAGCGGACATTCTGGAAGCGACCCCGTTGCGGACATCGTACGGGCCCACCCCCAGCCCCTCCCGCAGGCGGGAGGGGAGCGAGACTTAGCGCGCCGTAGGTGCGCTTAGTCGCAGCGGGGTGGGCATGAGGGAGCGTCCGGAAACCACCCACTTGCCGACATTCGCCCCCTAATCGCCATCACCCAAAAGCCCCCGCCCCCCAACACAAAGAGGGCGGCCGCCTTCCCCCAAAGGCGACCGCCCTCACTCCCGTCCAAGGGAGAACCGGTAGTCCTGTCAGTCGGCAAGCCTCAGGCGGCGGTTGCCATCCGGGCGAGTTCGCAATGCGACCAGATCTCGCTCAATGCCTTGATCAGCCGGTCGATGTCGCCATCCGAATGCACCGGCGAGGGCGTGACGCGCAGCCGCTCGGTGCCGACGGGCACGGTCGGGTAATTGATCGGCTGCACATAGATGCCGTGGTTGTCCATCAGCCAGTCGCTGATCATCTTGCACTTCTTGGCGTCCCCAACCATCACCGGGATGATGTGGCTCGGGTTGTCCAAGTGCGGGATGCCCATGATGTCGAGCGCACGGCGCACCTGCGCCACGCGCTTCTGCTGGAGCTCGCGCTCCTCGCTCGAGACCTTGAGGTGGCGGATGCTTGCCGCAGCGCCCGCCGCGACGGCGGGGGGGAGGGCGGTCGAGAAGATGAAGCCGCTCGCGAAAGAGCGAACGAAATCAACGAGGTTTGCGCTCGCCGCGATGTAGCCACCCATCACCCCGAAGGCCTTGCCGAGGGTCCCCTCGATCACGGTGATGCGGTCCATCAGCCCCTCGCGTTCGGCGATCCCGCCACCGCGCGGGCCGTAGAGGCCGACCGCGTGGACCTCGTCGATATAGCTCATCGCGCCGTGCTTCTCGCAGACGTCGAGGATCTCGGCGATCGGCGCGATGTCGCCGTCCATCGAGTAGACGCTTTCGAAGGCGACCAGCTTGGGCACCTCGGGGCCGTACATCGAGAGCAGCTCGTCCAAGTGCGCGACGTCGTTGTGCTTCCAGATCTTGTACGGCGCCCGCGAATAGCGGATGCCCTCGATCATCGAGGCGTGGTTCAAGGCGTCGGAGAACACCACGCAGCCCGGGATCTTGCCCGCCAGCGTGCCGAGGCCCGCCCAGTTCGAGACGTAGCCCGAGGTGAACAGCAGCGCCGCCTCCTTGCCGTGGAGGTCGGCAAGTTCGGCTTCGAGTTCAACGTGATAGTGGTTGGTCCCCGAGATGTTGCGCGTGCCGCCCGCGCCCGCGCCGCACTCGTCGAGGCAGGCGTGCATCGCCTCGAGCACCGCGGGGTGCTGGCCCATGCCGAGGTAGTCGTTCGAGCACCACACGGTTACGGCCTGCGTCTCCTCGGCGATGAAGCGGGTCGCGTGCGGGAAGCGCCCGCGGTGGCGCTTGATGTCGGTGAACACCCGGTAGCGGCCATCGGCGCGCACGGTGTCGAGTTCGCCGGCGAAATAGGCTTCGAAGTCCATCGGGGTTCCCTTGGTGGTGTGTGTCGTCATGCGTTGTCGTTCCCTTGTGCCCCTGCACGGGTCGGGATGGCCCAGCCCCACAGCATCCCGTCGCGGAACGGGAGGGCGAGGAAGAGGTGTTCGAGCACGCCGAGGAAGGCGAGCGTGGTGAGGAGGCTCGCGCCGACCATCGCGGCGCTGCCTGCCGGGGCGGCGAGGGCGAGCGCGGCGAACCAGGCAGTCGCCGAGGCGATGGCGGCGATCGAGGCTGCGAGCAGCACCGTCATGCGGCTGCGTCCGAAATAGGTCTTGAGGTAGGCCAGATGCGCGGGCAGCATTTCCGAAGTCGAATTGGGCACGCCCACGAAAAGGTTGATCTTCGAAATCAGCCGCATCGCGAACATCAGCACGAACACGGTCGCGCCGATCTGGTTCGGGACGTTCCACGAGAGCGAGATGAGCAGGAGCGCGGTGACTGCGAGTGCGACCTCGTGGTGCATCATCGTCGCGGCGGCCTGGCGGAAGCGCGCGATGCCGGTCAGCGCCGGGTCGGCCGGCTCGCGGCGCGGCCCCGCGGCGGCGCCGGTGAGGAAGGCGAGCTCGTGCCAGCCCCACACCATCAGCGCGCCGACGAACGACAGGTAGACCGCCCAGACCTCGGCCGAGAGCGAGGCGACGAGGATCACTACTAGGCCCGCAATCCCGGCGACGCTGCCGATCATCAGGCTGCGCGAGAAGGTGGCGCGCTCGCGGTTGTCGGCCCAGGCGATGAGCCCGGTCGCGACGAACCAGATCGCCACCGTCACGATGAACGGCAGGACATGGCCGCTCCAGCTCACCATGCCGGCTGGAGCCGGATCGAGCGGGGCAGGGCGTTGGGCTTGGGGGCCTGGAGATACATCCGTGCGAAGGCGAGGCCCGCGCCCGCCGCCCCGGTGACGCGCTTGACGAGCCCGCCGAGGCCGCCCTCTTCCTTGCCCTCCTCGATGCGCGCGGCGGCGAGGCGGAGCTTCTCCATCTGGCGGCGGAAGGCGGGGCTATCGATGTCGAGCTCGACCGGGAAGACCTGGCGGGCGATCTGGTTGCAGATCGCGAAGACCTTGTAGTCGTACTCGGTCGGGTCCACCCCGAGCGCGGCGTGGAACACCGGGCGGTTGTGATCGCGCACGTACATCGTCGCGTAGACCGACAGCAGGAAGAAGCGCACCCACAGCTTGTTGGCGCCCTCGAGCAGCTTGGGGTCCGAGCGCAGCAGCATGGCGAAGGCCTCGCCGTGGCGGAACTCGTCGTTGCACCACTCCTCGAACCAGTCGAAGATCGGGTGGAACTTGTATTGCGGGTTTCTCGCGAGGTGCCGGAAGATCGTGATGTAGCGCGCGTAGCCGATCTTCTCGGACAGATAGACCGCGTAGAAGATGAACTTCGGCTTGAAGTAGGTGTATTTCTTGGTCTTCGTCAGATAGCCGAGGTCGACGCCGATTCCGGCATCCTTGAGGCTTTCGTTGATGAAGCCGGCATGGCGGCTTTCGTCGCGGGCGAGCAGGCGGAAGAGCTGCTTGACGTCGGGGTTCTTGGTCCGCCGCGCGATTTCGGCATAGAGCACGCAGCCCGAGAACTCGCTCGTCATCGAGCTGACGAGGAAATCGGTGAACTCCTGGCGCAGCGCCGGCTCGAGCCCTTCGATCACGCCCTTGAAGGCGTCGGTGTGCTTGAAGTGGAGTTTGTTCGGATCGCCCACCATGTCCGCGATCAGCTGGTCCCATTCGGCGCGCACCGGCGACACGTCGATCGCGTCGAGCGCGTCGAAATCGGTGGTGTAGAAGCGCGGGGTCAGCATCGTGTCCTGCGTCGCCAGCGCCATCGCCTCCTCGCTGGTCATCGGCTTGTAGGCGTTCATTTGATCCTCCCGGCGTTGAAGCTGACTTCGTAGAGTTCGGCGAGATCGAAATAGGCCGCGAGCCTGGTGAGGCCGCGCAGCAGCGGGGAGGCGCGGGTCACCGTGGCGCGGCGCTCGAACACCTGGCGTGTGCCGAAGGGGATCTGGATCGGCGCGCCGTGGACGCGGACCTTGTCACCGGGCTGGATCGCCACCTCCTGCGCGAGCTCGACATGGGCGTGGAACGCCTCGGAGCTCTGCTCGACCGTGATCGTGCAGGGCAGCTCGAAAGTTTCGCGGGCGAGCAGCGACAGCGGCATCAGCGGGTCTCCGCCTTCGGGGGGAGCATGTCGGCATAGACCTTGCGGTTGTCCGGCCCGAAGGAGCTCACCTCGACGCTGCGCCCGGTGGCGGGGTCGGCGAGGGTCAGGGTGTCGTTGGTCCAGCGGGTGAGGGTGAAGGGCACCTCGGGTCCGATGTCGCGGATGCGGCGCTGGTGGACGAGACTGCGCACCGTCGCACGGATGAAGCCGCCCTCGCCCTGGCCGAAGCGCGCGAGCACCTCGCCGGTCGCGCCGTCCTCGACCCGCACCGTGCCGTCGGCCTCGTCGTAGAACTTGAGCGGGCGCTCGGCCGAGACCGTCACCCCGGCCGCGGCGCGCGCCTCGGCGGGCACGGCCTCGCGCTCGAACCAGCCGAGCCGCACCGAGGCGGTCAGCGCCAGCGAGATCGCGATGATCCCGCCGGCGAGAACCAGCGGCGCCCGGCTGACGGTGACCTCGTCCTTCTCGTATTCGCGAACGATCATGCGGGGGCTCCCTCAAGTCCCGGTTCGCCGCGCAGGACCGGCGCCCGGCGGCCGGTCGCCGCCGCGGGCTGCCCCAGCGTCTGCCCGCCGGCCGGGGCGGCTTCCTTGATCTCGCTCAAATTGCGATCGATCGCTCCGAACCGCGCGCGGGCCTCGGCGATCATCTGCGCGAGCGCCGCCGCGTCGGGCACCGCGCGCAGCATCGGCTGCGGCATGGCGTAGTGCCAGGGGCGCACGTGCGGCCAGAGCAGCAGGTTGCCGAGCATCCGTTCGCCCGAGAGCTCGAAAGCGATGTCGCCATGCCCCTTGCCGCGCAGCCTGAGATGGGCGGCGGTGACCTGCTTCAGCGGGATGTTGACCCGCGTCTCGATCGCCATGCCGATGCGCATGATCAGCCGCGTGTCGGTGAGGATGTAGAGCGTGGTGCGCGCGCTCATCCAGGCAAGGCCGTAGAGAAGCGCCGTCAGCGCGATGCCGAGCCCCGCCGCGACCAGCGCCGCATCGGTCCTGCCGAGCACCACCGCTACTCCTGCGAGCGCGGCCATGTAGAGGCCGAGCGTGCGGGTGTGGAAGGCGGTGCGGGCGAGGAGGCCGACTTGCGGGCGGCCCTTCCACAGCACCGCCTCGTCAGGCTGCGGCGTGCCCATGCGGTCGCCGAAGGCCCGGGGACCGTCGTTCTCGAGCGCGGAATGGTCGCGCCCGGCGGCGACCGGCGCTGCCGCCCCCGCCGCAGGGCCCGATCCAGCCGCAGGGTCGTTCAGAGCCATGCTTCCGACCTTTCAGGCGTCGCATACATGTAACCGCCGCCGAAATAGGCCTGGATGCGGTCTTCCTCGTAGCGGGTGATGATCCCGGCGGTCTCGATCGCGGGCACGTCCTCGAACTGCGCGGCAGTGATCGCGTCGATCTCGACCAGCTCCGGGCGGTCGCCGAAGAAGCCCTTGGTCTGGACCACTGCGACCGGCATCGGGGCGAGCACCTTCTTGCCGCTGGTGGTCTCGACCTCGAGGTAGCGGATGATGTGTTCGGCCTGGTCGACCCACACGTCGCTGACCTTGCCGACCACCTGCTTGTCGGCGCCGATCACGGTCCAGCCGACGAGCTGGGGGTCGTTCGGCGCGATCACCAGCTCGTGGCTCTGCGCGATCGGCACGATGCGCGGGCGGCCGTCGAAGGTGAGGTCGGGATACTTGGAGCGGTTCGCCCAGGCGGCCGGACCCATGCCGTCGATCATCGGGTTGCCGGTCGGCACCAGCGGGGCGCCGGCGGCGCGGAAGGCCTGGACGGCGGGGACGTTGATGTCGTCGCGGGCGACGTCCTCGGGCACGTAGGTGCCGCGGCCGTTGGGCAGCTGGAAGACCTTCTTGTCGCCGTCGGTGATCTTGATCGGGTGGATGCGCCCGGTGTCCTCGTCCTCGAGCGGGTAGCCCTCGCGGCGGCTTTCGCGGTTGAGGTAGAAGACGAGGGCGATGAAGAAGCCCAGGAAGGTCAGGAAGGCGAGCTCGGCAACATCGAAGGTGCCGACGATATAGGCAGCGTTCATTTCACATTCCTCTCGTGAAACAGGCCGGCTGAGGCGGAGCCGGGGAAGGATCGGGACGGGCGGGCACGGGTAATCATGTCGGGAACTCCATCAGGCCGAAGGGCTGGCCCTGCTGTTCAGGTGCGTCGGGATCCCGGCGCTGGTAGGAGACCAGCGGGCCGATCGCGACGAGGCCTGCGAGGAGGAGCGCGATCTCGAGGATGTAGACCGTGCCGTAGCCGGTCGCGCGCATCGCCATGCTGGCGGCGGGCGCGTCGCTCCTGAGGAGCGCCGCGACCCCGTCGCGCAGCAAGCCGCCGACCGCGATGCCGAGCCCCGCGCAGGTCGCCTGCACCGAGCCCCATGCGCCGAGCGCCAGCCCCGCGCCGTCGGCGGCGGCGAGGTTCATCGCCTCCATCAGCGTGCCGACCGAGAACAGGCCGAGCCCGACCCCGATGCCGAGTGCACCGGCATAAAGCATCACCGGCTCCGAGAAAGGCCCGGCGAAGAGCACCAGCAGGAAAGCGTTGATCCCGATCACCATGCCCGTTCCCGCGAGCCGCAGCGGGTCCCACCCGCGCGCGAGCGCCGCGCCGGCGAGGGTGAAGCCGGTGAGCGAGCCCAGCGCCCAGGCCCCGGTCAGCCCGGTCGTCCCGCCGACCGAGAGCTTGAGGATCTCGCCGCCATAGGGCTCGAGCAGGGCGTCCTGCATGGCGAAGCCCGCCGCGCCGATGCCGATCGCGATCAGCAGCCGGGCGTTGCGGCCATTGCTGACGAACTCGCGCCACAGCTCGCGGAAGCCCGGCTGGTCGGGCTCGGGCCCCTTGGTGAGCGCCGGATTGCGCGCCTCCTGCTTCCAGATCGCGGTGACATTGAGGATCACGCTGAGGACCGCGCAGCCCTGGATCACCTGGACGAGCTTGGTCGCCGAGAAATCCGCGAGGATCCCGCCGATCACGAAGGCCGAGAACATCATGCCGATCAGCAGCGTCACGTAGTGCAGCGCCACCGCGCGCGGGCGCTTGTCCTTCGCGGCGAGGTCGGTGACCAGCGACAGCCCGGCGGTCTGGGTGACGTGGAAGCCCGTCCCGGTGAGCAGGAAGGCCACCGTCGCCGCGACGAGGCCGAGCACGAAGCGTTCGGGAATCTCGAGCAGCAGCAGCGCGAAAGGCATGATCGCCAGCCCCCCGAACTGCATGATCGTGCCGAACCAGATATAGGGCACCCGCCGCCAGCCGAGCACCGAGCGGTGGGTGTCGGACCTGTGGCCGATCAGTGCACGGAAGGGCGCGGCGAGCAGCGGCACCGCGATCAGCAGCGCCACCAGCCAGGTCGGCGTACTAAGCTCGACCACCATGACCCGGTTCAAGGTGCCGTTGAGCAGCACCGTCGCCATGCCGACGCTCACCTGGAACAGCGAGAGGCGCAGCAGGCGCGGCAGGGGCAGGTCGGGGCTCGCCGCGTCCGCGAAGGGCAGCATCCGGAACACCAGCTCCGCAAGGCGCGGGGGGGTCGGGCGAGCCGGGACGGTCATCCGTGCCTCACCAGCTCGAGCGCCTGCGAGGTGTAGAAGCCTGACTGGATGCGCTGCGTGCGCCCGATGCTCCAGCCGCTGAGACGCGCCAGCCGCTCGCGCAGCTTGGCCTCGGCGACGGGTACGATCGCGGGGCTGCGGTCCGACTTGGGGAAGACCTTGCCGATATTGTGCATCGCCGCGAGCAGCTTCGTGCGCGGGGCGAAGGTGAAGAGGATCGAGTGCGTGGTGCGGCTCGCCAACCGGGCGAGCGCGGCGACGAGGTCCTCGGGCTGGTAGTGGATCAGCGAATCCATCGCCACGACATGCGCGAAGGTGCCCAAGGCCGGGTCGAGCATGTCGCCCGCAAGCCAGGTGATCCGACCGTGGCCGATGAAGGAGGGCGTGCGCTGGCGGGCGACGTCGACGAGGCCGGCGGCGACGTCGATCCCGGTCACCTCGGCGCCCCGGCAGGCGGCCGCGACCGCCAGCGATCCGGTCCCGCAGCCGGCATCGAGGATGCGGGTGCGCCGGAGGTCTGTCGGCAGCCAGTCCAGCAGCGCCCCGCGCATCGCGTCACGCCCGGCGCGCACGGTCGCGCGGATGCCGGAGACCTTGGCGTCGGAGGTGAGGTCGATCCACGCCTGGCGCGCGGTGCTGTCGAAATAGGTCGCCAGCGCTTCGCGGCGGGTGTCGTAATCGGAGGGGAGCCGGGTCGCCATCACTCGAACCCCAGGAAGTCGAAGATGTCGCGGTCCTTCATCGGCTGGGCGAGGCTCGGCTCGACCCCGTCCCAGAGCATCTGCGCGAGCCGCAGGTATTCGTTCTGGGCCTCGACCACCTCGGGATCGTCGCCCATCTCGAACAGGGTGCACTTCTTGAGGCGCGAGCGGCGGATCGCGTCGACATCGCGGAAATGCGCGAGGCGCTGCATCCCGATGCGGTCGCAGAAGCGGTCGATCTCGTCGGTCTCGCGGCTGCGGTTGGCGACCACGCCGGCAAGGCGCACGTCGTAGTTCTTGGACTTCGCGCCGATCGCCGCGACGATGCGGTTCATGGCGAAGATCGAATCGAAATCGTTGGCGGCGACCACGATCGCGCGCTCGGCATGCTGGAGCGGGGCGGCGAACCCGCCGCACACCACGTCGCCGAGCACGTCGAAGATCACGACGTCGGTCTCCTCGAGCAGGTGGTGCTGCTTCAGCAGCTTGACCGTCTGCCCGACGACATAGCCGCCGCATCCGGTGCCCGCCGGCGGCCCGCCCGCCTCGACGCACATCACCCCGTTGTAGCCTTCGAACATGTAGTCCTCGGGCCGCAGTTCCTCGGAGTGGAACTCGACCGTCTCGAGCACGTCGATGACCGTCGGCATCAGCTTCTTGGTGAGCGTGAAGGTGCTGTCGTGCTTGGGATCGCAGCCGATCTGGAGCACCCGGTGGCCGAGCTTCGAGAAGGCCGCCGAGAGGTTCGAGGAGGTCGTCGACTTGCCGATCCCGCCCTTGCCGTAGACCGCGAAGACCTTCGCGCCGCCGATCCGGTCGCGCGGGTCGAGCTGGACCTGAACCGAGCCCTCGCCGTCGGGAGGGCTGAAGGCGGAGCGGGGGTTGTGCAGGTTCATGCGAGCGATCCCTTTGTCATTCGGCCGGGAACACGCCTTCGAGGCGGTCCTCCAGCTCGTCGTTTGCTTCGCGCAAGGCGGCGAGCGTCGCCTCGTCCGGCTCCCACAAATGGCGGTCGCAGGCTTCGAGCAGGCGTCCGGCGACGCGGCCCGCGCTCTTGGGGTTCAAGGCCGAGAGCCGCCGCCGCATCTCGGCATCGAGCACGAAGGTCTCGGAAATCTTCTGATAGACCCACGGCGCGACCTGACCGGTGGTCGCCGACCAGCCGAGCGTGCTGGTCACATGCCCCTCGATCTGGCGCACGCCCTCGAAGCCGTGCTCGAGCAGGCCCTCGAACCACTTGGGGTTGAGGGTGCGGGTGCGCGCCTCGAGGTCGATCTGTTCGGCGAGCGTCCTCACCTTGGTGCGCCCGCGGGTCGCATCGAGGATGTAGACCGGGGTCTCGGCGCCCTTGGCGCGGGCGACCGAGCGGGTCACCCCGCCGAGGCCGTCGACATACTGGTCGACGTCGTTGATCCCGAGCTCGATGCTCTCGAGGTTCTGGTAGGTGAAATCGACCGTGCCGAGGGCGCTCTGGAACAGCTCGCGCTGCTGCACCGGCTTGCCGCCGACCCCGTAGGCGAAGCCCTTGTTGACCTCGAAGGCGTTGGCGAGCTCGTCCGGATCGGCCCAGACGCCGCCCTCGATCATCTGGTTGACGTTGGCGCCGTAGGCCCCCTCGGCGTTGGAGAAGACACGCAGCGCTGCGGTCTCGAGGTCGCAGCCGTGCCGCTCCATCTGCGCGAGCGTGTGCTTGCGGACGAAATTGGCCGCGAGCGGCTCGTCCTCGGCGCGGCTGGCGAGCAGCGCGGCCTCGGCGAGCATCCGGGTCTGCATCGGCAGGAGGTCGCGGAAGATCCCGGAGAGGGTCATCACCACGTCGATCCGCGGACGGCCGAGCTCTGCGAGCGGGATCAGCTCCGCGCCGGCAAGGCGGCCATAGGTGTCGCGCCGGGGCCGCGCGCCCATCAGGGTCATCGCCTGGGCGATCTGCACGCCTTCGGACTTCATGTTGTCCGTGCCCCACAGCACCATCGCGATGCTCTCGGGGAAGGGCTGCCCGCTCTCGACATGGCGAGCGACCAGCCGCTCGGCCTGCTCGCTGCCCATCCGGCACGCGAATGACGAGGGCAGGAGGAAGGGGTCGAAGCCGTGGATGTTGCGCCCGGTGGGAAGCACATCGGGGTTCACCACCACATCGCCGCCGGGTGCGGGGAGGACGAAGCCGCCGTCGAGCGCGTGGATCAGCGCCCCGAGTTCGTCCGAACTGTCGAGCTTCGCGGCGAGCCGCGCCCGGTCGGGCGTCGGACCGTCGTGGCTGCCCGCTTCCATCATCGCATCGAGCATGTCCTCGCGCTCGGCCCCTTGCGGGTTGCGGCCGAAGACGTGGAGGCCATGCGGGATCAGCGCCTCCTCCATCTCGTAGAGCCGCGCGGGCAGCTCGCCGATCTCGGTGTAGGCGATGTCGAGCGCCTCGCACTGGTCGGCGATCAGCTGCGCGAGGTCGGCGCGCTCTTCGGCGTGGGTCTCGTCGTCGATGGTCGCCCGCCAGCGCTCGACGCTCGCCTTCAGCTCGGTAAGGCCCTTGTAGAGCCCGGCCTGGGCGAGCGGCGGGGTGAGGTAGCTGATGAGGGTCGCGCCCGAGCGGCGCTTGGCCAGCATGCCTTCCGAGGGGTTGTTGGCGGCATAGAGGTAGAAATTGGGGGTGTCGCCGATCAGCCGGTCCGGCCAGCACTGGCCCGACATCCCCGCCTGCTTGCCCGGCATGAACTCGAGCGCGCCGTGGGTCCCGAAGTGGAGGATCGCGTGAGCCCCGAAGTCCTCGCGGATCCAGCGATAGAAGGCGCTGAAGGCGTGGGTCGGCGCGAAGCTGCCCTCGAACAGCAGCCGCATCGGATCGCCCTCGATCCCGAAGCCGGGCTGGACGCCGACGAAGACATTGCCGAACTGCGCGCCCTGGACGAGGATGTGCCCGCCGTCCGAGAGCTGCCTGCCGGGCGCCGGACCCCAGGCGGCCTCGATCTCGGCGAGGTAGGGCTCGCGCGCGACGTGCTCGTCGGCCGGGATCTTGTGGGCCACGTTCGCGTCGGTGCCGTAGCGGTCGGAATTGCCCCCCAGCAGCGCGTCGCGCATCGCATCGACGCTCTCGGGCACATCGACGGTGTAGCCCTCCGCCTTGAGCCGCTTGAGCGTCTCGTAGAGGCTCTCGTGCACCGCCATGAAGGCCGCGGTGCCGGTCGCCCCGGCATTGGGCGGGAAGTTGAAGACGACGATCGCGAGCTTGCGGTTCGCGCGCTCGGCGCGGCGCAGGCGGATCAGCTGGACGGTCTTGGCGGCGAGCGCCTCGGCGCGCTCGGCGCAGGCCTGCATCGGGCGCGCCTTCTCGGCCGCGGGCCGCGCGCAGTGACGCTCGCAGCCGTTGCAGCACTCGCCTGATCCGGCGCGGCCGCCGAAGACGTGCGGGACGGTCGAGCCGTCGAGCTCCGGAAGGGCGACCATCATCGTCGCCTCGAGCGGGAGCAGGCCCTGCGGCCGGTGCGCCCATTCCTCGATGGTCTGGAACTCGATCGCGTGGGCGGCGAGATAGGGCAGGTCGAGCCGCGCCAGCACCTCGCGCGCCGCCTCAGCGTCGCTATAGGCGGGGCCCCCGACCAGCGAGAAGCCGGTGAGGTTGACGACGGCATCGACCGTCGGCCGGCCGTCGGAGCCGATGAAGAACTGCTCGATGGCGGGCCGCGCGTCGAGCCCGGCGGCGAACACCGGCACGACCTTGAGCCCCGCCGCCTCGAACGCCGCGATGGCGCCGTCGTAATGCGCGCTGTCGCGGCCGAGCAGGTAGGAGCGCAGCAGGATCAGCCCGACCGTGCCCTCGCGCCCCTCGCCGCGCGGCAGGAGACGCAGGCTCTCGGAGATGCGCTGCTGGGTGGCGGGATGGTAGACCCCGGTCTCGGGATATTCGAGCGGCTCGGCCGCCTTGGTGATGCCGCGGCGATACATCCGCTCGCCCGCGGCATAGCGGTCGATCAGCGCGCGGACCATCGCCACCACGTTCTCGTCCGAGCCCGCGAGCCAGTATTGCAGCGTGAGGAAATAGGCGCGCACGTCCTGTGCGGTGCCGGGGATGAACCGCAGCAGCTTGGGCAGGCGGCGCAGCATCTTCATCTGCCCCGCGCCCGAATTGCCGCCCGGCTTCGGCGAACCGCGCAGCTTCTTGAGCAGCGCCAGCGGGCCCTTGGCGGGCGCATCCATGCGGTAGGCGCCCATCTTGGTGAGCCGCACCACCTCGCCCGCGCTCATCAGGCAGACCATCGCATCGCAGGCCTCGCGCCGCGCCTCGAGGAGCGGGAGGACCATGCGGATGTGATCGTCGAGGAACAGCATCGTCGCAATCAGGACGTCGGCCTCGGCGATGGCGGCCGTGAGCGTCTCGAACTCGGCCGGATCGCTCGCCCATTCGGCGGCGGCGTGGAGGCTGAGGAGGATGCCTTCCTTGGCGAGGGCCTCCTCGGCGCGCGAGACGGCGCCCTTCAGGTGGTTGTCGAGGGTGATGATCACCACCCGGACGGGCGCGCGCGGGTCCACGGAGGAGGACGAGGCGACACTACCGTGCATAATGCGCCTTGGCATCGTAGAGCGTGTCGAGATCGATCTGCCCGCGCCCCTCGGCGGCGGCGAAGGCCTCGGTGTTGCGCTTCGCCTTGCCGCGCACGAAGAAGGGGATCTTCTTTAGCTCGCGCTCGGCCTCGGCAGTCCAGAGCGTATCCGCCAAGTCCCCGATCGTCTCGAGCGAAGTCGAGAGACCCGGAACTGGCGATGACGCCTGTGTCTCGACTTCGCTCGACACGAACGGGACGGGTTCAGGTGTCTGCTTGCGTGGGGAATGCGCGGCATGGTGCGAGGCGCCAGCCTCGTCGGAGAACTCGAAATCGTCGCGGAACATGGTGAGGAGGTGCTCCTCGAGCCCCATCACCAGCGGGTGCACCCAGGTGTCGAAGATCACGTTCGCGCCCTCGAAACCCATTTGCGGCGAGTGGCGTGCCGGGAAGTCCTGCACGTGAACCGGGGCCGAGATCACCGCGCAGGGGAGCCCGAGGCGCTTGGCGATGTGGCGTTCCATCTGGGTGCCGAGCACCAGCTCGGGCACGGCATCGGCGATCGCGTCCTCGACCGCGAGGTGATCGTCGGTGATCAGCGGCTCGACCCCGCAGCGCGCGGCCTCGGCCCTGATCTCGCGGGCGAATTCGCGGTTGTAGCAGCCCAGGCCGCAGACCTCGAAGCCCAGTTCCTCGCGAGCGATGCGGGCGGCGGCGACGGCGTGGGTCGCATCACCGAAGATGAAGACGCGCTTGCCGGTCAGGTAGGTCGAATCGACCGACCGTGACCACCAGGGCATCCGGGAAGAGGTGTCGCCGAGGGCAGGCGTGGGATCTGCACCTGCCAGCTCGGCGACGTCGGCAATGAAAGAGCGAGTCGCTCCCACGCCGATAGGGACGGTCCGCACACAGGGTTGAGCGAAAGTGCGCTCGAGCCAGCGTGAGGCCTCATCTGCGATTTCAGGGTAGAGGACGATGTTGAAATCGGCCGCGCCGATGCGGGCGATGTCCTCGGGGGTGGCGCCCAGCGGGGCGACGAGGTTCACCTCGACGTCCAGTGCGCTGAGAATCTTGCGGATCTCGACCAGATCGTCGCGGTGGCGGAAGCCCAGCGCGGTCGGTCCGAGGATGTTGGCCCGCGCTTTCCGGCCTTGGCGGGGTTCGCGCTTGAGGCCCTTGTCGGCGAGCGCGCGGACGATCTGGTAGAAGGCCTCCGCCGCGCCCCAGTTCTCCTTGCGCTGGTAGCTGGGAAGCTCGAGCGGGATCGCCGGGCAGGGCAGGCCCATCGCCTCGGCGAGACCGGCGGGATCGTCCTGGATCAGCTCGGCGGTGCACGAGGCGCCGACGATGATCGCCTGCGGATCGAACCGCGAGACGGCCTCGCGCGCGGCATCCTGGAAAATCTGCGCGGTGTCCTTGCCGAGATCGCGCGCCTCGAAGGTGGTGTAGGTGACCGGCGGGCGCTTGCCGCGCCGCTCGATCATCGTGAACAGCAGATCGGCGTAGGTGTCACCCTGCGGCGCGTGGAGCACGTAATGCAGCTTCTCCATCGCCGTCGCGACCCGCATGGCGCCCACGTGAGGCGGCCCTTCATAGGTCCAGACGGCGAGCTGCATGGGTCTAGACCTCCAGCAGATCGCGCCGCCGCAGCGGCCGGGCAAAGAGTTCGGCGAGATCCGCGGCCTGGTCGAAGCCGTGGATCGGCGAGAAGACGAGCTCGATGGCCCACTTGGTGGTGAGCCCCTCCATCTCGAGCGGGTTGGCGAGACCGAGGCCGCACACCGTGATGTCGGGCCGGTCGGCGCGCACCCGGTCGAGCTGGCGCTCGACGTGCTGGCCTTCGGAGAGGCGCACCTCGGCGCCGATGTGCTCTAGCTCGCGGGCGAGGTGCGCGCGGTGAAGGTAGGGCGTCCCGACCTCGACCAGCTCCATTCCGAGCTCGTCCTGGAGGAAGCGCGCGAGCGGCACCTCGAGCTGCGAGTCGGGCAGGAAGGTGATGCGCTTGCCGGCCAGCTGCGGGTGCAGGTTGGCGAGCGCCTTCTCGGCGCGGGCGCGGGGGGCAGCGATGACCTGCTCGGCGTGCGCGGGGTCGATCCCGAAGGCGCGGGCGGCGGCGTGGAGCCAGTCCGAGGTGCCTTCGGCGCCGAACGGGAACATCGCCTCGATGCGCGTGGCACCGCGGTTTTCGAGCGCCATCGCGGTCTCGCCGAGGAAGGGCTGGGCGAGGAGATAGCGTGTGCTCGGGCCGACGCCCGGCAGGTCGCGGGCGTTGCGCGCCGGGAGCACGCCGACGCGCTCGATGCCGAGCTGGGCGAAGAGCCGCAGGAACTGGTCCTCGACGATGTCGGGCAGGCTGCCGACGATGAGCAGCTCTTTCGCCGCATCGGCGGGCAGGGCGGGCATGACCGGCACCAGAGCGGCGAGGCAGGCGTCCTCCCCTTGCGTGAAGGTCGTTTCGATGCCGCTGCCCGAGTAGTTGAGGATCCGCACCCGCGGCATGTGGATGGCGCCGAGGCGCTGCGCGGCCTTGGCAAGGTCGAGCTTGATGACCTCCGAGGGGCATGAGCCGACGAGGAACAGCGTCCTGATGTCGGGGCGGCGCTCGAGCAGGCGGTTCACGACGCGGTCGAGCTCGTCCTGGGCATCGACCATGCCGGCGAGGTCGCGCTCCTCCATGATCGCGGTGGCGAAGCGCGGCTCGGCGAAGATCATCACGCCCGCAGCCGACTGGAGGAGGTGCGCGCAGGTGCGCGAGCCGACCACGAGGAAGAAGGCGTCCTGCATCTTGCGATGCAGCCAGATGATGCCGGTGAGCCCGCAGAACACCTCGCGCTGCCCTCGCTCGCGCAGCACCGGGCGCTGCGCCTCTGCCGCGGGCCGGGCAAGCTCGGCGGTGCAGCCGTCGAGGATGGCGACCGGGCTCATGCGGCGACCGCCCGGGGCGTGGCCGCGCCTTCGAGCCGGGCCATGCGCAGCTTCCACAGGAACTGGCCGGCGTTGACGACGTAGGTGCCGTAGCCCGCCAGCGCAACCAGCATGCGCTGCTCGAGCGTGCCGATCTCTCCCAGCAGCAGCACGAGGTAGAGGCTGTGCAGCGCGAGGACGAGCATCGAGAAGACGTCTTCCCAGAAGAAGGCCTCGGCAAAGAGCCACTTGCCGAACACCACCTTCTCCCAAATCGAGCCGGTGATCATGATGGTGTAGAGCACCAGCGTCTTGGCGACGATCGAGACGTCGGCGGCGAAGGCGCCTTCGCCCGTTGCGAGGGTTCGCAGCACCAAGCCGAGGCTGACGAGGAACACCAAGAACTGCACCGGGGCGAGCACGCCCTGCACGATGGTCCAGACCGATGAGTCGCGGCGCTGCCGCTCTTCGGCGGTGTAGAGTGCTCGGCTCTTGCCCCTCTCGTGGCCCGCCCCCTTCACCGTGGTTCCGGGTTCGACCGGGGATGCCTGATCCATCCGAGTCATGCTTGCGTCAGCCTTTGTTTTCGGACTCGGAGGTTTACGCTTTCCAACTTAAGTGTCAACTCAATTGGACGTTCGATCTTGTTGACGCTCGGTCTATACTGGGTAAGGTCGTTTGCGCGAGCGGACAAAAGAGCGTAGGTTGGAGTCGCTGGCTTTTCGGGATCAGGGCCAAGGGCCTTTTTTGGTGCCCAATACCCCGTGCGGAGGGTCGTCCGCATGACCTGGGGAGGGTCTGTCAGTATGGGAGAGTCGAAGACCTCGATGTTCGAAGCCGGCTCGGCGGTGCTCCGCGGAGTGATCGCCGCGCCGCTCGAACGGGTCCGACGCCGTAGTGCCGCGGCCGATCCGGACCCGGTGGACACGGTCAACACCATCATCGAGAGCCAGATCATCCCGCGCCTGCTGATGGCGCACAACACCTCCGACACCGCCGCCCGTGCCCGCCGCTCGCGCGCGATCTCCGCGGACGAGGCCTCGCGCTTCGCGATGCTCCCGCTCCGGCTCGAGGCGGCGAGCCTGCTCGAGGAGGTCGACGCCTTCATGGCCAAGGGCGCCAGCGTCGAGACCATCTGCCTCGACCTGCTCGCCCCCGCCGCCCGCAAGCTCGGCGAGATGTGGGACCGCGACGAGTGCGATTTCCTCGACGTCACGATGGGCCTGTGGCGCCTCCAGGAGGTGATGCGCGAGGTCGCCGCGCGGTCGCCGATGGACCTCGGCGAGGCCCAGCTGCCCTACAGCGCGCTGTTCTCCCCGATGCCTGGCGACCACCACAATTTCGGCACCCTGATGATCGAGGAGGTCTTCGCCCGCGGCGGCTGGCGCAGCGAGGCACTGGTCAAGCCCGAGCGCCGCGAGCTGCTCGACCGGCTCGCCCGCCAGCCCTTCGACCTGCTAGGATTGACGCTCGCCCGCGATTGCCCTAGCGCCGCGCTCGGCAACCTCATCAGGGCGGTGCGCAATGTCTCCGCCAACCCCCACATCATCGTGCTGGTCGGCGGACGAATGATCAACGAGAATCCGGATATCGCGAGCGAGGTGGGAGCGGACGGCACGGGTGCCGACGCGCTCGCCGCGCTCGAGCTCGCGAACGGCCTGGTGAAGACTGCTGCAGCCCGCGCCTTGACCCTGCGATAGGGGCGGCACGGCACCATGCTCACCCGCAAGCACAGCATCGAAGGCAAGCACCCGTTCGGACGCGCCGCCGAGCTGTTCAACACGCTCGATGCCGATGCGGCGATGAAGCTCGCGATGGTCGCGGGCGACGTGACCCTGGTGCTCGACGACACCGGAACGATCCTCGACGCGGCCTTCGACCCGCGCGAGTTCCCGACATTCGGAAGCCTGGTCGGGACCAACTGGATCGAGACCGTCACCGACGAATCCCGCCCGAAAGTCATGGAGATGCTCGCCGCCGCCCGGCGCGGCGAGGTGCAGCACTGGCGCCAGGTCAACCACCCCTCGCGCGAGGGCGACGTGCCGATCCGCTACGCCGTGCTCAGCGTCAACGGGGGCGAGCACCGCATCGCCTTCGGCCGCGACCTGCGCGAGGCGGGCAAGCTCCAGCAGCGCCTCCTCCAGGTCCAGCAATCGCTCGAGCGTGACTACCTCAGGATGCGCCAGCTCGAGGCGCGCTACCGGATGCTGTTTGAGCGTTCGACCGAGCCGGTGCTGATCGTCGAGGCGGGCACGCTCCGGGTCCGCGAGGCGAACCCCGCCGCGCACCAGTTGGTCGGCGCGCGGCCGGCGAGCCTGCCGGGCAAGAAGCTCCTCAATTTCATCGACCGCGGCTCGCACGAGGCGGTCTCCGCCCTCGTCGGTGCGGCGCTGGTCTCCGACACGGTGAGCCCCGGGCGCATCCGCATCGCGCGCGGCTCGCGCGAGGTGATGGCCTCGGTCAACGGCTTCACCCAGGACCGCGGACAGTTCCTGCTGGTCCGGCTGGTGCCCGCCTCGGACCGTCCTGCGGCCGAGTTCTCCCCCGTCCTCAGCCTCGTCGACCAGATGCCCGACGCCTTCGTGGTCGCCGACAGCAACCTCGAGATCGTCACCGCCAACGCCGCCTTCGTCGAGCTCCTCCAGGCCGCCAGCGTCGACCAGCTGCGCGGGCGGCACCTCTCGGAATCGATCGGCCGGCCGGGCATCGACCTCGACCTGATCGAGGGCCAGATCGACCAGCACGGCGCAGCGCGCAATGTCGCGACGATCCTGCGCGTCGGTCACGATATCGAGGGCGAACCCGTTGAATTATCGGCGGTCCGCACCACCGGCGAGGATGGCTACTACGCCTTCGTGATCCGCCCCGTCGGCCGCCGGCTGCGCGATCTGCCGCCGGGCTCGCAGGACCTGCCGCGCTCGGTCGAGCAGCTCACCGACCTCGTCGGCCGGATGAGCCTCAAGGACATCGTGCGCGAGAGCACCGACCTGATCGAGCGGCTGTGCATCGAGGCGGCGCTCTCCTATACCTCGGACAACCGCGCCTCGGCCGCGGAAATCCTCGGCCTTTCGCGCCAGAGCCTCTATTCCAAGCTCCACCGCTACGGCCTCGGCAACCTTGCCGGGGATGACTGACACCTGCTCGTAGGACAATCCGGCCCCGCGCAGGGCACCCCGGGCAAGCGGGGGCCTGGCGGGGTCTGGAGGGGGTCTAGGCGGGGGATGGCGCGGTCTGGCCGGCCGCGAATTGCCGCAAACCGCCTCCTGAAAATGTGCGAGTCGGCGCAGCGGGTTTTCCCAACACGCCAACTGCCTGACAGGCACACATTTGACAGGGTTCTTGCCGCCTTAACGAATTTCGACAGCGAAACCGGCTTCTGTTGGAACAGCAGTGTCCAAACAAGTTGACGCTTTGGCCTGTCATGATAGCTTCCTCACATGGAGCAGTCGATCCCCTCGAATCGCACCGCCCCGACCATGGCGCCGGCCGGCAAGCCGCGCCTGCGCCCGGGCGACGTGCTCGAACTTCTCAAGCCCATCACCTGGTTCCCGCCGATGTGGGCCTTCATGTGCGGCGCGGTCTCGTCCGGCGCCGGGCTGGAGGGCCGCTGGTGGTTCGTCGCGGGCGGCGTGCTGCTCGCGGGGCCGCTGGTGTGCGGCACCAGCCAAGCGGTCAACGACTGGTTCGACCGCCATGTCGATGCCATCAACGAGCCGCACCGGCCGATCCCCTCGGGCCGCATCCCGGGGCGCTGGGGGCTGTATATCGCCATCCTCGCCACGCTTGTCTCGGCGAGCGTGGGCTGGCTGCTCGGCCCGCTGGTCTTCGCCGCGGCGCTGGTCGGGCTCGCCTTCGCCTGGGCCTATTCCGCGCCGCCCTTCCGCTTCAAGGCGAACGGCCTCCTCGGCCCGCTGGTGTGCGGGCTCACCTATGAGGGGCTGAGCTGGTTCACCGGCGCGACCGTGATGCTCGGCGCCGCGCCCTCGGTCGAGACCTGCCTCATCCTCTTCATGTATTCGCTGGGCGCGCACGGGATCATGGTCCTCAATGATTTCAAGGCGGTGGAGGGCGACCGCCGGACCGGCCTCACCTCGCTCCCGGTGACGATGGGCGTCGCCGAGGCCGCGCGCTTCGCCTGCACGACGATGGCCTCGGCGCAGATCGTGGTGATCGGCCTGCTCGCGGTGTGGGGCTACGGCATCTCGGCGCTGGTCGTGACCGGGGTGCTCGCCGCGCAGATCGCCGCCATGCCGCGGCTGATCCGCAATCCCGCGAAACAGGCGCCGTGGTACAACGGGGTCGGCGTCACGCTCTACGTGCTCGGGATGCTCGCCGCAGCGCTCGGCCTCGGGGGCTATATCTGATGCACGGCGGCCTGCCCGACACGGCGACGCGGGCGGGGTTCGGCTGGCTCGGGATCATGCGCATCGGCGTGGTGCAGGCGGCGATCGGCGCGCTGGTGATGCTCGCGACGACGGTCCTCAACCGCATCATGGTGGTCGAGATGTCGCTCGCCGCCGCAATCCCCGCGGGGCTGGTGGCGTGGCATTACGGGGTGCAGCTCGCCCGGCCCTTGTGGGGCCACGGCTCGGACAAGGGCCGCGCGCGGACGCCGTGGATCGTCGGCGGGCTCGGCGTTCTGGCGGCGGGCGGACTGCTCGCGACCCAGGCGACGCTGATGATGGGGGATAACTTTCCGCTCGCCCTCGCGCTCGCGATCCTCGCCTATGCGCTGATCGGTGCCGGAGTGGGCGCGGGCGGGACCTCGGCGCTGGCCTTGCTGGCGAGCGGGGTCGCGCCCGAACGCCGCGCGGCGGCGGCGGCGGTCACGTGGATCATGATGGTCGGCGGCATCGTCGCCTCGGCGATCACCGTCGGCAAGCTGCTGATCCCCTATTCCCCCGCCCGGTTGATCGAGGTCGCCGGAGGGCTGGCGGCGGTGATGGTGCTGGCCGTGGTGCTCGCCACCTTCCGGCTCGAGCGTCAGGCGGGCCACTTCCGCGACGAGGACGAGAGCGCCCCCGCGCCCGACTTCCGCGCCGCGATCCGCGAGATCTGGGCGGAAGCCCCGGCGCGGCGCTTCACCATCTTCATCTTCGTCTCGATGATCGCCTTCTCGATGCAGGACCTGATCCTCGAGCCCTTCGCCGGGCTGATCTTCGGCATGGCGCCGGGAGAGAGCACCAAGACGGTCGGCCAGTTCCACCAAGGGGGCATCCTCATCGGCATGATCCTCGCAGGGATCGGCGGGAGCGCCTTTTCGGGCAAGCGCCCCGATGGCCTTCGCCCCTGGGTGGTCGGCGGCTGCCTCGCCTCGGGGCTCGGGCTCGGCGGGCTCGGGCTTGCCGCGGTGAGCGGGCCGCCGTGGCCGCTGGAGATGAACCTGATGGTGCTCGGCCTCGGCAACGGCATCTTCGCGGTCGCAAGCATCGGCGCGATGATGGGGCTCGCGGGCGCGGGCGAGACCACCCGCGAGGGCGTGCGGATGGGGGTGTGGGGCGCCTCGCAGGCGATCGCCTTCGGATTGGGCGGCTTGCTCGGCGCCGTCGGGCTCGACTTCGCGCGGGCGGCTCTGGGCGAGGTCGGCGCGGCCTTCCAGCTGGTCTTCGCCGTCGAGGCGGGCGCCTTCCTGCTCGCGGCGGCGCTCGCGGTCAGGGCGACCGGGGGCGCGGCGATGCGGGCGGGGCTCGCGAAACGGGAGAGGGAGCAGTTCGCATGAACCAGGACATCTACGACGCGGTGGTGATCGGCGGCGGACCCTCGGGCGCGACCGCGGCGACCGACCTCGCGCTCGCCGGGCACTCGGTGCTGCTGATCGAGCGCGGCGGGCGGATCAAGCCCTGCGGCGGCGCGATCCCCCCCCGGCTGCTCGCCGATTTCGACATTCCGCAGAGCCTGCTCGTCGCCAAGGCGCGCTCGGCCCGCATGATCGCACCTTCGGGCCGCGCGGTCGACATGCCGGTGGGCGAGATCGGATATGTCGGCATGGTCGACCGCGAGGAGTTCGACGAATGGCTGCGCGAGCGGGCGCGCCATTCGGGGGCGGAACGCCTCACCGCGACCTTCGAGAAGATCGAGCGTGACGACAAGGCGCACCCGCTGGTCACCTTCCGCCGCACCCGCGGAGGGCCCATCGAGAGCGTGCGCGCCCGGGTCGTGATCGGTGCCGACGGCGCGCGCTCGGCGGTGGCGAAGCAGTGCCTCGTCGGCGCGGAACGCATCCCCTGCGTCTTCGCCTATCACGAGATCATCAAGTCCCCGCCGCGCAACAGCGAACAGTTCGACGCCTCGCGCTGCGACGTCTTCTACCAGGGTCGCCTCTCGCCCGATTTCTACGCCTGGGTCTTCCCCCACGGCGAGACCGCGAGCATCGGGGTGGGAAGCGCCAACAAGGGCTTCTCCCTGCGCGGCGCGATCGCGACGATGCGCGACGACCTCGGCCTCGACCGCTGCGAGACGGTCCGCCGCGAGGGCGCGCCGATCCCGCTGAAGCCCCTGAAGCGCTGGGACAACGGCGCCGACGTGATCGTCGCGGGCGACGCCGCGGGGATCGTCGCCCCGGCCTCGGGTGAGGGGATCTACTACGCGATGGTCGGCGGCAGGCTCGTCGCGGAGGCCTCGGCGGCGTTCCTGAAGACCGGCGAGGCCAAGCACCTGCGCACCGCCCGCAAGCGCTTCATGAAGGAGCACGGCCGCGTCTTCTGGGTGCTCGGGATCATGCAGTATTTCTGGTACTCCTCCGACAAGCGCCGCGAGCGCTTCGTCACCATGTGCGACGACAAGGACGTGCAGGAGCTCACCTGGCAGGCCTACATGCACAAGAAGCTGGTGCGCGCAAAGCCGATGGCGCACGTCAAGATCTTCCTCAAGGACACCGCGCACCTGCTCGGCCTCAGGCCGGCGACCGAGTGAGGAGGGAGCGACGATGCGCCGCGCATCCGGGTTGCAGGCCCGCCGGACGGGTCCTAGACCCGCCTTCATGAAGCCGATGATGATCATCCCGGTCGCCGTCGCGACCGTCGCGGCGGTCTGCGTCGCAGCCTTGGGCGCGACCGTCACCGACCTCGGCCCGTGGTATCAGGGGCTCGCCAAGCCCGAGTGGAACCCGCCCGACGTCGTCTTCCCGATGGGCTGGACGGCGATCTACGCGCTCATCACCGTCTCGGCGATCACCGCCTGGCGCGCCGCCCGGACCAGCGCCGAGGCCGAGTGGGTGATCGGGCTGTTCGCCCTCAACGGCTTCCTCAACATCACCTGGTCGATCCTGTTCTTCCGCTTCCAGCGCCCCGACTGGGCCTTCGTCGAGGTGGTGCTGCTGTGGGCCTCGATCCTCGCGATCATGGTCTATGCCGCACGCTTCTCGCGGAGCGCCGCGCTGCTGCTGGTGCCCTATCTCGGCTGGGTGAGCTTCGCAGGCGCGCTCAACTGGGCGGTGGTCCAGCTCAACGCGCCCTTCGGCTGAGGCCGGCGGGGCGCCGGGCGAGAGCGGGGGCGGGGACGCGCGCTTGGCCGGCCAGGGCCTCATCGCACTGCTTTTCGAGGCCGGCCACGCGGCCGACGTGATCCTCGCCGTGCTCGCCGTGGAGGGCGCGTGGCTGCGCTGGGGCCGGGGCTGGCGCTGGGGCGCGATCGCCGGGCTGCTCGGCCCCGCGGCGCTGATCGTCCTCGGGCTGAGGGCTGCGCTGACGGGGGCGGCGTGGTGGTGGATCGCCCCGCCGCTCGCGGCCTCGCTGCCGCTTCACCTCATGGACCTGCGCGCGCGGCTGAAGGGCTGAGCGCGCGAGGAGAGGCGCGCGGCGGAGGCGTCGGAGGTCCCGGCCGCTCCGGGCAACCAAACGGGAGCGCGAAGGCGAAGCCGAGCGCCCCCTCCCGCTCTCCATCACGCGTGATCCCGGGGCCATCATCGGGTGCGGGGTCGTGCCATGATCGTCTGGCGAGGCCCCTTGCGCAGGGGCAGGGACCTCAAGGTGGGGCGAGAGGCCTCCCCCGACGCTCGAGCGCCCCTCCGTCCCCGCCCAGGGAGCTCGCCCGCTTGCCCCCGCTCCGCGTCCGGCCAGCGCAAAGGAAAACCCGGCCGGGCTCGCGCCCGGCCGGGTCCGAAATGTGCGCGGTGGAGCCGGACGCCGCCGCCCGGCTCGCTTGCGCCCCTACTTGTTGCCGGCGGAGGCCTGGGCCGCTCCGGTCGGGTCGTAGTTGATGGTGTCGGGAGCATAGTGATGCTCCTGTGCCCAAAGGTACCAGTTGTCGACCACCGTGCCGGTCAAGAGGATGCCGATCCCGCCGGTGAGCGTGGTCAGCACCGCGAACCACCAGGCCCAGCGGTGGATCGATTCGAACGAGGCATTGAAGCCCATCACCCAGCGCCAGAACAGCGCGCCGCGCTCGGCGGCGGTCCCGCGGTCGGTGATCTGTTCGATCTCGCGTTCCCCGCCGTAGCGACCGAGCGCCAGGATCGTCGCCCCGTGCATCGCGAACAGCACCGCCGACCCGTAGAGGAAGACGATCGAGAGCGCGTGGAAGGGGTTGTAGAACAGGTTCCCGTAGGTGAGCGAGAAGTTGTTGGTCCAGTCGAGGTGGCTGAAGATCCCGAAGGGCACCGCTTCCGACCACTGGCCGAGCAGCATCGGCCGGATGAAGCCGAGCACCAGGTAAAGCCAGATCGCGCTCGCGAAGGCCCAGGGGATGTGCATGCCCATGCCGAGCGCCTTGGCCCGGCGATAGGTGCGCACCCACCACAGCAGGATCGAGACGGTCAGCGAGAAGCCGGCGAGGATCCACCAGCCGCCTTCCTTCAGCGGCACGAAGGGGCTGAAGCCGTATTCCGGCCCCGGAGGGTTCAGCGTGAGCCAGAAGAACTCGCGCATGAAGGTCTGCGGGCTCCACCCGGCCTGGGCCCAGAAATTGAGGCCGATGATGAGGATCGCCAGCGTGCCGAAGGCGAGGCTGAGCATGCCCGTCCAGCCGAGGTAGATCGGCCCCCACTGGGCCTGCCCGATCTTGCCGAACCAGTAGGTGTGCCCGGTGAAGGGGATGCGGATGTCTTCCTCAGGGGCCAGGGGAACGCCCATCTCGGGCGGCCCCTTGACCTGAACCTGCGTGAAGATGTTCTGATAAGTCGCCATGTTTCAGGTGCTCCTTACGACCAGATCGGGATCTTCTTCCAGAAATCCCAGAATTCGATCCAGCTGCCGACATACAGAGTGCCGGAGATGACGATGCAGACGGCGCTCCAGAACGCGGCGGAAAGCGCGAGGAAGAGCCCCACCCGGTGGATGCCGAGCGTGCCGACCGAATAGCCGATGAAGTCACGGAAATAGGTGTCTTCGTATTCGGGCGACTTGACGTCGGTGCCCCCGCTCGGGTTGACCGCCGACAAGACCAGGCCGCCGTGCAGCGCGAGCGCGAGACAGTTCGTGAAGAAGAAGCTGATCGCGAGCATGTGCACGGGGTTGTAGTGGAAGTTGCCGAAGGCGTAGCCGACGTTCGACACCCACTCGAGGTGGGTCCAGATCCCGTAGGGGAAGCCGTTGCCCCACGCGCCCATCAGCAGCGGACGGATGACGTTGAGCGTGACATAGGCCAAGACCGCGACGCTGAAGGCGATCGGCACATGGTATGCCATGCCGAGCTTGCGCGAGATCTCCGCCTGCCGCAGCACCCAGGAGCCGAAGGCGATGACGGCGCAGCAGGTGATGATCTGCCAGTAGCCGCCCTGCTTCAGGGGCGCGAGGCTGAGGCCGTATTCGACCGGCGGCGGGTTGATCGAGATCAGCCAGGGGTTGAGGGTCGGGCCCTGTGTCGCGGCGGCGAAGATCAGCGCGGTGCCAAGCAGCGCGCTGATTGCCGTCGTCACTCCAAAGAATCCGACATAAAACGGCCCGACCCAGAAGTCGAAAAGGTCGCCGCCGATCAATGTGCCGCCGCGGACGCGGTATTTCCGCTCGAAACTAAGGAGCGCCATAGGTCCATCCTCCCCGCCACGAGGGCGGGTTTCATGAGTTGTTCGACGAGAGTGTCAGGAGGCAGGCAGGCGAACCTGCCCCCTCACATTTTCGAGACGCGTCAGGTCGCTGCCGGAGCTTCCGACGATTCCACGTGCGCCTGGGCCGGAGCGGGTGCGCCGGGAGCGCGCTCGAGCCAGTTGTAGCGATCCGTGCTGAGCAGGATGAAGTGGATGGTGAAGGCCAGCACAGCGAGGCCCACATGCAGGGCCACGAGCACGCGGCGGATGTCAAAATAGAACCAGATTCTCCACATGGGAAAATTCCTTTCGTGAAACCGATCAGGATGTTGCGCTGCCCGCGAACAGCGGACCGCGCCGGGTCAAGCCGGGCTCAGAGCCAGGGCTTGTAGGCCCACAGCAGGGCGTGAGCCACGAGAGCGATCACCACGTAAAGGGTGAAGGTCCCCATGAACCCCTTGTGGATTTCCTGAGCCTCTTCGGGCGTCAGGTGAGTCCCGATGCGTTCATTCATTGGGTTGTCTCCGTTCAGTTGGGTGTGAATGGGGTCCCGAAGGCCCCCGTCGGCATCCCCGCGTGATCCCCCACGTGGATTGGAGAGCCCCCTCGCCGGGGGCATGGGCTTGTGCCGCCGCGGAAGGCTTCCGCTGCGGCGACAATCTGGTGGTGCGAGACAGCATCGTCGTCATGCTCCCGCGCCTTCGAGCAGCGCCTCATCGAGGCAGTCCGCCGTGACTTCGTCCGTGCCGCGCCGGCGCGCGGTCCGCTCGGCCGCATCGCGCAACCGCTTGGCGGCGGAGATGCGGATCAGCACCGGCTGGGCCTCGACCAGGCTATCGAGCCGCGCCTTGGCGTCCTTGTCCCAGATCAAGGGCGCGTCGGCCCTGGCGGGCGTCGGCTCGACCTTGTCCATGTCGGTCGCGAGCGGGAGGATGTGGAACAGCGCGTCGAACAGCGCATTGCACACCTCCTGCACGAGGTAGGTCGCGCCCGCATAGCCCATGAAGGGCGTGCCGGTGTGGCGGCGGATCGCCGCGCCCGGGAAGCTCGCCGGGATGTACATCCCCCGCGCCCCGCATTCGGCCATGTACATGCGCTCGTTGTAGCTGCCGAACATGACCAGCGGCGGGCTCGCATGGATCGCGGCGCGCACCTCGTCGTTCTTCGGCTTGACCCCGGCGCACCGCGAGAACGCGAAGTTGCAGGGGAGGCCCATGTCGTCCTCGAGAAAGTGGCGGATGCCCCTCGCATAGGTCTCGTTCGCGACGATCCCGAAGCTTGCGGTGCCGAAGAAGTCCTGGGTGACCGAGCGCCACAGGTCCCAGAGCGGCTTGATGGTGGTGTGCTTCTCGCGCTCGATGAAGGGCTCGGGGTCGAGGCCGAGCTCGGCGCCGAGCGCGCGCAGGAACTTGGTGGTCTGCGACAGGCCGACGGGGGCCTGGAAATAGGGCCGCTCCAATGTCTCGCACAGGTTGCGGCCGAACTCGCGGTACATGCAGACGTTGGCGTCCGAGGTCGCAAGGTCGCGGATGTCGGCGAGGTGGCTGCCCAACGGGAAGACCATGCCGACCTCGGCGCCGATGCCTTCGACGAGGCGGCGGATCTCGGCGAGGTCCGAGGGCATGTTGAACATGCCATAGGAGGGCCCGATGATGTTGACCCGCGGCTTCTCGCCGTCCTTGCGCTCGCGCTTCTCGGGGAGCTTCTTGGGGCCGAACTCGGTCCACAGCCAGGTCAGCGCGCGGTCGGCCGACTGCCACTGGTCCTCGTCGATGGTGCGCGGCAGGAAGCGCTTGATGTTGGTGCCCTCGGGCGTGACGCCGCCGCCGATCATCTCGGCGATCGAGCCGGTGACGACCACCGCGGGCAGCTCGGTGTCGAGCGTCTGCCAGGCGCGCTTCATCGCGCCCTCGGTGCCGGTCTTGCCGAGCTCCTCCTCGCCCAGGCCGGTGACGACGATCGGCAGCTCGTGCGGAGGCAGGGCGTCGGTGTAGTGGAGGACGGATGTGACGGGCAGGTTCTCGCAGCCGACGGGCCCGTCGATGATGACCTGCAACCCCTTCACCGCGGTGAAGACGTAGGTCGCGCCCCAGTAGCCGCCGGCCCTGTCGTGATCGAGGACGAGGGTCATGATCCCACCGCCTCCGACGCCTTGCGCGCCGCTTCGTTGAGGGCCGCGTATTTCTTGCGGAACTTCGGCCGGTCGACGGGCAAGTCTTCCCACACGCCCGCGGCATGCTCGGTGCCGACGCCCTCGAAGAAGTCGCGCATCGCGTCGAAGCGCGCCTTGTTGCCCATCGCGGCGTTGATCACGGTCGCAAGGCTGCCCGCGCCCGCCGGGCCCATCAGGGGCCGCGCGGAGATGAGGTTGGTGAAGTAGAGCGCCGGATTGGCGCGCTGCTTGGCGTGCTGCACCACCGGGGTGGTGCCGATCGCGAGGTCGGGGCGGTATTCCTCGAGAGCGGCGATGTCCTGCTCGAGGCTCGCGCGGAACTGCACCTGCACGCCGCGCGCCTCGAGCCATTCGCGGTCGGCGTCCGACCACCTGGTGCGCGGGCAGGCCGAGCCGACATAGCGCACATCGGCGCCGCTCTCGACCAGCAGGCGGGCGACGAGCAGCTCCGAGCCCTCGTAGCCCGAGACGGTGATCCGGCCCTTGATCGGCATCTTCGACAAAGCGCCGCGGCAGGCGCCGATCATCGCGTTCTTGACGCCGTCGACCTGGGCCTGGGGTAGCCCCATGACGTCGCCCAGCGATTGCAGCCAGGCGGCGGTGCCGTCGGCCCCGACCGGCGCCGAGCCGATCACCGGGCGTCCGGCGGCTTCGAATTCGCGGATGCTGGCAGTGTAGAATGGGTGGATCGCGGCGACCACCGCGCAGTCGAGTGCGGCATAGAGCTCGCGCCATTCGCGGGTCGGGACGACCGGCCCTGCGGTAAGGCCGAGGGGCGCGAGCATCTGGCCGATGACCACCGGATCGGCCGGGAACATCTCGCCGAGCAGCGCGACGGTCGGCTTGTCCGAACGCTCGCGCGGGGCGGCGACGGGGCCTGCCATGACCTCCTCGCGGGCATATTGCAGCATCGCGCCCGCCAGCACGTCCTTCGCCTCGGCGTGCGTCGGGATGCCGAAGCCGGGGACGTCGATGCCGATGATCCGCACCCCGTTGATCTGCTTCTTGAGAAGTCTGAGCGGCACGCCGCTCGCGGTGGGGACGCAAAGATTGGTGACGACGATCGCGTCGTAAGCGTCCGGGTCGGCGAGACCCTCGACCGCTTCCTTGATGTCCTCGAACAGCTTGCCGGTGACGAGCGTCTCGGAGGAGAAGGGCACGTAGCCCACCGTCCGCCGCGCGCCGTAGAAGTGCGAGGTGAAGGTGAGGCCATAGACGCAGCAGGCCGAGCCCGAGAGCACGGTCGCGGTGCGCCGCATTCTCAGGCCCACCCGCAGGCTCCCGAAGGCGGGGCACATCGACTGCGGCTGGTCATGCGGCCCGACCGGATAGTCGGCGGCATACTGGTCGAGGATCTCGCTCTTGCCCGCCGCGCGCGCGGCCTCGATCATCGTGTCCTTCGACGCGCAGGCGCCGCCCTCCGCCGGGGTCGACGCAAGGTCGATCCGATCGGGTGCGCGCGGTGCGTCAAAGGCGCCGTGTTCGCTCATGCCTCGTCGTAGATCACTTCGAGGCTGGGGCGGGTTTCGAACACGCCGCCGCGCATGTCGGCCTGGGTGGCGGGGACGAGCTCGACATTGCCGCCGACCACATCGGCGCTGAACAGGCCGAGGAGCCCGTCCTGATCGAGCGGGTTGGGGCGCAGCGGCGGGGCCTCGGCGACGTTGGTCGCGAGCTCCTCGAAGAGGCTCGCCCATTCGCCGCCGGGCTTGCCGACGATCTGGTAATTGGCGCTCTTGCGGCGGATGTCCTCGTTGGCGGGGATCGCGGTCAGCACCGGAATGCCCACCGCCTCGGCGAACGCATGGGCCTCGCCCGTGCCGTCGTCCTTGTTGACGATCATGCCCGCGACGCCGACGTTACCGCCCATCTTGCGGAAATATTCGACCGCGTGGCACACGTTGTTGGCGACATAGAGCGACTGGAGGTCGTTCGAGCCGACCACGATCACCTTCTGGCACATGTCGCGCGCGATCGGCAGGCCGAAGCCGCCGCACACCACGTCGCCGAGGAAATCGAGCAGCACGTAGTCGAAGCCCCACTCGTGGAAGCCGAGCTTCTCGAGCGTCTCGAAGCCGTGGATGATTCCGCGCCCGCCGCAGCCGCGCCCGACTTCGGGGCCGCCGAGTTCCATCGCGAAGACGCCGTCGCGCTGGAAGCACACGTCCTCGATGCGCACCTCCTCGCCGGCGAGCTTCTTCTTCGAGGAGGTCTCAATGATCGAGGGCGTCGCCTTGCCGCCGAACAGCAGGCTGGTGGTGTCGGACTTGGGATCGCAGCCGATCAGCAGCACGCGCTTGCCCTGCTGGGCCATCATGTAGCTCAAGTTGGCGAGCGCGAAGCTCTTGCCGCTGCCGCCCTTGCCGTAGATGGCGATGACCTGGGTCTCGCTCCTGACCTCGCCGGTGTGGACCGGATCGGGCTCGACGCTCGCTTCTTCGCGCAATTGGGCAGTCTGGGTGTCGAGCACGGACATCAGCATTCGCTCCAATCGAGAACCATCTTGAGACAATCGGGATCGGTGAAGGCCTGGGGGTAGGCGTCGAGCGCCTCGCCGGCGGGGCGCCGGTTGGTGACGAGGCCCCTGAGGTCGAGCCTCCCGCATTCGATCAGCGCGCGCGTTTCGGCGAGGTCGCCGGGCTGCCATTCGGCGGCGACGCGGAAATGCGCCTCGCGCATGAAGGCGGCGGGGAAGGCGAAGCTGACCCGCTCGGAATAGAAGCCCGCGAGCACGATCTCGCCGCCCTTGGCGAGGCGCATGACGAGATCGTCGATGAGGCCGGCATCGCCGCTCGCATCGTAGATCGCGTGGTAGTCGCGCCGCTCGTCGGTGGTGGGGTCGATCACTTCGTAGCCGACCGCGCCGTGGCGGCGGGCGGGGCTCAGTTCCCACACGGTCGGCGCGGCGCCGCCCAGGGCCAGCGTCAGTCGGGCGAGCAGGCGGCCGAGGACGCCGTGGCCGATGATGAGGTCGGGCAGCGCCTCGCGCCGGGCGAACCCGCCCTTGATGGCGTGGAGCGCCGTCGCCGCGAGCGCGCACAGCACCCCGGCCTCGCCGAGGTGCTCAGGGATCGGCAGCGCCCGCGCCGACGGCACGATCACCCGACGCGCCGTGCCGCCGAACAGGCCGCGCGCGTCGGTGTAGCAATTGGCGCCGGGGACGAAGACCCAGTCGCCGACCCGGGCCCGCGCCTCGGGCCCGGCGTCGACGATCCGGCCGACGGATTCGTATCCGGGGACGAGCGGGTAGCCGAGGCCCGGGAAGGGCGGCATCCGGCCCGACCAGAGCAGCTTCTCGGTCCCGGTGCTGATCCCGCTGAACGCGATTTCGACGAGAACGTCGGCGGGCTCCAGTGCCTTCATCTCGAGCGAGCGAAGCGCGAGGCGCTCCGGTGCTTCGAGGATGACGGCCAGGGTGTTCATCGCTGCGCTCTCTTCCGATTTCTCGGATTCCGCCGACGCGAACGCCGACTCAGAAGTCCGATAATGCGTTCTCCCATCTGTTTGCTACGCTTTACGCATCTGACTGTCAAACAACTTGGACAATTTATGCTCAGGCGGTGGCGAGGACGACGCTTGCGTTGACCGGTTGCGCTGTTGCGACGATCCGAACGCGGGCGAAACCGGCGGCGGTGAGCATCGCGGTGATCTCCCCCGGGCTGCGCGGACGGCCCGAGCCCATCGCCCAGAGGTAGAGGCCGAAGAAGGCCTCCCCCATCGGCTCTAGCCCGGGGATCCGCGCCATCGGCTCGGCGATCAGCAGCTGCGCGCCGGGCGCGAGGCTGGCGCGGATGTTGGCGAGCAGCGCCTGTGCGGGGCCGTCGTCGTGATCGTGGAGGATCCGGATCAGCGACACCATGTCGTAGCCTTGTGGTATGGAATCCTTGAAGAAGTTTCCCGGATGAGCGGTGACCCGCTGCGGCCCGAGCGCCTCGCCGAGGAGCCTCGCGCCGGTTGCCGCGACTTCGGGCAGGTCGAACAGGCCGAGCGCGAGGTGCGGGTGCGCGGTGCCGATCGCGCGCAGGAATGCGCCGTGCCCGCCGCCGACGTCGAGCAGCCGCCGGGCGCCCCGGAAGCTCACCGAGGCGAGCACCTCGTCCGCGACAAAGTGCTGCGAGGCGGCCATCAGCTGCGAATACTCCGCTGTCTCCACCCCCCGCTCCGCCGCGCCGTGGAGCGCGCCCGCATAGGTCCAGAAGCGCGACAGGGCGGTCGGCTCGCGGCGATCTGCCCTCAGGAGCGCCAGCGGATCGGCGAGGTCGGCATAGAGCAACCGGTGGTGTCGGACCATCGCCTGCACGCCGGGATTGCTCGCGAAAACAGCGCCTTGCTCGCCGAGCATCCACAGGCCGGGGGCAGGCTCCTCGGCGAGCATCAGCGCCCAGCCGGCGCGCAGGAGGGTTAGCGCGGCTTCTTCCGTGAGGTCCATCCGCGCGGCCACCGCGGCAGGGGGCAGCGGCCCGTCCTGCAACACCGCGAACAGACCGCCCTCCACCCAGGCGCGCAGCACCTGCGAATAGGCGAAGCCCGCGAGCAGGTCGAAAGCCCCGTTGGCGCGGCTTCTCGCGATCCAGCGGATCAGCGGCAGGCGCGCGGCCCAGTGCTGGAAGCGGGGATCGGCGAAGAGCCGGTTGCGGCGCCGGGCGTAGCCGATCCGGACGCGATCCCGCCGCCGCATCATCAAGGTGCCTTACACGCCATATGTCTAAATGATTGGACAGATAGAGGCGTAAGGTCAATGATAAACGGGGATTGACGGGAGCGAGGCGAGTGAACGTGCGAGTCGCCGTGATCGGAGCCGGGATCGGGGGGCTGACCAGCGCCGCGCTCCTCGCCGCGCGCGGGGCCGAGGTCACCGTTCTCGAGAAGGAGGCCTGGGTCGGCGGCAAGGCGCGCCGCGTCGCGGTTGACGGCGCTGCGATCGACGGCGGGCCCACGGTCTTCACCTACCGCGCGGTCTTCGACGAGGTCTTCGCCGCGTGCGGCGCGCGGCTCGAGGATCATGTCAAGGTCACCCGCGCCGAGGTGCTCGCCCGCCACGCCTGGGACGACAGGGGCACGCTCGACCTCTTCGCCGACCGCGAGGCGAGCGTGGAGGCGGTCGGCGCCTTCGCCGGTGCCGAGGCGTCGGCGGGCTACCGCGCCTTCGCCGCCGAGGCCGCGCGCATCTTCAGGGTGCTCGAGGAGCCCTTCCTGCGCGGCGACAAGGCCTCGACGCCGTTCCCGATGATGCGGCGGATCGGGCTCGCGCGCCTGCCCGAGATGCTCGCGATGCGGCCCTTCGACGGGATGTGGCGCGCGCTCGGTGAGCACTTCGCCGACCCGCGCCTCCAGCAGCTGTTCGGGCGCTATGCGACCTATTGCGGCTCCTCCCCCTTCGCCGCGCCCGCAACGCTGATGCTTATCGCTCATGTCGAGGCGATGGGGGTGTGGCTGATCGAGGGTGGCATCCACGCGCTGGCGAAGGCGCTCGCGGGCCTCGCCGAGGGGCAGGGCGCAAGGGTTCGGACCAATGCACCCGTTGCCGAGGTGCTCGCCACCAACGGCCGTGCGAGCGGCGTCCGGCTCGCGAGCGGCGAGGTGATTCCCGCCGACATCGTCATCTGCAACGCCGACCCGTCGGCGCTCGCCACCGGGCGCTTCGGGACCGAGGTCCGCCGCGCGGTGCCGGCGATCCCGCCCGGGCGGCGTTCGCTGTCGGCGCTGGTCTGGTACGCCCACACCCGCACCCGAGGCTTCGAGCTCACCCACCACAACGTCTTCTTCTCGCGCGATTATGCCCGCGAGTTCCGCGAGATCGCCGCGGGCCGGACCCCGTCCGAGCCCACGGTCTACGTCTGCGCCATCGACCGCGGCGCGCGCCTGTCCGACCCGGCCCCGCCGCCCGGCGCGCGCGAGCGCCTCCAGATCATCGTCAACGCGCCCGCCGACGGGGACGTCCACGCCTATTCGCCCGAGGAGAGAGAGCAATGCACGCAGGCCATGATCGCCACGCTGAGACGCTGCGGCCTCGCGCTCGAGGACCCGCTGCCGCATCGGCTCATGACCCCGCAGGACTGGGAGCAGCTGTTCCCGGCCACGGGGGGCGCGCTCTATGGCAGAGCGTCGCACGGCTGGGCGGCCTCCTTCCAGCGGCAGGGGCCCCGGACGCGGCTCCCCGGTCTCTACTGCACGGGCGGGGCGACCCATCCGGCGGCCGGCGTCCCCATGGCAGCCTTGTCCGGGCAGCTGGCCGCGCGAGTGATCGCGAAGGACCTCGCTTCGACGAGGCGATCCCCGCGGGTGGCTATTCCTGGTGGTATGTCGACGCGATCAGCGACGACGGGCAGCACGGGCTGACGATCATCGCCTTCCTGGGCTCGGTGTTCTCGCCCTATTACAAGCGGAGCGGTCGGGGCGATCCGCTCGACCACTGCGCTCTGAATGTCGCGCTCTATGGGCCGCAGCACCGCTGGGTGATGACCGAGCGCCCGCGCGGCGCGGTCGCGCGTGATGCGGCGAACCTCGCCATCGGACCGAGCAGCGTGCGCTGGGAGGGCGGGGAACTCGTCATCGACATCCACGAAGGCGACACCCGGCTGTTCGTGCCCTGGCAGAGGAGAGTGGTGGGGCGCGTGCGGGTGATCCCGGAGATCCTCAACCGCGCCGCCTTCGCGCTCGATCCGGCGGAGAAGCACATCTGGCATTGCCTTGCGCCGTGCGCGCGGATCGAGGTCGAGATGACCTCGCCGGGGCTGTCGTGGAGCGGCAAAGCCTATCTCGACCACAACCGCGGGGCCGAGCCGCTGGAGACCGGCTTCAACACCTGGCACTGGTCGCGCGCGCATCTCAGGCAGGGCGCACTGGTGTGCTACGAGGGCGAACGCGGTGACGGATCGCTGTTCGCCAGCGCGCTCAGGTTCGATGCGAAGGGCGTGCCCGAGCCGGTCGAGCTGCCGCCGATCGCGCGCCTGCCGAAGAGCGCATGGCGGATCGAGCGGCGGACGCGCTCGGATATCGGGGTCGCGGCAGTGCGGCGGACCTGGGAGGACACGCCCTTCTACGCGCGCTCCGAGCTTGCCTCGCGCTTCCTCGGCGAGGAGGTGGTGGCGGTGCAGGAGAGCCTCGACATGCGGCGCTTCTCCTCGCGGCCCGTGCAGTTCATGCTGCCCTACCGGATGCCCCGCAAGAGGGCCTAAAGGCGGGCCTCCCAGGCGATCGCGGCGGCACGCTCGGCGGGCACGCCGAGGCCGGTGAGGCCGAGCACCAGCATGTCGGCAAGCGCCTTCTCGGCCTCCTCGCGGCTCGGGGCGGTGACGATGAGGTGCGCGGCGAGCACGAGGCACAGGCCCAGCCAGTGCGTCACCCCCATCTCCCGCGCCTCGGGGCGCAGCAGGCCGGCGGCGAGCGCGGCCTCGATGTCGCCCTTGAGGCCGCGGTTCAATGGGTGGGTCTGGCTGGTGGCGGGCTCCTGCGCGCGCAGCAGCACCGCGGTGCGGCGCGGGTCGGCGAGGGCGAAGCGGGCGACCACCACCATCCCCCCGGCGATCCGCGCGACCGGATCGGCGATCCCCGCATTGGCGCGCGCGACCTCGGCCTCGACCTCGAGCCGGACCATCGCCGCGACCGCCGAGGCGAAGCCGTGCTTGTCGACGAAGTGGTTGAAGAAGCTCCCCTTGGCGACGCCGGCGCGGGCGACCAGCTCGTCGATGGCGATGGCGTCGATGGGGCGGTCGACCATCAGGTCGAGCCCGGCGGCGAGCAGCGCGTCGCGGGTGCGGCGGGTGCGCGGGGAGGGGGAGCGGGCGGCGACCATCGTTTCCGCATACTTGACCGATCGGTCATTTTCAAGTTACTTGACCAAATAGTCAGAATTGATTCGGCGCAAATCGAAAAGTCGGACAGGAGGAGGGGATCGTGGCCATCATCAAGGTCGAGGACATTGCCCATGTCCGCTTCGCCGCGCCCGACTTCGCTCTGATGCGCGGCTTCCTCGAGGATTTCGGCCTCGTCTGCTATGAGGCCCGCGGGCGGCTTTACGGCGCCGGGAGCGACGGGCGCCCCTTCGTTCACGTGACCGAGCGCGGCGATGCGAAGTTCCTCGCCGTGGGCTTGCGCGCCGCCAGCATCGCCGATCTCGAACGCCTCGCCGCGCACGAAGGCGTTGCCGTCGCGCCGCTGAATGACCCGGGCGGCGCCATGGTGGTGCGCCTCACCGATCCCGACGGCTACTGTATCGAGGTCATCGCCGGGCAGGCGTGCGACGCGCCCGCGCCCTGCGCCGCGCCGCGCTTCAACTCCGCCGCCGCCAAGCCGCGCCAGCGCGAGACCATCCGCCTCGCGCCCGCCCCCGCGCATGTCCGCCGCATCGGCCACGCGGTGCTCAAGGTCAGCGACTTCCGTCGCTCCGAGGCCTGGTGGAAAGAGCGTTTCGGGTTCCTCACCTCGGACGAGATCGAGGCCGCGCCGGGCGTGCCGCTCGGTGCTTTCATGCGCTGCGACCGGGGCGATCTGCCCTCCGACCACCACACCATCTTCCTCGCCCAGCTCCCCGGCCCCCTCGGCCTGCTCCACGCCGCCTTCGAGGTCGAGAGCCTCGATGACCTGATGTGCGGCCATGAGTGGCTGAAGGCCCGAAGCCGTGAGGCCGCATGGGGAGTCGGGCGGCACATCATGGGCAGCCAGATCTTCGACTACTGGAAGGACCCCTTCGGCAACGAGCTCGAGCACTGGACCGACGGCGACCTGTTCACCGCCGCCGACCCGCCGGCCAAGCAGACCATGCAGGCGCTGCTCGCCGTGCAATGGGGCGCCCCGCACCCGATGTTCGCCGGCAAGCTCGCCCCGCCCCCCGGCCTCGTCGCCTGGATCACCGCCCTGCAACTGCGCATCAAGCGCCTCTTCTCCCGCACCCCCAAGGAAGCCTGACCCCATGAAGCTCTGCACTTTCACCCACGAGGGCCACACCCGCACCGGGATCGTCGTCGGCGAGACCGTCGTCCCGACCGGCGTCCCCGGCACGATGATCGACCTGATCCGCGACTGGGAGAGCTTGAAGCCCGGCCTCGAAGCCAAGGCAGCGATCGGCGACGGCGCGATCCCGCTCGCCGAGGTGAAGCTCGAGGCCCCCGTCCCGCGCCCCGGCAAGATCTTCGCGATCGGCCTCAACTACGCCGACCACATCGCCGAAAGCGGCCTCGGCACGCCCGAGCGGCAGGTGTGGTTCACCAAGGCGCAGACCTCGGTCAACGGCCCCTACGATCCGATCCTGATCGCCCGCGGCACCATGACCCCGGACTACGAGGCCGAGCTCGTCGCGGTGATCGGCCAGGGCGGCAAGCACATCGCCGCCGCCGACGCACCCGCGGCGATCTTCGGCTACACGGTCGGCAACGACGTCACCGAGCGGATGTGGCAGCACGCCGTGCCGCAATGGTCGCTCGGCAAGAGCTTCGACACCCACGCACCGATGGGCCCGTGGATCGTCACCGCCGACGAGATCGGCGATCCGCACGACCTCGGCATCCGCTGCTTCGTCAACGGCGAGGAGCGGCAGAACTCGAACACCCGGCACCTCGTCTACAATGTCTGGGCGCAGGTCGAGCACCTCTCGGTCGGCATGACGCTGGAGCCCGGCGACTGCCTGTTCACCGGCACTCCCGGCGGGATCGGCGCGGCGATGGACCCGCGCCAGTTCCTGAAGGCCGGCGACGTGGTGCGCACCGAGATCGACAGCATCGGCCACATCGAGGGCACGATGGTCGCCGAGGGCTGACGCGCCATGGCGGCGGGGGGAGCCTTCGACTGCGACGTGCTGATCGTCGGCGGCGGGCCGACCGGGGTGACGCTCGCCTCGCTGCTCGCCGCGCGCGGGGTCAGCGTGATCGTCGCCGAGAAGGAGCCCCGGATCTTCCCGCTCCCGCGCGCGGCGCACATCGACCACGAGGGAATGCGCATCCTCCAGGAGGCGGGCGCGGCCGAGGCGGTGATGGCGACCAGCCGCCGCGCCGACGCCTACGAGTTCCGCAACGCGCGCGGGCGCGTGCTGATGGCCTTCGATGGCGCGAGCGGCATCGGCCCGGGCGGCTGGCCGATTGCCAACATGATCCACCAGCCCTCGGTGGAGGCGGCGCTCCGGACCGCGCTCGCCGACCGCGCGCCGGGCGCGTTGCGGAGTGGCTGGGAGATGCTCGCCTTCGAACAGGAGGACGAGGGGGTGTCCGCCGAGTTTGCCACCCCCGAGGGCGAGCGCCTGCTCACCGCCAGATGGCTGGTCGGCGCGGACGGGGCGCGCAGCCCGGTGCGCAAGGCCTGCGGCATCGCCTTCGAGGACCTCGGCTTCGAGGAGCCCTGGCTGGTGGTCGACGTGCTGGTCGACGATCCCGCGCGCCTGCCCGCGGCAAACTTGCAGATCTGCGACCCCGCGCGCCCCACCACCTGCGTCATGATGGGCGAAGGGCGGCACCGCTGGGAGTTCATGATCCTGCCCGGCGAGACCCCCGAGGCGATCGCCGCGCCCGAGAGCGTCGAGCGCCTGCTGGCCCCGTGGAACGTCGCGGGCGCGGTGCGGATCGAGCGCACCGCCGTCTACACTTTTCGCGCCCGCATTGCGCGGAGCTGGCGGCAGGGGCGCATCCTGCTCGCAGGCGACGCCGCGCACCAGACGCCGCCCTTCGCGGGGCAGGGCCTGTGCTCGGGCCTGCGCGATGCGACGAACCTCGCGTGGAAACTCGCCGCCGTGACGCGGGGCGAGGGCGAGGCGGCGCTGCTCGACACCTACCAGCCCGAGCGCGCGCCGAACCTGCGCGCGACCATCGACATGGCGGTGATGATGGGCCGGATGGTGTGCATCACGAGCCGGTTCGGTGCCGCCCTGCGCGACGCGAAGCTCGGCCTTGCCCGCGCGCTCGGCAAGCTGCCCTCCGGCCCGCCCGCCTACCCGCCGCTCGCCGCGGGAGCGATCCTCGCAGGGTCGCCGGGCGCGGGGAGCTACTTTCCCCAAGGCATCGCCGCCGACGGGACGCGCCTCGACGACGTGCTCGGGTCGGGCGCGTGGACGATCGCCCGCGCGGATCTGGGCACCTCGCGGCTCGCACCCTTCGCGGAGGAACTCGGGCAATGGCTCGCGGCGCACGCGGCCGAGGCGGTGCTGGTCCGGCCCGACCGGCACGTGTTCGGGACCGGAGCGGCGCAGGCGCTCGGCCGCGCCTGGCAGGCGGCGCTCGCCGGGGCTTAGCCCTCGGGCGGCGTCCCCTCGCGCTCGGCCGCGTCGCGGGCGGCGGCCTCGGCGCGGGTCTTCTTCAGCTTGCGGTCCATCGACACGACCTGCCAGAGCCCGAAGCCGATCGCGAGGCCGTAGAACAGCGCGATCTCGATCCAGCCATACTGCCCGCCGTGCATCGCTACGCCTCCGCTTCAGCCAGGAAGGCGGCGATCAGCGCGGCGGCTGCCTCGGGCGCTTCCTCGTGGGCAAGATGGCCGAGACCGGGGAGCACTTCAAGCCGCGCGTCGGCGAGCCATCCGGCCGCCTCCCGCGCCCATTCGAGCGGGATCGCCGGGTCCCGCGCGCCGTGGACCAGCAGCACCGGGTTCGCGACTTCGCCGATCCGTGCGCGCAGCGAGGGCAGGTCCCAGTTCGCCATCATCGCGAGGCCCCCGCCCGCGTGCTCGGGGTTCTTGAGCAGCGTGCGGTAGCAGGCCATGCCCGCGGCATCGATCCGCGAGCGGGTCGAGCGCCACATGAAGCGCTCGGTCCCGCCCGCGATGTCGATGGTGCCCGCGAAGAGCCGCGGCACGAAGGGGTTGACGAACAGCGCCTTGGCGATGGCGGGGAAGATTTGCGCCGCAGGGCCGGGGAAGGGACGCAGCGCCGCGGAGAGGCCGACGATGGGGCCGCGATGACCGTGCGCGAGCGCGAGTTGCAGCGCGATCGCCGCCCCGGCCGAGTGGCCGACGATGGCGGCGGGCCGAAGCGCCAGCGCCTCGAGCAGCCCGGCGACCGCGGCGGCCATCGCGGGGAGGCTCATGGCATAGGCGTCGTGCCCGGTGGTGAAGGCGTGGCGCGGGAGGTCGATCGCGGTCACGGCGTGGGTGCGGGCGAGGAGCGGCATGACCCCGCGCCACGAGTGCACCGAGGCGCCGGTGCCGTGGAGCAGCAGCAGCGGCGGTCCCTCTCCCATGCGCTGCACGTGCCAGCGCTTGGCCCCCGCCGCGATGAAGCTGCTCGCCTCGCGGTGCGGCCAGATCTGCCCCTCGCGGTTCCAGTCGAGCCGGCTCATGCCGCAAGGCCGAGCGGCTGGACGGCACTGATCGCCGCCTGGAGCATCTTCGCGTCGGCGCGCGGGAGCGCGAGGAAGCGTCCGCCGAGCGCGCTCGCGAGCGCCGCGCCCTCGGGGCCGGGGCGGGCGGCGATGTCGATCACCAGCGCGTCGATCCCGGCGCGCGCGATGGCGCGCGCGGCGGCCTCGGCGTCCTCTTTCGCCTGCCCTCGCCCCGGCGAGCCGTCGGCGGCGATGTTGGCGCGCCCGTCGGTGAGGATCACCAGCGCGGCGCTCCGCCCCCTGGCGATGACGCTCTCGGCGACCTCGCGCGCGGCGGCGAGGCCGAGCGCGAGCGGCGTGCCGCCTCCGCCGGGGAGTTCCGCGAGCCGCCGCCGCGCGCGGGTCAGCGAGCGGGTGGGGGGAAGCAGCAGCTCGGCGGAGGTGCCGCGGAAGGCGACCAGCGCGACCTCCGAACGGGTGACGTAGGCCTGCGCCAGCATCAGCTCGACCGCACCCTTGGCCTCGGCGAGCCGCGCCGCCGCCGCCGATCCGCTCGCATCCACGGCGAAGATCGTCACCCGCGCGGCGCGCTCCTCGAAGCGGCGGATCCGCAGGTCCTCCTTGCGCATCAGGATCGCCGAGGGTGACGCGGGCGCCTCGCGGCGGCGGACGGCTTGCCAGGGGACGGCGGCGCGCAAGCTGTCGATCAGCGCGAGTTTCGCGCCCCCGCGCGGGCTTCCGGGGCGTGCGCCGAGCGGCTTGCCGCGGGTCGCCGCCTTGCGCCTCTGCCCGGTGCCGCTGCTCTGCGCGCGGCGCGGGGCCTTGCCTTGGGCGAGGCTTGCGAGGAGGTCGGCGGGGATCGCCGCCCGCGCCGCCTCGACGAGCAGTTCGGAAAGGTCGGGGTCCTGCTGCTGCCGGTCGCTGTCGGACTGCTCGTCCCGCTCGCCGTCGGGCGGCGGGGGTGGCTGGTCCTCGGGCGGGGCCTCCTCGGGAGCCTCCTGCGGCGGCAGGCGGGTGGCGCGCGGTGCGAGGACGAGGCGCACGGCGCCGGTGAGGTCGGCGGCGTCGGCGGCGGTTCGACCCGCCAGCGCCGCAAGCCCGCGCGCAGCCTCACCGGCGAAGATCAGCGCCCGCATCGAGTCCACCCCCAACGCCGCGGCGGTCGCGGCAAGGGCGCGCAGCTGGGCCTCCTCGAGCGGCTGCACCGCCGCGAGGCCGCCTCGCGCGGGCTCGAGCGTCACCTCCTGCCAGCGGCGCGAGGCGGCGAGGTCGCAGGGGAAGGCGAGCCGCTCGGCAAGGCTCGTCGGCGGCGCCTCCTCGGGTTCGGCGGCGTCGTCGAGCAGCACCAGCGCGGTCGCGCCGTCATCGAGCGCCTGCGCGAGCCGCCCGGCGACGCCGGCGTCGATCCGCTCGGCCATCGGGGCGATCAGCGCGCCCCCCGCGGCCTCCTCGATCAGCCCGGTCTGGCGGACCGGGCGCCCCGCGGAGAGGCTCGCGGCGAGGTCGATGCCGCCGAGCAGCCGCTCGTCGTCGATGTGGCCGGGCAAGCGGCGCAAGGGGATCGCCTCGCCGAGCGCGGCGACGAGCGCCTCGCGCGCCGGGCTGCTTCCGCGCAGCACCAGCCCCTTGAACACCTTCGGCGCGAGGGCGAAAAGCCGCGCCGCCAGCACCGCGTCTTCCAGCGGGTCGGCGGCTTCGGGGGTCATCCGAACAGCTCGGTAAGGGCGCGGGTGATGCGCACCGTCGAGCCGGTCTCGTCGAGCACGTCGCGCCGCAGCCGGTGCCGGAGCGCGCTGGGGGCGATCGCGACGAGGTGCTTGCGGGTCACGCTCTTGGCGCCCTCGAGCGCCGCCAGCGCGCGGGCCGCGCGCATCAGGGTGAGCTCGCCGCGAAGGCCATCGGCGCCGACCGCGAGGCACAGCTCGGCGGCATCGCGCAGCACGTCCTCGCCCGGCACCAGCTTGGCGAGCCGCGCCTTGCCCCTGGCGATGCGCTTCAGGGTCTTCGCGTCCTCCTCCGCCCAGCGCGCGGCGAAGCCCGCGGGGTCGGCCTCGTTCTCGGCGACCAGCTTCATGATCGCGATGCGCGTCTCGATGTCCTTGGGGGTGCGCACCTCGACCGAGAGGCCGAAGCGGTCGAGCAGCTGCGGGCGCAGCTCGCCCTCCTCGGGGTTGCCGCTGCCGATCAGCACGAACTTCGCCGGGTGGCGCACCGAAAGCCCCTCGCGCTCGACCACGTTCTCGCCCGAGGCGGCGACATCGAGCAACAGGTCGACGAGATGGTCCTCGAGGAGGTTGATCTCGTCGATATAGAGGAAGCCCCGATGGGCCTTGGCGAGCAGCCCGGGCTCGAAGGCCTTCTCGCCCGATCTGAGCGCGCGCTCGAGGTCGAGGCTGCCGATCACCCGGTCCTCGGTCGCGCCCAGCGGCATGTCGACGAAGGGGACGGGGCGGCTCACCATCCTGCCGCTGCCGACCACGCCCGGATAGCGCGCCTGATCCTCCTTCGAGCCGCCATAGGGGCAGCCCTCGGCGGCCATGATCGGCGGCATCAGCGCGGCGAGCGCGCGGGCGGCGGTGCTCTTGCCCGTGCCGCGGTCGCCGAACACCATCACCCCGCCGATGCTCGGGTCGACGGCCGCGATCAGCAGCGCCTGCTTCATCTCGTCCTGACCGACGATCGCGGAGAAGGGGAAGCGTGCCATTCTCGCCACCTTGTAGCGACAAGCCGGGTTTGGACAAGGGGGAGTGACAAGCTGGCTGGACAGTTCGTTCGCGCGGTTCGCTTGCGCGAACCGGCAGACCCCCCGCCCCGCCTCCCCACCCGACCACCAACGATACCATCAGGCTATGGTGGCCAGGTGGGGAGGCGGGGCGGGGGGTGTCTGCTCCCGATGCGTCAGCGGCGGGACAAGCGATTCAGCACCAGCACCGGCAGCAGCCCCGCGGCAAGCAGGATCAGCGCCGGAATCGCCGCCTCGACCAGCCGCTCGTCGCCGGCGAGGCGGTAGGTGCGGGTGGCGAGGGTCTCGAGATTGAAGGGCCGCAGGATCAGCGTCGCCGGAAGCTCGCGCAGGGTGTCGATGAAGACGAGCGCCGCGGCCCCGGCGAGGCTCGGGGCGAGCAGCGGGGCGTAGATCCGGGCGAGCACCCGCGACGGCCCGGCACCGAGGCTGCGCGCGGCGGCGTCGAGGCTCGGGGGGATACGCGCGAGGCCGCCGCCGACGCTGTTGTAGGCGACCGTCAGGAAGCGCACCGCCAGCGCATAGACGAGGATTGCGCTGGTCCCCGTCAGCAGCAGGCCGCCGCTCCAGCCGAGGCTGTCCCGGGCGAAGCGGGTGAGGGTGACGTCGAGCGCTCCGAGCGGCGCGAGCAGGCCGACCGCGAGGAGCGCGCCGGGCAGCGCGTAGCCGAGCGTCGCCAGCCGGATCGCGCCCGCCGTCACGCGCGAGGTCGAGCGGGCGCGGGCGAAGCCGAGCAGCAGCGCGACCGCGAGGCACAGGCCCGCGGTGAGCGCGCCGAGACGCAGGCTCCCGCCGAGATAGGTCGCAAGGTCCCCGGCCGCGGCCCGCGCGGTATCACTGAGCGCGAGGGTGACAAGATAGCCCGCCGGGATGGCGAAGCCGAGGAGCACGGGCAGCAGGCACGCGGCGAAAGCCAGCGCCTTGCCGAGCGGGGTGAGCGCCACCAGCGGCTCGTCGCCCTCGCGCGCGGCGAGGCCGTCGCGGCTGTCGCTGCGCCCGGCGCGGGTGTGCGCCTCCCACGTCACCAGCGCGATCACGAACAGCAGCATCACCGCCGCGAGCTTGAGCGCGGCGGGCTTGTCGCCCATCGCCAGCCAGCTGCGGAAGATGCCGGTCGAGAAGGTCGGGATCGCGAAGTAGTCGGCCACCCCGAAGTCGGCGAGCACCTCCATCAGCACCAGCGCGAGGCCCCCGGCGATGGCGGGCCGGGCGGCGGGGAGGGCAACGTGGCGGAAAGCGCGCAGCGGCGGCGCACCGAGGCTGCGCGCGGCGCGGAACTGGGTCACGCTTTGCGTGGCGAAGGCGGTGCGGGCGAGGAGGTAGACGTAAGGGTAGAGCACCGAGCCGAGCACGAAGGCGCCGCCCGGCAGCGAGCGGATGTCGGGGAACCAGTAGTCGCCTGCGCTCCAGCCCGTCGCCCCGCGCAGGGCGCTCTGCACCGGACCCGCGTAGTCGAGCATGTCGGCATAGAGATAGGCCGAGAGGTAGGCCGGGAGCGCGAGCGGCAGGACCAGCGCCCAGCCGAGCACCCGGCGCCCCGGAAAGCGCGTTGCGGCGATGAGCCAGGCGGTGCCCGTCCCCGTCACCCCCGCGAAGGTCCCGGTCAGCAGCATCAGCAGCGCGGTGTTGAGGACGTAGGTCGGCAGCACCGTCGCGGCGAGTTCGCGCAAGGGTCCCGCGTCGCCGGCGAGCGATTCCCAAAGGATCGCGAGGATCGGCACGCCCGCCAGCAGCGCGAGGACCAGCGCCGCCACGCTCCACCAGCCTGCGCCGCCGCTTGCGCTTGGCCAAGCAAAACGCCTAATGCGGCTCACTCGCAACCCCGCGTCAGACTGGGCTGGATCGGTCACTTGAGCCTCGAATTCCGTCATATTGCCCATGCTTACGGGCCCGTCAGGGCGCTGGAGGACGTGAGTTTCACCGCGCCCGCGGGGGAGATCACCTGCCTGCTTGGCGCTTCGGGTTGCGGGAAGTCAACACTGCTCGGCCTCGCGGCGGGGCTGCTCTCGGTGCAGCAGGGCGAGGTCGTGCTGGCGGGCGAGGTGCTCGCCGATGCGCACCGCAGCCCTCCGCCCGAGGCGCGCCCCGTCGGCCTCGTGTTCCAGGACGGGGCGCTGTTCCCGCACATGACGCTCGCCGCCAATGTCGCCTTCGGGCTCCCCCGGGAGCGCCGCGGCGAGGCCGAGGGCTGGCTCGCGCGCGTCGGGCTTGCCGGGATGGGCGGCCGCTATCCGCACGAGCTTTCCGGCGGCCAGCAGCAGCGCGCCGCGCTCGCCCGGGCGATGGCGCCGGGGCCGCAGGTGCTGCTGATGGACGAACCCTTCGCGAGCGTCGACATCGTGCTGCGCCGCCGCCTGCGCCGCGAGTGCCGCATCCTGCTGCGCGAGGCGGGGGCGACGGTCGTGCTGGTCACCCACGACCCCGCCGAAGCGCTCGACATCGGCGACCGGATCGCGGTGATGGAGGCGGGGCGCATCGTCCAGTTCGGCACGCCGCAAGAGCTCCACGAGGCCCCCGCCACCGCTGCGGTCGGCGCGATCTTCGGCGGCGCGCAGGTGATCGCCGGGGCATGGCGCGCCGAGGGGCTCGACACGGTCTTCGGCCTGTGGCCCTTCACCGCGCTGATCGGCGAGCTGGCGGAGGAGGCGGGCGCGCTCGACCTGCTCGTCCAGGCCGACCGGCTGGTGCCCGTCCCCGATCCGCGCGGCTGCCGGGTGCGCGACGTCCACCCCCTCGGCACCCGTGCCCGGGTGCTGATCGAGAGCCCCGACGGGGCGAGCATCACGGTCGAGACCGCGCTGCCGGTCGATCCGGACAAGACCTATTCGGTGCTTCCCGATCCGGGCAGCGTCAGAGCCTTCGCGCGCAGATAGGTCTTGCGCGCGCGGGCATTCTATTGCAAGTCATTCGCAAGAATTGACCGGAAAGCCTCTCCCCATGAAAAGAACCCTTCTCGCCGCGCTCGCCGGCCTCAGCCTCGGCCTGCTCGCCGCCTGCGCGAACAGCGACGGCGAGACCGCCGCCACTGAGGGCAAGCCGATCACCGGCGAGATCAACATCTACTCCTCGCGCCACTACGACACCGACCTCGCGCTCTACGAGGATTTCACGCGGGCGACCGGCATCAAGGTCAACCGCATCGAGGCCGAGGCCGACGCGCTGATCGAGCGCATCCAGGCCGAGGGCGAGTTCAGCCCGGCGGACCTGCTCATCACCACCGACGCCGGGCGCCTGTGGCGCGCCGAGGAGGCGGGGATCCTCGCGCCGGTCGATTCCAAGGTCCTCGAGGAGCGCATCCCCGCCAACCTGCGCGATCCGCAGAAGCGCTGGTTCGCGCTCACCACCCGGGCGCGGATCATCATCTACAACAAGGCGAAGGGCGCGCCGCAGGGCCTCGCCACCTACGAGGACCTCGCGAGCCCGGCGTTCAAGGGCCGCATCTGCATGCGCTCCTCCTCGAGCGTCTACAACATCGCGCTGCTCGCCAGCATGATCGCGCATGACGGGCCCGAGAAGGCGGGCGCCTGGGCGAAGGGCGTGGTCGCCAACTTCCAGCGCCCCCCGCAGGGCAACGACGTCTCGAACATCGAGGCGGTCGCGGCGGGCGAGTGCGACATCTCGCTGGTCAACACCTATTACCTTGCCCGCTTTGCCACCCCCGAGAAGCGCAAGGTGCTCGATGCCCTCGGGATCATCTTCCCCAACCAGGCGACCACCGGCACCCACGTCAACATGAGCGGCGCGGGGCTGGTGAAGACCGCACCCAACCGTGAGAACGCGATCAAGTTCCTCGAATATCTCTCCTCCGAGAGCGCGCAGAAGTACCTCGCCAACGGCAACAACGAGTACCCGGCCGCCAAGGGCGTCGCCCCGACCTCGGCGGTCGAGGCGCTCGGCACCTTCAAGGCGGACCCGCTGAGCGCGTCGGAAATCGGCAGGAACGAGGCGCGGGCGGCCCAGCTCTACAACGCCGCGCGGTGGAATTGACGCGGCGCAAACCAAGGCACCCTTTCACCTCCTAACGCTAAACTGTCTTGAAGGGGGCGCGCCACTAGTCCATTTGCGCGCCCCATCCCGCCGCCCCTTTCCGGGCGGCCCCACTGCTGCATCCGAGGCTAGAGCGTGAACCCTCCCATCATCGACCGCGACCAGTTCACCGAAAGCGCGGCGCTCTCGATCGAAACGATCACCTTTGTCCACCACTGGACCGAGGGGCTGTTCACGCTGAAGATGACGCGCCCGGCGAGCTTCCGCTTCCGTTCGGGCGAGTTCGTGATGATCGGCCTGCCGGGCGACAACGGCAAGCCGCTGCTGCGGGCTTACTCCGTCGCCTCGCCCTCCTACGCCGAGGAATTGGAGTTCCTGTCGATCAAGGTGCAGGACGGTCCGCTCACCTCGCGCCTCCAGCACATCCAGGTCGGCGACCCGATCTACCTCGGCAAGAAGCCGACCGGCACGCTCGTCACCGACGCGCTGCTGCCGGGCAAGCGGCTGTTCATGCTCTCGACCGGCACCGGGCTGGCGCCCTTCATGAGCCTCGTGCGCGATCCCGAGGTCTACGGGATGTACGAGGAGGTGATCGTCGTCCACTCGGTGCGCAACGTCGCCGAGCTCGCCTATCGCGAGCTGCTCGAGAGCAAGCTCGAAGGCGACCCGCTGCTCGAGGACGAAGACCGCGCGCGGATGATCTACGTGCCGACCGTCACGCGCGAGCCCTTCCACACCCAGGGCCGCATCCAGCAGCTGATCGATGACGGGCGACTGTTCGAACAGTCCAAGGGCCCGCAGCGCTTCGTTCCGGACGAGGACCGCGTGATGCTGTGCGGCTCGATGGCGATGATCAAGGACCACGCCGCCGACCTCGAACGCCGCGGCTTCACCGAGGGCAGCAACGCCTCGCCCGGCCAGTTCGTGATCGAACGCGCCTTCGTCGGCTGACGCGAGGCACGGCGCGGGGAGGGGAGGCATGGCCCGGATGACGCCCGCCTTGCTGGCCGCTGCGCTGGCCATTGCCCCCGCCGCCGCGCAGCCTGCCGCAGCCCCGAGCGAGGCGCCCGCCCCCGTCAGCTACGCGCTGATCCAGCTCTCGCTTCACCCCGGCAAGGTCGCCACCGGCGAGTTCAAGACCCGCACCGGGGCGATCCGCTCCTGCCCCGAGGCGGTGAAGCTTGCCGGCGAGCTCGGCGCCGAGGTGGTGCGCAACGCCCGCGTGACGCCCGACCGCCTCCCGCCGCGGCTTGCGACGCTGCTCGAGACCCTGCCCGTCGGCCATGCGACCCCGGTCTTCTCCGGCAGCGGCAACACCCTGCGCGTGCTGGTGCTCTGCCAGCGGGGGTGAGAGTAGAAGGTCGCCCCGTGCTTGACACGGGGCTTGGCTGCCCTTTGGTCGAATACCGAAAAGTAGAAGCCTAGCCCCGGATCAAGTCCGGGGTGACGAAGGATCTTGAGTTCAGATCTCTCCGTCACCCCAGCGAACGCTGGGGCATTAGAGCCTCACACGGCAGCGTTCGCCGCCCTAGGTCCCAGCTTGCGCTGGGATGACGTGGGGTTGATATCACGCGTCCCCGTTGCACTCCGCGCTCTCGACCTTCTTGGTGTGCGGATCGTAGATGATAGTAACCGCGTCACACCCGCCATCCAGAATTGTTGGCAGTTCGAGATAGTCGTCAAACCAACGTGATTGTCCAGCCTTTCCCTGCGTGGCGGCCAAGGCTTGATCGTGAGGTCTCCATGATCGCTTCGTGCTCGCTCGATTGTGCAGAGCATGCCGAACCGGCGAAGAGGGCAAGAAGCGCAGGAACTGTTTTCATCACGGGATGATGGCTTTGATCGGGGATGCTGGCAACAGGTCAGAAGGCTTACCCCACCCCCACTTTCGCGCTTGACCCCCGCCCGCCCGCGCGGCTTTATCGTGGCAAAACGCAACCCGTCCTCCGGAGAGAACCCCCATGCTCGCGACCGCCCATCGCACCGCCTACAACGAAGACCACGAGGCCTTCCGCGACACCGTCCGGAAGGTCTTCGCCGAGCACGTCGCCCCGCACATGGACCAGCATGAGGCCGACGGCATCGTCCCGCGCTCCGTGTGGAAGGCGGTCGGCGATGCGGGGATGCTGTGCATGACCGTCAAGGAGGAGAACGGCGGGCTCGGGCTCGATTTCGGCTTCAACTGCGTGCTGACCGAGGAGCTCTCCTACCTTGGCTCCTCGGCCGGCTTCACCCTCCAGAACGACATCACCGCGAACTACTTCGAGCGCCTCGGCACCCCCGAGCAGCGCGCCAAGTATCTCCCCGGCATGGTCAGCGGCGACATCATCACCGCGATCGCCATGACCGAGCCGGGTGCAGGGAGCGACCTCCAGGGCATCCGCACCACGGCGAAGAAGGACGGCAACCACCTCGTCATCAATGGCTCCAAGACCTACATCACCAATGGCCAGAACGCCGACTGCGTGATCGTCGTCGCCAAGACCGATCCCGAGAAGGGCGCCAAGGGCATTTCGCTGGTGCTGGTGGACGCCGACACCCCCGGCTTCGAGCGGGGGCGCAATCTCGACAAGATCGGCCAGCACGCCGCCGACACCTCCGAGCTGTTCTTCAACGACTGCCGCGTGCCGATGACCAACATCCTGGGCGCCGAGGGCATGGGCTTCGTGCACCTCATGGAGGAGCTGCCGCAGGAACGCCTCGGCATCGCGGTCGGCGCGCAGGCGGCGGCGCAGCGTGCCTTCGACGAGGCGGTCAAGTTCACCAAGGAGCGCGCCGCCTTCGGCAAGACCGTGTTCGAGTTCCAGAACACCAAGTTCACCCTCGCCGACCTCAAGGCCAAGCTGCAAGTGGGCTGGGCGCATCTCGACTGGGCGATCAGGAAGCACCTCGCGGGCGAGCTCACCACCGACGAGGCGAGCGCGGCCAAGCTGTGGCACACCGAGCTCCAGTGGGAGGCCTGCGACACCGCGCTCCAGCTCCACGGCGGGGCGGGCTACATGAACGAGTACGCGATTGCGAGACTGTGGCGCGACGCCCGCGTCACCCGCATCTTCGGCGGCACCAACGAGATCATGAAGGAAGTGATCAGCCGCTCGATCTGAGGAGGCACGCAAGCGCCTTGGGAGGGGCCTGACATGACCGAACCGCTCGACTTCACCGGCCGCCGCGTCCTCGTCATCGGCGGATCGTCGGGGATCGGCAACGGCATCGCCCACGGCTTCCGCGCGCACGGGGCGAGCGTCACCGTCACCGGCACCCGGCCCGATTTCGGCGACTATCTGGAAGCCGAGGATTCGGACTTCACCGGGCTCGATTACCGCCAATTGGACCTCACCGACCGCGCGGCGGCGGGGCGGCTGGCGGAGGGTTTCGGCCCGCTCGACGTGCTGGTGCTGTGCCAGGGGACGGTGCGCTACGGGCGGCAGGAATTCACCCGCGAGGGATGGGACGCCGTGGTCGACGTCAACCTCAACTCGGTGATGGACGCCGCCCGCGCCTTCCATCCGGCATTGGCCACCACCAAGGGCACGATCATCATCGTCTCCAGCGTCGCCGCCTTCAAGTCGACCATCGGCACCCCCGCCTACGCCGCCTCCAAGGCCGGTGCGGCGAGCCTCACCAAGACGCTGGGCGAGGCCTGGGCGCGGGACGGCATCCGGGTCAACGGCATCGCCCCGGGGCTGGTGCCGACCAAGCTCACTGCGGTCACCACCGATCACCCGGAGCGGCTCGAAGCGTCCTTGCGGAAGATCCCCCTGCGCCGCATGGGCACGCCTGAGGACATGGCGGGCGCCGCGCTGTTCCTCGCCTCGCCGCTCTCGTCCTACATCACCGGGCAGACGCTGGTGGTGGACGGGGGGCTGACCCTCTCCTGAGGGGGCGCAAGTTGATGAAACACTCCCGCAAACCGGCTTTTCGGACCCATTGAACGAAACTTTTCCTACACGCCGCCCGCGCCCGCTGTAGGATTTCGCGAAGGAGACGCGCCCCATGCAGTTCACCCGCCTCGGCAAGTCCGGCCTCACCGTCTCGCGCCTGTGCCTCGGGTGCATGAGCTATGGCGACACCTCCAAGGGCTGGCACGGCGACTGGCTTCTCGATGAGGACGCCGCGCGACCCTTCTTCCGCGAGGCGCTGCAAGCGGGCATCAACTTCTTCGACACCGCCAACATCTATTCGGGCGGCACCTCGGAGGAGATCACCGGCAAGCTCCTGCGCGAAATGGCCCGGCGCGACGAGATCGTGGTCGCGACCAAGGCCTATGGGGTGTGGCGCAACGCCCCCAATTGCGGGGGCCTGTCGAGGAAGGCGCTGCTGACCGCCATCGACGACAGCCTGACGCGCCTCGGCATGGACCATGTCGACCTCTTCCAGATCCACCGCTGGGACGACAAGACGCCGATCGAGGAGACGATGGAGGCGCTCCACGACATCGTGAAGGCGGGCAAGGCGCGCTATATCGGCGCCTCCTCGATGTTCGCCTGGCAGTTCGCCCGCGCGCAGGAGGTGGCGCGGGCGAACGGCTGGACGCGGTTCATTTCCATGCAGAACCAGCTCAATCTCCTCTACCGCGAGGAGGAGCGCGAGATGCTCCCGCTGTGCGGCGTGGAGGGTGTCGGCGTGATCCCCTGGAGCCCGCTCGCCCGCGGCCGCCTCACCCGGCCCTGGGGGGAGAGCACCGTCAGGAGCGAGACCGACGTGGTCGGCAAGGCGCTCTACAAGGCCGAGGACGAGGCCGACCGCGCGGTGGTCGAGGCGGTTCAGCAGGTCGCCGCGGCGCGGGGCGTGCCGATGGCGACGATCGGCCTCGCCTGGCACTTCACCAAGCCGCAGGTGACCGCCCCGATCATCGGCGCGACCCGGCCCGAGCACATCGCCGACGCCGTCCGCGCGCTCGACATCACCCTCAGCGCCGAAGAGGCCGCAGGCCTCGAGGCGCCCTACCGCCCCAAGTTCCCGACCGGGATGGGGATGCCGGTGCCCGCGATGGACCGGGTGAGCGTGCTCTGACCAGTCCCTCCCCGTCCGGAACGGATGGGGAGAGCCTGTCCTGAGCCTGTCGAAGGATGGCACCGCGAAGCGGTGACGGAGGGGTGAAGCCCGGCCGCATGACCCCTCCGTCACGCGCCTGCGGCGCGCGCCACCTCCCCATTCCTGCGGAACGGGGAGGAATGGGGCGGGAGGTCTGCGCCACCACAGGTGGCCGCCAAACCAATCATGACACACAATTGAAATTCGGTCACAGTCCCGTCACACGCCTGCGCCACGCGATTCTCCGAAACCGGGGCCGCCGCGCAGAATGGACGTCATCAACATCTTCCTGACCGGTGACCTCGGCGACGGCCTTGCCGACTTCGTGCACGACCAGCGCCGCTTCACCTTCGACAGGCTCGGCCCCGAGGGGCCGCTGCGCCTCGTCGAGGGGCCGATGTGGGCCTTCGTCGACTGGGTGATGCCCGAGCTTGCCGGGCTCGAGATGTGCCGCCGCCTGCGCGCCGATCCGCGCACTGCCGAGGCGCACGTGACGATGGTGCTCGAGGCCGACGATCCCGAGGACCGCCGCCGCGCGCTGCGGGCCGGTGCGGACGACTACGTGGTCGGCCCGCTGACCCGCACCGCGGTGCTCGACCGGGTGCTCGCGCTGCAATCGCGCACCGCCGAGCGCCAGGCGCCGCGACGTTTCGAGGTGGGCGCGCTCACCATCGACCTCGCGGCGCTCCAGGCGCGCTGGGCGGGGCAGCCGATCGTCCTGCGGCCCAACGAGTTCCGGCTGCTGCGCTTCCTCGCCGAGAACCCCAACCGGGTGCTGACCCGCGAGGACCTGATCGCCGGGCTCGGCAAGCGCGAGCCGCCGATCGACGAGCGCACGGTCGACGTCTGGGTCGGCCGGTTGCGCCGCGCGATCAAAGCCGCGGGCGGGGGCAATCCGCTGCGCACGGTGCGCTCGATGGGCTACGTCTTCGACGCCGGCTGAGATCGATCGATGCGCCCCATCCCCCTCCCGGCACCCGCACGCCATGCCCCCCGCCGATGCGGTGACCCGAGCCGCGCGGGCATCATAAGAGGTGTCAAACGAGGCTATTTTGGGTTAGACCGCGCGCGCTTTCTTGGAGGGTCCGGAATGATTCTTGCCCGGGCGGGCGGTCTCGCGCTCGCAGCCGCGACGAGCCTTTGCGCGGTGCCGGCCCATGCCGATGTCATGGAGCTCGGCCCCGAGGGCGCACGCTGGGTGTCGGGCCCGCAGGCCGGGCGCTCGCCGGTCGCCGCACCCGCCGCTGCCGCCGCCGCCGAGACGGTGGTCGCCGACGACCTT